>CAVTAM010000011.1:0-9106 GCA_963732625.1 uncultured beta proteobacterium | reverse complement strand
TGCGCGGCGGCTCCTAAACGATCGCGGGAGTTTAGGCATCCCAAGCCGTGAAGTGCTTTCTTTGTTTGCCAGCGTCGACTGTCTTCGGGCAAGATCGTTTCCCGAAACACAGCATTCGGGATTCAATGCCGCTCAGACGTGCCAAACAGGGGAAGACGCGCACCGATGCGCCCGACGACGAGCTGCACCCGGATGGCCTCGACCGCTATGACGTCGCCATCCTCGCCGCGCTGCAAGGCGATGCCCGCCTGTCCAACGCCGACCTGGCCTCGCGCATCGGCCTGTCGGCGGCGCCGACCTGGCGCCGCGTCAAGTGGCTCGAACAGAACCGCTACATCACCGGCTACCGCGCCGAGCTCGACCGGCGGCGCATCGGTCTGGGCGTGTTCGCCTTCGTGCGTGTCGATGCCGAACGCAACGCCGGTGGCGCGGCCAAGCTGCTCGAAGACGCCATCCGCCGTCTGCCGGAAGTGACGGCATGCCACTACATCAGCGGCAACGGCACCTTCGAGCTGCAGGTCATGGCGACCGACCTCGACGCCTTCTCGCGCTTTGCCACCGAGACGCTGCTCAACCTGCCCAACGTCAAGGACATCCACACCAGCTTCTCGCTCGGCGAGGTCAAGGCCGGCGCGGCGTTGCCGTTGACGCACCTGCAGCGCCCGGCGGCCGCCGGCAAAGGCCGCCGCGTGGCGCGCACCGGCTAAAGACGCGCGCCCCGACGATGACCGAGCCGGCCCCCCGCGACCGCATCAGCGCCCACCGCAGCGCCCGCGAGCGTCTGGGCGACGCGCTGTTCACCAGCGATCCGGCGCAGCGCATCCGCCTGCAGCAGGCGCTGCTGGCGATGTTGCTGATGGCGGTCTCGGCCGGCGTCTTCGTCTACGCGGCGCAGGTGGCGGGCACGGCGACGGCGTACGTCGCTGCGTGGACGCTGCTCTCGCTGGGCGGGCTGGTGGCGATGTTCGCCGCCATCCGCAGCGGCTGGTCGCGGCGCTTCGCCGACCCGTCGTTGACGCTGGCGCAAATGCTGTTCGCCGTCACCAGCGGCGCTGTGGCCTACGCGATGGCCGGGCCGGTGCGCGGCGCGACGTTTGCGGTGCTGATGGTGATCCTGATGTTCGGCATGTTCCAGCTGCGCCCACGCGCGGTGGCTGGCGTCAGCTTGTACGCGCTGGCCACTTTCGGCGCGGTCATGGCGTGGCAGGCAGTGCAGCAACCGCAGGTCTTCGCGCCGGCGGTCGAGGTCGGCCACTTCCTGATGCTGGTGGCGATGCTGCCGGCGGTGTCGCTGCTGTCGGCGCGGCTGGCGCGGCTGCGCGAGCGCAGCCGTCGCCAGCGCCGCGACATCGCGCAGGCGCTGGTGCGCATCCAGGAGCTGGCCACGCGCGACGAGTTGACCGGGCTGGTCAACCGCCGCCATATGAATCACCTGCTCGACCGCGAGCGCCAGCGCGGCGTGCGCTCGGGCCGCGGCTTCTCGCTGGCCGTGGTCGACATCGACCACTTCAAGGCCATCAACGACCACTACGGCCACGCCGTCGGCGACGAGGTGCTGCGCACCTTTGCGCAGCACGCGCCGCAGGCCCTGCGCGGCACCGACATCGTCGCGCGCTGGGGCGGCGACGAGTTCGTGCTGCTGCTGCCCGAAGCGGCGCTGTCGGCGGCGCGCATCGGCGTCGAGCGCCTGCGCGGGCGCATCGCGGCCACGCCGATGGCGCACCTCTCGGCCGTGCCGATCCGCGTCACCGTGTCGGTGGGCCTGGTCGAGCACATCGCCGGCGAGTCGGTGACGCAGACCCTGGAGCGCGGCGACCAGGCGCTGTACGAGGCCAAGGCGCAAGGGCGCAACCGGACTGTGGTCGCATGAATTTGCGGGCCGAGCGCTGGGCCGCTCCCGAGCCGGCCCGCATCCCCTCGGGGGATCGGCTGCGGTATGCCGCAGCCGAGGGGCCAACATGACGCCGCGGCACCTGCTGCTGGCGCTGTTGGTCGTCGCCATCTGGGGCACCAACTTCGTCGTCATCAAGGCCGCGTTGGCGACCTTGCCGCCGCTGCTTTTTGCGGCGCTGCGTTTCACGCTGGCGTTTGTGCCGGCGGCGCTGTTCGTCTCGCGGCCGGCGGTGGCGTGGCGCACCTTGGCGGCCTACGGCATGCTCATCGGCGCCGGCCAGTTCGGCCTGATGTTCATCGCCATGCGCGCCGACATCACGCCCGGCCTCGCGTCCTTGGTGATCCAGACGCAGGTCTTCTTCACGATCGGCCTGGCGATGCTGTTCAACCGCGAACGCCTGAAGCGTCTGCAGGCGATCGCGCTGGCGCTTGCCGCTGTCGGTCTGTTGGTCATTACGTGGCACACCGATGCGTCGACGACGCCGCTCGGCCTGGCGCTCGTGCTCGGCGCCGCGTTGTGCTGGGCGGCCGGCAACACCGTCGCCCAGCGCGCGGGCAAGGTGCCGATCCTCGGCTTCATGGTCTGGTCGAGCTTGTTCGCGGTGCCGCCGCTGCTGGCCTTGTCGCTGCTGCTCGAAGGGCCGGCCGCGATGGCGCAGGGGCTGATGCGGGCCGGCTCGGGCACCTGGGCCGCCGTGCTCTGGCAGGCGGTGGGCAACACCTTGTTCGGCTACGGCGCCTGGGCCTGGCTGATGGCGCGCTATCCGGCCGCCACCGTGTCGCCGATGGCGCTCTTGGTGCCGGTGTTCGGCATCGGCGCGTCGGCGCTGTGGTTGTCCGAAGCGCTGCCGGCGTGGAAGCTGGGTGCGGCGGCGCTGGTGATCGGGGGGCTGGCGCTGAATCTTCTGGCGCCGCGCCTCATTTCGGCCAGAGCACCCAGAGCTTGAGCGGCTGCTTCATGCGCCCGGCCTGCGCTTCGGCGCGCTCGCCCCAGCCCCAGAAATAGTCGGCGCGCACGGCGCCGGTGATCGCGCTGCCGGTGTCTTGTGCCATCACCAGACGGCGCAACGGCGTCGATGTCAGCGGCTCGGTGGTGTCGAGCCAGACCGGCGTGCCCAGCGGGATCGCGGACGGATCGACCGCGATCGAGCGCTCGGGTGTCAGCGCCACGCCCTGCGAGCCGCGCGGGCCCTGCGTGGCGTCGGTCAGCGGCTCTTCGCGAAAGAAGACGACGCGCGGGTTCGCGGCCAGCATCTGCGGCGCGCGTTGCGGGTTCTTGCGCGCCCACTCGCGGATGCCCGGCCACGAGGCTTCACCGGGCTTCAATTCACCCTGGTCGATCAGCCAGCGGCCGACCGAGACATAACCGTGGTCGTTGTGGCCGGCGAACGCCAGACGCACCGTCTGCACGCGGCCGTCGGCTTCGGTGATGCGCACGCGGCCCGAGCCTTGGATCTGCAGCACCAACACGTCGAGCGGATCGGCGGTGTAGGCGATCTCGCGGCCGCGCAGCGCCGCTTGCGCGGCCGGCAGCGACTCCATCTGCGCGCGCGTGAACCACGGCTTGCGCGTCGCCAGATCTGCCGGCGGCGCATGAAAGGCAAAGCGCTGCGCGCCGCGCGGCACGCGGCTGGCTTCGACGAGCGGCTCGAAGTAGCCGGTGGCCAGGCCCTCGCCCGGCGCTGCTGCGTCGCGCGGCAGCACGCGCCACGGTGCCAGGCGCAGCTCGAACCAGGCCCGCGCGGCCAGATCGTCGGCCGGCTGCGTGCGCAGCGCGTCGGCGCAGACGGCGGCCCACGCGCGCTGCTGTTCGGGCGCGATGCGCTCGCACGAGCGGCGCAACGATCGCCAGACTTCGAGCGACCGATCGGCGCCCCAGCCGGGCAGGTCGGACCAGGCGGCGGCGACCCAGCGCGCGCCGCGCTGCTCGATTGTGGTTATGGCGGTGCTCGGCGGCGCAGGCGGCTCGATCCTGACCGGCGGCGTGAACCAGCCGCAGGAGGCCAGCAGCAGCATCGAAGCAAACGCCGCCACGCGGTACGCTGGGGCCATGTGGCTGCTCTTGCTCGAAGCGCTCGGCGCGTTGTTGATCTTGGTCTTCATCGTCTGGTGGACCATGTTCTCGGGCCGCCGCGGCGGCGAGCGGCGCGACGACGACGACGAATCACGCTAGTGGAGCTGCTCGGGCCGCGCGAGCATGAACTCGGGCACCGGCGCGTCGAACGGATGCGCGTCTTCGGTCATGCAGAAGAAGGTGCCGCGCATCGTGCCCTGCGCTGTGGCGATGCGCGTCCAGCTCGTGTACTCGAAGCGCTCGCCGGGTTTCAACAGCGGCTGGTGGCCGACCACCGCCAGGCCGCGCACCTCGTCGGCGTGGCCCTGCGCATCGGTGATCACCCAGTGCCGCGCCAACAGCTGCGACGTGATGTCGCCGCTGTTGACGATGGTGATCGTGTAGGCAAACGCGAACACGCCGGCGCTCGGTTGCGACTGCTCGTCGAGGTACGACACTTTGACACTGCAGGTGAGTTCGGGGTGGGCCATGGGGCGCGATTCTAGAATTCATCGCTTATGAAGCCCTTTCGCATCGCCCCGTCGATCCTCTCGGCCGACTTCGCGCGGCTCGGCGACGAGGTGCGCAACGTCGTCGCGGCCGGCGCCGACTGGATCCATTTCGACGTGATGGACAACCACTACGTGCCGAACCTGACCTTCGGCCCGATGGTCTGCCAGGCGTTGCGCAAACACACCACGGTGCCGATCGACGTGCACCTGATGGTGCAGCCGGTCGATGCACTGGCGCAGGCGTTCTGCCAGGCTGGCGCCGACCTGGTGAGCTTTCATCCGGACGCCAGCCTGCATGTCGATCGCACGCTGCAACTGATCCAGGCCGAGGGCAAGCAGTGCGGCCTGGTCTTCAACCCGGCAGCGCCGACGGACGTGCTCGAGTGGACGATCGACAAGCTCGATCTGGTGCTGATCATGAGCGTCAATCCGGGCTTCGGCGGCCAGAGCTTCATCGACGGCACGCTGAAGAAGATCGAGCAGGTGCGCAGGTTGATCGACCGCAGCGGACGCGACATCCGCCTCGAAGTCGATGGCGGCATCAAGATCGACAACATCCGCCGCGCCGCCGATGCCGGCGCCGATACCTTCGTCGCCGGCAGTGCGATCTTCGGCCAGCCCGACTACAAGGCAGTGATCAGCGCCATGCGGGCCGAATTGGCTCGCTAAAGCCAGCCGTCAGCTCTTCGACTGGCCGAGCAGCGCGTCCTTGAGCTGCCAATCGGGCGGGTTGGCGCCCAGCCAGATCTTCATCATGGCGACGAAAAACACCGGCTCGACGATCGGCTCCGTGGCCACCTTGCCGTTGAGCGAGATCACCGTACCGGTGCCCGGGATGTAGTCCACGTAGAAAGAATCGCCTTGCACCATTTTCTTGCGCGTGGCGAACATCTCGGCGAGTTTGAGCGTACCGGGGATCGACTTGCCGAACTCTTCGCGCGACGCGTTCTTCTGCATGCCGTCGGTGAACAGCTTGCCGAGTTCGTTGCCGTCGATGTCGCGCAGCATCACCACGTGCAGGCGCTTGTTGCCCGGCGCGGCGTAGACGGCTTCGGGCGTGGCCGCCTTGACGCCGACGTACAGCGCGGCGGCATAGACCTTGAAGATGGCCTTGTAGCGAATGCCCGCGCCGTTGAGGGGCAGGGTGGCGTTGCCCACGGCAACGGCGGTGGGGAACTTGACGCCGGCCATGTCGACCAAGGCCGCCGGCGCCTGCGCGGAGGTGGTTGCCGATGTGGCCAGAAGGGACAAAGCGATGAGCGCGCGTCGCAGCATGGTGGACTCGGATGAAGCACACAAGGCCGCGACTTTGGCCACAAGGCCGGGCGCTGTCCAGCGCGATTTTCACGTTCCGCAGCCGCTGCTAGACTGCGCTGCCCATGACGATCACTTGCCGCCATCCGCACAGCGCCGGGCCGCTCGCCAGAGCCGGCCGGGGAGCCTGGCCCTGGCGCCGCGAGTCAGCTTTTTCCTGACCGCGCGATCGGGGTCTGCCCGGTCGGACCTGTTCGAATGACGACGCGCCGCCGCTGGCCGCAGCGTCACCCGCAAGGACATTCCAAGTGATCACCGAACTCGAATTCAAGAGCCTGGCCGCCCTTGGCCACAACCGCATCCCGCTCATCAGCGAGGCTTTTGCGGACCTCGAAACGCCGCTGTCGCTGTACCTGAAGCTGGTCGGCAACCAGCACCACGGCTTTTTGCTGGAGTCGGTCGTCGGCGGCGAACGCTTTGGCCGCTACTCGTTCATCGGCCTGCCGGCGCGCACGCTGATCCGCGCCACCGGCAACGTCACCGAAGTCGTCACGGATGGCGCGGTGGTCGAGCGCGACGAGGGCAACCCGCTGCGCTTCATCGAGCGCTTTCAGGAGCGGCTGAAGCCGGCCGTGGCGGCTGGCCTGCCGCGCTTCTGCGGTGGCCTGGCCGGCTACTTCGGCTACGACACGGTGCGCTGCATCGAAACCAAGCTCGGCCATGTCAGCAAGACCGGCGGCCTGGGCACGCCCGACATCCAGTTGCTGCTGACTGAGGAAGTGGCGGTGATCGACAACCTGTCGGGTCGGCTGTACCTGATCGTCTGGGCCGACCCGGCGCGGGCCGAGGCTTACTTCAATGCCAAGAAGCGCCTGGCCGATCTGGCCGACAAGCTGCGCTACAGCGTGGCCGCGCCTTCTGTGAAGCGTGTGCAGTCGCATCCCGTCGAGCGCGAGTTCGCCAAGGCCGACCTGATGCGTGCGGTGGAGCGCGCCAAGGATTACATCGCCGCCGGCGACTGCATGCAGGTCGTGCTCGGCCAGCGTCTGCGCAAGCGCTACACCGAAAGCCCGCTGTCGCTGTACCGCGCGCTGCGCTCGCTCAACCCGTCGCCGTACATGTACTTCTACGACATGGGCGACTTCCAGATCGTCGGCGCGTCGCCGGAGATCCTGGTGCGCGAAGAAAAGCTCGCCGACGGCGCGCGCAAGGTGACGATCCGCCCGCTGGCCGGCACGCGGCCGCGCGGCGCCACGCCGGAAGAAGACGCGCGCCTCGAAGCCGAACTGCAGGTCCGACGAGAAGGAGCGCGCCGAGCACCTGATGCTGATCGACCTGGCGCGCAACGACATCGGCCGCATCGCGCAGACCGGCAGCGTCAAGGTGACGGAGGCGTTTGCCGTCGAGCGCTATTCGCATGTGATGCACATCGTCAGCAACGTCGAAGGCGTGCTGCGGCCCGAGGTCGGCCAGCTCGACGTGCTGCGCGCGACCTTCCCCGCGGGCACGCTGTCCGGCGCACCGAAAGTGCGGGCGATGGAAATCATCGACGAGCTCGAGCCGGTGCAGCGCGGCATCTACGGCGGCGCCTGCGGCTACCTGAGTTTTGCCGGCGACATGGACGTGGCGATCGCGATCCGCACCGGCATCGTCAAGGACCAGACGCTGTACGTGCAGGCGGCGGCCGGCATCGTCGCCGACTCGGTGCCGGAGAAGGAATGGGCGGAGACGGAGCAGAAGGCCCGGGCGCTGCTGCGCGCGGCGGAGCTGGTCGAGGAGGGCTTCTGAAATGCTGCTGATGATCGACAACTACGACAGCTTCACCTTCAACCTGGTGCAGTACTTCGGCGAACTCGGCGAAGAGGTGCACACGGTGCGCAACGACCAGATCGACGTCGCCGGCATGGCGGCGCTGAAGCCGTCGCGCATCGTCTTCTCGCCGGGCCCGTGCACGCCGGCCGAGGCGGGCGTGTGCGTCGAGGCGATCCGGCACTTCGCCGGCCGCGTGCCGATGCTCGGCGTGTGCCTCGGGCACCAGGCGATCGGTGCGGCGCTCGGCGGCAAGATCGTGCGCGCTGGCGTGCCGATGCACGGCAAGACGAGCACGATCGGGCACGACGGCGCTGGGCGTGTTCAAGGCGCTGCCGCAAGATTTCACCGTCGTTCGCTATCACTCGCTGGTCATCGAGCGTGCGTCGCTGCCGGCTGACCTGAGAGTGACGGCCACGTCCAACGACGGCGAGATCATGGGCGTGCGCCACAAGACGCTGCCGATCGAGGGCGTGCAGTTCCACCCGGAGTCGATCCTGTCCGAGCACGGACATGCGATGCTGCGCAACTTCCTCGATGCTTATCCGGTGTGAACATGATCGATCTGCGCAGCGACACGGTGACGCAACCGACACCGGCGATGTGGGACGCGATGCGCGCCGCACCGCTCGGCGACGACGTCTTCGGCGACGACCCGACGGTCAACGCATTGCAGGAGCGCATCGCCGCCGACCTCGGCTTCGAAGCGGCTCTCTTCATGCCCACCGGCACGCAGAGCAACCTGTGCGCGCTGATGAGCCACTGCCAGCGCGGCGACGAGTACATCGTTGGCCAGATGGCGCACACCTACCGCTGGGAGGGCGGCGGCGCGGCGGTCATGGGCAGCATCCAGCCGCAGCCGATCGCCAACCAGGGCGATGGCACGCTGCTGCTGACGGACATCGAAGCGGCCATCAAGCCGGACGACGCGCACTTCGCGCGTACAAGGCTGCTCGCGCTCGAGAACACCTGGGGCGGCCAGGTGCTGCCGCTGCCGTATGTGCAAGCAGCGACGGCGCTGGCCAGGAGCAAAGGCCTGGCGCGGCATCTCGACGGTGCGCGGTTGTTCAACGCTGCCGTGGCGTCGGGCGTGCGAGCGCGCGAGATCACGCAGCACTTCGACAGTGTCTCGGTTTGCTTCAGCAAGGGCCTGGGCACGCCGGCCGGCTCGGCGCTGTGCGGCTCGCGCGAGTTCATCGCCCGCGCGCACCGCTGGCGCAAGATGGCCGGCGGCGGCATGCGCCAGGCCGGCGTGCTGGCCGCAGCGGCGCTGTATGCGCTCGATCATCACGTCGAGCGCCTGGCCGACGATCACGCCCATGCGAGCCGCTTGGCTGAAGGCTTGCAAGGGCTGCCCGGTGTGAGCGTCAACATGCCGCAATCGAACATCGTCTTCGTCGATCTGGCGGCGCACAAAGCCAATGACGCCGCAGCGCGCCTGCGCCAGCGCGGTGTGCTCGCCACCGGCCTGTACAAGCTGCGATTGGTGACGCATCTGGACGTGAGCCGCAACGACATCGAGCGTGCACTGCCCGTATTGCGCGACGTGCTCGCGTGACGCGGTCACGACTTTCTGAGGAGACAA
>CAVTAM010000010.1:0-139523 GCA_963732625.1 uncultured beta proteobacterium | reverse complement strand
AGGCGCCAGTTGGCCCAGGCGCTGACACCCGGGCCGGAACCATGGATCAGCAGCACCGGCGCGCCGCGGCCCGCATCGTGCACGTTCGTCTCGAACGTGCCGGTGCGAACGCGTTCGCCGATCTCTGGGTTGGATTGTCATGGTCCGCCGGTCGGCTGCTGGGTCAGTACTTGACCATCACGTTGCGCAGCTCGGTGTAGAACTCCAGCGAGTGCAGGCCGCCTTCACGGCCGATGCCCGACTGCTTGGAGCCGCCGAACGGCGTGCGCAGGTCGCGCAGGAACCAGCTGTTGACCCAGCACAAGCCGACTTCGATGGCAGACGCCAAACGCATCGCGCGGCCGATGTCCTGCGTGTGGATCGACGTCGCCAGGCCGTAGCGGTTGGCGTTGACCTTGTTCAGCACCTCTTCTTCGCTGTCGAAGGGGCTGATGTGGCAGCACGGCCCGAAGATTTCTTCGGTGACGACGGTCGCGGTCTCGGGCAGTCCGGTCCAGATCGTCGGCTGGATCCAGCAGCCGTCCTTCAGGTCGGCCGGCATGTCGGGGATGCCGCCGCCGGTGACGATGTTGGCGCCTTCGTCCTTGGCCTTCTGGTACATGCCGAGCACCTTCTTCTGGTGGATCTTGCTGACCAGCGGGCCGATCTTGGTGTCCTTGTCGAACGGGCGACCGGGCTTCATCGTTTCGGCCTGCACCTTCAGCGCGGCGACGAACTTGTCGAAGATCGGGCGCTCGACGTACACGCGCTCGGTGCCCAGGCAGACCTGGCCGGCGTTCTCGAAGCACGAGCGCGTCACGGTCGCGACGGCGTTGTCGAAGTCGCAGTCGGCGAACACCACCGCGGCGTTCTTGCCGCCGAGCTCGAGCGACACCGGCCGGATGCCGTCGGCGCCGGCCTTCATGATCGCCGTGCCGGTCTTCGTTTCGCCGGTGAAGGTGATGCCGTTGACGTCCTTGTGCGAGGTCAGGAACGAGCCGGCGGAATCGACGCCGAAGCCATTGACGACGTTGTAGACGCCCTTCGGGATGCCGACCTTGTTCATCACCTCGCCGAGCATCGTCGCGGTGCTCGGCGTGGCTTCGGAGGGCTTGACGACGACCGTGTTGCCGCACGCCATCGCCGGCCCGCACTTCCACGTCATCAGCAGCAGCGGCAGGTTCCAGGGGCAGATGATCGCGATCACGCCGCGCGGCACGCGCACGCCGTAGCTGCGCGCGGTCTTGCCGTCGGGGGTGCGCATCTCGAACGACTCGGTCGAGGCGTTCTTGATCGTGTCGGTGAAGATCTTGAAGTTGGCGGCGCCGCGCGGAATGTCGACGTGCGACGCCAGGTGCGCAGGCTTGCCGGTGTCGGCGATCTCGGCCTGCAGGAAGTCGTCGAAGCGGTTGTTGATCTCCACCACCAGCGCGTCGAGCATGTTGCAGCGCTCGACCACCGACAACTTGCCCCAGGGCCCGTGCAGCGCGGCCTTGGCCGCGGCGACCGCGGCATCCACTTCGGGCTTGCCGGCCTCGTGGACCATGCCGATCAGCGAGTTGTCGACCGGATTGCGTTTCTCGTAGGTCTTGCCGCTGGTGTTCTTGACGTACTCGCCGTTGATGAAATTCAGGATATCTTTGCTCATGGCTGCTGTCCTTTCAGTTGTCCAAACCGATCGCGGAGAGGCCGGCCCGGGCGCAGGTTTCGTCTTCGAGCTCCGAGCCGCCGGAGACGCCGATGCCGCCGATCACGCGACCCTCGTGTTTCAGCGGCAGGCCGCCGCCGAAGCACACCATGCGCGGGCGCATCGGGATGCCGGCGCGCACCGCCGGTGAATGCGTTGCCAGCGCCTCGGTCCAGGCGGCGGTCGGCAGGCCGAAGCCGGCCGCCGTGTAGGCCTTGTCGATCGCGATCTCGATCGAATGCAGGAAGGCGCCCGGCATGCGCAGGAACGCGGCCAGGTTGCCGCCTGAATCGACGACCGCGATGTTGACGCGGATGCCGGCCTCGGCGGCCCAGCGCGCCGAGGCCGCGACCGCCGCAGCAGCCGCCTCCCAATGCACCACGGGTTGCTCGGCAGCGAGTTGCATGTCAGGTGAACACCGAGAGGAAGGCTTCGTTGAGCTTGCGGTCGTGATAGAAGATCGCCGGGCCCAGCGATTCGTCGTACCAGGTGATGGCCGGCTTGTCGGGGTAGTAGATGTAGCCGCCGGCGAAGACCTCGTTGCGGTTGCCGGATGGGTCGAAGAAGTAGATCGTTTCGCCGCGCGTGATGCCGTGGCGCGTCGGGCCGATGTCGATCGACACCTTGTTGCGCGACAGGATGTCGCCGGCGCGCAGCACCTTCTCCCAGCTGCCGAGCTCGAACGATGCGTGGTGGAACTTGCCCTTCACCGGCTGGCGGATAAAGGCCACGTCGTGCGCCTTGTTCGAGCAGGTCAGGAAGGCGCCGATCATGAAGTCCGGGTTGGCCTTGGTCACGATCTTCTCGGCCACGCCGAAGCCCAGGACTTGAGTGAACAACTTGACCGTGCCGTCGAGGTCGTCGCCGTAAAGCAGGCAGTGGTCGTAGCGCGAGGGCGCGATGCCGTGCAGGCCGTCGGGCCAGGGGTCGGGGTTGATGTTCTGCCCGTCGGTGCCGCAGCCGTTACCGACGTACTTCTTCTGGGCATACAGCTCCATCACATGCCCGGTCGGGATCGTGAAGCGAAAGCGCTCGCCGGTTTCCGGGTGCTCGCCCTCGGGAATCCATTCAAGGTCCTGGCACAGCTTGGACTTCTCGATGTCCTTGGCCAGCGACTTCAGCGTCGCCGGCGAATCGACCTTCCAGCCCATGTAGTCGATGCCAGCCTCGTCGGCCTCGCGCAGCACGACGCTGTGATGGTCATGCTCGTCCCAGGCCTTGAGGAAGACGCGCTTCTTCTTGTCGTCGCGCGCCGTCTCGGTCAGGCCGAGCACATCGACATAGTGCTTGAGCGCCGGTGCCATCTCGAGCACGCGCAGCTGGACATGTCCTGGTCGCAGGACGCCGGTGAGTGCCATTCAAGTCTCCTTGTCGGGTGTGGGTGAGGGCGCCGCTCCGAACCCGAAGCTGAACGACGCACTTTTGGGCGGCGTGGCGTGTTGCCACACGCGCCCAAGAACCTGGACGACGAGGTCGTCCTGCGGATAAACCTTGCAGGCGAGCACGCAGCCCTCGGCCTGTTCCTTCTCGCTGATCACGGCGCGGTTCATCTTGCGCGTCGTGTAGCGGCCACGCGCGATGCGCACCTTGCACGCGCCGCAGCCGCCGTTGCGACAACCCACCGGGATGCCGTGGCAGCGCGCCAGCTCCATCGCTTCGAGCACGTGCACGGTCTCGGCGCAGGCGAACGATTCGCCCGTGCTTTCGATCGAGATGCGATGGATCATCGGGTGCTCGCTGGTAGCTCAGCGCTGCAGCGCGGTCAGCACCGCCATGCTCATCGCCTTGACCGAGGTCTTGATCGATGGCTCGGCCACCGGCGCGAAAAACGGCGAGTGATTGCCCGGCAGCGGCTTGCCACCCGGCTGGCGCGAGGCCTCGACGTCCTTGGGGTCGTGCACGCCGACCAGGAAGAACATCGCCGGCACGCCGGCGCTGGCGTACTCGGCGAAATCTTCGCTCGGCGTGATCGGCGGCATGCGTTTGACCTTGGTGCCGAAGGCCGACTTGAGGACCGCTTCGGTGCGATCCACGAGCGCCGCGTTGTTGATCACCGCATCGCCGCCCGCGACGATCTTGACCTCGGGCTCGGGCGCGCCGGCCATCGCCGCGGAAGCCTTCGCGGTGCGCTCGATGCCGGCCTTCATCTTCGCGCGCACGTTCTGGTCGTACGAGCGGATCGTGCCGCGCAGCGCGACGTTGTCGGGAATGATGTTGCCGCTGGTGCCGCCCTGGATCGAGCCGACGCTGAAGACGCCGAACTGGAAGGGGTCTTTCTCGCGGCTGATCACGCCTTGCACGTCGACGACGAAGCGCGACGCGATCAGCACCGGGTCGATCGACGCGTGCGGCGCGGAGCCGTGTGCGCCGCGGCCGTGGAACACGGCCTCGAAGGCGTCGGAGTTCGAACGTCACCGCGCCGACGTTGAAACCGATGTCGCCGTGGGCCATCGGCCAGGTGTGCAGCGCGAAGGCGAAGTCGGGCTTGCCGAACTTCGTGAAGAGGCCGTCGTTCAACATCGCCTTGGCGCCGGCGAGCGTTTCTTCGGCCGGCTGGGCGATGAACATCAGCGTGCCCTGCCAACGGTCTTTCAGTCCGACCAGCGTCTTCGCGGTGCCGACCCAGGCCGCCATGTGCAGGTCGTGCCCGCAGCTGTGGGCAACGAAGCTCTCCTTGCCCAGGTAGGTGGTCCTGACCTTGCTCGCGTAGGGCAGGCCGGTCTTCTCTTCCATCGGCAGCGCGTCGAGTTCCGTGCGCACCATCACCGTCGGGCCGCTGCCGTTGCGCAGCAGGCCGACGACGCCGGTCTTGCCGATACCCTCGGTGACCTCGAAGCCGATCGTGCGCAGCTCCTGCGTCAGGCGCTTGGCGGTGTTGACTTCCTCGAAGGCCAGCTCGGGGTTGGCGTGCAGGTGTTTGTACAGCGCCTCGACCGCGCCGTAGTGGCGGCCGATCTGCGCATCGACGTCGGCGCCGAAACGATCGGCCTGCGCCTGCACGCCGCCGGCCACCGTGCAAAGCAGCGCCAGCGTGAGCGTTCTGTGAAGCGTCATGCGCGCCCCTTCACTTCTGCGCTGCCAGCCGCGCTGAGCCGCCGCCATCGGGGATCTCGGCGCTCACGTCCTCGTGATGCGCCGACGCCGAGCGGCTGTGGTTGATCATCGCCACCGCGATGGCTGCGATCACCGCAGGAATCGCGATCGCGATGAAGTTCTGCTGCAGCGGCAGCGCCATGCCGACCAGCGTGCCGATGACGATCGGCGCGAGGATGGCGCCGCTGCGGCCGACGCCCGAAGCGAAGCCGATGCCGGTGGAGCGGATGCCCATCGGATAAAACTGGCCGACATAGGCGTAGGTGACGATCTGCGTGCCGATCGTCGAAGCGCCGGCCAGACCGACGGTGAAGAACAGCCACTCGGTGGGCATCTTGACGCCCAGCAGCGTGATCGAGATCGCGGCCAGCACGTACATCGAGAACAGCACCCACTTGATGTGGAACCTGTCTGCCAGCCAGCCGCCGCCGACCGCACCGATCATGGCGCCGAAGTTCAGCGTCAGGACGAAGGTCAGCGCCGAACCCAAGCTGTAGCCGGCCGAGGCCATCAACTTTGTCAGCCAGGAGCTGAGCGCATAGACCATGAACAGGCACATGAAGAACGCGACCCAGAACATGATGGTGCTGAAGCCGCGGCCTTCATGGAACAGGTGGCCGACCGTGGCGTTGTCGGCCTTGTCTTCGGAGGGCAGCGCGAAATGGTCGCTGGCCGTGGGACGGAAGCCGGGCTGAAGCCGCTCGACGATCGCCTTGAGTTCGTCATGGCGGCCCTGCTTGAGCAGGAAGGGCATCGACTCGGGCAACGACTTCATGATGAACGGAATCAGCAACACAGGCAGACCCGCGGCGAAGAACACCGATTGCCAGCCGTAGGCCTCGATGAACTGCTTACCGAGCACCGCGGCGAGCATGCCGCCGACCGCGTAGCCGCTGAACATTAGCGTCACCATCGTCGCGCGAATCTTCTTCGGCGAGTATTCGGTCATCTGCGCGACGACGTTGGGCATCACGCCGCCGATGCCCAGGCCGGCCAGGAAGCGCGTCGCGCTGAACCACACCGGGTCCTTCGTGAAGCCGGCGAGGGCGGTGAAGACGCTGAACAGGACGATGCAGATCGCGATCGCCCAGCGGCGGCCGATCTTGTCGGCGATGGTGCCGAGAAAGATCGCGCCGAACATCATGCCGAACAGCGCCGAGCTGACCATGAAGCCGGCCTTGGTCGCATCGACGCCCATCTCTTTCATGATCGACGGCAGCGCGATTCCGGCCACCGCCAGGTCATAGCCGTCGAAGATGATGATGAGCGCGCACCAGAACAGCACGAGCCCGTGGAAGCCGTTGAACTTGGCCTCGTCGGCAATCTTGTGGACGTCGATTTGTCTCATGTCGTGTGTCTCCTGGTGTTGTTCAGCCCAGGTCGCCGCCGCCGACCGGCAGCACCGAGCCTGTGATGTAAGACGATTCGTCGGAAGCAAAGAAGAGAATCGGCGCGACCTGTTCGGCGATGGTTCCGTAGCGGTGCATCAGGCTCGACTCTTTGGTCTGATCGACGATGCCCTGGTACCAGGCCTTCTCGCGTGCTGTCGGCTTGGCGGTGTTGCGCGGAACCTTGCGCGGCGGCGCCTCGGTGCCGCCGGGCGCGGTGGCGTTGATGCGGATGCCGTTGCCGGCCTGCTCCATCGCGATCGATGCGGTGAGTGCATTGACGCCGCCCTTGGCCGCGGCGTAGGGCACGCGATGAATGCTGCGCGTGGCGATCGACGAGACGTTGACGATCACGCCCTTCTTCTTTTTCACCATGAAGGGCAGCACTGCGCGGCAGCACCACAGCGTCGGGAAGAGCGAGCGGCGGATTTCCTTCTCGATCTCGGCCTCGCCGTACTGGTCGTAGGGCTTGGTCCAGATCGTGCCGCCGACGTTGTTGACCAGCACGTCCACGCGCTTGAACAACTTCAGCGCCTGATCGACCGCACCCTGCGCGCCTGCAAAGGTCTCGAGGTCGGCCTCGTGCGCCGCCGCCTGGCCGCCGGCCGCGCTGATCGCATCGACCACTTCGTGCACGATCGGCGAGCGGTCCACCGCGAACACGGTGCCGCCTTCGGCCGCGATCGATTCGGCGACGCCGCGGCCGATACCTTGCGCGGCGCCGGTGACGATGACGACCTTGTCCGCGAAACGGGGCGTGCGGCCCGCGGTGGTTTTCTTCACGACGCGCCCTCGCTTGACGACGAGAACTTCTCGAACAGGAAGTTCTTCGGCGTCACGCCGCAGCCGGCGATCCACTTGCGCACGCCTTCGACCATCGGCGGCGGGCCGCAGACATAGACGTCCACGTCGCCGTCGTTGAGGTGCTCGGGCCCGAGGTGCTGGGTGACGTAGCCCAGGCGCGGATGGCCGCATTCCTTATCGACGACGACGGTGAAGTAGTCGAGGTTGGGCATCACCGTCTTCAGCTCGGCCAACGTGCCGAGCTCGACCAGGTCTTCGGTGGTGTTGACGCCGTAGGCCAGCGTGATCGGCTGGTCGGTCGGGTTGTCCTTCAGCCAGAGCAGCATCGACAGGAAGGGCGCCAGGCCCGTGCCACCGGCCAGCATCAGGATCGGGCGGATCTGCGGCCGCAGGTAGAAGCTGCCGTAGGGGCCGGCGAAGGTCATGAAGTCGCCGGTGTTGGCCTTGCTGCGCATGTAGGTGCTCATCAGGCCGTTGGGCACGTCGCGGATCAGGAAGCCGAGTTCGGTCGAGTTCGGCACTGAGCTGAACGAGTACGAACGCGTCTCCTTGCTGCCGGGCACCTGCAGGTTGACGTACTGGCCGGGCAGGAAGGCGATCGGCCGCTCGGCGGTGAGCGAGAACGTGACGGTGGTCGTCGAGTCGCGCGCGATCTGGCTCACCCGCGCGCCGTGCGTGCCGACTTCGGTTTTGCACGCCGCCGACGACGCCGGCACGCGCACCACGCAGTCCGACTTCGGCTTCATCTGGCAGGTCAGCACGTAGCCCTTGGCGGCTTCGTCTTCGGCCAGCGCGTCCTCGATGTAGACGCCCATCTCGTACTCGCCGCTCTCGCAGTGGCACTTGCAGGTGCCGCAGGCGCCGTCGCGGCAGTCGAGCGGGATGTTGATCTTGGCGCGATAGGCAGCGTCGGCAACCAGCTCGTCGGCCTCGCAGGGCACGATGCGCGTGACGCCGTCTTCGAACTGCAGCGCGATGTTGTAGGCCATGGGTCGCGCCCTCAGACGTGGTACACGTCGAGCATGTGATGCACGTAATCGTTCTTCAGAACGATGTACTTCTTCTTGATCAGCGGCTGCGTACCGTTGGTGTCGAGCTCGTAGCGGCAGGTGCCGAAATAGGTGTCGAGGATGTCGTAGCGGAAGCTGTGCGTCGTGAAGTGGAACGTCAGGTCCACGCGCGACTCGTCCTGCGCCAGGATCTCGATGTTGCTGATCGAGCGGTTGTAGCGCGTGTCCGGCGTCGAGGCGCTCGAGCGCTCGGTCTCGATGCGGAAGACGCGGTCTTCGAGCCCGGCCTTGCTCGGGTAGTAGATCAGCGAGACCTCGTTTTTCGGGTCGGTGGTCAGCTTGTCGTCGTCGTCCCACGACGGCATGAAGTAGTCCACGTCGTCGGCGTAGCAGGCCAGCCAGTCGGCCCAGCGCTTCTCGGCCTGGGCGCGCGCTTCGGCGTACAGAAACGCGCAGATTGCTTCGTAAGAGAGCTTCATCTCACTTGCCTCCGTTCGCTTTGCCGTTGCTTTGCCGTTTGTTTGTTCGGCCTTGTAGGCCTGCTTCATCGTCTGCAGCCAGTGCTCGTGCTGGCCGATGTAGAGGCCCTCGTCCTCGGTCTTCACGCAGCTCAACTCGGGCTTCAGGCCGATCAGGTCGGCATTGGCGTCCGGGCCGCGCACCCAATGCGTCGCGCCGCGCGACATGTCGTTCCACTTCACGGCGCGCGCTTCGTAGCCGAGCTGGCACGAGCGGAACTCCTCCAGATCGTCGGGGGTGGCCATGCCGGTGGCGTTGAAGAAGTCTTCGTACTGGCGCAGCCGCCGCTCGCGCGCCTCGGCCGGCTCGCCCTTCGGCGCGATGCAGTAGATCGTGACTTCGCTCTTGTTGACCGAGATCGGCCGCACGATGCGAATCTGCGAGCTGAACTGGTCCATCAGGTAGACGTTCGGGTACAGGCACAGGTTGCGCGACTTGCGCAGCATCCAGTCGGCCTTCGCCTCGCCGAACTTCTCGACGTACTCCGGGCGCTTGGCCCACAGCGGCCGGTCCTCGGGATTCGACCAGTTGGTCCACAACAGCATGTGGCCGTTTTTGAACGCGTAAGAACCACCGCCTTGCTTGGCCCAGGCGCCGGCGTTCATCGCCTTGACGTTGTCGACCTTGCCGTCCTTGCCGCGGCGCGCGGTGGTGGCGGCGTAGTTCCAGTGCACGGCCGAGACGTGGTAGCCGTCGGCGCCGTTCTCCGCAGTGAGCTTCCAGTTGCCGTCGAAGGTGTAGGTCGATGCGCCGCGCAGCACTTCGCTGCCCTCGGGGGCTTGGTCGACCATCAGGTCGATGATTTTTGCGGCCTCGCCGAGGTGTTCCTTCAGCGGCAGCACGTCTGCATTGACGCTGCCGAACAGGAAGCCGCGGTAGTTCTCGAACGCGCCGAGCTTGACCAGATCGTGGCTGCCCTCGCAGTTGAAGCTCGGCGGGTAGCCGGCGTCCGCGCTCTGGTCCTTGACCTTGAGCAGCTTGCCGTTGTTGCTGAACGTCCAGCCGTGGAACGGGCAGGTGAAGCTCGACTTGTTGCCCTTCTTGAAGCGGCACAGCACCGCGCCGCGGTGGGTGCAGGTGTTGGCGAGCGCGTTGAGCTTGCCGTCCTTGCTGCGCGTGATGACCACCGGCTGGCGGCCGATGAACACCGTGAGGTAGTCGTTGACGTTGGGGATCTGGCTCTCGTGCGCGAGATAGACCCAGTTGCCTTCGAAGATGTACTTGAGTTCCAGCTCGAACAGCTGCTCGTCGGTGAATGCCGAGCGATCCAGGCGGTAGAGGTGCTGCTTCGGGTCGTCTTGCAGCATCGCTTCGAGCCTGGCGAGGTTGGCCGAGTTGTCTTGATGGATCTGGATCACGCGGGTCTCCTGGTCGGTTCAGGGCGGTTCACGAAACGCGGGTGGGGTCGCGCTCCGCTTGCGACGCCCGCGCTGCAAATGGTTGGTTCCACTTGCGACGGGGGTCTCTAGTGCATACCGTGTGCCAACTTCTTCTCGGTCGGCGCACCATCAACCCGCTTCATTCGAGGGTGCATGAATCTTTTGGTGGAAACCCTGACGCGTGGGCTCGTTCAAGTTGCAGCAGGAGTGAAGCAATTGATGCAAAGTCGCCGTGTGGGCGCGGCGGCGCTCTGAATGAATTCATCCAGCGTGACGATCGGTCCGCCGGCATCGCGATGACCGTTCAGTGCGGCGCTCAGAGGAGAGCTTTGCGACATGCATCGAAGACGAAGCCGATGGCACGGCTCGTGCTCGACTCGCTCGCGAACCGATCGATCACAACCAGCTGGAGACGACTCTGAAGCATGTCAAACCGGCCGCCCCGGGGGGTGAGACGACGATGCTGCCGATGCTTCGCGCCGGCAAGGCGCATATCGACACGGTGCGGTTCCCCGACCTGGCCGACCTGCTGTCGCGGCTGCACTTCTCCACCAGCGACGGCCGCATCTGGCTCGACGAGCAGCGCATGCTGCTCGTGCATGCCAAGGCGCTCGGGTCGTTGCGCCGGGAGATGATCGAGACGCTGGGCCTCGACGTGGCGCGGCGCCTGTTCACGCGCATGGGCTATCAGGCTGGCGTGTACGACGCGCAGATGGCGCGCCGCGTGCGCTCCAAGACGAGCCCCAAGGACATGTTCTTCGTCGGCCCGCAGATGCATTGCCTCGAAGGCATCGGCCTGTCCGAACCGGTGCGGCTCGAGTTCGACATCGACAAGGGTCAGCACTACGGTGAATTCGTCTGGACGCATCAGGTCGAGGACGAGGAGCACGTGCGCCACTTCCCCATCGGCACCGAGCCGTCGTGCTGGATGCAGGTCGGTTATGCGTCGGGGTACTCCACCGAGTTCATGGGCAAGCAGATCCTCTACCGCGAGGTCGAGTGCCTGTCGATGGGTCAGGAGGCCTGCCGCATCGTCGGCAAACCGGTCGAAGACTGGGGCGACGAAGCGGCGCCGGATCTGCAGCACCTGATGGCGCCGGCGCTGCTCGGCCACGCAGCATCGACGGCCGCTCTGGCTCCGCGCGCTGCCGTGCTGCCTGCCGAGGTGATCGCCGATCCAATGCGCCCGGTCGGCATCTCGCCTGGTTTCAACACCGCCTTGCACATGGTGCACAAGGTCGCGCCGACCAACGCCACCGTGCTCTTCCTCGGCGAGAGCGGCGTCGGCAAGGAGGTCTTCGCGCGCCTGCTGCATCGCGAGAGCACGCGCCGCGAGCGCCCGTTCGTTGCCGTCAACTGCGCGGCGATCCCCGAGCAGTTGATCGAGTCCGAGCTGTTCGGCGCCGAACGCGGCGCCTACACGGGCGCCCACGCCAGCCGCGCCGGGCGCTTCGAGCGCGCGCACGGCGGCACGCTGTTCCTCGACGAGATCGGCACGCTGTCGTCGGGGGCGCAGGGCATGCTGCTGCGCGCGTTGCAGGAGGGCGAGATCGAGCGCTTGGGCGACACGCACACGCGCAAGGTGGATGTGCGCGTGATCGCGGCCACCAACGTGGACTTGCGCGAGGAAGTGCAGGCGGGGCGCTTCCGCGAGGACCTGTACTACCGGCTCAACGTGTTCCCGATCCGCATCGTGCCGTTGCGCGAGCGGCGCGAGGACATCCCGCTGCTGATGACCCACTTCCTGGCCAAGTTCAACCGCGTGCACGGGCGGCGGCTCGCGGGCTTCACGCAGCGCGCGGTCGATGCGGTGATGGCGTACGCGTGGCCGGGCAACATCCGCGAACTGGAGAACGTGATCGAGCGCGGCGTCATCCTCTCGGCCGACATCAGCACGATCGATGCGCCGCAGCTGTTCACCAGCGGCGAGCAGTTCGATACGCAGCACTACAGCGTCAGCCGCCAGGGCGCGCTCGTGCACACAGACCCGGGCGATCTGGTGGCCAGCGCGCAGCGCGATCCGGACCTCGAGCGCGTTTCCAGGCGCCTGAGCGATCTGCTGCTCGGCGCTGAGGCCGGCTCGGAGCCCGACATGCAGATTTCGCTCGACGACATCGAGACCGCGCTGCTCAAGAAGGCGATCGAGCGCGCCGGCGGCAACGTGGCCGCCGCGGCGCGGCTGCTCGGCATCACGCGGCCGCAGATGGTGTACCGGCTGAAGAGCCGGGGCATCGTGCACCACGGCGAGTGACCGCGCCAAGCGGGCCGCGCTTGTTCTCGCACGTCGAGCGTCCCGCGCAAGCCGCGCCGTCATGGCGCTCGGTGCGCGAAGACAGCGGCGCCGGCTACCTCGCCAACGGTTTCATGGGCTGGCTGTTCGCGGCCACGGCGCCGGTGGCGATCATCCTGTCGGTGGGCACGAACGGCGGCCTCTCGGAGGCGCAACTCGCATCGTGGCTGTTCGGCGTGTTCTTCGTCAACGGGCTGATCACCATCGTCTTCTCGTGGCTGTACCGGCAGCCGCTGGCCTTTTTCTGGACCATCCCGGGCACGGTGCTGGTCGGCCCGGCGCTCGCGCACCTGAGCTTCGCCGAGGTGGTGGGCGCGTTCTACGCGACCGGCGCGCTGGTGCTGCTGCTCGGCGCCACCGGCTGGGTGCGCCGCGTCATGCAGGCGCTGCCGATGCCGATCGTGATGGCGATGGTGGCGGGGGTGTTCCTGCGCTTCGGCCTCGACCTCGTGCGCTCGCTGCATGCCGACTTCGCCATCGCCGGGCCGATGGCGCTGGTGTGGCTCGTCGCCGGCGTGTGGCCCGCGCTGGGCAAGCGCCTGCCGCCGCTGATCGGCGCGTTGTTGGCGGGGGTCGTGGCCGCCGTGCTGCTCGGCCGCATCGATGCCTCGGCACTGGGCGCGTTCGAGATCGCTCGCCCGCTGATCCAGGCGCCGGCCTGGTCGCTGCCGGCGATGATCGAGCTGGTGATACCGCTGGCCATTACCGTGATCGTGATCCAGAACGGGCAGGGCGTCGCCGTACTGCGCGCCGCTGGCCACAACCCGCCGGTCAACGCGATCACGCTGGCCTGCGGCGTCGGCGCGCTGGTGAGCGCGGCGGTCGGCAGCGTCAGCACCTGTCTGACCGGGCCGACCAATGCCATCCTCACATCGTCGGGGCAGCGCGAGCGTCAGTACACCGCCGCCATCGCCACCGGGGTCTTCGCGATGGTGTTCGGCCTGCTCGCGCCGGTATTCACCCGGCTGATGCTGGTCACGCCGAAGGCCTTCGTGATGACCCTCGCCGGGCTGGCGATGCTGCAGGTGCTGCGCGCGGCCTTTGTCGCGGCATTCAGCACCCGCTTCACGCTTGGTGCTTTGGTCACGCTGCTGGTAACGGTGGCAGATCTCGGCCTGCTCAACATCGGCGCTGCGTTCTGGGGGCTCGTTGCCGGCATGTCGATCTCTTGGCTGCTCGAGCGAGGCGACTTCCGGGCGATAGCAGCGGCTGCCGCGGATGCGAGGCAGCGGACGTGATATCGCCGCGTGCGCCAGCCGATGAGGTGACCTCTGCGCCGCCGTGGACCATCGCGTGCATGAACCTTCCGCTCACCTGGGTGGATGAGCTGATGGAGGCGGTGGTACCGCACTGCGCGGTGGCGCACCGCTGGATCGTCTTCAGTGAAGACATGCAGCGGCTTGGAGCGCTGGCGACGCATTGGGAGTCAGAGGCAAACCTTGTCGTGGTCATGCTGCCGGACCCGGGGTGCCACATGCAGGAAGCAGCCATCGGCGTGATGGAGGCCGAGCGGGTGACGCTGGCGCGATGCATCTGGCTGCAAGGCAAATCTATACCGGTCCCACCGCAGGGGGTCGCACCTGTCTTCGTCGACCACAAACGGCAGGTCGAGGACGCCGCCGCTCAGATCCTGCGCTTGCTTTCTGTAGCGCCGGCCTTGCCGTGGCGGGGCTGAGGTGGTTCGGCGCAGCGCGCGTCTCGGAGCTTTAGAGCTCAGAATCATCCGCCGCGCAGTACGCGGTGGTGTTCGATGAAGACCTTGCCGCGCCATTCTTCGACGTTCGTCTCGAGTTGATGATCCCCGGCCGATCGCGCGTGTTGTCGAGCGAATCGGGGACTATCGAGGCCTCGGAATTTGCCGCGATTCTGGGCGCGTCCCCGCTGTGCGGGGGCCAGGCTGTCGTGCTTCGCATCGAGCCGCTGCGCGTCTCGACCCTTCGGGCTTCCATCCCTCGCGCAACACGGCCAGGCCGGCTGCGCCGGCGGTGTTCACGAAGGCGGCCCTTCCCGTGGCCGGGGATCGCAGGCCCTGATGTCCGTCGCGAGTACGCGACCGACGGTCCCGCTTGACGAACTGGCCCGCTGCTCGCGCACGGCGCTGCGCTCCACTGCGTTGCGCTTCGCTTCGTGTGCTGCGCACGTGCCAGATCGTCACCCCGGCCCCCCGCCATGCCCGGAGCCGGGCCGCCTGAATGCGCAGTTCGCTCGGGCCGGCTCTACCGCCGCGCCAGTCGCTGCGCTTGGTGGCACGTCGGTCGCTTCAGGCGCCGGTCCTCGTGAACGTGGGCGGGCCGCTCGCGGCAGCCGTCGCGCCTGCTGCGCCGTCACGCCGGCCGCGGTTGCTCGGGCCCTCTTTGCTCCGCGGTCGCTGCCCCGTTGCGCCGGTTGGGGCCCACCGCGATCCCCCCAACTGCGCCCCCGTCCCCGGTGAGGGGACTTGTGGGGGGATCTTCAATGCGGTGGGCCGGGTAACCGGCTCACCGTTTCTCGTGTTGGCTTCCCGCTCGAACAGCCACCCCACCCCCCGCCCGCCCCAGGGCGGGAGCGAGGAGTCCGAGCAGAAGGATCAGTTTTCAGCAGCCCGATGACGGGATGCGGCTGGTCCTTCCGTGAGGAGTTTCATCATGGCTTTCGTTCGAGTCGAACAACGCAATGCGCACCTGGCTTCGGCGCGTGCGACTGGTTTCCGTGCAGGGCCGCGACGGTCAACCCGTCAGCAAGGCGACGCTGACCGCGATCAGCAACACCCGCAAGGGCAGCGGCGACAACCGCGGCGAAGAAGCGACCGCGATCTTGTGGACCCTCTGGGGCAAGCAGGCCGAGAACGCGGCTCAGTACCTGGGCAAGGGCAGCCACGTCAACGTGGTGGGCCGGGTGCAGAACAACAACTACGAGCGCGACGGCGAAACCGTCTACTCGATGAACTTCACGGCCGAGGAGATCGACTACCTCGACACCAAGGCCGAGGGCGATGCGCTGCGGGCCAAGCAGGGCAACGGTCCCGACGAGGGCCAGCCCGCGCCGCAGGCCAAGCCGGTGCCCGCGAAGGGCAGCAAGGGCGCGAAGGGCCGCAAGGCAACCGCGACGCATCAGGCCGAGCTCGACGAGCGCGGCGACCCGATTCCGTTCTGATGACGACGCGCTGAGCTCTCTTCTTTCTTGCTGAATCGCCAACGTGATGCAAAACCTCGGACGAGCGTGAGTTCCGTCCCGAGGTTTCTTGTCACGCCGAGGCGCCTCGCAAAACGATGCCCCGAGGCAGAAAGTTGAAACGTTGCGTGACGCGATTGCGTTCCTCTTGACGCGGCGCGGCATCACTCGGCACCGCACGGGACGTCACGGGTCGCAGGACTCGACCTGCGCGGCCCCTATCGCACAGCATCGGCTGGCGGCACGATCGACTCATGCGATTGCCGTGGACTCGACCGAAGGCCGATCAACTCGAACTCCTGGACGCCGATCCTGACGTTCAGATTGACGTTGGCGCTCCCGAGTCTCGGCGAGCGCTGCAGCAGACAGGCTCTGCGCGGTCGACACGCCGCGCGCCACCCGCCACCGCAAACGGCGAGGGAGTTGCGCTGCTCGTACCGTTGGCTCGACTCTACGAAGACCCCGCCAACCCGCGCACCGAATTTCCTCAAGCGGAGATCGACGAACTCGCCGACGACATTCGCCAGCACGGCATCCTGCAGCCGATCGTCGTCCATCCTGCCGACGCACAAGGCCGCTACCGCATCCACTTCGGCGCCAAGCGCTGGCGGGCGGCACAACGCGCGGGATTGACGGAAGTGCCCGTGGTGCTGCGCGAGGCGCCGGCCGATCCCTACGCGCAAGTCGCCGAGAACCAGAAACGCCACGGCCTCACACCGCTAGACCTGGCGCGCTTCATCAAGGGTCGAGTCGATGCCGGCGACTCGAACGCCACGATCGCCAGGCGGCTCGGCATGGACCTCACATCGGTGGCCCATCACCTCGCGTTGCTCGACCTGCCGACCGCACTGGACGCGGCGATGCACGCTGGCCGCTGCACGTCCCCGCGGACGCTGCATGAACTGAGCAAGCTGCACCGTGTCGAGCCCGAACGCGTGCAGGCACTCCTGGCTGGCGTCGGGGAGATCACTCGCGATGCAGTTGCCGCTGCTCGCGCCGAGTCTTCGCTGACCTCGACGCCGGACCGACAAGGCAAGCGGCAGCACACGAGCCCGCTCGCAGCCGCGACCACGGCCTGCGATCGGCTCGAGGCGGCACTTGATCGCGCGGCCAAGGCCGACCCGCGCCTGGCCGAGTCCGACCTTGCTTCACTGAAGCAACGTGTCGCGGAACTCGCCCGCCGGCTTCCGTAGGGGTCGGACAGTCCGACCCCTCGCCAGCCGCCACCACCCCGAGACGAGCGTCGAGATGAAGAAGCTCGAAAGAAGTGGATGGCAGGATAGGCTGGCCGCCAGCGAATGGACACCACGCGGACGTGCGTGCGCGGTGACTGACCATGGTGAGCGCATCGCGTGACCGCGTCATCATCGACCTGCGCGGCATCGGCGATGCCGTGCGGTCAGCGGCGGCGCAGCGCCGCATCAGCGTCGCTCACCTCGCGCGCCAAGCCCTCCTGTCCGCTATTGCGCCGAGCGAGCCCACCGTCGAGCCGCCGGGGTCGGACAGTCCGACCCCACGCTTTCCGACCGCCAAGCTCACGCTGCGCATGCCGCAGCCGCATGCCGATGCGCTGATCGTCAACGCTGTCGGACTCGGCCTGTCGTACGGCGAGTATGTGGCCAGGCTCGGTCAACGGCAGCCCGCTGCCGCGGCCTGCGGCCGAACGTGCAGCCGATCGCGCCGCGCTGCTGGCCTCGAGCGACCAGTTGGCCGCCCTGTCGGCCGACCTCAACGCCTTCATGCGGTTGTTGCGAAGCGGCGATTCAGCCGAGGTCGAGAAATACCGCCACCGCATCGAGACGGTCGACGCGGACATCCGAGACCACCTCGACCTGGCATCGAAGTTCATGGCGCACTCACAGGCAAGGAGATCGCGATGACCCCGCCCACCACGCTCGACAGCGTTCTCGTCCAATGGGGCGACCGGCTGTTCTACCCGTCAAACCGTTCGACAAGAACGCGCACGCCGGCTCTCACCGGATTGCCACTGCACCATCGTGCCCAGGCGCTGCGCCAGCGCCTTCACGCCACCGTGGTCCGGCGCGCGCCGCAGGTGATGGTCAAGGTCACCGGCGGTGGCCGCGGCATGGGCGCCATCGCCGCGCACCTGCGCTACATCGCCAAGGGCGGCCGGCTGCCGTTCGAGGACGACCGCGGCGTGACCCGCGACGGCAAGGAGGCGCTGCGTGCCGTCGTCGATCAGTGGCGCCTCGGTGGCTCGCGCATCCCGGAGGTCAGCGATCGTCGCGAGGCCTTCAACATCATGCTGTCGATGCCTGCGGGCACCCGACCGGAGTTCGTCCTGCAGGCCGCGCGCGAGTTTGCCAAGGTCGAGTTGGCGAACCACCGCTACGTGATGGTGCTGCATACCCACCAGGCCAACCCCCACGTGCACCTCGCCGTGCGCGCGGAAGGCCGTGACGGCAAGCGCCTGAACCCGCGCAAGGAAGACCTGCGCCGCTGGCGCGAGACCTTCGCCGAGCGACTGCGCGGCTGGGGGATCGAGGCCGAAGCAACGTCGCAAGCCACGCGAGGTACCCGACATCGCAACGAGCGGGTCTGGGAGCGCAAGACAGCGCAGCTCCGCGCGCAGCGTGCGCCGAAAGCCGAGCCGTTGCCGCGCGGCACTCGCAAGCACGCCCTGCACGCCTGGGTAGAGATCACGCGAGCGCTCGCGGCGTCGCCGGATTCGTCGGATCGCAAACTCGCGAAGTCGATCCACGACTACCTGGAGCGCCTGCCGGCCGTTCAGGCCATCGTTCGCGAGCGTGCGCGTCAGCGCGAGCTGCCAGGCATGAGCCGATCACCGGTGATGCCTTCGCCGCAGCGGCGCCTCGGGCCAGAGATCGAACGGTAAGTCGGACCGACAAGAGGGTGTCCTCGCCGCCGGACGGGCTCGCCGGGCAGGGGGCTGAACAGCCGCCTGTCCGCGCGCCCGAGCGTGGCTGCGCCGCGCGCCGCGTCAAGGGTGCGCTGGCGCCGGGCTGCGCCCGCCCTTGACTCGACGCGCCGCGCCCGACCGAACGGTCAATGCGAATCGCCGCGCCGCGATTCACTCCACTGGTCGAGGTCCGCCCAGCGCCAGCCGACCGCGCGCGGTCCCAAGTGCACCGGCGCCGGGAACGTACCGCTGGCCACGAGCCGGTAGATGGTCGAGCGGCCCAGGCCAGTGGCTTGCATGACGGTCGGCAAGCGTGCGAACAGGCGTGGGGCTTCGGTGCTGCGTGACGTGGTTGAGGCGGGGCTCTTCATGCGCATGACCAGGCAATGCTGCCGGAACAACAATAGACGACGTCAGCTGCCTCGCCGGCGACGATATCGATCGAAGAATCGTCGCTCGCGGGCGCTCGACGCACTTTAGGCGTTGCGACGTGCCGAGCTGCCGCTGGATTTCGCGGCATTTCGTGCATCGCGGTGAGAGGTTGACCTACAGCCGCGTGGCTTTGGGCTTCATTGCCTATCCACGGATCGGCGCGCACGCAACGCAAAGGGCGTCGACGCTCGATTGCGTTTGTGCGCCCGTTGTACTAACATTGCTGGCAACTCCCGAGAGAAATCATCATGACCGTCGCCACCCGTACCGCCCGTCTTGGCCTGCGCACCACGCCTGCCCAGGAGGCCGTGCTGCGGCGCGCCGCTGAGGTGTCGCGCAAGTCCATGACCGAGTTCATCCTCGACAGTGCTTGTCAGGCCGCGGAGCAGACGCTGCTGGACCAGCGGATGTTCATGCTGACGGGCAAGCAGGCAGGTGCGCTGCTCGACTTGCTGGATCGCCCCGCGCGGAACAACGCCGGTCTGAAGGATCTGTTCTCTCGACGCGCGCCCTGGAGCAAGTGATGGCGGGCGCGCCGCAGGCGCTCGATGCGAAACACCAGCTCGACGATTTCGATTGCGGCAAGCCGGCGCTGAACGACTGGCTTGTCCGTCATGCCACGCAGGCGCAAGCCAGCGGCTCGGCGCGGACCTGTGTTGTGGTTGAACGTGATCGAGTCGTCGGCTATTTCAGCTTAGCAGTTGGGCAGGCCGACGCCATGGAAGTACCCGACCGCATCCGCAAAGGCATGGGCGGCTATCCGATACCCGTGGTCATTCTGGCCCGACTGGCGGTGTCGTTGCAGGACCAAGGCAAGGGCATCGGTATTGGCATGCTGCAAGAGGCCATCCGGCGCACGATGGCCATCGCGGACCAAGCCGGCGTGCGGGCACTGTTGACCCACCCGATTGACGAGGAAGCCTCGCGTTTCTATCGACGATTCGGTTTCGAGTCATCGCCGATTCGCGAGCAGCAGTTGCTCCTGCTGCTCAAGGACGCGCGCAAGTTGCTTTCGTAGGTCGCCGAGTGCGGGCGCTTCAACGCGTGTCAACGTGTCGACCAGCCTGGTCGGGTTTCGACACGAACTCAGCCCAAGCAGCCATGATCGTTCTGCGCTGTTCGAGCCCGTCGTCACGGGCGTAAGCGCGCTCGACTGCGCTGCCAACCGTGTGCGTCGGCGACGAGCCGGCATATGGTCGAGCGGCCCACGCCGGTGGCTTGCAACACGGTCGGCAAGCGCGAGAACACGCGCGGGGGTTGGGTGCTGGGTGACGTGGCGAAGGCAGGGCTCTTCATGCGCGTGCCAGGAGTGCTGCTGGAACAACCATAGACGACACCGGCCGCTACGCCGACGATGACATCGATCGACGAATCATCGCCAACGGGCGCTCGACACCCTTTAGGCGCAGCGCCATGCCGAGCCGCCGCTGGATTTCGCGGCATATCAAGCACGGCAGTGAGTAGCTGGCCTACAGCAGCACGGCGTTGCGCCGCATGGCCACTCGTATCGCCATCGCCGTTTTTGTACTTGTCCGTCGGCGGCCAGGCGCTCGAGCAGGGATTCAGGCGTCGGCGCCGGTCGCGTCCCGCTCGAACAGCGCCAGCAAGAAGTCAACTGGCCGCGATACCTCGACGCCCAGCTCGGCAAGCTTGCGAATGCCGAAGTCGCGGATGTTCTTCGCCAACAGGTTGACGGTCTTGGCGTGCGGATCGTGCTCTCCCGAAACGATTGCAGGCACCTACGCGGCGACATGAACGTCTTTTGGAGCGAACCGCATGAGCCACTGCTTCGATCTGCGCATCGACAGCCGCCACCGCGATCTCGCCGTGCGGCAAGGAGGCGCGCAAGAGTTGCTCATGCCGGCGCGCGGCCTGCGAATCGACTTTGCAGCCTGTGTCGACCAGCGCCCGACTCAGTTCGTCAAGGATCAGCGCGAGAAGATCTCGTCGTCGAGTTCGGCGCCGAGCTGGCCGAGTGCACGCCGGCGCTGAGTTTGTTCGCGAAGATGCCAAGTCTCGACGGCGGACTTGAGAACACGCCGTTGATTACCCACCTGCTGATGCAGCGCGATATCTCCTGCTTCGATCCGCGCCACGATGTAGGGCCGCGACACGCCGACCAGATCGGCAGCCTCTTGCGTGCTCATCACGGTGTCCGCGTCCCGCGCAGGTGCTGCGCTGCGGTTGCGAACGGCGCTGCGGACCGTTGGACTGCGCAGCAGCCGGGCGAAATCACCCTCGATCAGCCGCGCGGCTTGCGCTGACAGCTTGACGTGCCGGCGCACGACCTCGACGAGCGGGTCGATCTCGAAGCTCACCGTCAGAGCGGGCGACGCCGATGGCTTGCCTATTTCGGTGGTTCTGCGGGCGGCTTTCATCCGGCGAAGTTTAGCCGAAGCTGGTGAAACGCGCGAAATACGCGAAACGGCTCGGCGAGCTCTCGTTGGACGCTGCAGAGGTATCCAGGCTCAGCGCACCGCGAAGATCGAACTGCAATCTTTCATCGCCCCAATGGCAGATACAGGGTCAGCTTCGCGTCCAGCAAGGTGTTGAAACCGAAGTGACGGTAGAAGGCTTTGGCAGCGTCATCTTTCGCATCCACGATCAATGCATACGCAGCTACCTGTTGCCTTGCCTTCAAGCAGCGATCGACGGCGCAACCCAAGAGGAGCTTGCCGAGCCCGCGGCCCTGTTGATCCGTTCGACATGCGAGCCGGCCCATGCGAAAGCACGGAACCGGGTAGCGAGGCAGTTTCTTGCGCTCTGCCTCGGAGAGCCGCTGCCCATCGACTTCGGCCGCACTCAAGGTGTAATAGCCCAGGATGCGTTCGGGCTGCGCCGAGTCCGTCAGCACGAAGACGGAACTGATGCCGCGGCGCCGGTGTTGTTCGGCGAAACGATGGAGGTACTCGTCGAGTGCGGGTACACCGCAGTCGAATCCTTGCCGATCGTGCAGCCCAGGGTCGAGCGGCAAATCCTCAAGCACGCCGAACTTTGCGGCGCGCCTGCGTCAGTGCCGCCTTGAGGGCAGGGTTCGGGGCAAACGCCGAGTTCAGCGCACGGGCGAAGGCACCGAAGTCTCGCTCGGAGAGCGTGATCCGGGCCTCGCGCTGGAGAAGCACTTGCGCCTTCTCCTTGGCAGCCACGCGCACGAACCCCGCCATCGTCGTGCCCATCAACGCGGCAGCCTTGGCCACGATCGCCTTCTCGTCGGCGTCCATCTTGAGATCGAATCGTGCTGCGCTTGTCATCGGGCGTCCTTCGCGGTTTACGGCATTTTACCGTATTGAAGAGTCGCCGGCTCAGATGGCCAGTCGCGCCAGCGCAGTGGCTGCGATCTCGCCGCGCAAGTGCCCGTAGTGCCGCTCGATCATCGCAACGCTGGTGCCTGAAATCTGCGCCACCGTGAGCAGATCGAGTCCGTCATGCACGAGGTCGCTGATGACGCTGTGGCGCAGCGTATATGCCGTGGTCCCGTCCGGAAGTTTTGCCGCCGCGGCAACCGCCTTGATGGGCCACTTCCAGGCGTCCTTATTCCATGCCTTGCCGTCGGCGCGTGAGAGCAGCGGCGCGGTCGGCAGCTTGTCCTTGCTGGCGGCGTCGAAGAACGACGCCGTCACATCGGGCAACTTGATCCGCCGATCCTTGCCGTTCTTGTCTTGGCCGATCTTGAGCACCTTCAGCCGCCGATCGAAGTCTCCTGCCTGGAGCTGGGCCAAGGCACCGGGCCGCAGTGGGAGCTGGCACAGGCCGCGCAGGAAGGCCGCGAGGTCGGCTGGTGCTTCCTTGATGAACCTGAGGCGCTGCGCCCGATCGAGGTACAGCTCGCGCCGCTGGTCGGCGTTCTTGATGGGACGGAGCTTGCTGCGCCATGCAAAGTCTGTCGTCAGCAGGCCATCAAGATAGGCGAGGTTCAGTGCCGCACGAAAGCTGGTCATGTCGCGATTCAGCGTGCTGTCCGAACGCTGCTCGCCACGGCGACCGCCGCTGCGCGTCGGCCGATCGCGAAGGGACTCGCGCCAGGACTCGAGCTGTGCCGGCGTGAGTTTGGTCAGCTCTGTCGCCGCCAGTTTCGCGTTGCTCAGGACGTAGTTCTTCAATCGCGCTTCGGCGTCCTTGGCAGCGCGTTCCGGCTTGGTGGCTCGCAGTTGGCGAACGTACCTCGTACAGGCGTCCGCCACGGTCGATTTGCGTGCTGCGCCGCCGCGGCCGAGATGATCGAACCAAGCCAAGGCAGCCTTCGAGGCTGCGTCGAACCGAAGATGGTCGGCCAATCCTGCAAACTCGCCCAGCGGATTGAATAGCTGCTTTGCGCCGTTCTCTTCGTCGCGGGCGCGCGCCAACCAGAACCCGTGGCCGCTTGCCGTCATCTTGCGGTAGCCAATGAAGCAGCCCCTGCGAACGCGCTGCCAGTAGGGCTCCCTGCGTGGCTTGAGCTTCTCGCGTGAGGCGACTGTGTCGATGCGTGCGGCCATGTCAATCCCGGCTGGCGAAGTACGAAAAAAGTACGAAAAACCGGAGTGAATTTTAGAGGCTGTTCTGGGACGAGTGGCAGCCGTTTCTCCTATGAAAACAAGGTCTCAGAGCTTCCCAAGAAGTCTCGCAATCCCGCCTTCACACGGCAGGGGTCGCAGGTTCGAACCCTGCACCGCCCACCAAAGTTCGATGCAACACGCCACCTCCGGGTGGCGTTTTGTTTGGTGCCGCGCACGCCGCGCAGCGCATTGCGCGCGGCCTAGAATCAATTCGACGTTTGTTCGTTCCCACGCCTGCATCGAAGGGATAACCCATGAGCGCCAGCTACGCGCTGCACGGCCCGGTGGCCGTCATCACACTCGACAACCCGCCCGTCAACGGCCTGGGCTTCGACACGCGGCGCGGCATTGCCGAAGGCGTGCAGCGCGCCAACGCCGACGCCGCCGTGAAAGCGATCGTGCTCACCGGCGCCGGCAAGGCGTTCTCGGGCGGCGCCGACATCAAGGAGTTCAACTCGCCGAAGGCGGTTGCCGAGCCGAACCTGCTGTCGCTGATCCGCCTGCTCGACAACTCGGCCAAGCCGACCGTCGCTGCGATCAACGGCACCGCGATGGGCGGCGGGCTCGAACTTGCCCTCGGCTGCCACTACCGCGTGGCTGCGCCGAAGGTGCCGATCGCCTTGCCCGAGGTCAAGCTCGGCCTTGTGCCCGGCGCCGGCGGCACGCAGCGCCTGCCGCGCGTGCTCGGTGTGGAGACGGCGCTGAACATGATCGTCAGCGGCGAGCCGGTGATGAGCGAGCTGCTGGCGTCGCAACCGGGGCAGAAGCTGTTCGACAAAATCATCGACGGCGATTTGCTGGCCGGCGCGCTGGCCTTTGCCGCCGAGGTGGCCGACAAGCGCCCGCTGCGCCGCGTGCGCGACCTGCCACTCACGCACACGAACGCCGATGCCTACTTCCAGTTCGCGCGCAACACGGTCAAGGCGATGGCGAAGAACTTCCCGGCGCCGGCACGCTGCGTCGATTGCGTCGAGCAGGCGATGAAACTGAAGTTCGACGACGGCATGCGTTACGAGCGCGAGGCCTTCATCGCGCTGATGGCCACGCCCGAGTCGCGTTCTTTGCGCCATGCGTTCTTCGCCGAGCGCGCGGCGAGCAAGATCGCCGACGTGCCCGACGACACGCCGCAGCGTGTCATCAAGAAGGTGGCCGTCATCGGCGCCGGCACGATGGGCGGCGGCATCGCGATGAACTTCTTGAACGCCGGCATCGCCGGTGACGATGCTTGAGATGAAGCACGACGCGCTCGACCGCGGCCTGGGCACGATCCGCAAGAACTACGAAGCGCAGGTCAAGAAGGGCAAAGCTGAAAGCCGACAAGTACGAAAGCCGCATGGCGCTGCTGACGACGACGCTGTCCTACGACGACATCAAGGACGCCGACCTCGTCATCGAGGCGGTGTTCGAGGAGATGGGCGTCAAGGAGAAAGTCTTCAAGACGCTCGACGAGGTGATGAAGCCCGGCGCGATATTGGCGAGCAACACCTCGACGCTCGACGTCAACAAGATCGCCTCGTTCACCAAGCGCCCGCAAGACGTGGTCGGCATGCATTTCTTCAGCCCGGCCAACGTGATGAAGCTGCTCGAGGTGGTGCGCGGCGAGAAGACAGCCAAGGACGTGCTGGCCACGGTGATGGCGCTGGCCAAGAAGATCAAGAAGACCGCAGTCGTCTCCGGCGTCTGCGACGGCTTCATCGGCAACCGCATGATCGAGCAGTACTCGCGTCAGGCAGGCTTCCTGCTCGAAGAAGGCTGCACGCCGGCGCAGGTCGATCGCGCGGTGGAGAAGTTCGGTTTTGCGATGGGTCCGTTTCGCATGGGCGACCTGGCGGGCAACGACATCGGCTGGGCGATCCGCAAACGCCGCTACGTCGAGAAGCCGAACCTGCGCTACAGCAAGACGGCGGATCTGCTGTGCGAGCTCGGCCGCTTCGGCCAGAAGACAGGAGCCGGCTGGTACGACTACCAGGCCGGCAAGCGCGACGCGATGCCGTCGAAGCTCGTCGAAGACATGATCGCCAAGCACCGCAGCGACATCGGCGTGGCGCCGCGCAAGATCGGTGACGACGAGATCGTGCACCGTCTGGTCTATTCGCTCGTCAACGAAGGCGCGAAGATTCTCGAAGAAGGCATCGCGAGCAAGGCCAGCGACATCGACACGGTCTATCTCACCGGCTATGGCTTTCCGCTCTGGCGCGGCGGGCCGATGCGCTACGCCGACGAGCAGGGCCTGTTCAACGTCGTGCAGACGATGCAGCACTTCGCCGGCAACCCGCATGACGACGCGGCGTTCTGGCAGCCCGCGCCGTTGCTCTCGAAGCTGGCGGGCGAAGGCAAGTCGTTCACGTAATCACATGAACCTCCTTCACCGCAGAGGCGCGAAGGACGCAGAGGTTCGCAGAGGAGAGCCAACTTGAATTCCTCCGCGTCAACTCTGCGTCCTCTGCGCCTCTGCGGTGAATGAAACTCAGGAGCCCCCAATGACCCAAGCCCTCATCGTCTCCACCGCCCGCACCCCACTGGCCAAGAGCTGGAAGGGTTCCTTCAACATGACGCATGGCGCCACGCTCGGCGGCCATGTGATCAAGGCCGCCGTCGAACGGGCGGGCATTGACCCCGGCGCAATTGAAGACGTGCTGATGGGTTGCGCGAACCCGGAAGGCGCGACCGGCTGGAACATCGCGCGCCAGGCGGTGCTGGCGGCCGGCCTGCCGGTCAGCGTGGCCGGCGTCACCGTCAACCGCTTTTGTTCAAGTGGCCTGCAGACGATCGCTCTTGCCGCGCAGCGCATCATCGCCGGCGAGGGTGACGTGTACGTCGCCGGCGGTGTCGAGAGCATTTCGTGCGTGCAGCAGGAGATGAATTTGCACATGTTCAAGGACCCGGCGCTCGATGCGAAGAAGCCAGAGATCTACTGGAACATGATGCAGACCGCCGAGCAGGTGGCCAAGCGCTATGGCGTGAGCAAGGAGCGCATGGACCGCTTCGGCGCCGAGAGCCAGCAGAAGGCCTGTGCGGCGCAGGAGAAAGGTCTGTTCAACGACGAGATTGCGCCGATCACCGTCACGGCGGGCGTGGCCGACGCGGTGATGGGGCTGCGCAGCAAAGAGGTCACGGTGAAGGTCGACGAGGGCCTGCGCCAAGGCACCACGTACGAGAGCATCAAGGACATCCGCACCGCGGTGCCCGGCGGTGTCATCACCGCCGGCAACGCCAGTCAGTTCAGCGACGGCGCGGGGGCGTGCGCGGTGGTCAGCGAAACCTACGCGCAGCAGAAAGGCCTCAAACCCATCGGCCGTTTTCTCGGCTTTGCCGTGGCCGGCTGCGAGCCCGACGAGATGGGCATCGGTCCGGTGTTCGCCGTGCCCAAGGTGTTGAAGCGCCTCGGCCTGATGGCCAGCGACATCGACCTGTGGGAGTTGAACGAAGCGTTCGCGGTGCAGGTGCTCTACAGCGCCGACAAGATCGGCATTCCGTACGAACGCTTGAACGTCAACGGCGGCGCCATCGCCCTCGGCCACCCCTACGGCATGAGCGGCCAGCGCCTCACCGGCCACGCCCTCATCGAAGGCAAGCGCCGCGGCGCCAAGCGCGTCTGCGTGACGATGTGCATCGGCGGCGGCATGGGGGCAGCGGGCGTGTTCGAGGTGCTGTGAGCGCGACCGGCCGCTCCGAAGCGCTCACGCCCCGGAGCGCGCAGCGCGGAGGATTTCCATATGAGCGGCGCCGGGCCGCCCCAAGCGCGAACACCCCCGCTTGGCGGGGAGGCGCGTAGCGCCAGGGGTGTCCTGTTGACACCGGACCTCGGCACGCTGCGCGCGTTCTTCGCCAGCGCGCCGTTCATGGTGGACCTGGGCATCTCGCCGGTGGCGTGCGGCGAGGGCCGTGTCGTCACGGTGCTGGCTCTCGCGCCGCGCCACTTGCAGCACACCGGCGTCGTGCACGCCGGCGTCATCGGCGCGATGGCCGACCACACGATGGGTGCTGCGGCGCAGACTTTTGCCCCCGAGGGCCATTGGGTGCTGACGGCCGAGTTCAAGACGAGCTTGCTGCGCGCCGGCCGCGGGCAGCGGCTCGAATGCGTCGGCGTCGTCATCAAGCCCGGCCGGCAGGTCAGCTTCACCGAGGCCGAGGTGTTCGCGATCGATGGTGAGAAGCGCACGCTGGTGGCGAAAGCCTCGGCGACGATGGCCGTCGTGAAAGCATGAGGCGCACGCTCGACTTTCTGCTCTACGACTGGTTGGCCGTCGAGTCGCTCGCCGAGCGCGCGCGCTTCGCCGAGCATTCGCGCGAAACGTTTGCGTCGGTGCTCGACACCTGCGAGCGCATCGCGCGCGAAAAGTTCGCGCCGTTCAACCGACTCGTGGACAGCGAAGAGCCGCGTATCGACGCGCAGGGCCGCGTCGTGCTGCCGCAGGCCACGCACGATGCCTGGCACGCCTATGCCGCATCCGGCATGCTCGCCGCAGCGCAGAGCGAAGCCTGGGGCGGCATGAATCTGCCGTACGTCGTCGAGGCTGCGGCCAATGCGTTTTTTGCGCGCGCGTCCGTGAGCATCAGCGCCGCGATGTTGACCGTGGGCAACGCGAACCTGCTGCTCGCGCATGGGACACAGAAGCAGAAGGACGTGTTCGCGCGCGCCGAGTTCGAAGGCCGCTGGGCCGGCACGATGTGCCTGTCGGAGCCGCAGGCCGGCTCGAGCTTGTCGGACGTGGCAACGCGTGCCGTGCTCGACGATGAACACGATGCGCTCGGCCCACGCTTTCGCCTCACCGGCCACAAGATGTGGATCTCGGCCGGCGAGCATGAGATCACCGAGAACATCGTGCACCTCGTGCTGGCGAAGATTGCGGGCGCTGACGGCAAGCTCATCGCCGGCACGCGCGGCATCTCGCTGTTCATCGTGCCGAAACACCTCGTCGATGCCGAGGGCCGGCTCACCGGCGAGCGCAACGACGTGGCGCTCGCCGGCCTGAACCACAAGTGCGGCTGGCGCGGCACGACCAACACGCTGCTCAATCTCGGCGAGCGCGGCGGCGCCATCGGCTACCTCGTCGGCGAGCCCGGCGAAGGCCTGCGCTGCATGTTCCACATGATGAACGAGGCGCGCATCGGCATCGGCATGGCGGCGACGATGCTCGGCATGGCGGGCTATGAAGCGGCGCTCGATTACGCGAAGCAAAGACCTCAAGGACGGCCGATCACCGGCGCCGGCAAAGACGCCTCGCAGCCGCAGGTGCCGATCATCGAGCACGCCGACGTGAAGCGCATGCTGCTGGCGCAGAAGGCGTATGCCGAAGGCGCGCTGGCGTTGCAGCTCTACTGTGCGCGCCTGGTCGATGAGCAGCACACCGGCGACGAAGCCGACGTCGAAGGACGCGGCGCTGTTGCTCGACCTGCTGACGCCCGTCGCCAAGAGCTGGCCGAGCGAGTGGTGCCTGGAAGGCAACTCGCTGGCGATCCAGGTCCACGGCGGCTACGGCTACACGCGCGACTTCCCGGTCGAGCAGTACTGGCGCGACCAGCGCCTGAACATGATCCACGAGGGCACGCATGGCATCCAGGCGCTCGACCTGCTCGGCCGCAAGGTGACGATGAACGGCGGCGCGGGCTTGAAGCTGCTGGCTTCACGGGTCAGCGCAACGATTGAACGCGCAGGGCATGTCGAGGGCTTTGCGACGCAGGCCAATGCACTGGCGGCGGCCTTGCAATCGCTCGGCGCCGCGACCAAGGCCGCGTGGGCAACAGGTGTGCCCGAAGAAGCGCTGGCCAATGCGACGCCGTACCTGCAAGCCTTCGGCCATGTGGTGCTGGCGTGGGTCTGGCTCGACGTGGCGCTGGCCGCCGCAACACGCGACGATGATGCGGCGCAAGGACAACGCACCGCGATGCGCTATTTTTTCGGCTACGAGCTGCCGAAGATCGGTGCCTGGCTGGCTGTCGTATCGTCGCGCGATCCGACCTGCCGCGAAATGCAACCTGATTGGTTCTGAACATGTCTGCGCACCGCATCGAAACCTGGACCTGGGTGCTGATCTACGGCGGCTTGGTGAGCCTCAGTCTGGGCTGGTTCATGACGCCGCAGCAAGGGCCGTGGGGCGAGTTGATGATCAGCGGCGGCATCGTCTCTGCCGTCGTCGGCGTCGTGCTGATCTTCATCCGCTCGAAGATGAAACCATGATCCGCCACGTCGTCATGTGGACGTTGAAAGACGCCACCGATGGGCCGCGCTTCAAGGCCGAGCTCGACTCCTGCACCGCTCTCGTGCCCGGCATGTCGAGCTTTCACGTCGCGCTGCGCAGCCACGGTCTCGAGTCGAACGTCGATGTGCTGCTCGACTCGAGCTTCACTGACGCCGCGGCGCTCGATGCCTACCAGAACCACCCGCTTCACAAGGCCGTCAGCGCGCGCATCGGCCCGATGCGCGCCACGCGACACGTGATGGATTACGAAAGCACACCATGAGCACACCGGTTCAGCAGCTCTTCAACCTCAGCGGCAAAACCGCGCTCGTCACCGGCGGCTCGCGCGGCCTGGGCCTGCAGATCGCCGAGAGTCTCGGCGAAGCCGGCGCGAGAGTCTTGCTCACGTCGCGCAAGGCGAGCGATCTCGAAGAAGCCGCCGCGCATCTGCAGGACAAAGGCATCGACACACGCTGGATCGCCGCCGACGCGAGCGAGCCGGCCGAGGTGCAGCGTGTCGTCAACGAAGCGATGGAGCGGCTGGGCGCGATCGACATCCTGGTCAACAACGCCGGCGCGACCTGGGGCGCGCCGATGGCCGAGCATCCGCTCGACGCCTGGGACAAGGTGATGAACCTCAACATCCGCAGCCTGTTTTTGTTTGCGCAGGCCGTCGGCAAGGCCAGCATGCTGCCGAGAAAGAGCGGGCGCATCCTCAACATCGCCTCGGTGGCGGGGCTGGCCGGATCACTCGAGATGTCCTTCATCGCCTATGCGACGAGCAAGGGCGCAGTCGTCAACTTCACGCGCCAGCTCGCCGGCGAGTGGGGGCCGTTCGGCATCAACGTCAACGCGCTCGCGCCGGGGTTCTTTCCGAGCAAGATGACCAAGGGCACGCTGGCGGCGGTATGGGCAAGACAAACTCGCCGCGTCGGCGCCGCTGCGGCGCATCGGCGACGACGATGACCTGAAAGGCGCGGCGCTGTTGTTCTGCTCGGCGGCGGGCAAGCACATCACGGGGCAGATCCTGGCGGTCGATGGTGGACTGTCGGCAGTGCACCAGGGCGCATGACGGCGCGGGCAATGAAGTTTCCCCTGCACATCCCTTTCGTCGAGGAACTCGGCCTCGAGCTGCATCGCTTCGACAACGGCCACGCCGAGCTGCAGGTGAATCTCGAAACCGCGCACCTGAACTCGTGGGAGGTCGCCCACGGTGGCGTGCTGATGACGATGCTCGACGTGGCGATGGCGCACGCGGCCCGCAGCGCCAACTCGAAGGAGCCCGACCACGGGCCCGGCGTCGTCACGGTGGAGATGAAGACGAGCTTCATGCGGCCGGCGGAAGGTCGCCTCACCGCCAAGGGCGTGCTCCTGCACCGCAGCACGACGCTGGCGTTCTGCGAAGGCTCGGTGTTCGACGAGGACCACCACCTCTGTGCGCACGCCACCGGCACCTTCAAGTACCTGCGCAAGCTGCCGACCAAGGGCCACGCCACCAAGCCCTTGCAGCACAAGGAGTGAGCGTGGCGACGATGCACTGGTCATGGCACCGCTTCGCCGGGCTCGGCGTCGACAACCTCTACGACGCGCTGCAGCTGCGCTGCCGCGTCTTCGTGTTGGAGCAGGGGCCGTACCTCGATCCGGACGGCATCGACCGAAAGGCGTGGCATCTGCTCGGGCGTGATGCCACGGGTGCGTTGATGGGCTACCTGCGCATCGTCGACGCCGGCGTCAAGTACGACGAGCCGTCGATCGGCCGTGTGATCACAGCGCCCGAAGTGCGCGGCAACGGCAGCGGCCGCGTGCTGATGACCGAGGGCATGGCCGGCTGCGAGCGCCATTGGCCCGGGCGCGCCGTGCGCATTAGCGCGCAGGCGCATCTCGAACGGTTCTACAACAGCTTCGGCTTCGTGCGTGTCGGCGCAAACTACGGCGAAGACAACATTGCGCATGTCGAGATGCTGAGGAGTGGGCGATGAACACCCATGACGTGATCAATCAGGCGGCGCCGTGGGTTGGCGCCAACCTGTTCGAGACGAACCGGCCGCTGCGTGACGCGTTGACGCACCACGCCCCGACGCTCGACACGACGCGCCTGCACGCCGTGGGCGCGCTCGCCGGCAGCGCCGACATGCAGGAGCACGCGCGGCTGGCCAACACGCACCCGCCGCAACTGCACACGCACGACGTGCACGGCCAGCGTGTCGATCAGGTCGAGTTCCACCCCAGCTACCACGCACTGCTCGGCGCGGCGCTGAAGTTCGGCCTGCACGGCACGCCCTGGTTCGGTGGTGCGCTGTCGCATGTCGAGCGCGCGGCGGCTTTCATGCTCTTCACCGAAGTCGAACCGTCGGTGTTGTGCCCCGTGTCGATGAGCTACGCCGTCACGCCGGCGCTGCGCGCCAACGCGGCGATTGCGCAGGCCTGGATGCCCAAGCTCGCCGCTACGACGTACGACCCGCGCTTCGTGCCGTTCGACGTCAAGAGCGCCGTGACGATGGGCATGGGCATGACCGAAAAGCAGGGCGGCTCCGACGTGCGCGCCAACACGACGCGTGCCGACTTCGACGGCGACACCGCCTGGGGCCGCGCCTACCGGCTCACCGGCCACAAGTGGTTCTTCTCGGCGCCGATGTGCGATGCCTTCCTCGTTCTGGCTCAAACCACGGCCGGCCTGAGTTGCTTCTTCGTGCCGCGCTTCAGGCCCGACGGCAGCGTCAACCCGATCCGCATCCAGCGCCTGAAGGACAAGCTCGGCAACCACGCCAACGCCAGCAGCGAAGTCGAGTTCGGCGGCGACGTCACCGGCTGGCTCGTCGGCGACGAGGGCCGCGGCGTGCCGCAGATCCTGGCCATGGGCGCGCTGACGCGCCTGGACTGTGCACTCGGCACCGCGGGGCTGATGCGCGGCGCGCTGTCGATCGCCATCCACCACACGCGCCAGCGCATGGCCTTCGGCAAGACACTGGCCGAACAACCGCTGATGAAGAACGTGCTCGCCGATCTGGCGATCGAGAGCGAGGCCGCGACGGCGCTGGCGTTGCGTCTGGCCAAGGCGATCGACGCCACCGAGAACGGCAAGGACGATCATCAATCGATCATGCGCCGCGTGCTGACGCCGATCGCCAAGTTCTGGGTCTGCAAGCGCGGCGCGATGTTGGCGCAGGAAGCGATGGAGTGCCTCGGCGGCAACGGCTATGTCGAAGCGCAGGGCCAAGGCGTGATGGCGCGCATCTACCGCGAGATGCCGCTCAACTCGATCTGGGAGGGCGCGGGCAACATCATGGCGCTCGATCTGCTGCGCGCGCTGCGCGGCGCCGACGTGGCCGCGGCGATGCAGGCCGAGCTGGCCCCGGCGCGCGGCGAGCATGCGGCCTTCGATCGCCTGGCCGCCACGCTGCCGGCGCGGCTCGATGGCGACACCGACGAAGCCGCTGCGCGCACGTTGGCGCGCGACGTGGCGCTGCTCGTGCAAGCCGCGCTGCTGCGGCGCCACTCGACCGACGCCGTGTTCGCCGCGTTCTGCCACGCGCGGCTGCAACAGCCGGCCGACATCTTCGGCCTGCTGGCTGCGACGACACCGTTCGATGCGATCATCGAGCGCGCCTTGCCCGTTTGACACGACACACGAGATCGCGATGAAGACTTTCAACGGCCGCACCGCGGTCATCACCGGCGCCGCGTCCGGCTTTGGCCTCGAGACAGCGCGCCTGGCAGCACGCGAGGGCATGAACATCGTCATGGCCGATGTGCAGACCGACGCGCTCGAGCAGGCCGCTGCCGAGATCGGCGCGCTCGGCGCGCAGGTGCTGCCGTACCGGCTCGATGTGTCCAAGGCGGCCGCGGTCGAAGCGCTGGCCCGGGCCACGGTCGATCGATTCGGCGTGCCGCACGTCGTCTTCAACAACGCCGGCGTCGGCGCCGGCGGCCTGATCTGGGAGCACACGGCGCAGGATTGGGAGTGGGTGATGGGCGTCAACGTCATGGGTGTGGCCCACGGCGTGCGCGTCTTCACGCCGCTGATGCTCGAAGCGGCAGCGCAGGATGCGCAGTACGAAGGCCACATCGTCAACACGGCGTCGATGGCCGGCCTGTTGAACCCGCCGAACATGGGCGTCTACAACGTCAGCAAACACGCGGTGGTGAGCCTGACCGAAACGCTGTACCAGGACCTGGCGCTGGTCACTGACCAGATCACGTCCTCGGTGCTGTGCCCGTTCTTCGTGCCCACCGGCATCCACCAGAGCCAGCGCAACCGGCCGAGCGATTTGAGCGCGCCCGGCGCCAAGCCGACGAAGAGCCAGCGCATCTCCCAAGCGATGACGGGCAAGGCGGTGGAGTCGGGCAAGGTCAGCGCGGCGCAGGTGGCCGGCATGGTCTTCGATGCGATGCGCAAGAAGCGCTTCTACATCTACAGCCATCCGAAGGCGCTGGCCTCGGTGCAGACGCGGCTGGAAGACGTGATGCTCGCGCGCAACCCGACCGATCCGTTCGCCGACAAGCCGGAGATCGGTGCCGAGTTGCGTGCGGCGCTGCGCGGGGACAAATGAGCTTGCATCCACCGCTGCAGGGGCGTCGCGATCAGATCGAGGTTTTCTGGCTCGACTACCAGCGCGCCTGCGGTGTGCAGGTCGAAGGTTTTTCGGCCACGGCGTTCGGCCACTCGCGCGCAGTCGCCGACGAACTGGCCGCGTTGATCGCCAGCGGCGACAAACGCGCTCACGCCACGCTGGAGCGCGACTTCGAGGCCGAGGGTGATGACTTGCCGCGGCCGGGCGAGCACATCGTCGTTCTCGACGGCCGCGGCACGCCGCAGGCCATCGTGCGCATCACGCATGTCGAGCGGCGCTACTTCAACGACATCGACGATCAATTCGCTTTCGAGTGCGGCGAGGGCGATCGCACGCTGGCCTGGTGGCTCGTCGCCTACCGCCAGGAATTCGCCGAGCGCGCCGAGGCTCAGGGTTTTCAGGTGGGTGAGAAAGCGGTGCTGATCCTGGAATTCTTCGAAACTGTCTGGCCTCAGTAACCCCACCCGAGTACTTGCATGAAGCGCACTCTGTTCGCCCTCGTCGTCCTGACCACTTTGGCCAGCGCCGCCGCGGCGCAAGCCAACCTCTGTCCCGACAAGAACCTCAACTACTGGCAGGCCTTCCCGCCCGGCGGCGAGAGCGACATTTCGGCGCGGCACCAGCAGATCGTGCTGAAGAAGAAGTGCCCGGCCATCGACACCATCGTGCAGTACAAGGCCGGCGGCGGCGGCGCCATCCTGTGGAGCAGCGCCAACACGCTGCCCGCCGATGGCGTGAACGTGTATGGCATCAACCTGCCGCACGTGGTGCTGCAGCCGCTCGAAGGGCAGGTGCAGTACAAGACCGACGACCTGTCGCCGGTGTACTGGTATCACTACACGCCCGATGCGCTGGTGGTGCCCGAGGCCAGCCCGTTGAAGACCTTCGCCGATTTCATCAAGGCCGCGCAGGCCGATGCCGGCAAGTTGAACCTCGGCGGCTCGGCGCTCAACTCGGCCAACCACGCCGCGCACGAGCGGCTGAACGTCGCCTTCAAGGTCAAGACCACCTACGTGCCGTACAAGGGCACCGGCGACCTCGCCAACGCCGTGCTCGGCGCGCAGATCGACGGCGCGATGACCTACACCGCGTTTGCCATCAACAACAAGACGCGCGTGCGTGCGCTGGCGGTGGCGATGGACAAGCGCCACCCGCTGCTGCCTGACGTGCCGACCTTCAAGGAGCTCGGTGTCGATTGGGTCGACGGCGCGATGCGCGGCGTGGCCGTGCCCAAGTCGACGTCGCCCGAGGTGAAGAAACGGCTCTCCGATTTGTTCGCGCAACTCAATGCCGACGCCGAGATGAAAGAGCTGGCGGCCAAGAGCGGCTTCGAGCTGATCAACGTCGGCGTCGATCAGATGGAGCCGTTCATGAAGGAGCGCGCCAAGGTCTACGGCGAGACGGCGAAGATGATGGGGCTGGGCGTCGAAGAAGTAGCGCCGGCGCGGCCCCTTCAACGGGCCAGCCGCGCGCAGACCGCGCGCGTCACGTCGGCGGTCTTGGCGCTGCCGCCGAGGTCGCTCGTGTGCAGCGACGTGTCGGCGGTCACCGCTTCGATCGCGGCCATCAGCTTCTTCGCCGCCTCGTTCTCGCCCAGGTGCTCGAGCAGCATCACGCACGACCAGAACGTGCCCACCGGGTTGGCCAGGCCTTTGCCCATGATGTCGAAGGCCGAGCCGTGGATCGGCTCGAACATGCTCGGGTAGCGGCGCTCGGGGTCGATGTTGGCGGTGGGCGCGATGCCCAGGCTGCCGGCCAGGGCAGCGGCCAGATCCGACAGGATGTCGGCATGCAGGTTGGTCGCAACGACGGTGTCGAGCGTCGCCGGCTTGTTGACCATGCGTGCCGTCATCGCATCGACGAGTTCCTTGTCCCACTTCACGTCCGCGAACTCGCGCGCGACTTCACCGGCGATCTCGTCCCACATCACCATCGCATGGCGCTGCGCATTGCTCTTGGTGACGACGGTGAGCCGTTTGCGCGGACGCGATTGCGCGAGCTTGAAGGCGAAGCGGATCACGCGCTCGACCCCCGCGCGGGTCATGATCGAAACGTCGGTCGCGGCTTCGATCGGATGGCCCTGGTGCACGCGCCCGCCGACGCCCGCGTACTCGCCTTCGGTGTTCTCGCGCACGATCACCCAATCCAGGTCTTTCGCCTCGCAGCGCTTCAGCGGCGCGTCGATGCCGGGCAGGATGCGCGTCGGCCGCACGTTGGCGTACTGGTCGAAGCCCTGGCAGATTTTCAGTCGCAGGCCCCACAGCGTGATGTGGTCCGGGATGTGCGGATCGCCCGCCGAGCCGAAGAGGATCGCGTCCTTGCCGCGCAGCGCGTCCAGGCCGTCGGCCGGCATCATCTCGCCGTGTGCGCGGTACCAGTCGCCGCCCCAGCCGAAGTTCTCGAACTCGAAGCCGAAGCTGCCGCCCGACGCGGCCAGCGCCTTCAGCACCTCGGCGCCGGCCGGCACCACTTCCTTGCCGATGCCGTCGCCCGGGATGGTGGCGATGCGGTAGGTCTTCATGACGGTCTCCAGAGGGTCTCGATCGGGACCCGTTGATTTTGACCCGTCTTCATCTTGAGGTCGTTCAGCAGCCGAGCACCGCCGCCTGCAACGGTTTCGCGCCGCTGGCCTCGGTGACGACGAAGGCGACGCGGCGCGAGGCCGAGGTGGCCGCCGGCAGATCGAGCGTGATCTCGCGCGCGTCGACGGTCCACGCGGCGACCGGTTTGTACAGCGTCACCACATGGTCGTGCGTCAGCGTCTCGCCGGCGTTCTCGCCCGACTTGACGCGGCTCGAATGGCCGTCTTCGAGCACCGCCCAGAAGCCGGCGAGGCGCTGCGATGCGGTGCCAGCAACGACAGCGCGCACTGTGTTGCCCTCACGCGCCAGCGCCACCGTGATCGCGCTCGGCGGCAGGCGCGACAACGACGCGCCCGACCACGCGCGCAGGTCGCGCCCGTTGAGCACCACCTGCGGCGTGTAGACATGCGAGGCGCCGCTCTCGCGCTGCAGCAGGTACTGGCGCTCCGTGGTCACCGCGTTGGCAAAGCGGTCCGGCCAGCCGAGACGGTCCCAGTAGTTGACGTGAAAGGCCAGCGTCAGCACATCGCTGCGGCCCTTCAGCTTCGACGCCCAGCGGTCGGCCGGTGGGCAGGAGCTGCAGCCTTCGCTGGTGTAGAGCTCGACCACCGCGGGCGGCGTGGCGGCAGAGCGTGCGCTGCAGGTCTGGGCCTGGGCGGCGGATTGACCCAGGGCGGCGGCCAGCAAGGCCAGGGCGATGGCGGGTGTGTTCATGCGGCTTGGTCGTTGCGCTGCGCAAAGCCTTGCATCATGCCGAGAACAAAGGTTGGAAGCCGCGCTGCTCGTGCCGCGTATTCGCATCATGGTCTCATCTCACCAGGAGCGCTCATGACCCGGCTCGATTCACTCCTTGCCCGATCGGCCGCCGTGCTCGGCGCCGCCGCGCTCGCCGCCTCTTGTGCCACCGCGCCGCCGAGCGCGGCCGACGTGCTGGCGCGCGCCTCGGCGGCCATGGGCGCGGCGCAGGTGAAGTCGATCCGCTACGCCGGCGAGGGCGAAGGCTTCACCTTCGGTCAGGCCTTCGTGCCGGGCGGCCCCTGGCCCAAAGTGACTTACCACGCCGTGGTGCGCACGGTCGACTACGAAGCCGGCGCGATGCGCGACGAGATCACGTTGTCGCGCGCCGAGCCGCGCGGCGGCGGCGGCTATCCGTTGGCCGGCCAGCAGCGCAACGACCAGTTCGTCTCGGGCGAGATGGCATGGAACGTCGTTGGCGGCAACGTCGCGCCGGGATCTCGCTTCGTCGCCGACCGCGTGCACCAGCTTTGGATCACGCCGCACGGCGCGCTCAAGGCGGCGCAGCGCCACAACGCCAGCCTGCGCGCGGGCGAGGGCGGCGCGCAGGTGCTGTCGTTCACGCAGCCCGGGCGCTATCGCGCCGCGGTGACGGTCAGTGCCGACGGCCTGGTGACGCAGGTCGACTCCACCTTCCCCGACCCGGTGCTGGGCGACACGACGAGCCTGACCCTCTACAGCGACTACCGCGACTTCGGCGGCGGCGTCAAATTTCCGACGCGCGTGCGCCAGACCAGCGGCGGGCACCCGGTGCTCGACCTGGCCATCAAGGAGGTGCAGCCCAACGCGCCTGTGTCCGCGCTGGCGCTGCCCGATGCGGCGCGCAACCAGGGCGAACGCGTCGTCTCCGAAAAGGTGGCCGACGGCGTGTGGTTCATTGCCGGCGGCTCGCACAACAGCGTGGCCATCGAGATGGCCGATCACCTGATCCTCGTCGAGACACCGCTCAACGATGCGCGCACGCGGCGCCGTGATCGAGCACGTCAAAGGCCTCGTGCCCGGCAAGCCGATCCGCTACGCCGTCAACAGCCACCAGCATTTCGACCACTCGGGCGGCGTGCGCGCGGCAGCGGCCGAGGGCGCGACCATCGTCACGCAGGCGGCCAACGTGCCGTACTTCGAGCGCGTGCTGGCGCAACCCAGCGCGCTGCGGCCCGACCGCCTGGCGCAAGCCGGCAAGACCGCGCGCCTGCAGGGTGTGGCCGACAAGGCAGTGATGAGCGACGCGACGCGCAGCGTCGAGCTGCACCGCATCGTCGGCGGCGTGCACAACGACAGCTTCCTGATGGTCTATCTGCCGAAGGAAAAGCTGTTGATCCAGGCCGATGCCTACACGCCGCTGCCGCCCAACGCGCCGCCACCCGCCACGCCGAACGCCAACAACGTCAACCTGATCGACAACATCGAGCGCCTGAAGCTCGGCATCGACCGCATCCTGCCGCTGCACGGCCGCGTGGTGCCGCTCGCCGAGCTGTACGCCACGGCCGGCCGGCCGCTGCCGCGCTGACCTCGGCAGCGCGCAGGTGCGGCGCCGCTGCCGCATGCATTGCCGCGGCAGATGCCGCCCCGTGCGCTCGCGCCGACAGTAGCGATGAACGCCATCGTGCCGACGATCGCGTCGATCGTCATTGGCGCGGGCTTCGGCTGGGTTTCGGAGTTCGTGGCCGGCAAGCTCGTCAAGGCGCCCGCGGTGAAAGCGCAGACCGCCTGAGGCTGACAATCCCCTTCACGCGTGCCGGCCGGCGCGTCTGAAGGGGAGATGGTTTGAGCGCATCGCCTGCGGCGGACAACAGCGTCGCGATCATCGGCGGCGGCCCCGCGGGGCTGGCTGCTGCCGAGGTGCTGGCCGATGCCGGCGTGGCGGCTCATGTGTACGACGCGATGCCATCGGTGGGCCGCAAGTTCCTGCTCGCCGGCAAGGGCGGGCTGAACCTGACGCACAGCGAGGCGCTGCCGGCGTTCACGCAGCGCTATGGCACCCGTGCGTCGCAAGTGGCGGCGTGGCTCGATGCGTGGTCGCCCGAGGCCTTGCGCGCATGGGCCGCGCAGCTGGGCGTCGACACCTTCGTCGGCAGCTCGGGCCGCGTCTTCCCGACAGACCTGAAAGCCGCGCCGCTGTTGCGCGCCTGGCTGCACCGGCTGCGCGAGCGCGGCGTGGTGTTTCACATGCGGCATCGCTGGCGCGGCTGGTCGGGCGACGGTGCGCTGTGCTTCGCGTCGCCGCAGGGTGAGGTCACGGCACGGCCCCGCGCCACCGTGCTTGCGCTTGGCGGTGCGAGCTGGCCGCAACTCGGCAGCGACGGCGCGTGGGTGCCGTGGTTGCGCGAGGCCGGCGTCGAGGTGGCGCCGCTGCGGCCCGCGAACTGCGGCTTCGACGTCACGCCGGCGTGGAGCGCGCATCTGCGCCAGCGCTTCGCCGGCGCACCGATCAAGCCGGTCGTGCTGCGCGTGGCGTCGTTCGAACGGCAGGGCGAGTTCGTGCTCAGCGACTACGGCGTCGAAGGCAGCCTGATCTACGCGGCCAGCGCGTTGATCCGCGACGCCATCGAGGCCGACGGCCGCACCACGATCACGCTCGACCTGCTGCCGGATCACGTCGGCGAGCGTGTGCGGCGCGAGGTGGCGCATCCGCGCGGCTCACGCAGCCTCGGCTCGCACCTGAAGAGCCGCCTCGGCCTCGAAGGCGCCAAGATCGCGCTGCTGCACGAGCTGCTGCCGCGCGAGACCATCGCCGATGCAGCACGACTGGCCACCGCGATCAAGGCGCTGCCGATCACGCTGTCCGCGCCGCGCCCGATCGCCCAAGCGATCAGCACCGCCGGCGGCGTCGCGCTCGAGTCGCTCGACGAACACCTGATGTTGCGCGCTCGGCCCGGCGTCTTCTGCGCCGGCGAGATGCTCGACTGGGAAGCGCCCACCGGCGGCTACCTGCTGCAAGCCTCGATGGCCAGCGGCCGTGTCGCCGGGCAGGGCGCCTTGGGCTACTTGTCCTGCAGCCGCGACAGGTAATCGAGCAGGGCGACGATGCGGTTGCGCACGTACCACTCGGGCTCGGTGGCGGTGCCGGCTTGCGACAGCGCCTCGATGCGGTAGCGCTGGCCCCATACCGGCATCTCGCGCACGCCATGGGGTCCGATTTCGGTGGCGCCGCGGCCGTCGATCATGTCCCAGGCCAGTTGATTCGGAAACGCGCCGCCGTTGCGTCGGGCCATCGTCGTCAGGTCGCTCGGCGCCTTGGTCAGGAACTTGCGCAACTCGCCGTTGCCCTTGCCAGACACGCCGTGGCAGACGGCGCAGTGAGCGTCGTACTCCACTTTGCCGTGATCGACGCGCTGCTGCGCCGAAGACGCGCTGGCGATGCCGAGCGCACTGACGGCAATCAGGGTCGCGGATCGAAAAAGCTTCATGGTTGTCTCCAAGAGGACATCTGAAAATGCCACCGGGCTGCAGTTCGGCCTGCGCGGCGCCTTGTCTGCTGTAGGCGAATGTGTCGCGCGCTCGCACGCTGCGCGTTGCGCAGGGTCAACCGGCGTGCCGATCGCGGCGTCTTCTGCGCCGCCTTCGACGCACAGCAGCCTTAGCGCTTGCGCTGGGGAGCAGCGGCCTTGCGCGCCGTGGCGCGAGCCGGTGCGGCCGCGGCCGTCGGCAGCAGACCATGCAACAGCGCCTGGCAATCGTCTTGCGACATCTGCCGCGGCACCGGGTAGTTGGCATCAGCGTATCTGCCGCCGAGCTGATGCAAGGGCGTGTTCAGCGACGAAGACATCGCGCGCGTGCGCGAGTCTGGCATTGGCGGCGCGGGCGAAGAGACACAGCTCACGCAAGAACGCGCGCCGGCTGGCCGAAGCCTAAGCAGCACGTCACCCCTGCGCTGCCTGTTGCGCGCGCAATCGCGCATGGTGGTAGGCGCCTTGCGGCACGTGCAGCAGGTCGGCGATGCGCCACAGCACATGCCGCTCGTGCGCGCTCAGGTGACCGTCGGCATAGGCGACGCGCCACATGTGCTCGATCATCTTCAGCTTCTGCGGCATCTCGAAGCGCTCGTTGATGCGCGACGTGAAGGCGTAGAGGTCGGTCGCCGCGTGCGCCGTGGTCTGCGCCAGTTCGGCCAGGCGCGCGGCTTCGTCGGCCGTGAGCTCGAACTTGTCGCGCAGCGCGGACAGCACGGCCAGGCGCTCGTCGTCGTGGAACGTGGCGTCCGATCGCATCACCTCGACCAGCATCACCGCGGTCGCCAGTTGCAGCAGGTGGTCGTCGTCGGCCGCGACTGTGCCGGGCGGCGGCGGTTGCAGCGCGGCGAGCAGGTTCTGCAGGGTTCTGAGCATGGGCGCCTCGCTGTCGGTTCTAGAACTGAAACAAGGACAACCCCAACCCCAGCGTCGTCTGCCGGTGGTTGTAGTCGAGCAGCGTCTCGCCGTAGCCGCTGAAGACCTGCACGTACCAGCGCAGGCCGGCGGGCTCGTCGCTGTCCACCGGGTAGGTCAGGTCGAGTTGCAGCGAGCCGCGGTTCAGCGCCCGCAGGTTGGTGCGCCAGACCAGCGCCGCCGTGGCGGTGCCGGGCAGCCAGGTCGCCTGCAACTCGCCGCGGCCGATGTAGTTGGTGAGGTCGGGGTTGTCGTCGTCGCTGCGCGATTCGTCGACGCGCCGGTGAAGCTTCCATTGCAGGCCGAACTCGTTGCGCTCGAAGCCGGCGCCGAAATAGACGCGGTTCCAGCTGCGTGACAGCGGCACGGCCTGGCCGTTGGACTGGTGCGCGACGCCGGCCTGCACCATGCGCCACTGCCAGCCGAAGGGCAGCGAGCGCAAGCCCTCGGGCACCGGCACGACGTAGATCGCTTCGGGCTGGTAGTCGCTGCTGCGAAACGGCGCCGATTCCTGCGAGTTCCAGAGCTGCCACAGCGCGCGCTGCGTGAAGGCCACCCAGAGGTCGGCATTGGGCAGCAGCACGTCACTTGCTGCCTTGGCGCGCAGCGACACCTGCAGCTTGGCTTCGACCGGCCGGTAGCGCTCGTTGGGCGCCTGCGCGGCACGCGTCGGGCTGCTCGGCGCGCGGTTCAGGTTCGAGGTGACGTGCAGCGGCAGCAGGTAGTTGGGCAGGTGCGTGCGGACGACGAACTTGCGCCGCTTGTCGGCCTCGTCGAGTTCCCACAGCCGCGACATGATCCCGCCGCTGCCCGCCGGGGTCGCAGGCGCCGCCGCTGGCGCTGGCGCTGACGGGCTGCTCGCCGCGGCCGCCGGCGGTGCGGGTGTCGCGTCCGGGTCGGGCTTGAACAGGCGGTCGTAGCAGGCCAGGCGTCGCGTCGGGTCGGGCTCGGCGGCGCAGCGTGTGCCGTCCTGCGGCCAGGCGCTGTTGCCGAGCAGGGCCGCGGCCAGCAGGCAAAAGGGGCGCAAGGGTCGAAAGGGTCTGTGATGGAACTGCATGGGTGTGCAGCATGCCATCACCGGCGCCGACGATGCGCCAACGCGGCCGTGCAACCCTTCGTTGCGCCGACAATCCCGGCCGACAACCGGAGCAGCGATGACAGACCCCAGCACAACGACACCCGTGGCCTTCATCACCGGCGGCGCGCGCGGCATCGGCCTGGCCATCGGCCGCTGGTTCCTCGCCCACGGCCACGCGGTGGCGCTGATCGATATCGATGCCGAGACACTGTCGCGAACCGAGCGCGCCCTGACCGAAGAAGACGGCTCGGCCGATCGCATCCTCGCCGTGCACTGCGACGTGTCGCAGCCCGAGCAGGTGAGCGAAGCGGTGCGCGCGGTCGATGCGCGTTTCGGCCGCATCGACGCGCTGGTCAACAACGCCGGCGTGGCCGTCTTCAAGCCGATCCTCGACACCAGCTACGAGGAGTTCCGCCATGTGCTGGCCACCAACCTCGACGGCGCCTTCCTCTGCACGCAGGCCGTGGCGCCGCTGATGCTGCGCGGCAAGCGCGGCGGCGCGGTCGTCAACATCGCGTCGATCTCCGGCCTGCGTGCCTCCACCTTGCGCGTGGCCTACGGCACCAGCAAGGGCGCGCTGATCCACCTGACCAAGCAGCAGGCCGTCGAGCTCGGCAACGCCGGCATCCGCGTCAATGCGATCGCGCCGGGGCCGGTGGATACGGAGATGGCCAAGCTCGTGCACACGGTGGCGATCCGCAGCGACTACCACGACGTGATTCCGCAGAACCGCTACGGCACGGTCGAGGAAATTGCCAACGCGGTGGGCTTCCTGTGCAGCCAACAGGCGGCGTACATCAACGGCCAGGTGCTGGCGGTGGACGGCGGCTTCGATGCCAGCGGTGTCGGCCTGCCGACGCTGCGCCGGGGGCCGGGCAGCGTGTGACATCCGTCACGACGCGGCGTGCGTCGTCGCGCGCTGCGCGCGCATCACGGTTCGGCCGCGTCATCGAGTGCGACCCGCGTGGCATCAACGCGGCCTGATGAGGCCCGCGCGGGTTTCACGAGGGCAGCAACAAGCCCTCGTGAACCGCGACGCGTTCCAGCGCGTCTTCGAACAGCGCGCGCGACGTGCTCGCCACGCCGCGCAGGAAGCCATGAAGTTGCGCATCGGCGTGGCTGCTGTCGGCGCATTCGGCGCTGTAGGCTTCGAAGTGCGAGAGCTGCATCAGCAGCTCGGCCACATGATGCGGGCACTCGCAGGCGATGGTCGACGACAGGCCGGCGAAGTCGGTCAGCTGGGCGTCGTCCCAACGCCGCGGGCGCACTGCTTCGTCGCTCGGCATCGTTGCCGCGTGCACCGTGATGGGGGTGTTGCTGGCTACGCTGCGCAGCCACTGGCCGAGTGCGGTGTCGCCCTGCGGCTCGCGCAGCAGGGCCACGTTGTCGGCTGCCAGTTGCTCGCACAGCGGCTCGGCGGCAAAGCGGTACAGCACGGCCAGCGGCATCTCGCGCAGGCTCTGCGGGCGCACGCGCGCGTCCGGCCGCGCGTCGTGCACCAGCAACGCATCGAAGGGGCTGTGCCGCAGCGCTGCCGCGGCCTGTCGCACGGTGGCGTAGACGCCGCTGACTTCCATCGAACGGCCGAGCGCCAGGCGCACGCTGGCGCGCTGCAAGCGTTTGGCCAAGGCCGTGCCGACGACGGCCAGCCGCCAGGGCTGCGCCGGCGCCTTGGCCGCAGGCGCACGCTGCCCCGCGACGGTGCTCGCATGCGTGTTGGCCACGGCTTGCAGCTGCGCCCAGTCGAGCGGCGCCAGGCTGCCGATGGCGTGGCCGAGATCGGTGAGCTGCTTGAGCAGGCCCAGGCGCCGCACCTCGGCTGCTGAATAGAGGCGCTGGCCGCTCGGCGTCAGCGCCGGGCGGCTGACGTTGTAGCGCCGCTCCCAGATGCGCAGCGTGGCCACCGGCATGCGCACCATGCGCGCCACCGCGCCGCTGCGAAAGCGGGGTTCGTCGGCAGGCTCGGCGGGGCGGGCGGCGGCCGGCCGGCGGCGCGGAGTTTTGGTCTGCATGGACATTGATGAATCGGAAGTGAATCGGAATATGGCAGTCGGTGAAAGGGAAATGACGAATCTGAGTCGGAGGTGACGCCGAACGCGCCTAGTATCGACGCAATGAATACGTTCGGTAAAGAGTCCAAGGTGGCTGTGGTCGGTGCCGGCATCGCGGGTTCGGCCCTGGCGCAGGCGCTGCTGGACGCCGGCGCGGCGGTGCACGTCTTCGACAAGTCGCGCGGCCCTGGCGGCCGCATGGCCACGCGGCGTTGCGCCTGGACCGACGCGCAGGGCATGGCGCGCAGCACCGCGTTCGATCACGGCGCGCCCTGCTTCAGCGCCAGCAACGCCTCGTTCCGCGCCGCGGTGGCGCAGGCCGTGCACGCCGGTTGCGTGACGACGTGGCAGCCGCGCCTGCATCCGCAAAGCCTGCCGTGTCCGGACGCGGAGCGGTGCAGCGCGCACTTCATCGCGGCGCCCGACATGACGCAGTGGTGCCGCCACCTGGTGCAGGGGGCGATACCGCGTTGGGAGCAGGCCGTGCAGGGCTTGCGCCGCACGCCGCACGGCTGGCTCGTCGAGAGCAGCGACCTGTTGTGGGCCGATGACTTCGACGCCGTGGTGCTGGCTTTGCCGCCGGCGCAAGCCGCGCTGTTGCTCGCGCCGCACCAGCGCGAGTGGGCGCAACGCGCCAGCCTGGCCGTGATGCAGCCCTGCTGGACGCTGATGGGTGTCAGCGACGCCGCCCCCGGCATCAGCGCCTGGGACTTGGCGCGCCCCGAGCCCGGCGCGCTGGCCATGGTGATGCGCAACGAAGCGCGTCCCGGCCGTGAAGCGCGGCGCGACGAGGTGCACTGGGTGCTGCATGCCAAGGCCGGCTGGAGCCGCGCCCATATCGACCAGGAGGCGACCTGGATCGCCTCGGCGATGCAGCAGGCGCTGGCCGAATGGCTCGGCACGCCGCTGCGCTGGCAGCACGCCGTGGCGCACCGCTGGCGCTATGCGATGCCGCAGCTCGGCCGGCATGCGGCCGCACCCAGCAGCTGGTGGGACGGGGGCCTGCGCCTGGGCGTGTGCGGCGACTTTCTCGGCGGCGGCGGCGGTGGCGGTGGTGTCGAGGGCGCATGGCGATCGGCGCAGTCGCTCGCGCAGGCGATGCAGGGCGCCGCCGCCCCGGCTGTTGCCGAAGAGATCGCGCTGGCCAAAGAAGAGTTCGGTCTGTGAACGGGCCTGGGCCGAGAAGGCAGGCTGAAGACCAGGCGCCCATGAGCGAAGGCCTGCCTGCATCGGCGCCGAGCGAAGCGGCTTCGTTGTCGGTGCTCTACGACGGCGCATGCCCGCTGTGCCGGCGCGAGATCGCGCTCTACCGCGGGCTGCGCAGCGAGCAGGACTTGCGCTTCGTCGATGTCAGCGGCGCGTCGGCGCTGCCGTCGGCGACAACCCGCGAGCAGCTCCTCGCACGCTTTCATGTGCAGCGCGCCGACGGCACGCTCGTCAGCGGCGCCGATGCGTTCCTGACTTTGTGGGCGCACCTTCCCGGCTGGCGCTGGCTGGCGCGGGCAGGGCGGTTGCCGGGCATGGCGTGGCTGATGGAGCGGGTCTATCGCCTGTTCCTGCGCTGGCGTCCGGCGCTGCAACGGCTGGCGCGCGGGCTCGACGACAGCGCCGTCTCGGCCACGCTGAGCCCCCGCATGCTGGCCGACCTTCGCTCGGACCACGCCGGCGAGACGGGCGCCGTGGCGATCTATCGCGGCATCCTTTTCGTCGCCCGCGACAGCGAACTGCGCGCCTTTGCGCAACGCCACCTGCACACCGAGCAGCAGCACCTCGATCAGATGCAAGCCTGGTTGCCGCCGCCCGAGCGCAGCCGCTTGCTGCCGGCCTGGCGTGCTGCGGGCTGGGCGACCGGCGCGCTGCCGGCGCTCTTCGGCCCGCCGGCCGTGTACGCCACGATCGCCGCGGTGGAGACCTTTGTCGATCGGCACTACGCCGAGCAGATCGCGCACCTGCACCACACGCCCGGCCCGCCGGGCCTGCGCGACACGCTGGCGGCATGCCAGGCCGACGAGTGCGCGCATCGCGAGCAAGCCGTCGCGATGGCGCCAGCGCGTGCCGGGGTGGCGCTGCGCCTGTGGTGTGGGCTGGTCGGCGCCGGTTCGGCGGCCGCCGTGGTATTGGCACGTCGTCTCTGAGGCCGCGAGCAGCAGGCGCGTCAATTCGGATACACTCTCGCCGCGCGCCGTCGGTCTGCTCTCTGACCCGGCGCCTGTTGTTTGACAGGGTTCCCGACCAACCAAGGACACGGCGCACCCAGACGACAAGACCGTCATCTTCGGTCAACGTCGGTCAGCCTCTTCCTTCGGTGAGCCCCACTATCAGCCTTCTCTCTAACTTCCGGGCTGATGCAAACGACCTGTCTTTAGCCCGCAGCCCCAGTTGGGTTGCAGCGCTGCAGAACCCATTTCCCGTATTCCGCGCACCGGCTCATCTGTTGCCTGCGCCTTTCATGATCATCACCACGAACCGCGAAAAGTCGTTCTCGGTGGGCAAGTACCTCGTGTCACCGCTCACCACGCTCACACCGGCCGGCACCTATGCGCCGTCGGTCTCCATCCGCAGCGGCCACGGCCGCGCCACGCACGACCGCGTGGTCCGCTTCGTTGCGCGCTTCGGCACCCGTGCCGACGCCTGCCGCTACGCCGCACAACAGGGCTTGAATTGGCTGCGCGACGGCGCGCCTCGGCCCCCATCCCCCATCACCGTCTGACTGCCCACAGGAGCGCATTTGGCCAAGGAAGAACTGATTGAAATGAACGGCAAGGTCGAAGAAGTCCTGCCCGATTCGCGCTACCGCGTCTCGCTGGAGAACGGCCACATCCTCGTGGCCTACACCTCCGGGCGCATGCGCAAGCACCACATCCGCATCCTCGCGGGCGACCGCGTGGCGCTCGAACTTTCCCCCTATGACTTGAGTAAAGGCCGCATCACTTTCCGTCACCTCGAACCGCGAGCCGGCGGCGCCCCCCGGCCCAACACTCCGCGTCGCCCCACACGCTGAGGCGTGCGGCGATTCAACGAACCTTTTAGTTTCACCCCCGCGCGCTGCGGTCTTCAAACCCACCCGGTGCGCAATTTCTCTTGCTTGAAAGGCAAACCATGATCTCCAAACTCTACGTCGGCAACCTGGCCTACTCGGTCAACGACGACAGCCTTCGCCAGAGCTTCGCCGAATTCGGCGACGTGTCCTCGGCCAAGGTCATGATGGACCGCGACACCGGCCGCTCGAAGGGCTTCGGCTTCGTCGAGATGGGCTCGGTCGAAGCCGCGCAAGCCGCCATCCGCGGCATGCACGGCAAGAGCGTCGACGGCCGCGCGCTCGTCGTCAACGAAGCCCGCCCGCGCGAAGAGCGCCCGGGTGGCTTCGGCGGCGGTGGTGGCGGCGGCGGCGGCGGTGGCCGTCGCTACTGAAGCGACGCCAGCTCGAGCTGAACGATGGGCCCTTCGGGGCCTTTTTTCTTGTGCGCCCAGCATGGATCGCGTTCTTACCTGGGGAGATCTGGACTTGTGGGTGAAAGCCCGACGGTGAGGAGCCGGAGCCAGAAGTCAGCAAAGGTCGTAGTAGCCGAGGCAAACCGCGCAAGCGGCAAGCTTGATGTCCATCGCCTACTTCGACCGCCTGGGAGTGCCGAGATTCTCCTGACCTCAACTTCTCGAACCGCCCGGTGCGGACCCGCATGCCGGGTGGTGTGGGAGGGGTCCGGTCTAGCGATGACCGGCCCCTATCCCGATTGGTTGAGCCGGTGGGTACGAAGAACCCTCACTGCGTCGGCCCGCAGAGGTTCGCGGGCCGGGTGACATTCAGGAACGGCTCGGTGCTGCGATCGATCGATTCCATGAAGCGCACCACGGCCCGGCGGTCGTTGGCGTCCGACAGCATGTCGACGCCGCCGCTGCCGCTGCTGCGGTGCGTCACGTTGTCGAGCACGTCGCCCAGCGTCGGCGCCGTGCCGCTGTGCAGGTACGGCGCGCTGGCAAAGACCGAGATCAACGACGGCACGTTGAAGCCGAGCGCACCGCGCGCCTGCACGTTCGCTCCGGCGCCCGCGACCAGCGCGTTGGCGCGGATCTCGTTGCCCTTGCCGTCGGCGAACAGGGTCGCATCGAAGGTGCCGACGCGGCACAGGAAACGCACGAGCTGTGCATCGACGACGTCATTGGCCGCGGCCGGCGGCGTGTAGTCGAGAACGCTCGTCGTCCAGTTCGCGCCGCCGTGGCAGTTCTGGCATCCCGCTGTCTGGAATAGTGCACGGCCTTCCTTGACGCGCGGTCCGTTGGCGCCGTGCGGTGAGATCGGCGCGCGCACGCCAACGGCCAGATAGGCCGCGATGGCATCGAGGTCGGCGTTCAGGCGGCCATTGGCAGTCGCCAGCAGGTCGGGCAGTTGCGCCAGGCCCGCCACACCTTCAGGAACAGGCTTGCCGGCGCCGTCGACGCGGATCAGGCCGCCGCCGCCCGAGACCGCGCGCACGTTGCGCGTGAAGTCCTGCACCTCGTCGCGCACCGCCGACCAGTTGAGCGCACGCTGATGCGACTCGGGCAGCTTGGGCGCGCCGTTCTCGATCACCGCCTTGCCAAACGGCGAAGGTGTTCTCCATCGAGATCGATTGCCGCGGCCCGTCCGGAAACATCCAGGTCACGCTGTCCGCGAGGCCGTTGACGTGGCAGCCGTAGCAGGAGCCCCAGCCGAAATCGGACATGCGGCCGGCGGGGCGCTTCGAGTTGTCGGCCGCGCCTTCGGGCCCGATGGCGCTGTTGAAGAGCTGCTTGCCGCGCTGCGCGACTGCCGCCACGCTGCCGTCGGCCGGCAGCGCCGCCGACGGGATGCGCGCGATCGTCTTGTAGCGCGCCGGGTCCGGCCCCGAGATGTCCACCACCGCGATGTCGCGCGAGGTGAAGTTCATGACGTAGGCGCGTGTGTCCTTCGAGTCGAGGACGAGGCCGCGCGGGTTCTTGCCGCCGATTTTGTCGTCCGGGTCGGGTTGCACGATCTCGTTCGGATCCTTCAGCTCGATGCGCACGATGTTGCCCGGGTCCTGCGCATTCGCGGGCGGGTTGATGCTCGGCCGCCCGTCGGCGTCGAGCGTGATGCGCAACAGCCGATCGGTCGCGCCGATCGCAACGAAGCCCTCGGGCTTGCCGCGCTTGAAGGCGAGTGCAAACGGGTTGGTGTTGAACAGCCGCTTGCCCGGCGGCTCGAAGCCGACGCCGACGTTCATGTTGAGCGTCGTGCCGGCGCCGAAAGCTTCGACGTCCTTGCCGGTGTCGATCGTCGACAAGCAGCTCTGCACGTTGACGTTGAAGCGGAACGGCCCGTTCGGCGACGAGCAGGTGCCGGGCACGTAGGCCCGATCGCCGCGGATCGTCACCGACTCGAGCAGATTCGGGAAGGCGCCTGTGACGTTGTCGAACACCGGCGGCGCCGGAGCACTCAGCGGCTCGCGCGCCAGCGTGCTGCCGTCGGATCGGAAGCCGGCATCCGCCAGCGGGTTGAGGATGGCGCGCCCGAGCACGTGGTGGCGGTGCGCGTCGATCACGGTGACGCGGCCGGCGCGGCCGTCGTCCGCGCCCTCGGTCTGCGCCAACGGCCGCGCCTCGCCGGGCGCCGGGCGCTCGGACAGCAGTTGCGTCACGTAGACCTTCTTGCCGTCGGCGGTGATGCCGATGCCGTGCGGCTTGGTGCCGACGCGCTCGATCGTCCTGATGACGCGGTCGCGCCGCGTGTCGATCACCGATACGTCCGCCGACGACTGATTGGCCACGAACAGGCGGCTGCCGTCCGGCGTCAGCGCACAGCCGAAAGGTTCGGTGCCGACCTTGATGGTCTCGATCACTTTGCGCTTGTTGGCGTCGATCACCGACACGGTGCCGCTCGCCGCGTTGGCGACGTAAACCTTGACCCCGTCGCCGTGTTCGTCATCGTCGTCGTTGCGTCCCCAGCGGCGATCGTCGCCGCCACCGTTGTCGCGGTTGCGCGGCGTGATGGCCACGCACCACGGCTCCTTGCCGACCTTGATCTCGGCCACCTTCTGGTTCTTGTCCCTGGCGACGCGGAACACCGAGACCGAGTCGTTGTCCGGGTTGACGCTCCAGACGAAGCGGTTGTCGCTCGTGATCGCGATCGGGCTCGAATGGGTCGCTTCGCGGCGAACACCTCCGTACTCATCCGAGTGCGCGCTGGCGGTTCTGATCTGCGATGTCGCAGCGCCGATGGCGAGTGCCGCCACCACGGCGGCGCCAACGCGGCCTTTGATCAACCCCGTTGGCTTGCACCTGGAAGCAAGAGCGATCGATGTGCGTTGCATGAGCTTTCTCCTTCAATGGCAACCGAAAGGCGGTCCCATGAATGCTCTGCGGTCGCACCGACGCCGTCTTGAACATCTGCGACATCGCGCAATGCAGACGTTCGCCCAGGCTTTGCGCCTGCGCCATGTTGCCGATCAGCCAGGACGGGCGCTGTGGCCCAGCGGTCCTCAGGAGCCCTTGGGCAGCGGCATCGCGAGTTCGCCGCGCCACTCGAAGCTCAGATCGCCGCTGCCGGAGCCGGTGAGCCGGCCCTTCAGCACCGTGTCGAGCTTGCGGTCGGGTGCGCCGTACAGGCCGATGGCCTGACGCACCTCGCCGAGTGCGCTCACCGTCACCGGCACGTCGATCAAGGTCTCGCCCATGCGCGGCACGGTGCCGCGGCCGTCGCTGACCCCCGTGCCGATGGTCTTGCCATTGAGGAGCATCAGCTCGGCCGAGGCGCCGCTGAACTCGACCGGCGCGTCGTTGACGTTCTGCACCCGCAGCCGGGCGACGAAGCGCAGCTCCATCGCGGCGCCGTCGATGCGCTGCACGCTGGCGACGTTGACGCGCAGCGGCTCGCGCGACGGCGTGGCGCACGCGGCCACCAGGGCCAGTGCCGTGAGGGTGAGCAGATGGCGGCGCACGCGAGTCATGGTCGATCCTTCTTGCTTGTGACGACGCGGCGCGCACTCACCACTTGTCGTCGTTCTTCTTGTCGGCCGGTGACGGCGCGGCGCCGGCTTCCTTGGGCGCGCCACGCGCAGCCTTGCGCGGCGGGGCTTCTGCGGCGGCCGGCGGCGCGGCGGTGCGTTGTTGGCCGCCACGGCCGCAGCCGGCGCACCGCCCTTGATCTGCTCGCGCACCTGCAGCGCACCGGGCAGCAGGTTGTCGAGTGCGGTGCTGGCACCTTCGATGTGGCCGTACGACAGGTTGGGCGTCACGCGGTCGATCACGAGCTGGCAGCACGGCGTCTCGACGCGGCCCAGGCTCTGGCCGGTCTGCGGGTCCTTCATCTCGGTGCCCATCACCACCATCGCGTAGCGCGAGCCGGCGCGAAGTGCCTGGCCGCCCTGGCTGAGCACGACGTCCTTGCCCTGCAGCGCGATCACGGTGATCGGGAAGGTGCGCGTCAGGATCGACGCGACGACGCTGTTGACGAGGTCGTCGGCCATGTTGCCGAGCACCTTGCCGGCGTTGACGCCGGTGCCGAGCGTGGTCGGCGCCGTCGAGGGCGCAACGCCTGTGAGCGTCTCGCCGGTGACGACCTGGCGCGTCGCCACGTTGACCAGCTTTTGCGACACCGACCAGCCGCCGGAATAGCTCACGAGCTGCCGATCCGACGAGCGCAGTTGGCGCGCGTGGCGGTTGTAGGCCAGGTTGTTGATGCGGCCGCTCCAGATGATGTCGGCGCTGACGGCCTGCGAGAGCTTGGCGATCTCGGCCGACGGCGCCGCGCCGGTGGCGATCATGTCGAGTTCTTGCTGAATGTCGGGGCTGAAATCGCGGTCGAGCACGGCGAAGCGGCCGGTGTTGACGAGCGCGTCCTGAATGCGTTGGCGCAGCTCGGCACCGACCTCGCCGGCCGGCACCATGCGCTCGCCGATCGGGATGCTCGCCTTGTCGAAACGCAGCGGCGCGACCACGAGCTTGATCTTCTTCAGCTCGGCCGGGACGACGAACTTGGCGATGCCGGCTTCGATGCTCGCCTTGTACTTGCCCTTGGGCAGCAACGGCTCGTCCATGGTGACGATGCGGAAGTTCTGAATCACGCCGCCGGAGCGCGTGCGCACCGCGTCGGCGAAGCCCTCGGCGCGCATCGACGCCCAGCTCTGGTTCGTCGTCACGTCGAGGCCGAAGCGGGCCTTGACCGTCGTCATGTCGATCGAGGCGCCATTGACTTGCAGGATCGCCATCTGCATCGCCTCGGCGACGGCCTCGGCGGCGCTGCCGCCATAGCCGTCGGCGCTGACTTTGACGGTTTCGAGCTTGCCGACATCGGGCACGGGCGGCGTGGCGACGGCGGGTGCGGCAGTGACAGGCGCCACCGGCGTTGTCGCCTCGGGCTTTTTGTCACACGCTGCGAGTGCCGCGAGCAGCAGTAGCACCACGCCGAGCACGCGGGTTGATCGGTTCAGCATCGCAAGTTCCTGTGGTGTGCCGGGCTCGGCTTCAGAGTGCGGCCATCGCCTTGGTGGCATCCGGCGGCACCGGGATGTCGTTGTTCTTCGCAAACGCGCTGGCGTTTTTCATCGAGGTGCCGAGGTTCGACAGGCCGCTGGGCAACTGGGTGACGATGTAGGCGCCGGTCTGCAGCTTGGGCAGCATCAGCGGCGACGCGTTTTTCACGCCGGCCGAGAACGCCTGCGCCGGGCCGCGCAGGGCGACGTACTTGAGCATGCCCTGGCCGAGCTGCGCCATGCCGGCCGCGTACTTTTTCTTGGCCGCCTCATCGAGCTTGGGGCCCTTGGCCATCTCGGCCGCGACCGCATCGGTCGATGCGCTCACCGCTTTGTTCGACTCTTCGAGATTGCCTTTGGTGGCGCCCTCGGTGAGTGCGTCGGCCGTGGCTTTGGAAGCGGCGGCCGCGTCTTTCAGGCCGAGGGCGTCGGCCATCTGCGAGTTGGCGAGCAGCACGTCCTTGTTGGCGGCCACGTAGCCGCGCACCAGTGAATCGTTCTGGCTGCTGACTTCGCCGCCGCCGGTCAGGTTGCTCAGACCGGGAATCGATTTGAGCGACGGCAGTTGCGCCGAGGCGGCCAGCGGAACGCAGACCAGCGCGGCAGCGAAGTAGGGGAGAAGTTTTCTCAAGATGGTGTTCCCGTGGTTCATGCGGTGGGCACTCGGCGCGTCACTTGATGCCGAGGTTGGTCATTTGCGCGGTGAGTTCGCGCGCGGCGTTGTTGGCGGCGAGCTTGAGCGCGTTGGTGCGCGCCTCGGCTTCGGTCGGGCCGACGCCGGCGTACTGCACCGGGCCCACCGAGACGATCGTGTCGGGGATGGTCTCCCTCACGTCGAGCACGCGCGCGTTGACGGTGACGGCGACGCGCTGCATGCCGGTCTGCGGATCGGTGTCGGCCAGGCCGAGATCGAGCGTGCCGAGCGCGATGTACGGAATCTGCGCGTTCTTCATGCCCTGCGTGATGCCCTGCATCGTTGCCGATTGCAGGTCGTTGCCGGCCTTGTAGTCGTTCTCGACCATCGAGACCTTGAACTTGCCGCCGGTGTAGGGCTCGACCAGCGAGGCCTCGTTGACCTTGTAGCCGGCACGCGTGAAGGTCTGCATGAAGACCTGATTCAGGTTCGCGCTCGGGAACAGGCGCCAGGTCGATTCGCTCGCGCGGCGCGTGCGCGTGCCGCCGGTCTCTGTGGCCACCGACTGGTTGCGGCTGGCGCTGACGGTGTCGGTGCGCGACTCGTCGGTCGAGATCCGGCCGCGGCCGATCTTCTCGCCCTCGGTGCCCTTGCCCGATTGCGACAGCGTCGCGTCGACCTTCTCGGACAGGTCGGCGCGCTTGGTGACGCGCGTGTCGTACGACTTCTCCGAATCCTGCTCGCGCGACACGAACACGAAGGCCAGGGCCGAACGCTCCGTGCGCGTGGCCTTGCCGACGGCCGAGCCGGCCTTGATGTCGTTGCGCAGGTTGGCAACGTTGAGCGAGACGCGCACCGAGACCGTGTAGGCCTTGCTGCTGGCGTTGTCCTCTTCGGCGAGGATGGTTGAGTCGAGGATGTAGCGGTCCGGGTTGTCGATGATCTTCTGGCGCATGGCGTCGAAGTTGGCCGCTTCCGATTCGCCGGCCTCGGCGTAGTAGAACTCGACCGCCTTCAACTGCGCGTTCTGCAGCGCCTTGGCCTTGACGTCCGGCGTCACACCCTTGCCGGTGTAGGGCACGGTGGCCTTGCCGGCGGCGCGCTGCACCTGCGCAAACGCGGAGGGCGCGAACAGCGCCGCGAAGCTCATCGCAACGAGTGCGATGAAGAGTTTGCGAATTACTTGCATAGCTTGATCAATCCCATGGTGTCGGCAATCTGTCTATCGATGTCTGTGGCGGCCGCCGCGGTCTTCACCCACGCATTGCCCCGGCCGTCCAGCGCTTCCGAGAGCTTGACGAACAGCCCGTTGACCGAGTCGTAGAAAGCCGGGAAGTCATCCACGTAGGTCTGCGTCACCGGCACGAGCTTGGTTTCGCCGTTCTTCAATGCCGTGTTCATGTAGACCTTGCCCGAGACCGGCTCCTCGATCTTCATCGACGCATAGCTGCCGTAGATGTAGCTCGCACCCGCTGCAGCCTTGCCGTATTCGATCTTGCGCAGCGCCGACAGCTCGACGCTGATCTCATAGTCGGGCTTGGGCAGCTTCAGGTTATAGACCTCGCCGTCGGAGATGCGCATCGACATCACGTTGCCCACCGCATAGCCCTTGGCGTAGGGAATGATCGGCACACCGGCGCGGGTGGACAGCGCCTCGCCGACCAGATCGGCGGCCCAGGTGTCGGCCACGGTCGGGTTGCTCGAGATGTAGGCTGGGATGCTGGCCAGCGCCTCGGGCTTGATGCCGATTCGGGCGACCTGCAGATAGCGCGACGTGCTCGTCGGCAGCGTCGCCTTGGCCAGCGTGTTGCCGAAGCGGCCGATGATGCCGGGCTTGCCGTTGGCGCCTTCATAGACGCCGCGCACGCGTTGGCGGATCTCGTCCTCGCTCGGCGGCCGGTCGAAGACATCGATGTGGCCGAAGCTGATCGGGTAGGCGCGCACCACCGACATCGTCTTGAAATCGAAGAACAGCGCCTGCGCGCGGATCAGCACGAAGAGCTTGTGCAGGCCCGCCAACTGCTCGACCGAGATGGTCTCGGAGCCGATCACCAGCGCCACCGCGATCGCCTGGTCGCGGCCCTTCAGCTCGTCGATCTGCGCGACCAGCTTGAGTTGCTGCGGTGGGTTCTGCGCGATTGCATCGCGCAGCATCGCGTACGCCGGCTTGCCGCTGGCCTTGAGCGATTTCTCGTAAGCCAGCGAGTACGCAAAACGTTGCGCCAGCGAGGCCGCATCGCCGGAATACGCCATGCCGGCGAGCGCCACCTCGGTGGCTTGCGCCCAGACCAGCGATGGCGCAGCGCCGATCGCAACGGCGCCCAGTCTCAGCAGGTCGCGGCGTGTCTGCCAGCCAGGTGACAAGACGATGGGAGGTTGCGCGCTGCTCACAAATGCCACAGAAGCCCCGCCTCGAAAGTGTGCATCGATGGTAGCTGCGCAGACGCTGCGCGATCACCGAGGAACTAGGGATGGATCGAGATGCAGGTCAGGAGATTGCCGCCGGTTTGCGTGCAACGCAACGCGCTCATGTGCTCTCGCGCAGCTCGATGCGAAACGGCACCATCACCGTCTCCGCCGGCAGCCGCTCGCCGTTGCGTGCGGCGTCGATCGCGCGCAGCAGCAACTCGCCGGCGGCGCGGCCGATGCCAACGCAATCGACGGCCACGGTCGTCAGTCGGGGGTGGCACGCTGTAGAAACTTCGAAGCCGCCGAAGCCGGCAATCGCCAAGCGCTGCGGCACGGCCCAGCCGCGGCGCTGGCACTCCATCAGCGCGCCAAACGCAGCGTGGTCCGAGACGCAGACGAGGGCCTGCACTTCGGGCCACTGCTCGACCAGCTGCGCCACCGCTTGCGCGCCGTGCGCCATCGACACCGGCGCCTGGCCGACGGTGATGACACGCCCGCCGCGCAGCGTGAGTTCTCGCATCGCGTCTTCGAAGCCACGCCGGCGCTCGGCACCGCGCGCATCGCGGCCCGGCTCGCCGCACATGAAGGCCAGGCGGCGCAAGCCTTGCGCGTGCAGGCTGCGCACCAGCGACGCGGTGGCGTCGGCGTTGGAGAAGCCGACCATGTGTTCGATCGGCTCGGCCAGCAGGTCCCAGGTTTCCACCACCGGCACGCCGGCGGCTTCGAGCATCTTGCGCGCCGCCGGCGTGTGGCTGCCGCCGGTGAGGATCACGCCTTCGGGCCGGCGCGCCAGCATCGCCCGCAGCAGGCGCTCTTCGGTGGGAACGCCGTAGTCGGTGTAGCCGAGCAGCACCTGCAGGCCGCTGGCTTGCACCGCGGCAGTCAGGCCATGCGCGGTGTCGGAGAAGTTGGAGTTATTGAGCGTCGGGATCAATTGGGGCCGCGTGATGGCGATGGGCAGCCTGATCGCGATCCCGCCGCTGATCTTCACCTTCGTCGCCGCGCGGCAGATCATCACCGGGCTCACGGCCGGCGCGGTGAAGGGCTCATATGAGAGAGCAGGGCGCCTACGCCGCCGCGCCCGCCGCGCGCAAGATCGCCTTGGCGAGTTCGATCACCGACAGCGGCGCCGAGCCTTCGGCCTTGTTGTTGATGGTGACGAAGGCGCGGTAGCCGCCGGCGAGTGCCGCGACCACCGCCCGCGCCAGGGCCTCGCGGGTTTCGACATCGGGTGCTTGCAGCCGATCGAACGGCGCCCACTGTGCCTTGGCCTGGTTGTAGCGCAGGCCCTGATGCAGGTTCCAGCGGCAGATGAAGTCACCCGCGCGCGCTCGCATGCACGGCCTGCGACCTGGCGCGCCATCGGCGGCATGCGGTCATGCAGGCCGACGCAGTAGCGCACGCCGTGTTGGGCCAAGTGCGAGATCAGGCGCGGCGTCAGCATGCGAGCGTCTCGCAGCTCCACGGCCGTCAATGCAGCGGCTGGCATGGCCGGCACGACGGCACGCCACAACGCGCTGAAGCGGTCCTGCAGGGCGTTGTTGTTGCGCAGCCAGCCGGCAGACAGCGGCGAGATCTGAAAGACGAGCGCGCCGAGCTTGTCGCCGAGCCCTTCGACCGCCGGCTGCACCGCCGTCAGCAGCGCGCGCCGCGGATCGAGGAAGAGCGGGTTGTCCTGCAGCGGCGCGCCGGTGTCGGCGGCGCGCAGCACCGCATCGGTGATCTCGCTCGGCGCCTTGACGACGAAGCGGAAGTCATCGGGCGTCTGCCGCGCCAGCCTGGCGTAGGTGGCGGCGTCGATGGCACGGTAAAACGTGCGATCGAGGCTGACGGTGCGCAGCAACGGATGCCGCGCATACGCGGCCAGGCCGTGGCGCGACAGATTGGCCTCGCTGTACTCGCGCTCGTCCCAGACCAGCCCGGCCCAGCCCGCAAAGGACCAGGACGACGTACCGAGGTGAAGGCGTTTGCCGAAGGCGGCTTCGAGCTGCTGCGCGAGCTGCCGCGTTGCGTCGTCCGGCACGGCAGCGCCGACGCGGTTGCCCGCGGCCTCTGCGGCGGGCGAGGGACTGCGCGCTGATGGCGGCTCGAAGAGGTCGCCCTGCCGTTCGGCCGGCTGCCCCGGGCTTCGAGCGGCCATTGCGCACCTCCGATCTGGATTCATGTTGCGAGCATTGTCCCAAAGCGGCATGCCGCGCACGGCCCCTGACTCCAAGCGGTGGCCGACCACCGCGGCGCACGTCTTCGCGCCGTATTTGTCAGTGAGTGTCAGAGGCGAGCGCGCCGTGATGAAACACCGCGGCAGCGCGGCGCAAAACGGCAAGCCAAAGTGCAAGCACTACATTGAGTTGTCCGTTGAGGTCAACCCTCGATCTGCACGCTGGCAAGCCCCGTTTTCGCCGCCCATTTCCATCTCGTCATGACCATCTCAACTCCAGTACCGCATCGGCGCCGGCCGGGGCGCCGACTGCATCAAATCAGCGCCCTGGCGCTGGCGTGTCTGCTCGCCGCTTGCGGCGGCGGCGGCGACGCTCGCGAGGCCGTTGCACAAGGCCCCTCGGCGCCGCCTCCCGGCGGCCCGAGCGCTCGCCATCGACCATCGCCATCGCCATCGCCATCGCCATCGCCATCGCCATCGCCATCGCCATCGCCATCGCCATCGCCATCGCCATCGCCATCGCCATCGCCATCGCCATCGCCATCGCCGTCGCCGTCGCCAGTCGACCAGCACCAGCACCAGCACCAGCACCAGCACCAGCACCAGCACCAGCACCAGCACCAGCACCAGCACCACAACCTGCGCCGGCGCGGTGCGCAGCGGAGGCGCTGCCGGCTCTCCCCGCCAACACCATCGATGTGCGCAGTTTCGGTGCCAAGCCCGACGACGGGCAGGACGACACGTTGGCGATCCAGGGCGCACTCGATTCGCTTCAGCCGGGGCAGTGGCTGGTCTTCCCCGCCGGCACCTACCAGCATTCGCGGCGCCTGACGGTGCGCCAGCCGGGCACGGTGTTGTGGTCGCAGGGCGCAACGCTGCACGCCACCAATGCGCAGGACCAGGCGGTGATGCTGGCCGCGGACGGCGCGAGCATCTACGGCTTCACCCTCACGGCCGTGACCGGGTCGCGGCTGACAGCACCGTGGCAGTCGCGGATCGCCGTCTTCGACCGCGTCGATCGGGCCACGCCGCTGCGCGGCAACGTCATCCGCGGCAACCGCGTCGTCAACGGCGGCGAGGCCGGATCGGCCACGGCCAACAGCGCCTCGTCGGCCGGCATCTTCGTCTTTCGCGCCGAGGGCTTCCTCGTTGCCGGCAACGAGGTCCGGCGCAGCCTGTCCGACGGCATCCACGTCACCGCCGGTTCGCGCCATGGGCGCGTCATCGGCAACACGGTGCGCGAAACCGGCGACGACATGATCGCGATGGTCTCGTACCTGAAGAGCGGCAACTGGCAGACAGAGACCGCGCAGAGCCTGGCGGCAACCCATGCCGACCAGCGCGACCTGCAGCTCGTGCGCGACGTGCTCGTCGCCGACAACGACGTCGAGGGCCAGTACTGGGGGCGCGGCATCAGCGTCGTCGGCGGCGCCGACATCACCATCCGCGACAACCGGATCTCCCGCACGACGCTGGCCGCCGGCGTCCTGCTGGCCCGTGAAGCCTCCTACCTGACCTGGGGCGTGGCCAACGTGCTGGTCCAGGGCAACACGATTTCGCAGGTGCAGACCACGACGCCGGCCTACGTGCCCGCGGGTTGGCCGGGCACGGCTGCGCGCACCGGCCACGCCGGCATCGAGGTCCACGCCTTCGCCTTCGATGACGAGCGCGAGTACCCGGCGCTGATGTCATCGCTGGCGGTCCAGGACGTGCGCGTCGAGCGCAATTCGGTCACCGGCACGGCGGCCAACGGCGTGCGCATCGGGGAGGGCACCGGCGTATCCTCGGCGCTGACGGGGACCCTGGCGGACGGCAGCAGCGTCTCGCGCAGGTTCAGCGGCGGCGCGGTCGGCCGCATCTCGCTCAGCGGGCTTGCGCTGTCGGCCACGGGCGCCGGGGCGCTGGCCATCAAGAGCAAGCCGACGGCAGCCTTCAATGTGCACTGCGAAGGCTTGACCGATCAGGGAGCTCCGCTGACGGACGCCGCCTGTTCAGGCGTTGCTCCCGCGGTCAGCGGCTCGTCGATGGCCTGCGGCGGCTGAAAGAAAGTGCCGTTCGTCCGATCCTACCTGCGAAGAGCAGTTAACATAATATACATCGTAGTCAGTCGAGCGGAGACCTGTTCAATGAGAAGCGCTCCGAAAAACGGTCCGCTTCACGGTCGACAACGGCGTCATGCGGTGCCGCATCCGCGCCCTCGGCGTCGCTCTCGCGCTGCGCGCGATCGAGCGGACGGCAGATGCGGCGGTTCAAGCTTTCGAGACGCGGTGACGCTTCAACGGCGCGAAAGATCGCCTCCGGGTCGGTCAACAAGGCGAAGGGATTGGCGACGTGAGGGACAGCGTGCATGACGAGAGTTCCTTGTGAGGTGATGCCAACGGGCACACATTCACTCTAGGCACTGACGCCCGGCGCGAACAGGACGAGCGCGCTGCAATGCCACGCAGCGGGCGCAGAAATACACGCTAACGTTTCACGCTTTTCTGCAAACGTTCAACCAGGAAATCGCGGCCACCGGCGCGTGCCAAATCTGCCGCATCGAGGTTGCGGCTGTTCGTCGCCGCAGCCGACGCACCACGCGCCAACAGCAGATCGACGCTGCCCTCGGCGCCGTAGCGCGCGGCCATCATCAGCGGTGTGTCCTTGTCGGGACTCAGAGCCTCGAGCGGCGCGCCGCGCTCGAGCAGCAAGGCCACGGCCTTCACCTCGGGCCCGGTGGCGGCGTAGTGGATCGGCGACCAGCCGGGCTTGTGCACGGCAGCACCGCGCTCCAGCAGACGCTGCATCCACGCCACCTGGCCGCGCAGAGCGGCCAGCATCAACGCGGTCTCTCCGCTGGCGTTGTGCGCATCGACGTCGAGTGCGGGGCTCTTCCAGAGCGCTTCGGCCACCCGCGGCGATTCGTCGCGCATGGTTGCGACGATGTAGATCCGCTTGTATACGCCGGTGAGGACGCGGTTTTGGTTCGTCTGACTTGAGTGACGAAGTGCAGATGGCCCCGCGAGGGGCCATCTGTTCGTGTGGCGTTGCCGCCGTGTGATTCAGAACGGCTGCGTCGGGATCGAGTCGGGCGGCGCGCGATCGGGGCACGAGTTGAGCGCGCCAGGCGCGTTGGATCTCCGGGCCGTAGGCGAGCCAGAGTTGCTCGCGCAGCAACTCGAGGCATTCGAAGACGGCGAGCGCCTGCGTGGGCGACCAGTGCGACGGCAGCGCGAACGCAGCGGTCGGTCGCGCGATGTGCGCTTGCGCCGCGGCGGTCTCATCGAGGCGGCCACTGCTGGTGGCCTCACGCACGCGGCTTGCGCGCTGAAGCTGCCTTCGTGCGCGCCGCGGCGCGTGCGGGCAGCCGCGCGTTGCATGGCGCGCTCTTCGGCTTCCTTCTGGCGGTACGAATCACCCTCGATGCGCACGACCTCGGCGCGGTGCATCAGCCGGTCGACCAGTGAGACCACGCAGGCGGCGTTGGGGAAGACCTCGCCCCAGTCGGCGAATCGTCTGTTCGTGGTGACGACGGTGCTCTTGTGCAGGTAGCGCCGGCTGACCAGCTCGAACAGCATGTCGGCATGACGATTGGAGTACGAGAGGTAGCCGACCTCGTCGATCAGGAGCAGGTCCGGCGCGGCGTAGTGTTGCAGCCGCCGGCGCAGCGCCGAATCGCTGTCCAGTGCGGCGAGCTCGCTGAGCATCTGGCCGGCGGTGGTGAACAGCGCCGTATGCCCCTGCAGCACCGCCTGGTGGCGCGATGTTGGCGGCAATCATCGACTTGCCCACCCCGTTCGGGCCGAACAGCACGACGGAGCTGGCGTCGGTCGAGGAACTGCAGACTCATCAGCTCCTCGATGGCCGCGCGGTCGCACTCCTTGGGCCAGCTCCAGTCGAAGTCGGCCAGCGGCTTGAAGCGGCCCAGGTGCGCTTCGCGCAGACGCCGCTCCAGGCTGCGGTGAGCACGCTCGGCGCTCTCCCAGCCCAGCCACTGGCGCACGCGCTGCTCGGTCTCGGGCTGACCCATCAGCTCGTCCCAGTGGGCCAGCAGGCCGTGCAGGCGCAGCTCGGCGGCCTGCGCACGCAGCTCGGCGTGCGACGCCACAGGGTGGCCAGTGCGGTTGGGCTCAGTCATCGTCGGTGTCCTTGGGTGGGTCGTAGCGGCGGTCGTAGGAAGCCAGCGAAGGCGTGCGCATCGGCGCGTCGCGCCGCGCCACGTGCTCGGGCAGCGCCAGGGCCAGCGCAGGCGGCCGCCCGGCGCGCTCGCGCGCGCGCTCCAGCGCCAGACGCACGGCGTTGGGATGGGGCACCTCGCGCTCGATGGCCTCGAGGATGGCCGCCTGCAGCGACGCCGCCCCGTACTGGTCGAGCAGGCGCAGCAGCGCGGCGGTGATGCTGCCCAGGTTGTGGCCGCGCTGGGCGGCCATCTGCAGCAACTCGGTGCTGGCGGGGGCGACCTGGGCCAGCGCGTCGCAGCCGCGGTGCGCGCGGGCTCGGCGCTTGTACTCGACCAGGGCCTGCAGGTGGGTCGGCGTCCTCGATCCGCTGATGGCGGTCGAAGCTGCGGGGATGGCTGGCCACTTCGGTGATGCCGTCGAAGATGCGCACGCGCTGCTCGTCGGCCAGCACCGACAGGGTGCGTCGCACGTGGGTATGCGGCACCGTGTAGTCGTTCCAGATCGAAGCGCACGTAAGGCGTCTTGGCCACCGAGACCTCCAGGCGCTGGCCCAAGGCGTAGTCGGTGGCGGGCAGCCCGAGCAGGCGGGGCTGCTCGAGCGGCGAAGGCCTGGCGCACGCTCAACGCGTCGTCCTGGGGCCAGGGTCGATCCAACGCACGGCCCTCGCACCACTCGCGGGCCTGGGCGTTCAGGTCGGCCACATCGGTGAACTCGCGCGCCGGCGAAGAAGGATTTGCGAATGAAATCGATCTGGCGTTCGACCCGACCCTTCTGATTGCCGCGCGCCACGGCCACCGGGCGCGGCTCGAAGCGGTAGTGCCTGGCGAAGGCCAGGAACTCGGGATTGAAGCGAATCGCATCGCCCACGCGTTCGAGCACGACGCTCTTGAGGTTGTCGTACAGGAGCGTCCTGGCCAACCCGCCAAATGCGACGAATGCCTCGACATGACCGCGCAGGAAGCTGTCCATCTGGGCGTTCAGGCAAAAGCGCAGGAACACGCGCCGCGAGTAGCTCAGCACGATCACGAAGCCCATCAGCGGGCGCCGCGCACGGCCGATCTGCAGGTGCCCGAAGTGGGCCCAGTCGACTTGCATCTGCTCGCCCGGCAGCGTGCGCAAGCGCAGGTAGGCCTCGGCCGGCGGCCGCGGGCGCATCGTGCTGACCAGGTAGCGGAAGTGGCTGGCTTGCCCCGCATAGCCGCGCTCGCACACCATGTCATGCAGCCGGCTGGCCGTCAGCGTCGGGTACTTCTCCAACGTCTCGCGGATGAAGACCCGGTAGGATCGACCAGGCTCGGGCGCAACGGGACGTCTGGCGGCGCGGCGCCGTGTTCGCGCAGGACGCGGCGCACCGTGTCGCGGTGCACGTGCAACTGGCGCGCGATGGTCCCCACGCGCCAGTGCTCGACCGTGTACAGCCGCTCGATCCGTGCGGCCAGATCAAGAGGGATGGTCATGCGCCGCCGCGCCAGCGAACGCTGTTCGGTGCGCAGGTAGCCCTGGCGCACATGGGGCAGCAGCGGTGAGCGCAGCGCCGGCACACCAGTACGGCCAATGGCGACCGTGCCGGCGCTCGCCGGCGCGGTGTCGTTGGCCGACTCGGTGTCGACGGTGAGCTCGGCTCGCAGGCGCTGGGTGTGTCGCATGCGAGCAGTGAAGCATCGGCCGCGCGCGACCGAGCAACCCTGGTGCGTCACTTTATTGATGTCCGGCCCGCGCTGGCACTGGCGCAGCGAGCGTCGCCGCTCGCGCCAGCACGCGCGTGCGCGCGGCATGCTTGAGCTGACCGCCCCGGCTGCTCTGGTAGCGCTGGGCCGTCTGCGCGCCGTCGCTCACGCCGACTCACGCTCGAGCACGCCCGGCTGCAATACTGCTGACCACGGTCGCAGTGGCGAGCACAACAGCACCTGGTCGCGACAACGCGCGCACAGGAACAGGCGGGCTGCACGGTCCATGTCCATCCTCGGCGATCAGCCAAAGGTGCTGGACGGACTCGTCCCAGGGTGCAACACTGCTGCAGCACCACCTTCATCGGCACGGTGTAGGGCGCGGCGCGGTCTCCAAGCTTGCCAGGCATTAGGGACCGCTGCCGTGCCCACCTACTTCGGCATCGTGCGACGTTGTACCGCGCAGGACCTGCGCGTGTCACGGCCGGCGCGCTGCAGCCGCCACCCAACGGGCTGGCATCGGCGCGCGGCATCCAGACCCGCTCAATGGCATCGCCTTCGCCTGCATGGCCGCCCTCGGGCGGCCATGCAGGCGAAGCTCTCATGCGCGCTCGTTCGGCATCAACAAGCCAAGGCTCGCTCGCAACATCGCCAAACTCAAAACCGCTGCCTCGCCGTCAACTGGCAGCGGTTCTTGACCGGCGCTCACACATGGCCAGGATGAGTCCGGTCTGGCCCTTCGGATCGCGGGAATTCGGGTCAAAACCGCGCTCCAGCAGCTGCGCCACGGCGCGGTCGTCGCCCCGGTTGATGGCGATGAAGAAGTCTTCATAGGATCCGGCATGAGCCACTGAAAACCAAACAGTGACAGCCAGATAGAGAGAGTATCTAAAGCAATACTTCATGCGGCTTTAACTTCAAAAAGGCGCTCGAAGTTGGCACTGGTGGCGCCGGCCAGCGCCTCGGGCGTGATGCCGCGCAGCGTGGCCACCGCGGCGCCGACATGCGCCACGTAGGCCGGCTGGTTGGTCTTGCCGCGAAACGGCACCGGCGCCAGGTACGGGCTGTCGGTTTCGATCAGCAGCCGGTCCTGCGGCACGAAGCGCGCCACGGCGCGCAAATCTTCGGCATTGCGAAAGGTCACGATGCCTGAGAACGAGATGTAGAAGCCCAGGTCGAGCGCGGCGCGGGCCACCTCGGCCGTCTCGGTGAAGCAATGAAAGACACCGCTCGATGCGCCCTCCTCGCGCAGGATCGCCAGCGTGTCGGCGCTGGCGCTGCGGGTGTGGATCACCAGCGGCTTGGCCGTGGCACGGGAGGCGCGGATGTGGATGCGAAAGCGCTCGCGCTGCCAGTGCATGTCGTCGCGGATGCTGCGGCCGTTCAGGCGGTAGTAGTCGAGGCCGGTTTCGCCGATGGCGACGACGCGCGGCAGGGCCGCGAGCGCAAGCAGGTCGTCGAGCGACGGTTCACGCACGCCCTCGTTGTCCGGATGCACGCCGGCGCTGCACCAGAAGTTGTCGTAGGCCTTGGCCAGCGCGTGCACGCGCGGGAACTCTTCGAGCGTGGTGCAGATGACGAGCGCGCGATCGACCTGTGCCGCGGCCATCGCGGCACGCACCTCGCCGATGCGATCGGCCAGGCCTTCGAAGGTGAGATGACAGTGGGAATCGACGTACATCGCGCGCGTGGCTGTGAACCGCGGCGAGTCTAGTCGCAGGCCAGCGCCGGGCCGCCCCAAGTGGCCTGCGCTCCCCTCGGGGGACGCAAGCGAAGCGAGCCAGGGGCCGTCAACGCTTCGAAACTAGATCGTTTGGGTCGGCTTGGCCGACTGGATGCTCGTGCCGAGGATCTCTTCGATGCGCAGCTTCAGCTGCCGCGTTTTTTCGTCGTTGGGGAACCGCACGCCCACGCCCTGCGTGCGTCCGCCCGAGGCATTGGCCGGCGTGATCCAGCCGACCTTGCCGGCCACCGGGTAGCGCTGGTTGTCATCGGGCAGCGAGAGCAGCAGGTAGATGTCGTCGCCGATGCGGTAGTCCCGCGTCGTCGGCACGAACAGGCCGCCTTCGGCGAACAGGGGGATGTAGGCGGCATACAGCGCGCCCTTTTCGCGGAAGACGAGCTGGATGACGCTCGGCCGCGACGCGTTGGGCCCGTCGAGCGTCCGGGCTGGGTTCGGGGGTTGGCTGCTGTGCTCATCTGCCGGGCAGTGTAGCCAATGCCCCACCCCGCCCGGGGGCCGCATCGCCGTGCCGTTTGCCACAGCGCCGCGGCCTGTGCCACCAGCGCCTCGACGCGCAGCGGCGCATGCCACGGGTGATCGTCGTGGCGCGCGGCGCGCAGCAGCTCGCTCTGCCAGGCGGCGAGCGCGGCCAGCGGCGGCAGCGCCGGACGCGCGGCCGGCGCCATCGCGGCCGGCGTGAAGAACCGTGGCGTGCCGCCGGCGTGCAGCGCCAACAGATCGTGGCAGAGCTTGTGCAGCGCATCGACCACGCGCGGCACCGGCCACGCGCCGAGCGCGCCGCTGTGGCCACGGCGCACGGCATCGGGCACCTGCGACCAGTCGGCCGCGCCGATGCCCTCGCCGTGCAGCGCCAACGCCGCTTGCACCTGCCCGCCGGCCGCGGCCAGCAGCACCTCGGCATCGGCCACGCCCTGCCCTGCGAGCCACGCGCTGCCTGCGGCGACGGATGGCGTGGCGATCGGCAAACGCTGGCAGCGGCTGCGCACCGTGGGCAACAAGGCCTCCGGGTCGTCGGCCGTGAGCAGCAGGCGCAAACGGCCCGGCGGTTCTTCGAGCGTCTTCAGCAGCGCGTTCGCGGTCACGGCGTTCATCGCCGGCGCGGGATGGATGACGAGCACCTTGGCGCCGCCGCGCGCGCTGGTGCGCTGGCTCCAGTCGATCGCCTTGCGCAGCGCGTCTATTCTGATCTCGCGGCTCGGCTTGGCCTTGCTCTTGCCTTCGCCGTCATCGGCGGCCTCGGCGTTGCTGCTGCTCCAGCCGAGCGGCACGCGCAAGGCATCGGGCAGCAGCAGATGGAAGTCCGGATGCGAGTGCGCGTCCATCAGGCGGCAGGACGCGCAGTGGCCGCAGGCGCGGCCGTCGGCTGGCGTCTCGCACAGCCAGGCGCGTGACAGGGCCCACGCCAGATCGAACTGGCCGAGTGCACCCGGCGCATGCAACAACAGCGCGTGGGCGCGCATCGACAGGCCGCGCAAGAGCGGCTCGTCGAGCCAGGACGGCCAAGCCGTGTCGCTCATCGCACCACGGCCTGCACAGCGGCGCAAACCTGCTGCCGCACCTCGGCTTGCGGCGGCAACGCGTCGATGCGCTTGAAGCGCGCAGGCTGCGTCGCCATGCGCGCCGCATAGCCGGCTTGCACGCGCTCGAAGAACGCGTCGCTCTCGGCCTCGAATCGATCGGCCGCCCTCGCCGCTGCACGACGCTGCGCCGCCACAGGCGCCGGCAAGTCGAACCACAGCGTCAGGTCCGGCTGCAAGCCGGAATGCACCATCGCTTCGAGCTGCGACAAGACTTGCAGGTCGAAGCCACGGCCGCCGCCCTGGTAGGCAAAGGTGGCATCGGTGAAACGGTCGCACAGCACGGTCGTGCCGGCGTCGAGCGCGGGCTGGATCGACTGCACCAGGTGATCGCGCCGCGCGGCAAACACCAGCAGCGACTCGGTCAGCGCGTCCATCGGCTGATGCAGCACCAACTCGCGCAGCGTCTCCGCCAGCGCCGTGCCACCCGGCTCGCGTGTCACCAGCACCGCTTGACCGCGCTCGCGCAGCCACGCCGCCAACGGCTCGATGTGCGACGACTTGCCGGCGCCGTCGATGCCTTCGAAGGTGATGAAGTGCCCCCGCTTCATCTGCCGCGCTGGAATTGGTTCACGGCGCGATTGTGGTCGGCCAGGTTCTCCGAGAACACGCTCGAGCCATCACCGCGCGCCACGAAGTACAGCGCCTTGCTCGGTGCCGGTTGCAGCGCCGCCTTGATCGAGTTGCCGCCGGGCAGCGCGATCGGCGTCGGCGGCAGGCCTTTGCGCGTGTAGGTGTTGTACGGCGTGTCGGTCTGCAGATCCTTCTTGCGCAGGTTGCCGTCGAACGACGCGCCCAGGCCGTAGATCACCGTCGGATCGGTCTGCAGCGGCATGCCGATGCGCAGGCGGTTGTTGAAGACGCTCGACACCTTGGTGCGATCGGCTTCGAGCCCGGTTTCCTTCTCGACGATCGAGGCCATGATCAGCGCCTCGTCGATCGACTTCAGCGGCACGTCCTTGGCCCGCTCGGCCCACGCCGCTTCGAGTTTTTTCTGCAGCATCTGCTGCGCCGAGCGCAGCACCGTCATGTCGCTGGCACCGCGGCTGTAGTGGTAGGTGTCGGGGAAGAAGCGCCCTTCGGCCGGCACGTTGGGCAGGCCGAGCGCGGCCATCAGCTGGGCCTCCGTCATCTCCTTCGTGGTCGGCTTCAACGATGGCGCCTGCGCCAGCGCCTCGCGCATCTGCTTGAAGGTCCAGCCCTCGGTGATGCGCACCACCTCCATCACCGACTCGCCACGCAGCATGCGCTCGAGCAGTTGCTGCGGCGTGATGCCGCGCTCGATGCTGTAGTTGCCGGCGCGCATCTGCGGCGCCTTGCCCGACGCGCGAAACCACAGCCACAGCAGTTCGGGCGGCGTCTGCACGCCGGCCTGCACCCACTTCTCGGCCACGCTGCGCGGCGAGGTGCCGGGCGCGATCGAGACCTCGACCGCGTCCGCGGCCAGCGGCAGCGGACGCTGCAGCCACCACCAGGCCGCGGCCGCCGAGCCCGCCGCGGCCAGCACGACGAGCAGCACGAGCCAGCGCAGCAATCGCATCACCATGGAGCTCCTGTATGCATGAGGGCGTCATGATAATCAGCGCATGAACAACCCCGTGACGACCGATTTCAACGGCGCGACGCCGCTGCCCGAGTGGGGCGTGATCCGCGCGCTCGGCCCCGATGCGGCAAGCTTCCTGCAAAGCCAGTTGACGCAGGACGTGCTCGGCCTCGACGCCCACCGTGCAACGCTCGCCGGCTGGTGCTCGGCCAAGGGCCGCTTGCTGGCCAGCTTCGTCGTCTGGCGCCCGGCGCCGGATGAAGTGCTGCTGGCCTGCAGCGCCGACCTGCTGCCCGCCGCATTGAAGCGCATGTCGATGTTCGTGCTGCGTGCCAAATGCAAGCTGAGTGACGCCAGCGCCGAGCTGGCGCTGCACGGCGTGGCCGGTGCGGCGGCAACCGTGGCGGCGTGGCGCTGCGCCGATGGCCTGATCGGCCTGCCTGCCGTGCGTGGCACGTCACGCGCGCTGCGCGTCGGCGCGGTCCCTGCCCTGCCCGCACTCGATGCCGATGCCTGGTCGTGGCTCGAAGTGGCCAGCGGCGTGCCGCGCATCGTCGCCGCGACGGCCGAGCAGTTCGTGCCGCAGATGGTGAACTTCGAAGTCGTCGGCGGCGTGAATTTTCAGAAGGGCTGCTACCCGGGGCAGGAAGTCGTCGCGCGCAGCCAGTACCGCGGCACGTTGAAGCGGCGCGCGTTCGTCTTCGAGTCCGCGAGTGCAGCGGCGGCGGCGCAGGAGATCTTTCACAGCGCCGATCGCGAACAGCCGGCGGGCATGGTGGCCAACGCGGCGTCGTGGCAAGGACAGCATCTGCTGCTGGCCGAAGTGAAGCTGGCCGCGCTCGACGGCGGCACGCTGCATCTCGGCACAGCGGACGGCGCGGCGCTGACGCGCGCCGACATGACCTACGCGGTGCCGCTCGAAGCCGCAGCGTGAGTTCGCGACGGCTCTACATCTACTTTCGCGTCGCGCGTGAGAGCGAGGCGGCGGCCGTGGCAACGTTGCGCGAGTTGCATGCCGCGTGGCAAGTTGCGATGCCGGGCTTGCATTGCGAGTTGCTGCGGCGTGCTGACGAAGTGGCGATGTCACGCTGATGGAGACTCACGTCTGCGCGCAGGGTGTCACGCGGCGTTGGCAAGAGCGTATCGAGCGACGACGCGCCATGCGCGCTGCAACCGTGGCTCGTCGGCGAACGCCATGTCGAAGTCTTCGTCCCGTTTGTGGACGTTGAAGGTGCGCAGCGTTGACGTGCTGGCGGGCGCCAAGCTGTGGGCGGGTGCGCGCTGGCGCGCCACTGCGGCGGTCGGCGCCAAAGGCGCGCCGACTGCGCTGCGGTGCTCGGGTTTCGGTCGCACCGCATAACTCGCTTCAGCTCACTGCGCTCGTTTCGCTCGAACAGATGCGGTGAGTCCGTCTGCGAAGCGCGCGGGTACGCGCGCCGACCGAAACCCTGTGCTCCTCGCCGCCGCACAGGCGCGCCACCGCGCACCCGCCCACAGCTTGGCGAGGAGCACCTGTTCTTTGGGAGAAGTTCGAAGGCCGGGCATCGAGCCCGACCTTCGAACAGGCGCGCGCCTGCGGCGCGCGGCAAGCCGCGGGGCGGGCGCCCGCGGCTTGCCAAACACTCTCCCCCAAGAGCGATCGTCTCCCGCAAGGCGTGGCGCCGGCCGGCCCCATGCCTTGCGCTCGCACAGACGACGCCCAAGCGTATTCAAGGACGTTCGCGAACTCACACACAGGGCCGCAATTGAGATGTGCCTGATCGGCCTGGCCCTCGACGCGCACCCGCGCTTGCCGCTGATCATCGCCGCCAACCGCGACGAGTTCTTCGATCGTCCCAGCGCGCCGCTCGACTGGTGGCGCACGTCACCGAGCGCGCCGTGGCTGCTCGGCGGGCGTGACCTGTCGGCCGGCGGCACGTGGATGGCGCTGTCGGAGCACGGCCGCATCGGCATGCTGACCAATGTGCGCGATCTGCCGCGGCACCGCACCGGCGCGCCCTCGCGCGGGGCGCTCGTCACCGACTGGCTCGAAGGCCGCGAGCCGACGGCGCAAGGCCACAACCCGTTCAACCTCATCGGCGGCGATCTGCAAAGTGGCCGCTGGTTTTGGTGCAGCGATCGCCAGGCCATGACGCCGATCGCGGCCGGCGTGCACGCGCTCGCCAACGCCGCGCTGAACGATCCGTGGCCGAAGGTGCGGCGCTTGACCACGGCGATGGAACACGCGGTGCGCGGCGACGATGCCGGCCTCGAAGCGCGCCTGTTCGCGCTGCTCGGCGAGCGCCAGGTGGCCGCCGACGCCGACCTGCCGCAGACGGGCATCGGCGTCGAGCGCGAACGCCTGCTGTCGCCGATCTTCATCACCACGCCGGACGGCCGCTACGGCACACGCTGCAGCACCGTCGTGCTGGGCGAGCGCCGCGACGACGGCTGGCAACTGAACGTCATCGAGCGCACGCACGATGGCGCAGGCCGCACAGCGCAGGAGCGGCGCGTGACGTTGCAGCGCTGGCCGCAGCCCGGCCACCGTGCGCCGATCAGGTGAGCGCGAGCGACATCTCCTGATGCAGGATGCCGGCTTCTTCAAATGCCGGCGCACGCGCTTGCCAGTTCAGCCGCCGGTAGAAGCCGACGGCGCTGGCCTGCGCATGCAGCATCACTTCGCGGTCGCCTCGCACCCGCGCGGCCTGCACCAGCGCATCGAGCAACTGCCGCCCCACGGAAGAGCCGCGCAGCGGCGCGATGACCGCCATGCGGCCGATCTTGCCCACACCGGGTGCCGTGCTCACCAGCCGCCCCGTGCCCAGCGGCACACCGAGCCGGTTGACGGCCAGCACATGCACCGCGCTGGCGTCGGCGCCATCGTCATCGAGCGCCGCGTCGATGCCCTGCTCCTGCGTGAACACCGCGCGGCGGATCGGCGCTGCGGCTGCACCGAGCGTGGCCCAATCGCCGACGCGCACATCGAGCATCGGCTCGCCGGCTTCATAAGCCTGTAGCACCTCGCGCAGCGGCGCGGGCACCGGCTTCGACGTCTGCGTCGCCGGGTCGGCGAAGACATACACCAGCTCGCCGTGCACCAGCCGCTGCGCGCCGCGGTACACGGCGGCTTGCAGCAGCATCGACGAGTTGCCGATGCGCACGCAGCGGATGCCGGTTTCGAGTTGCTCGTCGAAGCGCGCCGAAGCCTCGTATTCGAGCGTCGCCTTGCGCGCGTAGAGATCGCCGCCGAGGGCGTGCATCGTGTCGTGGTACGGCAGCGCCAGCGCGCGCCAGTAGCCGGCGACGGCGGTGTCGAAGTACATCAGGTAGTGGCCGTTGAAGACGATGGCCTGCATGTCGACCTCGACCCAGCGCACGCGGTGGCGCTCGGCGAAACGGAAGTCCTTGCGCTGCGGCGCGCTGTCGGTGGTGGTCATTCGTCGTCACTCCAGGCTTGTCTGAGCGCCTCGGCTGCGAACTGCTGCGCCGCGGCGGCGGGCTTCAACACGCGGCCCATTTTGATGAAGTCGTGCGTCATGCCGCGCACCAGATCGAGCGCCACCGGCACGCCGGCCGCGCGCAGCTTGTCGGCATAGGCGATGCCTTCATCCGCCAGCGGATCGCACTCGGCCAGGATCACGCAGGCCGGCGCCACGCCGCCGAGGTCATCGGCTTCGAGCGGCGCGAAGCGCCAGTCGTGGCGCTGTGAGTGATCGATCGTCTGCTCGAAGAACCAGTCGATCGTCGCCGTGTCGAGCAGAAAGCCGTTGGCGAACAGATGGCGCGAGGCGTGTGTTGCCAGCGCTGCCGTGCCGGGCGTGATCAGCAGTTGCAGCGCCAGCGTCAGGCCGTGGTCACGGGCGTGGATCGCGGCCACGGCCGCGAGCGTGCCGCCGGCACTGTCGCCGCCGACGGCCAGGCGTTGCGTGTCGAGGCCGAGCGTCGCGCCGTGCGCGGCGAGCCAGCGCACAGCGGCCCACGCATCGTCCTGCGCCGCGGGAAAACGGTGCTCGGGCGCGAGCCGGTAGTCGAGCGCGATGACGGCGCCGCCGCTGCGCAGCGCGAGCTGCCGGCACAGGCTGTCGTGCGTTTCCAGGCTGCCGACGACGAAGCCGCCGCCGTGCAGGTAGAGCAGTGTCGGCAGCGTGTTGTCGTGCGACGGCGCGTACAGCCGCGCCGGCAGGCCAGCGACGCTCAGGTCTTCGACGCGCGCCAACGCCGCACGTGGCGGCTCCAGCACTTCGGCGCCGGCGGCATACGCGGCACGCGCTTCGGCAGGCGTCATGGCGTGGAACGGCGGCCGGCCGGCGCGCTCGATACGACCCAGCAAGCCACTCATCGCGGGCGTCAACAAATGGGTGGGGGCTTTCACGCGCCAAAGCATACTGACGGCATGGCACACATCCAGTACCTGACGCAGATCCACCTCGACCCCGGCGCGGTGCAACTGCTGCGCGGCGAATGCGAGCGCATTGGCTTGCGCAAGCCGCTCGTCGTCACCGACGTCGGCGTGCGCGCCGCGGGCGTGCTCGACAAGGCGCTGGCCGCACTCGGCGACATGCCGCATGCGGTCTTCGACGGCACGCCGTCGAACCCGACCGAAGCCGCCGTGCGCGCCGCTTGCCGTGTCTTCGACGCCGAGCACTGCGACGGCCTCATCGCCGTCGGCGGCGGCTCGTCGATCGATCTCGCCAAAGGCCTGGCCATCGCCGCCACGCACGAGGGTGCGCTGAAAACCTACGCCACCATCGAAGGCGGCAGCGCCAAGATCAGCGAGCGCGTGCTGCCGCTGATCGCGGTGCCGACGACGGCCGGCACCGGCAGCGAGGTGGCGCGCGGCGCGATCGTCATCGTCGATGACGGCCGCAAGCTCGGCTTTCACAGCTGGCACCTGGTGCCCAAGGCCGCCCTGCTCGACCCCGAGCTGACACGCGGCCTGCCGCCGCTGCTGACCGCGGCCACCGGCATGGACGCGATCGCGCATTGCCTGGAAACCTTCATGGCGCCGGCCGTCAACCCGCCCGCCGACGGCATCGCGCTCGACGGCCTGGCGCGTGGCTGGTCGCACATCGAGCGCGCCACGCGCGACGGCAGCGACATGGACGCGCGCTGGCAGATGATGAGCGCGAGCATGCAAGGCGCGATGGCGTTTCAGAAAGGCCTGGGCTGCGTGCATTCGCTGTCGCACAGCCTGGGCGGCGTGAACCCGAAGCTGCACCACGGCACGTTGAACGCCGTGTTTCTGCCGGCCGTGATCCGCTTCAACGCAAGCGCCGAGTCGATGCAGCGCGACAGGCGCCTGCAACGCATGGCGCAGGCGATGGGCCTGCCGTCGTGCGATGCGCGCGGCAGCGAACTCGCCGACGCGATCCGCGACATCAACGCCCGCCTCGGCCTGCCGAGCGGCCTGGCCGCGATGGGCGTGACGCGCGACCTGTTCGAGCGCGTGATCGACGGTGCGATGGCCGACCACTGCCACAAGACCAGCCCGCGCATCGCCTCGCGCGACGACTACCGCCAGATGCTCGAGGCCTCGCTGTGAAACGGCTCGCACTGCTCTTCGCCGCCCTGCTCGCGGCCTGCGCCACGCCGTCAACCGACACCGTGCTCGCGCCCAACGGCAACCTGCTCGCGCAAGGCATCCCGCCGATTGCGATGTCGCTGGTCGATCGCGTGGCCAAGTACACCGACTTCCGCGGCCACGGTTTTGTCGAGTGGCACCCGACGAACAACGAGATGCTGGTCGCGCACCGCAAGGCCGGCGACAACGTGCCGCGCATCTACCGCCTGGACCGGCCGCTGGGCGAATTGCAGCAACTCACCGACGGCGCCGAGCCGGTGACGCGCGCCAGTTGGGAGCCGCGCGCCGGCCGCTACATCGTCTTCGAGCGCTCGCAGGGCGGCGACGAAGCCGACCAGATCTACCGCCTCGATCTGGCCACGCGGCAGAGCACGCTGCTCACCAACCCCGACGAAGCGCACAACATCGTCGGCTGGGTGCGCGCGACGTCGTCGCTGCTCTACACCTCGGTGCCGCTGGACCGCACGGCGCAGGGCGGCACGCGGCCACGCATCGACACCGCGCTGTGGATCGTCGATCCCGAGCAGCCGCAGTCCAGGCGCAAGCTGGCCGATCTGCCGGGCCCCGGCTGGTTCGGCGGCTCGCTGTCCGACGATGGCCGCCGTGTGGCCTTCACGCGCTACCTGTCGGCCGCCGAGTCGCAGGTCTGGCTGATCGATCTGGCCAGCGGCGCGCAGCGGCAACTGCTGCCCGCGCCGGGCGAAGCGGTCAAGGCCACGCACTTCGACGCCGGCTTCTCCAAGGACGGCAAGCGCCTGTACGTCATCAGCGACCGCGCCGGCGAGTTCCGCGAGCTGATGGCGCTCGATCTGGCCAGCGGCGCGCTGACGCGCATCAGCGGCCACATCCCGTGGGACGTGACCGCCGCGGCGCCGTCCGACGACGGGCGCTGGATCGTCGCGCAGGCCAACGTCGATGGCCGCGACGAGCTGCGCCTGTTCGATGCCGCTACGCTGAAGGAAACAGCTGCGCCCGCGGTGCCGCCCGGCAAGGTCGGCACGATGGGCTTTCACCGCGAGCTGCAGCGCATGGCCTACTCGGTCAACAGCGCCAAGGGCCCGAGCGAGCTGTTCGCGCTCGACCCAGCCAGCGGGCGCAGCGTGCAGTGGACGCGCGCGCAGGCGCCGCCGGGCATCGACGCCGGCACCTTCTCCGATCAGTCGCTGGTGCGCTGGAAGAGCTTCGACGGCCTCACGATCTCCGGCATCGTGACGCGTCCGCCGGCGCGCTTCACCGGCAAGCGGCCGGTCATCGTCAGGATCCACGGCGGCCCGGAGGCGCAGGCGCAGATGGGCTTTCAGTCGCGCTGGAACTACTTCATCCAGGAGCTCGGCATCACCGTCATCGAGCCCAACGTGCGCGGCTCCTCCGGCTACGGCAAGACCTTCCTGACGCTCGACAACGGGCTCGAAGCGCGAAGACTCCGTCAAGGACATCGGCGCCCTGCTTCGACTGGATCGCGCAGCAGCCCGACCTCGATGCCTCGCGCGTGCTCGTCACCGGCGGCAGCTACGGCGGCTACATGACGCTGGCCGTGGCCGTGCACTACAGCGAGCGCATCGTCGGCGGCGTGCCGATCGTCGGGCCATCGAACTTCGTCACCTTCCTCACCAACACCGAGAGCTACCGCCGCGACCTGCGCCGCGTCGAGTACGGCGACGAGCGCGACCCGGCGACGCGCGCGTGGATGGAAAAGACCGCGCCGCTGAACAACACCGAGAAGATGAGCAAGCCGCTGTTCGTCGTGCAGGGCAAGAACGACCCGCGCGTGCCCTACACCGAGAGCGAGCAGATCGTCGCCAAGGTGCGCGCCAACGGTCTGCCGGTGTGGTACCTGCGCGGCGAAAACGAAGGCCACGGTTTCGCGCGCAAGGAGAACGCGGACTTCTTGTTCTACGCGATGGTGAAGTTCGTGCAGGAGCGCTTGCTCCCGCCCTGAGGGTTCCGCTGCGGATGAGACGTTGTCCGACAGACCGGGTGCGCGCCGCGCCGATAGTGAAGGCTCCACTGTCACCCTTCAGGAGTACGCATGAACAAGGACCAAGTCAAAGGCCGCATCGATCAAGCCGCCGGCAAGATCAAGGAAGAGGCTGGCGACCTCGTCGGCAACAAGCGGATGGAAGAAGAAGGCCGCGCCAAGAAGAACATCGGCGAAGGCCGCGCCAAGCTCGGCGACGTCAAGGAAGACGTCAAGGACGCCGTGAAGAACAAGCGCTGAGATCACTCCCCGACTCGACTCGGGTGCGAGCGCCGGCGTGGGTTGAACCGGCCGGCGCCCGCCGCCCGGTCACTCGTAGGCGAGTTGGCCGCGCACCGCCCCGTTGGGGTACTCGGCGTTGTGCACGTTGACGTAGTAGTTCTGCGGATTGGCCTTGATGTCGGCCACCACGCCGCCACCGATCGGGAATCGTGCCGGCTGCGTTGCCGGGTCCAGGCAATCTGCCGCTTGGCCGCCCTGCGGCCAGGCCAGGTTTGCCACCACCGGGCCGTTGCTGCCGCGCACGCCGGCATGGATGTGCGCAGCGCGACCGCCGCCGGGCGCCTGGTCCAGCTCACCGATTTTCTTCACCAGCAACACGTAGCACAGCACGTCGGCGCTGGCATCGATGCCGAAGACGTAGATCTCGCCGCGGCCGTCGGGGTCACCGACGATGGCGTTGTTGCCGCTCGTGTTGACCTCCTCGCGGCCGTCGAGATCGGCGTTGAGCACGGCATTGAGGTAGCCTGCCATGGCCAGCGGCGCGGCGAGCGCCAAGGTGGCGAGGCCGAGTTTTGTCAGAGGCGAGAGATTGCGGATCCTGATCATGGTGGCGTCCTGTCCTGAGTGTTGATGGAGTCGTTGCCGGCGCACAGGCGATGCACGTCTTGCCGGCAAGAGGGCTACGGGCCAACCCGGCGCACGGATGCAAACACACGCACGAAAAAGAAGCCCGGCATCGCCGGGCCCTTCTGCGGACAGGGCTTCAGCCCTGTCAGTGTTGCGCCTTCGCGCCACCCTTCGCGCCTCGCTCGTCGAAGAACTGCTCGTCTTCCGTCGAGCCCTTCAACGCCGCGGTTGAAGCGTCGCGCTCGATCGTCGTCGTCACCGCATCGAAGTAGCCGGTGCCGACTTCGCGCTGGTGCTTCACCGCCGTGAAGCCGCGCTCGGCCGCCGCGAATTCCTTCTCCTGCATCTCGACGAAGGCCGTCATGTTGTTGCGCGCGTAGCCGTAGGCCAGGTCGAACATCGAGTAGTTCAGGCTGTGGAAGCCGGCCAGCGTGATGAACTGGAACTTGTAGCCCATCGCGCCGAGTTCGCGCTGGAACTTGGCGATGGTCGCGTCGTCGAGGTTCTTCTTCCAGTTGAACGACGGCGAGCAGTTGTAGGCCAGCAGCTTGCCCGGGTACTTCTTGTGGATCGCGTCGGCGAAGGCCTTCGCAAACGCCAGGTCGGGCTTGCCGGTTTCGCACCAGATCATGTCGGCGACGGCGGCGTAGGCGAGGCCGCGGCTGATCGATTGTTCGAGGCCGTTCTTCGTGCGGTAGAAGCCTTCGACCGTGCGCTCGCCGGTGAGGAAGGGCTTGTCGTTGTCGTCGACGTCGCTGGTCACGAGATCGGCCGCTTCGGCATCGGTGCGCGCCAGCAACACCGTCGGCACGCCCATCACGTCGGCGGCCAGGCGCGCCGCGGTGAGCTTGGCCACGGCTTCGCGCGTCGGCACCAGCACCTTGCCGCCCATGTGGCCGCACTTCTTCACCGAGGCCAACTGGTCTTCGAAGTGCACGCCGGCGGCGCCGGCTTCGATCATCGCCTTCATCAGCTCGAAGGCGTTCAACACGCCGCCGAAGCCGGCTTCGGCATCGGCGACGATCGGCGCGAAGTAATCGATGTCGTTCTTGCCTTCGCTCCACTGGATCTGGTCGGCGCGGGCAAAGGTGTTGTTGATGCGCTTGACGACCTTGGGCACCGAGTCCACCGAGTACAGCTACTGGTCGGGGTACATCTCGCCGCCGTCGTTGGCGTCGGCCGCGACCTGCCAGCCCGACAGGTAGATCGCCTTCAGGCCGGCCTTGACCTGCTGCATCGCCTGGTTGCCGGTCAGCGCGCCGAGCGTGTTGACGAAGGGCTCGGTGTTGACCAGGTTCCACAGCTTCTCGGCCCCGCGCTTGGCCAGCGTGTGCTCGATCGGCAGCGAGCCGCGCAGGCGCACCACGTCGGCGGCGCTGTAATTGCGCTGGATGCCCTTCCAGCGCGGGTTCTCGGCCCACTCCTTGGCGAGGGCGGCGGCTTGCTGGTCACGGGTCGGCTGGCTCATGCGAAAACTCCTTGGTTGGAGAACGGAATGGCGCGATCGTAGCCGTGAGAGTTGACTTATGTCTTATATAAGACAAAAAATCTTTCTCAATCAAATCAACGACTTGATGGGCTCATCCCGCAACGCGGAATTCTGTTGCTCTGCACAAAATCCGTGCGCGTCGCGCCTCTCCAGCCGTATTCCGTCATCCGAAATGCGATGCCGCGATTGAAAAACGGCCGCTCCGTATCATCGCCAGCCCCACAGCCTTGCGAATCTGAGCGCCATGCCCGGCTTTGCCTTTGAATCGAACACGGCGTTTCTCAAAGCGCCCGCTGCCGCGGCGCAGCCTTATGCGGTGGCCGGCATCGCCTGGGACGGCGCCACCACCAACCGGCCGGGCGCGCGCTTCGGCCCGCGCGCCATCCGCACCGCCAGCCACATGCTGTGCGACGGCACGCATCCGCACTTCAACGTCAGCCCCACGCTTCGGCGTGCTCGGTGACGCCGGCGATCTGGCCTTGCCCAACACCAGCCTGGCGGCGATGCGCGAAGCGATGGCGCCGCTGGTCGCACCGCTGCTGGCCCGCCACCACATGGTCTGGCTCGGCGGCGACCACTCGATCACGCTTGCCGCTGCTGCGCGCCTACAAGCAGCACCTCGGCCGGCCGCTCGCCGTGCTGCACTTCGACGCCCACTGCGACACCTGGAAAGACCACTTCGGCGAGGCCAGCGGCCACGGCACCTGGGTCTATGAAGCGATCGAAGAAGGCCTGGTCGTCAAGCAGTGCTTCATGCAGGTTGGCATCCGCTCGGCCGGCGAGCGCGCCGCACGCGAGTACGTGCGCGAGCAAGGCGGCGCCATCTACACCGCGCGCAATCTGCGCGGCCTGGAGAGCCCGGCGCAGCTCTACCCGCTGCTCGACGACCTGCGGCGGCGCATCGCGGCGCACGGCAACCCGCCGCTCTACGTCAGCCTCGACATCGACTGTCTCGACCCGGCCTTTGCTCCCGGCACCGGCACGCCCGAGCCCGGCGGCATGAGCACGAACCAGGTGCTGTCGCTGCTCGAAGGCCTGGCGCCGTTCGACTGCGTCGGCATGGACTGCGTCGAAGTCGCGCCGCCGTACGACCACGCCGAGCTGACGAGCTACGCCGCCGCGCAGTTCGTCTGGACCTATCTGTGCTCGAGGATCGCCGCTGCCGGCTGACCGCCTCGGATCGCCGCCGGTCGCCAAAGCAGGAACGCCCCGGATGGCAGCGCGGTGATAGATTGTTAGCTTCTGTCATCGACAGTCTCTGGGGTCTATCCGTTGGCAACCGATTCGGGATTTGGCAGGCTGAGCGACGCGTGGCAGGTCAAGGGCACGAGCACCGTCGTTGAACTCGCCAAGCGCGGTATCGGCGAACTGGCGCGCCGCGCCGGATGGCCCGTTGCCGGCCGATCGCGGCACCGTGATGTGGCTGCATGCCGACATGTCCGATCTGTCGGAAGCGCAGCATCCGCCGACCGTGGTTTCGTTGCGCAACGGCGGGCTGACCTATCGCATCGGCGGCGTCGTGCCGGCGCTGACCGACGACCTCGAAGGCCTGCTGCGGCGCCACCACCCGCGCCTGCTGGTGGCCGACGTGCAGTGGTGCAGCATCGTCGGGCCGCGCGCGCTGCGCCATCTGCACCGCCACGTGCCGCACATCGACTGGGTCCTGTGCTGGGACGAGGTGTCGCCGCGCTGGCTCGAATCGCTGATCTGCACCGGCGCGCGCGGCGCGGTGATGAAAGGCGCCGACGAAGCCGACCTCGCGCGCTGCTTCGACGCCGTGCTCGCCGGTGAAGTCTGGCTGCCGCGGCGCGTGCTGCAGTGGCTGTACGCCAGCATCGTCGAAGCGCCGGGCACCGAGAGCGTGTCGCGACGCAGCCGTTCTCATCGACCCTGCCCGTCGCTCGACAGCCGCCTCACGTCGCGCGAGGCCGAGGTGGTGAGCCTGCTGCGCCAGGGCCTGACCAACCGCGAGATCGCGCTGCGGCTGGACGTGAGCATCAACACGGTGAAGAAGCACGTGGCCAGCGCGTACGAGAAGCACGGCATTCGGAGCCGGCGGCAGACGCTGGGGTGAACCCGCGCCGCGTTGACGCGGCGTGCTTCCTTCACGAAGCGTCACCGGCTTTCGCGCCGACATCGAAGTTGCACTTCTTCGCGGCGCGTAAAAGAACGGCTCGGTCCACGAGCAGCAGCCTGGGGCTGCGTGTAACGGGCGTGCAATACGCCACGACCGCATCGACACGACTCGACACGGCGCGACGCCGCCAGGCCGCTAGGGTGTGGACAAGCGCCGGTTCGAACGAGCGCTGATCCATAAACGTCGTTGAGGAATCCCATGAACAACCCGTTGCGCATGTCGGCGCTGAGCCGCTGCTTGCCTTCGCACATTGCCTTGGCGGCGATGCTGCTGGCCGCGGCCCCGGCCGCGATGGCGAGCCACGTCGGCGAAGAACTCGAAGCCGATCAGCAGACCGTGGCCGCCACCGACGTCCTGCTCGGCGCACTCGGCCAATACGAGCGCATGCCGCAAGCGCAGCGCGCCGCGGCGCTGCAGCGTTTGACGCAGACTGGCCACGCAGCGGCGCGAGCGCATGCTCGCCCTGCTCGAGCGCAATCCGAAGCTGGCCGCGATGCGCGTGCTGCCGGCCGCGGTGCGCAACCGCATGCCGGCGCCGGTGCAGGCCCTGCTCGAACGCGAGACGAGCCTCAGCGGGCACGATCGCCGCGACGATCGGCGACGACTTCGCGCGCGGCCGTTCACAGCAAAGCTTCTTCGTCGCCGGCGCGGCGGGCGAGCGTTTGCAGCTGCGCTTCGCCGACGCCAGCGAGCGCGAGATGCTGGCGATGGTCGGCAAGCGCGGCACGGTCGCCGGCGTGCAGTTCGATCAACAACTGCTCGTTGCTCGACAAGAAGGCCGTGCTGCTCGCCGCCGACGGCACGACACGACGACGACCGCGACGACCGGCTCGGCGGCCGCCGTGCAAGGCGATCAGACGCACGCTGGTGGTGATGGTCAACTTCAACGACAAGGCCGATCACCTGCACGCGCCGACGATCTGCAGGCCCGCCTGTTCGGCAGCAGCGGCGCGACGATGAACGTCGGCTACCAGCAGTCGTCGGGCGGCCGGGTGTCGTTCTCGGGCCAGGTGGTCGGCCCGTTCACGATCGACCTACGCAGCACCGAGCGCTGCGATGCCGAGCGGATGGGCCAGCGCCGCCAACGCCGCAGCCGTCGGCCGCGGGCATCAACCTGTCGAACTACACGCGCGTGTCGTACGCGATGCCGCCAACGCCGAGTTGCGGCTGGACCGGCCTGGCCACGCTCGGCGGCACGTCGCCGACGCCGTCCTGGATCCAGCCTGTGCGCAGCCACGGGCGTCTTCAGCCACGAGCTCGGCCACAACCTGAGCTTCCACCACGCCGCCTCGCCGACCTCCGAGTACGGCGACAGCAGCGACCCGATGGGCGGCGGCAGGCTGGTGCAGTCGAACGCGCCCAACCGCGTGATGGCCGGCTGGGTCGCGGGCTACGCAGGTGCAGGACGTGGCCACCGGCGGCAGCTACGCACTCGCCGCGCTCGAGGCAAGTGGCGCCACCAGCCCGCAGGTGCTGCGCCTGGCCAAGCCCGACACCGCCGAGACCTACTACGTCAGCCTGCGCCAGCCGATCGGCGTCGACACCGCGCTGGCCGCGACCTACCAGAACACGCTGAGCATCCACCGCTCCACCGGCACCCTGCCGGCCAAGACGTTCCTGCTGGCCAACGTGGCCGCCGGCCAAAGCTGGACCGACAGCATCAACGGCATCCAGATCCGCAACGACGGCGCGTCGCGGCACGGTCGCCACCGTCGGCGTCTCCTTCAGCGGCGCCACCTGCGTCGCGCCAGGCGCCGAGCATCGCAGTGCACGCCGGCCTCGCAGATCGGCAGCCGCGGCGCGACGCTTGGCTACACGCTGACCGTCACCAACAACAACAGCGCCGCCTGCCCGAGCTCGACGTTCAACCTCACGCAGGCGCTGCCGGCCGGCTTCGGCGGCGGCCTCGGCGCGCCGAACGTGATCCTCGCCTCGGGCGCCAGCGCCAGTCGTCGGCTGGAACGTCGCCTCGCCGGCAGAGCACCGACGCGACTTACACGCTGACGGCGAACGCCAGCGATTCGGCCACCGTCGGCAGCGGCAGACGCATGCGTCGTACCTGGTTTCGAACCCCGTCCTCACGCCGCCTCCCCCGCCCCCGCCTCCCCCGCCGCCAGCCGACACGACGGCACCGACGGTGGCCATCACGGCCCCGGCCAACGGCGCGACGGTTTCTGCCCGCGGCGCGGTCACCGTCAGCGCCAGCGCGGCCGACAACGTCGGCGTGGCTTCGGTGCAGTTCTTCGTCGACGGCGCGCGCTGGCCACCGACACCGGCGCGCCCTCAGCGCCAACTGGAACCTGCGCAAGGCCGGCCGCGGCGCGCACACGGTCAGCGTGCGCGCTACTCGACGCGGCCGGCAATGCAGACCAGCAAAGCGTCAGCGTGACGGTGAAATGAGGTTGCTCAGCGGCGCGGCTTTGAACCAGCCGTCCCACGCGCGATGTCGGCTCGGCCGACCTCGCCGCTGCGGATCTGCAGCGCCACCACGTCGCGGATGTAGTCGTAGCGCGCCTTGGCCTGGTCGGCGCGCGCCTTGAGCAGGCGGCGCCGCGCGTCGAGCACGTCGGTGATGCGGCTCGCGCCCAGCTCCAGCCCACGCTCCTGCGCCAGCACCGTCTGCTCCAGCGCCGCCACTTCGGCGTCGGTCGAGCCGATGCGCGCGTGGTTGGCGCGCGCGCTCAACCACTGCGACACCGTCTCGCGCTCGACCTCGCGCCGCGCGGCTTCCAGTTGCTGTTCGGCCACGCCCCGGCGCGCCGTGGCTTCGCGCATCGCCGGCCTGCACGCGCCCGCCTTCGTACAGCGGCACGCGCAACTCGACGCCGACGCTGGTGGCGTGGTACGGCGGCTGGCGGCGGTTGTCGAAGCCCTGGTCGGCATAGGTGCGCGACAGCGTCGCCGGCCACCTGCGGCATGTGCTCGGCGCGGCTGGCTTCGAGCGCGCGCCGCGTCGCTTCGACCGCCTGCGCCAGCGCCAGCAAGCGCGGATGGTTGCGCCGCGCGCTGTCGACCCAACTCTCCTGCGAACCCGGCGGCGCTCGAAGGCCGCGCGCGCGAGCGCGTTGACTTGCGCGTACCGCTTGCCCGCACAGCTCCGCCAGCCGCGCCAGCGCCACCGCCCTGTCGTTGCCGGCGTCGATGCGCGCGCGTGGCCAGGCTCAGCTCGTAGGCCTGCGCTTCGGCCAGATCGGTCATCGCGCGCCATCTGCCGCTCGCGCATGGCGCGCAGCCGATCGACCTGGCGCAACGCCGCCTGCGCCTCGGCGGCCAGCCACGCCAGCTCGTCCTGCGCGGCCAGCGCCTGCAGATAGCGGTCGAGCACCTCGCCGAGCAGCGCCAGGCGCGTCTGCGTCAGCTCCTGCTCGCGCTGCGCGATCGTGGCCTGCGGGTGGCCTCGACGCGCGAACGCGATGCCGGGTCGTACAAAGCCTGGCGCGCGTTCAAGCTGGCGCGCTTGCCGCCGTAGCTCTGATCGCCGTGTCGGGTCGCGGAACTCGTTGGCCGAGAGCCGGCCTGCGCCGCCACCTGCGGCAGCAAGCGGCTGCGCGACGCCGTCGGACTCGGCGCGCGCGCGTTCGACATCGAACTCGCGCGCCTGCAGCAGCCGGATTGCCGCGCAAGCGCCGCGCGCGTACAGCTCGCCAGGCCCTGGGCCTGCAGCGCGGGCGCAGTGCGAGCAGCACCGCGGCCGCCAGCAAACGAGCAAGAGTCGACCAGGGCGGCGCAGGCCACTCAGTCCTGCCGGAACGAGCGGGCCACGGTGTCGGACAGCGGCGCGACCAGGTACTGCAGCATCGTGCGTTCTCCGGTGTTGACCAGCACTTCGGCCGGCATGCCCGGCAGCAGCGCGAACTTGGCTTGCGTCAGGGCCTGCAGGCCGGCGGCCGGAGATGTCCACGCGCGCCAGGTAGTACGGCACCTTGCGGCCTTCGCTCTCGTCCACCAGGCGGTCGGCCGACACCGAGATCAGCCGCCCTTCGATGCGCGGCAGGTCGCGCTGCTTGAACGACGGGAAGCGCACCTCGGCCTGCTGGCCGATGCGCACCTGGTCGATGTCGTTGCGGCGACAGCTGCGCCTCGACGACCAGCTTCTCGTTCTGCGGCACGATGTCGAGCAGCGCGCGCGCCCGGCTTGACCACCGCGCCGAGCGTGTGCACGTCCAGGCCGAGCACCATGCCGGCGTCGGGCGCGCGCACCACCGTGCGCTCGACCGTGTCCTGCATCGAGCGCAGCTTCTCGCGCAGCGCCGACAGCTCGGCCTGCACCTCGGCCAGCTCCTTGGCCACCTCGCGCTGCAGCTCCTTGCCGAGCTGAACGATCTTGACCTGCGTCTCGCTGACCTGCAGCTCGGTGGCGGCCAGGTCCGACAGCAGCGCGCCGCGCTGGCCCTCGCTTTGCGACAGGTTGCGCTCCATCTCGCGCACGCGCTGGCGCTCGGCATAGCCTTCGCGCACCAGCGCTTCGAAATCGGCGCGCTCGCTCTCGAACGACGTCACCAGCTGCTCGCGGCTCTTCTTCTGCGCCGCCAGCCCCGTGGACTTGGCGCGCAACTGCGAGATCTGGCGCTGGTAGAGCGTGGCCTCGCCCTCGTGGGCGCTGGCGGCGCGCGTCGAAGGTCTGGATCTGGGTGCGCATCGCCTCGGCGGCGCGCGCGTCGGCGCGAGCGGCCACCAGCTCGCGCGGGATCTTGACGTTGGGCGCGCCGTCGCGCTGCGCGACGAGCCGTGCCTCGCGCGCCAGCGCCGCGAAAAGCTGGCCGCGCAGCAGCTTCGAGCTGCGCCTTCGGCTGCGTGTCGTCGAGCGTCAGCAGCACCTGGTCCTTGGCCACCAGCTCGCCGTCGCGCACCTTGATCTCGCGCACGATGCCGCCTTCGAGGTGCTGCACCGTCTTGCGGTAGTTCTCGACCGAGATCACGCCCGGGCCGATGGCGGCGCTGGCCAGCGGCGCCAGCGCGGCCCAGGTGCCGAAGCCGCCGAAGACGGCACGAACACCGCGGCCAGGCCGATGCGGCGGATGCGCCGTTCGGCGGCGCCGACGCTGCCGTCGATGACCAGCGCGCTGTTCATGGCCGATGCCTGCTGCGGGTCGCCGGCTGCCGGCGGGGCGCCGCCGCGTGCAGCGGCACCGCCACGGCCACCGGCCGGCGCGGCGCGGCGCCGGTGCTGCGCATCGGCGGCGCGCTGCAGCTCGGCCAGCACCTCGTCGCGCGGGCCGTGCATCGCCAGCTGGCCTTGCGCCAGCAGCGCGATGCGGTCGGCCAGGGCCAGCATGTCCTTGCGGTGCGTCACCACCACCACGGTGCGGCCGGCGCGTCTTGAGCGCCTGCAGCGTCGCCGCGAGCGCGGCCTCGCCTTCCTGGTCGAGGTTGGCATTGGGCTCGTCGAGCAGCACCACTGCGGCTTGCCGTAGAGCGCGCGCGCCAGGCCGATGCGCTGGCGCTGGCCGGCCGACAGCACATGGCCGGCCACGCGCGTGCCGTAGCCCTGGGGCAGGCGCAGGATCATCGAGCGCACGCCGGCGGCATCGGCCGCGGCGACCACCTTCGCCGCGTCGACGTCGCCGAAGCGCGCGATGTTCTCGGCGATGGTGCCGTCGAGCAGTTCCACGTCCTGCGGCAGGTAGCCGATATGGCGGCCGAGCGCTTCGCGGTCCCACTGGTCGATCTTGGCGCCGTCGAGCCGCACGTCGCCCGACGTCGGGTCGACCAGGCCGAGCATCGCGCGCAGCAGCGTGGTCTTGCCCGCGGCGCTCGGGCCGATCACGGCCAGCACGCTGCCCGGCGGCACATCGAGGCTGACGCCGCGCAGCACCGGCGCTTCGGCGCCGGGCGGCGTGACCACCAGCTTGTCGAGCGTCGAGCAGGCCCTGCGGCGCGGGCAGCGCCATCGGCGGCTCCGCGGTCGCCGGCTCGGCTGCGAGCAACTGTGCCGAGCCGCCCGTACGACTCGCGCGCCGAGACGAAGCCGCGCCAGGCGCCGATCATCTGGTCCATCGGCGCCAGCGCGCGGCCGAGCAGGATCGAGCCGGCGATCACCGCCGCCGGCGGAGATCTCGCGCTGGATCGCCAGGTACGCGCCGAGGCCGAGGATCAGCGTCTGGACCAGCAGCGCGGAAGGTCTTCGACGCGGCCGCTCATCAGCCCGCCGCGGCGGCTGGCGCGCGACTGCAGCGCCAGCACCGTCTGCTGGCGCTCGAGCCAGCGCGCGCGCAGCCGCGGCAGCATGCCCATGGCTTCGATCGCGTCCGCATTGCGCAGGTGCCGCTGGGTCTGCTGGCTGGCGTCGATGCGCGTGGCCGCTGGCTTCGTCCAGATCGGCGCGCACCGCCAGCTCGTTGGCAAACGCCAGGCCGATCAGCACCAGCGCCGACAGCGATCGCCACCACGCCGACCAGCGGATGGAACAGGAACATCACCGCGATGTAGACCGGCAGCCAGGGCGCGTCGAAAAAGGCGAACAGGCCCTGGCCGGTCAGGAACTGGCGCAACTGCATGCAGGTCGGACAGCGGCTGCGCGCTCGCCACCTTGCCGCCGGTGGTCAGCGCCTGGCGGAACACCGCGTCGAACACGCGCGGCCGCGAGCAGGCCGTCGAGCCGCTTGCTGGTGGCGATCAGGATCTGCGAGCGCACCCACTCCAGCCCGCCCATCAGCGCGAACAGGAACACCGTCGACCAGCGTCAGCATCACCAGCGTCGAGACGCTGCCGCTGCCGAGCACGCGGTCGTACACCTGCAGCATGTAGATCGCCGGCACCAGCAGCAGCAGGTTGACGAACAGGCTGAAGAACGCGGCGTACGCGAACGAATCGCGGCACGCGCGCAGCGCGTTCCTTCAGGCTCCCTCCTCGGTCTGCGCTGCACCTCAGGTGCCGAGAGGGTGACATCGGCAATGTCCAGGTGACGCCGACCACCGTGACCATCGTGGTCAGGCCTCCGGCCGTTCGTTGACGGTGATGACGCTGTTGCCACCGCTCTGCGCGATCGAGCACGGTGCCCGAGCCGAGCAGCGCGATCTTGTCGCTGGCGCCGCTCGAACCTCGTAGCCGTCGATGCGCCACGCGTCGGCGGTGCTGGCAAGGTCGATGTTGAAGGCGTCGGCCTGCCCCGCTTCTCCTTGCAGCACGTAGTCGAAGGCCGGGCTCAGCTCGTTGGCGAACAGGCTGGCGGCGAACGCGCTGGTCGCCGTGTCGCCGTCGCCGTCGGTCAGCGTCGCGGTGAAGTCGAGCTGGACATCGCTGGCCAGGGTGTCGGTCTCCGAGGTGAACTCGATCACCGGGATCTTGATCTCGCCGCGGCCCATCACGAGCTGCACCGCGTCGATCAGCTTGCACCGCCTGCTGTTGATGTCGAAGGACACCTGCCCGCCGGCCTCGGCCGTCAGGTCGGCTGCATTCACCTCGGTCGACGCCGACACCGCGCCGTCCGGTAGTAGGCGCGGTAGACAGGTCTCGGTCGCGAGGTTGTAGCCCGCTACCGAGTTGTCGATGAAGACCTTGACGCGGGACATAGCGTCTGCGGGTTGACGACGAAGCTTTCGTCGGCGACGGTGACGGCCGTCGATGTGTCGCCCTGGAACACGTTGTTGCTTGACGCCGATGCCGCGGTGCTGACGTTCATCGTGGCCGTTGCCGATGTAGCTGGGCAGCGGATTGGCTTCGAGTTGCGCTTCGGTCGGGTCGGGTCGTACAGAGGCCGACACCGGCGAGGATGCTGCCGGTCGCAGGCGCGGGTCGCTGCCGGTGGTGCGGCAGCCAAGGGTTCGGCCGCGAAGAACACGACTTTCGCTGCCCGGTGCCGATCGTCAGTGTGTGCACCGGATCCGGGCCGCCGGCATCGAGCGCGCCGTTGGCGCTGCTGAACGTGGTCAACGAGCCGAAGCCCTGCACCAGGTCGAGCTTGTAGGTGCCGTTGGCGAACACGTCGAGCGCGAAGTTGACGACTGGTTCGGCGTTGGTGGTGTTGTTGTCGAAGTCGCCGGTCAGCACGCCGCTCCGAAGTGGTAGGTGCCGGAGGCGTCCGGCGACGGCGGCTCTGGTCTCGGTCAGCGAGAAGCTGGTGCCGTTGACGGTGGTGCCGTTCGGGCGCACGAGCTGGAAGCTGTTGAGCACGATGTCGAGGTTGGCCGACGCCGTCGGCGCCGCCCGCATCCGGTCCAGAAGCCACTGCTGCGGGTCGATCGTGCCGCGTGCCGACCATGTTGCTGAACGACAGGCTGGGGCCGTCGTCCTCGAAGTTCAAGGCTCTGGCCGATGTTGAGCGTGGCCGCCCGGTGTGGTGTCGCCGTCCTTGTCGGTGATGGTGTCGGTCCGCATCAGCGTGACCAGGTCGGCCGCGGCCAGCGTCACCGAGTCATCCGGGTTGGGATTGTTCGGGTGCTTCGACGGCTCGGATCTGGTCGAGCGTGACGCTGCCGCTCGCGTTGACGCTGACGGTGAACACGAGCGCGTTGCTGATGGCGGTGCGGCCCTCGACCACGCCGCCGGCATTGAGCGACAGCAGCACGTTCTGGTTGCTGGCCGTGTCGACCAGCCCGGAAGCCACGCCGGCGCTGCTGACGCCCAACGTGCATAGGCGCTGGTGAGCCGCCGCCGGCACCGGCACGTCGGCGCCGAAGGCCGGTGCTGTTGAAGTTGTGCGGCGAAGCTGGCGCTGGTGTTGGTCGCGAGCGTGGTCTCGTCGACCGTCAGCGACGGCGCGCGTGCCCGTCGTCGACACCGTGATGCTCGGCCCATCGTCCTCGAAGTTCAGCGCCTGGCCGATGTCGATGAAGTCCGACCTGGTGGCGCTGTCGCCGTCCTTGTCGGTGATGGTGTCGGTGCGGTCAGCGGATCAAGTCGGCCGCGGCCAGCGTCCTCGAGTCGTTCGGGATCGGTCGTGCCCGGATGCACCACCGCGCGCGACTGGTCGAGCGTGACCGCGCCGGCGGCGCCGACGCTGACCGTGAACACCAGCAGGCCGCCGCTGGCGGTCCTGCCTTCGACCACCGCCGCCGTTGAGCGACAGCATCACGCTCACGCCGGTCTCGGTGTCGGTCAGTCCGGAGGCGGCCCGCGCCTTGACGCTCAGCGCGTAGCCGCTGCCGATCGTGCCCGGCGCCGTCGGCGCCGAAGCGTCGGGCGTGGGAGAAGTTGTCGGCGAAGTTGGCCGTGGCGTTGTGCCGAGACGCGTCTCGTCGACCGTCAGCGTTCGGCAGCGCCGTGTCGGTCACGCTGATGCTCGGACCGTCGTCCTCGAAGTTCAGCGCCTGGCCGATGTCGATGAAGTCCGACTGGTGGCGCTGTCGCCGTCCTTGTCGGTGATGGTCGGTGCGCGTCAGCGGACCAAGTCGGCTGCGGCCAGCGTCCTCGAGTCGTCGGGATTGGTGGCGTCCGGATGCACCACCGCGCGCGACTGGTCGAGCGTGACCTCGCCGGCGGCGCGACGCTGACGGTGAACACCAGCAGGCCGTTGCTGGCGCGGTGCGGCCTTCGACCACCGCGCCGTTGAGCGACAGCACCACGCTCTCGCCGGTCGTCGGTGTCGGTCAGTCCGGAGGCGATGCCCGCGCGCCTTGACGCTGAGCGCGTAGCCGCTGCCGATCGTGCCCGCGCCGTCGTCGCCGAAGCTGTCGGGCGTGTTGGAGAAGTTGTCGGCGAAGTTCGGCCGTGGCGTTGGTGCCAGCACGCGTCTCGTCGACCGTCAGCGATCGGCCGGTGCCGCTGTCGGACACTGTGATGCTCGGCCCATCGTCCTCGAAGTTCAGCGCCTGGCCGATGTCGATGAAGTCCGAACTGGTGGCGCTGTCGCCGTCCTTGTCGGTGATGGTCTCGGTGCGCGTCAGACGGATCAAGTCGGCTGCGGCCAGCGTCCTCGAGTCGTTGGGATCGGTCGTGCCCAGATGCACCACCGCGCGCGATTGGTCGAGCGTGACCTCGCCGGCGGCGCTGACGCTGACGGTGAACACCAGCAGCCCGGTGGCGGCGGTCTTGCCTTCGACCACCGTGCCGTTGAGCGACAGCACCACGCTCTCGCCGGTCTCGGTGTCGGTCAGTCCGGAGGCGATGCCCGCGCTCTTGACGCTGAGTGCGTAGCCGCTGCTGATCGTGCCCGCGCCGTCGTCGCCGTAGCTGTTGGGCGTGTTGGAGAAGTTGTCGGCGAAGTCGGCCGTGGCGTTGATGCCGAACGCGCTCTCGTCAACCGTCAGCGCATCGGCAGGTCCGATGTCGGACACGGTGATGCTCGGCCCATCGTCCTCGAAGTTCAGCGCCTGGCCGATGTCGATGAAGTCCGAACTGGTGGCGCTGTCACCGTCCTTGTCGGTGATGGTGTCGGTGCGCGTCAGACGGATCAAGTCGGCTGCGGCCAGCGTCCTCGAGTCGTTGGGATCGGTCGTGCCCGGATGCACCACCGCGCGCGATTGATCGAGCGTGACCTCGCCGGCGGCGCTGACGCTGACGGTGAACACCAGCAGCCCGGTGGCGGCGGTCTTGCCTTCGACCACCGTGCCGTTGAGCGACAGCACCACGCTCTCGCCGGTCTCGGTGTCGGTCAGTCCGGAGGCGATGCCCGCGCTCTTGACGCTGAGTGCGTAGCCGCTGCTGATCGTGCCCGCGCCGTCGTTGCCGTAGCTGTTGGGCGTGTTGGAGAAGTTGTCGGCGAAGTCGGCCGTGGCGTTGATGCCGAACGCGCTCTCGTCAACCGTCAGCGCATCGGCAGGTGCGATGTCGGACACCGTGATGCTGGGGCCGTCGTCGCGGAAGACGACTGTCGGGCTAACGAGGGTCGTTACCGTCGAGACGGCTTTGTCGCCGTCGGCATCGGTGATGGTGTCGGTGCGACCGACCCGGATCACGTCGGCGAGAACGGCCTGGACTGCGTCGTTGGGATCGCTCGTGTCGCCGTGTGACAGCGCCCGCACCTGATCGAGCGTGATTGAGCCCAGGGTTCCGGTGGCATCGATGCTGACGCTGAGCGTGAACACGACGTCGCCTGCGGCGGTGCGGCCTTGCACGGTGCTTGCGTCCACGGAGAACAGCCGCACGGGAGCATTCGTCGCCACGTCGACCAGCCCGGGGATGACCGCGCCCTCCAAAGCCCCAGTCGCGAGCCCGATGGTGTAGACGCTGGCAACACTGGCGCCGTCGTTGCCGGGCAGCGGCGGCGATTGAACGAAGAAGCCGGACAGCGCGACGTTGGCGACGGTTGCGTCGGTGCCGAGCGTGGTTTCGTCGACCTCCAGCGCCGGGATGGCCTGGGCCTGCGACCCCAGGGTGATTGCCGGTGCGTCGTCCCGGAACACAAGCGCCTGGCCGATGTTGATCGTCGCCGCGCCGCTGTTGCTGTCGCCGTCGCCGTCGTTGATGGTGTCGGTGCGCGTCAGCATCACCAGGTTGGCCGCGGACAGCGTCACCGTGTCATTGATGTTGTTCGGGTCCAAGTGCTTCAGCGCACGGATCTGGTCGAGTTCGACCAATCCACCAGCGCTGACGCTGACGGTGAAGACGGTCAGATTGCCGTTTTCGGTGTAGCCCTCGACCACATCGCCGTTAACACGCAGCAGCACCTTGTCGCCGGTGGCCACGTCGATCAGGCCCGAGTCGGCGCCCGCGGCGCTGACGCCCAGCACGTAGGTCGAGGTGCCTGCCGCGCCTGCACCGTCGGCGCCGGGCTGCGGCGTGCTGGTGTAGTTGTCGGCAAAGTTTGCGGTGGCGTCGATCGTCAGGTCCGACTCATCGACCAGCAACTGGTCGGGCGTACCGGTCTCGGCGAGGGTGATTTTCGGTCCGTCGTCCTCGAACACCATGTTCGAACCGATCTCGAGCTTATCCACCGAGGTCTGCAGCACCTTGAAGCCGCCGATGTCGAAGTCGGCGTGCGTCTTGTCGCCGTTCTTGGCGGTCAGCGAGCCGGCGTTCTCGATCAGCACCCGGTTGTGGTCGGTCGCGGTGGCGTAGGTGATCTGCGAGTTGTTCGGAACGCCGTTGATCGTGTACGACCCGCCGCCGTTGTCGGTGATGGTGATGCCGCTGACGGTGGCCCCCGTGAACGTCTTGACCGTGATGCTCGAGAGGATGATCGGGACCGTTTCGGCGCCGTCGTTGCTGTAGCTGTTGATGAAGTTGACGCCGCTCTGCGACCCGCTGACGTTGTCGGCGTTCTTGAAGGCGGTGAGTCTGACCATCGCGGTCGTGCCGCCTGTCTCTTGCACGATCTGGAAGGTGGCGGAGCGGGCGCCGAAGTACTGGGTGAAGTCGATGTTCGCTTCGATGCCGGCTTCGCCCGGGCTCAGGTTGGGGATCGTCACGTCCGCCTTGGCGCCGGTGACGAAGCTGAAGCGCAGGCCTTCCTGTTCGGTGATCGACTGGTTGTTGGTGCCCAGCGTCGTGCTGCCGCCGCCCTGGCTGCTGTTGACCGTGTCTTCGCTGGTGATGGCGGCCCCGCTGGCCGATTGATCCAGCGGGTTCCTGCCGGTGACGATGATCGAGACGCCGGGAATCCTGTCGGCAACCGGCGTCGCGCCCTCGGCCGTGAACATCAGGAACAACTGCTGGCCCGATGGCGCACCGGCGAGGCTGAAGTTCTCGTCCTGGCTGACGCCGATGTAGACCTTGCCATCCAGGTTGAGCGCTTCGTCGGGATCGGCGGTCGGGTGCTTGATCGCCTGGTATTGCGCGAGCCAGATCTTGCCGCCGGTGATCGCACCGGTGCCGCTCAAGGTCTCCTGGATGTAGCCGGCAACGGCGATCGTGCCCAAGGGGTTGGCGGTGTCGTTGCCGGGGTCGGCCGTGCCATTCGCATTGCCCACGCGGCCGAGCACGATGTTGTTGTTGCTAGCATCGGTGTACAGGAAGATCGCCGTGCCGTCGAGGGTGCGCAGGCCGCTGTCGAGCCCGGCGAGCGGGCTGCCGGTGGGACCGACGAAGCCGACATCGGTGATCGCGCCGCTACCGGTGGGGCTGACCGTGAAGGCGTCGAGGCCCGTGTTGCCGGCCACGCCGGTGTAGCCGCTCAACGCCGCGTTGATGGCGGTCCCGAAGCCCAAGAAGACCGCGGGAAGCGAGCCGACGAGGATGTCGTTGTCGTCGCTGTCACCGTTGTTGAGACCGGGGGTTGCAGCCGCATTCTGCAGCCCTGCCGATTCGTCGGATACGACCTTGGCGCCCTTGATGATGGCCATTGCAATCCCCCAGTGGCGTGTGAGCCACTCCTGGTTGTTCGAAAGTTAACCCCTCGCAGGCTGGCGTTCGTGCAGCGCATCCCGTGCCTGCATCTCACCAACCTGACGCGCAAATGCTATGTGGCGACCGGGCGACGAGCCTATGGCCCAAACGGGTAATGCTCAGGGTGAAACCGACCCACGAATTGGGGGGGGTCGACAGCAGGCATTGCGCGCTTGGGTAGCTGATTCACTTCAGACGCAAAAAGTGGTCGGCCGCGGCCGCCCCCGTTCAGTGCAGCTTGCCGCCGCCAGGCGACGCAGACGAGCGGCGTTGCGAAGGACCCAGCTCGCGAAGGCTTGGCCGGTCTCGAGTGCGTCGGCATAGACTGCGTCGAAGTCGCACCGGCGCCCGCGGCGCGGTGATGGACGGCGCCGACGAAGAGGAACTAGCGCGCACTTTCGACGCCGTGCTCGCCGACGAAGTCTGGGTGCCGCGGCGCGTGATGCAGTGGCTTTACGCGTCGATCGTCGATGCGCCGGCGCATGTGGAAGGCGAATCGACGCAAGTTACCGTGGGATGCACTCTTGCAGGTGGCCACACTTGTTGCCAGCGTGCGCGCAAGACCACCGCGAGGCCGATGAACAGGCCCACAGCGCGCCCACAGCTGTAACGGCTGTGCACTTTGCACGCGCACTTGGTGACAGGCCCCTGCTCACCAGCCCTTAGATTCACCCAGCGCGATGGCTGCACGCGTCGCACATCGAATCAAACAGACATCGTTGGGGTGAATCATGGGTAGAAGAACGACGGCGCTGCGCAGCGTCGCGGGAACATCGTTGCTGACAACCGTGCTGACCTTGACCGCAGGCCATGCGCTGGCAAGCCACATCGGCGAGGACCTAACGACGGATCAGCTGGTCGTGGCATCGAGCGACCAGTTCATGCGCACGCTGCGTCAGTTCGAACGTGCGCCGCAAACTCAGCGCTCAGCTCAGATGGCGCAGCTTGTGCAGGCGGCAGCTCAGCTACGCGAACGCATGCTCGCGCTCCTGGAGCGCAACCCGCGGCTGGCTGCCATACGGGTGCTGCCTCCGGCGATTCGCGAACGGCTGCCTGCCTCAGTGCAGGCTCTCGTCGAGCAGCGTGCGCAAGTCGCAGGCACGATCGTGGCGGAGGTCGCAGGAGACGTTGCGCGCGGCAGCTCTGTCACGCGCTTGCAGATGGTTGACGCGGCAGGCCAGCGCTTCGAGCTGCGCGCGGCTGATGCAAGCGAGCGTGAACAGCAAGCCTGGATCGGCAAACGCGCCACGGTGAATGCGACACGCTTCGATCGTCACCTGCTCGTCAACGGCAAGGCCGACGTGCAATTTCTCGCTGCCGACGGCACATCCACTGCTGCGGCCACAACAACTGCTGCGGCCACCGCAATCCAGGGAGAGCAGCGAACGCTGTCGATCCTGATCAACTTCAATGACGCGCAACTCACGTGCACGCCGGCCGACGTATCCAGCCGCTTGTTCGCATCGACGGGCTACACCGTCAACAACAACTACCGCGAGTCATCGCGCGGTCTGGTCAGCTTTAGCGGCAATGCCGTCGGCCCGTTCACGATCAACTACGCCACCGGAGGCAGTTGCAACTACCTCGGCTGGGCCGCGGCAGCGGAAGCTGCGGCGCGCGCCGCGGGGATCGAACCCGCGCAGTACTCGCGGGTCAACTACGTTACACCGCCAAACGCCAGTTGCGGATGGACCGGGCTCGCCTACATGCCGGGCCGCCAATCCTGGGTGCAGTCCTGCAGCGTCACCGGCGCGTTCAGCCACGAACTCGGGCACAACCTGGGCCTGAACCACGCAGCCACACCGACTCTGGAGTACGGCGACAGCTCCGACCCGATGGGCGGTAGCAACATCAGCGGACACAACGCGCCGAACCGCGTGATGGCCGGTTGGATGCCGGCGGGCGCGGTCCTCGACGTGTTGGCCGGCGGCTCCTTCACGGTGGCCAATCTGTCGAGCACTGCGGTCACCGGCACGCCGCAAGTGCTGCGCCTGCAGAAGGCCGACACGGCGGAAAGCTATTACGTCAGCTTGCGCCGGTCGCAGAACCTGGACGCTCGGCTGGCGACTCAAGTTTATCGACGCCCTGAGTATCCACCGCTCGACCGGCGCTAGTTCGGCCAAGACCTACCTGCTCGCCACCCTGCCAGTCGGCCAAAGTTTCACCGATGCGGCCAACGGCATCGCGATCACTCATCAGGGCCAGCTCGAAGGTACGGCGACGGTGGGCATCGCCATGGGTGGTGCGGCGTGCGCGCGCAACCCAGCTGCGGTCGGTGTAGCGCCTGCCTCACAGGCTGCAAATGCCGGATCGGCGGTGCAGTTCATGGTGACGGTGACCAACACCAACAGCGCCGGCTGCGGCGGTTCCAACTTCAATCTGGCCCAGGTCATGCCAGCCGGCATCGGCGGCAGCTTCGGCAGCTCCGCGCTGTCGCTCGCCCCAGGCGCGAGCGCAAGCACGACGTGGCTCGTCGAGCCGGCGGCTACGGTGGCCGAAGCGGCCTACACACTGACCGCACGCGCCACAGACAGCGCGAGCGGCGACAGTTCGGAGGCCCACGCCGGTCTGGTGGTCAGCGCTCCGGCGGCCACCTGCACGCGTACCGCCCCTGCGCTTAGCGCTTCGCCTGCTTCTCAGTCCGGTGGTGCCGGCGCGTCATTGACCTATGCCCTAACGTTGACCAACCGCAACTCAAGCGCCTGCGGCGCCTCGACGTTCAGCCTTGCACAAACTCTGCCCGCTGGCTTTTCAGGGAGCCTCACGCCATGGGCCTCCGTCTCGCCGGGTAGCAGCGTGTCGCTGATCTGGCACGTGGCAGCACCTACCACCGGCTCGCCCGGAACCTATGCGTCGACAGCCACGGCGGTGGAAGCGTCGGCGGCACTGCCCGCTTCGGCGACCGTGACCACGACGGTGGTCGCGGCTGTCGACACGACGGCACCGATCGTGGCTATCAAGAGCCCTGGCGCGGGGGCGATGCTGTCCGGTCGATCGACCGTTATCAGCGCCACGGCAAGCGACCTCTCGGGCATCCGGGCGGTCGAGTTCTACATCGACGGCCGGCTCCTCGTCGCCGACACCACCGGCCCCTTCGCGGCGAACTGGAACCTGCGCAAGGCCGCCAAAGGCAGCCATCAGTTGCGCGTGCGGGCAATGGACAACGCCGGGAACGCGGCCGAGCAGACCATCGGCGTGACGGTGCAGTGACCGCCGTCGCGCGCAACTGACCGCCGGCAGGCGGAGTGCTTCGGTGCCGGATCAGCGCGTAGCGCCGCCCTGCGCGCGCTCTGCCGCAACCTTCGCGTTGTGCTGCGACATGACCTGCTTATTGAGCGCTTCGGCCCGCGTTTTGAGCGCCTGCACCTCCTCGCGCTGTTGCGCGGAGAGCGTTGACTGAGCCGACAGTGCCTTCGCCTCGTCGGCGCCGCCGCATCCCGCCACCGCCGCTGTCAGCGACGCCGACATGATCGTGATCCAACGCATGTTCATCATGGTCCTTCGTTAGCTTTTGAATTGACGTGAATCGCGCCCCGCGGACCCGGACAGGCCGGGTCCGCGAAGGGTCTGGTTACGGGCACACGCCCGCGCGGTTGTTGTTGTAATCGTCGAGCTTGCTTGCCAGGAAGTTCGCCCTTCCAGCGTCGTTCGGGTTGGAAGTGCTCAGCTTGCCCGTGTAGCCTGCGCCGGTGAACGCGTACTTCGACAACAGGCCTTCGGCCTCGGTCACCAAGTTGGCGACGCTGCCGCAGGTGTAGGCGCCGGCCGCGAGGTTCAACTCCACGGCCACCAGTTGCGCCGCCATGTTGAACAGCGGATCGCTCGCCTTCTTCTGGCCACCGAAGTTGCGCTTGTCGAGCAGAGCGACGGCGTATGGGCAGTCCACGGTCGACGTTGCCGTCTGGCCATAAATGCCGAACGGCCCCGCGCCTGGATCAACGGTCTTCGAGTCGATCTTGCTTCCCTTCAGGATACCGATCGGGGTTCCGGCGTTGTACAAAACGCTGTCCACCGTCTGCTTGGTTGCCAGCTTGTTCGTGCTGCTGCTGGTGCACGATGCGTGGTTCTTCCAGTAGCCGATCGTCAGGGCACGACCTCCGGGCGGCGGCGAGTTGTCGATCGTGAAGACCTTTGTCGCTCGTGGTGCAACCTGGAAGTTGGCGCACAACCAACTGTTGTCCACGCCCGGGTTCGGAATCGTCGTGCCAGGTGGCATGAAGGCGCCTGGTACATACAGCGGACTCGTCGGGTCGTTGAAGCTGGTCATCCACCCGGCCTGCGTCGCTTCGCACATCTGGTAGGTCGTGCCCGGAACGAGCATCGTGGCGAAGTTAAGTACGTTGGTGGTGGGCGGCACGGCGCTCGGGTCGTTGGTCTTCAGCGTCTCCAGGGCACTGCCGTCCGCGCTTGAGCTGGCTCCCGTTCGCAACTGGAAGGTGAACTGCTCGGTGAACGTCGTCGAGCCCTTGAGGGATTTGACAACCTGCACCTTGCCGCGTTGCGTGTTCTTGAAAGTGCATTGATAGACCTTGCCGCCCACGTAGTCCTCGGGGAACTTGACCGTGAACGTGCATGCGTTGACGGCCGTGGCCACGCCGTTGACCGCGGTTAGGTCCCATCCGGCCTGCGTCGTCTCGACCACCGTGTAGGTGCCCTCCTCGTCGAGCGCCACGCCGAACAGCGAATAGATGCCGTCGTTGGGCGTCTCGTTGCTCACGGTCGCGAGCGTCGAGCCGTCGGGCCGCTTGAGCGTGAACGCCCACGCGCCGGTCGAGGTGCTTGGATCGGTGATCTTCTGCACTTCTGCCGTCGGCAGCTTGCCCGGCGTCGGCTTGTTGACGTATTCGACCGTCGCCGCGCAAGTGGCGATGCCGTTCTTCGTCGTCAGGTCGGCATTGCGTTGCGGGCCGCCGTCCGGCGCCAGAGCGACGGCGAGCGCACATGTAGCGTCGTTGCACCCAGCCGGATAGAACAGCGTCTGCCCCTCTTCGACAACATAGTTGTCGGCCGTCAGGTCGGCGAGCATCGTCGATCCCTGCGTCTGGCCGGCGCCGAGCGTGATCTGCGCGTTCTGCGTCTGGCCTCCACCGGCCACGGTGAACGCGAAGACCAGGCGCTCGCCAGTAGTGAGCGGCGCCCCTTCGTACTTCTTATTGATCGTCAGCTTCGAGCGCGCGCTCGACGTGATCGCGATCTCCACCGGGTTGGTCGCTGCCGCGAAGCCGTTGTTGCCGGCGACCGATGCCACGTCGGTGAGCGTGCCGGAGGTGATGCGCTTGGCCTCGAGGTAAACGGTCTTGTTGAAGGTGATCGAGCCCGAGCCGGTCTGCGGATCGGTGGTCGTCCACAGCACTTCGCCGCTGGTGGGTGTGCCGGCCGTGTAGCCCACGAACGCGGGAATCGAAGGCGCGGGCACGGAGAAGGTCAGGCCTGCACCGCTGATCCACTCGCGATCGCTGATGACGGCCATCGCATTGGTTACCGGGCCGGTGTTCTGCACTGGGGCGCTGGCCGTAGCCGTGGTCGTCAGCGGAACCGGCACGTTGGTGATTTCATCAACGTACGTTGCCGTTGCGATGTCATTCAGATTGGTCGTGCCGGCCGGCGCAAGGAAGGTATGCGTCAATACCAGGTCGTTGGTGGTGTTGGCTTCGACCACCTTGGTGCCCGCGACCGTGTCGAGCACGGTCGTCCCTGAGCGGATCGCGTCGCTCACATTGACTCTGATCCGCCTCGAAGCCGGGTTCGTGGCGTAGATTTTGGTCGTGACGGTGATCGGGCCGCCGGGCACGGCTTGCAGTTTTGTCCACTGCACCGTGATGCTCACCGGCAGCGAGGCCGGCGCATTCGCTCGGCAGACGTCGCCGAAGTCGAGCGTTCTGAGCGTCGGGCTCTTCTTGATGGTCCATGCATGATCCGAGCCTTGCGCCGCTTCCATTGTCTTGGCGATGGTCTGAGGCTTGACTTCGCCCAGCGGTAGCGGCACCGTCTTCTTGCCGCCGGACAGGTTGACTTGGTCGAACAAATAGGACTGCAGGCTGGAGCCCGAGAACTGCGACGACGTGATGGCCAGGCGCTGCTGCCAGTCGAAGACGCACGTGGTGCCTTTGGACTGCGAGATGCTCAGTTCGCGGTAGATGCTGGAGTCGATCCCTCCGGTCAGGCTGGGGCCCACCTGCTGCAGCCCGACGGGACTCACCGAGCAGGAGGCGTGCGATTTCGCGGCGTTGACCACGGGCACAGTGATGACGTCGTAGCCGAAGTAGGCGCCGCGCTGATAGTCGGCGGCGATGTAAACGCTGTAAGTGGTGGTGGCCGTGGCCTGATTGCCCAGGTCCGTCGTCAAGCGATGTGGCACGAGGTCGAGTTCGTTCCACTTCTTGCCCAGGTTGCCGGTGGTGTATTCCGCGTCCAGACAGACGAGCACATCGGTCGATGCAGGCTCCTTGCAGCCTTCCAACCGCGTCTGAACAAAGGCCGGCTCTGTAAACGCGGCCGCCGGTGCGCTGCCCAGGGCAGCGACCATTCCAAGGACTGCAATACCCCATGTCCTCACAAACGTCTTGCGCATTTCTTGCTCCTTCGACAAAGACAGCGCGAGCTTGCCCGCCTGATTTCCCGCCGAACATGGCCCAAACGGGTAATAGGCAAAGGCGACTTAGGGGGGCACCAACGTCGCAACGTCCTACCAAAAGAGGATGCGCCAGGCCGAAGGCCGTGGCAGTCACGACGGCCTAAACTCCACCCAATCACCTCGCCGCACAAGGATTCCCTCATGGCCGACCGCATGGATGCCTACTGGATGCCCTTCACCGCCAACCGGCAGTTCAAGAAGGCGCCGCGCCTCTTGGCCAAGAGCGAGGGCATGCATTTCTGGACACCCGAAGGCCGGCAGATCCTCGACGGCGTGGCCGGTCTGTGGTGCGTCAACGCCGGCCACGCGCGGCCGAAGATCGTCAAGGCGATTGCCGAGCAGGCGGCCGAGCTCGACTTCGCGCCGCCGTTCCAGATGGCGCACCCGAAGGCGTTTGCGCTGGCTGAAAAAGTCGCCGAGCTGGCGCCGGCCGGCATGAACAAGGTCTTCTTCACCAACTCGGGCTCCGAGTCGGTGGAGACGGCGCTGAAGATGGCCATCGCCTACCACCGCGTGCGCGGCGAAGGCTCGCGCACACGACTGATCGGCCGCGAGCGCGGCTATCACGGCGTCAACTTCGGCGGCATCTCGGTCGGCGGCATCGTGGCCAACCGCAAGATGTTCGGCACGCTGCTCGCGGGTGTCGATCACATTCGGCACACGCACGACTCTGTCGAAGAACGCGTTTGCCGTCGGCCAGCCGGAGCACGGCGCGGAGTTGGCCGACGATCTGGAGCGCATGGTCACGCTGCACGACGCGAGCACGATCGCTGCCGTCATCGTCGAGCCGATCGCCGGCTCCACCGGCGTGCTGATCCCGCCCAAGGGCTACCTCGAGCGCCTGCGCGCCATCTGCGACAAGCACGGCATCCTGCTGATCTTCGACGAGGTCATCACCGGCTTCGGCCGCACCGGCAATGCGTTCGCGTCGCAGACCTTCAACGTCACGCCGGACCTGCTGGTCTGCGCCAAGGGCATCACCAACGGCTGTGTGCCGATGGGCGCGGTGATCGCCAAGCAAGGCATCTACGACGCGTTCATGGATGGCCCCGAGCACCTGATCGAGTTCTTCCACGGCTACACGTACTCGGCGCATCCGCTGGCCTGCGCCGCGGGGCTGGCCACGCTGGAGACCTACGCCGATGAAGGCCTGCTGACGCGCGCGCAGCAGATGGCCGGCACCTTCGCCGACGCGGTGCATTCGATGAAGGGCCTGCCCAACGTGATCGACACGCGCAACTTCGGTCTCGTCGGCGGCATCGAGCTGGCGCCGCTGCCGGGCGAGCCTGCCAAGCGCGCGTTCAATGTCTTTCTCGAATGCTGGGAGCAAGGCGTGCTGGTGCGCACCACCGGCGACATCGTGGCGCTGTCGCCGCCGTTGATCGTCGAGAAGCAGCATCTCGAACGCATCGTCGATGTGCTCGGCAAGGCGATCAGGAAGAACGCGTGACGTTGATGAGCACTCAAGCATGAATTTGAATCCGTTCGCCCTGAGGTATCGAAGGGCTTGTGCGCGGCTTCGATACCTCAGCCCGAACGGATGGGTTCACGTGCGTTGCGCGCGCTCAACGATTCCTGTGACAGTAAAGGACGCTGCCTAGCGCTTACCGCATGTCTTTTGTCGAGACTGATCGCGAGCTGACGCGGCATTCGTATTACGCCGCCACCGCGCCCCGCCCGCAGGCGTTCGCGCCGCTGCCGGCCGGGGAGCACTTCTGCGACGCGGCAGTGGTCGGCGGCGGATTGGCGGGCCTCTCGGCAGCGATCGAGCTGCGCGAGCGCGGCTTTGCCGTGACGCTGCTCGAAGCCCAGACCATCGGCCACGGCGCCAGCGGACGCAACGGCGGGCAGGCGATCTACGGCCTGGCCTGCGACATCACGACGATCGAAGACCAGCTCGGCCGCAGCGCCGCGCGGCAGGTCTTCGCGATGTCGCTCGAAGCGCTCGACCTGATCCGCGAGCGCATCGCGCAATTCAACATCGATTGCGATTGGCGCAACGGCTACCTCGGCGTGGCGATGAATCCGCGCAAGGCGCGTGCGCTGCGCGACGAGGTCGAGCTGCTGGCCTCGCGCTTCGACCACGCGCTCGCCTGGATCGAGCGCAACGACCTGCCGCAGTGGATCGACAGCCCGCGCTACGTCGCCGCCGCGCACGATCCGCGCTCGGGCCACCTGCATCCGCTGAAGTACACGCAAGGCCTGGCGCAAGCGGCGGCGTCGTTGGGCGCGTCGCTGCATGAGAACAGCGCCGTCACCGCGCTGCACGACGACACCCGCGGCGTTCGATTGACCACGAACACCGGCGCCAGCCTGCGCGCTCGTCATGTGCTGCTGGCCGGCAACGTCTATCTGCAAGCTTTGTCGCCGTCGCTAGCACCCGCGCTCAGCTCGCGCATCATGCCGGTCGGCACCTACATCGTCTGCTCCGAACCGTTGGCGCCCGAGCTTGCCGCATCGTTGATCCCCTGCGGCGCCGGCGTGTGCGACAACAATTTCGTGCTCGACTACTTTCGCACCACGCCCGACCACCGCCTGCTCTACGGCGGGCGCGTCAGCTACAGCACGCGCACGCCGATGGACCTGGCCGCGTCGATGGCCGAGCGCATGCAACGCACGTTCCCGCAACTGCGCAACGTCGGCGCGCAATACGCGTGGGGCGGCTTCGTCGACATCTCGATGAACCGCGCGCCGGACTTCGGCCGCCTGCCCGCATTCGGAGATCGGGTCTATTACCTGCAAGGCTTCTCGGGCCACGGCCTGGCCCTGACCGGCCTGGCCGGCAAGCTCGTGGCCGAGGCCATCGCCGGTGATGCCTCGCGCTTCGATGTCTTTGCGAAACTCGAGCACCTGCCCTTCCCCGGCGGTGCCGCGCTGCGCACTCCGGCCCTGGTGCTCGGCATGGCGTACGCTCGACTGCGAGACTTGCTCTGACCATCATGTCCAAACCGATCGTTCTCATCCCTGCGTGCAACCGCATCGTCGGCAAGCACCCGTTCCACATCGCCGGCAAGAAGTACACCGACTTCATTCGCCTGGCCGGCTGCCTTCCGCTGATCGTGCCCACCGCGTCGGCGGAAGAACTCGAGAGCCTGCTCGACCTGGCCGACGGCGTGCTGCTCACCGGCTCGCCGTCCAACGTGCACCCGAGCCACTTCAGCGAAGACGTGCACGACCCTGCCCTGCCGCTCGACCCGGACCGCGATGCCTGGGTGCTGCCGCTGGTGCCCAAGGCGATCGATCGCGGCATCCCCTTCTTCGCCATCTGCCGCGGCACGCAGGAAACGAATGTCGCGCTCGGCGGCAGCCTGCACCAGGCGGTGCACGAGATCAGCGGCCACATGGACCACCGCGACCGCGACGAAGACCCGGCCGACGTGGCGTACGCGCCGAAGCATGCCGTCGATGTGCTGCCCGGCGGCCTGCTGGCCACGCTGCTCAAACAACCGCGCATCCAGGTCAACTCGCTGCACGGCCAAGCGGTGAATCGGCTCGCCGCCGGCCTGCGCGTCGAAGCGCGCGCGCCCGACGGCGTGATCGAAGCCTTTTCCAAGCCGGACGCACCCGGCTTCAACCTCGCCGTGCAGTGGCACCCGGAGTGGCAGGCGGCGAGCAACCCGGTGTCGATGACGCTGCTGTCGGCGTTCGGCGCGGCCTGCACAGCGCATCAACACGCAAGAAACAAATAGGTGACCCATGGTCAAACGAGAAAACTTTACCTTCGCCGATCTCGAAAACTGGTTCAACGAACAACGCGTCACCGAGATCGAGTGCCTCGTGCCCGACCTCACCGGCGTGGCCCGCGGCAAGATCCTGCCGCGCGAAAAGTTCACCGAAGACCGCGGCATGCGCCTGCCTGAAGTGGTGGTGGCGATGGGCGTGACGGGCGAGTTCCCCGAGGAAGGCCCGTACTACGACGTCATCACGCCGACCGACCGCGACATGCACCTGCGCCCGGACCCGACCACCGCGCGCATCGTGCCGTGGGCCGTCGATCCCACCGCGCAGATCATTCACGACTGCTATGACCGCGACGGCGTGCTCATCCCCTACGCGCCACGCTCGGTGCTGCGGCGTGTCTGCGGCTTGTTCGACGACAAGGGCTGGTCGCCGGTGGTCGCACCCGAGCTTGAGTTCTACCTCGTCGCCCGCAACACCGACCCGGACGTGCCGCTGAAGCCGCCGGTGGGCCGCAGCGGCCGGCGAGAAACGTCTCGTCAGGCGTACTCCATCGACGCCGTCAACGAGTTCGATCCGCTGTTCGAAGACGTGTACGCGTACTGCGAAAAGATGGAGTTGAACGTCGACACGCTGATCCACGAACTCGGCGCCGGCCAGATGGAGATCAACTTCTTCCATGACCACCCGCTCGGCCTGGCCGATGAAGTCTTCCTCTTCAAGCGCACGGTGCGCGAAGCGGCGATGCGCCACGACATGTTCGCCACTTTCATGGCCAAGCCGATCGCAGGCGAGCCCGGCAGCGCGATGCACATCCACCAGAGCCTGGTCGACAAGGTCAGCGGCCACAACATCTTCAGCAACGAAGACGGCAGCGCGTCCAAGGAGTTCTATTGGTACATCGGCGGCCTGCAGCGCTACATCCCGGCGGCGATGGCCCTCTTCGCGCCGTACGTCAACTCGTATCGACGGCTGGCGCGCTTCACCGCGGCGCCGATCAACATCCAGTGGGGCACCGACAACCGCACCGTCGGCATCCGCTCGCCGCTGGCAGAGCCGGCCGGGCGCCGCATCGAGAACCGCGTCATCGGCGCCGATGCGAACCCGTACGTGGCGCTGGCCGCGACGCTGGCCTGCGGCTGGCTCGGCATCCAGAACCGCATCGAGCCGTCGCCGGAGTGCAAGGGCGATGCCTACCTCGGCGAATACCAGCTGCCGCGCAGCCTCGGCGAAGCGCTGACGCTGTTGCGCGACGAAGCCGATCTGGCCGAAGTGCTCGGCAAGGATTTCGTCACCGTGTACACCGAGATCAAGGAAGTGGAGTACGCCGAGTTCATGCAGGTCATCTCGCCGTGGGAGCGGGAACATCTCTTGCTACACGTTTGAGGCACGCACCATGAACATGCGCACCACCGAGCAGTGGCAGGCCGCCGACGCCAAGCACTTCCTGCATCCGTTCACCGATTTCCAGGCGCTGGCCAAGAAGGGCTCGCGCGTCATCACACGCGCCGACAACATCTACCTCTGGGACAGCGACGGCAACAAGATCTTGGACGCGATGAGCGGGCTGTGGTGCGTCAACGTCGGCTACGGCCAGCGCGCGTTGATCGATGCCGCGACCAAGCAGTTGGAGACCCTGCCCTTCTACAACGCCTTCTTTCAGACGGCGACGCCGCCGGCAATCGAACTGGCTGAGCTGCTCGCCGAAGTGAGCCCGCCGCAGTTCCAGCATGTGTTCTTCGCCGGCTCCGGCTCCGAGGGCAACGACACCGTCGTGCGCATGGTGCGCCGCTACTGGGACGTGCTCGGCCAGCCGCAGCGCAGCGTCATCGTCAGCCGCTGGAACGGCTACCACGGCAGCACGATGGCGGGCGCGTCGCTCGGCGGCATGAAGGGCATGCACGAACAAGGCGGGCTGCCGATCCCCGGCATCGTGCACATCGACCAGCCGTACTGGTTCGAAAACGGCGCGGGCATGACGCGCGACGAGTTCGGCCTGGCCTGCGCGCGCCAGCTCGAATCCAAGATCACCGAACTCGGCGCCGACAAGGTGGCGGCCTTCATCGGCGAGCCGATCCAGGGCGCCGGCGGCGTGATCATTCCGCCGTCCACCTACTGGCCGGAGATCCAACGCATCTGCGATCAGTACGACATCCTGCTCGTCAGCGACGAGGTCATCACCGGCTTCGGCCGCACCGGCCGCTGGTTCGGCTGCGAGACGATGGGCTTCAAGCCCGACCTGATGACCTTTGCCAAGGGCGTGACCAGCGGCTACATCCCGCTCGGCGGCGTGATGGTCGGCGACCGCGTGGCCAAGGTGCTGATCGAACAGGGCGGCGAGTTCAACCACGGCTACACCTACTCGGGCCACCCGGTGGCGTGCGCGGTGGCGCTGGCCAACATCAGATTGGTGCGCGAGCTCGGGCTGGTCGATCGTGTGCGCGACGACGTCGGCCCCTACCTCGCGCAGCACTACGCACAACTGGCCGAGCACCCGCTCGTCGGTGAGGCGCAAACCACGGGCCTGATGGGCGCGCTGCTGCTGGTCAAGAACAAGGACGGCGCCGGCACCGCGTTCCCGCCCGAGCGCGAGATCGGCATGGTCTGCCGCGGCCATTGCTTCCGCGAGGGCGTGATCATGCGCGCCGTCGGCGACCGCATGATCATCGCGCCGCCGCTGGTGATCACGCGCGCGCAGATCGACGAGATGGTGGCGCTGATTCGCCGCTGCCTCGACCTCACACTGGCCGACGTGCGCAAGAACGGCTGGGACCGTTGAGCACCCGAGCATTCACCCCAATAGCCCGCTGCCGCCGCAAACCTAGACTCTTTCGTTGACGCCTCCCCACCCATCCCTTGCCTCAAAGGACTTCGCATCATGGTGATCAAAGCGCTTTCCCGACTGTTCGTCGCCGCAGCCGTGTTGGTCTCGACCGCAGCGTTCGCCCAGGAAGAGAAAGTTCTCAACATCTACAACTGGTCCGACTACATCGGCGAAGACATCATCAAGAAGTTCGAGGCCGAGAGCGGCATCAAGGTGCGCTACGACAACTTCGACAACAACGAGATCGTTCACGCCAAGATGGTCGCCGGCAAGACCGGCTACGACATCATCGTGCCCTCGTCGAACTGGGCCAAGCTGCAGATCGACGGCGGCCTGCTTGCAAAAGCTCGACAAGTCGAAGATCCCGAACCTGAAGAACATCGATCCGGCGATCAACGCGCAGCTGTCGAAGATGGATCCGGGCAACGAGTACCTCGTCGATTGGCTGTGGGGCTTTACCACCGTCGGCATCAACGTCGACAAGGTCAAGGCTGCGCTCGGCAGCACGCCGATGCCGGCCAACGTGTGGGAGCTGGTCTTCAACCCGGAGTACATCAGCAAGATGAAGGGCTGCGGCGTGTCGTTCCTCGACTCGGCCACCGAAGTCATTCCCGCCGCGCTGCACTACCTCGGCAAACCGCCGTTCTCGAAGAACCCCGCCGACTACACCGCCGCGGCCAACGTGCTCAAGGCCGTGCGCCCGCATGTCACGCTGTTCAGCTCGTCGGGCTACATCAACGACATGGCCAACGGATCGATCTGCCTGTCGCTCGGCTGGTCCGGTGACCACAACATCGCCCGCCAGCGCGCCATCGACGGCAAGACCGGGCAGAACATCCAGGCGCTGATTCCCGCCAACGGCGGCCTGCTGTTCTTCGACACGATGGTGATCCCGGTCGACGCCGCGCGCCCCGGCAACGCGCACAAGTTCATCGACTTCATGCTGCGCCCGGAGAACGCCGGCGCCAACACCAACAAAGTCTTTTATCCGAACGCTGTGCCCGAGTCGAAGAAGCACATCCGCCCCGAAGTGGCCAACAACCCGACGGTGTTCTTGGCGCCGGCCGAGATGGCGAAGATGGTGCCGCCCGATGCACTCAACAACGATCTGCGTCGCCTGATGACGCGCACCTACACGTCGTTCAAGACTGGATTGTGATGGCGGCGGACGCGTCGCAGCCGTCCTACCTTCGCATCGAAGGGCTGACGAAGGATTTCGACGGCTACAAGGCCGTCAACAACGTCAGCCTCGACATTGCCAAGGGCGAAATCTTCGCGCTGCTCGGCTCGTCGGGCTGCGGCAAGAGCACGCTCTTGCGCATGCTGGCCGGGCTTCGAGACGCCGAGCATCCGGGCGCATCCTGCTCGACGGCAAGGACATGGCCGCGCTGCCGCCGTATCAGCGGCCGGTGAACATGATGTTCCAGAGCTACGCGCTGTTCCCGCACCTCACGGTCGAGGAGAACATCGCCTTCGGATTGAAGCGCGATGGCATGGCGGGCGCCAAGGTGGCCGAGCGCGTGGAGGCGATGCTGAAGCTGGTGCAACTTGGCAAGTTCGCCAAGCGCAAACCGCACCAGCTCTCCGGCGGCCAGCAGCAGCGCGTGGCGTTGGCGCGCAGCCTGGCCAAGCAGCCGCAGATGCTGCTGCTCGACGAGCCACTCGGCGCGCTCGACAAGAAGCTGCGCGAGGAAACGCAGATCGAACTCGTCAACATCATCGAGCAGGTCGGTGTGACGTGTGTGATGGTCACGCACGACCAGGAAGAAGCGATGACGATGGCCTCGCGCATCGCCGTCATGAGCGAAGGCCGCTTCCTGCAGGTCGGCGCGCCGGCCGACATCTACGAAACGCCGGCCACGCGCTTCGTCGCCGACTTCATCGGCAACGTCAACCTGATGGATGGCACGCTCGACGTCGATGCCGAGAGCTACTGCGAGATCGGCTGCAAGGACGTGCGGCATCACATCGCACACGGCATCACCGGCAACGAGGGCATGGCCGTGACGGTGGCGATCCGACCCGGAGAAGATCAAGCTGCAGCGCGCCGCGCCGGCCGACACGAAGTTCAATGCGGTCAAAGGCAAGGTCCGCGAGATGTCGTACTTCGGCAGCTTCACCGTCTTTCACCTCACGCTGCCCAGCGGTGCGTCGCTGAAGGTGAGCCAAGCCAACGTCGATCGCCACCCCGAAGACCGCCTGACCTGGGGCGATGAAGCCTGGGCCAGCTGGGACGGCTGGGCGCAAGTGGTGCTGACGGCAATGAAGCGGTTCTTGGCCTGGCTCACTGCGCGGCCGCACCGCCGTCATCGGCCTGCCCTACCTGTGGCTGATGCTGTTCTTCCTCGTGCCGTTCCTCGTGCTGGCGCAGATCAGCGTCGCCGAGATGGGAACCGTGCGGCCGAACAGCCTCGCGTCCATCAAGGACGGCGTGCTGACGCTGTCGCTCAAGTTCTCGAACTACGTCTTCCTGGCTTCCGACGCGCTGTACTACAAGACCTACTTGGCAAGCCTGAAGTACGCCTTCTGGACGACGCTGTTGTGCTTGCTGATCGGCTATCCGTTCGCCTACTTCATGGCGCGTGCCAAGCCGTCGCTGCAACCGGCGCTGCTGATGCTCGTCATGCTGCCGTTCTGGACCTCGTTCCTGCTGCGCGTGTACGCGTGGAAGGGATTGCTGACCACCAACGGCTGGGTCGCCGACGCGATCATCGCCACCGGGCTGGATCAGGTGCTGCTCGCGCTCGGCCTCATCAGCTCGCCGGGCAAGCTGATGAACACGCCGTTCTCGCTCGTGCTCGGCATGGTCTACACGTACCTGCCTTTCATGATCCTGCCGCTGTACGGCAACCTGTCGAAGATGGATCTGCGTCTGCTCGAAGCCGCGCAGGATCTCGGCGCCTCGCCGTGGGTGGCGTTCTGGAAGATCACGGTGCCGCTGTCCAAGGCCGGCATCATCGCCGGCTCGATGCTGGTCTTCATCCCCACCGTCGGCGAGTACGTCATTCCGGAACTGCTGGGCGGCCCCGAGACCTTGATGACCGGCAGCGTCGTCTGGAGCGAGTTCTTCTCAAACAACGATTGGCCGTTGGCGTCATCGCTCGCGGTGACGATGATCCTGTTGATCCTCGTGCCGCTGGCGATCTTCAACAAGTATCAGGCCGAGGCGCAAGAGAAGAGATGAAGACGGGTCTCTTCGGCAAAGCCTGGCTGCTCGGCGGCTATGCCTTCCTGTACCTGCCGATCGCAGCGCTCGTCATCTTTTCGTTCAATGATTCGCAACTGCCCAACATCTGGCGCGGCTTCACGCTCAAGTGGTATTCCGCGCTGCTCGAAGACCGCGAGATCCTCGCCGGCTTCTGGGTCAGCCTCAAGATCGCGTTCTTCACCGCCTGCGGCTCGGTCGTGCTCGGCACGCTCGCCGCCTTCGCACTCGTCAAGTACCGCCGCTTCAAAGGCCGCACTCTGTTCTCCGGCATGGTCAACGCGCCGCTGGTGATGCCCGAAGTCGTGGTCGGGCTATCGCTGCTGCTGATGCTGGTCAGCGTGCAGAACGCGCTCGGCTTTCCCGAAAAAGGCGCGCTCACCATCTGGATCGGCCACCTGCTGCTCGGCATGGCCTATGCCACCGTCGTCATCCAAGCGCGCTTGCAGGACCTGAACCCGCAGCTCGAAGAAGCGGCGATGGACCTCGGCGCGCGGCCGCACCAGGTGTTCTGGCTGGTCACGCTGCCGATGATCGCGCAAGCCCTCGCGTCCGCGTGGCTGCTCACCTTCACGATCTCGCTCGACGACGTCGTGCTCTCGGCCTTTCTCACCGGCCCCGGCGCAACGACGATGCCGCTGGTGATCTTCTCGCGCGCCAAGCTCGGCCTGAACCCGAGCGTCAACGCGGTGGCGACGATCATCGTCGTGCTCGTCGCCATCGGCGTCGTCGCCGCGAGCTACCTGATCGCCCGCACCGAGCGCCGCCGCCAGCAGGAAATGGCGGCCGCCTTCCGCAAGTGAACCGCTTTCAACCACGAGGAAAGACCTGATGACAACAACGATCCGCCTCACCTGCCTGGCCGCCGCGCTGGCCTGCGCCTTTCCGGTTGCCGCGCAGTCAAGAGCCAAGGCCAAGCCGCCGACACAGGCGCAGACCAACGCGGCGATGCTGGAAGAGATGAAGGCGCTGCGCGAGCGCGTCGCCGAAATGGAGAAGAAGCTGCAAGCCGCAGAAGCCGACAAGGCCAAGGCCGCGGCGGCGCCGGTGGCTGCGGCTGCACCGGCTGCTGCCGCGCCCACTCCGCAATGGGGCATGACACCCGAGCAGGCGCGTGAGTTGAACCGGGTCACCGTCAAGACCGAGGCGCTCGAAGACTCGCGCGAGGCGCTCGGCTTCAAGGGCCTGAAGATCGCCGGCTACATGGACCCGACCTTCATCTACAACAAGAACCAGGAAACGTCGAGCTTCCAGTTCTTGAACAAGGTCGATTCGAGCAACGGCTTCAGCGCCGGCGACGGCTACAACTACGACAACTCCTACTTCGGCGCGGCGGTGCTCGACTTCCAGAAAGAAACCGACTCCGGCGTGAAGTGGCGATTGACGCTGGCGCCGAACCGCGGCGTCGGCGCGGTCTTCGACGGCACCTCGCCGGTGCACGAAGCCAGTGTCTCGATCCCGCTCGGCTCGCTGCAACGCCGCCTGCTGGTGGGTCAAGTGCCCGACTGGTCGGGCTACGAGTACCTGCCGGCCACGCAGAACAAGCTGATCACACACAACCTGTTGTTCGACTTCACGCTGCCCACCGCCTACACGGGCGTCGGCATGGAAGTGACCGAAGGCAAGTGGATCGTCAAAGGCATGCTCAACAACATGAACGCCAGCCGCAAGGCCAGTGGCAACACGACGCCGGCGTTTGCATATCGCGTGGACTACTCGCGCGGCGAGTTCCAGGGCTTCGGCTTTGCCGGCGTGCACGGCAAAGCCACCAACTTCGCCGACCCCGACGGCCGCGACTCGCGCCTGGACCTGTTCGAGCTCGACGGCTACTTCATCCGCGGTGACGTCACGGTGCAGGGCCAGGTCAGCGTCGGCCAGCAGAAGAAGGCCGCGATCACCCCCAACGCCACGACCGGCGGCCTGCGCGATGCGCGCTGGATGGGCCTGTCCGTTCTGGGTGCCTACAAACTCAACCCGCGCTTCGAAGCCATTGCGCGCTTCGACCACATCCGCAACCGCAAGAACGGCGGCGGTTTGCTCGGCTTCACCGCAGGCGACGGTCGCAACGGCCTCGGCCCCGACGCCAACCTCGGCTGCGATCCCGCCGACCTGGCGACGCTCGTGCCCGAGTGCAGCCGCGGCGCCGACCGCAGCGCCTTGTCGTTCGGCCTGTCGTACCTGTTCGACACGAGCACCACCTTCAAGGCCGAGTACCGGATCGATCGCGCCGACCAGCCGGTGTTCGAAGTGGTCAAGGACGGCACGTTCAAGAAGACCAACCAGCTCTTCGGCGCGTCGGTGCTGGTGAGCTTCTGAGATGGGCGCTGTCAACTGGTTTGCGCGAGCGCGTGAAGCGCGGTTCGATGGCCGCGCTTTCATCGACGGCAAGCGCTGCGATGCCGTCGGCGGCGAGAGCTTCATCAAGACCTCGCCGATCGATGGCCGCACGCTCGGGCCCATCGCGCGCTGCCGCGAAGCCGACGTGGATGGCGCTGTGAAGAGCGCCCGCGCCGCGTTCACCGACGGTCGCTGGTGCGGCAAGCCGCCGGCCGTGCGCAAGAAGCTGCTGCAGGCCTTCGCCGCGAAAATCCTCGCCGCAAAGGAAGAGCTCGCCCTGCTCGAAACGCTCGACATGGGCAAGCCGATCCAGTATTCGCTCGCCGTCGATGTGCCGTCCACCGCGCGCACGATCGCCTGGTACGCCGAAGCGATCGACAAGGTCTACGACGAGATCGCGCCAACGCCTTCGACCGCGCTGGCGCTGATCACGCGCGAGCCGATGGGCGTGATCGGTGTCGTCGTGCCCTGGAACTACCCGATGATCATGGCGGCGTGGAAGCTCGGGCCGGCGCTGGCCACAGGCAACTCCGTCGTCCTGAAGCCGAGCGAGAAGTCGCCGTACACCGCGCTGCGCCTGGCCGAGCTCGCCATCGAAGCCGGCATCCCGCCCGGTGTGTTCAACGTCGTGCCGGGCCACGGCGGCGAAGCCGGCGAGGCACTCGCACTGCACATGGACGTCGATGCGATCGGCTTCACCGGCAGCACGCGCGTCGGCCGCAAGATGCTCGAATACGCGGGGCGCAGCAACTTGAAGCGCGTCTACAACGAACTCGGCGGCAAGAGCGCGTTCGTGGTCTTCGAAGACTTTGCGAACGTCGAGCGCGCTGCGAAGACCGCTGCCGGCAGCATGTTCTTCAACCAGGGCGAAAGCTGCAACGCGCCGTCGCGCGTGCTCGTGCATGAGAGCGTTGCCGAGCGCTTCGTCGAGATCGTCGCAGCCGTTGCGCCGAAGTACCGCGCCGCCGATCCGCTCGACGGCACCACCGAAATGGGCGCGCTGGTCGATGAGGCGCAGTTGCGCACCGTGATGGGCTTCATCGACGCCGGCAAAAGAGAAGGCGCGCGCACCGTCACCGGCGGCACGCGCGCGCGCGAGGCCAGCGGCGGCTTTTATGTGGAGCCGACGGTGTTCGACCGCGTGGACAACAGCATGTCGATCGCGCGCGAAGAAATCTTCGGCCCGGTGATGAGCGTGATCCGCTTCAAGACCGAAGCCGAAGCGATTGCGCTGGCCAACAGCAGCAGCTACGGCTTGCAGGCGAGTGTGTGGAGTGACAACATCAACCGCGCGCATCGCATGGCGCGAGCGTTGCGCGCGGGCACCGTGCACGTGAACCAATATGACGAAGACGACATCACCGTGCCGTTTGGCGGCTACAAGCAAAGCGGCAACGGGCGCGACAAGAGTTTGCATGCGCTGGACAAGTACACCGAGCTGAAGACGACCTGGATTGCGCATCGATCCGGCGTAGTCGGCATGAACGCAGTACAAACCCGTTCGGGCTGAGCTTGTCGAAGCCCTTCGCATGCGAACAGCCCTTCGACAGGCTCAGGGCGAACGGATGAAGGGGAGCACAATGAACCACTCGAAGAACGAACACCTGATGGCCCGCAAGGCGGCAGCCACGCCACGCGGCGTCGGCGTCATGGGCACCTTCTTCGCCGAGCGCGCGTTGGGCGCCGAGCTGTGGGACGTGCAGGGACAGCGCTACATCGACTTCGCCGGCGGCATCGCGGTGATGAACGTCGGCCACGGCCACCCGAAGGTGATCGCGGCGATCGAGGCGCAACTGAAGCGCTTCACGCACACCTGCTACCAGGTTGTGCCGTATGAGAGCTACGTGTCGCTCGCCGAGAAGCTGAACCAGCTCACGCCGGGCACGCACGCCAAGAAGACGGCGCTGTTCTCCACCGGCGCCGAGGCGATCGAAAACGCGGTGAAGATCGCGCGCTCGTACACCAAGCGCTCGCGGCGTCATCGCCTTCGGCGGCGCGTTTCACGGCCGCTCGATGTTCGCCGTCTCGCTCACCGGCAAGGTGCAGCCGTACAAGGCCGGCTTCGGCCCCTTCCCGCCGGAGATTTACCACGCGCCCTTCCCTTGCCACTGCGCCTCGCTGGCCGAAGTTCAGCGCGCGATGCAACACCTGTTCAAGGCCGACATCGAGCCGTCGCGCGTCGCGGCCATCGTCTTCGAGCCGGTGCAGGGCGAAGGCGGCTTCAACGTCATCCAGGCCGAAGCGGTGACGTGGCTGCGCGAGTTGTGCGACGAGCACGGCATCGTGCTCATCGCCGACGAGGTGCAAACCGGCTTCGGCCGCACCGGCAAGATGTTTGCGATGGAGCACTTCGCTCCCGTCGTGCCCGACCTGATGACGATCGCCAAGAGCCTGGCCGCCGGCACGCCGCTGTCGGCCGTGACCGGGCGCGCCGAGATCATGGACGCGCCGGCGCCCGGTGGACTCGGCGGCACCTACGCCGGCAACCCGCTGGCAATTGCCGCGGCGCATGCGGTGATCGACGTCATGGCCGAAGAAAAATTGCCCGAGCGCGGCGCGAAGCTCGGCGAGCAACTCAAGGGCGTGCTCAACAACCTGAAGCCGCGGGTCAAGCAGATCGCCGACGTGCGCGGCCTCGGCGCGATGGTCGCCGTCGAGTTCAACGACGCCAGCGGCAACCCCGACGCCGATTTCACCAAGCGCGTGCAAGCCGAAGCGTTGAAGCGCAAGCTGATCCTGCTGACCTGCGGCGTCAACGCCAACGTCGTGCGCTTTTTGTTCCCGCTGACGACGACGCAGGCCGTGTTCGACGAAGCGATGGGCATCCTCGAAGAATCGATGACGACGGCATGAAAGCCATCCGCGACCGTCTCGCCAGCCAGGGCGTGCACAGCCTGCTGGTGCAGTTCACCGACATCCACGGCACCGCGCGCGGCAAGCTCGTACCGCTGGCACATCTCGATGACGTGATCATCACCGGCGCAGGCTTTTCCGGCCCGTCGATCTGGGGCACCGGCCTGGCGCGCACCGGCAAGCACTCGGAGTACTACGCGCGCGGCGTGCCGAGCACGGCGCAGGCGCTGCCGTGGATGCCGGGCGTGGCGCGCATTGTCGGTGAGGGTTTCGTCGCCGGCGAGCCGTTCGAGGCCTGCCCGCGACAGGTGCTGTCGCGGCAAGTCGCACGCTTGGCGAAGAAGAACTGGACGCTGCAAGTCGGCATCGAGCCCGAGTTCTTTCTTCTCAAACGCGAAGGCACGCGCTGGCTGCCCGCCGACGACCGTGACCGCCTCGACAAGCCGAGCTACGACCTGAAGAGCCTGGCGCGCCAGACTCCGTTGCTGCTGCAACTGCAGGACGCGCTCGAACGCTGCGGACTCGACGTGCTGCAGCTCGACCATGAAGACGCGCATGGCCAGTACGAAGTCAACTTCGCGCACACCGATGCGCTGGCCAGCGCCGACCGCGTGATGCTGTTCAAGCTCGCCGCGCACGCCATCGCCGAACAACACGGCCGTGTGTTTTCGATGATGCCCAAGCCCTTCGCCAACCAGCCCGGCAGCGGCATGCATTGCCACGTCAGCTTGTGGGACTTTCGGCAGGGCCACGGCGACAACGCGCGCAATGCCTTCGTCGCCCATCACACCGACGGCTCGATCGACCATGAGACGTTGCTCTCGCCGCTCGGCTGCCAGTTCGTCGCCGGCGTGCTCGCGCATGCCGCGGCGTTGACGGCCCTGGCCGCACCGACGGTGAATTCGTACCGCCGGTTGACGGCCAACGAATCGATCACCGGCACCACCTGGGCCCCCGCCTACGTGGCCTACGGCTTCAACAACCGCACCGCGCTCGTGCGCACGCTGCACAGCCGCTTCGAGTGGCGCGCGCCCGATGCGGCGGCCAACCCGTACCTGTTGCTGGCCGGGCTGATCGCTGCCGGGCTCGACGGCATCGAGCGCGAGCTTGCACTCGGCGAGGCCTGCGAGGACGACCTGTTCGCGCTCTCCGTCGCGCAGGTGCAGGCGCGCGGCATCGCGCTGCTGCCGCAGTCGCTGGGCGAAGCGCTCGACGCGCTCGAAGGCGATGCCGTCGTCGGTGGCGCGCTCGGCAGCACGCTGCTGCGCGAGTTCTGCGCATTGAAGCGCGACGAGGTGGCAGCGCATGCGCGCGACGCCGGGCCGAGCGCACAGGTCAGCGACTGGGAATTCGACCGCTACGTGACCGCGTTCTGACTCGCGCCAAGACACCGTGCCGTCTGTCCCGACCCGCGTCATCGACTCGCACACCGGCGGCGAGCCAACCCGCTGCGTGGTCAGCGGCGGGCCGGACCTGGGCGGCGGCACGCTCGCCGAGAGGCGCGAGCGCTTTGCCCGTCAGCACGACGCATGGCGCCGCGCGCTGGTGTGCGAGCCGCGCGGCTCGGACGTGGTGGTCGGTGCGCTGCTGTGCGAAGCGCAGGACCCCGTCCATGCGTGCGGCGTGGTCTTCTTCAACAATGCAGGCTATCTGGGCATGTGCGGCCACGGCACGATCGGCCTGGTCGCCACGCTCGCGTACCTGGGCCGCATCGCGCCGGGGGACCACCGCATCGAAACGCCGGTCGGCACGGTCACGGCAACGCTGCACGCGGACGGCTCGGCCAGCGTGGCCAATGTGCCGTCCTATCGGCATGCCAGGCGGGTGGCCGTCGAGGTGGCTGGCCACGGCGTCGTCCATGGCGACGTGGCGTGGGGCGGCAACTGGTTCTTCCTCTGCGACGACCATGGCCACACGCTCACCGCGGGCGCCGTCGGCGAGCTGACCGCATTCGCATCGCGTGTGCGCGAGGCCCTGCAGCGGCACGGCGTGACGGGGCGCGACGGCGCCGAGATCGACCACGTCGAGCTCGTCGGTCCGGCTGCGGACGCCAACAACCAGGCGCGCAACTTCGTCCTCTGCCCCGGCAGCGCGTACGACCGCTCACCGTGCGGCACCGGCACCAGCGCCAAGATCGCCTGCCTGGCGGCCGACAACAAGCTCGCGCCGGGCGCCGTCTGGCGGCAGGAAAGTGTCATCGGCAGTGTGTTCAGCGCCTGCTACACACGGCCCACCGCGCCGTTGGCGGGTGTTCCTGCGGATGCGGTGTTGCCGACGATCCACGGCCGCGCGCACGTGACGCTCGATGCCACCCTGGTGTTCGACCCGGCCGACCCGTTTGCATGGGGTCTGGGCTGACGCGCATGGAGGGCGTGCCCAGGTGCGAGCCTGGCTCCACTCGTCGATTGCATATTGTATCCAATCGCCCATAATGCGACGTGACGGCGCGCGGTCAGCGTGCGCGTCATGCCCCCCCACGCACCGAAAGGAACGACTGTGAAAGCAAAGATCGTGATCGCTGTTGCAGGGGCGCTGTGCCTGCTGCTGTCTTCCGCCGTCCGCGCCGACAAGCTCGACGACATCATCGCCTCGGGCAAGTTGCGCTGCGCTGTCGTGCTCGACTTCCCGCCGATGGGATCGCGCGACGAGAAGAACGAGCCCATCGGCTACGACGTTGACACCTGCAACGACCTGGCCAAGGCGCTCGGCGTCAAGGCAGAGATCGTCGAGACGCCGTTCCCGGACCGCATTCCGGCCCTCGTGTCGAACCGTGCCGATGTCGGCGTGGCCTCGACCTCCGACACGCTGCAGCGCGCCAAGACGATCGGCTTCTCGATCCCCTACTTCGTGTTCAAGATGGTGGTGCTGACCAAGAAGGGCACCAACATCGGCGCCTACAACACCCTGAAGGGGCGCAAGACCGGGTCCGTGACCGGCACCTACGAGGCCATCGCCCTCGAGAAGGACATCAAGCAGTGGAACGACTCGAAGGGGTCGTTCCGCGCCTATCAGACGCAGGCCGATGTGTTCCTCGCGCTGTCGCAGGGCCAGATCGAGGCCACGGTCGTCACCTCCACCGTCGCCGCCGCGACGATCAAGGCCGGCAAGTACAAGGACCTGCAGATCGGCGGCGACGCGCCGTACGACCTCGACTACGTCTCGTTGATCGCGCTGCGCCAGGAGTACGGCTTGATCAGATACCTCGACCTGTTCACCCACCTGCAGACGCGTACCGGCCGCGCCCAGGAGCTCTACGCCAAGTGGGTCGGCGGCACCATGCCCGAGCTCACGGTCAAGGGCGTCTATCGCTGAGTGACGAGACGGCCGGGCCAATGAACTACACGTTTCACTGGCATCAGGCGTTCCAGGCGCTGCCGTCCATGCTGGGCGGCGCGCTGGTCACGATCCAAATCGCCGTGCTGTCGATGGTGCTCGGCACCCTCTTCGGCATCGCACTGGCGCTCGCGCGCAATACAAAGTCGCGGGTGGCGCGCGGATCGCTTCGGTGTGGATCGAGACGGCGCGCAACACGCCGGCGCTGTTTCAGATCTACATGATCTATTTCGGGCTGGGCTCGCTCGGCATCTTCGTCGATTCGTTCCCGGCGCTGCTGATCGGCATCGCCTTCAACAACGCGGGCTACCTCGCCGAGACCTTTCGCGGCGGCTTGCGGGCGATCCCGCCGACGCAGGTGCGTGCCGCGCGCTCGCTGGGCATGAGCGCGCCGCAGGCCTTCCGCCTCGTCGTGCTGCCGCAGCTCTTTCGCACCGTCTTCCACCCGATGACCAACCAGATGGTGTGGGCCATCCTGATGACCTCGCTCGGTGTCGTGGTCGGCCTCAACAGCGACCTGACCGGCATCACGCAAGAGCTCAACGTGCGCACCTTCCGCACCTTCGAGTTCTTCGTCATGGCCGCCGCGATCTACTACCTCATCACCAAGTTCGTCACGCTGTCGGCGCGGCTGCTTGCGTCGCGCCTCTTCCGCTATTGAGACGCGGCGATGATCGAAACCGACTTCGCGCGCACCGACCTGTGGTTCATGCTGCGCGGCGCTGGCATGACACTGGCGCTGACCTTCTGGGCGGTGCTGGGCGGCACGGTGATGGGCTTCGTGTTGGGTGTGCTCCGCGCCGTCGCATCGTCATGGATCAATGCGCTGCTCGGTGCCGTGCTCGATGTCTTCCGCTCGATCCCGCTGCTGATCCAGTTCATCCTCGCCAACTCGTTCAAGTCGATCGTTGGCATCGACGTGTCCGCGTTCACCGTCGCCTGCGTCGTGCTGGCGATCTACACCTCGGCCTACTGCGCCGAGATCGTGCGCGCCGGGGTGCTGGCCGTGCCCACCACGACGCGCCGCGCCGCGCGCTCGCTCGGCCTGACTTGGTGGCAGGACATGCGCCTCATCGTCTACCCGATCGCGCTGAGGGTCTCCCTGCCCTCCTGGGTCGGCCTCACGCTCGGCGTGATGAAAGACACGTCGCTGGTGCTGTGGATCGGGATCGTCGAGCTGCTGCGTGCGTCGCAGGTCATCGTCACGCGCATCCAGGAGCCGCTGCTGGTGCTGATGCTGTGCGGCCTGATCTACTTCCTGATGAGCTACCCGATCTCGCGCTTCGGCGCGTACCTTGAAACGAAGTGGCGCGACGATGATTGAGATCCAGGACGTTCACAAGTCCTTCGGTGCGCTCGAGGTGCTGCGCGGCGTCTCGATGACGGTCAGCAAGGGCGAAGTCGTCTCCGTGATCGGCGGCTCGGGCTCGGGCAAGTCGACGCTGCTGATGTGCATCAACGGGCTCGAGTCGATCCAGGCCGGACGCATCACGGTGGACGGCATCGACGTGCATGCGCGAAGCACCGACCTGAATCGCCTGCGCCAGCGCATCGGCATCGTGTTCCAGCAGTGGAACGCATTTCCGCACCTGACCGTGCGCGAGAACGTGATGCTCGCGCCACGCAAGGTGCTGGGCAAGAGCGACGAAGAGGCCGACCAGATCGCTTGCACCAAGCTGCGCCACGTCGGCCTGGGCGACAAGCTCGACGTCTTCCCGTCGAAGCTCTCCGGCGGCCAGCAGCAGCGCATGGCGATCGCGCGCGCGCTGGCGATGTCGCCCGACTACATGCTGTTCGACGAGGTCACCTCCGCGCTCGACCCGCAGCTCGTGGGCGAAGTGCTCGACACGATGCGCATCCTCTCCGCTGAAGGCATGACGATGATCGTCGTGACGCACGAGATCGGCTTCGCACGCGAGGTCTCGCACCGCGTTGCGTTCTTCAAGTCCGGCCGCATCCACGAGATCGGCCCGCCCGAGCAGGTCATCGGCGATCCGCGCGAGCCCGAGACCGTTGAATTTCTCAAGTCGGTGCTTTGAGCGCGCCGGACATGCTGCTGCCGCCGCTCGCCGCGGAAGAGTTGGCGTGCGACGTGCTCGTGGTCGGCGCCGGCATCGTCGGCCTGGCGATCGCCATGCGCCTGCAGCACGAAGGACGACAGGTCACGGTGATCGATCGCACGGGGGTCGCGGCCGAAGCGAGCCGCGGCAACGCCGGCGCATTCGCGTTCACCGACATCATGCCGCTGGCCTCGCCCGGCATGCTGCGCAAGGCGCCAGGCTGGCTGCTCGACCCGCTGGGCCCGCTGTCGATCGCGCCGGCGTACCTGCCGCGCATCGCACCGTGGCTGTTCCATTTCTGGCGCGCGAGTTTCCCCGAGCGCGTCAAGGCCAGTGCAGCAGCCCAGGCCGCGCTGATGGACCTGTCGATCGTCGAGACCGACGCGATGCTGGCCGTTGCCGGTGCGAGCAGCATGCTGCGCAGCGACGGCGTGCTGCACCTCTACGAGAGCCAGGCCGAGCTCGAAGCCTCGCAACCCGGCTGGCAGGCGCGCGCCGACCATGGCATTGCCTTCACACACCTGCAAGGCGCGCAGGCGATTGCCGAGCTGCAGCCGGGGCTGTCGCCCGCGCTGGTCGCCGCTACCTTCTTGCCGGCCTGGAAGACGATCACCGATCCGCTGCTGTTGACGCAGGCCCTCGCACGCCGCTTCACCGAGCTGGGCGGGCGCCTGCGGCGAGGCGAGGCGCAGGCGCTCGCGCCTGACGCGGACGGCGTCGACGTACCACTGGCAGGAGCACAGCGCATGACGGCGCAGCAGGTCGTGGTGGCCGCGGGCGCGTGGTCGCACCGCCTCGCGCGCACGCTGGGCGAGCGCATCCCGCTCGAAACCGAGCGCGGCTACAACACGACGCTGCCGGTGGCCGCGTTCGACCTCAAGCGCCAGCTCACCTTCAGCGGCCACGGCTTCGTCGTCACGCCGCTGTCCTGCGGCGTGCGCGTCGGCGGCGCGGTCGAGTTTGCCGGCCTCGATGCAGCGCCCAACTTCCGGCGTTCGGAAGTCTTGCTGGCCAAGGCCAAGCGTTTCATGCCGGGCCTGAACACGACAGGCGGCACGCAGTGGATGGGCTTTCGCCCCTCGCTGCCCGACAGCCTGCCGGCGATCGGCGCCGCCGCGCGCGACGCGCGCGTGACCTATGCCTTCGGGCATGGCCATCTGGGCCTGACCCAATCCGCCGCCACGGCGCGGCTGGTGGCCGACATCGTGCTCGGGCGCCCGAGTGCGCTCGACCTGTCGCCGTTTCGCCCGCAGCGATTCACGCATGCAGCCTGATTCAGCACAAGGAGCACCGCGATGAGAACCCAGCGCGTGATCTCGATCGTCCGCTGCCACGCCGAGGGCGAGGTCGGCGACGTGATCGTCGGCGGTGTGCTGCCGCCACCCGGACGCACGATGTTCGAACGCATGACCGCGATGCAACGCGACCAGGACGGCCTGCGCCGCCTGCTGCTGTGCGAGCCGCGCGGCAGCGTCGCCCGCCACATCAACCTGATCACGCCGCCGGCGCGCGACGATTGCGACATCGGCATGATCACGATGGAGCCGACCGAGTTCGTGCCGATGTCGGGCTCGAATCTGATCTGCACGGTGACGGTCGCGCTGGAGACCGGCATCCTCGCGATGCACGAGCCCGAAACAGTCGTCATGGTCGACACCGCCGCCGGGCCGGTGCGTGCGCGCGCGACCTGCCGCGATGGCAAATGCGTGTCGGTGGAATTCGCCAACGTGCCGAGCTTTGTCGACCGTCTGGACGCCACGCTGGACATCGAGGGGCTCGGCAGCGTGGTCGTCGACATCGCCTACGGCGGCATGTGGTACGCCATCACCGATGCCACGAAGCTCGGCTTTCGCATCGAGCCCGACGAAGCGCGCGACCTGGCCAACCTCGGCGAGAAGATCCGCCTGGCCGCGCGCGCGCAACTGCGCGTCGTGCACCCCGAGAACCCCGACATCGCCGGCGTCAGCATCGTCCAGTTCGACCGGCCCTTCGCCGGCGTGGGCCAGGTCACGCGCAACACCGTCATCGTCGCGCCCGGCCGCTCGGACCGCAGCCCGTGCGGCACCGGCACCTGCGCGCGTTTGGCGGTGCTGCACGCGCGCGGCGCCATGAAGGTCGGCGACTCGATGGTCCACGAATCGATCATCGGCTCGCGCTTCACGGGCCGCATTGTCGGCACGACCACGGTGGCCGGCAAGCCGGCGATCCTGCCCACCATCGAGGGCCGGGCGTGGATCACGGGGCTGGCCAGCGAGATGCTCGATCCGAGCGATCCGTACCCGACGGGTTATGTGCTGGCCGATACCTGGGGGGTCAGCGGGACGACGGCGCAGTGACGGAGCAGAACGCTGCGACCGTCGCCTTTGGCTACTGATCGGACATCAAGACTCAAACTTGATAATGCAAAACCGTATAGTGCGCGACCGCGCGCTCTCAACCCACTGCTGCCCTTCGAAACCTCGAACTGACTACCCCAAAGCCGCCGCACGCCAATTAACTGCCGCTGGGCCACGTGCTGGTCTTGGTCAAGGTTGCAGGGCTGCTGCCTTGAAGTTGCAACAACCAGCGACTCTGGATACAGCCCGCTGGAACTTCTGCCACCGCACCGCGCTGCGATGTCAGACATTGCTTGCGCCACTTTCGCACGGTCGGCTGCGATCCGATCCCGCGCTGCTTGGCCAGTCGCCCAGGCAAGCTTCAGTGGTCAGTCAGGACCCCGCTCAAGTTCCTTTGCGGGCGGCCGATGACGACGGAGCGACGAGATCTTCTCGGGGAGCATGCATGCGACAAAGGTGCCCGCTCGAAGTGGCCACGTAAAACCGGTTTTCTCCTCGCTTCGTGGGTTGCCTTTCCCATCAGAGTCCTCAAGCATGAACTCATACAGATTCGGCATCCCCTCGTTTTCAATCGCCTCCATCGGCGCGGCAATGTGCCTGTTCGCAAGCACATGCCTGGCCCAGTCTGCAGAGGCCGAAGGCAGCGGCCTTCGGATCAGCGGATTCGGAACACTGGGTGTCGTCCATACGGAGGCCCCGGCGGGCTGGAGCTTTCTTCGAAATGTCGAGCAACCGTCCAGCACCCGGAGCGCCCGTGTCGATGTTGACTCGCGGCTCGGGATTCAGCTGAACTACGCCGCGAATTCGCAGATTGAACTGGTCGGCCAGTTGCTGGCCGCCCGCCGCCTGCCGGGTGCATCTGCCGGCGACGCCGTCGAGTGGGGCTTTGTGGCCTATCGGCCGACGGCCGATTTGGCGGTTCGCACAGGGCGCCTGAACCTGGATCAGTTCGTGATGTCCGACTACCGCAACGTCGGATTCGCCTACCTTTACGCGCGGCCGCCGGTCGAGTACTACGGCTTGATCCCGTCTACCCTCGATGGCGCGGATATCACCAGGACCTGGAGTCTCGACGACAGTCGATGGCGTGCCAAGGGGTTTGTTGGGCGCTCCAAGACCACTGGAATCGCGCTAAGCGATGTCTATGGAATCTCCGTTTCGCGTGAGGCAGACGGCCTTCTTCTGCGGGCCGGATGGACGAGCGCCAAGCTGACTCGGAACAGCCGCAACATCACACTCCTGCTCGGCGGCCTGGACCAGATTCGGGCATTGCCGATACCGGCCATAGCGGCCGAGGCCGATGCCTTGCGAGGTGCCCTCGATTTGTCGGCCAGGCCGCTGACCTATACCACGCTCGGCCTGACCTATGACCACGAGCATTGGCAAGTCGCGGCGGAGCTGGCGAACGTCTCCATTGGGCGCTCCAGCGTCAAGGTGGGGTACGCGAGCATCGGCCGACGGTTCGGGGCCGTCACCTTGTTCGCCATGATGAGCGGCGCCAAGGACAGTGCGCCCGCTGCGGCGACGCCTGCTTGGGGCGAGGTGCTGGCTCCCCTTATCGGGCCAGCGGCAGCGCAGCAGGCTCAGGTGCTCGGGGCGACAGCGGCCTACGCGGCCAGCCAGTCGCTCCGCCAGACCACCGTCTCGCTCGGGTCGCGCTGGGACATCCATCCCCGGCTGGCTCTCAAAGTGCAATGGGATCACGTCCGGATCCAAGCCAACGGCGGATACCTCTGGTCCAACGCGACCGGGGACCCCGGCAGCGCGAACATCGGCGCCGTCCTGCTGGACTTCGTGTTCTGAGGCCGGCCATGAAGGCCTATCTCCGATACCTTCTGGTCTTGACCACGGTGGTCTTCGCGCCACTGGCTCATGCCGACTTCTACGTGATTGTGCAGTCTGCGAACCCGCAGCACTCGATGACGCAGAAGGAGGCGGTGGACCTTTTCATGGGGCGCAACCGCGCCTTTCGCAACGGCGATCTCGCGCAGGTCTTCGACCTGCCGCGCGACAGCGCCCAGCACGCCGACTTTTATCAGCGGTTGACGGGCATGGGGCCTGCACAAGTCAACAGCTACTGGGCCCGCCTCATGTTCTCTGGCCAGACCATGCCGCCGCAATCCGTGGCCGACGAGGCCGCGATGATCGAAACCGTGAAGCGCAATCCCAACGCGATCGGCTGGCTCCACAAGGAGCCGGCTGACAAGCAGTTGCGGGTCCTGCTCGTCATCAAGGAATTGTCTTGACCGAGCGCGTGGTCCGGCTCTTCGGCCTCGGCAGCCTTCGGCTTCGCTTCCTGCTGACTGTCCTCCTGGGGGCCGTGGCGTTCTCGGCCGCGGCCGGCGTGATCGCCTACCGGCTCGGGCACTCGCGTGCGCAGGACAACAGCCGCCAGGCGCTCGAGGGACTGGCCCGTGCCGTGGACAAGACGGCGGCCATCGGTGCGTATGCGTCGGACCGGGTCCTTCTGCGCGAGATCGTGGACGGCCTGGCGCGAAACGAACTCGTGGCGGGCGCCGAGGTGAAGTCGGCACGCGGTGAATCGCTGAGCAGTAGCCAGCGCACCGACGCCTCAACCGCGCGTGAGGGCCTGCTGATCGAGGTGTCACTCGCTTCGCCGTTCGACGCGTTTGAGGTGGTCGGCGTGCTTCGCATCCGAGGCGATGGCGAACGCATTAGCGCCGTGGCCAACCGTGAGGCCTACACGCTGGCGATACTGATGATTGCCCAGGCTGCGCTCAGCGCGTTTTTGCTCTATGTCGCGGCGGCACGGCTCTTCTCGGATCCGCTTCAGCGCCTGGCGCACCTGCTGCACGCGAAACCCCAGGGGTCCACGGAACACTTGCCGGTACCCCAGCGGCATCGGTTCGACGAGATCGGCATGCTGATCCAGAGCGCGAACGCGCTCATCGACACCAACGCGCGAGCCATGGAGCGGGAGCGCGACGTGCGTGCCGGCGTCGAGGCAACCGTCGAGCAACGGACCGCCGAGTTGCGCACGGCCAAGGACCAGGCCGAAGCGGCCAGCATTGCGAAGTCGCAGTTCCTGGCCAACATGAGCCACGAGATCCGCACGCCCATGAATGGCGTCATCGGCATGGCGGAGTTGCTGATGTCGACCTCACTTGCGCCGCGCCAGAAGCACTTCGCACGCTCGCTGCAGTCGTCGGCGGACGCCATGATGCGCCTGCTCAACGACATCCTCGACTTCTCGAAGATCGAGGCGGGGCGCATGGAGATCGAGCGCTTGCCTTTCAGCCCCGCCAAGGTGGCTGCGGAAGCCGCGGCGCACTGGGCGGAGTCGGCGCAGGCCAAGGGTCTCGAACTGCTGTGCGATATTGGGCCGAACATTCCGCAGTGGGCGGCGGGCGACCCTCATCGCATCCGGCAATGCCTGGACAACCTCATCAGCAATGCCGTGAAGTTCACGCCCAACGGGGAGATCGAAATCGCGTTGTCGCTCGTGCCGGACGCGCCCGAAGGCGCTCCCGTTCTGCGCTTCAGTGTGCGCGACACCGGCGTGGGCATTGCCGAGGAAGCCAAGCCTCGGCTGTTCATGGCCTTCTCTCAGGCCGACAACTCCACCACCCGCAAATACGGCGGCACCGGGCTGGGGTTGACCATCACGCGGCAACTCACCGGGTTGATGGGTGGACGCATCGGCATGGAAAGCAGCACGAAGTCCGGCACGCTGATGTGGCTGACGGTGCCCCTGGAAGCCACGGAAGCGAGGCCGACCGGTCTGGCCTCCCCGGAATTGCCTCGTGGCCTGCATGTTCTTGTTGTCGAGCCGCATCCGCGGGCGCGCTTCATTCTGACGGACCTGCTTGACCGTATCGGTGCCGTCACCGAGGTCGCCCCCGACACGGCTGCTGCATTCGAACAGATCAGCCGCGGCGAGACCAAGACGAACTACGACATCGTCATCTATGCGGAGCCCGGTCATGCAGGCCGGGAGTCGCCTTTCGCGCAAAGGGTGAAGGACTGGTCGACCGACGGTCGTCCGCGGCTGATCAAGCTGGTGCCGATGAGCACCTTGGCCGAGCTCGACATCCATTCGGTTCCGGCCGTGCATGCCTGGTTGCCCAAGGCGGTGACCGAGCTCAGGCTGCACGACGCGTTGGCGGAAGCGTTGAGCGAAGAAGGATCATTGGGGGCCAGCGCGGTGGACTCCGGGTTCGGGCAACTGCCTGCGCTGAACCGGCATGTGCTGCTGGCCGAGGACAGTTCGATCAATGCCGAAATCGCGACGACACTGCTGCACGACCTCGGCTGTACGGTCGTCAGGACCGTCGACGGCGAAGAGGCAGTGACGCGCTTCCTTCAGGAACGCTTCGATCTGGTCTTGATGGATTGCCAGATGCCGGTCATGGACGGATTCGAGGCCACGGGCCGGATGCGTCAATCCGAAGCCGAGCGTTCCGCCGCTGCGACACAGAGCGCTCACCGTCGCACGCCGATCATTGCGCTGACGGCAAACTCGCTCAACGGCGACCGTGAACGCTGCCTTGCCGCCGGCATGGATGATCACGTCGCCAAACCCTTTCGGCGCTCGCAGCTTCGCGCAGCCATGGCCCGATGGGTCGGATTGCCGACGTCCGAGGGCGCTGCGCCCTCGGCCGATGCCGTCGCGGACACGCGGCGCTCTGAGACCATCGACCGCCACGCCCTGCTCAAGCAGCTTCAGGTCGGCGGCCGCCTGCGTCCAGCATTGGTGGCCAAGGTGATCGGGCTGTTCCTCGCCGACACGCCGGCCGTCCTGGACGAGTTGACTCACGGCCTGGAGCGCAAGGACCTGCGGGCCATCGAGCGTGCCGTGCACACCATCAAGTCCTCGGCGAACTCGGTCGGTGCGCTCGCACTCTCGGATCTCGCCGGATTGGCGGAAGGCCACGCGCGCAGCGGATCGCTCGATGCCGTGCAGCAGCACGTCGGCGGCATCCGTCGCCAGTTCGACGCCGCCGTCGTGCAACTGGAGACCTTGCGTGTCGAACTCCTCCAGCCGCAGCCGGAGGTCGTCGAACCATGAGATCGACATGCCGACGCCAGACCGTGCTCGTGATCGATGACGACGCCATCGTCCGTCTGATGGCGACCGAGGCTTTGAGCGATGCCGGATACGCCGTCGTCGAGGCGCCCGACGCTGAATCGGGCTGGGAGCACTTCGATCGCAGCGGCGCCGACCTGGTGCTGTTGGACGTGATCCTGCCAGGCATGAATGGGTTCGATGCATGCGCGCGGCTGCGCGCGCATGCATCGGGCGCCAACGTCCCGATCATCATGATGACCGGCCTGGATGATCGGATTTCCATCGCCAGCGCCTATGACTCGGGGGCGACGGACTTCATCACCAAGCCCATCGTCTGGGATCTGTTGCCCTACCGCGTGCGATACGCCTTGCGCGCCAGCGCTGCGTTCCAGGAGACATTGCGCAGCCGCGCTCTGCTCAACCGTTCGCAATCCCTCGCCAACATGGGAAGTTGGGAGTGGCGTCGCGCCGACGACACCTTGACCTGTTCAGACGAAATGCACCGAATCGTCGGCTCGCCGTTGGGGCAGATCGCCGCACCGGCTCTTGCCATCCTGTTGGTGCACGTCCACTCCGACGACCGGATGGTGGTCGAACGTGCGCTCGACGGCGCCATGAATCAGGGGCTGGCTTACAGCATCGAGTTCCGCATCGTCCGCGCCGACGGGGCCGTGCGCCGCCTGCTCGAACAGACCAACATCGAGCGCCTTGCCGATGACGCCGTCAACGCGGTGCACGGGATACGGCGCGACATCACAGAGCAAATCGACGCCAACGAGCGGATCCGATCTCTGGCGTTCTTCGATCCCCTCACGGGTCTGGCCAATCGATCGCTGTTCCGCAACATGGTCCAGCACATGCTGTCGCAAGGTGCAGGGCAGGCTACACGCAGTGCAGTGCTGATCGTGGACATCGACCGATTCAAGCTGATCAATGAGTCGTACGGCCCGCAGATCGGCGACGACGTGCTCAAGACCGTCGGACATCGCCTGCGCGACTGCCTCAGGGCAGGCGATCTGAAGGGTTCGACCCGCAAGCCGCCAGCCGAGGAGAGTATTGCCCGGCTCGGTGGCGACGAGTTCACGGTTCTGCTCGGGGACATCGACGACCCGCATCAGGCCAATCTGGTGGCCCAACGCATTGTCCGTGCACTGGGCGTGCCGATCGTCGCCGGCGATCACGAACTGACCGTCAGCGTGAGCATCGGCATCAGCATGACTCCCGACGACGGCAACGACACGGACTCGTTGCTCACAAGCGCCAGCACCGCGATGCACGCCGCCAAGCAGGACACGCAGCATCGGATTCGGTTCTACGACAACGCGATGAGCGCTGCGATCAGCCGCAAGGTCATGATCGAGACGGAGCTGCGTCGCGCCCTCCATCAGGGTGAACTGCGGGTCCACTATCAGGCGAAGGTCGACCTCCGCTCTTCGCGGGTGGTCGGCGCCGAGGCCCTGCTTCGCTGGATGCACCCAGTCCGAGGGCTCACCGGGCCGATGGAGTTCATTCCGATCGCCGAAGAGTCGGGACTGATCGTGTCCATCACGCAATGGGTCATCAAGGAGGTTTGTCGGCAGTTGGCCGCCTGGCATACGGATGGCCGTCGAGTCGTCCCCGTGTCGATCAACCTGGACGCTTCAAGTTTGCAGAGCGCGGACCTGGTCAAGTCTACGGCGGCAGCCCTTGCGGAGAACGGGCTGCACGCATCGGCCATCGAATTCGAGGTCACGGAGAGCAGCCTGATGCGAAACCTGGATCAGGCCAGCAGAACACTGGAAGCCTTGCGCAACATCGGAGTGAAGCTGTCGATCGATGACTTCGGTACGGGCTACTCGTCCCTGACCTACCTCAAGCGCTTCCCGGTCGACGTTCTCAAGATCGATCGCAGCTTCATCCAGGACTTGCCAACCGACAGCAGCGACGCGGCGCTGACGACGGCCATCATCGCGATGGGCCACAGCCTCAATCTGGAACTCATCGCCGAGGGGGTGGAGACCTGGGAGCAGGTGGACTTCCTCGCCGAACGTCAGTGCTATCTGTGCCAGGGCTTCTTATTCGCAAGACCGTTGCCGGCGGCCGAATTTGCCAACCTGGCCCAGTCGAGCCTGCCGGTACGTCGAGTTGCGACTCTGTCGACTGCCGAAGCGTCGACTTGATCGAGCCGTCGCCCGCCGCGTGGCCAGGCAGGCTTGGATGGGCGTGACGCGCAAGGAACTCCCAAGCGGGTCCGCCACGCCTGCCTGCAGGTACGCGCATGCCGAGCCTGCCTCCTGGTCACCGGGGCTGTCGCCTACAACGCGACGACCGTCAGGTAGGGGGCCGTGAAGCCGCCTGTGGCCCAGCGGCTGCTGATGGCCGTCATGAATAGCTATCCATGACGGCCACTATGCATAATCTCAACTAGGCGTAGTTCCCGCGATGGGAAGCTGCGTGACGCAGGCGTAGCGCACTTCCTGGCAAGGCCGGCAAGCGATGTTCTAGACATAGTTTTTGCATCCGAGTCCAGTGGTCCTCCCACTTCAGGAGACCGCTATGGCTACAGTCCAATCGCCTCGGATCAGCTGCATCAACTGGCTCGACGAGGGTCCTCTCGCGGCCCACGGCCAGGCGTACAAGCAGTACCTCATCCACCGCGCCTGCGCGGCGAGCACGTTCGGCAATTGCCTGGGTGGCGTTGCCCACTTCGTGCAATGGCTTGGCCAGCGCCGTATTCGCGTTCGGCGCATCGATGAGACGGTCGTCGCCGAGTTCCTCAATGAGCACCTTCCGCGCTGCAGTTGCGCCGAACCGGTGCAGCGCGATCGACGCAACTGCAGCGCCGCGCTGGGTCATCTGCTGGTGGTGCTGCGGACCCAAGGTGCAGTCGCTGTGCCGGCCTTGAGCGCCACGCCGGTCGATGCCGAGCTGCGTCGCTACGACGAGCACATGAACCACGTTCATGGCCTTGCGCCGAAGACGCGCAGCGCCGCGCTACGCATCGCCGGGCGGCTGCTGTCGCAGCGCTTCGGCGACGGTGCCGTCAACATCTCGGCAATCAAGGCCGAGCATGTGCGCCGCTTCTTCGCGCAACAAGCCAAGCTGTACAGCAAGCCCGCCAGCGCCGCTACGGTAGTCGCGGCGTTGCGCGGTTACTTCCGCTACCGCGCTTCGCTCGGCGACGCCGTACACCGACTCATCGGCGCCGTGTCGTGCCCGGCCAGCTGGCGATTGGCCTCGCTGCCCAAGGCATTGACCGCCGAGGAGATCAAGCAATTGATTGACTCGCTCGGCCAAGCCGGCCGTTCTTTGCGGCGCGCAGACGCCATCGTGCGCTGTGCCCTCGACCTCTCGAGGTCGCCTTGCCGTGGCCGGGGAGCGCAGCATGAGCGCGCCCACCATGCGGTCCCTTGTCGAGCGGTATCTGGTGGAGAGGCGGCGCCTGGGCTTCGACCTGCGCAGGTCGGCTTATGCCTTGCGCAGCTTCGCGTGCCACGTCGGTGCCGTCGGCCACCGCGGGCCTTTGACCGTGGAGATCATGGCCGACTGGGCGCGGTGCGACAGCCACGGCAGCACCGATCCTCGCACCTGGGCGCGCCGGCTCAAGCTGTTGCGCTCATTCGCGCGATGGCTGCAGCAGTTCGAGCCGCGCACCGAGGTCCCCGACGATGCGATCTTCGGTCGTCTACCTGAGCGACAGACGCCACACATCTACAGCGAGCAGGAGTTCGTCGATCTGCTGGCTGCGGCGCGCCGGCTCGGCCCGACGCCTGGCTTGCGCGGCGTTGTCTTCGAGACGCTGTTCGGTCTGATCGGCAGCTGCGGGCTGCGGGTGTCCGAGGCGGTGGGGCTGCGCAACATGGATGTCGATCTCGAGCGCGGGATGTTCACCATCCACCGAACCAAGTTCGGCAAGTCACGTCAGGTGCCGATGCATCACAGCTGCGTCGACGCACTGCGTCGCTATCGATCGATGCGCGACCTGTCGGGCGAATCGGCGCAGGACGAGGCTGCGTTCTTCGTCGGCACGCGAGGTCAACGTCGGGGCATGCCGCTGAGTACGCATGGCGTAGAACGTGTCTTTGCCGGATTGCGCGAGCAACTGGGCTGGCGCAACCGTGGCGCTCACCATGCCCCACGCATACACGACCTGAGGCACACGATGGTCGTTCGTCGGGTAATGCTGTGGCATGCCCAGGGCGTGGACATCGATCAGGCGATGCTGGCGCTGTTGACCTACGTCGGGCACGTGAACGTGACCAACACCTACTGGTATCTGTCGGCGGTCCCGGAGCTGATCGCGCTGGCCGCGCAGCGCTTCGAGTCGTCGATGCACCAGGCGGAGGTGTCCAATGCGTAACGCCACCACACCGAAGACGCCATCGTTCGCACGGCTCGTCCAGCAGTTCTTCACCGAGTATCTGGTTGCGCAGCGGTCGCTCAGCCCGTGCACGGTGGCCTGCTACCGCGATGCCTTGATGCTGTTCGTCGGCTTCGCCGGCCGCAAGCTGGGCAAGGGGCCGAGCGCACTGCGGCTGGTCGACATCCAGCCCGATCTGATCTTGGCCTTCCTGGATCACCTGGAGCGCGAGCGGCACAACGCGGTTCGCAGCCGTAACCTGCGGCTGACCGCGCTACGCGCGTTCCTGAAGTTCTCCGGCCGGCGCGACGTGTCGGCATTACACGTTGTCGAGCAGGCGCTGGCGGTGCCGATGAAGCGCTCGGACAGGCCGATGCTGGGCTACCTGACGCGCGAAGAGATGCTTGCCGTGCTGGGGCAACCCGGCTCAAGCTGGACCGCGCAGCGCGACCATCTGCTGCTGGCAATGCTCTACAACACTGGGGCGCGGGTCTCCGAGATCATCGGCGTGCGCGTGCTCGATGTCGTCCTCGAGGGGGCCGCATGTGTGCATCTGCATGGCAAGGGCCGCAAGGAGCGGTCTGTGCCGCTGTGGAAGTCAACCGTGCAGGAGATCCGCGCGTGGCTGCGGATCAACCCACGCCTTCGCGGCGAAGCGGCCTTGCTGCCCAATCGCGATGGCCTGGCGATGACGCGCTGCAACGTCACCCAGCGACTTGACCTCGCTGTCTCGCTCGCGGTGACAAGGCTGCCCGGCCTGGCCAAAAAGCGAGTCTCCCCCCACACGCTGCGGCACACCACGGCTATGCATCTGCTGCAGTCAGGCGTGCCCTTCAACGTGATCGCGCTGTGGCTCGGGCACGAGAGCACGAATACCACACATCGCTACGTCGAAGCCGACCTCGCGATGAAGGAGAAGGCCCTCGCAAGGCTCGAGGCGCCCGACACCAAGCTGCGCCGCTTCCGCGCATCCGACTCACTGATGCGCTTCCTGCAGACGCTGTGACCAGGGACTATGTGTAGAACTCGCCGACCCCTCGCGCCCCGCGCCACAGGGGTCGGCGCCGTTCAGCGTGCGGCAACTATTCCTAGTTGAGATCTATGCATAGTGGCCGAGTCCGGCCCATGAACGCCTCCACGCGACCGCATGCTCCGCGGCACCTCGCTGACGTTCATCACGCCGGCTTCGACAAAGTCCCAGGCGACAAGCCAGCAAGCTCCTGCAACAGCGCATCGGCCACTCCAACCCCATGCTTCTCGCTTCGCTGACGGGCCTCGTGCCGGCGATCGGAAGGCAGACGCACGCCCGGTTGCTCGCGAGCCTGTACGAAGAAGGCCTCCGCCTGTTCATGCCAGTCGCCAGTCAGGCCGGACGTGAAGACCTCCGGGCTCATCGCGATCAGCAACTCGCCGCCCAGCGGCGGGCCACCGTCACCGTTGTCGAGCGCCGCAGCCGCCCGGCTGGTGGGCTCACCGATCAAGGGCCCGGCGATCAGCTCGACCATCATCGACAGCGCCGATCCCTTGTGGCCACCGAACGGCAGCAAGGCGCCCCCTAGCGCCTGTGCCGCATCCAGCGTGGGCGCGCCGGCCGCATCGATGGCCCAACCGGGCGGCAGCGCTTTCCCCTCGCGCCCCATGAGCTCGATCTCGCCTCGGGCCGCCGCGCTGGTGGCAAAGTCGAACACGAAGGGCCGCTGCCCTGCCCTGGGCCAGCCGAAGGCGATCGGGTTGGTGCCCATCAGGCGGCGGTTGCCGCCGTGCGGCGCAACGATGCACTGGCCCACGGTGAAGGCCCAGCAGGCAACACCTGCATCTACGATGGGGTCGAGGTCGTGCCACAGCGCCGAGTAGTGATGACAGTTCGTCAGCGCGAGGGCGGCGATGCCGTTGTGCTTCGCCGCGTCGACGAGCGCGGCCACACCCGCGGCGTGGGCCGCGGGGGCGAACCCGTTGCCGCCGTCCACGCGCAGGAAGCTGCCGGCGACCCGCTCGAGCCGCGGTTGGGCCGCGGCGCTGACCCTGCCGCTGCGGATGCTGCCGACATAGCCGATCAGTCGGTATAGGCCGTGCGAGCGGCACTCCGACGCTTCTGCGGCGGCCATGGCCCGCGCGATGGGGCCGGCCTGGTGCTCCGCCAGGCCATTGGCCCGCAGGATGCGCATCGCGAAGGCCTCGACCTCGGCGATGCTCATCACCGTGTTGGGCGCGGCCGTCACGACGCTGGCCCTACTGGATCACGCCGGCCGGTTTGCCCAACACCTCCAGGTGCGGCGAGACGCCGAGCCCGGGTGCGTCCGATGCGGTCATGAAGCCGTCGACGCGCTGCGGCGCGCCGGCGGCGATGGCCACCGTGCCGTAGCTGTTGAAGTCGGTGGCGGAGAAGCAGAACTCTTCGGGCGTCGAGCGTGCCAGGTGAGCAATCGTCGCCGTCACGATGTCGCCGCCCCAGGTGTCTTCGATCGTCATCGGCGTGCCGCTGGCCACGCAGATGTCGCGCATGAGGCGTGCCTTGGTCAGGCCACCGACCTTGCTGATCTTCAGGTTGATGATGTCCATCGCGTCGTCGGCCAGGGCCTTCATCAGGCCGCCGATGTCGCCGATCACCTCGTCGAGCACGAACGGGCGCACGGTGCGCCGGCGCACCGACAGGCACTCCTCGTAGGTCATGCACGGCTGCTCGATGTAGACATCCACGTCGGCCACGGCGGCCGCGATGCGCGCGGCTTCGGCACGGGTCCAGCCGGTGTTGGCATCGGCGACGAGGATGTCGCCGGCATCGAGGATGGCTCGCGTCTCGTGGATGCGCACGATGTCGGTGTCGGCGTTGCCGCCCACCTTGAGCTGGAACTTGGTGTAGCCCTCGCTCTTGTAGCCCGCGATCTTGGCCGCCATGGCCTGCGGCGACTCTTGCGAGATCGCGCGGTACAGCGCGATCTTGTCCTGCGCGGCGCCGCCGAGCAGCTTGTAGACGGGCATGCCCGTCGCCTTGCCCAGGATGTCCCAGCAGGCAATGTCGATCGGCGCCTTGACGTACGGGTGGCCGCGCAGCACCGCGTCCATGTGGCGGTTGATGGTTCCGAGATCCAGCGGATCGAGGCCGATCATCTTGGGGCCGAGTTCAGCCAGGCCCGAGCGCACGCCCAACGCGTAGGCCGGCAGATAGGCCGAGCCGAGCGGGCAGCATTCGGCATAGCCCGTGATGCCGGCATCGGTCTCGACCGCAACGACCGTGGAGTCGAACACCTCGACGTAGTTGCCGTTGGACCAGCTGTAGCGGCCTTCGCGCAGCGGCAGATCGACCTGCCAATACTTGATGCCGGTGATCTTCATGGCTTGGCCCAGGACGCGTACCAGGTCTTGAAGAGTTTGAGCTGGTTTCTCGCAAAGGTCTTCTGGCTCTCCGACAGCGCGTCGGTCGGGTTGAAGTGCAGTTCGTACTCGGCGTTGCCCTCCTGCAGCATCAGGTACTTGTAGAACAGCACCAGATCCACGCCTTCGTCGAAGGTGGAAAGCACCATCAGGGCAGCATCCAGCTCCTGGGCCTGACGGCGCGCGGCGGCATCGCCTTGCGCCGCCTTTTCGCACAGTGCGGCCAGGTGCAGCACTTCGCGTGGCAGCACGTTGCCGATGCCGGTGATGGCCCCCTTGGCCCCGCAATTCACGTAGCCATGGAAGACGCCCGTGTCGACGCCCACCATCAGGGTCAGCGCCGGCGATCGGCCCGTGATGTGCTCGGCCGCATAGCTCATGGCCGCCTCGCTGCCGAACTCCTTGAAGCCCACCAGGTGCGGGTATTTCTCGTGCAGCGAGAAGAACAAATCGGCCTTGGTTTCGAAGCCGTAGTACGGGCTGTTGTAGATGACCGCCGGCAGGTCGACCCCCGCCTCCAGAATGCCCGCGAAGTGCGCGTACTGTGCTGCAACCGACGACCCGCGCGACAGAACACGCGGGATCACCATCAGCCCCGCGGCCCCTACCCGCTTGGCATGCGCGGCCAGCGCCGCAGCGCGCATCGGGTTCTGCGCGCCGGTGCCGACGATGACCCGAAGACCGGCCTTCACCAGCCCTTCCACGCCGGTCATCCGCTGCTCGTCCGCCAGCAGCGGCCAGTCGCCCATCGAGCCGCAATAGATCACGCCGGACATGCCGGCGGCCACCAGTTCCTTGCCCTTGCGCACCAGCGCATCGAAGTCCGGCGTGCGATCGGCCTTGCAGGGCGTCATCAGCGCGGGCAGGACGCCCGAGAACACGTTCTTGCTCATCATTGGCTCCATCAGGCAATCGACGCGCCGATCTTGCGCAGGTTGGTGATGATCGGCGCCTGCGGCAGCCAGATCTTGTCGAACGCAGCAATCACGGCTTCAGTATCGGCCACGGCCACTTGGCGGATGGGAATCGGCGCCTTCTTGAAGTTCTCGATCAGTGCGGGCTCATTGCCGGCCAGGCTGTCGATCTGCTCATCGAGCGTCTCCTTGACCAGCTTGGTGATCAAGTCCTTGTCGGCGGCCGAGAACGTCTGCCAGACGCGGCCGGAGACGATCGCGGCAAACGGCATGAAGACGGCATTCATCTGCAGCAGCACCTTCGAGACCTTGTCGAAGCGCTGGTTCCACGAGAACTCGAGATCGGCCTCGAGGCCGTCGACCTGCCCGTTGGCCATGGCGTCGTACACCTGCGGCGTCGGGATCGGCGTCGGTGCCGCGCCCAGCAGTTGGTAGAAATCGCGGTACACCGGCGTCGGGTTGATGCGCAGCTTCATGCCCTTGATGTCGGCCAGCGATTGCAGGTCCTTGGACGAGAAGATCGCGCGCATGCCGGTGATGCCCCAGCCGAGGCCGATGGTGCCGGTGGTGGCGGGCAGCACGTCGAACAGCTTGAGCACCTCGGGGTGGCGAACGAACTTGGCCACGGCCGGTGTCGAGCGCACGAGGTAGGGGGCGTTGATGGCCGCCAGGTGCGGCACGCGCGAGCCCAGTTCCGCCGCCTGGATGAAGCCCATGTCCAGCGCGCCGGACTGCAGCTGCTGCATCATGGCCGACTCGTTGCCGAGCTGGCCGGAGTGGAACACCGTCATCGTCATGCGGCTGTTGGTGGCGGCCTTGAGCTTGTCGGCCAGCACCAGCGCGGCCTTGTTCCAGGAGTGGCCCACCGGCGTGATGAGGCCGAGCCGGAGCTCCTTGGTCTGGGCCAGCGAGAGCGACGGCGCGGCCAACGGCAGCGAGGCACCCAGGGCAACGATGTGGCGGCGGGACAGGGTCATGTCTCAATCTCCGAGGTTGTGTAGACGGGTTTCACTTCAGCAGGGCCAACGAAAGCTGCGGGTAGATCGACAGCAGCACGAGCAACACGCACGACACGCCGAAGAACGGCAGCGTCAGCATGAACATCCGGCCGGGCTTGGCGCCGGTGACGGCCGCCGCCACGAAGAAGCACAGGCCGACCGGCGGCGACAGCAGGCCCAGCACGAGGTTGATGACGACGACCACGCCGAAGTGGCGCGGGTCGATGTGATAGACGTCGGTGGCCAGCGGCAGCAGGATCGGCACCGTCATGATCAAGCCGGGAATGCCGTCGATCACGGTGCCGATCACCAGCAGGATCAGCATCGTCAGCAGCATGAAGGTGACCGGGTCCTTGGCCACGGTCTGGACCCAGGCGGCGGTGGCTTGCGGCACTTTGCCGTAGATCAGCACCCAGGAGAACACGGCAGCGGCGGCGACGAGGAACAGCACCACCGCTGAGTAGATGCCGGCGCGCAACATCATCTGCGGCAAGCGCGAGAAGTGGAACTCCCTGGTCCAGTACTTGCCCACCAGCGCCGCCGCCACGGCGCCGACCGCGGCACTCTCGGTGGCATTGGCCAGGCCGCTCAGGATCGAGCCGACGATGACGATCGGGATCAGCATCGTCGGCGCGGCCTTCAGGATCGTGACGACCCGCTCTCTGGGCGTCCTCTTCTCGCCGCGCGGGTAGTTGCGCAAGTAGCCCAGCAGCGCGATCACGATGAAGAACAGCAGCGTGAGGATGATGCCGGGCAGGATGCCGGCGATCAGCATGTCGCTGACGGACACCTGCGCCAGGGCGCTGTAGACGACGAACATCACCGACGGCGGGATGATCGGGCCGAGCATGCCGCCGTAGGCGGTCAAGCCCGCCGCGAAGTCCTTGTCGTAGCCCTGCCTCTCCATCTCGGGCACCATGATCTTCGACATGACCGCGACCTGCGCCGTGGCCGAGCCCAGGATGGAGGCGACAAACATGTTGGCCAGGATGTTCACGTAGGCTAGCCCGCCACGCACCGAGCCGATCACGGCCAGCGCCATATCGACGATGCGCCGCGTGATGCCACCGCCGTTCATGATCTCGCCGATCAGGATGAACAACGGAATCGCAATCAGGCCGTAGCTGTCCACCCCGCCGAACATCTGCAGCGGAAAAGACTGGTAGAGCAGCGGATTGTTCGACGAGACGATGAACGCAATGCCGGCGATGCACAGGCACAGGCCGATCGGCACGCCGATCAGCATCACCAGTGCAAACACGAG
>CAVTAM010000009.1:0-22856 GCA_963732625.1 uncultured beta proteobacterium | reverse complement strand
GCTGGTAGTACAGATTCTGCGGATGCTGCCCTTCGGCGAAGAAGGACCAGCGTTCGGCCAGCAGGCCGAAGTACTGCACGACGAACAGCAGCGCAGCCGCGCCGGCGCGTGAGGCCGGCGCCCAGAACGAGCAAGCGCGGCCACCGGCGCGACGACGCCAAACACGCAGCGCGCACAAGCGCATGCCGACCACGTGCCAAGGCGGCGTTGCCATGGAAAAACTCGCGCGTGCCGAAGCTGCCGGCCGTCATGCCTTGCGAGGTCTGCACGATGCGCGGGTGGCGCACGCCGATGGCGGTCTGCAGCGTGGTCTTCGGCGGCAGCGTCAGGTTGCGCCACAGCGTCAGGCCGCGCGAGGCGGCGCCGGCCAGCGTGGCGACCAGCGCGCGCCATCGCCAGCGGCGCGGCCAACGGCGGCGCGAGCGCGGCGGCGAGCGCGGCGCCAGCATCAGGCCCGAGGCCATGCCGAGCAGCGCGAAGTTCCACGGCGTCAGCGGCGTCGCCCATTCGCGGATGGCCTTCACCGCCGCGTAGATCATGCCGGTGCACAGGTAGAGCAGCAGCGCCAGCACGGCCGCGGCCAGGCCCCAGCCGAGCGTCGCGCTGCGCCCAACCAGTGCATGGCGCCCACAGCGCCACGCACAGCCATGAACGCCGGCAGCACGATGACCTCGCGCGACAGCCACGACGTGCGCCACATCGCCGCCGCGCGCCACGCGCGCAGCGGGTGGCCGAGGTGGAAGGTGGCGGCCACGAGGCCGATGGCGCCGAACAGCAGCACGATCGCCGCACCGGCGATGTAGAAGCTGCTGCGCCGGCGCCGGCGACATGCCGAGGCCGCGCCGAGTTCGATGCCGACGAGCGCCAGCATCAGCCCCTGCGCCGCGCCGGCCAGCGTGGTGAAGAAGATCATCGACCAGGGCGGGTGCATGTATGTCCTGCTCAGTGTTCCCAGTCGCCGACAACGGCGCACCGCCGCGCGCCGGCTCGCGGCCTTCGACGCGCAGCGGGTTCGCTTCGCGCACGATCTGCGCCGGGTCGGTGCTGAGCTTCGGTCTTGCGCCGCGGCAGGTAGTGGTTGGCCGGCTGCGTGCCGAGCTCGGGCATCAGCGTGTAGCCGCCGCGCTCGCGGATCGCGTGCGAGACCTCGGAGTCGGGGTCGTGCACGTCGCCGAACAGGCGCGCATTGGTCGGGCAGGCCATCACGCAGGCCGGCTTGCGCTCGGCTTCGGGCAGGGTCTTGTCGCTGATGCGGTCGACGCACAGCGTGCACTTGGTCATCACCTGGCGCTTCTCGTCGAGCTCGCGCACGCCGTAGGGGCAGGCCCAGGCGCAGTACTTGCAGCCGATGCACTTGTCGTAGTCGACGAGCACGATGCCGTCTTCCTCGCGCTTGTAGCTCGCGCCCGTGGGGCACACCGGCACGCACGGCGGGTCTTCGCAGTGCTGGCAGCTCTTGGGGAAGTGCACCGTCTGCGTGTCCGGGTACTCGCCGACCTCGAAGCTCAGCACGCGGTTGAAGAAGGTGCCGGTCGGGTCGGCGCCGTAGGCGTTCTCATCGACCAGCGGGCCGGCGCTGCCGGAGGTGTTCCACTGCTTGCAGCTCGTCACGCAGGCGTGGCAGCCGACGCAGACGTTGAGGTCGATCACCAGCGCGAGTTGTTTGCGTCATGCTACTCTTCCTTGCCCGCGAACCAGGCCCGCCAGCGCGGCGTTCGTTCGCGCCATGCCGGGCAGCGGCGGCACGCCGTCGAACTGCGGCCAGGTCTGCTGCGGCTCGTCGGCTTCGCGCCCGGCGGATGCGCACGCGCACGTCGTACCAGCCGGCCTGGCCGGTGATCGGGTCGGAGTTGGACACGCGCTCGCCGTTGGCCGCCTTCAGCTCTTCGCTGATCAGGTGATTGAGCAGGAAGCCCTTCTCCGATTCGTTGGCATCGGTGCTCAGCGCCCAGGCGCCCTTGGCCTTGCCGATCGCGTTCCACGTCCACACCGTGCCGGGCTCGACCGCTTCGCTGTGGCGGCACATGGCAGCGCACCTTGCCCCATTGCGACTCGACCCACATCCAGTCGCCGTCGTCGATGCTCTGCGCCAGCGCCGTCTTCGGGTTGACGAAGAGTTCGTTGTGCGCATGGATCTGCCGCAGCCAGGCGTTCTGCGAATCCCACGAGTGGTACATCGCCATCGGCCGCTGCGTCACCGCGGCCAGCGGATAGGCCTCGGTGTCGCTGGCCTGCACTTCGAGCGGCGCGTACCAGAACGGCAGCGGGTCGAAGTACGTCGCGACGCGTTCGCGCAAGCGATCCGGCGGCTGGCGGCCTTCGCCCTTGCCCTGCGCCGCGAGCCGAAAGCGCTGCATGAACTCCGAGTACAGGTGGATCACGATCGGATCGACGTCGCGCCGCAGGCCCACCTCGCGCGCCCAATCCAGGTAGCCGCGGTTCCAGTTGCGCATGTAGCGGTGCTCGGCCGGCATGCGGTAGTGGTGCACGCAGTTGTTGGCCGCGTACTGCTCCCACTGCTGCGGGTTCGGCTCGCCGCGCAACGGCGTGTCGCCGTCCTTGCCGCGCCAGCCGGTGAGAAAGCCGATGCCCGAGCCCGGCGCGGTTTCGTAGTGGACGATGAAGTCGGTGTAGTCCTTGTACTTGCGCTCGCCTTCGGCGGTGGTGAACGCCGGCAGCTTCAAGCGCGACGCCAGTTCGACCAGCACCTCCTGGAACGGCTTGCATTGGCCCAGCGGCGGCAGCACCGGCACGCGCACCGAATCGCAAGGCCCGTCGAACTCGCTGATCGGCCGGTCGAGCATCGACATCGCGTCGTGGCGCTCGAGGTAGGTCGTGTCGGGCAGGATCAGGTCGGCGAACGCCGTCATCTCCGACTGGAACGCATCGGCGACGACGATGAACGGGATCTTGTACTGGCCCTTGTGCGGCCCCGACGGCAGCTTGTCGACCAGCATCTTGCGCACCTCCGACGTGTTCATCGTCGAGTTCCACGCCATGTTGGCCATGAACAGCAACAGCGTGTCGATCGGGTACGGGTCGCCGCGCCAGGCGTTGGTGATGACGTTGTGCATCAGCCCGTGCGCCGAGAACGGGTACTCCCACGAGAAGGCCTTGTCGATGCGCACCGGCTCGCCCTTGGCATCGACGCACAGATCGGCCGGCGTTTCGATCCAGCCGAGCGGCGGTGCATCGAGCGGCGTGTTCGGCTTGATCGAGCGCCGGCCCTTTCGGCGGGCGCGCGTTCGGCGGCACGGCGCGCGGGTACGGCGCCTTGTGGCGGAAGCCGCCGGGGCGGTCGATCGTGCCCAGCAGCGACATCAGGATCGCCAGCGCGCGGATCGCTCTGAAAGCCGTTGCTGTGCGCCGCCAGGCCGCGCATCGCATGAAACGCCACCGGGTTGCCCTTGACGCTCTTGTGCTCCTTGCCCCACCAGTCGGTCCAGGCGATCGGCAGCTCGATCGTCTGGTCGCGCGCGGTCACGCCCATCTCGTGCGCGAGGCGGCGGATCGTCGCGGCGGGAATGCCGGTGATCTCCGAGGCCCACTCCGGCGTGCAGTTGCGCACGCGCTCTTCGAGCAGCTGGAACGCCGGCTTCACGGGCGTGCCGTCGGGCATGTTGTAGCTGCCGAACAGCGACGGGTCGCAGCCTTCGGCATGGTCGGGCACGGCCTTCGCCGCTGTGCCGGTCCCACCAGTAGAAGTTGTGGTGCCGCAGCGGGTTGACGACGTCGCCCGCGTCGTTGCGCATCATCATGCCGAAGTCGTCGCTGCCCTCGTCCTGGTTCACGAGCTGGCCGCCATTGGTGTAGCGGGCGACGAATTCGCGGTCGTACAGGCCGAGCGCGATCAGCTCGCGGATGATCGCCATGAACAGCGCGCCATCGGTGCCGGGCTTGATCGGGATCCACTCGTCGGCGATCGCTGCATAGCCGCTGCGGATCGGGTTGATGGCGATGAAGCGGCCGCCGTTGCGCTTGAACTTCGACAGCGACGCCTTCATCGGGTTGCTGTGATGGTCTTCGGCGGTGCCGATCATCACGAACAGCTTGGCGCGGTCGAGGTCGGGTCCGCCGAACTCCCAGAACGAACCGCCGATCGTGTAGATCATCCCCGCGGCCATGTTCACCGAGCAGAAGCCGCCGTGCGCGGCGTAGTTCGGCGTGCCGAACTGGCGCGCGAACAAACCGGTCAGCGCCTGCATCTGGTCGCGGCCGGTGAAGAGCGCGAACTTCTTCGGGTCGGTCGCGCGGATGTTGCCCAGGCGCTCGCTCGAGCAGCTTGAACGTGTCTTCCCACGAGATCGGCTCGAACTCGCCGCTGCCGCGCTCGCTGCCGGGCTTGCGCATCAGCGGCTGCGTCAGGCGCGCGGGCGAGTACTGCTTCATGATCCCCGACGAGCCCTTGGCGCAGAGGATGCCCTTGTTCAGCGGGTGCTCGGGGTTGCCTTCGATGTAGCGCACCTTGCCGTCACGCAGGTGCACGCGGATGCCGCAGCGGCAGGCGCACATGTAGCAGGTGGTGGTCTTGACCTCGGTCTTGGCGCCGGGCATCGGGTGGGCCGTGGCGTCGTGCAGGGGCTGGGACATCTGTGGTTACCTCGTTGCCGGCAGCGTGCCGACCTGGAATGCGTGGCGCGCGATCACGGCCTCTTCGTTGGTTCGCATCACTCGCAACTGCACGGCACTGTGACGCGTGTTGATGCAGCGCTCGCCGGCCGCGTTGGCTGCGGCGTCGAGCCGAGCCCCATCCACGCCGCAGTGCCGACGATACGCGAACGCAGCGCTGCGGCGTTTTCGCCGATGCCGCCGGTGAAGACCACCGCGTCCACGCCGCGCATCGCCGCCGCCAGCCCCGCCAGCTCGCGCGCCGCCGACTCGACGAAATGATCCAGCGCCAAGCGGGCCGCCGGCAACTCGCTGGCCAGCAGCGTGCGCATGTCGGCCGACAGGCCCGACAAGCCGAGCAGCCCCGACTGTTTGTGCAGCAAGTCGCTCACCGCTGCGGTGTCCATGCCGTGATGGTCGATCAGGTGCAGCACCACCGCGGCATCGAGCCGGCCGCAGCGCGTGCCCATCGTCAGGCCGTCGAGGGGAGAGAAGCTCATCGTCGTCGCCACCGAGCGGCCGCCGGCGATGGCGCACATCGACGCGCCGTTGCCCAGGTGAGCGACGACGACGCGCCCGGCTGCCAGCGCCGGCTCGTCGGCGGCGAGCTGCGCGCAGATCGACTCGTAGGACAAGCCGTGAAAACCGTAGCGCCGCACGCCGGCTTCATGCCAGACGGCAGGCAACGCGAAGCGCTGATGAACCTCGGCTTGCGTGCGATGGAAGGCCGTGTCGAAGCAAGCCACCTGCGGCACGCCGGAAACGCGGCGCGCGCCGCGGCCACGCCGCGAGGTTGTGCGGCTGGTGCAGCGGCGCCAGCGGGCGCAACGCCTGCAACGCCTGCAAGACGGGCCCATCGATCAGCACCGGCTGCACGAAGGCCGTGCCGCCGTGCACGATGCGGTGGCCGACGACCGCTACGCGCCAGCCTTGGCCCGCACCGCCGGCACGCGTTCCAACACCTGCGCCATGCCTTGCGCATGGTCCATGCCGCCCACGCCCAGCCCTTCGACCTGGCCCGCCAGCACCGGCGTCGACGGATCGCCGTCGCGCGCGAACAGCGCGTACTTGATCGACGACGAACCGGCGTTGACCGTCAGCGCGCAGTCAACGGCGCAGCGCTCAAACGTAGTCCTTGTACTTGTCGAGCAGCCGCACCGGCTTGGCCAGCGCGTCGCGGCGGAACGGGTCGCCGAGTTCGCGCGTGCACATGATCTCGATGACGCAGGTCTTCTTCTGGTTCATCTGCAGGTCGATCGCCTTCTTCAGCGCCGCGCCCACATCTTCCAGGCCGATCGACGACGATGCCTTCGGCGCCCATGCTCTTGGCGATGCCGGCAAAGCTCGGGCTCTCCAGCTCGCCGGCGACGAAGCGGCGGTTGTAGAAGTCGACCTGGTTCTTCTTCTCCGCGCCCCACTGGCGGTTGTGGAAGACGACCGCCGTGACCGGGATGTCGTGGCGCACGGCAGTCATGATCTCGACCATGCTCATCGCCCACGCGCCGTCGCCGGCATAGGCCACGGCAGGCCGGTCCGGCGCGGCGAGCTTGGCGCCGATCATCGTCGGCAGCGAGTAGCCGCAGTTGCCGTAGCTCATCGGCGCGAAGAAGCTGCGCGGCTCTTCGAAGCGCAGGTAGCTGTTGGCCACGGCGTTGATGTTGCCGATGTCGGTGGACGACCATCACGCGCGGCGGCATCGCTTTTTCGAGTTCGCGCAGCACCTGGCGCGGGTGCAGGTACTGGCCGCCGGAGAACGGCTTTTCGCCCTTGGCCTCTTCGATCATGTCCAGGCTGTACGGGTCGCGCTCGTGCGTCCACTCGCTGAGCTCCTTCTCCCACGCCGCCTTCTCGGCCTTGATCTTCGTCGCGCGTTCGGCCTTGGTCGCGTCGCAGGTCAGCGTGCGCGAGTCGATGCGCGCCAGCAGCGCCTTCGCCGCGGCCTTGGCATCGCCGTGGATGCCGACCGAAATCTTCTTCACCAGGCCGAGGTTGGTGTGATCGGCCTCGACCTGGATGATCTTGGCTTCCTTCGGCCAGTAGTCCATGCCGTGCTGCGGCAGCGTGCCGAAGGGGCCGAGGCGCGAGCCGAGTGCGAGCACCACGTCGGCCTGCGCGATCAGCTTCATCGCCGCCTTGCTGCCCTGGTAGCCGAGCGGGCCGCACCACAGCGGATGGCTGGCCGGGAAGCTGTCGTTGCGCAGGTAGCCGTTGACGACCGGCGCGCCCAGCCGCTCGGCCAGCGCCTTCACTTCTTCGACCGCATCGCCCATCACCACGCCGCCGCCGGACAGGATCACCGGGAACTTGGCCGCGGCCAGCATGTCGGCCGCCGCATTCAAACTGTTCTCGCCGCCGGCGCCGCGCTCGACGCGCATCGGCTTCGGAATCTCGCAGGTGATCTCGCCGTAGAAGAAGTCGCGCGGGATGTTGAGCTGCGTCGGCCCCATCTCGCTGATCGCGCGGTCGAAGCAGCGTGCGGTGTACTCGGCCATGCGCTTCGGGTTGTTGACGTGGCCCTGGTAGCGCGTGAACTCCTGGAACATCGGCAACTGCTTCGCTTCCTGAAAACCGCCGAGGCCCAGGCCCATGCTGCCGGTCTCGGGCGTGATCATCACCACCGGGCTGTGCGACCAGTACGCCGCCGCGATCGCGGTCACGCAGTTGCTGATGCCCGGGCCGTTCTGGCCGATGACGACGCCGTGGCGGCCCGACACGCGCGCATAACCGTCGGCCATGTGGCCGCCGCCCTGCTCGTGCACGACCGGGATCAGCGTGATGCCGGCGGGCGCGAAGATGTCCATCGCGTCCATGAAGGCCGAGCCCATGATGCCGAACATGTGCGTCACGCCGTTGGCGACCATCGTCTCGACGAAGGCTTCGCTGACGGCGTCATCTTGGTCATGCCGGTGACCACCTTGCGGGTGTCGGCGGGCGGGTTCTTCGTCATCGCGGGTCTCCTGGCAAGCCGGTCGGAACAGGCGGTGGACTGTAGGAGCCCTCCCCTGCGGCGTCAATCGGATTCTATTTTCCGGTACGCCTTGTCCTGTTTTTCGGAACGCGAATATGATGCCGCCGCATGAAAGCCGCGCACCGCAAAGCCAACGTCGTCGATCTGCACGGCGACACGCCGACGCTGCGGCTGTTTGCGCTGCTCGAAGTGATTGCCGAGCGCGACCAGCTGTTCTCGCTGCAAGGCCTCGTCGATGAAACCGGCCTGCCCAAGCCGACGCTGCACCGCATGCTGCAGCTGCTCGAAAGCGCGGGCCTGTTGCAGCGCGAAAGCGACGGCCGCCACTACAGCACCGGCGTGCGCCTGCGCCGCCTGGCCGAAAACCTGATGCTCAACAGCACCTACCACGGCGCGCGCCATGCGGTGCTGCGGCATCTGGTCGAAGAACTCGGCGAGAGCTGCAACATCACCGCGCTGTCGGGCAACGAGGTGGTCTATCTCGACCGCGTCGAAACCGCCGCGCCGCTGCGCTTTTACCTGCACCCCGGCTCGCGCGTGCCGGCCCACTGCTCGGCCAGCGGCAAGCTGCTGCTGTCGCAGATGACGCCGGCGCAGCGCGAGCGCCTGTTGAGCCAGCGCCGCTGGAGTCGTACACGGCGCGCACGCTGACCAAGCTCGACACGCTGGAGCGGGAGTTCAAACGCGTCGCGCGCGACGGCTACGCGCTCGACAACGAAGAGTTCCTGCCGGGGCTGTTGTGCGTCGCCGTGCTGGTGCCGGTGCATGAAGGCCGCTCGAACCTGTGCGTGGCCGTGCAGGCGCCGACGGTGCGCGTGAACAAGGAGCGCGCGCTGGCGATGCTGCCGGCGCTGCGCCGCGCGGCGGCGGCGCTGGCGGCGATCGAAGGGCATGCGGTGCCCAAGGCGCAAGCGCCGCGCATGAGCGCGATCGGCAATCTCGCCCCGGATCGCATGCTCGGCGTGCGCGAGGTCTTCGGCATCGACAGCGCGCTGCAGGTGCCGGCGTTCAGCGAAGCGCGACGAGCACGTGCCCGAGGTCGATGACGCGTACCGCTTCAATGCCGATGTGACGCTCGCGCTGCTGGCCGGCTTCACGCGCAACCGCCGCGTGATGGTGCAAGGCCTGCACGGCACGGGCAAGACCACGCACATCGAGCAGGTCGCGGCGCGCCTGAACTGGCCGTGCGTGCGCGTGAATCTCGACGGCCATATCAGCCGGCTCGATCTCGTCGGCCGCGATGCGGTCGTCCTGCGCGAGGGCCAGCAGGTCACCGAGTTCCAGGAAGGCATCGTGCCCTGGGCGCTGCAACGTCCGGTGGCGCTGGTCTTCGACGAGTACGACGCCGGCCGGCCCGACGTGATGTTCGTCATCCAGCGCATCCTGGAGCGCGAAGGCAAGTTCACGCTGACCGACCAGAACCGCGTCATCAGCCCGCATCCGTCGTTTCGCCTGTTCGCCACCGCCAACACCGTCGGCCTGGGCAACCTGAACGGGCTGTACCACGGCTCGCAGAAGCTGAACCACGCGCAGATCGACCGCTGGAACATCGTCGCCACGCTGAACTACCTGCCCGCCGACGAGGAGATCGCGATCGTGCTGGCGCGCGTGCCGGGCGAGAAGCGCGAGCGCGTGCGCGCGATGGTGGCTGTGGCCGAGCTCACCCGCAAAGGCTTTGCGGCCGGCGACGTGAGCACGCTGATGTCGCCGCGCACGGTGATCACCTGGGCCGAGAACTGCGAGATCTTTCGCGATGTCGAGCTCGCGTTTCGCCTCTCGTTCCTCAACAAGTGCGACGAGGCCGAGCGGCCGATCGTCGCCGAGTACTTTCAGCGCTGCTTCGGCGCGGAGTTGGCGGAGTCGTATTCGAATCCGGCTTCGTGATGGACACAGCCAGCGCCGCAGCCAGACACCAGCAACGCGTCGAGGAACTCTGCGGCGCCGCGGTGCGCGCGCTGGCTGGCGAACGCGATCTGCACTTTCGCGCACGGCGCCTGCACCGCGGCAGGCGCGTGTTGCCGATCGCCGCGCCGCACCTCTACCCCTCGCTGGCCGATGATGATTTCGCCTCGTTCAGAGGCGCGACCGACGGCCTGGCGCTGCGCCTGTTGCACTCCGACGCGGCGCTGCACCAATCGTTGCTGCCGACCGGGCCTGTCGAACGCCTGGTCTTCGAGCTGCTCGAACAGCAGCGCGTCGAATCATTGGTGCGTGACGCCTGGCCCGGCGCGCGGCAGAACCTGCGGCATCGTTTCGAGGCCTGGTCGGCGGCCTTCGTCGCCTCGGGCCTGACCGAAACCACGCGCGGCCTCCTGCTCTACGCGCTGGCGCAGACCAGCCGCACGCGCATCACCGGCGAGCCGGTGGTCGAAGCGACCGAAGACCTGATCGAAGGCACGCGCGGCCACTTGGTCAGCGCGATCGGCACGCACCTGGCGTGGCTGCGCCGCGAGCGCCACGATCAGACTGCGTTCGCGCCGCATGCGCTGGCGATCGCGCACACCGTGGCCGAGATGGTCGCGGCCGAAGAAGGCAAGGACCTCGGCGAAGCCGGCCAAGTCAACGCCGATGACGACGCGCAGGCCGGCTTCACGCTGCTGGTCGATTTCGATCACGACGGCGACGACGGCATCGCGATGGCCGACCACGGCAGCAGCCGCGTGCTCGAAGAAGCCGGCCACCGCTACCGCGTCTTCACGCGCGCGTACGACCAGCAGCACGACGCCGCGCGCCTCGTGCGCGCCGACGAACTGCGCGGTTTGCGGGAGCAGCTCGATCAACGCATCGCGCAGTCGGGCATCAACATCGGCCGCCTCGCGCGCGAGTTCAAAGCGCTGCTCGCGCAGCCGACGCACGACGACTGGGACAGCGGCCAGGAGGAAGGCCGCATCGACGGCCGGCGTCTGGCGCAGCTGGTGGCGTCGCCGGCAGAGCGCCGTCTGTTCCGCACCGAACACCTGGAACCACACGCGCGCTGCCAGTTGACGCTGCTGATCGATTGTTCGGGCTCGATGAAGCAGCACAACGAACCGGTCGCGCTGCTTGCCGACGTGCTCGCACGCGCGCTCGAACAGGCTGGCGTGGTGGTCGAAGTGCTCGGCTTCACGACCGCGGCGTGGAACGGCGGCCGCGCGGCGAAAGCGTGGCAACGCGCCGGCAAGCCGCAACACCCCGGCCGCCTGAACGAAGTGCGGCACCTGGTGTTCAAGGACGCGAACACCTCGTGGCGGCGCGCGCGGCCGGGCCTCGCCGCCTTGCAGAAGAACGAGCTGTTCCGCGAAGGCATCGACGGCGAAGCGGTCGAGTGGGCTTGCGCGCGGCTGCGCAACGCCGAGCGATGAACAGCCGATCCAACGCCGCATCCTCATCGTGATTTCCGATGGCAGCCCGATGGACACGGCGACGAATCTCGCCAACGATGCGCATTACCTCGACCACCATCTGCGCCAGGTCGTCGAACAGCAGCAGGCGCGCGGCGGCATCGAGATCCTCGGCCTCGGTGTCGGCCTCGACCTGAGCCCGTACTACAGCCGCTGCCAGGCGCTCGACCTGAGCGCCGCGCCCACGCATGCCACGTTCGGCGACATCATCCAACTCATCGCCGGCCGACGGCACCGATAGAAGGAGAAACGACGATGGTCTTGCTCGAATTCTCGATGGCCCCGCGCGGCCACGCCGAAAGCCTCAGCGCCGATGTCGCGCGCGTCATCGACGTCATCGACAAGAGCGGCCTGCCCTACCAGCTCACCGCGATGGGCACGATCATCGAGGGCGAGTGGAGCGAGGTCCTCGGCGTCGTCACAGCCTGCTTCGAAGCGCTTGAAGACCGACTGCCCGCGCATCGGCGTGCACCTGAAGGCCGACTACCGCGCCGGCCACAGTGGCCGCTTGCAGGCCAAGGTGGCGAAGGTCGAGGAACGCCTGGGGCGAAAGCTCAGGACCTGAGGCGGCCCTACATCCGCCCCTTCCACGGCACCAGCCTGCGCTCGACCCAGCGCATCAGCAGGTCGAACAGGTAGGCGACGACGCCGATGACGATGATGCCCATGACGACGATGTCGGTGCGCAGGAAGTTCGACGCATTGAGCACCATCTGGCCCAAGCCGACGTTGGCCGCCACCATCTCGGCGGCGACCAGCGTCGTCCAGCCGAAGCCGATGGCGATGCGCATGCCGACCAAAATTTCCGGCAGCGCCGACGGCAGGATGACGTGGCGGATCACCTGGCCGTAGCTCGCACCCATCGAATAGGCGGCATTGATCTGCTCCTGCGCCGCGCTCTTCATGCCCGAGCGCGCGGCCAGCGCCAGCGGCGCGAAGCAGGCCAGGTAGATCAGCAGCACCTTGGGCATCTCGTCGATGCCGAACCAGATGATGATCAGCGGCAGGTAGGCCAGCGGCGGCAGCGGCCGGTAGAACTCGATCGGCGGATCGAAGATGCCGCGCGCCACACGGCTCATGCCCATCGCGATGCCGACGGGAATGGCCGTCACGCAGGCCAGAAAGAAAGCGACGAAGACGCGCAGCATGCTGGCCGCGAAGTGCTGCCACAGCGGCTTGTCGTTGGCCGCGCCGGTGAGGTACTCGTGGAACTGCTGCCACACCGCCTGCGGGCTGGGCAGGAACAGCGGCTTGATCAGGCCGAGGTTGGTGATCGGCGAACCAGAGCACGAACAACACGATCACCGTGACCACGCTGATGATCGACGCTCGAGCCCTCGCCCGGCACCTTGAAGCGGCTGGTCTTCAGTGCCGGCGGCGCCGCCGCGGCGGGCTGCGCGCAGTCTGGCGATGCGACGGCGTCAGGCATGCGCAGGCTCCCGGTGGTGGATGTGCGCCAGCACCTCTTCGCGCAGGCGGATGAACGCGGGCTCGGACTTGACCTTGCGCGCGTCGTGGTGCGCCAGGAACTCGCGCGAGAACGGCACGTCGTCGTAGACATGCGTGATGCGCCCCGGGCTCGGGCTCATGACGATCAGCCGCGTCGCCAGGAACAGCGCCTCTTCGACCGAGTGGGTGATGAAGAAGACCATCTTGTGCGTCTTGGCCCAGACGTCGATCAGGATCTCCTGCACGCTCTCGCGCGTGAAGGCGTCGAGCGCGCCCATCGGCTCGTCCATCAGCAGCACGGCCGGGTCGTTGGCCAGCGCGCGCGCGATGCCCACGCGCTGCTGCATGCCGCCCGAGAGTTCGTAGACCTGCTGCTCGGCAAACTGCTGCAGCCCCACCAGGCCGAGCTTTTCTTCGGCGACGCGCGAGCGCGTGGCCTTGTCGATGCCGCGCAGGCGCAAGCCCAGCGCCACGTTGTCGCGCACCGACAGCCATGGCATCAGCGCATGCTTCTGGAAGACCACGCCGCGGTCGGCGCCGGGGCCGACGACCGGCCGGCCGTCGAGCAGGATCTCGCCGGTGGACGGCGGCAGAAAACCGGCGATGCAGTTCAGCAGCGTCGTCTTGCCGCAGCCCGAGGCGCCGAGGGCGACGACGAAGTCGCCGCCGTTCATCGTCAGGTTGACCGGCGCCAGCGCCTGCAGCGTGCCGCCTTTGACGGCGTAGTTCAGCGTCAGTTGGCGGATATCCAGCGTCGGCATGCGCGAGGCCTTACTTGGCCATCGCCTTCTTGATGTAGGCGTCGGTGATGAAAGCCGAGTAGTCCGGCTTCATCTCCTGGATGCGGCCCTGCTCCTTCAGGAACACCGCGGTGCTCGTCATCGCCTTGGCCGCGGCGCCGCCGAGCCACTTCGGGCCGGCCTGCTCTTCGAGCGTCGGGAAGGTGTACAGCGCCATCGTCGCCGGCACGTCTTTCACGTCGGCTTTGGTCCACTTGGCGACGGCTTTGGCCTGCGGCGAATCGACGGTCCACTTGGCCTTGTTGGCGCGGTAGTCTTCGTCGGCCTTGGCCAGCACCTTGACCAGCGCCACCATGAAGGCTTCGTTTTGCGCCGCCCACTTGGCGTTGACGATCAGGCCGTCGAAGGTCGGGAAGCCCAGCGCGCCGATGGTCTTCGACGACTCGATCATCTTGCCGTTGCCCTTGATCTTGCTCAGCACCGGGTCCCAGATGAAGGCCGCGTCGATGTCGCCGCGCTCCCAGGCCGCGGCGATCTCGGGCGGGCGCAGGTTCATCACGTTGACGCCCTTGGCATCGACGCCTTTGCTCTTCATCACCGCCATCAACTGGTAGTGCGCGGTGCTGACGAAGGGCGTGGCCACCTTCTTGCCCGTGAGGTCCTTGACGCTGTTGATGCCGCTGCCGTTGCGCACGATCAGCGCCTCGGCATCGGCGATGTCGTCGAGGATCCAGAACAGCTTGATGTCCTGGCCCTGGCTGGCCGCCGCCACGATCGGGCTCGAGCCGGCTTCACCGAGCTGCACGTCGCCGCTGGCCATGGCCTTGATGACGTCGCCGCCGCCGCCGAACATGCGCCAGTTGATCTTGTAGCCGGTGGCCTTTTCGAGCTCGCCGGACTCCATCACCGTGCGCAGCGGCACCAGCATGTCCTGGTGGGCGAAGGTCACTTCCTTGGTCTGTGCCTGCGCGGCGCCGGCCAGTGCAGCGGCCACAGTGGTCAACGAGATCAAGAAACGTCGGGTCATCGTCATGGAAAGCTCTCCTGTGATGAGCGGATTGTGAGGAACGACACCCGCAGATTAGATCAAGCTCGCCCCGTTTCGGGCAGAGGGCCTGTCGCTCCGGAGTTACCCGCAGCCCGGCAGCGGCGCTTCGATATGCTGCTGGGCCTTGCCTGGAGCTGCGTGCATGTCCGAACCCTATGTCGTCACCCTGTCTTGCGCCGACCGCGTCGGCATCGTCCATGCGGTCACCGGCCTGCTGGTCGAGCAGCAGGCCAACATCACCGAAGCGGCGCAGTTCAACGACGCGAGCACGGGGCTGTTCTTCATGCGCGTGCGTTTCGACGTTGAAGCGCCTTCGCCCGCCCCCTTGCGCGACGCGTTCACGGCGTTGGCTGCCAGGTACGACATGCGCTGGGACCTGCACAACGCCAACGCCCGCATGCCGACCGTCATCATGGTGAGCAAGCTCGGCCACTGCCTGAACGACCTGCTGTTCCGCTACCGCTCGCAACTGCTGCCGCTGGACATCCGCGCCATCGTCTCCAACCACCGCGACTTCTACCAACTCGCAGCGTCCTACGACATCCCGTTTCACCACATCCCGGTGACGGCCGAGACCAAGGAGCGCGCCGAAGACCGCTTGCGCGAACTGCTGGCGCACGAGAACGTCGAGCTGGTCGTGCTGGCGCGCTACATGCAGGTGCTGTCGGCTCGCCTGTGCAACGACCTGTCGGGCCGCGCGATCAACATCCATCACTCGTTCCTGCCGAGCTTCAAGGGCGCGCGGCCGTACCAGCAGGCCTTCGACCGCGGCGTCAAGCTGATCGGCGCCACCGCGCATTACGTGACCGGCGACCTCGACGAGGGCCCGATCATCGAGCAGGACATCGCGCGCGCCGATCACGCCATGAGCCCGGCGCAGCTGACCGCCATCGGCCGCGACACCGAGTGCGCGGTGCTGGCCCGCGCCGTGGTCTGGCATGCCGAGCGGCGGGTGCTGCCCAACGGGCACAAGACCGTCGTCTTCCGCTGAACACACGGCCCTCATTCCGGCCGACAATCCGCCACCAAGCCAAGGAGACCACGATGGGCCACGCCGAACCGCAAGTCAGCACCTCGTTGCAACCGTACTGGATGCCGTTTTCGGCGAACAAGGAGTTCAAGGCCGAGCCGCGCCTGTTCTCGCGCGCCGAGGGCATGTACTTCTACACGCCCGATGACAAGCAGGTGATCGATGCCTCGTCGGGCCTGTTCTGCGTGGCCGCGGGCCACTGCCGGCGCGAGATCGCCGAAGCGGTCTATCAGCAGTTGCAGACGCTCGACTTCACCGCGCCGTTTCTGCGCGCGCACCCGAAAGCGTTCGAGCTCGCGCAGCGCGTCAGCGAGTACACGCCGGACCAGGCCTGAACCGCATCTTCTTCGTCAACTCGGGCTCCGAGGCCGTCGACACGGCGATGAAGATCGCGCTGATGTTCCACCGCGTGCGCGGCCAGTCGCAGCGCCAGTTGTTCGTCTCGCGCGAACGTGCTTATCACGGCGTCAACATGGGCGGCATCGCGCTGGCCGGCATGGTCAACAACCGCCGCGCGTTCGGCCCCGGCCTGGCGGGCGTCTATCACATGCGCCACACCGCGTTGCCGCAAAACAAGTTCGTGCGCGGCCAGCCCGAGCAAGGCGCCGATCTCGCGGATGACCTGCAGCGCCTGTGCAACCTCTACGGCGGCGAGAACATCGCGGCCTGTTTTGTCGAGCCGACGGCCGGCTCGTTCGGCTGCCTGCCGCCGCCCAAGGGCTACCTCGACCGGCTGCGCAAGACCTGCGACGACAACGGCATCCTGCTCGTCTTCGACGAGGTCATCACCGGCTGGGGCCGCATGGGGGCGAACTTCGGCGCGCAGGCTTTCGGCGTGACGCCGGACCTGATGACGATGGCCAAGGCCATCACCAACGGCGCGCAGCCGATGGGCGCGGTCGCGGCCAAGCAGGAGATCTACGACGCCATCACCGAAGCCGGCCCGAAGACCGGCATCGAGTTCTTCCACGGCTACACCTACTCGGCGCATCCCGGCGTCGTGCGCGGCGGGCCTGGCGATGATGGACATCTTCCGCGACGAGAAGCTGATCGAGCGCGCCGCGGCGATGAGCCCGTACTTCCTGGACGCCATGCATTCGCTGGCCGACGCGCCGGGCGTCGTCGACATCCGCTCGATCGGCATGATGGCCGGCGTCGAGGTCGCTGCCGTCGGCAACCCCGGCGCGCGCGGGCACGAGCTGCAGAAGAAGCTCTACGACCGCGGCCTGAATCTGAAGAGCACCGGCGACACGCTGATCGTGGCGCCGGCCTTCATCGCCGAGAAGAGCCACATCGACGACATCACGAACCGGATCCGCGACGCGATCGCGAACTGAACGCGCTACAGCAGCGCCCACAGCGCGCGCAGCACGCCGAGTGCGGCAATGGCGATCAGCAGGTTGAGCACGAGCACGCGAAAGCGCGCCGGGCTGACCTGCTTGAAGCTGCGGTGGCCGACCCAGATGCCGGCCAACATCGCCGGCGTCCACCACAGGGCATGCTGCAGCGTCTGCACGCCGAGCAAGGGCGTGCCGCCGGCGTCGCTGGTGCCGAGCAATGCTGCGCAGATCAGCGCGTACAGGTCAGTGAAGAGGAACAACACGATCAGCGTCGCCCGCATCGCCGCCGGCGCCATCTGCGCCGTGCTCATGATCACCGCCACCGCGATGCCGCCGATCGCGGCCAGCCCGTTGACGTAACCCGAGACGATGCCGGTGGCCACGCGCACGCCGCGCGTCGGCGTCAGGCCGAGGGCGACGCCACGGCGCAGCAGCAGCGCCGCAGTGAGCAGCAAAGCACCGATGACCAGACGCAGCGGTGTCTCGGGCAGGTACGCCAGCGTCGCCACCCCCAGCGGAATGAACAGCGCGTTGCCGGCCACCAGCCAGGCCAGCCAACGCCAATCGGCATCGCGCAGCGCCGCGCGCAGCAGCGTCAGGCTGGCCAGCACTTCGAGCACGAACACGGGAGGCACCACCTGCGCCGGCGGCAGCACCAGCGACAAGCCGGCCACGCACAGCGCTGAGAAGCCGAAGCCGGCGAAGCCGCGCACGATGCCGGCGGCAAACACCACGACCCAGGCGAAGACCAGCGTCGAAATCAAAGCAGTCTGCGCATGCGCTCGGCTGCGGCGAGCATCGCCGGCAAGCGCTGCAGTGCGGCCGCGGCGGACATGCGCGCCTTCGGTGCATGCACGGCCAGGGCCGCGCGCACGGCGCCTTGCGCGTCACGAACCGGCACCGCCAGCGCCACCAAGCCGGTGATGAACTCTTCGTCGTCGAGCGCATAGCCGCGCTGCGCGATCAGCTTGAATTCGGCTTCGAGCGCCTGCGCCGTGACGAGGTGCGCTCGGTCATGCGCGTCAGCGTCAAGCCGGCCATCAGCGCGCGGCGCGGGCGCGGCGTCATCAAGGCGAGAAAGAGCTTGCCGCTGGCCGTGCAGTGCAGCGGCACATGCGCGCCGACGTCGAGCGTCAGCCGCCATGGCCACGGCGCTTCGACGCGGTCGAGGTAGAGCACGGACGCACCGTCGAGCGTCGTGAAGTTGCAGGTCTCGCCGACGTCGCGCACCAGATCGGCCAGCACATCGTGTCGCAGGCCGCGCACCGTGCCGTGGTTGAGCGTGTCCAACGCCAGTTGCCGCAACGCCGGGCCGACGACGAACTCGCGCTCGGACAGACCGCGCGTGATGTAGCCGCCCTCCAGCAGTTGCACGCACAGGCGGTGCGTGGTCGCCTTGGGCAACGACAGCCGCATCGCCAGCTCGGCCAATGACAGCGCGCGCCCTGTGCCGGCGAGCAGCGCCAGCAGCGCCAGGCTGCGCGATGCGGCCGAGTTGCGAGCCGCGCGGTTCGTCGGCGGTGTCGGCGGTGGGTCGGGTCTGTCGGGCATGCGGGAAAACATCTAAAGCGGAACGTTGTGTTCCGAAAACTGCAAACCTATGATGCAACCAACCATGTCGCTTCTGCAACCCGACGCGGCCCGCATGACCGCCGACCCCGACTACATCGTCGTCGGCGCCGGCTCGGCGGGCTGCGTGCTCGCGGCGCGGCTGTCGGAAGACCCGAACACGCGAGTGCTCTTGCTCGAAGCCGGGCCGCCCGACGATTCGTTCTGGATCCACCTGCCCATCGGCTACGGCAAGACGATGTGGAGCCCCACCTACAACTGGTGCTTCCACACCGACCCTGACCCGAACATGAACGGCCGGCGCATCTACTGGCCGCGCGGCAAGACGCTCGGCGGCTCGAGCTCGATCAACGGCCTGATCTACATCCGCGGCCAGCGCGAGGACTACGACCATTGGGCCGCGCTCGGCAACGACGGCTGGGGCTATGACGACGTGCTGCCCTACTTCATCAAGTCGGAGCGCAACCAGCGCGGCGCCGACGCGTTTTCACGGCGGCGACGGGCCGCTGTCGGTGTCCGACATCGGCACGAAGAACGAACTGATCGAAGCCTTCATCGGCGGCGCCGGCGAGATCGGTGTGCCGCGCAACGACGACTTCAACGGCGCGCAGCAGGAAGGCGCCGGCTACTACCAACTGACGACGTGGAAAGGCTGGCGCTGGAGCACGGCCAAGGGCTATCTGCGACCGGCGCGTGAAGCCGCGCGAACCTGCAAGTGCGAAACCGGCGCGCAGGCCACGGGCTTGGTGATCGAGGACCGCCGCGCCGTCGGCGTCAAGTACCGCCAAGGCGGCGTCGACAAAGTGGCGCGCTGCCGCGGCGAGGTCTTGCTGAGTGCGGGCTCGATCCAGTCGCCGCAGTTGCTGCAGCTCTCGGGCATCGGCCCGGCTGCGCTGCTGCGACAAGCACGGCATCCCGGTCGTGCACGACCTGCCGGGCGTCGGCGAAAACCTGCAGGACCATCTGCAGATCCGCCTCATCTTCGAATCGACACGGCGCACCACCAACGACGATCTCGGCTCCTGGCTCGGCCAGGCCCGGCTCGGCCTGCAGTGGCTGATGCACCGCAGCGGCCCGCTCGCGGTCGGCATCAACCAGGGCGGCTGCTTCATGCGCGCGCTGCCGAACGAATCGCCAACGCCGGACATCCAGTTCCACGTCGCCACGCTGTCGGCCGACATGGCCGGCGGCAAGGTGCATCCGTTCTCGGGCATGACGATGTCGATCTGCCAATTGCGCCCCGAGTCGCGCGGCCACATCCGCATCCGATCGGCCGATCCGTTCGAGCCGCCGGAGATGCAGCCCAACTACCTGGCCACCGATCTCGACCGCCGCACGGCCGTCGCCGGCATGAAGGCCGCGCGCGCCATCGCAGCGTCGTCGGTCGATGCGGCCGTTCATCAAGCGCGAAGTCAAGCCCGGCCCCGATGCGCACGACGACGCAGCGCTGCTCGAGTTCTGCCGCAACAACGGCGCGACGATCTTTCATCCGACCGGCACCTGCAAGATGGGCACCGACCCGATGGCGGTGGTCGATGCACGGCTGCGCGTGCACGGCGTGATGGGCCTGCGCGTGATCGACTGTTCGGCGATGCCGACGCTGGTCTCGGGCAACACCAATGCGCCGGCCGTGATGATGGCCGAGAAGGCGGTGGACATGATTCGCGAAGACTCGCGCAAGGGTGGAGCGGCCACGATCCGAGACGTGGCGAGCTCCGATTTTTCCAACGGCAAGGTGATGGAGACAGCAATGACTCAACTGACAAGACGGCTCGTGCTCGGCACGGGCGCGGCGGCGCTGGCAGCCACCGGCACGGTGGCGCGCGCGCAAGCGGCGACGCGCCTCAAGATCCAGACGGCGGTGCCGAGCTCGAGCATCTACTTCGACCTGATGAAGCGCTTCGCCGACCGCGTCGACAAGATGTCCGGCGGACGCTTGAAGTTCGAGATGCTGCCCGACGGCGCCGTCGTCGCGGCGTTCGAGATCGTCGACGCGGTGGACAAGGGCGTCGTCGATGGCGGCTACGCGTGGACGCATTACTGGTCGGGCAAGAACACGGCGGCCGGCTTGTTCAGCAACCCGGCGGCGGGCGGCGGCACCGGCATGGACCAGCTCTCGCATGTCGCCTGGCTGTTCCAGGGCGGCGGCAACGCGCTGTACAAGAAGTTCTACAGCGATGCGCTGAAACTCAACATCGAGCCCTTCATGGTGCAGCCGATGGGGCCGGACCCGCTGGGCTGGTTCAAGAACCCGATCGCCTCGCTCGAAGACATGAAGAAGCTGAAGTACCGCTCGCCGCCGGGGCTGGTGGGCGAGATCTTCAAGGAGATGGGCATCAACGCGGTGGCCATGCCCGGCGGCGAGATCGTGCCGGCGGCGCAGCGCGGCGTGCTCGACGCGGCCGAGTGGATCGGCCCGGCCGACGACATGGCGCTGGGCTTTCACAACGTCTTCAAGCACTACTACCTGCAGGGCCTGCACCAGAGCACCGACGTCGGCGAGCTGCTGATCAACAAGACGGCGTGGAACAAGCTGCCTGCGGATCTGAAGGCGATCGTCGAAGCCTCGGCGATGGCGACGATGACCGAGACCTACACCTTCAACGTGCACCGCAACGCACAGGCGCTCGACAAGCTGAAGAACGAACACAAGGTGCAGCATCCACGACACGCCGCGCGACATCTTCCCGGCGTTCATCAAGGCGACCAACACGATCTACGACCGCGAGGCGTCGAAGAACCCGTTCTTCAAGGAGGCGCTCGATTCGCAGCGCGCCTTCGCCAAGCTGGTGGTGCCGTACTGGAACAAGATCAACGGCCTGTACTTCAACCTCGGCAGCGATTCGCCGAACGCGAAGTGAGCTTGCTGTGAGCATCTTGAGGGTCGCGCTGGCGCTCGACCACGTGGCCCGTTTCTCGGGCCGCGTGGTCGCCTGGCTGATCGTGCCGATGGTGCTGTCGCTGTGCTACGAGGTCGTGGCGCGCTACGTCTTCAACGCGCCGACGCAGTGGGCCTACGACATGACCTTCATGCTCTACGGCACGCTTCTTCATGCTCGGCGCGGCGTTCACGCTGCAGCGCAAGGGCCATGTGCGCACCGATTCGCTCTACGCCAACTGGTCGCCGCGGCGGCAGGCGATGGTCGACCTCGGCGGCCACCTGCTGATGCTGCTGCCGTTCGCCGGCGTGCTGCTGTTCGTCGGCTGGGGCTACTTCGTGAAGGCCTACGTCACCAACGAAACCTTCGTCAGCAGCTCGTGGCAGCCGATCACCTGGCCGTTCAAGCTGGCGATGCCGCTGACCGGGCTGCTGCTCTTGATCCAGGGCGTGAGCGAATGCCTGAAGTGCGTTCATACGATGAACACGGGGCAGTGGCCTGACGTGCGCACGATCGCGACGGAGCACACCTTGTGAGCAACGAAGTCTCGGCCTCGTCGCCCTGGTCGTTCTCTTCGCCATCATCTTCATCGGCTTCCCGATCGCCTTCACGCTCGGCGCGGTGGCGCTGGCCACCGGCTTCATCGCGCTCGGGCCCGGTGGTCTTCGACCTGGCCGTGCTGCAGACCTTCTCGGTGATGAAGGACACCGTGCTCGCGGCGATCCCGTTCTTCCTCTTCATGGGCTTCCTGCTCGAGCAGTCGGGCATCATGGAGCGGCTGTTCAACGGCATCCAGCAACTGCTGGCCGGGCCTGAACGGCTCGCTGTACCTGGCGGTGCTGATCACCGCCACGATCTTCGCCGCGGCCACCGGCATCGTCGGCTCGTCGGTCACGCTGCTGGGCGTGATGGCCGGCCCGTCGATGATCAAGAGCGGCTACGACCCCAAGATGTCGCGCCGGCGCCATCACCGCCGGCGGCACGCTCGGCATCCTGATCCCGCCGTCGGTGATGCTGATCGTGATGGGCCCGGTGGTCGGCGTGCCGGCCACCGACCTGTTCGCCGCCGCGGTGTTGCCGGGGCTGCTGCTGTCGGCCATCTTCATCGCCTGGACGCTGGTGCGCTGCTGGATCAACCCCAGCGCTCGGCCCGGCGCTGCCGATGGAGATGCGGCCCAAGTCGCTGGCCCGGTGATCCGCGACCTGGCGATCGGCGTGATGCCGGTGATCGTCGTCATCCTGTCCACGCTGGGCGTGATCCTGGCCGGCATCGCCACGCCCACCGACGCCGGCGCGGTCGGCTGCGCGGCGACCTTCGTGCTGACTGTCGGTTCGGGCCGGCTGACGCTGGGCCAAGCTGCGCAGCGCCGCCTACGCCACGCTCGAGATCTCGAGCATGATCCTGCTGCTGGTGACGGCCTCGAACCTCTTCGGCGCGGTGTTCTCGCGCCTGGGCAGCGCCGACTTCCTGGCGCAGGGGCTGCTCAGCCTGTCGCTGCCGCCGATGCTGATGCTGATCGTGATCCTGGCGCTGATCTTCGTGCTCGGCTGGCCGCTCGAATGGGTGCCGATCGTGCTGATCGTGGTGCCGATCGTGCTGCCGATCGTGCAGGCCGCCAACATCGACCTGATCTGGTTCTGCACGCTGGTGGCGGTGACGCTGCAGACCGCGTGGCTGTCGCCGCCGGTGGCGCTGTCGGCCTACTTCCTGAAGGGCGTGGTGCCGCAGTGGGAAATGCGCGACATCTACGCCGGCATGGTGCAGTTCATGATCCTGCAACTGGTCGGCGTGGGCCTGCTGCTGATCTTCCCGAAGCTGGCGACCTGGTTGCCGAGCGTGAACTG
>CAVTAM010000008.1:0-21835 GCA_963732625.1 uncultured beta proteobacterium | reverse complement strand
GGGGACGTTGGAGGATTGCGAATGGAAAACCTGAACCCCGATCGGGCGAAAGTCCGGACGCAACTTCGCGCCAAGCTCTACCAGTGGCTCGAGTTGGACGCACAGATGTGCGTGCACATGCTGCTCGACCCAAACCACCCGGTGCCGACTGATCATCCGTTGCACCCCGCTGCACTCGCCGATCGGCCCGTGAAACTTCATCAGGCGCGCGTTGCGAGGCCGGACCTTGCGAGCGATGTGGCGCTGCATCCCCTGCTCGTGCAACTGCGCTCATCCAAAGACAACGGCTACCCCGACGAGGCCTTGCTGGATTTGGCGATCGACTGCGCGGTTGATCGCGCCAACAGCGTTAACGGCGCCTACGTGGCCTCTTGGGTTTGCTGCGATCGCTCCATTGCGCAAACGGCGCAGCACCTGGCCGACTCCGGCGTGGTGTTCGATCTCGGTCGAGGCAAACGCCGCTTCATCCCTGTCTTCGAGCCGCATCGGTTTGCATTGTTGGCTGATGACAGCGCGGCCCAGCCTTACCTGCAAAAGTGGCTAGGACCTCTGACGCACTGGCTGTTCGTTGACGTGAACGGCCAGATTCGCTCCTACAGCGCCGGCGCCGCAAACGTTGACGCCGCGCACGGCAACAACGACCGGCTGCCGGCGCTGTCGGCCGATCACTTCGCCATGCTCGACCGCGTGGACGCCGCGCGTTTTGTATTGATGGCTTTGGCGTCATCGAAGATCACGCTCGTGTCTGCTCCAGAACGCAGGATCGACCAAAGCATCGCGCGAGCGCGCGATGCCGGTTTGCGCCACACCGAAGACCTCGTGTTCTACGCACTCAACGATTTCACGCTCGAAGCCGGGTGGTCAACACACCCTGTGGCGGCGGATCTGATTCAAAGCGCCGTTGCAAGCTCTGACCACAGGCTGTCGTCGGCCATGAGCGCGCTCGACGATTCAACTCTTGAAGAAATCGCACGATATCGTTCGGCCGAACGCTAGTTCACCGCCGACCGGAGTCCTTACTTCATCTCACACACCGACTGAGTCCTGCCATGGGTACATCCAACTCGACCAAGCAAACCACAGCCGCCGCGCAGGTGCGCAACAACGCGCAGGCGGCGCAGGTTTGTGCGCTGGGTGCAACGGACAAGTGCGCGTTTTGCCAGCGAACGGGCGTGCCGATTCTTCCGCTGCGCTATGCGGTCATTCCGGAATTCCTCAAAGGTCGCCCCGAAAATCCACTGGTCGCGGCCTCGAAACTCGGCACCACACTCAAGGCCAAGCCGCTCGGTTCGCACAAGTACACGGTGCGCGCGCTACGCAAGGGTTTCGTTCACGTCTATCTCGGTACACCGGGTAAGTGGCAAAGCTACGCCGTCACTGAAGCCGGGCATCTTCGCCTGCTCGCCAATCCGGATGATGTTGACGCCAAGACTGATCGCAAGCTCACCGCGCAGTGCGCGAGCCAAGGCCACAACATCCCGGCCTCGTTCATCAACATTCCGCCGCAATTCGCCAACGCGACAGTGTGGATTGCATTTGCGCAAGACCCGTGGCCGAAGTCTGTTCGTCAGAAGTACGAGAAGTCCCCTACTAAGCGCATGCAGTCGTTTGACTGTGCAGCGCTCGTCGCGAGCCCCGATGCGCTGGACGACGCGCTTGAGATCACGTCGGACCCCGTTGCGCTCGGGCAGTTAGTAGAAGAGTACGCAACGTCGCCGCAGGACCAGACTAAGCGGCATGACTACAAGGGCGAGGAGACGGTCGATGCGAACAAGAACAAAAAGTTCGATGAGCTTGCGGGTCGCTGGCAAAGCGTGCACGGCACGGCGTGGCGGACCGGTGAGTTGCCTGCGCTGGGGAAAGCAGCCACCGCGCGCCACACGGCCACCAAGGGCAAGGAAAAACTCGCTGCCGTGGTGTTGCATGACGCGGTGGGGATGGTGCAGGAGCTCAATGCTATGCGCATGCTGCAGATCAACTTCCGATCGGAGTATTCGGCTTCGGTGCAGCGGCAGCATGCGATCTCCGAGGCCATCAAGGGGCTGCGCGAGATCACCAAATCCGGCGCGCGCGCCGCTCTTGTAAAGCAAGAAGAAAAGAGTGGCACGGCGGACAAGCAAACCCACTACATCCCTGGCAGGCCTGGCTATGCGGGTATGGGCGGCACGCAGGGCTACAGCTACACCGATACACGGACCGAGCGCGCGGACAAGGCAGGCGAAGCCGCGTGGCCGCGTCTGTTGGCGCGCTACGACGAGAACTCGCGACAGGCGTTCGAGGATGGTCACAAAAAGCGCATGGCGCAGTACGCCGCGACCGTGCTGGCCTACGACGCCGACTATGCGATATGGAGCCGAGACCCGGCTTGGTTGGAATGGTTCAAAGACTACAACCCGGCCAATGCCGATGACTGCCTGGGCATGGCTCGGATGGCCGCGCCATGCTTGAGCGGAGGCGCCATCAGCGAACACTCTCGCGGGCTGTGGCTGGAGTGGCTGGATAGCAAGAAGCCGGGCGATGCCGATAACCCGGTCTACCAGTCACTGCTCGCCGGGCAGAAGAGCTTGATTGATTTCCTGCTGCCCGATGGCCTCAACGCGTTCCCGTCCGACGCTGGCGTCAGCCCCGACTCGGTGGACAAAGGCGACAACACCTTCGATGCCGTCAAGGGCCTGATGAGCTCAGACGAGTGGAAGAAGGTTGTCGCCACGTCGATTCACGAGCCGGTGGCCGCGGTCATGCAAGCGCTTGGTGGTGCGGTCAACTTGCTGGGTGACCAACTGTCCAAGCAAGCCGAGCTCACAGCGTTGCGCGCACAGCAAGCCGCGTTGAAGGCTTATCGCAATGTCGATGTCAGCTTCATCACGCTGGAGATGAAGCTGGTGGACTATCACAAGTACCTCGGCGAGATGGCTTTCAAGAAGCTGTACAGCCAGGTCGACGACTTGGTGCGCAAAGGCAGCACGACGGTCAAGTCCATCGCCATCGCCGGCGTTTTGGCCATCACCGACCCAGAGCTCAGCGAGAAGGTGGTGCGCGTCACGGTGTGGACGCTCGGCAAGCTGGAGGACGTGAAGGCCGCGCTGCATGCCGCCGTGGGCAACCTGAAGCGAGAGGTCGATGCCGGCGCTGCCGCCGCGCTGGCGGTGCTGCGCTTTGGCCGCCATGGCTTGACCTTGGGCCACGACACGGCGCGCGCCATTGGGCAGCTCGGCTCGACAGTGCGCCTGAGCGCCGAGCAGATGGGGCGTTTTGCCAAGACGCTGGGCCAGCGCTCGGGCAGTGTGCTGCGCACGGCCGCCAGCGCCGATGTGCTGCTGGCCGCCGGCGCGGTGTTTTTTCAAGCGTGGTCGTTTCGCGATGGCTGGCGTGAAATGGAGCAAAAGTTCGGCAAGCAGCGCACGGAGGCGGCGATGGGTGTGCTGGCCGATGGCATTGGCGTGCTGGTGGGTGTCGGCGAGATCGTCGGTACTGCGATGCACCGGGCGGTGTTTGGAAAGGGGATGACGGCTTGGGGGAACCGTGTGCTGGCGGGTGCTGGGTATGCGGCGGCTATTGCGGCGGCCGTGGAATCGGTGCAGGCGTTTGCGGGGTCGGCTCGTACGCTCCAAGCAGGCGACCGAGACGCTGGCCGTGCGTATTTTGTTGCCGGCCTTCTATTCGGACTCTCCGCAGCTGCGACGGGTGCCGCCACTGGACTCGGAAGTGCAGCACTCTTGGGTGGCGCGGGAGCGCTTCTGGGCATCGGGCCATTGGGTTGGGCCATCCTCTTGGGCATTGCCGCTGTCGCTGCGCTGTGGTGGGCGATCAACGCTGAAGACACGGCCGCCGAAGTATGGCTCGACCGGTGCCTCTACGGCTACGGCAAGCGACGCGCGGGCCGATGGACGGATGCGCAACAGCAAGAAGAGTTAAGCGAACTCAACGCCGTGTTGCTAGGTCTCAAGGCCGAGATCGACTGGGAAGACAACATCGGCAAAGACGGCGTGATGATCCGGCTCACGATGCCCGGGTTCAGTGTAGAGAGGTCGGCCTATGAGTACCAAGTGCTCGCCAAGCATGTCTCTACGGGCTGGTGGATACCGATCGTCGGCGGGCGCTATCGCATTCCTGAGCCGCCGATGTACTTCAAGCCATGGGACGGTGTGCGACGCGGCCCCGATCTGTCGAGCGCATTCGAGTTCTCGAATCGACACAAGAACAGCTACACGGAGAAAGAAGCAGACGGCCCTGTCGTGCACTTCGCCAGAGACGGTTTTTTGCTCGACGAGAGCCAGTTCACCGAGGCCAAGATCGAGTTTAAGTACTGGTATGACTTGGCGGACGACGAAGCGGTCTCGACAATCACGCATCTGATTCGAGACTGATGGCCAAATCAAAGTCTCGGCTTCAACCTCAGCATGGGCAGTGGTTCGAGGATTTGCCGAAGGCCGGTGGCCCGGAGGATGAACCCTTTATCGAGGGCGGATTGAATTGGGTCACTGACCGAGTGTTGGAGGTATCGCGAGCGGCAAGTCGTCAGCGCGGGGCGCTTCTAGTGATTTCAGCGTTCGGGATCGGCGTCACGATGTTTGCTATTGCATTCATTTTTCCGCTTTGGATCGAGGGGTTCGTCTTCTCAGAAGACGCTTTGGTACTTGCTCTTGTGGTTCCTCTTGTCAGCGCTTTATGCGCGGTCAACATTTGGGGTGTGCGCATGGAACTGACTGCCCCACGCGACGAACCCATCCGCCTGAACCGACACACGGGCAAGGTCTACGTCAACCACTTCGAGCCTCCGCGCGCCTTCGGCAGATCAAGTGCCACCATCCGCGAGTTCAACTGGGCCGACGTCCACTGCGAGCTGATCCGCTACGTGCAGTTCAACTCGCGTTTCTTCGTCATGCGCTACGGCCTCGATCTGGCGATCTGCAAGCCCGGCACGCTGGAGGTGGTCGAGCGCATCTGGCTGGAGCGCAACAGCCCCTTTCACGACCCGCTGCGCCGCAAGTGGCAGTACATCGTTGCCTACATGGAGGGCACGCCCTTGGTGGACCTGCCGCCGACAGCGCCGCGGTCCCAGGCTGTGAGTTGGCGCAACTCGTTCGACATGTGGATGCCCTGGGTGCTCGACCCCAAGACCTACTTCGGCAAGCACCCGCTGCTGTTCTTGCTGACCATGATCTTCGTGCTGCTGGCGCCGATCATGTTGCTGGCAGTGATCGGCCATTACGTGGCCATGCGCTTCTCCCCGCAAGCGAAATGGCCCAAGGAGGTTGACGCGGCGTGTGGGCTGGCCGAAGGTGAGGTGCCGCCGATGCCGGTGCTGCCCATTGCGCCGCCAGCTGCGGGCGCACCCAAGCCAGTGCAAGCCGACCTCGACGAACGGGGTGAGCGCGCCGCTCAAACGCGCAAGTCGATCATGTTCGTCGTTGTGTTTTGCGCGGCCATCGGCTTGATCGTCTTTGCGCGCTCGATGTGGACCGCGCCGTATTGATCGCCACAGCGCAGCGCTTTTCGATGAAGAGCGCGTACACCAGATGACGCTTCAAGAAGCGCGCCGCCGCCGATTGTGGTTTCGTTTTATCGGCCGGCTGCTGGTTGCCATAACGGGCGTGTTGTTGGTCTTCGGATTCCTCAACGGCATTTACGCCTTGGCAGCGCAGGCGTCGTCGGCATTGCAAAAATCGATCTTCGCGTTGCCGGCGAATCTGGTGGCGTTGATCTACACGTGGCTGCTGAGTGTGATGCCGGCAGTTGCGAATGCGCTTTGGCGGTTCTCACCTGAGTTGAATTTGACCGGACAGGGACCGTTCGCCAGCCCCGTCTTTGTTGTCGCTTACCTGCTGTTCTTGCTAGGCGGCTACCTGTGCGGGCTTGCGAATCGAATCGATCTGCGACTGATGCAGACCATGCAGCGCGTTGAGGAGATGGCATGGGAAGAGGCTCTGCGTCATGAACTGCGAAAAGGCGCAACCCCTGAAAAAGCCATCGAAGGGTTGAACGTCTCGATCACGCTCGTTGGCCAAGAGCCGCCTTGGTATCAGCGGCCGTGGGGGTTGGTGCTGCTGGGCATCGCGCTGCCGCTGGCGGTTGAAGTGCTCAAGATCGTGCTGGGGTTGGCGAAGCTGCCGTGACCGCTGCGCAGCCTTGCGCACCACCTGCCGACGATGATGGAGCACGCGTGGTTGATCGCCAGCATCGACGCCCACCACAGCCGCATCCGCAGCGCATATCTGCTGCTGGCGCTGCTGACCGAGCCCAACCTGTTGCAGCTCGCGTTTTGCGCGAAGTCGCCGCAATGACGGCGCCGCGTATGTCCACCCTCGCTACGCTCGGCGAGTCCATCCAGCGGCGCTGCGCGCCGAGCACGTTGAGTCAAGGGCTGTCATGACGACCGCGCACTGGCCGCGCGCTCGGCTAGAACCGCCTGAAGAACGTCATCGACGAAGTCAAGAAGAGCCCGCACCCGATCATTTTGTTCATCGACGAAGCGCACACGATGATCGACGCCGGCGGTGCGGCCGGCGGCGGCGACGCGGCCAATCTGCTCAAGCCGGCTCTGGCCCGCGGCGAGCTGCGCGCCAAGCTCGAAGCGCAACCGGCCGAGCAAGCTGCGAAGAAGCCGACGAAGAAGGCGGCCCCGACCGAGCTGCAAACCAAGCTGCAAGAACTCACCACGCTGCAAGGCCAATCCCCACTCGTCCCGATCCAGGTCGATGGCCTCATCGTCGCCGAGATCGTCGCCGCGTGGACCGGCATCCCGCTGGGCAAGATGGTCAAGGACGAGATCGCCACCGTCATGAACCTGAAGCCCGTGCTCGAAGAGCGCGTCATCGGCCAGACCCAGGCCCTGCACGCCGTGGCGCAGCGCGTGCGCACCGCGCGCGCCAACTTGGAAGACCCGAACAAACCCAAGGGCGTGTTCCTGTTCGTCGGCCCCAGCGGCGTCGGCAAGACCGAAACCGCGCTCGCCCTGGCCGAAGCGCTCTACGGCGGCGAGAAGAAGCTCATCACCATCAACATGAGCGAGTACCAGGAAGCGCACTCCGTGAGCGGCCTGAAAGGCAGCCCGCCCGGCTATGTGGGCTACGGCGAAGGGGGAGTGCTCACCGAAGCCGTGCGCCGCAACCCCTACAGCGTCGTCCTGCTCGACGAAGTCGAGAAGGCCCACCCCGACGTGCTGGAACTCTTCTTCCAGGTCTTCGACAAGGGCGTGATGGACGACGCCGAAGGCCGCGAGATCGACTTTCGCAACACCCTGATCATCCTCACCAGCAACATCGGCAGCCAGCAGATCATGCAGGCCTGCCTGAACAAGCCGGCCGAAGAGATCCCCGCCGGCCGACGCCCTGGCAGAAGCCCTGCGCCCGGTGCTCTACAAGCAGTTCAAGCCGGCGTTTCTCGGCCGCATGAAGGTCGTGCCCTACTACCCGATCAGCGACGAGGTGCTGGAGAAGATCATCCACCTGAAGCTCGACCGCATTGCCAAGCGCGTGGCTGCCAACCACCAGGCCCGCTTCGACTTCGACGCCAAGCTGGTCGATGCCGTGCTGGCGCGCTGCACCGAAGTGGACAGCGGCGCGCGCAACGTCGATCACATCCTCACCGGCACGCTGCTGCCCGAGATTGCCGAGCAGGTGCTCGGCCGCATGGCCGAAGGCAGCGCGGATCGAGCGCATCAAGGTCAGCGCCGCCAAGAACGGCGATTTTCGTTACAGCGTGTCATGAGGCCCACGAACCAAGGGCCAGCGCCACGCCCGCAACCGAGACAATGCCGCCATGTCCGCTGAGCGCATGCACCAGGCCTCGAACTGCCGCATCGACACGTGGCACCGTCTTTCGCCGGTGCTGTCAGCCCTGCACGTGCCGCGCGACCACGGCCCCGAGGCGCTGGTCGACGAGCTGCACGAAGCGCCGATCGGCTGCCGCGCCGAAGCCCTGCGCATACTGCGCGCCTTCAGCCAATACCGCTGGCATGTGCACCGCCTGTCGGGCCCGTACGCACGCGACCCGCGGCTGGGTTTTCGGGTGGTGGCCGGGCCGCTGTCCTGGTGGCTGCGCTTCGAGCCCAGCCCGCGGCTGCTGATCCGCCACATCGAGCGGCTGGGGCCGCACCATGCGTGAGGAGTGGCGCGCATGAACGCCCGGCCGATCAGTGCGCTGCCGCGCATGAACCCAAATCCGCTCGCACGCCCCACCCCGTTCGCACTGAGCTTGTCGAAGTGCCGGCGCGCAGACCGAATCGCACCCCAGCCCGTTCGCACTGAGGTATCGAAGTGCCTCGCGTCACGGACAACCACCGGACCATTGCCATGAGCCTGTACCAGCAACTCCTGTCCGCCCTGTCCGGCGTGCCGACGCAGAACGAGCGCCTGATCCGCCTGCGCACGCCGCTGGGCAACGAAGTGCTGCTGGCCGAGCGCATGACGCTCAAGAGCACATCGGGCCGGCGGCGCAAACAGCAGCCGGCTTCAAGGCAGAAGTCTTCGCCCTGGCCGCCGACACCCACATCGAACTCAAGTCGCTGATCGGCCAGCCCGCGCTGATTGAGCTCGAACAGCAACGCCAGCCCTGCGCCCTTGGCACGGCCACATCACCCACGCCGCGCTCGACGGCAGCGACGGCGGCCTGGCGCGCTACCGCCTGGTCATCGAACCCTGGCTGGCCTTCCTCGCGCACCGGCAAGACTGCTGGGTGTTCCAGGCCAAAGGTCGTCCACATCGTCGAAGAAGTCTTTGCCGACTACAGCGGGCCAGGGCAAGCTGGCACCCGCCTGGCGCTTGGATCTGGCCGACGCGGCCGTCTACCCCAAGCGCAGCCTGTGCATCCAGTACCAGGAGAGCGACCTCGCCTTCGTGCAGCGCCTGCTGCTCGAAGAAGGCCTGTTCTGCTGGTGGGAGCATGCGGCGTGGCGTCGGTGACACGCTGGGCACCCACACCCTCGTCATCGCCGACCACAACGGCGCCTTCAACCGAGTCGCCCAAGCGCGCGTGCGCTACACGCAAGCCGGCATGGCGCTGCAAGAAGACAGCCTGACCCGCTGGCGCCGCAAGGCCGCCGTGCACACCGCGCGCCTCGAACAAGCCAGCCACGACTACCGCAGCAACGGCGGCGCCGTCGCCCTGCGCGCGCAGTCGCCGATCTGCACAAGGCGCGCCCGACACGATGAGCGCAGCTGACCCTCACCGACGTGCCCGGCCTGTACGCCTACGAAGACAGCGCGCAAGGCCAGCGCCTGGCGCTGCGCCAGATGCAGGCGCTGGACGCACAGCGCCACCAGGCCCGCGCGCACGGCACCCTGCGCGCTGCCGCACCCGGCCACGCGCTTCACGCTTGTCGAGCATCCGGTGCACGATGCTCGGAGCGGCCGACGACGAGTTCATCATCCTCGGTGCGCACCACCGCGCGCGCAGCAACCTGCGCGCCGACCACAAGGCACAAGTGCTCTCCCTGCTCGGCGCGATTGCGCAAGACCAGCAAGAAGCAGCACCTGCCTCGCCCAACGTCACCGAAGAGCCCGTGTACAGCAGCACCCTCACGCTGCAACCCGCCGCACTGCCCGTGCGCCTGAGCGCGCGAGACGCACACGGCCGCCCCGACGTGCGCCTGCACCCGCGGCCCACCGTGCACGGCGTGCAGACCGCGCTCGTCGTTGGCAACAGGCGAGCCCAGTTCACACCGACCGCGACCACCGCATCAAGGTGCAGTTTCATTGGCAGCGCGGAGACAACGCCAGCCACCGCATGGACCACAGCGCCGGCAGCAACGCCCCGGCCAGCGACGCAAAGCGGCACCTGGGTGCGCGTCAGTGAAGCCTGGGCGGGCGCCAACTGGGGCGCCAACTTCACGCCGCGCGTGGGCCAGGAAGTGCTCGTCGGCTTCATCGGCGGCGACATCGACCGGCCCGTCGTCTCGGGCAGCGTGTACAACGGCCGCGGGCAGGACAACGCGCAGAGCAACCAGGCCGCCAGTGGTGCGGCCAGGATCGACGGGCAATGCGCCGGCGTGGTTTCCCGGCGACAAGGCCAGCGGCAAGCATCAAGGCCATCAGCACGCAGCCGTGCTCGCCGGCCACAAGAGCCAGGAACTCTCATCGAGCAGCAGCGGCACCGGCGGCTACAACCAGCTCGTCTTCGACGACAGCGCCGGAGCCGGGCGCATCGAGCTGAGCTCCACCAGCGCAGCAGACGCGGCTTGCAGCTCGGCCACCTGCTGCATCAGACCGACAACCAGCGCATTGCAAGCCAGAGGCCACGGCGTCGATCTGAGCAGCGCCGCCTGGGGCGCCGTGCGCGCGGGCTCGGGCCTGCTCGATCAGCGCGCATGCCAGAGCCGGCGGCAGCCTGAGCGCAGGCTCGCAGCATCGACAGCAGAGAGCCACAAGCCCAGCTCGACCAGGGCCAGAGAGCTCATCCACACGCTGGCCGAGAGCGCGCAGCAGCACAAGGCCAAGCTTGGCAAGACGAGCCCGATGTGATCGGCGCGAAGAAGGAGCAGACGAGCAAGCAACTTCCAATCGAGCAAGGCGCTGTGGGCCAGCGACGAATCGCTCAGCGGCAAGGACACGCGCGGCGCGGCGCAGAAGGACGAAGGCGAGATCGGCGGCGGCACGGGCACAGTCGCGGCGTGGACGCGGCCCGACCTGGTGATCGCCGCGCCGGCCGGCATCGGCAGCCACACGCCGGCCAATGCGATCTACAGCGCGGGCAACACCTCCAGCCATGGTGCAGGGCAAGACATCCAGCACACCGTGCAGGCCAACCACGCCACGGTCGTCAACAAGGGCCTGATCCTCTACACCTACGGCAAGGCCAGCAACGCGCAAAAGCCGAACAAAGAACCGGCATCGCGCTGCACGCCGCCAGCGGCAACGTCAACACGCAAAGCCAGCAGGGCGGCCACCAAGCTCACGGCCGACAAGGCCATCACGTCGCCAGCACGCAAGACATGGTGCGCATCACCGCGCCGAAGCACGTGCTGCTCACCGCAGCCGGCGCGGCCCTCGAAATCAAGGGCGGCAACATCACGCTCAAGGGGCCGGGCAAGGTGGAGTTCAAGGCGAGCATGAAGGAGTTGAAAGGGCCGGCGACAGCGACAGCAGAGTCTGGAGTTGAAGAAGCCGGGCAAACTCAAAGGCTGCCTGCCCAGCCTGGCGCAAGCAGCGCAAACGCAGGCTGCATCGCTCGCCGTTGGTTGAGCAGCCGGCAATGGACACGCCCGCGCGAGTCGACGAGGCCGACAGCAGCGAGCGCGTGCGCAGCGCCGCTGCCAAGTCAGATCGGCTGTCGGATTCGTTGCACCGCGGCTTGACCGCATCGGGCACGCCCGATGCGCGCTGCTGGCTGCTGCTGGACCTCTCGCCGCTGGGCATGCAAGAGCCCGATGAGCCTGCGCTGGCCGAACTGCTCTCGCAAACTGCGCTGTGCCGTATCGAGCCGCGGCGCGTCGGCGTGCCGACGGAGATGGCGCCAGCACTGCTGCCGCTGAATGCAGATACCGCCGCCGACAGTGCGCTCCTCCGTTCGAGCCTAGAGCTCGCGCTGCACGAGCTGCCTTCGGCGCGGCTGGCGCAAGGCGGCGGGCGCGTCATCGCTACGTGGCTCGAATGCGACGGCGAACCGCAAGCCGCACAGACGGCACTGCGGCGCCACATTGCGCACACCATGTTCGCGCGTCGCGCGAGCGGTCGCATCGAGTGGCTGCGTTGGTATGACCCGGCCGTGTTGTGGGTGCTTTGGCCGAGACTGAGCGTCGAGCAGCAGCGCCTGTTGCTCGGGCCCGTGCGCCGCTGCTGGCTGCTTGCGCCGTCAGGCACGTTGCAGTGCTTGTCGCCGACAACAGTTTTGTCGCCGCAGGCTGCAACGGCGATGGCCGCCGCCACAGGGCCGATCGAGTTCACCGCAACGCAGTGGGCAGCGATCGACGCCATCGGCGCGCTCAACCTGGCACTCGTGCAAGCCAATGCCAGCGAGTTCGACGATGCTGGACTCATGCGTGCGCGTGACGCCGGCATGAGCGCGCTCGCGCGCGCGCAGCGAGCGGGCTTCATGGACCGCGAGGACCTGGCGGTGTATGCGTGCAGGGCCATGACCTGCCACCCTGTATTTGACGAACACACGGAAGTGGCTCAACGCTTGAACGCGTTAAAGCCGGGTGACTACTTCAGCGCGTGCATAGACGATTTAACCGAAGCCGATTGGCTGCGAATCTGCCGTGAACTCGACGAACGCCGCGGTAAACCCCTCACCTAAGAACGAGAACCAGCGCAATGAGCGACCTCTGCGAACAATGCAAAAGCATCGGCCTGCCGCTTCTTCTTACGCGCTACGCCGTAGTACCCGCCACGGTCAAGCAGAACTTGCCGGGTTGGGTGAGTGGAGCACGCGTGACCGACGTTGCGCTCGGCGGCGACTACAAGTACGCACTGCGCACGCTGCGCGCCGGCTATGTCTATCTCTTCTATGGCAAGGGGCCGCGCGGCAGCAACTACTGGGAGTGCTATTCCGTCGGCGCTGATGGCAGCATGATCCTGCAGCCCTCGACGGCGATGGCGCAACCGCAGCCGACGCCGGTGCTGCTGTGCACGCGCAACGGCCACACCAACCAGAACGTGTACTTCATCGTCATCAAAGAGCCGCACAAGTGCGGTCCTGTCTGGATCGCCTTCAGCGAGCACAAATGGTCAGAAGAAACGCTAGCTCGCTATGCGGCCGACAAGGCGCAGCGCGACAAGCGCATGCAGACCATCCAGCCGCCGGTGATGGCGGGTGGCGCCAAGCACACGCGGTCAGATCGCTAGGCTGCGTCCTGAGCGAGGTCGTCGAGTTCGCGCCGCGCGAGGACCACCTTGGTCTGCCCTATGGCGGCAATCCCATGCCCGTGAGCACCGCCGACGGCTCGTACAGCGCCGGCGCGTTGGCTAAGCAATCGACGCGTTACCCCTGGGACTTCGGGATCGCATCGTCGAACAAGTCGTCGATCGCATGATCGCCCGAGGCAAAACGCCTGATCTCAAAGACAAGGACGCCAACCGCATGTACTGGCGTTGTGGGATGCCGTGGGCATCGCGCATGAGTTGAATGGGTTTCGCAACGACGCCGCGGGCTGCATAGCAAAGTACGGCAATGAACGCGAACTTGAGATCACGGCCATGAACGCCATTGAGGGCGTCAAGCAGGCTTTGCAGAACAAGGCGGCGAGCAGCGCGCGCGAGGCCGCCGAGATCGGCGTTTGGAAGTGGACGCCCGAGGACTCGGCCGAGCGGTTGAGGAACGCCCAAGGCGACACACCCGAGCGCATGGCGCGCCATCGGGACTTGTGCAGGCGCTGGGAGCAGGACGCGTTGAACAAAGCGCCCGAGCACATCGCGCGGCAACGTCAGTTCGGCATCCTCGGTGGGATGACCGATGCCGAATGGGCTCAACAAAATGCGCGGGTTGATGCGCAGCTGGTCGAATACTTCAACCACCGTGATCCAAGCACGGGCAAGACGCCGCTGCAGTTGCGCGATGAGCGTTCGAAGACGTGGCAGCAGCAGGCCATCGCCGAGGCTTGGCCCAAGTACGAGAAGAAGCTGCGCGCCGCGCGCAAGCCGGGTTCAAACAAAAGTACGAAACGTTTCTCGACGCTGCCGACAAGCTCATCGACGCGCGCACGGTTGAACTCATTAAGTGGCTCGACGCATCACTGTTCATCGACACGCTGGAGGACTATCACGATCAGAACGTCGGCGACGGTATTGCCTTCGAGGACGCGGTGGGCGATGCCATCTTCGGCATCGCATCGAGCAAGTCTGGTGCACAGCTCATCGAGAAATGGGTGGTCGAGGCCAAGGCCAGCATCAAGACCAATCTCGTATGGCGCGCGATCGCGCTGAACCAGAAAGAAGGCGTTGCCGAGGTGGACGCGGCGCTTTCTCACGCCGTGGGCGGCATCGGGCCACTGACTGTCGATACGTGGGCCAACATCGGTGGATCAGTGAAATGGAACAAGATTGCTGATCTGTACAAGAAAGCGCTGTCGCTGAGCAATGCCAACGTGAAAGCTGGCGTCAATCCGGTCAACACACGCGGTCTGGACAAAGTCCTGCTGACGGTGGGCGACTTCTTTCTGAAGCCCTTCGCGCGCGTGGTGGACACCGTGGGCGAGAAAGTCGTCCAGACACTGCTGCTGATTCGCGCCGGCAGCAGCCACACCGCAGCGCTGGCACTGGTAGAAGCGCAAGCCCGCTATGAGCGCGTGAGCCGGGCGCGGTTGGTTCAGCGCCTGAACACTGCCAACGTCTTTGTCGCCGAGGCGGTGTTCGACTGAGCGCGCTGCGCTCAACAAGGCTTGGACGGGGTTGCGATCGACGGCCTCGACACCTTCGGCCACGGGCTCTTTCAACGCTGCGATGGAAGTGCGCCTCGGGCTGGTAGTGGCGGTGCTCGAAGGCGTGAATCTGTGGAAGCTCAGCCAGTCGGTGAATCCGGACGCGAAGGTCAAGTGGCAGATTCGCGCTGCCATGATGGCGACCACCGCGGCATCGCTCGACATCGCCGCCAGCACGATCAAGGGCCTGGCTGCCGCAACGGATGCAGCGGTGTCGTTTCAGGTGCTGAAGGTGTCGGGCGGGATGTTGAGTGCTGGAGCCTCGTTCATTGGGGGGTGTTTGGATTGGGGAGACGCGTCTCGTAGTCTGGACCGCAACAGGTATGCATTGGTGGTGTTGTACGGATTTAGAGCTGTATTCCAATGGTTCGGTGCAGCGCTGACTATGTTGACTGCACTGTCCTATGCTGCGCCGCTGCTGAGTCAGCTAAGTGCGCGCTTTGCTTCTCGCTTGGCGGTTCAAGTTGTTTCGCGAGCGGCCATCTGGGCGTTGGGCGCACGCGCTGGTCTGATGCTCGCGGGTATCTGGGTTTCGGTTGGCGTGCTGGTCATTTCTGTCGCGATCTGGTACTTCTCTGACGACGCACTGGAGGAATGGTGCGAGGAGAGCGCCTTCGGCAAGACCCCGCAGGACTCGAGATTTGCAAATGCAGAGGCGCAGATGAAGGCGCTCGACAAAGCGCTGCTCGAAGTGTTGTAGTCGGAGCGAATATGCAGACCAATCACTCAGTCGTGCGAATCGTCGGAACCGTCGCCGATCTGCAAACCAGCATCACGAGCGAGAACTTCGTTTTTGGATCGGGGGATCGTTCTGCAGGCGGCATCGCCGCTGTTGGCTTGGCTACTGCTGGGCTTGCCGGTGCTGCTACTGGCGCGGCTATGAGTAGCGGCGATGCTGCCGACAAGGTCACCGCCTTTGAATGCAAAGTTGGTTCGCAGCGCGTGACCGGCCGCTTTGGTGAGGTGACATTCGCCGAGGGGGATCAAATTGAAGTCGTTGGCGCCCTGTTCAATAGCGAACTCGGCGCGTTGGCGGTTACGCGACCATCAGACAGGACGATTTGGATGCACCCGCATTGCAGCCGGGGCACCAAGGCATATCGGCGCTTCTGCTGGCGATGGATTCCGGCGCTGTCGGTTGGAGCGCCTGCTGTCATGGTGATCGTGGCGACGCTCGTTTCGAGCAGAAGTGCCATGCCTGTTGCGTTATTGGCGGTGATAGTGCTTGGGTCGGCGCTAATGTTGGGTGCAGTCCTTACCGTGGTTGCCCGCAGATTTCTTGCTTTTGCAAAGCTCTCCGATCAAATCTTTGTCGGCCTTCAGTTCGACGATCCCGAATCAGTAGACCTGCCGAAGAGGCTTTCAGCCGCCAACAAGGAGTTGACTCCGGAAGATCGAAAGCGCTACCACCCTTGGAGTCGGTGGGTCTACAAATACTGACCGCAATCTGAACGTTGCATGGGAGTTCAGCAGCAGGAGTGCGCTAGCGATGGCGGTTGCGATGTGGTACTTCTCGGACGACGCACTGGAAAACGGGTGCGAAGAGAGTGCTCTCGGCGAGACGCCGCAGGACTCAAGGTTCGCAAGTGCAGAAGCGCAGATGAAAGCGCTCGACAAAGCGTTGCTCGAAGTCTTGCAGTAGGAAACAAGATGCAGGCGAACCGCTCGGTTGTGCGAATCATTGGCACGGTCACCAACTTGCAGACCAGCGCTGCTAGTGAAGACTTTGTTTTTGGGGTGAGAGACCGCGCCGCTGGGAATGTGGCGGCTATTGGTTTAGCGGCGGGCGGACTAGCGGGTGCTGCTACCGGCGCTGCTATTAGCAGTGGCGATGCGGCTGACAAGGTCACGACGTTCGCATGCGACGTGGGTACGCAACGCGTGACTGGCCGGTTTGGTGAGGTGACCTTCGTCGAAGGTGATGAGGTAGAGGTTGTTGGCTCGGTCTACGCTGACACGTTCAGTGCTCTTGCGATCACGCGTCCATCTGACAGAACAATTTGGATGCATCCTCATTGCAGTCGCGGCACCAAAGCGTACTTGCGCTTCTGTCTACGCTGGATTCCGGCGTTAGCCGTTGCGACTCCTGCAGTGATGTTCACGGCGGCTACTTTTTTCTCAAGCGGTGAATCACCACCGTGGTGGTTCGAGGTCATTTCGATCGGTGCTGCTGCGTTGATGTTGGGTGTCATCCAATCGTTGGTAGCCCACAGGTTTTATTCCTTCGCGAAGCTCTCCGATCAGATCTTTTCTGGCTTTCAGTTCGATCAACCCGAGTACGTTGATCTGCCCAAACGGCTCTCGATAGCCAGCAAGAGTTTGTCTCCTGAAGATCGTCAGCGCTATCACCCGTGGAAACGGTGGGTCTACAAATACTGAGCGCCAATCTGACGACAAAGGGACAGCGCGCATGTTGGATGTCTTGAAGAAGCTGCTCGATTTGCCGATTGAGGCCCGCCTTGGTAGCAGTTGGTTGGTGGTGTTGACGGCGGCGCTCGGCGTTGATGCATATGCGATCGCCCAGCTGGACCGGCGCGCGTCAAGGTAGTTGTCGCCTCAGTTCATGCAGCCAACGGCTGTTTATCGTTGTCGCTGCGAGTGCGTCTTGACGACCGCAGTCGCGTTCGGGGTTGAGCGTGACGGCGCCGATGGGCGACCAGTTGCGCGTGTTGCCGGACCAGCGCGCCGGGTTGCGCTGCGCGGGCCTGGAGGTACAGCGCGTGGCGAGCCGCCAGGATGGCGTGATCCTCGCCGGCGTGGCGCTGCGCCGGGCTGACGTAGCGGATGCCGCTGTGGCGATGATCGACGTTGTACCAACGCACGAAGCTCAGCTGCCCAGGCGCGCGCCGCATCGAGATCGGCGAAGCCCTTGGCCGGGAACTCGGGCCGGTACTTGGCGGTGCGGAACAGCGACTCGGCATAGGCGTTGTCGTCGCTCACGCGGGGCCGCGAGTACGACGGCTTGACGCCCAGCCAGTTCAGCATCGCCAGCACCGTCGTGGCCTTGAGCGTGGAGCCGTTGTCGCCGTGCAGCACCGGCTTGGCTGCCATGCGCGGCGATGCCCTCGGCCAGCGCGGTGCGGCGCACCAGGTGCGCGGCATGATCGGAGTCGTCGCGTGTCGTGCACCTCCCAGCCCACGATCTTGCGGCTGTACAGGTCCAGGATCAGGTACAGGTGGAACCAGCGGCCCATCACCGTGGCCGGCAGGTAGGTCATGTCCCAGCACCACACCTGGCGCGGCGCCGTGGCGATGTGCGTGGTCGGCGGCCGCGACGGCTCGTGGGCGCCTTGGCGCGGCCGCGGTGAGCGTTCTGCCCATGCGCGCGCAGCACGCGGCGAAGCTGGACTCGCTGGCCAGGTACACGCCCTCGTCGGCCAGCATGGGCACGATGCGCGCCGGCGGCACGGCGGCGAAGCGCGGCTCGTTGGCCACGCGCAGCAGCTGCGCGCGCTCGGCGGCGCTCAGGGCATGGCTGGGCACGGGGCGCACCGCCTGCGGCCTGCCATCGCCCGCTGTGAGGCCGTGCATGGGCCTTCCAGCGCTGCAGGGTGCGCAGCGTCGATGCCGGCGATCTCGCAGGCCAGGCGCAGCCGCGCGCCGGCGCTGTGCGCAACGTCGATGTCTTGGGCCAGGGCTTGGCGATCTTCGAGGCCGATCATTCGTCCTCGCCCTTGTTGAAGATCGCCGCGACTTTTTTTGACAGCACCAGCAGCGCCGCCGTCTCGGCCAGCGCGCGGTCCTTGCGCAGCAGCTCGCGCTCGAGCTCCTTGATGCGCTTGCGGTCGGCGCGCGTGGCCTGCGGGCTGGCTCGCGCGTCCTCGGGCTCGGCCAGCGCGGTGGTGCAGCTGGCGCGCCACTTGTCCAGCTCGGCCGGGTACACGCCGTGCTCGCGGCACCAGGCGCTCTTGCCGGCCTCGTTCATCGCCGCCGTGGTGATCACGGCCTCAAGCCGGGCGCGCCGCAGTCCAGGCCCGCCCTCGGGCGGGCCTGGACTGCGCATCCTCGCGCCAGCGCTCCAGGGTTCCCGCTCCAACGCCAACTTCGCGCGCCACCACCTCCAGCTGCTGCGCTCTCCGGCGGCAGCAACCGCGCCACCGCTCTGTCCTTGAATGCTTGTCCGTATCGAGCCACTCTCGTCCTTCATCGCCGCCCCCGGGTTCTTGGTTCTATGGAGGCGACAACTATTCTGACGCGGGGGGCCCAGTCGTTGCTGACATTGTTGCGCCAGTCACCCGAGCACATTGCGGCGGCGTTGCAAAGGTATCGCCGATTGAGGTTTTCCGCATGTTTAGCACCACCGTGGTGACATGGTTTGTCGGCGCCGATTCAAATCTGAGCCACCGCGCCGATCCAATATTGAGCCAGGGGTGGAAGCCGACTTTGAGACGGTCGGCTGTGGATAAGTGTAGGTCTTGGCCTGGTTCGTTGATCTCCTCGGTGCTGTGTTGATCGCGCGGGGGAAGACGCGCAGGGCGTAGCCCGTAGCGGCTTTCCCCGCGCGGCGCCGATCAGAACGGGTCGGCCTCGGCCTCGGTCTTGGCAGCCTTGCGCGCCTGCTCACGCGCCTTGATGCGCTTCTTGGCCTGGGCCGTGCTGCGGCTGAAGCGGATCGACTCGTTGCCCGTCTCCACGATGTGGCAGTGGTGCGTGAGCCGGTCCAAGCAGCGCCGTGGTCATCTTCGCGTCGCCGAACACGCTGGACCATTCGGCGAAGTCCAGGTTGGTCGTGATCATCACGCTGGTGTGCTCGTACAGCCGGCTCAGCAGGTGGAACAGCAGCGCCCCGCCGGCCTGGCTGAACGGCAGGTAGCCCAGCTCGTCGAGGATGACCAGGTCCATGCGCAGCAGGCTGAGTGCGATGCGCCCGGCCTTGCCCTGCGCCTTCTCCTGCTCCAGCGCATTGACCAGATCGACCGTCGAGTAAAAGCGCACCCGCTTGCCATGCCGCGTGATGGCCGACACGCCGATGGCCGTGGCCAGGTGCGTCTTGCCCGTGCCCGGCCCGCCCACCAGCACGACGTTGTGCGCGTCGTCGGTGAAGGCCGCCGTGGCCAAGCTGCTCACGAGCTTGCGATCCACCGGCGAGACCTCGAAGTCGAAGCCCGCCAGGTCGCGATGCACCGGGAACTTCGCCGCGTGCATCTGGTGGCTGACCGAGCGCATCGCGCGGTCCGTGCCTTCGGCCTGCAGCAGATGCTCGATCAGCCAGCGCGAAGACTCGATGCCCGCATTGCCACCTTGCTCGACCAGATCGGCCCACGCGCCGGCCATGCCGTGCAGGCGCAGCGCTTTGAGCTCGACCATCACGTCACGCTGCGTCATGGCCGGCCTCCTCGGTGGTGTCGTCGGCGCTGTCGTCGGCGGCGTCGTCGCCACCGCCCGCACGCAGGCTGTCGTAGCGCGCCGTGTTGGCCAGCGGCGGCGTCGATGCCTGCAACTGCGTCGCGGCCGTCGGCGGCGCCGGCACCGCGTTCAGCCGCCCGAGCACGTTGACCACATGCTCCACGCTGACCTTGCCCGGCGGCCCGGTCTCCAGCGCCAACTCCACCGCCACCAGCACCGCGTCCAGCCCGGCCGTGAGCACGATGGCCAGCACCTGCGCCATCACGCGGTCGCCGCCCGGGTTGCGCAGCAGCCCTCGGCGCAGGCGCTGCAGCGGCTCGGGCATGTCGGCGAACGGCGCGCCGTTCCTCAGCGCGCCGGGCTTCCTCTGCAGCAGCGGGATGTAGTGCTGCCAGTCATAGCGCGTCTCGCCGGCGTTGCTCAGCCGGTCGTGGCGGGCCACGATCTTGTCGTCGGCCACCACCACGACGCTGGCCGGATACAGCCGCGTGCTGACCATCTGCCCGAACAGCTCGCACGGCACCGAGTAGCGGTTGCGCGCCACCGACACCAGGCAGGTGCTGGACACGCGCGCCGGCTTCTCGACGTAGCCGTCGAACGGCGTCGGCATGGGCATCAGGTGCGCCCGCTCGTGCTCCAGCATCTCGGCCACGCTGAACTGCTCGTGCTCGGGGTGGCGGACCTCCTGCCACAACGCCCGGCAGCGATCGGCCAGCCAGGCGTTGAGTTCGGTGAAGCTGCCGAACTTGATCTTGGCCGCGTCGATCCAGATGCGCCGGCGGCTGTCCTGCACGTTCTTCTCGACGACACCCTTCTCCCAGCCGCTGGCCACGTTGCAGAAGTCGGGGTCGACCAGGTAGTGCGCGCACATCGTGGCGAAGCGCTCGTTGACGATGCGGCCCTTGCCCTTCTTGACCTTGTCGACCGCCGTCTTCATGTTGTCGTAGATGCCGCGCCGGGCCACGCCGCCCAGCGCGGCGAAGCTGACGGGTGTGGGCATCGAACAGCATCTCGTGGCCCTGGCTCGGGTAGGCCACCAGCCAGAACGCCCGCGACTGGCGCACAGCTTCATGTGCGAGACCTGCACGCGGTAGTAGATGCCGCCCACCACCAGGCCTTCCTCGCTCCAGTCGAACTGGTAGGCCTCGCCGAGCTCGAAGGCCAGCGGGATGAAGGCATTGGCCGCAGCCCCTTGGCCCTCGCCCTGGCGCCACGCCCGGATGAAGTCGGTCACGCGGGTGTAGCCACCGTCGTAGCCGGCTGCTCTTGATCTCGGCGTACAGCGCCTTGGCCGTGCGCCGCTCGTGCTTGGGCCGCCGGGCGTCGGCCTTCAACGCCTGCTTGAGCGCGTCGTGGAATGCGCGTGAGCTTGTTCGGCTGCTCGCCGCGCCGGTACTTCGGCGGGCCATCGACCTGGCCGTGCAGCCACTTCGCAACCGTGTTGCGCGACAGCCCCGTGATGCGCGCAATCTCGCGCTCCGACTTGTTCTTCCGGCGATGCAAACGCCGGATCCTGCCAATCATGTCCATGGTGATCACTCCTCGTCCTCTGCTGCACAAAAAAGCAGCAGGGTAGGTTGCTCACCTGGCTCAGTTTTGGGTCGGCACAACCCTCAAAAGTGGCTCAGTTTTCGGTCGGCGCCAACAGCGGGTGAAGCTGCGCCACCGAGTCATGACCGTGTTGGGCTTCGGCTGGTTTTTCGGGCTGCTGATGCTGATGCTGTGGTCCGGCTGGGCGGCGTCGAGCGGCAGAGCGTGAGCCACGCGCTGTCCAGCCAATCCATGTGCGCAGTCGCGTGGTAAGCTCTCAGGTTCTGACGCGGGGTGGAGCAGCCTGGTAGCTCGTTGGGCTCATAACCCAAAGGTCGCAAGTTCAAATCTTGCCCCCCGCAACCATTGTTAAAGGCGTAGAGCCCGCGATCGCCAAGCGCGTCGCGGGCTCTTCCATTTCTGCCCAGTGCCGCCCTCGTCGTCGCGAGCCAGCGTGACCGGGCCCCACTCCAGGTCGGCCAGCAGGGCGCGTGTGCGCTCGCGGTCGGTGTCGGTTTCCAGCGCGGCCTTGAGCTGCAGCATCTGCCGGCGGTAGGCGGCAAGCACTGCCTTCGCGTCCGCCGGCTGCGGCGCTGTTGCTGCTAC
>CAVTAM010000007.1:0-179769 GCA_963732625.1 uncultured beta proteobacterium | reverse complement strand
GGCAAGACGCTGGACGAGTACCGCTACCGCGACTTCGGCTCGCTGGTTTCGCTCGGCGCGTTCAGCACCGTCGGCAGCATGATGGGCGGCGAGCGCGGGCGCAGCCTGCTCGTCGAAGGCCTGTTCGCGCGGCTGATGTACGAGTCGCTCTACAAGATGCACGAGCTGGCGCTGCACGGCATGCCCAAGGTCGCGCTCGACACGCTGGCGCGATGGATCACGCGGCGCAACGAGCCGCACGTCAAGCTGCATTGAGAACGAGCCGGCACACGACACCATGGAAGCCCTGCTCCTCGCCCGGATCCAGTTCGCCTTCACGATCTCGTTCCACATCCTTTTCCCGGCGCTGACGATCGGCCTGGCGAGCTACCTCGCGGTGCTCGAGGGCCAGTGGTTGCGCACGAAGCAGCAGGTCTACATGGACCTGTACCTCTTCTGGTCGAAGGTCTTCGCCGTCGCCTTCGGCATGGGCGTGGTGTCGGGCCTGGTGATGGCCTATCAGTTCGGCACCAACTGGAGCGAGTTCTCGCGCTTCGCCGGCGGCGTCACCGGGCCGCTGCTCGCGTATGAAGTGCTCACCGCGTTTTTCCTCGAGGCCGGCTTCCTCGGCGTGATGCTCTTCGGCATGCAGCGGGTCGGGCCGGGGCTGCATTTCGTGTCGACCTGCGCGGTCGCGGTCGGCACGCTGATCTCGTCCACCTGGATCCTCGCGTCGAACAGCTGGATGCACACGCCGCAGGGCCACGAAATCATCGACGGCCGCGTCGTACCGGTCGATTGGCTGGCGGTGATCTTCAACCCGTCGTTTCCGTACCGCTTGACGCACACGGTGCTCGCGGCGTTCATGGCCACCGCGCTCTTCGTCTGCGGCAGCGCCGCGTGGCACCTGCTGCGCGGACGCGCCCAGCCCGCGATCCGCAAGATGTTGTCGATGGGCCTGTGGATGCTGCTCGCGGTGGCGCCGCTGCAGGCACTGGTCGGCGACATGCATGGCCTGAACACGCTGAAGCACCAGCCGGCGAAGCTGGCGGCGATGGAAGGCCACTGGGAGAACCACCCCGGCGAAGGCGTGCCGCTGATCCTGTTCGGCTGGCCCGACATGGAAGCCGAGACCACACGCTGGAAGATCGAGATCCCGCGCGCCGGCAGCCTGCTGCTGACGCACACCTGGGATGGCACGATCCCGGCGTTGAAGGACTTCAAGCGCGAAGACCGGCCCAACTCGACGATCGTCTTCTGGACCTTCCGCGTGATGGTCGGCATCGGCTTTGCCACGATCGCGCTGGCGCTGGTCGGCCTGCTGCTGCGGCGCGGCGCGCGTCTGTACAGCCATCGATGGTTCCTGCGCGCCATGCTGGCGATGGGGCCGATGGGGCTGGTCGCGGTGCTCGCGGGCTGGTTCACCACCGAGATCGGCCGCCAGCCGTGGATCATCTACGGTCTGATGCGCACGGCCGACGCGGTATCGCCGGTCTCGGCGGCGCAGCTCGGCACCAGCCTGGCCGTCTTCGTCATCGTCTATTTCTTCGTCTTCGGCGCCGGCACGGGCTACCTGCTGAAGATCATCGCGAAGGGACCGCAAGCCGGCGCGCAGCCGCACCACGCACCTGAAGGCGGGCCGGGCGAGGCACGCAGCGCGTCACGGCCGCTTTCGGCGGCGCAAGCCTGAGGACGATCACGATGGGCATCGACCTTCCGATCGTGTGGGCCGTGATCATCCTCTTCGGCGTGATGATGTACGTGGTCATGGACGGCTTCGACCTCGGCATCGGGCTGCTCTACCCGTTCTTCCGCGGCAAGGACGACCGCGACGTGATGATGAACACCGTCGCACCCGTGTGGGACGGCAACGAAACCTGGCTCGTGCTCGGCGGCGCCGGCCTGTTGGCGGCGTTCCCGACCGCCTACGCGGTGGTGCTGAGCGCGTTCTACCTGCCGCTGATCGGCATGCTGATCGGGTTGATCTTCCGCGGCGTGGCGTTCGAGTTCCGCTTCAAGGCGTCCGACGCGCGCCGCGGCTGGTGGGACAAGGCGTTCATCGGCGGCTCGCTGTTCGCCACCTTCTGCCAGGGCATCGTGCTCGGCGCGTTCATCTCCGGCATCCCGGTGGTCGACGGGCGCTACGCGGGCGGCGGGCTCGATTGGCTGACCCCGTTCGCGCTCTTCACCGGTGCGGGGCTGGTGGCCACCTACGCGATGCTCGGCGCGACGTGGCTGATCATGAAGACGGACGGTCTGCTCCAGCTGCGCATGCGCCTGGTGGCGCGCACGCTGGCCTGGGTGCTGCTGCTCTTCATTGCCGCGATCAGCTTGTGGACGCCGCTGGCGCTGCCGCAGGTGGCCGAGCGCTGGTTCACCTGGCCCAACCTCGCGTTCTTCGCGCCGGTGCCGCTGCTCGTGCTCGCGTCGATGATCGGGCTGACGCGCTCGCTCGCCACCGCGCACGCGGGCTGCAACGACGGCGCGCCCTTCGTCTGGACGCTGGCGCTCGTCTTCCTCGGCTACAGCGGGCTGGGCATCAGCCTGTGGCCGAACATCGTGCCGCCGTCGCTGTCGATCCAGGCGGCCGCGGCGCCGCCGCAGAGCATGGGCTTCGCGCTCGTCGGTGCGCTGCTCGTCATTCCGCTGATCCTGATGTACACGGCCTGGGGCTACTGGGTCTTCCGCGGCAAGGTGCGCGCCGACGATGGCTACCACTGAACTGCGCCGCGGCGAATCGGCGCCGCGCAGGTGGGCGGCACGCCTCGGCTGGCTGCTCATGTTGTGGCTCGCCGGCGTCGCCACGATGGGCTTGGCGGCGTGGCTGCTGAAGTTGGTGATGCGCGCGATCGGCCTTGCCTGAGCGGCCGATCGCAGCAACGAAGGGAGCAAACGATGTTGACGCCGACCACCATCGCCACCATCAAGGCCACCGCGCCGGTATTCGCCGAGCACGGCTACACGATCATCGAGCGCTTCTACCAGCGGCTGTTCAAAGCGAACCCGGAGCTGAAGAACGTGTTCAACATGCGGCACCAGCGAAGCGGCGAGCAGCAGCGCGCGCTGGCCGGCGCGGTGCTCGCATACGCGATGAACATCGACAACCTCGCGGCCCTCGGGCCTGCGGTGGCGCGCATGACGCACAAGCACGCGAGCTTGTGCGTGCACCGCGGCGACGTGATCAGGATCACCCCGCCCTTCGGTGCGTTCCATGTCGATATGACGGCGCACCACGCCTGTGGTGCTCGTGCCCGATGCCGCCTACTACATCTGCGGCCCGATCCCGTTCATGCGCTTGCAGGTGCAGGCGCTGAAGTCGCTGGGCGTAGCCGAAGACCGGCTGCACCACGAGGTGTTCGGTACCGATGCGTTCGAGGCGTAAGTGCGAGTCGGGGCGAATCCCCGACGGATCGACAACCCGGCCCTTGGCGGGCCTGCTGAAGGAGAACGAGATGGCGAAATACATATTGCTCGGCAACTGGACCGACCAGGGCGCCCGCAACGTCAAGGACACGGTCAAGCGCTCGCGCGCCGCGCGCGAGACCTTCGCCGCGATGGGCGTCAATGCGCGCGAGTGGTTCTTTACGCTCGGCGCCTACGACGTGGTGCTGACGGTCGACGCACCCGACGACGAGACCTTGACGCGCGCCCTGCTGGCGCTGGCGCAGCAGGGCAACCTGCGCACAACCACGCTGCGCGGCTTCGGTGAAAAGGAGATGGAAGCGATCGTCGGCGCACTGGGCTGATGGCCCCCAGGGTATGCCGTTCGATCCCAATACGACTGAGGAGGTACCCAATGGCCGAAATTCGAGGAGTTGCAGAACGGCTCCCGCCGGATGAGCATCTCGCGCTGCGCGTCATGCCGATGCCGGCTGACCTGAACCCGGCAGGAGACGTATTCGGCGGCTGGGTCATGTCGATGGTGGACGTCGCAGGCGGCGTGGTCTCGATCCGCCGGGCACGATCGCGCGTCGTCACGGTGGCGGTCAATTCGTTTGCGTTCAAGCAACCGGTCTCGGTTGGCGACGTCGTCAGTCTGTATGCGAACGTGGTTTCGGTCGGCAGGTCGTCAATCGCCGTTGACGTTGTGGTGTACGTTGAACGCAACCCCGCAGATCCGGTGATCGTCAAGGTGACCGAGGCGCGCCTGACCTACGTTGCGGTTGACGCGCAGGGCCGGAAACAACCGGTCGGCGACCCCGAGCCGGCCGCGGCTCTCGCGCCGCATGGCGCGTCGCCGTCGAACAAGGAACTCGCATTGCGCCTGATGCCGATGCCGGCAGATCTCAATCCTGCCCGAGACGTGTTCGGCGGCTGGATCATGGCGATGGTCGATATCGCGGGGGCGGTCCCCGCGATTCGCCATGCCAAGTCGAAAGTCGCCACCGTGGCCGTTGATTCGTTCGAATTCAAACAGCCGGTTTCCGTCGGCGATGTGCTCAGCTTCTACGCCGAGATTGTGCGTACCGGGAATACCTCCGTCACCGTTGACGTCGAGGTGTTCGCGCAGCGCAACCCCGAAAATCCGATGACAGTGAAAGTGACCGAAGCTCGGCTGACCTATGTCGCCGTGGACGAGTTCCGGTCCAAGCGTGGGGCTTGCGCGTAGGTCTGAGGACGCGCAACTGCAGGCAAACGCCCCGACAGATGCGGTGGTGCCTAAGCCGCCGCGGCGCTTGCTCGCCACGTTCTGCCAGGGCGTGGTGCTCGATCACTCATTGGCACGCACGCCGTGCCCAAGAGTCTTCAGCCGGTAAACCATCTGCGGCCTCGTGATGCCGAGCAATCGCGCCGCCGCCGACATGTTGCCTTCCGCGCGCTCGACCGCCTTCTTCAGCAGCATCGTCTCGATTTCCTTGAGCGAAACGTTGTCGCTGGCTTCGCCCTGGCCCAGCAGCAGATCGGTGACGCGACGCGTGACGTTGACGTCGCGGTCATGCTCGCTCTCGCCGCTGAACTCCAGCGGATCGCTGGCAACGAGCTTGCCGTCTGGACCGACGCGGAAATGGCGCTCGCCGAACTGCTCGCCGCTCGTGAACAGGTGCTGCACGTCGATGGGACGACTCTCGGTTGCGAGAATGACGCCGCGTTCGATCACGTTCTCGACTTCGCGGATATTGCCAGGCCAGTCATAGGACAACATCGCGTCGATCGCGCGTGGCGTGAAGCCGGCCAGCCGGCGGCCGTGCCGCCGCGTGAACTTGGCCAGAAAGTGTTCCATCAGCAGCGGGATGTCCTCGCGCCGCTCCCGCAACGGCGGGATGCGGATCGGAAACACGTTGAGTCGAAAGAAGAGATCCTCGCGGAAGCGGCCTGCCCTGACCGCCTCGCGCAGGTCGACATTGGTCGCGGCCACCACGCGCACGTCGAGCTTGCGCGTATGGGTGCCGCCCACGCGTTCGATCTCGCCTTCCTGCAGCGCGCGCAGCAGCTTGCCTTGCGCCATTTTGCTCAGCGTCCCGATCTCGTCAAGAAACAGCGTGCCGCCGTCGGCGCGTTCGAAGCGTCCTGGGCGGCTTTGATCGGCGCCGGTGAAGGCGCCGCGATCGACGCCGAAAAGCTCGGACTCGACCAGCTGGTCGGGGATCGCAGCACAGTTCAGAGCGACGAACTCTTTGCCCGCGCGCGTGCTCAGTCGATGCAGCATTCGCGCAAACACCTCCTTGCCGACACCGCTCTCCCCCGTGAACAGCACCGTGGCATTGGTGGGCGCGACCTTCATCACCGTGTGGCAGGCGGTCTTGAAGCTGTGGGAACTGCCGACCACGCCTTCCCCGCGGGCCGGCGCCGGCCCGGACCATGCCCCCGGCGCCGCCGCCGCATCGACCGGCTGGGGGACACCGGTAAGGTGGCCGCCGCTCAGCTTCTCCGCGCGGAGGAATCGCATGTCCTGCGCTGCCTCGTCGCCCCACTCCTCGAGCGTCTTGCCGACGATGCGGCAGGCGGCCTGGCCCATCGACTGGCATTCGACCTCGCGGTACAGCACGGGCCGGCCCATGAACTCGGTGCCGAAGCCGGAGGCATAGCCGATCTGCATCCAGCACATCGGCTCGGCGCCGGTCGGGAAGTAGCGGCCGTGTTCCTCGTCTTCGGCCTGGCCGGTCCAGACGAACTCGCCGTAATGGCCGCCGCGCTCGACGTCGAACTCCAGCCGTACCGCCTTCGCCAAGCCGCTGCCCAGCAGACAGTGCAGCTGTGGGCCGACGACGAACATGTCCTTCAAGGAGGTCTTCGACCTTACCTTGCGCGCCAGCCCCGCGTCGTGCGCGCCGGCCTGATAGCCCATGCGGGTGAACAGGCGGCGCGCCGCGTCGATGCCGACCGATTCGATCATCTCGCGCCGCAGCCAGCCGAGCGCGCGGGCCTGGATCAGCAGCATGCGCTCGTCGTCGAGCCAGATGCGACCCTCACGGGTGGAGAAGTGAAGCCGCCCCACCAGATCGGCCATGTCCGGAAAGTGCACCGTGTCGCCCGCCGCCTTGCTGTTCGCGACGAGGCGCAGGTAGTCCGGCGGCAGAGCTGCCGCCAGCGCATTGTTCCTCGTGCGCGACGGGCGCATCTCGCGTGCCGCCAAGGCGGTCTCCTGCCAAAGGTTGCTGAAGGTGGAGCAACGATGCTATGAAGCCGCGGCTTGGGTGTCGCATCGTTTGTCGCCATGACGAATACCATCGGTTATCGCGGCATCGGGGTTCACCCGCGCCGCACCGACCAAAGTCCATGCGGCTGCAGCAGCTCCAACTGATCGTCGCGCTCGCCGAGGCGGGCAGCCTGCGCGCGGCCGCGAGCCGGCTGAACGTCACGCAGCCGGCGCTGAGCAAGGCGCTGCGCCAGCTCGAGGAAGAGTTCGCCGCGCCGCTGGTGCAGCGCACGCCGAAGGGCGTGCGGCTGACGCCCGCCGGCGAACTGGTGGCGGCGCGCGCGGCAACGGTGGCGCGCGAGATCGAGCGCGCACGCGAGGAGGTGAAGTGGCAGCAGCGCGAACAGGGCGCGCAAGTCGCGGTGGGGGTGTCGCCGGCGGCGGCAATCTTGGTGCTGCCGGGCGTGCTCGCGCGGCTGCGCGCGCACTGGCCACAGCTGCGCGTGCGCGTCGTCGACGCGGTCTATCCGCGCGCGCTGACGATGGTCCGCAGCGGCGAAATCGACCTCGCGGTCGGCCCGCTGCCGCCCGAAGGCGCCGGGCGCGACCTGCGCGTCGCCCCGCTGTTCGACGCGCAGCAACTGCTCGTCGTCCGCCGCGGCCATCCGCTGGCCGGCGTGCGGCGTCTGGCCGAGCTGCAGCAGGCGGCGTGGATGCTGACCGGCCCGCACGGCGGCCCCGGCGATCCGCGGCGACTCGGCTTCGATCTGCTCGGCCTGGCGGTACCGTGGGTGATGCTGGAGTGCGAGTCGTTCTCGACGCTGCTCGCGGTGATGCCGAGCGTCGATGCTGTCGGCATCATGCCCGAGGGCTTCTACCACTCGTACGCGGCGTCGCTCGGCATCGTCAGCCTGCCGATGGAGGATCCGCTGCCGCGCGTCACGCTGCACGCGGTGTGGCGCGCCGACGTGCCGCTGACCGCGCCGGCGGCGCACCTGCTCGACGCGATGGAGGCGGAGTCGCACGGCGTGCGCGTGCGGGGTTGACGCCGGAAGCTGGCGGCCGCCCACTGGCGCCGAGACCCTATCGGCTGGGCTTTCGCAAGCCGTCGACGTGCCCATTGTGGGCAGCACCCGCCGACACGGAGATCATGGCGCCACCGCCGAAAGTTCCGAATCACCCGATTGGCTGGCGCTTCGTCAACAAGCTGATGAAAGAGCAGTACGGCGTTGACTCGATGCCGGAGACGGCCGAGAACGTCGCCACCGACCACCGCATCGAGCGCGCAGCACAGGACCGCATGGCGCTGGCCTCGCAACTCAAGGCCGTTGCGGCGCAGCAAAGCGGCTTCTTCGATGCCGAGATCACGCCGGTGACGATTGCGCAGAAGAAGGGCGAGCCGATCGTCGCCTCACGCTCGCGCAGTTGGACGTGATCGAGCTCAACGAAGCCTTCGCCGCGCAGGGCCTCGCGGTGCTGCGCGACCTGGGCCTGGCCGACGACGACCCGCGCGTCAACCCGAACGGCGGCGCGATCGCGCTCGGCCATCCGCTCGGCATGAGCGGCGCGCGCCTGGTCACCACCGCGATCAACCAGCTGCACCGCATCAAGGGCCGCTACGCGCTGTGCACGATGTGCATCGGCGTCGGACAAGGCATCGCGCTCGTCGTCGAGCGGATTTGAAATGAGACGGCGCCCGCGGGCGCCTTCCTCATTGCATGTGCTGACCGCCATTGATGGCGATATTGGCCCCGGTGACGAAGGCCGCTTCTTCCGACGCGAGGTACAGGATCAGGCCCGCGACCTCTTCCGGTTTGCCCAGCCTCCCGACCGGAATCTGCGGCAGGATTTTGCTGTCGAGAACTTCCTTCGGAATCGCCATGACCATCTTCGTGCCGATGTAGCCCGGCGAGATGGTGTTGACGGTGACGGCCTTCTTCGCCACCTCGAGCGCCAATGCCTTGGTGAAGCCATGCACACCCGCCTTGGCCGCCGAGTAGTTGGTCTGGCCGAACGCGCCTTTGCTGCCGTTGACCGACGACACATTGATCACTCGGCCCCAGCCGCGCTCGACCATGCCATCGACCACCTGCTTGCTCATGTTGAACAGGCTGTCGAGGTTGGTGCGCATCACCGCGTCCCAATTGACCTTGTCCATCTTCTTGAAGGTCATGTCGCGCGTGATGCCGGCGTTGTTGACCAGCACGTCGATCGCGCCGAGCTTGGCGATGACGGCGGCGACGGCCTTGGCGCAGGAATCGAGATCGGCCACGTCGCAGGGCACGGCGAGGATGTCGTGACCGCGGCTCTTCATGTCCGTCACCCACTCGGCGTGTTTGGTATTGCCCGGCGAGTAGGTGACCGCCACCTTGTAGCCGGCATCGGCCATCTTGGTCGAGATGACCTCGCCCAGGCCGCCCATGCCGCCGGTGATCAGGGCCACACGTTTTTGACTCATGACTGTCTCCTTGCTGTGAAGTTGAAGAAGGATCTCAGCCTTTGGCAACCTCGTGCCCGGCCATCAACTCGAGCGCCTTGACCAGCGCCGAATGGTCGAGGTCGGCCATGCCGTTGGCGGCGCAGGCCTGCATCAGTTGCGCGGCACCGGCCGTCTGCGGCAGCGCCACACCGAGTTCGCGTGCGCCTTGCAGCGCCAGGCCCAGGTCCTTCTGGTGCAGGCGGATGCGAAATCCCGGCGCGAACGTGCGCTTGATCATGCGTTCGCCATGCACTTCGAGGATGCGGCTCGAGGCGAAGCCGCCCATCAGGGCCTGGCGCACCTTGGCCGGGTCGGCGCCGGCCTTGCTGGCGAACAGCAGCGCTTCGCCGACCGCAGCGATGTTGAGCGCGACGATGATCTGGTTGGCCACCTTGGTGGTCTGGCCGTCGCCGTTGCCGCCGACGAGCGTGATGTTCTTGCCCATCAGTTCGAGCAGCGGACGGACCTTGGCGAACACGGCCTCGTCGCCGCCGCACATGATGGTCAGCGAGGCGGCCTTGGCGCCGACTTCGCCGCCCGACACCGGCGCGTCGATGTAGTCGGCGCCGAGCGCATTGATCTTCTTCGCGAAGGCCTTGGTGGCGATCGGCGAGATGCTGCTCATGTCGACGACGATCTTGCGCACGCCACCGCCGCCGGCCTTCAGCGCCGCCGCGATGCCGCTCGCGCCGAACAGCACCGCCTCGACATCGGGCGTGTCGGGCACCATCGTGAAGACGATGTCGGCGTTGCGCGTCACCTCTTCGGCGCTGGCACAGGCCTTGGCCGAACTCGACGCGATGCTGGCGGGCAGCTCGCCCACCGTGTTGACGAACAGCTGGTGGCCGGCGTTGACGAGGTGCAGCGCCATCGGCGCGCCCATGATGCCCAGGCCGATGAAGCCGAGCTTGAGTGAGGCAGAGGTCATGGTCGAACGTCCGTGGATGTTGGGTTGATCAATGCTGTGGACTGCGCTTACTTGTACAACCCCGGCAGCCAGAGCGAGAACGCCGGCACGTAGGTCACCAGCAGCAGGCACAGCCCGAGCGCGCCGTAGAACGGCCAGATGCTTTTCATCACCTCGCCGACCGAGACGCCGCCGATGGCGCAGCCGACGAACTGCACCGAGCCGACCGGCGGCGTGTTCAGCCCGAGCGCGCAGTTGATCAGCATCATCACGCCGAACTGCAGCGGGTCCATGCCGAACTGCTGCGCGATCGGCATGAAGATCGGCGTGCAGATCAGGATCGTCGGCGCCATGTCGAGGAAGGTGCCGAGCACGAACAGCAGGATGTTGATCATCAGGAAGATGACCCACGGCTCGGACGAGATCGACTTCATCAGCTCGCCGGTCTGCTGCGGCACCTCGTACAGCGCCAGGAAGTAGCCGAACGCCGCCGAGATGCCGATCAGCAGCAGCACCACGCCGGTGGTCTTGCAGGCCTTGGCGCAGGCCTTGATGAAGTTGTGCCAGGACAGGCTGCGGTAGACGAAGACCGTGATCAGCAGCGCCCAGGCCACGGCGATCGCCGCCGACTCGGTGGCGGTGAAGGCACCGGACAGGATGCCGACGAGGATGATGACGACCACCAGCAGGCCCGGCAGCGAGGCCGCGAAGGCCAGCGCCACCGCGCCCCAGCCGGGGAACTTGCCGCGCGTCGCGTAGCCGCGTTTCCTGGCCACGTAGTACGCCGCGCCGAGGTTGCACAGCGTCAGGATCAGGGCAGGCACCACGCCGGCAAGGATCAGCCCGAGCACGCTCACCGAAGCGAGGCCCGAGGTCGCGAGCGTGAACAGGATCAGGTTGTGCGAGGTCGGCATCAGCGCACCGACCAGCGACGCGTGCGTGGTGACGTTGACGGCGTAGTCGGCGTCGTAGCCTTCCTTCTTCATCAGCGGGATCATCACGCTGCCCATCGCGCTGACATCGGCAACAGGCGAGCCGACGATGCCGCCGAACAGCGTGCAGCCGAGCACGTTGCTCATGCCCAGGCCGCCGCGCACATGGCCGACCAGCGAGTTGGCGAAGCGCACGATGCGCTCGGCGATGCCGCCGTAGAGCATCAGCTCGCCGGCGAAGACGAAGAACGGGATCGCGAGGAAGCTGAACACCTGCATGCCGCCGACCATCTTCTGGAAGACGACGGCCAGCGGCAGGCCGGCGGCGAGGATGGTGGCGATCGACGACAGGCCGATCGCGAAGGCGACCGGCACACCGATCAGCAGCAGCAGCGTGAAGCTGACGGCCAGGACGGTCAGTTCCATGCCGGCTCCACTTCTTTGCCTTGAACGTTGGCGATGATGTGTTCGATCGAGAACAGCACGATCAGCACGCCGGCGATGATCAGCGGCACGTAGTCGATGCCGTCGGGCACCGGCAGCATCGGCTTCTTCTCGCCCCACTTGGCGGCAGCCCAGATCCAGCCGCCATAGACCATGAAGCCGCCGAACAGGCCGACCAGGCCGTGGATCAGGATTTCGATGCGGCGCTGCCAGTTCTCCGGCAGCAGCGCGACCATCGATTCGAGGCCGATGTGGCCGGCGTCACGCACGCCCACCGCCAGTCCGAACGCGGTGACGAACAGCACCAGCAGCAACGCCAGCGCCTCGGCCCAGGTCGGCGTGTCGTTCATGACGTAGCGGCCGAAGACCTGCCACTGCACGCTGAGGACGATCGCGATCAGGCCGACCACGGCGAGCATCAGGCAGAGTTTGGAGAGCGCTGCGCAGATTCGGGTGTACATGAGTGACTCCTCCCTCTCCCGCCGGGAGAGGGCTGGGGTGAGGGTCCTACTTCGTCTCTTGTGCCGCCTTGACCAGGCGCTTCATGTCCGGCGTCGTCATGAACTTGTCGTACACCGGGCCCATCACGGCCTGAAAGCTTTTCTTGTCCACCTCGACGATCTCGGCGCCCTGCGCCTTGACGTTGGCCAGCGACTTGGCTTCCTGCTCGTCCCACTTCTGGCGCTCGAAGGCCACGCTCTCCTTGGCCGCCGCGCGCACCATCGCCTGCTCGGCAGCGGGCAGCTTGTCGTAGATGATCTTGCTCATGACGAGAATCTCGGGCGCCATCGAGTGCTCGGTCTTCGAGTAGATCTTCACCGCCTCGACATGCTTGGCGGTGTCGAACGACGGGATGTTGTTCTCGGCGGCATCGATCAGGCCGGTCTTCAGGCCGGTGTAGACCTCGCCGTAGGGCATCGGCGACGGGTTGGCACCCATCGCGCTGACCAGCGCGACCCACAGATCCGATTGCTGCACACGGATCTTCAAGCCCTTGGCGTCGGCCACGGTCTTGATCGGCTTCTTGGCGTAGATCGAGCGCGCGCCGCTGTCGTAGAAGGCCAGGCCGACGTAGCCGGCCGACTCGCAGCTCTTCAGGATCTCCTCGCCGACCGGGCCGTCGAGCACCTTGCGCATGTGGGCGATCGAGTTGAACAGGAACGGCATCGTCGGCACCTGCGTCAGCGGGCAGATCTGGTTCATCGGACCGACGTTGACGCGCGTCAGGTCGAGCGCGCCGATCTTGACCTGGTCGATGGTTTCCTTCTCGCTGCCGAGCGCGCCCTTGTTGAAGACCTTGATCTTGTGCTTGCCGCCGCTGGCCTTTTCGAGCAGTTCGCTCATCTTCTTCACCGCGACGACGGTCGGGTAGTCGTCGGCGTTGTGGGTATCGGCCGAGCGGAACTCGGTGGCTTGGGCAGGGAGCCCAACGCTGGCGAGCAACGCGGTGGCCAGGATCGGACCGGCAAGTTTTTTGAGCTGAAGGTTCATGGTGTGTTCCTTGGGTTGAGAGTCAGGGTCGTGCCGCGGGCGGCGTGTAATCCATCGTCACGAAGCTGCCGCCCTGGTATTGCTGCGCGACCGGATCGAGCGGGTTCGTTTGCGCCAGGATGCGCGCGGCATGGTCTTCGGCGTTGCTTTGCGGCTGGTAGCCGAGCAGCGCACATCCGTTCGGCGTCCAGTAGCTGCGGGTGTTGTTCGACACGCCCCAGACCGCGAGGTAGCCGACCTTGGGCGCGCTGATGCAACGCATGACCAGTTGCACCGTGTCGTCGTGCGAAAGCCAGGTGCTGAGATGGCGGAAGTTCGCCGGTTCCTTCTCGCAACTGCCGATGCGCAGCGAGATGCCTTCGATGCCGTGCTTGTCCCAGTACATGCGCGCCATCGATTCGCCCCAGGCCTTGGACAGGCCGTAGAAGCCATCGGGGCGAAACGGCGCATCGAGTTCGAGCTTGTCGTCGACCGAATGCATGCCGAACGCATGGTTCGAACTCGCGAAGACGATGCGCCGCACCTTGTTGCGGCGCGCGCCTTCATAGACCTGGTGCAGTGCGACGAGATTGTTCTCGATGATTTCCGGCAAGGGTTTCTCGACGCTGGTGCCGGCCAGGTGGATCAGCACGTCGGCGCCCTGCAGCAGACGGTCGACCGTGGCCGGATCGCGCAGATCGCCGTGCATCACGTCCTCGCCGCCCTGCAGCGGCACGAGCGGCGTCCTGCCACCGGCGCTGCGAAGATCGACGCCGAGCTTCTGCAACTCGACACGCAACATGCGGCCCATGTTGCCCGAGGCACCCGACAGCGCGACCTTTGTCATGAGCGTCATCCTTGGTAGTAGGCCGCCGGGGCACCCGCGACGCCGGGCTCGAGCATGAAGACACCGCCCGCCTGCGGCGTGCGGTCCAGTTCTTCGGCAGAATAGTTTTCCCGATGCGAGGTCACGTACATCGTGCGGCCGGCGGGCCCGCCGAAGCAAGGCATCGTCGGATGCTGGATCGGCATGTCAACGAACCCGATCAATTCACCGTCAGGGCTGAAGCGGTTGATCCGCCCTGCCCCGACGCCGCAACTCCAGTAGCAGGCTTCTTCGTCCGTTGCGCCGCCGTCCGGGCGCCCCCACTCGGGTTGCATCTGCACGAACAGTTCACGCTCGCCGAGCGCGCCGGTTTCCGCATCGTAGGCGTGACGAAAGATCACCCCGCCGCGCGAATCCGAGTGGTACATCGTGCGGCCGTCGGGGCTCCAGGCGAGACCGTTCGAGACCTTGACGCCGCCCGACATGCGCGTGCAGCGATGGTCGGCGCCGAGCCGGTACAGGCTGCCGACGGGCTCCTTCTGCGGCCGATCATCCATCGTGCCGGCCCAGAAGCGCCCTTCCGGCGACACCTTGCCGTCGTTGAGGCGGTTGCTCGGCAAGTCGGGCTCGGGGTGGCAGACAAAGGTCAGCGCTTCGGTCTGCAGATCGAAGAGATGGAAGCCGCTGCGCATGGCGACGACGAGCCCGCCGCTCTCGCGCAAGCCGATGCTGCCGACGGCCGCCGGCAGGCGCCACTGCCGCCGCTCGCCGGTTTGCGGTTGCCAGCAGTGAATCACGCCGTGCGGGATGTCTACCCAGTAAAGCGCCGCCTCGCGCGCCGACCACAGCGGCGATTCGCCGGTGGTGCAACGCGCGTCGATGGCGCAATGCACGGCAAGCTGCAGGCGTCGGCTCATCTCGTCACCATTGCGGGACCCATCGCGGTTCAATACTGCGCGGCGATCGCCGCCGCACCCGGGCTTCGATACTTGTCGGCGAGCGCCTGCGTCCCCATCCGCAGGACACCGAGGTCGCTGCCGACGGCAACGTAGCTCGCGCCCATCTCGAGGTAGCGCCTGGCGTCGGCCTCGACGGGCGAGAGGATGCCCACCGGCTTGCCCACGGCCTTGGCCGCAGCGAACACCGTCGCCATCGCGGCCTGCACGTCGGGGTGGGTGGGATGGCCGAGGTGGCCATAACCGGCCGCCAGATCCGATGGGCCGATGAACAGGCCATCGACACCGTCGACCGCCGCGATCTCGGCGGCAGCCGCCACACCCGCGCGGCTTTCGATCTGCAGCATCACCGCGATGTTGTCGTTGACGATCTTGAAGTAGTCGGCAACGCTGCCGTAGCGGTTGCTGCGTTGGGAGACCGACACGCCGCGCACGCCGGCCGGCGGGTAGCGCGTGGCAGCCACCGCGCGCTGGGCCTCGTCGGCGCTCTCGACGTAGGGCACGAGGAAGTTGTGGAACCCGGCATCGAGCAGGCGCTTGATCTCGACCACGTTGTTCGATGACGGCCGCACGACCGGCGCGCTGGCGCTGTCCTTCAAGGCCATCAATTGCGGAATCAGGCTGAGCACGTCGTTGGGCGCGTGTTCGGCGTCGAGCAGGATCCAGTCGAAGCCGGCCACGCCGAGCACCTCGGTGGTGATGGGGCTGCCCAGCGAGCACCAGCAGCCGATCAGTCGCTTGCCGGCGATCAGGTCCTGGCGAAAGCGGTTGGGGAATGCGCTGTAGGGCGTGCTCATGTCTTGACTCCGGTTAGCGCACCAGCACGGACAAGGCGGGGCGCTTCGGGTCGAACTTCCAGTTCGGGACCAGGTACTGCATCGCCATTGCGTCGTCGCGCGCGCCCAGGCCATGCTGCTTGTAGAGCTGATGCGCCTTGTCGACTTCGACCATGTCGAGCTCGACGCCCAGGCCCGGCTTCTTCGGCACCGCGACGAAGCCGCCCTTGATCTGCAAGGGCTCCTTCGTCAGGCGCTGGCCGTCCTGCCAGATCCAGTGCGTGTCGATGGCCGTCACCTTGCCCGGCGCCGCGGCGCCGACGTGGGTGAACATCGCCAACGAGACGTCGAAGTGGTTGTTCGAGTGCGAGCCCCAGGTCAGGCCCCAGTCGCGGCAGGTCTGCGCCACGCGCACCGAGCCGGCCATGGTCCAGAAATGCGGGTCGGCCAGCGGGATATCGACCGATTGCAGCGACAGCGCATGGCTCAACTGGCGCCAGTCGGTGGCGATCATGTTGGTGGCCGTGGGCAGGCCGGTGGCGCGGCGGAACTCGGCCATCACCTCGCGGCCCGAGAAGCCGTCTTCGGCACCGCAGGGGTCTTCGGCATAGGCCACCACGTCGCGGGCGTCGCGCATCAGGCGGATGGCGTCCTTCAACAGCCAGCCGCCGTTCGGGTCGAGCGTGACGCGCGCCTCGGGAAAGCGTTCGTGCAGCGCGGTGACCGCCGCCACCTCGTCCTCGCCGCGCAGCACGCCGCCCTTCAGCTTGAAGTCGTTGAAACCGTAGCGCTCGTAGGCGGCTTCGGCCAAGCGCACCACCGACCGCGGCGTCATCGCGACCTCATGGCGCACGCGCGACCAGGCGTCTTTCGCGCCGGGGTCGGTGACGTAGGGCAGATCGGTCTTCGCGCGGTCGCCGATGAAGAACAGGTAGCCGAGCATCTCGACCTTGCTGCGCTGCTGGCCTTCGCCGAGCAGGGCCGCCACCGGCACGTCCAGGTGCTGGCCGAGCAGGTCGAGCAGGGCCGATTCGAGCGCGGTGACGGCGTGGATCGCGATGCGCAGATCGAAGGTCTGCAATCCGCGGCCGCCGACATCGCGATCGGCGAACTTTGCCGTCGCCTGCTGCAGGATGCGCAAGTGGTCGCCGATCGGACGGCCGAGCAACAGCTCGCGCGCATCTTCGAGGGTCTGGCGAATCTTCTCGCCGCCCGGCACTTCGCCGACGCCGGTGTGGCCCGCGTTGTCGGTCAGGATCACGATATTGCGCGTGAAGAACGGCCCATGCGCGCCGCTGAGATTGAGCAGCATGCTGTCGCGGCCGGCGACGGGGATGACTTGAAGGCCGGTGATCAGCGGCGTGGGCATGGCGTGCTCCGTCGTCTCGGTGTTCAGTAGCTGAGGCCGAAGCCGAACGGGAACAGCGTGTCTGCCGCCGGATAGCCCGGCGCGTCGGGCTGGTTGTCGATCACCGCCTGCACGTTGTTGGCCAGCGCGTACGGCAATTTGCCCTGCGGCTTGAACGCGGCGCCGGTGGCCAGCACCTTGCCGGTCAGCACGTCGAGCAGCGCCGTATTGCTGTAGCCGAACCCTGCCATGAGGGCGCCGGCGCTCTTCAGGCCGCTGGCGTCGTCGATGACGTAGGGCTGGCGGAAGTTGATGCTCAGCACGACCCTGTCGGCGCCGACCTCGGCCATCACGGCCTGGATGTCTGCCAGCGACGGCGAGATTCGCCACGACTTCGACGCCGCCATGGTCGTCAACGAGAGGTTGTTGGCCTCCCAGGGGAAGGCGCCGCCGAACACCAGGCCGTTGGGCGTGGGGCCGCCCAGGAAGCCGTCGTCCACGCACTGCGGGTTCTGCGCCGGGTGCGTGATGCAGGGATCCTGCTCGCCCCAAGTCTTGCCGGTCAGCGGATTGAGGAAAGCCGGGTTGGCGCCGGTGGCCGGGTCCTTCGAACGGTAGGCGTTGGTGCCGGTGTTGCTGACCTCGACCCGAATGACCGCGCGGTCGAAGCCGGCGGCCGACGGCCTGCCGACCACGTTGCCGGCGGCATCGCGCGCCAGCGCCACGCCGTTGGCATCGGTCTCGCCGTTGGTGACGCTGGCGAAGTACTGCCTCGTGTCGGCGCTGTCGAGTCCCATCGTGTAGACGCTGGCGCTGCTCGCCAGCGGCAGCGTCTTGGCAGCCCCGAGGTTCTGGTTCTGCAACAGCACGATCGACTTGCGCTGAATGTCCAGCCCGAGCGCGCGACTGGCTGCGGCGCCGACGGCCGCGTTGGCCTTGCTGTCATCGACGTAGGGGTTCTCGAACAGGCCCAGCTCGAACATCGGCTTGAGCAGTCGCTTGGCGGCCTCGGTCACCCGCGCCTCGCTGACCAGTCCGGCCTGGACCAGGTCGGTGATGGTCTTCACGTCGCTGAAGCCCGAGAGTGTTTCGGTGCCGCCGTTGATCGCCGCAGCGACGCGCTCGGGCACCGTCTTGCCTTCCAGACCCCAGGCACGGTCGTTGATGATGCCGGTGTCGGAGTTGACATAGCCCTTGAAGCCGAGCTTGTCGCGCAGCAGGTCGGTGACGATTTGCTTGGAGAAGGCCATGCCGGTCTGCTCGTAGGTCACGCCATCGTGCGTGACCGCGATCGGCACGCCGTAGTACGGCATGATCGACGACACGCCGGCGTCGATCGCGGCTTGCCACGGCTTGAGGTGCTCGCCGAAGCGGCCCGCCGGGTAGACCTGGTTCTTGCCGAACGCGTAGTGCGGGTCGAGCCCCATCTCCTGCGGGCCGCCACCGGGGAAGTGCTTCATCGTCAGCGCCACCGGCGAGGCGGGGTTCAGCGGGCCGCCCTGCAGATTCACGACCAGCGTCTTCATGATGTTGGCGCCGAGGTCCGCACTCTCGGTGAAGGTCTCGTGCACGCGGTACCAGCGCGGCTCGGTGGCCAGGTCGGCCATGTAGCCGTACATGCCGCGCAGGCCGATCGCCTGCCACTCCGCACCCATGACCAGGGAAAACTGCTTGACGACTTCCATGTCGCCGACCATGGTCGTGCCCGACTTCAGGAACTCCTCGCCCAGCGCGGCGGCGGCGATCCCGCCCTCCTTCGGGAACTCGGTCATCACGCCCGAGGAGTTGTTGATGCCGGTGCGCGCGTCGCGCTCGAAGTGATTGCGCGCGTTGGACTTGAACAGCGCCGGGATGCCCAGCCGAGTGCCTTCGGTCATGGCCTGGATGCCGTTCGTGTACTGCGCCGCCTGCTGTGGCGTCAGTTGCGAGCCGGCGCGGATGCCCGCATCGGCGGCGCAGGTGCCGACCGCATTGACCACGTTGCGGAAGATGAAGCGGTGCATCTTCTGCGTGTTGACGAAAGTGAAGGCCGTCGGCGACGCCGCACCGCCGCAGCCGCCGTTGAGGGTCTCGATCAGCATCAGACCGGCCTTCTCTTCGAGCGTCATCCGCGCGACGAGGTCATCGACGCGAACGTCGGTCGTGCGCCGCCAGTCTTCGTAGAGGTCGAGCTTGCCATTGCCGTTGAGGTCGCGGTACTGCTTTGCCTCGACCGTGATGACGGACTTGCTGCGCACGCCGAGCACCGGCTGCGTGGTCAGGCCGCCGAAGACCTCGGGTTCGTTGCTGCTGCCGCCGCAGGCGACAAAGGCGCCGCCGGCGACGAGCACGCTGATGGCGAGCGCGATCGGATATGTGATGCGCGAAGAAGTTGTCATCATGATGGGAGCCTTGTCGTTGAGGGAATTCAGCCTGTCTCTCGCTACTTCAGCAGCCCCATTTGCCGCGCCTTGGCAACTGCTCCGGTGCGATTGCGCACGTTCAACTTGCGGTAGATGTGGACCAGGTGGCCCTTGATGGTGCCGACGGTGACCGCGAGCTGGTCGCCGATTTCCTGGTTGGTCAACCCCCGGCTGCAAACTCGAAGCACTTCGGCTTCGCGTGCGCTGAGGGGTGTCTGATGGGCTGCCGATGACATGATCGTTGCGACCTACTTGTGTGGGCAATGTAGGCAGGCCATTCGGCGGCGGCATCTATCGAAAGTTATGTTTTGAACGCTTCGAGGGTTTCCACAGGGATCGCTGAACAGCCTCGCATGCGCGCCTTGGAAATGGCGTCGAGACGATTGCGCGCGTCCAGCTTCTCGTAGACCCGATGCAGGTGAGACTTGACCGTGCCGACCGTGATGGCCAACGTCGCCGCGATCACCTGATTCGAATGCCCGGCCTCGGCCAATGCGAGCACCTTGGCTTCGGCGTGCGTCAGCGCATCTGCGTTTGGTATCGTTAACATTAGATGATTGTTATCGTTAACAAATCAGACGTCAAGGCGCCACGCATTAGGGCAAACCCTTACCCAGCAGAACGCGAAAGTTCTCAGGCGCTGGCGCGCTCGATGATCGTGAAGCCGATGTCGATCACACGCTCAGGCACGGCGCGCCCTTCGACCCGATCGACGATGCAGCGTGCCGCCTCTTCGCCCATTCGCGTGCCATCGATGCGCACCGTGGTCAGCGCGGGGTGCAGGTCGCGCGCAAAGTAGACGTCGCCGAATCCGATGACGGCCAGCCGATCCGGCACCTTGATGCCGAGCACCAGAGCCTCGGTCAGCAAACCCAAGGCAAGCAGGTCGGAGCTGCAGAACACGCCATCGATGTCCGGGTGCTGCGCCAGCAGTGCGCGCAGGCCGCTGCGGCCACCGTCCGACATGGCAGGCGCCGCGACCTGGTAAACCGCGGGCTTGGGCAGCCGCAGGCCGCGGGCCGCAGCGAGGAAGGCCGCCGTGCGCCGCTGCGCGCGCTCGTCGTCGGCACCAATCACCGCCAGGCGGCGCCGACCCCCTGCATGCAGACGGCGACAGACAGCCTCGGCGACGGCGGTATGCGAGAAGCCGACGACCATGTCGATCGGCGTCGGTGTCAGATCCCAGGTTTCGACCACTGGAATGCCCGCCGCCAACAGCCTGCGCCGCGCCTCGGCCGAATGCGAAACGCCGGTCAGCACGATGCCATCCGGGCGCCGGCCGATGATGGCGCCCAGCAGGTCGTCCTCGCGGGAGTCGGCGTATCCGCTCTGGCCGAGCATCAGCTGGTACCCGCGCTCGCTCAGGGCGACCGTCAGCGCCTGGACGGTCTCGTTGAAAACCGGCCCCACGAGCGTGGGAATCAGCGCAGCAACGAGCCGACTCTTGTTCGAGCGCAGGCCGCCGGCCAGCAGGTTCGGAACGTAGCCGGTCTTGGCGATGGCCTGCTGCACTTTGGCCAATGTCGCCTCGGGCACGCCGTCCGGTGTATTGACCGCGCGCGAAACGGTCATTGCGGAGACGCCGGCGATCCGCGCCACATCGTGCACGGTCACGCTGGTGGAACGGCGCTTGGGGCCCGCAATTGCTTTGAGCGCTGACGCGGACTTGGACGACGGCATGCCGCCAATGGTACCGTTACCAGCGAGCTGGCGTTCTGGCCCGAAGCCGCGCGTCCATAACGCCGTGGAGTGATGAGATGGGCCGGCTTGGTGTGATTCGAGGTGCGTCCTCGATCGCTGGGCGGAGGTTCCGGATCAGTAACTCAATCCGAAGCCGAACGGATAAAGCGTGTCCTTGGCCGGGTAGCCCGGCGCATCGGGCTGGTTGTCGATCACCGCTTGCAGGTTGTTCGCCAGCGCGAAGGGCAGCTTGCCTTGCGGTTTCGCCTTGCCGCTGAGCACGTCGAGCAGCGCGGTGTTGCTGACGCCGAAGCCGGCGACGATGGCGCCGGCTTGCCTGAAACCGCTGGCTTCGTCGATCACGTAGGGCTGGCGGAAGTTGATGCTGAGCACGACCTTGTCCGCGCCGATCTCCTTCATCACCGCCTGGATGTCAGCAAGCGTGGGCGAGAGGCGCCATGACTTCGATGCCGCCATCGTCGTGAACGACAGGTTATTGGCTTCCCACGGAAAGGCGCCGCCGAAGACCAGGCCCAGCGGCTGCGGCGCGCCGAGGTGGCCGTCGTCTACGCAAAGCGGGTTGGCAGCCGGGTGGGTGATGCATTGGTCGGTCGCGCCCCAGACCTTGCCGGTCAGCGGGTTGACGAAGGCCGGGTTGGCGCCGGTGGTCGGGTCCTTGCTCCGATAAACGCCGGTGCCGGTGTTGCCGACCTCGACGCGGATGATTGCGCGATCAAAGCCCGCTGCCGACAGCCGGCCGGTGACATTGCCGGCCGCGTCGCGCGCCAGCGGCTTGCCGTCGGCGCCGGCCTCGCCGTTGATCACCTGCGCGAAGACCTTCTGCGCATCGGCGGTGTCCAGGCCCATCGTGTAGACCTTGGCGCCGGTGGCCACAGGCAGCGCCTTGTTGTTCTGCAACAGAACGATCGACTTGCGCTGCGCATCGAGACCGGCCTCGCGGAATGCGGCCTGGCCGACGATGCTTCCTGCCTTGTCTTCATCGGCGTACGGGTTCTCGAACAGGCCGAGCTCGAACATCGGCTGCAGCAGGCGACGCGCCGCTTCAGTGACGCGCGCTTCGCTGACCAGCCCGGCGGCCACCAGGTCGGTGATCGTCTTCACGTCGTTGAAGCCCGACAGCGTTTCGGTGCCGCCGTTGATCGCCGCAGCCACGCGCTCGGGCACGGTCTTGCCTTCCAAGCCCCAGGCGCGGTCGTTGATGACGCCGGTGTCGGAGTTGACATAGCCCTTGAAGCCGAGCTTGCCGCGCAACAGATCGGTGACGACTTGCTTGCTGAACGCAAAGCCGGTCTGCTCGTACTTCACGCCCTCGTACGTCACGCCGATCGGCACGCCGTAGTACGGCATGATCGACGAAGCACCGGCATCGATCGCCGCCTTCCACGGCTTCAGGTGCCAGCCGAAGTTGCCGGCCGGATAGACCTGGTTCTTGCCGAAAGCGTAGTGCGGATCGAGCCCGAGTTCCTGCGGGCCGCCGCCGGGAAAATGCTTCATCGTCAGCGCCACCGGCGACTTCGGGTTCAGCGGCCCGCCCTGCAGGTTCTCGACCAGCGTCTTCATGATGTTGGCCGCGAGGTCGGCGTCTTCGGTGAAGGTCTCGTGCACGCGGTACCAGCGCGGCTCGGTGGCCAGGTCGGCCATGTAGCCGTACATGCCGCGGATGCCCACCGCCTGCCACTCTGCGCCCATCACTTGCGAGAAGCGCTTGACCACGTCCATGTCGCCGACGCTCGCCTTGCCGGTCTTGCGGAACTCCTCGCCGAGCGCGGCCGCGGCGATGCCGGACTCCTTCGGGAACTCGGTCATCACGCCCGAAGAGTTGTTGATGCCGGTGCGCGCGTCGCGCTCGAAGTGGTTGCGCGCGTTGGACTTGAACAGCGCCGGAATGCCCAGGCGCGAGGCTTCGGCCAAGGCCTGCACGCCGTTGGTGAATTTCGCCGCCTGCTGCGGCGTCAGCTGCGAGCCGGCGCGGATGCCGGCGTCGGGATTGCAGGTGCCCTGCGCATTGACGACGTTGCGGATGATGAAGCGGTGCATCTGCTGCTGCTTGACGAAGGCCTCGCCGCGCGCCGAGACGGCGCCCTCGCAGCCGCCATTGAGCGTGTCGATCAGCATCAGCCCGGCCTTCTCGACGAGCGTCATCTGCGCCACGAGGTCGGCCACGCGCGCATCGACCGGGCGGCGCCAGTCTTCGTAGGCGTCGAGCTTGCCGTTGGCGTTCGCGTCCTTGAACTTCAGGCCGTCGATGTTGAGCAGCGGCTTGCTGCGCGCGAGCACGGGCGGCTGGCTCGGCGTCGGGGAATGCGCGCAAGCGGCCAACAGGCAAAGCGCAGCGAGCGCGGTGGTGCGGATGGCCAATGTCATGGTGCGTGCCTCCTCAAGGCGTGACTGGATTCGGTGCATTGCGGACCGTGCGAAATCCAATGTGGGACGTCCCCGAGTCGGTCTCGCGCGCCTGTCGGGCGGCGGGCCGATAGCGCATGCAGTAGTTCGGCGCGCACAGATACGAGCCGCCCTTGATCACCTTGGCCGGCACGCCGGGTTGGCGCGGGTCGAAGCTCTGCGCCTCGCCAGGCCCCGAAGGATCGGTTTCGGATCGTCCGCTGTGGCCTGGCGTGTACCAGGTCGAGGTCCACTGCCAAACGTTGCCGGCCATGTCGTACAGGCCGTAGCCGTTGGCCGCGAAGCAGCCGACCGGCGATGCGCCGCGGTGGCCATCGTCGCCCGTGTCGGCGAGCGGAAACGGGCCCTGCCACGTGTTCGCCATCGGCTTGCCCGCCGGCGCGAAATCGCGGCCCCAGACGTACGGCTGCGCCTGCAGTCCGCCGCGCGCGGCGTACTCCCATTGCGCTTCTGTCGGCAGCTCGCGGCCGAGCCAGCGCGCGTAGGCAAGCGCATCTTCGTACGCGACGTGCACGACCGGGTGGCTGTCGCGACCCGCGATGCTGCTGCCCGGACCTTGCGGATGGCGCCAGTTCGCGCCCGCGACATAACGCCAGCGCCCGGCGTCACCGCCCGCCGGCATCACGAACACCGCCGAGCCGGCAACACGCATCGCGTCCGGCAGGTCAGGATGGCGCGCGACGTCGGGCGCGCGCTCGGCCACCGTGACGTAGCCGGTGGCGGCGACGAAGCGCGCGAACTGCGCGTTGGTGACATCGTGACGATCGATCCAGAAGCTCGCGACGGTGACCTCGCGCGACAGCGCTTCCTCGGCGTAGTGATCGTCCGAGCCCATCGTGAAGCGGCCCGCGGGGATGCGCGCCATGCCGGCGGTGCGCGCGTCGCCGGATGGCACGCCGGCGTAGCTCTCGCACAGCAAGCCGCCGCTCGCGGTGCCGGCCGACGCAGGCGGCAGCAATGAGCCGAGCCCTGCGCCGCCGGCGAACGCGCAAGCCGCGACAGCGCCGATGCCAAGGCATGCACGAGTGCAGATCACGCTCACGGCTACCGCGGCCGCGTCTGCATCTTCACTTCGATCGCCAGATCCTCGTAGTACTTGCCGCCGTTGCTGTATCCCGGCCGGTTGGCGAGCCCTTCGATCTCGAGCACGCCGTTGTCGGCGACATACTGCTTCCACGCGGCGAGCAGTTCCCGAACCTTCTCGGGCCGCGATGCAGCCAGGTTGCGGCTTTCGGTACGGTCCTCGGCGATGTTGTACAGCTCCCAGCCGTCCTGCCCCCAGGGCTTGTTCGCTTGCACGATCTTCCAGTCGCCTTTGCGCAGCGCCTTGCGTCCGCCGAGCTCCCAGCCGATGACATCGTCGGGGCCGTACACCGACGGCCGCTTGCCCTGCAGGTACGACACCAGCGACTTGCCCTTGACCGGCAGGATCGCGCGGCCCTGATGCGAGCTGCCCGGGTGGCGCGCGCCGGCCATCTCATAGATCGTCGGCGCGATGTCCATCACGTGGCCGACCTGCGTGCGCTGCCGCGCGGCGATGCCTTGTTGCGGCGCCCAGAAGATCGCCGGCACGCTGATGCCGCCTTCGTACATGAACGACTTGTACAGATTCAACGGCGTCGAGCCGACCTGCGCCCAGCCGGGGCCGTACTCGATGAACGAGCCCGGCCGGCCGAGGTTGGCGGTGCTGTTGTCCATGTCCTTGTGGATCCACTCGCGGGTACGCGCGACGTCATAGACCGAGTTGCCGTCGGCGCCGTTGTCCGAGATGAAGACGACCACCGTGTTGTCGAGTTCGCCGCTGCTCTCGAGGTGCTTCAACACGCGGCCGATCTGGCGGTCCATGTGATCGACCATCGCGGCATAGACCGCCATGCGGCGCGCCTCCGAGCGTTTCTGCTCGGCCGGCAAGCGCTCCCACGTCGGCCAATGCGGGTGGCCGCGATACGCCGTCGTCGCAGCCGGCACGAGGCCGAGCTTCTTCATGCGCTCCAGGCGTTCACCGCGCAGCGCGTCGTAGCCGGCGTCGTAGCGGTTCTCGTATTTGGCGATGTCGGCGTCGGGCGCGTGCAGCGGCCAATGCGGGGCGGTGAACGCGAGGTAAGCGAAGAAGGGCTTGCTGCCATCGCCCTTGGTTTCGTCGAGGTACTGGATCACGCGGCTGGCGAACGCCTCGGACGAAAAGAACCCCTGCCGCGGCGTGTCGACCGGCTTGCCGTTCTCGCGGTAGATCGCCTTGGGCGGCTTGGTTGGATCGACGGCGACGATGCCGGCCTGGTCGCCAAAGTGGCTCGCCCCGCCCTGCACCATCGCATAGGACCGATCGAAGCCCCGAGCGGCCGGACTCTGCTCTTCGGCCACGCCCAGGTGCCACTTGCCGGCCATCACGGTGCGGTAACCCGCAGTCTTCAGCACCTCGGGCAACGCGAACACGCGCTGGTTGAGAAAGCCCTCGTAGCCCGGCTTGCCGCGCTGCTCGGGCAACATCAACTCGGCCATGTCGCCGAAGCCGGCCTGATGATTGTCGGTGCCCGACATCAGCATCGCACGCGTCGGCGAGCAGAACGGCGATGCGTAGAACTGCGTCATCGTCGCGCCGCTGCGCGCGAGCCGGTCGAGGTTCGGCGTCGCGATTTCGCCGCCGTAGGCGCCGAGGTCGGAGTAGCCGAGATCGTCGGCCACGATGAGCAGGAAGTTCGGCTTGCGCTCAGGCGCTTTCGCCGCAGTCGGCGCCGGTCCGCTGGTGCAGCCGATCGCGAGCCAGGCGGCGGCCCATGCAATCGCTGCGCGCGTTGAACGTCGGTCCATCGATGTCTCCTCGTGCTTGCCGGCGCGCGCTCGGCGCATCGCGGCGCGTTGCGTCGTCAGATGTTCTTGAACAGCGGACTGCGTGCCAGCGCCTGCGCACCGTCGCCGGCAGTGACGAATTTCTCGGTGTAGATGTCGCGCTCGAACAGGCGCCCCTTCATCAGCGCGCGGATGCACGCTTCGATCATCACCGGCGGGCCGCACAGGTACGCCTTGTGGCCGCGGAAGTCGTTGCCGAAGGCATCGGCCGCGGCGTCGTGCACGAAGCCTTTGAAGCCGCTCCACTCGCAGGCGGGCGTCGGCTCGTTGAGCGCCGGCACGTAGCGGAAGTTGGCGTGCTTGGCCGCGAGATCGACGAACAGGTCGTGGTAGTACAGCTCGGCGCGGTTGCGCGCACCGTAGATGAGCGTCATCTTTCGTACGTCGCCGTCGTGGTCGAGCATGTCGAGGATCATCGAACGCGGGCTAGAGAGCCCGGAACCGCCGGCCATGAAGATCACCGGCTGGGCATCGGACTTGCGCACGAAGAAGCGACCGAGCGGGCCGGACACCTTGACCGCGTCGCCGACTTTCAGCTCCTTGTGGATGAAGGTCGTGCCCTTGCCGTTGGGCACATGGCGCACGTTCAGCTCGAGCCGGTTCTTCAACCGCGGCTCGTTGGACAGCGAGAACGCGCGCGGATGCTCGAAGCCCGGCAGGTGCACGTTGACGTACTGGCCGGCCTGGAAGTCGAGCCCGTCGCCGGCAACGTCGATGTGCACGCCCTTGATCGTCGGCGTCAGGTCCACCAGTTGCGCGACGCGGCCCTCGTAGTCGGCCAGCGGCAGATGGCGTGCGTCCGGGTCTTCGTCGATGTCGGCCTCGATCACGACGTCGGACGTCGGCGTCGCGCAGCAGGCGAGGCAACGGCCCTCCTCGCGCTCGACGTCCATCAGCGCGAACGGCGACGCAGCACCATGCTCGAACTCGCCATCGACCACCTGCACCTTGCACGTGCCGCACAGGCCGTGGCAGCAAGCGTGCGGCAGATAGATGCCGGCGCGCAGCGCCGCGTCGAGCATCGTCTGGCCGTCCTCGACCTCGATCGTCGTGCCCAGAGGTTCGATCGTGACTTGGTAGCTCATCGCCAACGCCCGGCTTGTCAGCTATAGCTGCCGGCGATGCCCGTCAGACCCGGCGTCTTGAAGCGGATCAGCGACTTGTGCCCCAGGCCGTTGTCGGCCAGGCTCTTCTTGCGGTCCGGCTTGAACGGCTCGCTCGAGTGCAGCCATTGCACCTTCGACCATTCGATCTTCGGCCAGTCGGGGTGCGCCGCATAGGCGGTCGTCGGCAACACCTTGTCGATCAGATCGCCGAACAACATCGCCGCGGGCAGCGGCAACGCGATCGGCGCGGCGATCATGTTGTGCTGGTCCCAGCCGATGTAGAGCAGCCGGTTGCCGTGAAACAGCTCTTCGCGGTCCTTGACTTCGCCGGTGTAGCCGGGCTTCAACGCTTGCACAGCCATCGTCGTCTCCTGCTCACGCGGCCTTGGCCGCCGGTTCATCTTTGGACAGGCCCTTCCACTTCAGCCAATTCGCCTCGTCGGGCGAACCGCGGTAGTCCATGTTGTCGCCGGGGCCGAAGTTGTAGTACTCGAGCACCGCCGCCAGCGCGTCGAAGCCGGGCGCGGTCGGGTCGGTGCCGGGCTTGAAGCAGTTGCCCTGGTAGATCTGATGCACCGGCAGCCAGGCCTGCACGTACTTCTCGGGCTCGTGGTCGAAGATGTCTCGGCAGCCGTTCGAGCAGGTGTGGTACTTCATGCCGTGGTAGCTGCTCTCGCGGTAGCAGGTCTGCGTCGGGTCGTCGGGCTCGCTGAAGAGCAGCGGGATCTGGCACACCTGGCACAGCATCGGCAGCGTCGTGTTGTACCAACGCTGGCCCTTCTTCTCGAGTTCGCGGAAGTGCTCGAAGCGCGGCCGGTAGTACTTGTCGAAGGTGTCGGGGTACTTCGCGGACATCCAGTCCATGTTCTCGTCGCTCGGCACCCAGGGGTTGAAGTTGGCGGCGGCGGCGTAGTTGTAGAAGGTGCTCCACGCTTCGCACGACAGGCGGTCGGCGGCGGTCACCGTCTCTTCCCAGTACTTCGGCATGCGGATGCCGTAGCGGCTGAGGTCGTTGAACAGCGCGCCGCCGTTGTCGACGAAGTAGATCTGCCACGCCTCCTTCCACGACATGACCTTCTTGGGCACCATGAAGTCCATCATCATCGACACCAGCGTCAGCAGGCGGTAGCCGCGCCAGAACCACTTGTCGATCCAGCGCTGCACGATCGGCACGTTGCCCGGGTCCTGCTCGAGCAGGAACTTGATGCACTCGATGCCCAGCGTCATGTGGCGCGATTCGTCGCTCTGCGCCGAGAAGCCGAAGGTCACGGTCGCCATGTCGCCGTTGTAGGCCGCGGCCGACATGAAGGGCATGAAGATCAGGTTCGTCAGCACGTATTCGAAGCTGAACGAGATCGCGACGATGCCTTCGAACGGCCCGGCGGTCATCGCGTCTTCGAAGTACGACTTCGGCACCGACAGGTACCACACGCGATCGTGCATGTGGCGGAAGTCGTGCATGCCGTTGAAGTACTTGTTGTACTGGCTGATCGTGTGAATCTGCGTCTGCGCGTGGCGCAACTCGTCGATCGACTGCATCTGCGCTGCGATCTGCGGGCCGACGCCGGCGAAGTTGCGGCCGAGCATCGCGAACATGCGGTGCGCCGAATACTCCTCGGGCGATATGCCGGTGAGGAACAACTTCAGCGTGTTGATGTAGCGGCCGTCGCTGACGTTCAGGTGGCCGTTGTTCTGCTGGAACGCGTCGATGATCGCGTAGAGCTTGCGCTCCTTCTCGCTCTGGTACTTCCAGTACGCCTCCATCGTCAGGCGAAACGGGTCTTCCCACTTGTCCCAGTCGTGGATCTTGATGCCTTCGAAGTGCGTCTGCGGATAGACCTTGTCCATCGGCTGGTAGCTGGTCTCCCAGCCGAGGCCGCGCGTCATCTGCGCGTACTTCTCTTTCAGGCTCAGCTTCTTCGGGGCGGCGGTGGTGGTGCTGGTTTCCATGCGGGTCTCCTTTACTGCTTCCATTCGAGGATCAATTCGTCTTCGGTCTCGTCGATGTTGCCGGACAGCGAAATCAGGTTGACGTGGAACGACTGCAAATCGAAGTCCATGCCGGTGATGTCCTCGACCGTCTCGCGCTTCAAGACCAGCCGCCCGGGCGCGTCGATCTTGACCATCGCCGGGAAGCGATTCACCACCGCCTTCGGGTTGTCGATCTCGATCGCCTCGATGATCGGGCGCGTCTCGTCGTTGGTCTGCAGCGCGAGGAAGACGTTGCTCTGTACTTTGGCCACGGTGCTCTCCTTCACGTGTGGACGTGCAAGCCGGTCTTGGCGGCGCGGGCGAGCAATGCGGCGCGCGCTTCGTCGAGCGCGGGCTGCGCGTCTTCGAAGTACATCAGCTTGGCCAGCGGCGCCAGCGCCTCGGTCGTGCGCGCGATGCCGTCGCTGACCCACTGCGACAGCAGGTGCTTGTTCTCCGGCGATTCGGCGGCGGCCGTCTTGACGAAGGCATCGACCCACTTGACGCTCTCGGCGTACCACTCGTCCATGAACTCGGTGAGCATCGACACCACGGCGCCGCCGGTCTGCGACAGCTCGCCGGCGAAGCGGCCATAAACGAGCGGATAGAGCAGCCCGTCGGTGACCAGGTTCTGCGCGACGAACAGCTCGAACCAGTCCTGCACGACGAAGCTGTCCTCGCAGTGCTTGCGCAGCGGCTGCCACACCGGGTCTTCCATCCAGCTCTGCTTGGCTGCCTTGAGCGACTCGCCGGTGTTGCCGTCGATCAGCAGGCCGATGCGCGACAGGTACTGCGCGATGCCCAGGCGGTCCATCATTGCGAAGGTGGTGGCCTGCGTGACGGCCGCGCCCCAGCCGTAGGCCGAGATGTAGCAGTTGTTGAGGTTGGCCGCGTACTCGGCATGCCGCAGCGGCAGCAGGATCGCCTTGATGCGCCGCGTCAGCCCTTTGGGCAGGCCGGCCAGCGCGCCGTGCTTCTCGACGAAGTCGAAGTTCTTTTCCGCCGTGGCCTGCAGCTTCGAGCGGTTGAGCACATAGGCGCCGTAGTAGAACTGGCGCGGGTCCTTGAACGCGTACCAGTCCTTCATCACGATCGCGGTGCGGCGCTTGTCGTACAGCTCGCGCTCCGCATCCCACAAGCGGCCGGTAGTGGAAGTTGCAGTCCGACTGCAGATCGAACGTCGCTTCCTGATAGCGCGACGCCGGCTTGTCAGCGCCGAGCCGGCGCGCGACGTGGCTGAAGGTCTGGCGCAGCGGCTCGACGGCCGTGGTCTTGATTTCAACCGACATGGATGTCTCCTCTGGTGTCGATGGGTGTCAAAGCGGGAACACCGCCTTGAGCCACAGCGCGCTGCCGTCAGCACGGTTGCGCACGGCCGATTCGGCCTGCCACTTGGCGGTGACGAACCAGCCCTTGCCGCTGTCGTACTTGACGGAAGGCCCGATCGCGACGGCGCGGCTCTTGTTGGCTGCCACGGTCGCACCGTTGAACTTGTCGTCGTTGAGCTGCCGGTACAGGTAACCGCCGACACCGACCGTCCAGCCGTTGCCCAGGCCCCAACCCAGCGCGTAGTCGACCATGAACTCCTGGCCCGACTTGTAGTTGGTGTCCTTGTTCTCGAGGTTGTAGGTCCACATCACTTTGGCGTCGGCGTTCAGGCCCTTGGGGTCGATGTAGCTGATGCCCGCAACCGGCTGGATCGCCCAGTGGTTGCGCCCGATGTTGGCCAGGTCGTTGCGGTCGTACTTGCCGGTCGGTGCGAACACGTCGAACGCGACCAGGGAGTGCAGTTGCGGGCTGTGGTGCCATCCGAGCACGCTGCCGATAACAATATCGCCGAGGCCGGTCCGCGACTGCCCGACCCCGGGAGCAACGTCGACGTCGAGGTTGACCACCGGCACGATCGCGTGCACCCCGAGAGATGCACCGGCCAGTGTGATCGGCGACACCCAGACGATCCGCGGCACGACTGCATAGGCGGTGACTTCGAACGTCGGCGGCGTGACGACCTGGCCGTCGTTGCCGCGGACCTTGTCGGCGCTGTAGCGCTGCGCGAACACCATGCCGTACAGGCCGGGCGGCGGCAGCGCGCAGCAGCCGTAGTTTTCGGTGCCGAGCGGGTAGATCGAGCCCCCGCCTTCGGTCGCGCAAGCGACGCCGGCAGCCGCCAGCAAGGCCGCCGCAACGGCGGCACGAGGGGTACAGATGTGGCGCAGCGGCCGGGCGGCCGCGGTCTTGATATCCACCGACATGGGCTGGCCTTACGTTCTTAGGATTGGGGTGTCGGCGCTGTGGGGCGGATCGGCGTCAGCTCGATCACCTCGTTGTGGCGGCAGAACTCGCGATACGCGTCGGCCGGCAGGATCAGCTCGACTGCAAGCTCGGGCTCGCCGATCGCAAACTCGAACTCGACGAAACCATCAGGGCGCACTTGCAGCAAGCGCACGTAGCGTTGCCGCACATCGAAAGCCGGCGGCGCGTCGCCCGGCGAAGCACGTTGAACCATGGAGAGCGTCTCCTGCTGCCGGCGCGCCGTGACGGCGCCGATCATTTGGTGGAACTGGACCCGATGCGTGGCTCATTGCATGCAACATGCCAGTGCGGGTCAACCCGGTAGCGCGGCCGATCACGCACCGCATTCAGCGGGCCGAGGCACGACCACTGACCACGCCGAAGGCAGCCGATCGCGCAAATGGTGAATGTTTGCCCCGCCGCAAGATGATCATTTGATCGATCAACGAGACCACCGGCCCGCTCGACAACCGTGGCTTGCCTCGCAACGGCCGCGCCGATTGCGGCAGGCCTCACTGGCACGCCCCGTGCTCAGACACAGCGATGAACCACAGCGACCGCAACGGCGTCCTGCCACTGGTCCAGCCCGAACGGCTGGCCGTCGATCGCGCTCGTTTTCCCGACATCACCGACCTGGCGGCGCGGCTGCACTTCTCGCCGGCCGACGGCCGCATCTGGCTCGACGATCAGCGCATGCTGCTGATCCACTCGAGCGCGATGGGCGCACTGCGGCGCGAACTGATCGAGAGCCTCGGCCTCGACCGCGCGCGCGGGCTGCTGACGCGCATGGGCTACTTCGCCGGCTCGCGCGACGCCGAGATGGCGCGTCGCGTGCGCCCGCACAAGAGCCTGGAAGAGATGTTTTCGGTGGGCCCGCAACTGCATGGGCTCGAGGGCATCGTGCAGGTCGAACTCGTGCGCCTGGACATCGACGTCGAGCGCGGCCAGCACTATGGAGAGTTCATCTGGAAGAGCTCGTCCGAGGACGAGGAACATTCGCGCTGGTCCGGCATCGGCGCCGAACCGATGTGCTGGATGCAGATCGGCTACGCGTCGGGCTTCACCACCGAGTTCATGGGCCGCCCGGTGCTCTACCGCGAGGTCGAGTGCCAGTCGATGGGGCAGACGCAGTGCCGCATCGTCGGACGGCCGGTCGAAGACTGGGGCGCCGAAGCGATAGACGACCTGCGCTTCCTGCGCGCCGAGACGTTCACGCAAGGACTCTCGGTGATGGCGGCTCAGCAAAGCGGCGCTCAGGTGATGCCGGCGCGCTCGGCACCACCGCCGCACGCCTTCGGCGACGAGCAGATGGTCGGCGCCTCGCCCGGTTTCAACTCGGTGTGCCACATGGTCAAGCGGGTCGCCTCGACGCAGGCCACCGTGCTTTTCCTCGGCGAGAGCGGTGTCGGCAAGGAGGTGTTCGCGCGCACGCTGCACCGCATCAGCCCGCGCCACACGCAGGCGTTCGTCGCCGTCAACTGCGCGGCGATTCCGGAGGCGCTGGTCGAGGCAGAACTGTTCGGCGTCGAGAAAGGCGCCTACACCGGCGCGCAGGCGAGCCGCCTGGGCCGCTTCGAGCGCGCCGACGGCGGCACACTGTTTCTCGACGAGATCGGCATCCTCAGCATGAGCGCGCAGGGAAAGCTGCTGCGCGTGTTGCAGGAGGGTGAGGTCGAGCGCCTCGGCGACGACCGCACGCGCCGCGTGGACGTGCGTGTGGTCGCGGCCACCAACCTCGACCTGCGGCGCGAAGTGCAGGCGGGGCGCTTTCGCGAAGACCTGTTCTTCCGCCTCAACGTCTTCCCGATCCACATCCCGGCGTTGCGCGAGCGGCGCGAGGACGTGCCGGTGCTGATGAACCACCTGCTCGAACGCTTCGCCCAGCGCCACGGCCGGCGACTCACCGGCTTCACGCCGCGCGCGATCGACGCCATGCTCACCTACGCCTGGCCGGGCAACATCCGTGAACTCGAGAACGTGATCGAGCGCGGCGTGATCCTGGCCAGCGACAACGGCGCGATCGACGTCGGCCACCTCTTCACCAGCGGCGAGAAGCTCGGCGTCGGCCGCTTCGATCTCGACCGCGACGGCATGCTGGCCGATGCGGCGAGCCTGCGCGAAGCGGCCGCGGGCGCCGCGGGCGACGAGACGGGGCGCGTTGCGCAGCGCTTGTCGGACCTGTTGCTCGATGCCGGCGCCGACGAAGACATCGTGCCGCTGGACGACATCGAGACCTTGCTGCTGAAGAAGGCCGTCGCCCGGGCTCACGGCAACCTCGCCGCCGCGGCACGGCTGCTCGGCATCACGCGGCCGCAGATCGTCTATCGGCTGAAGAGCCGGGGCATCGCGCACGACAGCGAATGAACGCGGCGACGACACAATGCTGCGACTGCGCCCTCGGGGGGCGACGGTTAAAGGAGGAGATTCGATGGCCGCATCAGCGCCCTGGGTTCTTTCGCAAGTGCAAGTGGTCGCCGAGGCGGCGGCGACGATCGCCTTCGCGCTCTCGGGTGTCATCGAGGGCGCGCGCAAGCGCCTCGACGCGGTGGGCATCTGCGTCGTCGGCGGCCTGGCCGCCTTCGGCGGCGGCACGGTTCGCGACGTCCTGCTCGATCGACGGCCGCTGTTCTGGATTCAGCATGCGGGCTGGATCTGGGTCTTGCTGGGCTTGTGCATCGGCGCGATGGTGTTCATGCGGGCGCGCCACCTCGAGCCGACCGAGCGTGCGATGCAGTGGCCCGATGCGCTCGGACTCGGCCTGTTCACCGCCAGCGGCACGCAGATTGCTCTCGACGCCGGCATGCCCAATGTCGTAGCGGTCGTACTCGGCCTGATCACTGCGGTGTTCGGTGGTGTGTTGCGCGACATCGTCTGCAACGAGATCCCGAGCGCGTTCAGCGACCATCGCCCCTATGCGATCTGCGCCTTCGCCGGTGCTTGGGTGATGGTGGCAGCCCATGCCGCGAGCCTGCCCGACTGGGTTGCGGTGCTGATGGCAGCCGCCACCGCGAGCGCGCTTCGTGTGGCCGCGGTCGCATGGAACTGGCGGCTCCCGGCTTGGCAGGCGTCGACCCCTTGATAAATGGAACCGCAATGCAAGACGATCTGATCGTTCAACAACCTGCAGGGGCGCAGCATCTGGTGCTGCTGTTCCACGGCGTCGGCTCGCATGCGTCCGCCCTGCTGCCGCTGGGCCAAGCACTGGCTCCACACAGGGCCGATGCTCTCATCGTCAGCGTTCAAGCCCCCGACGCGCAGGGATCGGGCCGGCAGTGGTTCTCGGTGCAAGGCGTGACCGAAGCCAACCGCCCCACCCGCGTGGCCGCGACCATGCCGCGTTTCGTTCAAGCGGTACGCGAATGGCAGCAGGCCAGTGGTCTCGACACGGCCCGCACGACGCTCATCGGCTTTTCGCAAGGCGCGATCATGGCGTTGGAGTCGACGCAGACCGACCACCCTCCAGCGGGCCGCGTGATCGCACTGTCAGGCCGCTTTGCGCAGCCACCACGGGTGGCGCTCAAGGCCACGTGTGTGCACCTGATTCATGGCGATGCCGACCGTGTCATGCCCGTGCACCTGGCTGAAGACGCGCAAGGACAGTTGCAGGCATTGGGCGGACAGGCCACGCTCGACCGGTTTCCGGGGCTGGGCCACGGCATCGACGGCCGCGTGCTGAATGCCGTCGTCGGCCACATGCAGGACACACAGGTCCCGCCATCCTGACCCCCTGTAAGGTCCCCAAAGGATGGATCGCCCAATGGTCTTGAGTCTGGGCCGCATGGGCAAAGGGTCAGCGGCTGCTTGCGCGCTGACCCCTTGTGAAGATTGGAGGGCCTTGAAGGATTCGAACCTCTGACCCATGGATCAAGAGTTCTCGTGGTTCAAACCGCGGCCTGTTTTTCGTACTTTTTTCGTACCGACAAAAACAAAGGGCTTGGCGTCACCGCCAAGCCCTTGATTCATCAACGAAATTTTGGTGGGCGGTGCAGGGTTCGAACCTGCGACCCCTGCCGTGTGAAGGCAGTGCTCTACCGCTGAGCTAACCGCCCCAACGCAGCGGCAAATTATGCCATGCGACGCCACACGGTCTTGCCGCCGCTGGCCTTGTCGAGATCGGCGAGCACGGCTTCGTGCGCGGCGCGCTCGTCGTCGCTGACGTGCACGGCATGCAGCGTGAAGGCGCTCAAGGACGCCAGCGGTTCGGCGGCCGCCGCGCCGCTGGCCGACGACGCCGCGCCGGCGTCGATGACCAGCGAGTCCTGCCCGCGCGTCAGGCGGATGTAGACCTCGGCCAGCAGGCCGGCGTCGAGCAGCGCGCCGTGCAGCGTGCGGTTCGAGTTGTCGACTTCGAGGCGGCGGCACAGCGCGTCGAGCGAGTTCGACTTGCCGGGGAACATCTCGCGCGCCATCAGCAGCGAGTCGGTGACCTTGGCGACATGCGTGCGAAAGACGTCGCGCCGGGCGCGCTTCAACTCGGCGTCGAGAAAGCCGACGTCGAACGCGGCGTTGTGGATGATGACTTCGGCGCCGGCGACGTAGGCCAGCAACTGCTCGGCGACGTCGGCAAAGCGCGGCTTGTCGGCGAGGAACTCGTCGGTGATGCCGTGCACCTTGAGCGCCTCTTCGCTGCTCGGCCGCTCGGGGTTGACATACAGGTGCAGGTGGCGGCCGGTCAGGCGCCGGTTGACCATTTCCAGGCAGCCGATTTCGATCAGGCGGTCGCCGTTGTCGGGCGACAGGCCGGTGGTTTCGGTGTCGAGAAAAATCTGTCGCATCACTCAAGCCTCCAACCTGCGCGCCGCGCAGCCACAGCCACGACGCCCGCCAGCACCATCGGCACGCACAGCCACTGGCCCATGGTCATGCCCAGCGAGAGCAAACCGAGAAAGCTGTCGGGCTGGCGGAAGAACTCGGCGATGAAGCGCAGCACGCCGTAGCCGATGAGGAACGCGCCCGACACCTGGCCGAGGCCGCGCGGCTTCTTCGCATACAGCCACAGCACGACGAACAGCAGCAGCCCTTCGAGCAGGAACTGGTAGAGCTGCGACGGGTGGCGCGCGAAGCTCTGCGCCCGACTGCGGAAACACCATCGCCCACGGCAGCGACGGATCGGCCGCGCGGCCCCACAACTCGCCGTTGATGAAGTTGCCCAGGCGGCCCGCGGCCAGGCCGGTCGGCACGCAGGGCGCGATGAAGTCGGTCACGGCGAGGAACGCTGCGGCCGCGGCGCCTGGCAAACAACGCCATCGCGCCGATCACGCCGAGCAGGCCGCCGTGAAACGCCATGCCGCCCTTCCACACCATCAGCGCTTCGAGCGGATGCGCGGCGTAGTAGCCCGGCTTGTAGAACAGCACGTAGCCCAGCCGCCCGCCGATGATGACGCCGATGACGCCGAAGAACAGCAGGTCTTCGACATCGCGCTTGGTCCAGCCGGCTTGCGCCCACTGCGGCTGGCGCGTGCGCAGCGTGCCCAGCCAGAGGAAGAGCACGAAGGCGACGACGTACATCAGGCCGTACCAGTGGATGCCCACCGGGCCGAGCTGCAAAGCGATCGGGTTGAACTGCGGGTGCGTGAGCATCGAAGGCAAGTGTTTGGAGAGTCAAGAAGACGATTGTCGCCGCTATAGTTGCACGCACTTTTCCAGGACTGCCGACATGACCGACGAAGCCAACCGCCGCTCGAAGAACATCACCCAAGGCGTCGCCCGCGCGCCCAACCGCTCGATGTATTACGCGATGGGCTACGAGGCCGGCGACTTCGCCAAGCCGATGATCGGCGTGGCCAACGGCCACTCGACGATCACGCCGTGCAACTCGGGTTTGCAGAAGCTCGCCGACGCGGCGGTCGATGCGATCAAGGCCGCGGGCGCGAACCCGCAGATCTTCGGCACGCCGACGATCAGTGACGGCATGGCGATGGGCACCGAGGGCATGAAGTACTCGCTGGTCTCGCGCGAGGTGATCGCCGATTGCGTCGAGACCTGCGTCGGCGGCCAGTGGATGGACGGCGTGCTCGTCATCGGCGGCTGCGACAAGAACATGCCCGGCGGCATGATGGGCATGCTGCGCGCCAACGTGCCGGCGATCTACGTCTACGGCGGCACGATCCTGCCCGGCCGCTACAAGGGGCAGGACCTGAACATCGTCAGCGTCTTCGAAGCCGTCGGCCAGTTCAGCGCCGGCAAGATGAGCGAAGAAGATTTCTGCGAGATCGAGCGCCGCGCGATTCCCGGCAGCGGCTCCTGCGGCGGCATGTACACCGCCAACACGATGAGCTCGGCCTTCGAGGCGCTCGGCATGAGCCTGCCGTTCGCCTCGACGATGGCCAACGTCGAAGAGCCGATCGTCGAGCACACGCGGCAGGCGGCGCGGGTGTTGGTCGAGGCCGTGAAGCGCGATCTGAAACCGCGCGACATCGTCACCCGCAAGTCGCTCGAGAACGCGGTGGCGGTGATCATGGCCACCGGCGGCTCGACCAATGCGGTGCTGCATTTCCTGGCGATCGCGCACGCGGCTGAGGTGCAGTGGACGATCGACGACTTCGAGCGCATGCGCAAGAAGGTTCCGGTGCTGTGCGATCTCAAACCCAGCGGACGCTACCTTGCGGTGGATCTGCACAAGGCCGGTGGCATTCCAGCGGTGATGAAGGTGCTGCTGGACGCCGGCTTGCTGCACGGCGACTGCATCACGATCACCGGCAAGACGGTCGCCCAGAATCTCGCCGAAGTGCCTGCGCTGCGCAGCGATCAGGACGTAATCCGGCCGCTCGCCAAACCGATGTACGCCGAGGGCCACCTCGCCATCCTGCGTGGCAACCTGGCACCCGAAGGCTGTGTGGCCAAGATCACCGGCCTGAAGAACCCGGTGATCACCGGCCCGGCGCGTGTTTTCGACGACGAGCAGAGCGCGCTGGCCGCGATCATGGCCAAGCAGATCAAGGCCGGTGACGTGATGGTGTTGCGCTACCTCGGCCCCAAGGGCGGCCCGGGCATGCCGGAGATGCTGGCGCCGACGGGGGCGCTGATCGGCCAGGGCCTCGGCGAATCCGTCGGCCTCGTTACCGACGGCCGTTTCTCAGGCGGCACCTGGGGCATGGTCGTCGGTCACGTCGCGCCGGAGGCCTACGAAGGCGGCGCGATCGCCCTGGTGCACGAAGGCGACTCGATCACCATCGACGCCCACCGCCTCGTGCTGAGCCTGAACGTCGGCGACGATGAACTGGCGCGGCGCCGCGCGGCATGGCAGGCACCGCAGCCGCGCTACACGCGCGGCGTGCTGGCCAAGTTTGCGTTCAATGCGGCCAGCGCGAGCAAAGGCGCGGTGCTCGACAGCTTCGAGTAACCGGGCTCGGATCAGCGCTTCTTCTTCGGCGCACCGTCCTGGGAGTCGCCAAAACCGCTGCTCTGCTGGCTGTCGAAGACGCTGTCGCGGACCACCTTCTCGTTCTTCTCGCGCTTGTCGGTGCGCGCCTTCTCGACCTGGTTGGCAGCCAGACGGCGCGAACGTTCCGCCCCATCCTCGCGATGCTGGCGGTTGCGGTCGATGCCCAGCGCGTCCATCGCCTTTTGGCGGCGTTCCTTCTTCTTGTCTTCGAGCTTGTCCATCTCGCGACGTTTGGTCAGGCCCGAGCCGTCGGCATACGCCCACCACGCCACGGCGAGCGCAAATGGCGACAGCACCCACCACCAGGACCAGGCGGCCACTGGGGCGATGTCGGCCAACTTGAGCCCGATCAGCAGAACACCGATGACGATGAAGACCATGGCAAACCTCCCCGCAAGCGCCATTTGCCCGGACGGCCCGGGTCAACGGCATTGCCTAGAATCGCGTTGCAGCAAACTGTAACGCAGCGCCCCGCGCTGACCCTATCGGCCGAGAGCCACTCAACGGAAGGAAGTCATGAAATCTGTCTTGATCCTGGGCGCTACGATCGCGTCGCTGGTGTCCTTGCCCGCTTTGGCCAGCGCCGACCTGGCGCAGAAGAAAAACTGCATGGCCTGCCACGCCACCGACAAGAAGCTGATCGGCCCGGGCTACAAAGAGGTTGCAGCCAAGTACGCCGGTCAGAAGGATGCCGCCGACAAGCTGGCGCAGAAAATCGTCAAGGGCGGCTCGGGTGTCTGGGGCCAGGTGCCGATGCCGGCCAACCCGCAAGTCACCGAAGCCGAAGCCAAGCAGCTCGCCGCCTGGGTGCTCTCGGTCAAGTAAGCCGGCTCAGTCCGAAAAAAAGGCCCCGCAGTGCGGGGCCTTTTTGTTCTTGCTGTTCGGCTTCAGCGCCACCAGCGCGAGGTACCGAGCGTCGGTATGACACCTGCCGGCACGCGCCCTGCGATCCAGCCCAGACGGGCCATGAACAACTCGGCCAGGCGCGCCAACCAGGCGGTGGATGAATGGCTGCCGACGGCGATGACTTTGGGCATGGCACGCTCCCTGTGCGGTGTTGCGGTGCGGACAGAATGAACCAGATGCATGACAGGCATTTTTCAAGAGCAAGGCCTGTCTTGGCATCCCGCATTCAGGGAGTCCTGTGTCGGGGCGCAACGGGATCGTCAGCCGAATCTCACGGCAACTGCGGGCGGCAACGAGGTGCTGACGGTCTGCCAGTGATCGCCGCCATCGCCGCTGGCCCAGAGGCCGCCGCTGGTGCTGGTCATGAGCAGGGTTTGACCGTCATCGGCAACCGCCAGGCCGTGGCGGTAGACCAGGTGGTACGCATGCTCCTGCGGCAGGCCGGCGCGCAGCGTCTCGAAGCTCTTGCCGCCGTCGCGCGTGCGGTTGACGACCATCGCCGCGCTGACCGGCACGCGTTTCTGATCGGCCTCGGCGGGTGCGAACCAGGCGGTGTCCGCATCGCGCGGGTGCACCGCCACTGCGAAGCCGAAGGCGGACACCGGCGCCGTCGTGATCTCCTGCCAGCTCGCGGCGTTGTCGCCGGAGCGCCAGATGCCGCCGTGGTGCTGGCACCAGAGCACGTCGGGTGCGCTGTCGCAGCGCACGATGCGGTGGGCGTCCTGGATGTTCTGGTCGTCCGCCATTTCCGGCGGCATGAAGTCGGCGCGCATGCCTTTGGCGGTGAGGTTCCAGTTGGCGCCGCCGTCCTTCGTCGTCCAGGCGCCGCCGCAGCTGATACCGAGCAGCATTTCACCGGCGCGTTGCGGATGCGCGCAGATCGAGTGGATGCCCGGGACAGGGTAGCCGCCGCCGAACCAGCCCAGGCGCTCCTTGCGGTTCCAGAGCGATTCGTTCAATTGCCAGCTGCGGCCGAAATCGTCGGAGCGGAACAGGCCGCCGGGCAGCGTGCCGGCCCAGACGGCGCCGTCGGTTTGTTCGAGCGCCCAGATCAGCACCAGCTTCCACTCCGGCCCTTCGCTGGCCTCGGGCTGCGTCGGGTAGGTCGGCGCGGCAACTTCGCTCCACGCGCGGCCGGCGTCGTCGCTGGCCCAGACCTTGGTGCCGTAATGGCCGGTGGTCAGCGACGCCAGCATGCGTGAGCTGCCGTCGGCCGGCGGCAGGAAGATGCTCACCGGCTCGCCGAGAAAGCTCACATGCTCGATGGCCCACCGGCCGCCGCGCCGCCACAACTCGAACAGGCCCTTCTTCGTCGCCACCCAGGCGCGGTCGTTGTTCATCGTCATCCTCCGGAAAGTGCCTGCAGCACGTGGATGCGGCTGTCGACTGACAAGGGATCGGTCAGCAGGACGCGCTCGGTGCAGCGGCGGCCGTCGATGAAGCAGACCACGTTGGCGCGCAGGTGACCCTGGTCGTCGAGCACGTAGCCGCGCAGTTGCGGGTTGATGGCGAACGCCGCTTCGAGCGCCTCGCGCAGCGTCGCCGCGCCGGTCTCGACCTCCGGCGTGGCGGTGAAGCGCTGCAACTGCGGCGTGAAGAAAACGGTCGCCATGCGCCGTATCATCGCCCGCACTTTCAGCCGCTTCAAGGAGGAACTGACATGGCCCTGATGGACTTCATCAAGAAACAGTTCATCGACATCCTCGAATGGACCGAGAGCGGCGACGGCACCCTCGCCTGGCGCTACCCGATGGCCGGCAATGAAATCCAGTACGGCGGCTCGCTGACGGTGCGCGAAGTCCAGATGGCGGTCTTCGTCAACGAAGGCAAGGTGGCCGATGTCTTCGGCCCCGGCATGTACAAGCTGACCACGCAGACGCTGCCGGTGCTGACGTACTTGAAGAATTGGGACAAACTCTTTCAATCGCCGTTCAAGAGCGACGTCTATTTCTTCAGCACGCGCCAGCAGATCGACCGCCGCTGGGGCACGACGCAGCCGGTGACGATCCGCGACAAGGATTTCGGCGCCGTGCGCCTACGCGCCTTCGGCAACTACGCCTACCGCATCGCCGATGCGAAGCTGTTCCACACCGAGATCTCGGGCACGCGCGACCGCTACACGACCGATGACCTCGACGGCCAACTGCGCGGCCTGATGCTGCAGCACATCAGCGATGCGGTGGCCGCCAGCGGTGTGCCCTTCCTCGACCTCGCCGCCAACCAGGTCGAGTTCGCGCAGCAACTGCGCGAGGTCACCGGCCCGGCGTTCGCCAAGATCGGCCTCGCGCTGGAAACGGTGACGGTGCAGAACGTCAGCCTGCCCGAGGAGTTGCAGAAGGTCCTCGACCAGAAGATCGGCATGGGCATGGTCGGCAACGACATGGGCAAGTTCATGCAGTACCAGACCGGCCAGGCGATTCCGGAGTTCGCCAAGGGTGCCGCGGCGGGCGGCGGCGGCGTGGTCGGCGATGCGATGGGCCTGGGCGCCGGCGTCGCTTTGGGTCAGGTGATGGCGCAACAATTGAATCAAGGGCTGCAAGGCGCAGGCGCCGCGGCGGCTGCCGCACCCGTGGTCGGCGTGAAGCCCGACGAGGTCATGGCCACCATCGAAAAACTCGGTGAACTCAAGGCCAAGGGCATCCTCACCGACGACGAGTTCAACAGCAAGAAGGCCGAGCTGCTGAAGAAACTGGTCTAGTCCACTGCGTCAGTGAAATGACACCCGCTGCCCGCCCGATACGACGTGCGCTGCGGCGTTGCGAATGCTCGCGATGCCGACGGGCATCGCTGCGCTTCGCGCCTTGCATCGCACGCCGTCTCGGGCGTTCCTCGGGCTGCCATTCCACTGGCGCAGTGGACTAGCTTGGCCACGTCGTCGCCGCAGCGCGCGTACCGAGCGGCGTGCCCGAGCTGCGGCGCGCCGGTCGAGTTCCGCTCGGCCGCGTCGGCCAGCGCGGTCTGCAGCTTCTGCCGCAGCACGCTGGTGCGCGATGGCGAGGCGCTGCAACGCATCGGTGTGTCGTCGGAACTGTTCGACGACCACTCTGCGTTGCAGCTCGGCGCCGTGGGCCAGTGGCAAGGTCTGGCGTTCACGATCGTCGGCCGGCTGCAGTACGGCTATGCCAACGGCACGTGGAACGAATGGCACGCTCTCTTCGACAACGGCCGCAGCGGCTGGCTCTCCGAAGACAACGGCTCGTACGTCTTCAGCTTCGACGCCACGCTGGCCGAAGCGCCGCCGCGCTTCGATGAACTGAAGGCCGGCGAGCGCCGTGTGCTCGGCGGTGCATCGTGGGACGTGGCCTCGGTCACGACCGCGCGCCTGATCGCCGCGCAAGGTGAGCTGCCGTCGGCGCCGCGCCTGCAAGGCGCCTTCGTCGTCGCCGACCTGCGCAATCCGCGAGGCGAAGTCGGCACGCTCGACTATGCCGACCCGGCCCGGGTGCACTGGTCGGTCGGCCGCGGCGTGGCGATCTCCGAGCTGGCGATGAGCGGCTTGCGCGAGACCACGGAAAAGACGCTCGGCGCGCGCCGCATCGAGTGCCCGAGCTGCGGCACGTCGCTCGACGTCAAGCTGGCCAGCACGCAGTCGATCGCCTGCCACCAGTGCAAGTCGGTGGTCGATGTCTCGCAGAAGGTCGGCGGCGCGCTCACGCACTATCAGCAGAACAACTCGGGACACGACGGCGCCGAGCCAACGCTGCCGCTGGGCGCAACCGCCACGCTCACGTTCGGCAGAGACGGTGCGCTGTCATGGACCGTGGTCGGCATGGTCGAGCGCTGCGACATCCCGCAAGACAGCGACGACGAAACCAGCTACTGGCGCGAGTACCTGCTGTACAACCAGAAGGCCGGATTCGCCTTCATCGTCGATGCCGAAGACGGCTGGAGTTGGGTGCGGCCGATCACCGGCGCGCCGCAAGTCAAAGGCACGCAGGCCCAGTGGCAGGGCGCGAGCTACGCGCGCCGCACCAGCTACACCGCGAAGGTCACCTGGGTGCAAGGCGAGTTCTACTGGCGCGTGCAGCGCGACGAGCGCGCGCTGGTCACCGACTACGCGGTGGCGCGCAAGCGTTTGTCGCGCGAGCAAACCGGCAACGAAGTCACCTGGTCGGCGGGGGAGGCGATCGACGCTGCCGTGCTCGCCAAAGCTTTCGGCGTGCCGATCGCCTCGTCGCCGGCCCTGCCAGCCGATATGGCGGTACTGTCGAGCCTGGCGTCGGGCGGCGCGCGCACGCTCAGGTTTTTCATCGTCGGCGTCGTCGTGCTGGTGCTGATGATGGTGCTGGTCAACAGCTGCAGCGACCGCTGCGACGATATACGCAGCACCTTCGGCGCGGCGAGCGCCGAGTACCAGCAATGCAAGCGCAGCGGTGGCAGCGGCTTTCGCGGCGGCGGCTCGTTCGGCGGTTACTCCAGCGGCGGCGGCCACAAGTAGCGCCGCGTCCATTCACTTCAACAACCAGGAGATTCACCATGATGGGACTCGAGTGGCTCAAGCCCGTCGCGGTCTTCGGCTCGATCATCTACGCGCTGATCGGCGTGGTCGTGTTCTGGCTCAGCTTCGTCATCATCGACAAGCTGACGCCGTATGACCTGTGGGGCGAGATCGTCGAGAAGAAGAACGTCGCGCTGGCGATCATCATCGCTGCCAAGGCGATCGCGATCGGCCTGATCGTCGCCGCCGCGATTCACGGTTGACGCCGTGAGCGCCGTGCTGCCGACCGCAGAGTCGGCGCGTCCCCGCATCGCCCCCGGCGAAGTGGCGCTGCTCGCCGCCGTCTTCGTCATCGCGGCCTGCGGCCTCGTCTATGAACTCGCCGCCGGCGCGCTGGCGAGCTACCTGCTCGGCGACTCGGTGCTGCAGTTCTCCACCGTCATCGGCGTCTACCTGTTCGCGATGGGCATCGGCTCGTGGTTGTCGCGCCTCATCGAGCGCCAGCTGGTCGCGCAGTTCCTGAAGATCGAGCTGCTGCTGGCACTCGTCGGCGGCTTCATGCCGGCCGCGCTGTTCGTCGCCCACGGCAGCCTGCCGGTGTCGGGCAGCGGCGCCTTTCGCGTGCTGCTGTATGCGCTGGTACTCATCGTCGGCATGCTCGTCGGCCTGGAGATTCCGCTCGTCATGCGCATCCTGAAGCGCCACTTCAGCGAGCGCTATGCGTTGAAAGAGCTGGTGTCGCAGGTGCTGACCTTCGACTACCTCGGCGCGCTCGTCGTTGCCGTGGCGTTCCCGCTGTTGCTCGTGCCGCACCTGGGACTGTTGCGCACGGGGATGTTCTTCGGCCTGCTCAACGCGCTCGTTGCGGCATGGACGCTGTTCATCTTTCGCGCCGAATTGCGGCAATGGCGCTGGCAGGCGGCGACGACGTTCGGCGTGACTGTGCTGCTGGCCGGCGCGATGTTCGGCGCCGACCGCATCACCACCTGGGCCGAAGACCGTTTCTACGGCGACAACGTGGTCGTGCGCGAGTCGAGCGACTACCAGCGCATCGTCGTCACGTCCGGCCCTGCCGGCTTGCGCCTGTTCTTGAACGGCAACCTGCAGTTCCACTCGCGCGATGAGTACCGCTATCACGAAACCCTCGTTCACCCCGCGATGCTCGCCCACGGCGCGGCCAAGCGCGTGCTCGTGCTCGGCGGCGGCGACGGCATGGCGGTGCGCGAGGTCCTGAAGCATCCGAGCGTCGAGCGCGTGACGCTGGTCGAACTCGACCCGCACATGACGCGCCTGTTCAAGGACAAGCCGATGCTGGCGGCGTTGAACGCCAACGCGCTGTCATCGCCGAAGCTGACGACGGTCAACGCCGACGCCTTCACCTGGCTCGACACGAACCGCGAAGTCTTCGACGTCATCGTCATCGACTTCCCCGACCCGACCAACTTCTCGATCGGCAAGCTCTACAGCACCACCTTCTACCGCCTCGTCGACCAGCATCTCGCCGCCAGCGGCTACGCGGTTGTGCAGACCACGTCGCCGCTGCTCGCGCGGCGCAGCTTCTGGACCGTGGTGGCGACGATCGAAGACGTGGGCCTCACTGCCACGCCGTATCACGCGCATGTGCCGAGCTTCGGCGAGTGGGGCTTTGTCATCGCCAGCCGGCGGCCGGTGCGCACCGGCGGTCAACCCCCCGAGGGCTTGCGCTTCCTGACGCGCCAGGGCTTGCCAGCCCTGTTCGATTTTCCGCCCGACATGTCACGCGTGCCTGCCGAGCCCAACCGCCTCTCGGACCAGCGCCTCGTGCACGTGTTCGAGGAGGAATGGGGCCGCGTGCACGAATGAGCACGGGCCTGACGCGGCGCGCGCTGCTGGCTGCGATGCCGCTGGCGGCATGCACTCCGCGCGGCGAGATCGCATGGAGCGGCGGATGGGTCGGTGACGCCCCGGCGCGCGGACACCGATTGCGCGACGCCTCCGCGTTGCCCCTGCCGGCCGCGCAACAGCGCGCGGACCTGGTCATCATCGGCGGCGGCATCGCCGGGCTCGCCGCCGCGCGCGCGGCGCAGCGCGCCGGCATCGACGACATCGTGCTGTTCGAGCTGCACGACAGCGCCGGTGGCAACAGCCGCGGCCATCAACTCGGCGGCACGCCCTGCCCGCTCGGCGCGCACTACCTGCCGCTGCCGACGCCCGACGCCCACGAGGTCAGCGAGTGGCTGCATCAGACGGGCTTGCTGCGCCACGAACTCGGGCGCACGGTGGCGGATGAACGCCACCTCTGCCACAGCCCGCAGGAGCGGCTGTTCTTCGACGGCGCGTGGCATGAAGGCCTGCTGCCGCCCGCCGACGGCAGCGCAGCAACGCTGGCGCAGTACCGCCGCTTCGCGCAGCGCGTGGCCGCGCTGCGCAGCGAGCTCGGCTTTGCGTTGCCGACACGGCGCGCAGCGTGGACCGGCGCGCATGCCGCGCTCGATGCAATCACCTTCGCGCAATGGCTTGCTGCCGAGCAGCTCGACGACCCGCGCCTGCGCTGGTACCTCGACTACTGCTGCCGCGACGACTACGGCGCCGCTGCCGGGCAGGTTTCGGCGTGGGCCGGGTTGCACTACTTCGCCAGTCGGCACGGCTTTCGGGCGCCGGGCGACGACGACAGCGCCGAACGCGACGCGGTGCTGACCTGGCCGCAGGGCAACGCGTGGCTGGCGCAGCACCTGTCGGCGCCGCTCGGCCAGCGGCTGCACGGCGCCTGCGTGGTGCAGCGCGTGAGCGCGGAGCGCCGCGGCGTGACGGTGGATCTGTGGAATGAACGCGAGCAGCGCAGCGAGCGCTGGAGCGCTGCGCAAGTGGTGATGGCCACGCCGCTGTTCATCGCCGCGCGCATCGTCGAGTCGCCGCCCGAAGCGCTGCGCCAAGCCGCGGCCACGCTTGGCTACGCGCCCTGGCTCGTCGCCAACCTGCGCCTGCGCGAGCCGCTGCTGGATCGCATCGGCGTGCCAATGGCCTGGGACAACGTCGTCTACGGCGCCAGTGGCCTCGGCTACGTCAACGCGCGCCACCAGAGCCTGCAGGCCGCGCCGAGTGCGACCGTGCTCACCGCGTACCGGTCGCTGCCGGTCAACGAGCGCGCCGCGCTGCTCGACAAGCCGTGGCAGCACTGGGCATCGGTGGTGGTTGGCGATCTCGCGAGCACGCACCCCGATCTGCCGTCGAAGCTCGCGCAGATCGACCTCACGCGCCACGGCCACGCGATGAGCATTCCCGCGCCCGGCGTGCGCGCCAGCGCGGCGCTGAAGGCACTGGCCGAGGGCGGCGGCACGCCACGCCTGCACTGGGCGCACAGCGATCTCGCGGGCTACTCGGTGTTCGAAGAAGCGTTCACGGCGGGCGATGCGGCCGGGCGCGCCGCCGCGCAAGCGCTACGCAGGACTTGAGCGTTCGAGCTCTTGATGCGTGACGCGCTGCGGCGCAAACGCACTCACCAGCTTGTCCATCAGGCGCCGCGCGCGTGCCGAGTTGTCGGCGCTGAAGTTGCAGACATAGGCGTCGATCGTCACGCCGCCCAATTCGGGCCAGGTGTGCACTGCCAGATGCGACTCGGCGAGCAGCACGACGCCGGTGATGCCGGTCTGCCGATCATCCGGCGCGGCGAAGCGATGGAAGAGCTCGCCGACAGGCGCCAGGCCGGCATCGTCCACCGCTGCCAGGCACAGCGTGCGCAACGCCGACGGCTCGGTCATCAACGCCGCAGCGCCACGGCAGTCGCGCAGATCGGCGGTGAGGTGCAGGCCTTGCATCGCGCGGATTATCCCGGCACTCGATCTCCAGGCGCCCCGGCGCAACGTCAGGCCGCGAGGGCCAATGGTTCCGGCGTGCGGATCAGGTGATCGAACGCCGACAGCGCGGCCTTCGAGCCTTCGCCGCTGGCGACGATGATCTGCTTGTACGGCACTGTCGTTGCATCGCCGGCCGCGAAGATGCCGGGCACGCTCGTCGCCCCGCGCGCATCGACCTCGATCTCGCCGAAGCGGTTCAGCGCCACCGTGCCCTTCAGCCATTCGGTGTTCGGCACGAGGCCGATCTGCACGAACACGCCGGCGAGTTCGACCGCGTGCAGCACGCCGCTGGTGCGGTCGCGGTAGCGCAGGCCGTTGACCTTTTGGCCGTCGCCGGTGATCTCCTGCGTCTGCGCGTTGACATGCACCGTGACGTTGCCAAGGCTGCGTAGCTTGGCCACGAGCACCGCGTCGGCCTTCAGCTCAGGCGCGAACTCGATCAGCGTCACGTGCTGCACGAGGCCGGCCAGATCGATCGCCGCTTCGACGCCCGAGTTGCCGCCGCCGATGACCGCAACTCGTCTGCCCTTGAACAGCGGCCCGTCGCAATGCGGGCAGTAGGCCACGCCCCTGTTCTTGTACTCCTGCTCGCCGGGCACGCCGATGTTGCGCCAGCGCGCGCCGGTGGCGAGCACGACCGAACCGCGACTTCAGCTCCGCGCCGTTGGCCAAACGCACTGTCGCGTAGCCGCCGGGTTGCGCTGCGGGCTGAAGCGCTTGCACGCGCTGGCCGTTCATCATCTCGACGTCGTACGCGCGCACATGGGCTTCGAGCGCAGCGGCGAACTTGGGACCTTCGGTTTCCTTCACCGAGATGAAGTTCTCGATACCCATCGTGTCGAGCGTCTGGCCGCCGAAACGCTCGGCGACGATGCCCGTGCGGATGCCCTTGCGCGCGGCATACACAGCCGCCGCGGCGCCGGCCGGACCACCGCCGACAACGAGCACGTCGAACGGCGCTTGCTGCTGCAAGCGCGCCGCATCGCGCACCGCCGCGCCGCTATCGACCTTGGCGAGGATCTCCGACAGCTCCATGCGGCCCGAGCCGAAGGGCTGGCCGTTCAGGAACACCGCCGGCACGGCCATGATCTGGCGCGCCTCGACTTCATCCTGGAACAAACCGCCGTCGATCGCCACGTGCTTGACGCGCGGGTTCAGCACCGCCATCAGGTTCAACGCCTGCACGACGTCCGGACAGTTGTGGCAAGTCAGGCTCATCCAGGTCTCGAAGACGAACTCGCCTTCGAGTTGTTCGATCTGCCCGATGACCTCGGCTTCGACCTTCGGCGGATGGCCGCCGGCTTGCAGCAGCGCCAGCACCAGCGAGGTGAACTCGTGGCCCATCGGCACCGCGGCAAAGCGCAGGCCCATGTCCTGCCCGGTGCGGGTGATCTGGAACGAAGGCCGGCGCGCCTCTTGCCCGTCGAAGCGCGCCGTGACACGCGGCGACAGCTCGGCAATCTCTTCGAGCAGCGTGCGCATCTCGCCCGACGCCTCGCGGCCGTCGAGCGATGCCACCAGCACCACGTCGTGCGTCAGGCGTTCGAGGTAGCCGCGCAGTTGCGACTGCAGCGTGGCGTCGAGCATGGCCGTCACGTCCTCAGATCTTGCCGACGAGGTCGAGCGACGGTGTCAGCGTGGCCTTGCCGTCGTTCCACTTCGCCGGGCAAACCTGGCCCGGGTTCTTGGCGACGTACTGCGCGGCCTTGATCTTGCGAATCAGCTCGCCGGCGTCACGCGCGATCGCGTTGTCGTGCACCTCGGCCGTCTTGATCACGCCGTTGGGGTCGATGACGAAGCTGCCACGCAGCGCCAGGCCTTCTTCTTCGATGTGCACGCCGAACATGCGCGTCAGCGTGTGCGTCGGGTCGCCGACGAGCGGGAACCGGGCCTTGCCGACGGCAGGCGAGGTCTCGTGCCAGACCTTGTGCGCGAAGTGCGTGTCGGTGGTGATGATGTAGACCTCGGTCTCGAGCTTCTTGAACTCGGCATAGCGGTCGGCGCAGTCTTCCACCTCGGTCGGGCAGTTGAAAGTGAAGGCCGCCGGCATGAAGACAAACGCCGACCAACGGCCTTTGATCGTCTCGTTGCTGACTTCGACGAACTTGCCGTTGTGAAACGCTTGCGCCTTGAACGGCTGCACCGGGGTGTTGATGATCGACATCGGGTGTTCCTTTGAACCGATTTGCGATCAGGCTCTTGAGCGCGTTGGCCTTGCCGTGCAGCGGCGTCAGATACAGCGTGTCTGCCCGGCATGACTGGCCGCTTTGCCTACCGCGCCAGCAGCAGCGCCGGCTGGTGATGGCTTCCATGCGCGCGCCCGGATGCGCGGCCCGGCAGTACCAGCTCCACCAGTTGTAGACCAGCGCACAGGCCCGCGCCGTGGTCTGGCAGCGGTTGATGTCCTGCGTCGTGAAGCCGCTCAGGCCCCACTGGTTCTTCAACTCGTCGAACGTTCTCGGCGTCGGCCGGTCGCGGTAGAGCTGCCCGATGGCCTCGATCGGGTAGCTCACGTCGGTCACCAGCACCGCGTACTCCCACAGCCGATCGCCCTCGTGCACGCTGGCTGCAGTTCCAGCTTGAGCTGGCGCTGTTGTCGATGCGCCGCTCGCGCGCGATGCCGCCTTTGATGCGCTGGCGCACGATGACCACGCGGCGCTTTTTGCTCCAGCCGTGCAGCTGCAACTGGTCCTCGACCATCTGGCAGCCCTGGTTGTCAGGCCGGCTCCAATCCGCGCGAGCGAACTGCGGCACAGGCGCTGCACGTTGGCGTCTGGCGCAACTCAGCAGGTAGGCTGGCGCGGCCTCCAGCTCGACGAGATGCCTTCGTTGCGTAGCGGTGCGCGCAGCAGCGCGGGCGCTTGTCGCGAGTCGTGAGCAGCGACCAGCGCAGCCTTGGCATGCGCTGCTGTGCTGCTTGCCGGAGCTCACCTGACGTGAGCACCAGGCGCAGTGCCACCAGGAAGGTGTGCAGCACGTGGCTCGGGCGCATCGGCTTGCTCGGTTGTAGCCGATCTCGGCGCTTCCTGGCGGCCATACAGCGGCTTGAGCTGGCGTCGATGTCGAGCACCCAGGTCGATCTAGCGCTTCGCGCACCGCGTGCATCAGCGCGGCGCATCACGCCGGAAGGAGGTGATTGGGAATCGATGCCGAAACTCTATCAAACCAAGGTGGTCAATAGTTTTCCTTGAACTAATGGGCGCCATTGCCATAGCCAATGGCCGCGCCAGCGTGCGAACTTCAGCCGATGACTTCGGGCCAGTCGGTGTGGAAGCTCTGCCCCGCCGGCTTGTCGGTGCGCTCGTAGGTGTGCGCGCCGAAGAAGTCGCGCTGCGCTTGCAGCAGGTTGGCCGGCAGGCGCGCGCTGCGGTAGGCGTCGAAGTAGGACAGCGATGCGCTCATCGCCGGCACCGCGATGCCGTGCGTGACGGCCAGTGCGACGACCTCGCGCCATGCCGCCTGGCTGCGGTTGATCACATCGCGGAAGAACGGCGCGAGCATCAGGTTCGGCAACGCCGGCTGCCCGCGGTAGGCCTCGGTGATGGGGTTCAGAAAACGCGCACGGATGATGCAGCCGCCGCGCCAGATGCTGGCAATGCCGCCGAGGTCGAGCGCCCAGCCTTTCTTCTCGCTCATCGCGCGCATCAGATCGAAGCCCTGCGCGTAGCTGACGATCTTCGAAGCGTAGAGCGCGTCGTGCACCTTGGCGATCAGCTCGGCGTGCGGCGTGGCGACAGCGGCCGACGGCCCGTGCAGGTGCGAGCTGGCCGCCACGCGCGCAGCTTTCATCGACGACAGCACGCGCGCTTCGACCGCGGCGTTGATGGTGCTGATGACGACCGCGTTCTCGGCCGCGTTGATCAGCGTCCACTGCCCGGTGCCCTTCTGTCCCGCCTTGTCGAGGATCACATCGACGAGGGGCTGGCCGGTCTCGGCATCGCGCTGCTTGAAGATCTCGGCGGTGATCTGGATCAGGTAGCTCTGCAAGTCGCCCGCGTTCCATTGCGCAAACACGTCCGCCATCGCGTCGCTGCTCATGCCGGCTGCCTTGAACAGCGCGTAGGCCTCGCAGATGAGTTGCATGTCGCCGTACTCGATGCCGTTGTGCACCATCTTCACGTAGTGGCCGGCGCCGCCTTCGCCGATGTGCATCACGCAGGGCGCGCCATCGACCTTGGCGGCGATGCTCTCGAAGATCGGCTGCAACACTTGCCAGGTGCTGGCCGGGCCGCCGGGCATGATCGACGGCCCTTTGCGTGCGCCCTCCTCGCCGCCCGAAACGCCGGCGCCGACGAAGCGCAGGCCTTTGGCGGCCAACGTGACACTGCGGCGCTCGGTGTCGGTGTAGAGGCTGTTGCCGCCGTCGATGACGATGTCGCCTTCATCCAGCAACGGAGCGAGCTGCTCGATCACCGCATCGACTGGGGCGCCGGCCTTGACCATCAGCATGATCGTGCGCGGCGAAGCGAGGCTGGCGACGAAGCCGTTCAGCGTCTCGTGGCCGGCGAAGCGCTTGCCCGCATGTGCCGCGATGAACTCGCGCATCGGCTCCACGCTGCGGTTGAACACGCTGACCTGGAAGCCGCGGCTCTCGACGTTCTGCGCCAGGTTCTGGCCCATCACCGCCAGGCCGATCAGGCCGAAAGGACTTTTGTCATTCATGCGGTCAGTTTAGGGCCGCAGGTCTCCCGCCAGGCTGGCCAGCGTCTCGGCCACGATCTGCACATGCGACGGGTAGTTGCGGTGGTCGCAGCCCAGCTTCACCGCTGCGCCGGCGCGGATCGCCTGGCGCTGCGAATCGTTGAACTGGAAGCGCACGAAATGCACCGCCGACGTCTTCTCGTCGGTCTCGCGGTCCAGGTCTTCGTCAGCGATCGCGTACACCCGCGCGTGGCCTTCGACCTCGACGAAAACGCGGTCCTCGACGCCGATCAGCCGTGCCAGCTCGCGCTTGCGTTCATGCGGATCGGGGTACTCGACCAGCAGCGTCGCCTTCCAGTTGCTGCCGTCGGGTACCAGCGGCGCGTAGGCATCGATCTCGCTCTGGATGCCGTCTTCGTCGAAGATTTTCTCGATGTGCAGCATCTCCTGGATCTGGCGGCGGATCGTCTGCTCGTCTTCGAACTGCAGCGTGATGTGTTCGCCGAGATGCACGCTGCGCAACTTGCGGTGCGCAATCGCTTCGCTGCGAATCGTCTTGCGCGCTTTCGAGTAGGCCTCGAGCGTCATCAGGCTCTTGCGATCGATCGTTGTCGTCATGTTCACTCCAATCCGTAAGCTCTGCGCATCAGCGACAGCGGGTGTTGCAGCGCCTTGGCGGGCGTGCCCGCCTGCTCCATGCCTTGCGCAATATGGTGGCCGGCCAGCGCGCAGTCGCTGCTGATGAAGTCCGGCTCGTCTTTGGCCATCGCCCTGAACACCGGCTTGCCGATCTTCATCGCCACCGCGTGGTACTTCGTCTTCACGCCGTAGGTGCCGGCGTGGCCGGAACAGCGCTCGACGGTGTTGAGCGTCACCGTGACCTTGCTGCCGACGAGCTTGAACATCTCTTCGGTCTTCCTGCCGATGTTCTGCACGCGGCCGTGGCAAGGGATGTGGTAGCTCACCTTGCCGAGCGCCGTTTTGAAATCGGTTTTCAGCAAACCGTCCTTGTGGCGCGCGATGAAGTACTCGAACGGGTCCCACATCGCGTCCTGCACTGCCTTCACGTCGGCATCGTTGGGGAACAGCAGCGGCAGCTCCTGCTTGAACATCAGCGTGCAGCTCGGCACCGCGGTGAGGATCGCAAAGCCATCCTTGGCGTACTTCGCCAGCACGGGGATGTTGGCGTTCTTGTGCTTCTCGACTGCCTCCAAGTCGCCGAGTTCGAACTTCGGCATGCCGCAGCAGCTCTCTTTTTCGACAATGGTGTAGGCAATCTGGTTGTGTTCGAGCAGCTTGATCAGGTCATGCCCGATGCCGGGCTCGTTGTAGTTGACGTAGCACGTCGCGTAGATGGCCACGCGGCCGGGCGTGCGCTCGCCATTGGTCACCGTCTGCATGCGGCCGTGTTTTTTCGCGCTCCAGCGAAAGCGCTTGGTCGCCAGCTCGGGCATCCATGCATCCGGGTGCACGCCGAGCCTGTCGTCCATCTGCTTGCGCGCGAACTTCGTTCTGTTGATCGCGTTGACCGCCTGCACGACCACCGGGATGCCGGCAAAGCTTCCGTGCACGTCGGTCGAGGCCAGAAACTTTTCGCCGGACGTGACCTCGCCCTTTTTGAACTTGATCGCCTTGGCGCGCAGCATCAGGTGCGGGAAGTCGAGGTTCCACGGATGCGGCGGCGTGTACGGGCACTTCGTCATGTAGCACAGGTCGCACAGGTAGCACTGATCGACGACGCTCCAATACGCTTCCTTCTTGATGCCATGCACCTCGCCGTCATCCGTGGCATCCACCAGATCGAACAGCGTCGGAAAACTCTGGCACAGGCTCACACACCGTCGGCATCCGTGGCAGATATCGAAGACGCGCTCCATCTCCTTCAACGTCTCGGCCTCGTCGTAGAAGAGCGGGTTCTTCCACTCAACGGGGTGACGCGTCGGCGCCTGGAGATTGCCTTCAGTGGCCATAGAAGAAAACAAGGGGCCTTGCAGCCCCTTGTCCGTAGTCAGTGGAGTGTTTTCAATCGACCAGCGCGTCGAGCGCCTTCTGGTAGCGGTTGGCGTGCGAGCGCTCGGCCTTGGCCAGGGTCTCGAACCAGTCGGCGATCTCGTCGAACTTTTCTTCGCGCGCCTGCTTGGCCATGCCGGGGTACATGTCGGTGTACTCGTGCGTTTCGCCGGCCACGGCGGCCTTGAGGTTCTGCCGGCTGTTGCCGATGGGCAGGCCGGTGGCCGGGTCACCCGATCCATGCTCGAGGAACTCGAGGTGGCCGTGGGCGTGGCCGGTTTCGCCTTCGGCGGTGGAGCGGAACAGCGCGGCAACGTCGTTCTGGCCCTCGATGTCGGCCTTGTTTGCGAAGTACAGATAACGGCGGTTGGCCTGCGATTCGCCGGCGAAGGCGTCCTTCAGGTTTTGCTCGGTCTTCGAACCTTTGAGTGCCATGTCTTCATCTCCTTGAAGTGGTCAACGACGGATCCGGCAGTACATCCGGGGAAAAACACCATACTCTCTTCGCGCAAGCCCGGGCCAATGCAAAGCGTCAATGCAAGCCATAGCCCAAAGCCCCCAGCGCTTCAACGCAGGTCGAGCAGGCGCAGCGCCAGGTCGTGCAACCGCCCCTTGGGCTCGACCAGGCTCTCGAGCACGGTGAAGTGGTTCTTGCCGGGCACGGTTTCGCAGACCGGCACGGCAGTTGGGCCCCACTGGTCGCGGATCAACTGGTTGTGGCGGATGAACTCGTCGCTCTCGTCGGCGCCGACCACCGCATACATCTTGCCGGCCTTCGGCCGCGGGAAGAACGCCGGCGACAGGCGGTTGACCTGCGTCGTCGTCAGCTGCAAATCGCTTTGCAGAAACCCGGTGCGGCGAATCGGCTCCAGGTCATACAGGCCCGAGATGGCGAGCGCGCCGGACACGGGCGCCAACGGCATCGCTTCATCGACCTGCTTCCAGCGGCACGACAGCAGCATCGCCGCCAGGTGCGCGCCGGCCGAGTGCCCAACCAGCGCGATGCGCTCCGGGTTGCCGCCATGCGCCGCAGCATGGCGCCACGTCCAAGCCACCGCCTTGACCATCTGCAGCGCGATCGCTTCGATCGACACCGCCGGACAGAGCGCGTAGTTCGGCACGACGACCATGGCGCCGTCGGCGACGAACGACGGCGCGACGAACGAAAAATCGCTCTTGTCGAGCGAGCGCCAGTAGCCGCCGTGGAGGTAGATCAGCACCGGCGCGTGCGCGGCGGCGGCGGGGAAGATGTCCAGCGTTTCCCCGGGCTCGTCGCCGTAGCGCAGGTCGAGCACCTTGCGCGCCGTGCGCTGGCGCACCAGCGCCGAGGCCTCGGCCCAGTTGCCAAGCTGCGTCATCGCGTCGACGACACGCGCACGGTTGTTGTACTGGGCGTCGAGCCAGGCCGGGTCGTCGAGTTGGGGTCGCATGGGCGCGCATCGTAAACCCGCCTTGCTCAGCCACGGCGCAGTGCGTGCGATCGACATTCGCGGTGCTAGACTTTCTGCTCTTGTGGGGACGTAGCTCAGCTGGGAGAGCGTCGCGTTCGCAATGCGAAGGTCGGGAGTTCGATCCTCCTCGTCTCCACCATCACGGCATCCACGGATGTCCGAAAAATGTCTCGTGAAATGGCAAAGCCCTAGGCAAATCAATGCTCTAGGGCTTTTTTCTTGTCGCGGGACTTCCCACGCAATCCCTCGGGTTGCGAGTTCACATTGCAGGAACTTCTACAGGAACCGCAAAATCTCTCGCGTGTTGCTGCGGAGTTCCTGCAGGGAGTGTCAGGATTTCTGTGTGTGAGGCGGATTGCTGGATCGGTTGTTGGTTGATTTTGCTCTGAAGGTTTTAAGGCCCCGGCCAGGCCGCCGGAGGCCCCCGGTTGTGCAATGTACTCATGCATTACCTGCTGCCCGCGCGCGTTGTGTCGTGCACCTGCGTGAAGCGCTCCTCGTAGAGGATGGCGAACTGATTCATTGCCTCCTTCCAGTGGTGCGCCGCGCGGCCCCAATCGGCCGTGATGTTGCGCAGCGCCAGCCAGATCAGCTTGCTGGCCGCCTCGTCACTCGGGAAGTGCCCGCGCGTCTTGATGATCTTGCGCAGCCGCGCGTTGATGCTCTCGATAGCGTTGGTTGTGTAGATCACGCGGCGCACCGCCGGCGGGAAGGTGAAGAACGGAATCACCCGGTCCCACGCTCGGCGCCAGGCTGCCACCACGGTCGGGAACTTGCGGCCCCACGCGCCTTGCTCGAACGCATCGAGTTCAGACGCCGCCGCCTCGGCGCTCGGCGCCGTGTAGATCGGCTTGATCGCCGCAGCCAGCGCCTTGCGGTCCTTCCAGCTCGCATAGTCCAAGCTGTTGCGCATCAGGTGCACGATGCACGTTTGCAGCGTGGTGGCCGGGAACACCGCAGCCAGCGCCTCTGGCATGCCCTTCAGGCCATCGGTCACGGCGATCAGGATGTCGGCCACGCCGCGCGTCTTCAAGTCGTTGAAGACCTTCATCCAGAACTTCGCGCCCTCGGTGTTGTCGATCCAGATACCCAGGATGTCGCGCGTGCCGTCGGGCAGCACGCCCAGCGCCAGGTAGATCGCCTTGTTGCGCACCACGGCGTCTTCGCGAATCTTCACCCGCAGCGCGTCGAAGAAGACCACCGGATACATCGGCTCGAGTGGCCGGGACTGCCAGGCACCGACCTCGGCCATCACCGCGTCGGTGACTGCGCTGATGAACTCAGGGGACACCTCGCATCCGTACTGCTCGGCCAGAAAGCCCTGGATCTCGCGCACCGTCATGCCGCGCGCGTACATGACGGTGATCTTGTCGTCAAAGCCGGTGAAGTGGCGCTCGTGCTTGCCGATGAGCAGCGGCTCGAAGGAGCCCAGTCGATCGCGCGGCACCTCGATGCGCAGCGGGCCGTCGTCGGTGCGCACGGTCTTGGCGCTGGCGCCGTTGCGATGGTTGCTGGCGTCCTCGGGCCGATCGGTGCGGCTCGCATAGCCCAGGTGGTGCGTCAGCTCGGCGCCGAGCGCACGCTCGACCAGCGCCTTCTTCAGCGCCATCGACAGGTCGTTGAACTCCACCCGGTTCATCGGCCCGGTGACGAGCTGGTCAACGATCTCCTTGGGGATCTTCTGCAGCGCCGCGCTCTTGGCGGCAATGGCCGCGTTCCTGGCCTTGGTTTTGCTGATCGTCTCGGTCTTGTTGCTTGGCATACATGCTCCTTGTCGTCATGCTATGCCTCGTACACAAAAATCAGGACAGGCTCTTCCTGCATGGCCCATCACCTCATCCCGTCGAACGCGACGATCAAGTCGATCAAGGCGGGCGATGCTAGGCAACGCCTCACCGACGGCGCCGGTCTGCACTTGCGGCTGTTCGTCAAAGGCGGCTCGCAAGGTTGGCGCTTCGATTACAGCTTGAATGGCCGGCGCAATACGCTGAGCCTGGGGATGTGAGTGGCACGCCGAGAATGTACCGACCTGGGCGCCATCCCACTCGTGCAAGATCATTCGCCGGCTCGAGCAAGATGTGTTCCCCTGGATCGGTGCAAAACCCCCATCAGCACGATTCGCCCCACTGACCTGCTGAGCTTGCTCGGACGAGTCGAGGAACGAGGCGCGATCGAAACGACGCACCGTGCCGGGATTGAGGTGCGTCAACTGACCGCACCTTCTTGGCCGGAAGCAAGGTTTCAACGATCGCTATCTGCCCACGCGCCCTCGCCTCCCTCTGCGAACGCGGCACCAGCGATCTACGAACCGGTCGGTCGCGACCGCCACGACCTCGATCTCGAGTGCCTCGACGGGCCGCTTCAGCTCAAGGCCAACGAGCCGTGTGCCGAGTGAAGTGAAACGGCAACGCGTGTCCGCGCAGCTGACGTTCAAGGTGTCAACCCGACCCGGTTTGCGACCTACAGCAAAACGAACTCACCGCTGCGAAGCTGACGGTGGGGCCATCGAATTCGACGCCCTCGTTTGCACCCGCGCGGCGATGCGATGACGCGCGGGCGGGCGGCGGCCAAGACGCGCCGCGGCGCGGTTCGACCATTCAAAACTCGTCAACCGCCGCGGTCGAGGTCATGCGGTTGCAGCTCGATGGGCTGGCCATGCGGTGTGCGGTCGGCCGCGCGTTCCCAGGCATCTCGGTAGCGCTCCAACTCTGCGGCCGAGCTGGCACCCTTGGCCGCAACGATCGACTCCAGCGCGCTCAGCCAATGCCGGTAATAGGTGTCGTCCAGGTCCGCTTCGTTGCCTGTCTGAGCGGCGCCGATCTGCGCTGCCAGCGCGCTCGCCCACTCGGACCAACTGAAGAGGCCTTGCTCATGCAACCGCAACACCATCGCGAAAGCATGCGCTTGCCACGGCTCGCTGAACACGGGCTCATCGGCGCTGCCGGGCCAGTCCGGTGACACGGGTGGAGTGGTCATGCGGTGTCAAGATAGGGTTCCCAGGCGTCGACCGATACGGTGTGACCTGGGTCTGCATCCGGCCAAAGATCGGTGGCGACGAAGACCACGGTGTAGAGCCACTGCGGCTGCTCGCCCAGCCCCTGTGCATGGGCATCAGCAAACACGTGCATGCCGTGTGCGCGCTCGATGATTCCGCACTTGCCACGCACGTAGCTGGGCAAGCGAGTGTGATGGTTCGACGCGCCCGAAACAGCGCGCACCCGATCGCCCGCGTGCCAACGCGGCGCCGAGGTCGTGTTGCGTTCGGTCGGCGCACCTGCGGCCAAGACCGCCTCCACATCGGCGGCCACCAGCACACGCGCGACCGCCACGGGCGGCACCAGCGCGTGTGCCACAGCGATCTCGGCCTCGTCAAGCATGCCGCGCGCCTGCAGCAGCCGCAGCAGGCCGGCGATCCAGATTTCGTAGTAGCTCAAGGCCGCGTACTCGGGCAACGTCTCGCGCGAGGCACGGCTCATATCGAGATTCCATGCACGTGTTGCACCCATGGCGAGCGTCAGCGCGAACGCTCGTGGCTCCCATGCGGCATGGAACAGTTCGCCTTCAGGCTCGGGCACGACTGTGCCATGGCCCTGTTTGCCACCGAGGTCGGCATGAGTCACGTAGCTCACACCGCGGGCTTCAAGGCCAGAGCCGTGCCGATCATGGAATCGCGCGTGACCAGCGATGACAGTGCCGCTGCGTCCATCGACTCAGTGCCGGCGGGCCGTTCGGGCAGGACCAGGTAGCGCAGCTCGGCGGTCGAATCCCAGACGCGGATCTCGACTTCTTCGGCAAGCACCACGCCGAAATCGGCGAGCACCCCGCGTGGGTCTCGAACCGCGCGTGAGCGATAGGGCGCGCTCTTGTACCAAGTCGGCGGCAAGCCGAGCACGGGCCAGGGGTAGCAGCTGCACAAGGTGCAGACGACGAGGTTGTGCCGCTTTGGGGTGTTGGCCACCACCTGCATGTGCTCGCCCTGGCGGCCCGCATACCCCATTGATGCGATCGCGGCTGTCGCATCGCGCAGCAGCCATTCGTGGAATTCGGCGTCGACCCAGGCTCGGGCAACCACGCGGGCGCCATTGCGCGGGCCGATGCGGGTCTGGTAGGTGTCGATCAATCGATCCAGCGCGGCCGGGTCGATATATCCCTTTTGAGTGAGAACGCTTTCGAGCGCACGCACCCTCAGGTCCATCTCGCCCAGCTCGCTGTGCTCATGATCGTGCTCATGCCTACTCATGCAGCAATCATAAGAGCCGCGCGCTGCTTGCGGCGCGTGGTCTCCGAACTGGATGAAGGGATTGCAGCCGCGAAGCCGGCACCACCGTCACGCGGCACGATCCCCAACAGCGCGGCCTGGCTGGCTGAAAACGCATCACGATGTCGCAGCGGGATCCATCGAGTGGGCGACTGATGAAACATCCGGGCCAGGCCGGTGCCGGGTTACACAGCGCCGGTGCGGCGCGTAGGCGTAGGCGCGGACCACATCGTCTTCATTGACGGTTTGAGCAACCGCTTGTCCCTCGGGCTGGCCGAAAAATGGCCGACATCTACCCATGGGCACTTGTGACCGGTGAAGGCGGTGAGGGGCAGGCCTGGATCTCTCGACGGCCCCTGCCGAAGATTGGCGTCGCCACCTCGTCCAAGTCGAACGACTTCGGACCAATCGCCGTCAACGGCGACCCACGCGTGCCCGGGGGCGGTCCCGAGCCAACTCAGCTTCGCTCGACCGTGGCAACCCTGTGGACTGCGGATTTGCCAACAACGCTGCCTGCGCAGCGTTCAACAGCGCAGCCTTTGCTGCCCGGATGTGCTGCCGCATGACGCTCTCGGCCTCCTCCGGGTTGCGCGCGATCACGCAGCGCAGGATGGCTTCATGCTCAGTTTGAGCGCCTTTGAAGCGGCCGGGCGTGTAAGCCGCCTTCGCTACCAAGAGATGCATTTGGCCGTGAATCAACTCCGCGACCCGGACCACGAGCGAATTTCCGCTGGCGCGGTAGATCGCGCGGTGGAACTGCATGTCAAGCTCGTAGAACGCCGCGAAAGCATGCCGGTCAACAGCAGCGCCAGCCTGGCGTAGCAGCCGTTCCAACTCTGAAACGGCAGCCTCGCCGGCGCGCTCGGTCGCGAGGCGCACGGCAAGACCTTCGATCACCTCGCGGACGGTAAAGACCTCCTCGATGTCATTCATCGTCAGCGCCCGCACCGAGTATCCGCGGTGAGGCGCGTATGACACCAGACCCTCGCGATCGAGCGCTGATAGCGCCTCGTTGATCGGTGTCGCCGACAACCGCAACTCATCGGCAAGCGCTGCGACGACCAAGCGCGTGCCGGGAGCCAAGCGCCCGGCGACGATGCGCTCGGTGATCGAGTCGTAGGCCTCGTCGCTGAGCGTCTTGCGTCGATGTTTCTCATTCATGCCACTGCTGCCGCGCCCTGTTGTGCGAAGCGCATAACCCTATGCCGCAGAGGATAGCACGATCGCACTTGAATTCTATACTCTATATTCTATAGTTCTTACGATCACCCGATGATGTGCCAACACCCCGCGATTCACGACCACCTACCGGAGATTCACCATGATGAAGACTCCTGCCGCCCGTGGCCCCGAACTGCCTTGCATCTCCCGGCAGCAGCGCGCCGTTGCACTGCTGTGTGCCGCTGTCGCCTGTTCACTTGTCGTGGGCAGCATGATGGGTATCGCCGCGATGTACACGGGGGAGGCCGACGCTGTGATTGCTGCGGTGCAAGGGCAGGCTGCTGAGACCAAGGTGGCCGCTGTCGTCGTGCCAGCACGTTGACTCGGGAGACGTTGACAGCGTGGTCATCGTTTGGTCGCGCCCGTCCTGTTCATCGGCCCTTGATGGAGGAAACCAAAATGCGTGTCGTTCATACCATGATGGCCTTTGCCGTCGCCGCTGCGATGGCCGGCGCGACAGCAGTTGTGCAGGCGCAGGACAAGAAGGTCCGTGTGCAGATGCAGTCGAATTTCGCTACTACGGTGTCGGTACTCGGGCCGAATGCGAAGTACACGGCCGAAACGATTGAACGCGTTTCGGGCGGCTCGGTCGAAATGAAGTTCTTCGAACCGGGGGCGCTGGTGCCGGCGGGGCAGTCCTTCGATGCAGTTGCGTCGGGCGCGCTGGATGCGGCTTGGGCGACGCCCGGCTTCTGGACCGGAAAGGACATCGCATTTGCTGTTTTCTCAGCCGTGCCGTTCGGTCCGGACGGCGGCGAATACCTGGCCTGGATGAAGTTCGCCGGCGGCGAGAAGCTGATGCAGGAGCTGTACGCCAAGTACGGCATCCACTCGATCCCGTGCGGCCTGATCGCACCCGAGGCGTCGGGTTGGTTCCGCAAGGAGATCAAGACGCTGGACGATCTGAAGGGGCTGAAGATGCGCTTCTTCGGCCTCGGCGCCAACGTGATGCAGAAGATGGGCGTCTCGACTCAGCTGCTGCAGGCGGGTGAGATCTTTCAGGCGCTGCAGCTCGGCACCATCGACGCCACCGAGTTCTCCATGCCGTCGATGGATCTGAGCCTCGCTTTCCACCAAGTGGCCAAGTTCTATTACTTTCCGGGTTGGCACCAGCAGACCACATTCCAGGACATGATCTGGAACAAGAAGAAGTGGGACACGCTCTCCCCGACGCAGCAAGCGCAGGTCGAGGCCTCCTGCGACAGCGCGATCGTGCGCGGTTTCGGCAGCTCCGAGGCAGCGCAGGCGAAAGCGATGCGCGAGATCGAGTCCAAGGGCGTGAAGCTCGTCACCTGGGACAAGACCTTTCTCGCCGCGTATGAAAAGGCCTGGAAGGAAGTGGTGCTCGAGCAATCGGCGAAGAGCCCCGAGTTCAAGAAGGCCTGGGATTCCCTGAGCGCCTTCCGCGCTGACTACTCGATCTGGCGCGAGCGCGGCTATCTGCGCTAGCCGTTGGCCGAACGAAGCTGGCAGCAGTGCCTTGGCCTGATCCACGTTGTTCGTGGCCCTCTGCATCTCTCCCTGCCGGTCGGCGACACCGGCGGGCGGGATGCCCGATTGCACAAGGGTGATCACATGCGAGCCCTGCTCGCCGCCAGCAACCTCGTCAACCGCCTGCTGCAGCACATCGCTGACGCCACCGGCTGGCTGCTGCTCGTGCTTGCCGCGGTGATCTTCTTCGACGTCGTCACCCGCAAGCTTGGCTTTCAGGTGCCCGGCTTCGGATCGACCATGCTGCAGGAGCTGGAATGGCATCTGCACGCAGCGATCTTCTCGCTGTGGATGGGCTTCAACTACGCCATCAACGCACATCCACGCGTGGATTCATACACCGAGCCTCTGAGCCTGCGCGGGAAAGCCTGGGCCGAACTGGCCGGTTGCCTGGTGTTCGCCCTGCCGTACTGCCTGATGCTGGTGTGGTACAGCCTCGGCTTCGTGCAAGTCTCGTACGTGATGGGCGAGGCGTCCGACGCGCCGACCGGCCTGCCGCACCGCTGGATCCTGAAGACCGTCTTTTTCATCGGCATCACACTGCTGACGATGTCGGTGCTGAGCATGATCGCGCGCCTGTGCGTGTTCCTGTTCGGCGGCAAGCTGGCCGGGGAGGCCCATCTGCCGATCGACAAGAAGGTCGACGCGGCGGTCTGATGGACATCGCGCTGACGTTCCTCGCCGACTACCTCGCGGTGATCATGTTCGCGTCGATGTTCTTCGTCATCTTCTGCGGCTATCCGGTCGCCTTCGTGCTTGGCGGCACCGGCCTGATCTTCGGGCTGATCGGCTGGTCGCTCGGCACCTTCCGCCTGGAGGGCCTGAACAGCATCCTGTTGCGCATGTGGGGTGGCGTGGCCATCGATCCGGTGCTGGTCTCGATACCGATGTTCATCTTCATGGGCACGCTGCTGGAACGCTGCGGCGCAGCCGCCGACATGCTGAAGGCGTCGCAGGTGATGCTGCGCCGGGTGCCTGGCAACTTGGCGGTGACAGTGATGGTGATCGGCACGATTCTGGCTGCACCGATCGGCGTTGTCGGAGCCTCCGTGGTGCTGCTTTCGCTGATCGCGCTGCCGGAGATGCTCGGGCAGAAGTACGACAAGCATCTTGCGATCGGCACTATCGCGTCGGCGGGGACACTCGGCATCCTGATCCCGCCTTCGATCATGCTGGTGGTAATGGGCGAGATGCTCAGTACCTCGGTGGGCTCGCTCTTTGCGGCGGCGACGTTGCCGGGGTTCGTTCTTTCTGGCCTCTACCTCGCCTACATCCTCGGCTTTGCCATCCTGGTGCCGAATGCGGCGCCGAAGCGGGCTCCCGGTTGGGGGCCACAGACGCGCGCCGCGTTCTGGCACGAGATCTGGCACGGCCTGTTTCCGATGGCGTTCTTGATGGTGGTGGTGCTCGGCTGCATCTTCGCCGGCTGGGCGACGGCCACGGAAAGCGCCGGTTTCGGCGTTGTGGGGGCCTTGGTCCTGGCCTGGTTCAACAACACCCTGAAGGTGAAGATGCTCAGGGAAGCAATTCGCGAGGCCGCCAAAGCGAATGCGCTGGTCTTCACGCTATTCCTCGGCGCGACCGGCTTCTCCTACGTGTTTCGCGCCATCGGCGGCGACGACGTGGTGATGGAAGTGCTGGCGAAGATGGGCGTCGATACGAAATGGGAGATCCTGATGTTCGTCATGGCGCTGATCTTCCTACTCGGCTTTCGTCGTTCGAGTGGATCGAGATCTGCCTGATCGTGCTGCCGATATTCGTGCCGATCCTGGCGAAACTCGATTTCAGCGACCATCTCGGCGACAAGAGCTACTTCATGCCGTGGTTCGCGACACTGGTCGCGGTGAATCTGCAGACCTCATTCATGTCGCCGCCTTTCGGCGCCACCCTCTTCTACATGAAGGGCACCGTGCCGCCGGGGGTCACGATGGGCGATGTGTACAAGGCCATGTGGCCGTTCGTGCTTCTGCAGATCGCCGGCCTCGCTTTGTGCCTCGCTTTTCCGGGGCTTGTCTTATGGCTGCCGATGTGGGCCGGGCTGCTGGACTGAAATTCGCGACGCGTATGGGTTCGCGCGCAGTTTGTAGCTCGCTAGCGTTCCTTCTTGGCCGAAAGCAATGCTCGAGTGATCGCTTTCTGCCCACGCGCCCTCGCCTCCCTCTGCGAACGCGGTCACCAGCGACCCACGAACCGGCCGTTCGTGACCGCCACGATCTCGATCTCGCCGCCTCCACGGTTCACTTCAGCTCAAGGCCAACGAGCTGTGTGCCGAGCGGCACGGCAACACGTGTGCGCGCAGGCGACGTTCACGGCGTCAAACCGACCCAAAGCAATACTTCCGGCTGCGCGATTCGCCTCCCAGAAGCTGTCTATCCAGGGCGCGATAGCCGCGGACAGGAGTGCTAACGAAGGCGCCGCACGACAACAGCCGCTGAATGAACTCCAGCGGCGATATCACCAGGTGCGTGGACCGTAGCGCCACGATGTCTCGAGCTGGGGCAGCACCTGTTCCGGCGGCGTTGCACTGCACCCGCTCGTCGGATCCAGCCGGGCGGGTGACGTTGCGGCGCAGTTGCTCCAGCCAGCGAGAATCTGAGCCGGGTGTGCCTTCTCTGGTGGCCGGAGATGCATGCGCGCCGAGGCGCGCTGTAAATTCAGCCGGCCCAGGCGAAGGGCGCGAAGTGGCCGTTGCGCGTGCCGGTCGAGTCGTTCCACTTGATGCCGAAGACGTTGAACAGGCTGCGAGTCGCCTTGGCCAGCGACAGTCGGCTGTTCACCGGGTGCACGGTGTTGTCCACGCCGATCGCTTGGCCAGGCGCGCTGGCGCTGGGGATGCCTTCGCAGGCCTGGTCCACCAGGTCGCCTGCACGCACTGCTCGGTTCAGGCCGTCCACATCGAATTGGATCGGCCGACGCTCGACGCCTGCGATCTTGCCGACGAGCGGCCCCAGTGCGGCCATCGGCCCGCCGACCGCGCCGGTGGCGATGGCGCTGATCGCCTCGACTTGCGCGTCGCTGGCGCGCTCGTCGATGATCAGCCCGACGGTGATGTTGCCCGCGCCCATCGCGCCCGGCGCATGCATCATCACGATGAAGCTCAGGCCGTCGAGTGGCACGCTGTCCTTGTGCCCCTTGTCGATGCGCATTGTCACCGCCGCCTTGCAGTCGCCCTCGGTCGGCGTGGCCGCCAGGTTGGAAGTGATGCACGGGCACAGCAGCGTGCAGTTGCAGGTTTCCATGTATTCGCCGCTGATCTGCCAGGTCGCCATGACTGCTCCTTCGTGCGGGTGAACATGCGGCCGGCCTGTCCGGGCAACCGGCTGCTCGTGCCGATGGGGTGCGGTGCGATCACGTTACGCCCAATCAACGGTGCGCGCAATCGCAGTACCTACGATGAACCCGGGGGCTATTGCGGTTGACAAGCAGCGCCGCGCCGCTCACCGTGGGCCGATGCCGTCCAGGCGCCAGCGCAACCAACAATGACCACCCACGCCGAAGAGGGGCCGCAACGAGCGCCACGAACGCAAGGCCTGTCGAAGGCGGCCGCACTGTGGCTGGCGCTCGCCGTGCTGGGCTGGGCCGGCCTGGCCTGGCTCGCTTTCGACATGGGCCATCCGCTGGCGCAGCTGTCCATGCCGATGTCGCCGCAGTGGAGCGCGGCCAACCTGCTGGCCATCGTCGCCATGTGGGCGGTGATGATGGCCGCGATGATGCTGCCGTCGGCGCTGCCGATGGTGCAGGCATTCGTCGCGCTGTGCCGGCGCAACGGGCAGCGCGCGCGCTCGCGCCAGTTCGTCGGCGCCTACTTGCTGGTGTGGTTGATCTTCAGCGTCGCGGCGACCGCGGCGCAATGGCTGCTTCAGGCCGTCGGCTGGGTCAATCCGATGATCGTCAGCACCTCGGCGATGCTGTCGGGCGCACTGTTGCTGGTGGCCGGCGCATATCAGTTCTCGCCGCTCAAGCGCATCTGCCTGGCGCGCTGCCGCACGCCGATGGGCTTTCTCGTCGGCGAATGGCGCGGCGGGCGCTTCGGCGGTTTCGCCATGGGCTGGCGCCACGGGCTGTTCTGCCTGGGCTGCTGCTGGGCGCTGATGGCGCTGCTGTTCGTCGGCGGGGTGATGAACCTGGCGTGGATCGCGGCGCTGTCGATCGTCGTCGCAGTCGAGAAGCTCGCGCCACGCGGAGAACGCGTCGCGACGCTGCTCGGCCTGGCCTTGCTTGGCGCCGGCGCTTGGCGGCTTCTGCCGCTGCTGCTGCCGGGCTGATCAGCCTTCGAGCGCGGCTCGCATCGCGCCGATCACCGCGCTAAACCCCTCCTGGCCGAAGATCGCGCAGCGCCACCCGCGACATCCGCCGCGTGGCAGACGCCGGTGCCGACACCTTGCGAAGTGGCGATTGCCTTCGCGGTGCTCGCTGCCTTCACGTTCGCGGGCGCGCGGGCGAGCATTTCCTCGGGCTGATGCGGCTCGATCCGCATCCTTCGATCGCCAGCGGGGTGCCCGCCCGCAAAGGCACGAGGACCCCTCAACGGACACGATTCGTTGGCCGATCAATACACGCAGTCGGTACGGATTTTCATGATCGTCGCGCTGATCGGCGCACCCTCGGCGTTCACGCACACGCGGTCGACGCCCTGGGTCCTGAAGCTGCGGCCGGGGCCGTTCCACTCGCCGGTGGTCGGCAGGTCGTAGCAGCCGGGGCTCCTCGTGGGCAGCGTCGCCCTCGCGTCGATCGTCACGGTGAAGTCGCTTCCGCGGCCCGAGAAGGCCTCGCGGACCTCGACCTGGTTGCCCTGCGGCACCACGGTGAACTCGGCCTGGCCCTTGACCGACACCGCACCCTTGTCACAGCCGCCCGAGGCGAGGCGCCAGCCAGGCAAGGTCAACGTCGGCTGGCGGCCGAGCGCCTGGCGCGAAGCCTCGGTGGCGCGTACCGTCTCGGCCTGCACCTGCAGTTGCGCCTCGGCGGCGCGCAGCCGCGCGGTGGCGGCCTGCGTGTTGGTGTCCCTTGCCTGTTCGGCCTTCGCCAGCTCGAGCCTCGCCTGGGCTAGCTCGATCTTCGTCGCGTCGAGTTCCTTCTTCGCGTCCTCGAAGTCTTCCTTCGCGGCTTCGAGATTCGCGTTCAGCGCCTTGGCCGTGTCGTTCAGTGTCTCGGCGGCCGCGGCCAGCCCGGCGTTGGCGCTGCTCGCACGGTTCCACTGCACGACCAGCCCCGCGATCATCACGGCCATCGCCGCCGCGGCCACCATCAGCCCGTTGCGCCAGCGCGCGACGCGCGCGCGTTCGTGCTCGGTCTGCGTCGCGCGCTCGCGCTCGCGCTCGAGCTGCACGCGCTGTTCGGCCGCGTCGCGGTCACGCTCGATCTTCTCGAGCGCCTCGCGCTGCTGCTTCGCGGCGGCCGCACGTTCGGTCTCTTGCGCCTCGCGTGCGCGCCGCGCGTCGCGCGACTCGCGAACCACGCCGACCAGGCGGTCGTGGATCAGCTCGATGCGCAGCTCGTCACCCTGCGGGTCGATGCGCAGCAGCCGGTTCTTCGTCAGGTGGTTCAGCTCGTCTTCGGTCAGCCCGCCGCTGGCCAGCGCGACCTCACGCGGGTACGGGTTGCGGTAGCGGTCGCCGAGGATCAGGTTCTCCTCGATGAACCGCGGCACGCGCGGCGGCATGTCCTTCACCGCCTCGTGATAGAAGTCGGCGAGGATCGACTGGCCGACCGAACGCAGCAGTTCGGCGTCGATCTTCGCCGGCCGCTTGCGCTTGCGGTTGAGCTGGTAGCAGCACAGGCTGAGCAGCGCGGGTTCGACGTCGCCCAAGCGCGTCGTGTTGGCGCTGACGGCGTCGCGCGGGCCTTCGCGCGGACCTTCACGCTGAAGCAGGAAGTCGACGATCTGCTCGGCCACGCCCGGCTCGAGCACCGCAGCGCCGGGGTGCTCGACCGCCTCGATCGCGCGCTGGCGAGGCATCGCCGTCAGATGCAGCGACTCGTGGCGCGGCAGGTTCTTCTGCTTGACCCAACTTGTCACCTCGGCGAGGAAGTCGGAGCGGAACGCCAGCACCACGTGGTACTGCTGCGTCTGCAGGTTCAGCCGCCGCGAGGCGACACGGTCGTCGGTCAGCTCGCGCGGCAGGCGGTCGGCGGCGAAGTCGGCCATGGCGTCGAGGAGTCGCTGAACATGCTCAGGCGAGCCGCCGCGCGAGAACATCTCTTCGAACTGGTCGAACACCAGCACCGGCACCAGCGGGTAGTTGTCGGCGCCCCAGATCGGCGTGTCGCGGCGCTGAAGGTAGGCCCACAGACTCTCGCCGGGCTCGGGCTCGGCGGCGTCGGCCTTGCGGGCGGCAACCTCTTGCCGCAGCCGCAGTGCGGCCTGCTCCATCAGCGGCAGTTGCGCGGTCTGCGCGTAGTCGAGCCGCAGGTGCACCGGCAGGAAGTGCGCCTTGCGCAGCGCGGGGAACACGCCAGCCTGCAGCACCGAGCTCTTGCCCAGGCCCGACTTGCCGTAGAAGGTGACGAAGGGCGACAGCTTGATGAGCCGCACGAGTTCGGCGGCGTCGGATTCGCGGCCCTTGAAGTAGTCGCACGACGCCTCGTCGTAGCTGGCGAGGCCCGGCCACGGGTTCTCGGCATCGAGCGCGAGACTTTCGGGCGTCGTGGCCGTCGTCGCCATGTCTGGTGCCGCTTCGCGATGCATCAGCTGCCGCGAGGCCGGCGCGCGTCGCGCACCAGGTTGCGCAGCGCATTCAGCGTCGACTCGTCGGGCCGGCCGTCGGGCGCGTGGCCGAAGTCGATGTGCCGCTCGCGCCATGCGACGACCGAGGGTTGCCGGTAGGTCTCGGGGTGGTTGTCGGCGTCGATCACCAGCGGCAGCAGGTACTTGCGGTTCATCTCGGGCAACTGGCGCGTCGCTTCGTCCCACTCGCGAAAGACGAAGGCCTTCTCGCGCCCGGTGGCCGCGCGCGAGACCAGCGGCACGAAGTAGCGGCAGCTGCGGATGCCGTCGAGGATGCTCTGCGTGTACACGTCGCCGGGCTCGAGCGTCTGCTCGTCGAACCAGATCTCGTGCTCGCCCACCGACAACTCACCCGCCAGCACCTCGCGCAGCGCCTGCGCATGCGCGAGGTCGGTGGTGCGCGAGTAGCTGATGAAGAACATCTTGCCGTCGGGCGAAGCCGATGAAAGCGACTCGGCCGCCGCGGCTGCACTGCCGGCGCTGCCCGCGGGCTTGTCGTTCGCGGCTGCGGCCGCCTTGCGTCCGGCCTGCCAGCGCTGATGAAGCTCGTCGATGAACTGGGCCGGGTCGACGTTCGTCAGCGCCTCGGTCTCGGGGCTGTAGTTGCCGAGGAAGCCGACGAAGGGGTCTTCCTGGCCGAGCCCTTCGACCAGCCACTCGCGTCCGCCCTTCGGATCGGCCAGACGCCCTTTACGCGTGGCGCGAAGCACGAAGCGGCTCAGCCAGTCGGGGAAGTTGCAGCCGACGATCAGCAGACTGCGGTCGCGCAAAGCGCCAAGGAACGCCGTCGGCGCGTGGCTGCCGTCGGCGATGATGTTGTGCGCATACTCGAGCACGTCCTCGTCGTGGATCGCGAACAGCGGCGTCGGCCGCGACTTGCCGAAGAGGTAGAGCAGCTGCACCACGCCGGCTCGCTCCTGCCAGTCGAGCGGCAGGTCGGCGCCTTCGCTGGTCGGCAGCTTCGGCGAGTGCACGACCTCTTTGACACCGCGGCCCGCAGCGGCCAGCGCGCGCGCCAGCAGGTCGTCGCAGGTCACGGTCACCATGAGCCGGAAGTCGGTGATCGCGGCCAGCTGCTGCAGCGGCGTGGGGATCGGCAGCCCTTCGCTGCCGATCTTTCGCAGCGCGGCGTCGACGTCGCCGTACAGCTCCTGAAGCGTGATCGGGTCGACGCGCTGTGCCTTCAGGCGCGACACGATCTCGTTCAGCTCACGAAAGGGCGGCAGCGTGGCCGGGTTGATGTCGAGGTCGCTCCCCTCGATCACGAACCGTGCGACCCGTGCGGAAAGCGGCTGCCCCTGCGCGTCGACCAGCAGCCGCGAGCCGACCACCGGCACCACGGTGCCGTCGCGGATCTGCTCGAGCAGACGACGCCAGTCTTTGTCTTTCATGCCACCTGCTTCGGAGTTGGCTCCCCTCGGGGAATGTAGTGCAGCGGCTTGGGCGGCGCCATCGCCGCGGCGTCACGGCCCGCCTTAAGTCCGCCGAGGCGGTGAGTGGCGCCCATGAACATTAGACGCGGGATCGTCAAGCGGCGCGGCGATCGTCGAAGAACTTGCGTCGTTCACCGGAGGGTCATCGGACCGTGCACAGGCATGTCGCATGCTGGTCCGGTTTGAGCCCGTACAGCGGCCTTTTGGCTGAACTGCGCCAAGGGTGCCAAAACGCGCATTGGCTCTTGTCGATTGACGACGCGCGCGACAAGATCGCGGGCGTCGCGCACCGACTACAACGAGAGTCGACCCCGCTCTTCAAGCCGGTGCCGGCGCATTGACCGGAACCGCCTTCAAGCCCAACTGCTGCGCATGTCGGTTGATCAGGACAGCGGCGCATCGTTAACCGCCGCTTGGAACTTCGAAGCTCACCGATCTACTCGTCCAGTTCGTACATCGTCTCGAACTCGGCGGCGCTGATGGCGTATGCATCGCTGCCGTCCTCGCGGTTGCTCACCAGCCAGTCGCCCGCCGCATAGTTGGTGTGGCCCTCCTTGGTGGCCACGCTGCTCGCCACGTTGGCGCGCTCAGCCCACACGGGCGCGCTCTTTACAAATGCTCCGCGGCCGACCTCTCGATAGGTGCGGGCGAACGACTCGGCATCGACGGTGTAGACATCGCCTGCGTTGTCCACCAGCCAGTCACCCGGTTTGGCGAGCTGGTCGTCGCCCCACTTGCGGTAGCGCAGACCCTCGGTGTCGAGCTTCAACTGCACTGCGGTGACTGTCTGGTCGGGGCGACGGCGATAGCGCTTGCCGGAACTCATGGCGACCTCCCTACATGAAGTCATTGGCGGCTCAGAATGTGCCGCAAAGCCGCATGCCTGACCTTCACATCGGGGTCGCACAGGGCCTCGGAGAGCAGCGACAGCGCGACCGAGGCGCGGAAGACCTCGGACGACGGCCGGAAGCGCCGTGAACGCGTGAAGGCAGGACCTGCAGGCTCATCTCCGTGCCACTGCCAGAAAACCGCACGACCGCCGCGCGAGTTCCTCGCGCTCGCCGACGAGCACGTCGTCGTCGTCACGTTCCAAAGCCGCTTCGGCAAGGCAACGTGGCTCGAGCCTTACACCGAGCCGACGCTTGTGAAGCTCGGGCAGGCAAGGCGTGCGCAGCATCGACGTGATGTGCCCCGGGTTCATCGCCGACTGCCTTGAGACGCTCGGGAAGATCGGCATGGAGGCGTGCGAGGCGTCTGTCGAGGCCGGTGACAAGACCTTCCACAACCAGAGCGCGCTGATCGATCGCCACGATCGGATCGCGGCGCTCGCGATCAAGCTCATGCAGGGCTGGCACGTGACGCTGCCCGAAGCAGCCGAACTTGAGCGGCAGCGACCGCTCGCCGCTGCATCAACGCCGCCACATCGAGCCGCGCATCAAAGAAAGAAGCGCAACCGCGCCGCGCGCAGGATGTCGTGGAAGTCGTGATCGCCCTCGCCGCCGGGCGCATCGCTGTTGATCGCGGCGAGCACCGCGCCGGCCGCGTCGGTCATCAACAACGCGACCCGCGCGGCCTCCCCGGCCGACGGCAACAGCGCCCGTGCCGCTGCGTGGCGCATGACGACGCTCGACACGAAGCCGCCCGGCGCCGTGCGCCCCTCGGACACCCAGGTCCACGAACCCCAGCCCGTTTCGGGGCTGCCCTCGTTGGCGTAGATGCCGCCGTTGCGATCGGCGACGAAGAGCGCGATGCGATCCTCGCCCACGACCGCCGCGCCGATCGCACCGCCCGGGATGGTGCTGCCTTCCGAGACGCCCGACCACGGCCCGAACGCGCCCTCGGCGCTGCCGGTGGCGCAGTAGATCGCGCCGCCCGAATCGGCCAGAAAGAGCGTGATGCGGCCACCGCTTCGCGCCACCGCCGCGATCGGCGCACCTGGCGTCGAGGAGCCTTCCGACACGCTGCGCCACGCGCTCCATCCCGCCTCGACGCTGCCCGATGCCGCGTACACGCCGCCGGCCTTGTTGGCGATGAACAGTGCGATGCGCTCGCCCACCGCCACTGCGTTGACGTGCCCGCCCGGCACGGTCGCGCCTTCCGACACGCTGCCCCACGGCCCAAAGCTGCCGTCGGCCTTCGCGCTCGCGGCGTAGACGCCGCCGGCCAGATCGGCGAGCAGCAGCGTCATGCGACCGTTCGAGCCGACGACGGCGCTCACCGGCGCGCCCGGCAAGGTGGCACCCTCCGAGACGTTGCGCCACGCGCTCCAGCCTCGCGCCGGGCTTCCGTCGGCAACGTAGACGCCGCCCGCCTTGTCGGCCAGTGCGATCGCTACCCGGCCATCGCCCAATCGATCGCCAGCTCCGCCCCCCAGCGCCACCGCGGTGACGTGCCCGCCGGGCGTGGTGCTGCCTTCCGACACCGCGTGCCAGCCGCTCCAGCCGTCGTCGGGGTTGCCCTCGGCGGCGAAGATGCCGCCTGCGCGGTCGGCGACGACGAGCGCCAAGGTTCGCGGCCCCACCGGCACCGCGCCGATTCGCGCGCCCGGCGTCGAATGGCCCTCCGACACGCTGTCCCACCGCGTCCAGGTCGACGGCTCGACGAAGGCCGGCGCCGGCGGCGACGGAATCGCGGGCGTGTCCTCGCGCCGCGACGCGCGCATCAGCACCGACAGATCCTTCGCCTGCGTCACGCGCGCCCCCATGTCGGGCGGCCTGGCGGACAGAAAGCGCCGGCTGATGGTCTTGATGATCGACGCGTGGTCGAAGACCTCGTCGCTCGCGAAGCCTCGTTGGACCCACGGCGAGACGACGATCGCCGGCACGCGCACGCCCAGACGTCCGATGCCGCTGACCGCCGCGCCCAGCGGCGGCGCCACGTGGTCGTAGAAGCCGCCGTGCTCGTCGTAGGTGACGAGCAGCAGCGTCTCGTTCCACCCCGGCCCGCTCATCAGCGCGTTGACGATCCGGCCGATCAGATGCTGCCCCGACGCGATGTCCGCCGGCGCGTGGTCGTCGGCGCCCGGTGGCACCTCGATGAAGTCGGGGTCGATGAACGTGACCGACGGCAAGCTGCCCGCACGCGCGGCGGCGAAGAAGCCGCTGGCCTCGTCGTCGATTTGCACCACGTTCGTGTCGTCGAACATGTAGCGTTCGAACAGGCGCAGGAAGCAGTAGCCGTGCTCGTAGTAGCGCCACGACACGCCCTGCTCGCTCAGGTGGTCGAAGATGGTTCTGGTGAAGATCGGCGAGACCGATGGATTGTCGAGTTGCGGCCGCCCGTCGCCTTCGCGGTTGAGCCGCCCGGTGGTCGCGTAGAACCGGTTCGGGAACGTGCCCCCCGGGTGCGAGCAGAACCAGCGGTTGCAGACGACGAACTCGCGCGCCAGCGCGTCGTAGACCGGCACCTGCGCCGCCTGGTAGTAGCCCATCACGTCACCGGGCGCGATGACGACGTTGCGCGCCGCGCGCGCCGCGCGTTCGGCGAAGCCGGCGACGAAACCGTCCATCGCGCACGCCAGCTTGTCGGGCGCGCCGGGAACGTGCCGCTCGTGAATCTGCTGCGCGACGCCCTCGAAGTCATGCCTCGGGCTGACCGGAAAGCGCGTCGTCGCCAGCGCGAACGGCTCGAACGTCTTGCCGGCGTGTTCGTTTTTCACCACCGTCCCGAGGCCGTCGACGTCGGCGCGACCGCCGTGCGTGGCGAGATAGCCGAGCATGTGGTCGAACGATCGGTTCTCCATCATCAGCACGACGATGTGGCGGATGTTGGCGAGCGGGCCCGGATCGAGCGGCGGCTGCGCCGCTTCGGGGAACGGCGGCAGCTGCTCGCCCAGCAGGTAGTCGATCGTCAGGTTCTGCCGATCGCCGCTGACCGACAGCAGCCGGAAGTCGTCGCCGACGAGCAGGCGCGTCAGGCGGCGATCGATACCCGCCACGACGACGGCGCCGTCGCGGCTGCTGTAGATGCCGCCGTTCGGGTCGGCGATGAAGAGCGATGCGCGGTCGTCGCGCGTGACTGATGGTGGCGACGCTTCGACCACCGTCTTGCGCACCACCGCCGCGGCGACGTGGCCGCCAGGCGTGGTGCGGCCCTGCGAGACCGGCGCCCACACGCCCCAGCCGCGTTCGGGGCTGCCCTTGTTGGCGTAGATGCCGCCGTTGCGGTCGGCGATGAAGAGCGCGATGTCGTCCTCGTTGATCGCCGACGCGGTGATCGCGCCGCCCGGCGTGGTGCTGCCTTCGGACACCGGCAGCCACGGCCCGAACGTGTCCGTGGCCGTGCCCGACGCGCTCAAGATGCCACCGTCCTGATCGGCAAGAAACAGCGCGATGCGGCCGTCGCTTCGCACCACTGCCGAGATCGGCGCACCAGGCGTCGTGCTGGCTTTCGGCACGTTGCGCCAGGCGCTCCAGCCGGCCTCGGGGCTGCCCGATGCGGTATAGACGCCGCCGGCCTTGTCGGCCAGGAAAAGCACGACGCGTTCGCCGATCGCAAGCGCGGTGACGTGCCCGCCCGGCACGGTGCTGCCCTCGGACACCGTCTGCCAGCTGCCCCACAGGCCGCCCGCTTTGCCGCCGACGGCATAGACGCCGCCCGCGGAGTCGGCCAGCACCAGCGTGACGCGGCCTTGCGAGCGCACCGCGGCGCTCACCGGCGCGCCCGGCAGCGTGCTGCCCTGCGAAACGTTGCGCCACGCGCTCCAGCCCTGCGCAGCATCGCCCGTGGCGATGTAGACGCCGCCGTTGCGATCGGCCAGCGTCACGGCGATGCGGCCATCGCCGAGCGCGACGGCGGTGACGTGGCCGCCCGGCGCGGTACTGCCTTCCGACACGCTCCGCCATGCGCCCAAGCCCTGCTCCGGGTTGCCTGCGGCGGCGTAGATGCCGCCGTCGCGATCGGCGAGCACGAGCGTGACGCGCTGGTCGTCGACGATCGTGCCGATGCACGCGCCCGGGGTCGAGTTGCCCTGCGACACACTTGACCACGGCGTCCAACCGCGCTTTGTGCCGTCGGCGAGCGCGGACACAAGGCCGTCCCAGATCTTGTCGTCGAGCGCACTCTCGATGCGGTGCGCGATCTCGCCGTCGGGCAGGCCGCTCACGTCGACCGACACGTCGGCGCTGACGTATTCCTTCTTCAGGTCGCGGTGCAGCAAGGCCAGGCCGATGGCGGAAGACGGCACCTCGAAGGTCTTGCCGCGCAGCTCCACCCGTTCGGCGCCCGCTGCCGCCTTCCTCCACGCCTCCTCGACGCGATCGGCGAAGCTCTCGAGACGCACGAGGCCGGTGACGGGATCGAGCCCAAAGCGCACCCGCACGCGGACCGAGCAGCCGGTCAGGTTGACGTTCGGCGCGTTGTTGATCCGGATTTCCTCGCCCTTGGTCTCGAAGCGGATCACGGCCTCGACCTCGGGCGTCTGGTCGCCGGGGTCGTTGACGATGGTCAACGTCACGCGTTCGGTGTTGAGGTCGTTGACGGCGAAGTTGTTGCCCAGCGTGGGCAGCTCGAGCTGCCCCAGGTCCTTCGGCTTGCCGGGCTCGGGCCGGCCGGTCAGCGGGTCCTCCATGAACACGGTGAGGAACGTGTGGCCGTGACCTTCGCCGTGAAGCCGTACCGCGAAGAGCGGCGTCTGGCGCCGGTTGATGAACGCGTCGAGCTTTCGCTGAAGCAGCGCCAGCGGGAACACCTTGCGGCGAAAACTTCCCGCCAGCCACTGCGCGCTCAGCCACCCGGGTTCGGCCAGCCCGATCTCGGGCACCCCGCGCTCCATGTGCAGGCATGGCTCGACCTCCCAACGGTTGCGCAGCCGCACGGCGTTGGTCCCCGCGACCTTCTCGAGCTGCCACTGCGCGCTCAACCAGCCGGCGCCGATCGGGCCGCTGCCGGGCTTGCCGCTCTCGATGTGGAAGTACTGCGATGGCTTCCAGCGATTGCGGATGCGCACCCACGCCGTTCCCGGCACGATCTCGAGCCTCCACTGCGCGCTCAGCCAGCCGGGGCCGACCGGGCCGGCGGCGATCGGCCCGCTTTCGATGTGCAGGCATTGCTCGGGCTTCCAGCGGTTGCGCAGGCGCACGAAGCTGGTGTTGGGCACCTTCTCAATCACCCACTGCGCGCTCAGCCAGCCGGGGCCGGCGGTGCCGACGTCGAGCGCGCCCGACTCGATGTGCGCGTAGCGAACGAGCGGGTTGCCGTTGACGAGCCTGACGAATGACGCGTCAGCCACCGGTTCGAAACGCCATTGCGCGCTGAGCCAGCCGGGAGCGATAGGCCCGACCGCGGGAGCGCCTGATTCGGCGTGTAGGTAGTGCCCGGGGCGCGCGAGGTTGCGCGCGCGAAAGTACGTCGAGCCGGCCACGGGCTCGAGCGCCCACTTCGCGCTGAGCCATCCCGGCTCGCATGGGCCGACCGCAAGGCTGCCGCTTTCGGCATGCAGATGGTCGTCGGGCCGCCAGCGGCTGGCGATGCGGGTGATCGCAACTTCGCTCATGTCGTCTCTCCGGTGCGTGGTGGGATGGTCCTGATAGACCGCTGACCAGGGAGATCGCAAGCCGGGCGCGAAAGACGACACGAAGGCGCTGTCCGCCCCCTAATTCATCGGAGCTTCAGGGCGCCGATCTACAACTCGGCAAGGCGCGCGTCGGCGGCGAGCACGTCGTCGTCCTTCATCGCGCGAAGGTCGATCGAGGTTTCGTACGGCACGCGCTCGTAACGGCTGACTTACCGCACAAGCGCCACTGAGGCCGATCTCCTCGACGGCTCCTTCTTTGGCGAGAACTGCCGATCAACGATAGACGAGACTACCTGGTCGGTCGGCATGACCCATGCACAGGCCGGCGGCGACAACCAAGCGTCGTGGCTCGAGTACTTCGAGGCGAGCGCACGCGAGCGAATGGCAGACCTGGCACCGCGCTGCGCCGCATGGCACCCCGACCTGGTAATCCACGAAGAGACCGAGCTCGCGGGTCCGGTGGTCGCGGCCGGCATCGGCGTGCGATCGGTCGTGCATGGGCTCGGCCCGATGCTGCCGGTACGACTGTTGCCGTGGGTTGCCGCGGCAATCGAACGCCTCGCGCCACACGGCTCGGCGAGCCAGGTGGTCGAGGCTTGGCGCGCAGCAAGCTATCTGCACCTGTGCCCGCCTGGGTTGGCCCCCGCCGAGGAGCCCATCTGGCGTGACATGCTGCCGCTGCGGCCGATGGCCCCCGGCGGCGCGAGCGATGCGGGGCTGATGCGCCGCATCGAGGCGCTGCCGCATGCGCACACGGTCTTCGTGACCCTGGGGACCGTCTATGGCGGCAATACGGCCGCGCTGGCTGCAGCCATCGAAGGCCTGCGAAGCCTGGCGGTCAACCTGATCGTTGCGGTCGGGCCGAAAGGTGACCCCTCGGTGTTTGAAGGGTACGGCCGGCATGTACTGATCGAACGGCTCGTCCCGTTGGCAAGCGTGCTGGCGCGTTGCGATGCGGTCGTGTCGCAGGGCGGCTCGGGGGTGATGCTCGGTGCGATGGCGCTGGGCTTGCCGCAGCTGATGCTGCCGCAAGGCGCAGATCAGTTCCGTAACGCCGAGGTATGCAAACCCACGGGCGCTGCGCTCGCACTCGCGCCACCAGAGGCGACGCCGCACGCGATCAGCGACGGGGTTCACCGGCTGCTGAACGATGGCCGCTTCGCAGGCGCCGCGCAAGTGCTTCGCGGCCAGATCGGTGCCATGCCCGACGCCGACGCGGTGATCGCTGCGTTGGGGGCGGATCGCCGCACTGCCCTGCTGGGGGCAGTGCCCGCCTCCCGGCAACTGGCGGTGCATGAGGTCGTCCCAACAGCCGCTGAGTAGTTCTGCGGGGATCTGCCGGGATTGAGGTGCGTCAACTGACCGCACCTTCTTGGCCGCAAGTGAACTGCCACCACGGTCAGCTCTGTTTCGATGATTGCGGTGCCGAAATCATCGGTCGCTGGGCCGATCGGACTTGTTCGCCGGCTCCATGCTCTCTGCCAGAGAATGCGGCGAAGTGTTCGATGGCCTTTTGAATCGCTGCCGCTGGGTCGAGGTGTTCTACGCTTGGCGGCCCAACCTGCCCGACGAAGCCGACAACCATCTCATCGAGCTGGGTGTCGCTGCGCAAGCCGAAGCCATCGTCACGCGCAACCTGCGCGATGTGGCACGCGGTGAGTTGAAGTTCCCCGCGCTCAGAGTCCTGACGCCTGAGCAATGTTTGGAGGTTTTCCCATGTCCACCTTGACGATCCGTTTGCCCGACGACAAGCACGAGCGCCTGAAAGCGCTCGCCAAATCGAACTCGATCAGCATCAACAAGCTGATGGATGAACTCGCAACCGTCGCGCTGGCCAACTACGACGCACGGGTGCGCTTCGAGACGCGCGCGGCTCGCGGCAATCCCAAACGGGCGCTGTCCTTGCTCGACAAGCTCGACCGAGCCGGCTGAGTGGTGATCGGTGCACCCAGACGCGAATGCAGGAACTTTTGCAGGAACTACCGTATCCAGGATGCCCCAATTCAAGGCTGCGACTGCCTTTGCGCTGCGTATTCGATCCTCCTCGTCCCACCAACGATTCAGCGGCGCCCTTCACGCACACCCGCCAGCGCGTGACGCCAGAAATAGACGAGCCAGCACGCCACCCCGCCGACCTTGAGCAGGTCCTCCAGCGCCGTCGAGTCCCTGACAAAAAAGTCGGTGATGACGGATCCCGTGAAGAGCACGGCGCCGATCAGGAACAACAGCACTTCGCTGGCCAGCAACTGAGCGCGAAAGCGCACCATCAACCCGATCAGGCTGAGGGCGTAGAGGACGACCAGGACCTCTTCCTGCAAGCCGAACTTCGGGTAGACGACTTCATGCAACATGAAAAAATCGTCGGCGCCGAGGGCACTGAGCAACACGCCCATGCCCGTCAGAAAGCTCGCCCGTTCGCCCTGCCCTGACACGCCGCGCAACGCAGCGGCGCCGAACAAGCACACGCTGGCCGCGGCGCACCAGACCAAGGCGCCGACGCTCGACAGGATGCCAATGTAGAACTTCGTGCCGGTCGTTGCCGCAACGTCGCGCGTCAAAAGAGCCATCGGCGTGCCGGTGGCCAGGCTCAACAGGTAGAGGCCACCCAGGGTTGCCGCCGCAACGCCGGCAAGCGCCGCCAGCACGCCGCGCAACGGCACCACCTGGTTCAACGCCATGCTGAGCGCGGTGCGCGCGCAGGCGAGCAATTCGCGCGGCTTGGGCACAGCACGCAGTGCAGTTGGTGTGGCCGGCGGGCCGCCGTTTCTGGGCATTGGATTTGTTGTTCGGGGTGGCACGAAGCGCTCGGCGGGCGACGTCGTGATTGACCAGCTCGCCGTTGACGCCCGCGAGAGCGAGTCTTCCATACGTTCTTTCACGTCACAAACCCACGACTGGGGGCCGCGCTCGAGCGCAAGCCGGAGCAGAGTGCACCGATACTTCCGACCAAGCGGCCCACCGCAGCGCTGCAGCCTGCGCGCGGGGGCCACATCCGAGCCGCGCCTACCCTCAGATGGAACCCTCTTTACTCGCTGTGCAGACGAAGTCGTCCCCCGGCAGGGCGGTCCCGCTGCTGGTGCCGTTTGCCTACTTCTTTCACAGCCGCGTGCCGACGCTGCGCCACAAGCTGGGATGGGCGATCAGCTACCTGCTGCCGGTGCTGGCCTTGGCAGCGGTGGCGCATGGCGGGCTGCCCGGCCTGGCGGCAGCCGCGGCGATGTTGGTCGCCGTCTACTCGGCCTACGAGTTCGGCTACATCATCAACGACACCCTGACCGTCACGCGCGAAGCGCGCCCGACGCTGCGCCTGACCGAGGCGTCGCGGGCGTGGATGCACGCGCGCCTGCTGCCGGCGCTGGTGGTGCGCTCGCTGACCGGCATGGCGTGCCTGGCGCTGCTGTACTGGGCCGCGGTGCCGAATTTTTTCGCCGTGATGCTCGGCTGGCTCGCGCTGTGGCCCTGCTTTGCCCTTTACAACCACTGGCGCGGCCGCATCACGATTGCGCTGCACTTTGTGCTGGTCAGCCTGCGTTTCATGCTACCCATCCTGGCTGCGACGCAGGCCGCGTCGATCGCGCCGGCCTGGCCGCTGTTGCTGCTCCTGTACGCCTTGCCCAACACCTACGAAGCGGCGTGGAAGCAGCGCTACGCCCTGCCCGGCCTGCAGCGCCCGTTCGGCGACGAGTACCGGTTCCGGCTGACTTGGTATCTGCTGCTGACGGCACTGGCACTCGGTTGGCTCGTCTGGGGCACCGGCGCGCCGCGCTGGGTCTTCGCTGCGGCGTGCGCGTACTACCTGATGTGCCGCCTGGTGGCGTTCTGGATGGTGCGCAACACGCCGTCAAGGTAGCTTGGGCCGCGTTGCTGTGGCTGACGCCGCGCGCATCGGAGGCCATGGCAGCTGGCACAGCCATCCCGCGACGAGGCCGAGCGACAGGCCCAGCGGCCCGGCATAGCGCGTCTGTATCCCAGGCACTGTCAGGCGGCCGCGCGATGCCGTGCAGCCCGCCGTGCGCTGCGGCCGATAGCGCGAGCACCGGCACCACGTAGTTCAGCAGCCAGCCCACTTTCTGCTTCGTCTGCGGCACGCACGACTGAAAAAAGTAGGCGAACGGCAGCAGCAGCGCGGCGGCCTAGTACTCCGGCACAGGGGTTTCGGAACATGATGAAAGCGATGGATTCGGGTCGAGGGCAAGGCGCAAAGCGCAGCGATACCCAAAGGTATCGCGAGGATTTGCAACGCCGCCATCGGGTCGAAGACGCGCTTTCTTGTTTCGAAATCTCTGTGTCGGCGTACTAGTACTCCGGCACAGGGGTTTCGGAACATGATGAAAGCGATGGATTCGGGTCGAGGGCAAGGCGCAAAGCGCAGCGATACCCAAAGGTATCGCGAGCATTTGCAACGCCGCCATCGGCCCGAAGACGCGCTTTCATGTTTCGAAATCCCTGTGTCGGAGTACTAGCCGCGCAAGGCATCATGAACGACGCTGGCCCTGGCAAGCTGCACCAGCCAGCCGCTGACGACACCGGCAGCCAGCCCGATCGGCCCGGAGAAAGCGCCCCACGCCGGGTAGCCGAACCAGATCAGCGGCGCGGCCACCAGCACCGCCGTCGCCCAGCTCAGCACCAGAAGACGCGGTCGGTCGAGCGTGGTCAATGTCAGTTGCACGATCTGGTTGGCGAACAGCAGCACCGCGACCGCCATGCCGGCCAGCAGGAACGGCAAGCTGCCGTCGAACCGCGGACCGAAGACGACGCGCAGCAGCCAGGGGCCGAAAAGCCAGGCCGCGCCCAGCCCGGCAAGGCCCACACCCGTCATCGCCGCCGCAGTGCCGAAGAAGGCCAACGCGAAGCGGCCCTCGCGGATGCGCCGGTAGAGGAACGCGGTGGCCATGGAGATGCCGATCAGGTAGGCGACCTGGATCCAGACCTCGGTCAATTGCATCGCCACGGCGTAAACGCCGAACGGTTCGCTGTCCATGCGCTCGGCCAGCAGCAGCCGATCGAGCCGGATGAACAAAGACTGCAGCCACAGCGACAGCACGAAGCGCACGCCGAAGCCGAAGTAGGCGCGCGCGCGCGACTCGCGAACATAGCGCGCAAAGCGTTGGGCCGGCATCGCAAGGTGCAGCTGCGCGCACTGGATCGCCGCGTTCAGCCCCGCTTCGAACACCCAGGCCGCGGCGATCAGCCACAGCGGCGCGCCGAGATGAAGCCCGAGGGCGACGATGGCCGTGCGCAGCAGCAAGCCCAGGCCGCGGGCGATGATGTTCGGCCGGTTGTGGTTGCGGCTGAGCCAGTAAAGGGCGATGACGTGAAACGGCTCCATCAGCGGCACCGCCAGCACCAGGATCATCGACACCAGCCGCCGCTGCGGATCTTCGATCGCCAGCCAACACCAGGCGAGCATCGCCAGCGTCGCCACCACGCTGACGAGCATGCGAACGACGAAGACGTTGGCCATCGCTCCCGGCAATGCTGCGTTGATGCGGCAAAAGCGCGGCAACAGCGCCGACCCTGAGCACACGAGGCTGAGCCCCAGCCCGACCTGAAGCAGCGCTGCGGCGTAGGCGAAGTGGCCGGAGCCGACCGGGCCGAGCGAGCGCGCGATGAGACCGACGATCAGCAGCCCGAGCGCCATCGCCAGCGCCTTGTCGCCAAGCACCCAGGCCATGTTGCGCAACGCGGTGCGCATCGAGGCGCTGGGGACGGGCAATGAGGCGGACATGGGCGTTGGGCGGCGGCGCCTAAAAGGACAAGGCAACGATTGTCGATGCAGCCGCTTCGGCGCTGGTGGCGAGGATCGGTGGCCGTTGTGCATGCCGATGCTGTTGGCGCCCCCCAATCCGCGGGTGGGCGGCAACGCGACGCGCACGCTCGACAACGCGGTCGAGTCCGAGTTCTTCGCCGGCGAGGCTCGGCTGCGCGCGTCGCTGCTCGGTCTGAATCGACAATCCGAGACTAGCGCTCGCGCAGCCGCACCTTCACCGCAGCCGAGGCGCCGATTTGCACCAGTCGGGTGACCAGCGGCCGCGGCAACCAGAGCACCCCAGCAGCCCAGCCCACGAGCGTCGCCCGCTCGAGCGCTCGATATCCCGGCCAGGCTGCGACGCTGCGCCACGCCAGTTTCATCAGCGACCAGGCGCTGTCGCCTGCATAGGGATGTGCGGCGCGCGCGGTGCGCCACGAGATGACGCGTGTGCGCACGTGGGTCGGCATCAACAGCCCGGGGGCTGCGCCGTCGTGGCGCAGCAACGGGGCGATCATGCGCAGCGCCTGGCCGCGGCGATGGTCTTCCTTGATCAGCGCGTCGGCCGGCGTGCCGAACTCGTTGCCGAAGACGCCGGCGTCGCTGCCGCTGCGGCTGCGGTGCACACGGTAAGACGCCAGCGGTTCATCGATGGCGGCGACGGGGCCGGCCGCTGCGGCCACCATGAACGGCACGGTGTCGGCGCCCATCGCCCACAGTTTCTCATCGAGGGGGAAAAACGGCTCGATCGACGCGCGGCGGTAGAGATTGCCGCTGCCAGGCGGACCTGCGTAGAAGCCGAAGCGCAGCAGCGTGTCGCGCACGTCACCGCGATGCAGCGTGAAGGGAATGTTGTTGCCGCTCGGCCGGCCGTCGGCATCGATGACGCGCATGCGAAAGGCGACCTTGTGAATGCCCTGGTCCATCTGCTCGACGCAGCGCGCGATGCAGTCGGCGTCGAGCAGGTCGTCGCTGTCGAGCCAGATGACCCAGTCGCCGCGCCCGGCTTGCAAGGCGGTGTTGTAGGCCGCGCCCTGGCCGCCGTTGGCGCGCCGGATCGCCCGCACCTTGTCGCCGAACGACTCGATGACCTGCCACGAACCGTCGCTCGAGCCGTCGTCGACGACCACCACCTCGGTGTGTTGCCAGGTCTGCGCCAGCGCGCTGGCGATTGCCTGACCGACGAAGCGCTCGTAGTTGTAGTTGCAGATGAGGACAGAGACTGTGGGCTGGAATGTCACGCGTCGATTGTGGCAGCGCCTGCGCACTGACCTGCCATGCAGGCCCGCCAGTCCGTGCGCCTGCATGGCCAGCGCCCCGCGCGGCCCGCTGCAGCGGCGCACTTCTTGCAGTAAGGTGCCCATCATCGCTTTGAAGCGACCGGCTATTCCCCGCCCGCAGTCATGGGATAGGTGCCCCCCTAAGAGTGAACTAGAGTTCGGTCGAACCGTGGTCTTGCCCTTTCAAGTTTTAGAAGAAGTAACAAAATCATGTCAAAGGAAAAAACGTTGGTTCTGCTGGCGCGCGCTGTAGAACCCGTGCGCCGCACCTCGTTGTCGGGCGGATCGGCGCTCGATGGCGCCTACACCGCGCTGAACCAGCTGGTCGCGGCCATCATCATTCTTTTGCTGTCGCCGCTGCTCGGCTACATCGCCTTTCGCATCTGGCGTGTCGATGGTGCGCCGATCACTTTCGGGCATGACCGCATCGGCCGCCGCGGCGTCATCTTTCGCTGCTTGAAGTTCCGCTCGATGGTGCGCCAGTCGGAGCAGGTGCTGCACAAGCTGCTGCGCGAGGACCCAGCGGCGCGCGCCGAGTGGGAGCGTGATCACAAGCTGCGCGACGATCCGCGCGTCACCTCGATCGGCCGCCTGCTGCGCAAGACCAGCCTCGACGAGCTGCCGCAACTCTTCAACATCCTGCGCGGCGAGATGCACTTCGTCGGCCCGCGCCCCGTCACCCTCGAAGAGCTGCGCCGCTACGGCACCCGCAAGCGCCATTACCTGTCGGTCAAACCCGGGCTCACCGGCCTGTGGCAGGTCAGCGGGCGCAACAACACCACCTACGCGCAGCGGGTCCAGCTCGATACCGACTACGTCGAGCAGCGCAACCCGCTGATCGACCTGTGGATCGTCACGCGCACCGTCAAGGTGCTGATCACCCGCGAAGGTGCGCATTGAGCCGCGTGCGCGTCGTCTTCAACGGCCGCTTCCTGGCGCAGGTCCGGACCGGCGTGCAGCGCTACGCCGACGAGACGCTGCTCGCTCTGGACGCCCTGCTGGCCGAGGCCCCGTCTTTGCGCGAGTCCTGGCACTTCGAGCTCGCGGTGCCCGACGACGCGCGCAGCCTCGGCCTGCGTTACATCGAACAGACGCATCTGCGCGGACGCGCCGGCCACCTGTGGGAGCAACGCGCGCTTGGCCGCCACGCCGCTGCGGACTATCTCGTCAACTTCAACTATTCCGGGCCGCTGTTCAAGCGCCGCCAGCTGGTGACGATCCATGACGCCACGGTGCGCGCCATGCCGCAGTCGTTCTCGCGCTCCTACCGCTGGCTTCACAACGCGATGGTCGCGGTTCTCGGCCGCAGCGCGCATGCGGTGATGACGGTGTCTGAGTTTTCGCGTGTCGAGCTCGGGCAGCGCTTCGGCCTGCGGCGGGGCGACATCATCGTCGGCCGCGAAGGCGGCGAGCATGCGGTGCACCGCGTCGACGACGACGCCGTGCTGCGCAAACATGGCCTGCACGCGGGGCGCTACATCCTCGGCGTCGGCAGCGTCAAGCCGAACAAGAACTACGCCCTGCTCGGCCGCGCGATGCGCCTGCTGCCCGACTATCCCTGGCCGGTGGCGATCGCCGGCGCCAAGGACATCGGCATCTTCACCGACGCCGCGGCGCTGCCCGACGGTTTTGCCTTTCTCGGCTTCGTGCCCGACGACGAGTTGAGTGCGCTGTACCGCCATGCCGCCTGGTTTGTCCTGCCGTCGCTGTACGAAGGCTTCGGCCTGCCCGCGGTGGAGGCGATGGCGCACGATTGCCCGGTGCTGGCGGCGCGCGCCGCTTCCATCCCTGAAGTCTGCGCCGACGCCGCGCTTTATTTCGACGCCCACGATCCGGCCAGCCTGGCCGCCGCGCTGCGCCGCGCCGCCGAAGACCAGCCGTTGCGCGCCCGCCTGGCGGCGGCGGGCCGCGAGCGGCTGCGCACCTACAACTGGCGCGCCAACGCGCAGATTCTGCTCGACCATCTGCAGCACACGCTGGGCAGCGCGGCCCAACCGGTGGCCGCGCGCGGCCGCGTGGCGCAACAAAACGGCTAGACCCCTATGCACAGCCCCAAACCAACGGTCATCCACGTCACCGAATCGACGGCGGCGGGCACGCTGACGTTTCTGATCCAGGCCACGCGCGCGCTGGCCGAGAGCGGCCTGCGCCAGGTGCTGCTGTACTCGCCACGGCCGGACACGCCGCAGGAAGTCGAATCGATGTTCGACCCGCGGGTTGAGTTGAAGCCGCTGCCGGCGCTGTGCCGCGGCGGCGTCGCGCGCTACCTGCGTGCGCTGCGCGGCGCGCTGCTGCACGAATTGGTGGACCCGAATGTCGCCGCGGTCCACCTGCATTCGTCCAAGGCCGGCTTCGTCGGCCGCATGGCGCTGCTGGGCACGCGCTCGCGGGTGCCGGTCTTCTACTCGCCGCATGGCCTGGCCTTCTTGAACCGGCATCACTGGCTGCCCAGCATCACCTACGCCGGGCTGGAGCGCCTGGCCGCGCGCATCGACTGCACCCTGGTCGGCTGCAGCCGCAGCGAAGCCGACCTGCTCAGCCGCATCGGCCCGAAGCCGGCGCGCCTGCTCGAGAACGCCGTCGACGACAGCTTTTTCGCCATTGCGCGGCATGAACGCAAGCCACCGCTGGTGCTGAGCATCGGACGGGTCTGCCGGCAAAAAGCACCCGAGCGCTTTGCCGAGCTGGCCGCGCGCTTTCAGATTGCCGAATCGCCGGCCAAGTTCGTCTGGGTCGGCGGCGGCGACGCCGCGGGCGAGGCGCGCCTGCGCGCCGCCGGCGTCGAGGTCACCGGCTGGGTTGACCAGGACGCCGTGCAGCGCTGGCTCGGCGAGGCCTCGGTCTACGTGCAGACCTCGCGCTGGGAAGGCATGCCGCTGTCGGTGCTGCAGGCCCTGGCCGCCGGCGTGCCCTGCGTCGTCAGCGACGCGGTCGGCAACCGCGATGCGGTGCGCCAGGGCATCACCGGCTTCGTCACCCAGCGCAGCGACGACATGGTGATGACGCTGCAGCGCCTGCTGCACGACGAAACGCTGCGCCGCCGCTTCTCGCTGGCGGCGCGGCGCGACGCCCACGAGCGTTTCAGCAACGAGAGTTTTCGCCAGCGCTTGCTGCGTCTGTACGGGCTGCCCGAGCGCGACATGGCGCGCGCCGCGGGGCTGCCGAACAACCTGCTGCAGCTGCCCGAGCAGCCGAACCCAGACGTCGCGGAGGCGCGGCTGCGCGACCGTTCGGGCTACCGGCAGGGCTGAAGATGGCCCTGCCGCGGCGCCGGCCGGCCGCGCTGGCCTGGTTCCTGGCCGGCACCATGCTGGCCCCCGCAGCCGCAGCCCCGCCGATCGACGCGGCCACCCCACCGCCACAGCGCGCGTGCCCGGCGCCGCCGGGCGCGCCGGCGGCACCGCACAACGCCGTCGACGTGCGCCACTTCGGCGCCCGCGGCGATGGGCACAGCGACGACACGGCGGCACTGCGCCTGGCGTTGGCCGCACTGACACCGGGCCAATGGCTGGTCTTCGCGCCGGGCACCTACCTGCACGACGCCCGGCTGGTCGTCGCCACGCCCGGCGTCACCCTGTACGGCTACGGCGCCACCTTGCAGGCCACCAACGCCGCCGACCAGGCGCTGCTGATCCAGGCCAGCGGCGTGCGCGTGCTCGGCTTCACGATGACCGCGGTCACCGACCGCCGCCGTGACGCGCCCTGGGAGTCGCGCATCGCCGTCTGGCGCCACGGCCGCGATCTGCCGGCGGTCGCCGACATCGAGATCCGCGACAACCGCATCGTCGAAGCCGGCGAGCCGCCGTCGGCCTTTGCCAACAGCAGCTCGTCGGCGGCCATCTTCGTGCACAACGCGCAGCGCTTCGTGGTCGCGGGCAATCATGTGCGCCGCTCGCTGGCCGATGCGATCCACATCACCGGCGGCTCGCGCCACGGCCGCGTCATCGGCAACAGCGTGCGCGAAAGCGGCGACGACATGGTGGCGATCGTCTCCTACCTCGGCCGCGACTACCTGGCCGGCGGCCTGCCCGATGCGAACGCCTGGGCGCAACGCCGCCAGGCGCGCCTGGTCAGCGACATCCTGGTCGCCGACAACGACCTGTCGGGCCAGTACTGGGGCCGCGGCATCTCGGTCGTCGGCGGCGAGGACGTGACCATCCGCGGCAACACCATCGACGCGACCACGCATGCGGCCGCGATCTACCTGGCGCGCGAGACCAGCTACACGACCTTCGGCGTGCGCAACGTGCGCGTCGCCGGCAACCGCATCACGCGCGTGCAATCGACGTCGCCGGCCTACGACGCCCTGCCCGTGCTGAAGCAGGGCTGGCGCACCGGCCATGGTGCGGTCGAGATCGTGGCCCTGCTGAGCGGCGAAGAAACGCGTCAGCCGCGCCTGCGCGAGGCCTTGGGCGTGCGCCAGATTGCCGTCGAAGGCAACCGCATCGACGACGTGGCCACGGCCGGCATCCGCATCGACGGCGGCGCCGGCCACGGCGCCGCGATGGGCCCGGTCTCAGCTGCGCGGCAACCAGTTGAGCCGCGTGCGCGGCCGCGCCATCGAGCTGCGCCACGCCGGCGAGCCGGCGCTGGCCCTGGACTGCGGCGACAACACGCATGACGGCCAGGCGGTCGGCCACCCGCACTGCGGCGCGCAGGCCGCGGCGGTCACGGGGGCAGCGCAGGATTGCCGGGCCGGCGCGAAGCCGTGAGCTGCTGCTGCTGCCGGCGGCGCTGGCGGCGGATGTCGAAGACCAGGATCGCCAGGCCAACCATCAACGGCACGAAACGCGTCTCGGCAAAGTAGCTGTAGCGCAGCGATTCGCTGAGAAAGAGCACGCACACCGGGAACATCAGCAGGCCGAACACATGGCCGCAGCGAAAGGCCGCATAGGCGCGGCCCATCATCCAGCCCAGCGCCAGGAAGAACAGCACCGAGCCGAAGTAGCCGAAGTCGAGGACGACGCGGAAGAAGGCCGACGGACTGTTGAACTCGGGCCGCGCGAAGGTGGCGAGCCAGACGTCTTCGACGCCGCGCGCCGTGCCGAAGGCCGCCTCCAGCAACGGGCCGAGCCCGGGCATCGTCCACGCCCACTTGACCGCGAACGCGCCGCTGTAGTGCGGCCAGGTCTGGGTGTCGACGAGGATGCCGATGCCGTTGTTGGAGGCCGTGGCGTAGTAGGTGATGAGGCGATCGAGCGTGAAGGCCCACACCGAGTCGTACTGGTTGATGTAGAACTCCCAGGAGCGGAAGTACTCGCTCGCCGTGAACAGCAGGTAGAGCACCGGCGGCGCTACCAGCGGTGCGAGTGTTGCCACGCGCTGCCGCGACGGCCTCACGATTGGCAGGTAGGCCATGCGGGCAACGACAAAACAGACCAAGACCTCGATCACAGCCAGGCGCTCGGCCCAGGCGAAGGCGCGAAATACGGCCAGCAGCACCACCAGCGCGAAGCCGGCGTGCTCGCCGCGGCTGACCTGCTGCACGCCGGCGCCGCACTTGATGCCGTAGGCGATGGCGTAGGCCACGCCGAGCTGGGTGAACGTCGTCACCCCGGGCGTGGTGGACATCGAGTCGCGCACCTGCTGGCGCGTGCCGAGCACGATCTCGGCCAGCAATTGCGGCTGGGCCAGCAGCGGCCCGAACCACAGCGCATAGGCCGCCATCGTCACGCCGAGCAGCAGCAGCATCGCGCCGCGCGAAATCTGCGGCGGCGCCACCGTGCGCAGGCGCCGCGCGTGCGCCAGCGCCGCCTGGATGCCCAGCGGCAGGCACAACATCAGCACCAGGCCCCATGCGTAGTGCCAGCTTGGGATGTAGACGCTCTTGACGACGCGCGTGAAGTCGTAGCTGAGGAAGCTCAGGTAGACCGGTATCAGCGCCAGGCAGACGATGCGCGTCGGGTGCAGCCACCACAGCTCGGCGGCGCGCTGCACGTCGGCGGACGGCGCCGCAGCGCCGTCGGGGCGCGTGTTCGTGAGGGCGAGCTGCAAGGCCGTCTCCTGGGGCGACGTGGCGCGGCCTCAGATCTGCGAGAAATCGCTCTGCCGCGAAGCCCGCACGCCGTTGAAGATCACGCCTTCGAGGCGGATGCCGGCCTGCTCGAGCTGGCGCACGGCGTCATTGGCTTCTTCGAGCAGGCTCTGCTCGGAGCGCACGACGAGCAGCGCGCAATCGGCCGAGCGGCCGACCGCCAGCGCGTCGCCGATGGCGCGCAGCGGCGTGCCGTGAATGACGATGTGGTCGTACTGCGCGCGCAGCGTGTCGAGGGTTTCGGCCAGCGCCGGCATCAACAGCAGGCTGCCCGGGTTGTCCGTCATCGTGCCCGCCATCAGCGCGTCCATGTTGGCCGAGGCGTGCGGGTAGATCACCTCTTCGAGGGTGCGCGCGCCGCAGAGCACGTCCGACAGCCCGGCGGCGTTGACGTCGAGGCCGACATAACGATGCACCGCCGGATGCCGCATGTCGGCCTCCATCAGCAGCACGCGCTTGCCGGTCTCGGCCATCAGCGCGGCGAGGTTGCTGGCGACGAAAGACTTGCCCGCGCCGTACGACGGCGAGGTGACGAGCACGACCTTGGCCGCGATGCTGCGCGCGCGCAGCGTCAACGACAGATGCACCGAGCGCAGGCCCTCGACGGCGGGGTCCTGCGGCGCTGCCCGCGCCAGCAGGCGATGCGTGCCCATGTCGGTCTCCACCGCCTCGCGCAGCCGCCCGTCCATCAGCCGCGGCTGGTTGGCGCTTTGCGGAATGCGCGCCAGCGTGGTGTGGCTGAACTGCGACTCGATCTCCAGCACATCGGACACCGTGGTGCGCATCGCGCGCGCCAGCAGCACCGCCGCGAGCGAAAGCAAGGTGGCCAGACCGAGGCCGATCGACATCAGCGCCGGGGCCTTCGGCCGCACCGCCTCGATCGGCACCGTCGCCAGGTCGAGCTGGCGCGCGTCCGCGACCAGGCCCGCACCGGCGATGCGCAGCTGCTGCGCACGCTCGAGCATCGCGGTGTATTGCTGGGTGCTGATCTGCACGTCGCGCTGCAGCCGCACCAGATCGCGCTGCTGCGCCGGCAAGGCGTTGGTGCTCGCGCCCATGCGGGCCAGGGCGCGCCGCACGTTGCCCAGTTGCGCCTGAACCGCGGCCAGATCGGGATGCGCCGGCGTCAGCAACTGCGCCAGCTGTTCGCGCTTCATCTGCAAATCCATCGCTTGCCGCTCGAGCTCGCCGCGCTGGCGCAACAGGGCATCGGCTTCGATGCTGAGCGGCACCGCGGCGGTGGTCTGCTGGTACGCCGACAGCGCATCCTCGGCCGCGCGCACGCGCGCCTCGAATTGCGGCAACTGGCCTTGCAGGAACGTCAGGGCCTCGCCGCCCTCGTCGGCGCGGCGCGCCACGGTGCGCTCCAGGTACTTGGCCACCATGGCGTTGAGCAGCGCCGCGGCGCGCTCGGGATCGGCGTCCTCGAAGCTGATGCGCAGCACGCCCGACTCGCGCGACGGCTCGAACATGCGCAGGCGATCGACCACGTTCTCGTAGGCACGCAGTGCACGATCCTGGCGCACCGTCAGGCGCGTCGGCGCCACGTCCGCCGGCGCCCGGACCTCGATCGACGCCGTCTGGCCGCCGATCTGGAACTGCTGGGCGACGCCGCTGGCGCCTTGCGCGACGACCTGGTTGTCGTCGTCGCTGAGCGTCCAGCCGGCGCTGTCCACCGCCAGGCGAAAGTCGCGGCCCTGCTGGGCTGCGGGTAGCTTCATGCGCACCAGCTGCACCCCATGGCGCGCGCCCACGGGCACGAAGCCCCAGCGCTTGGCGCCGCCGATGGACAGATCGGCGCCGACCGCTTCGATCACCGGCAGCAGAATGTCGCGCGAGCGCAGGATTTCGATCTCACCGGCAACTTCGCGCCGTTCGGCGTCGGGGGTGCCGCTGCTGCGCTGCGCGGCTTCGAGGTTGGGCAGCAGCGTGGCCCGCGAACGCGAGGCGATCTGCAGCAGCGTGTCAGCCTTGAAGACCGGCACCGCCAGCAACCAGTACAGCAGCGTCACGCCGAGGACCAACGTGAACACCGTGGCCGCCAGGCCGCGGTAGTGGCGCAGCGTCTCCAGCGCGGCGCGCAGGCCGAAGGCGTCGCCCCGCTGCAGCAGCGGCAGCTCGCCGCCTTCCCTGCGCAATTGCAAAGTTTGCGGTGTCATCGCGGGAAGGCCCTCGTGGTGTCGCTCAGGAACTCGCGCGCCACCGAGGCGCTCGGCAACACGTTGCTGATGAGGCGGCCCCAGCGCACGACCGGCGCCGCATCGACGTAGATCACGTCGCGCGAGTTCAGCTTGAAGCGGTCGGCCAGCACCAGCGCGTCAGGCGCGCCGCTGTTGAGGTGGTAGATCTGCATGCGTGAATTCTGCATGCTGCGCAAAACGTAGATCTGGCGCGCATTGGCGGTCAGCGGATTGATGCCGCCGGCGTCGGCCAGCGCGTCGGCCAGCGAGAGGCGGCCGCGCGGCATCAGCAACGCCGTCGGCCGCAACACCTCGCCGGTGACGAACACCTTGGCGTCGCGGCGTTCCGGCACGTTGACCACGTCGCCATGCTGCAGGCGCACGTTGGCGCGCAGGTCGCCGCCGTAGTAGAGCGCCAGCAGGTCGACCCGCGTCGTTTCGTTCTTGCGCGTGATGGTCACGCCGGCCAGATCGGCCTCCACCGTGGCGCCGCCGGCGCGCGCGATGATCTCCGTCAGGTCCGGCGGCACGTCGGTGATGGGCAGCGAGCCGGGGCTGCGCACTTCGCCGGCGACGAGGACGCGCTGACCGCGGTACGTCATCACCGAGACCTCGACCTGCGGCGCCTTGATGACGCGGCGCAGACCGCGCACCACCTCTTCGCGAATCTCCAGCACCGTGCGGCCTGCGGCGCGCACATGGCCGGCGTAAGGGAAGAAGAAAGTGCCGTCGGCGTTGACGACGCGCCCGGCCAACTCGTTGCTCGTGCTGCCGGGGTTGGTCAGCTCGGGGTGGTTCCAGACGGTGATGCGCAGCATGTCCTGCGGCGCCACCAGGTAGTCGTAGTCGCGCGGATCGTGGTTGACCTTGGCCAGCGCCGCCGCCGTTGCCACCGCCTTGGCCGTCAGGTCTGCCTGCATCTGCGCCAGCGACGACGAATCGATGGTCTGGAAGTCGGCCTGGGCCTTGATCAAGGCCGGCGTGCTGACGTCGACCTGCATGCCCGGTGCGTGGGCGCATCCTGCCATCACGACGGCATACAGCCCGGCGCCGAGCAGCAGCATGCGCTGCGCGGCCGCGCCGGCGAGGCCGCGCTGGCGAGGATGGATAGCGGTGTTTGTTTTCATGACCGGGGGCTCCCTGTGACGACATGCCGTTGTGGCTTTTGACAGGAGCGATGGTTCAGGATGCAGCGGGCGCCAACCATCCCGCGAGCCTGGGGAGCCGTGACCGCATCGACACAGTGCGCGTTAATGGCGCACGATTTCGGGGCTGCGGACCCCCCAGCTTCACGTGGTCGGCATCACCACTGCGTCACCGGCCGCGTGCGCCGCCCGGTCCAGCGCGAGATGGTGGCCGCGAGTTGCTGGCGGCTGACCGGCTTGCTGAGGAAGTCGTCCATGCCCGAAGCGAGGCAGCGCTCGCGGTCTTCCTGCAGCGTATCGGCCGTCAGCGCGACGATCGGACAGCGCTTGCCGCGAGCACCGTCTTCGCGCCGGATCAGGCGCGTCGCCTCGTAGCCGTCCATCACCGGCATGTGGCAGTCCATGAAGATCAGGTCCAGGGGCTGCGGCTGCGCAGCGGCGCGCACCGCTTCTTCGCCGTTGGCGACGACGCGCACTTCGCAGCCCAGCACCTTGAGCATGTCTTCGATGATCATCTGGTTGACCGTGTCGTCCTCGACCACGAGCACGCGGGTCAGCGTCAGCTCGTCGCCGTCGTCGTGCCCGCCGGCCGCCGGCAGCGCCGTTGCTGCGCGCTCCAGCACCAGATCGGCCCAGAAGTGCGAGCCCGCGCCGAGCTGGCTTTGCACGCCGACGCTGCCGCCCATCAGCGCCGCCAGATCCCTCACGATCGCCAAGCCGAGGCCGCTGCCGCCGTGACGGCGCGTGCTCGACGCATCGACCTGCTCGAAGGCTTCGAAGATGGTGTCGAGCTGGTCCTGTGCGATGCCGATGCCGGTGTCGGTGACGGCCATGCGAACCTTCATCGACGCCGCGTCTTCTTCGAGCACGCTGACGTCGAGCGTGACGCTGCCGCGCTCGGTGAACTTGCTCGCGTTGTGCAGCAGGTTGACGAGCAACTGGCGCAGGCGCAGCGGGTCGACGCGCAGGCGCTGCGGCAGCCGCGGCGAGACCTGGCAGCGCAGCTCGATCGGCCGCTCGCGCGCCGTCACCGCCACCAGATCGACCGCTTCGTCGACCAGCTCGCGGATGTCGATGTCGTCCGGGTTCAGGCGCAGCTTGCCGTTTTCGATGCGCGACAGGTCGAGCACGTCGTTGATCAGCGTCAGCAGTGCCGTCGCCGAGCGGTGCGCGGTCTGCACGTAGCGCTTCTGCGTCGGCGTGAGGCCGGTTTCCAGCAGCAGCTCGGTGGTGCCGAGGATGCCGTTCATCGGCGTGCGGATCTCGTGGCTGGTGACGGCCAGGAACTGCGACTTGGCCAGGTTGGCCTGATCGGCCTGTCGGCGCGCCGCGTCGAGCTCGGCGGCCTGCGCTTCGAGGGCAGCGGCTTTCTGGTTCAACGTCTCGACCAGCGAACGCGCGGCGTGGATGGCCTGGCGCGTGCGGTCGCGCAGCCGCGCGGTGACGCGCCCGGTGGCCGCCAGGTACAGGCCGATCAGGTACATCGACGCGGCGATGCCCAGGCGCTCGGGCCAGCCGGCGTGCGGCGCGGCGTGCATCGCACTCCAGACGGCATAAGCCAGATAGGCCAGCGTCACCACATGCGCGAAGTACAGCGCGCGCCGGAAACCGAAGCCGACCTGGTCGACCACGCGCACCAGCAGCAGGTACGCGAAGAACAGGTTGGCATGCTCGAGCCACGACAGGTTGAGCAGCCACATCAGCACGTCGGCATGGAACAGCAGCAGCGGCAGATCGAGCCGCCCGCTGCGCCCCCAGCCCCAGCGCAGCAGCGCCCAGGCCACGGCGGCGTAGGCCAGATTGGCGGCGAGCAGCATGGCCAGACTCGGATGACCCGGCACGGCCGTACGCTCGCCGTGCAGCAGCAGCAGCGCGCAGAGGATGCAAAAACCCAGCGCGCGCAGCACCGGCACCTGCTGCGTGTACAGGCGCCGCGCGCGCGCATGCCGGCGCTGTGCCAGCAGCGCTGCGTCGAGCGTGAAATCGGTATCGGTGTCGGGCGGCAAGATCGGAACCAAGAACCCTCCCTCGGCGCTCCGACTGGATCACTGCGCGGCGGTTCTGTCCAGCCCACGGACGGTGCCGGCGATGCGAGCCGCTGCCAAGGCGCTTCACCCGGTCAACGCCTGGGCCGCCAGCACCTCGGCGCGCACGCTCTCGGTCAACTCTGCCTTCAGCGCGGCAAATGCCGGCGAGGTCTTCACCGAGTAGTGACGCGGGTGCGGCAGCTCGACGCGCCGGTCGAGCTTGATGCGCCCCGGCCGCGCGCTCATGACGACGACGCGGCTGGCCATGAACACCGACTCGTCGATGTCATGGGTGACGAACAGCACCGTCTTCTTCTGCGCCTCCCAGATGCCGAGCAGCAGCTCCTGCATCAGCTCGCGCGTCTGGTGGTCGAGGGCGCCGAACGGCTCGTCCATCAGCAGGATGCGCGGCTCGTTGGCCAGCGCCCGCGCGATCGCGGTGCGCTGCTGCATGCCGCCGGAGAGCTGCTTCGGGTAGTGGTGCTCGAAGCCCTTCAGTCCCACCTTCTGCAGGAAGCCGTTGGCGATATCCAACTGCTGCTCGCGCGGCAGCCCCTTCTCGCGCAGGCCGAAGCAGACGTTGTCGCGCACGGTCAGCCACGGGAACAGCGTGTAGCTCTGGAAGACCATGCCGCGGTCGGCGCCGGGGCCGTCGATGCGCCGGCCGTCGAGCAACACCTCGCCGGCGGTCTGGTGGTCCAGGCCGGCGACGATGCGCAGCAGCGTGCTCTTGCCGCAGCCGCTCGGGCCGAGGATGGTGATGAAGTCGTTCTCGGCGACGTCGAGGGTGGTCGCCGACAGCGCCAGCGTTTTGTCGAAGCGGCGCTCGACGCCGCGGATGGACAGGATGCTCATTTGCCGATCTGCGCCCAGGGGAACAGTTTTCGGTTGCCCCACTTGAAGGCGAAGTCGCTGACCAGCCCGATGACGCCGATGACGAGGATGCCGAAGATGATCTGGTCGGTGGCCAGCAGCGCCTGGCTGTCGGTGATCATGTGGCCGATGCCCGACGATGCGCCGATCAGTTCGGCAACGATGACATAGGTCCACGCCCAGCCGAGCACCATGCGCAGCGTCTCGGCAATCTCGGGCGCGGCGCCGGGCACGAGCACGCGTCGAATCAGCGACGGTGTCTTTCACGCCGAGCGTGTACGCCGCCTCCACCAGATCGCGCCGTGTGTTGCCGACGGTCACGGCGATCATCAGCACGAGTTGAAAGAAGCTGCCGATGAAGATCAGCGCCAGCTTCTGCGCCTCGCCGATGCCGGCCCACAGGATCAGCAGCGGAATGAAGGCGCTGGCCGGCAGGTAGCGCGCAAAGCTGACGAAGGGCTCGAAGAAGGCTTCGATCGGCTTGTAGGCGCCCATCGCGAGGCCGAGCGGCAGTGCGAGCGCGGCAGCGATGACGAAGCCGCCGAGCACGCGCCACACCGTCATGCCGATGTCCTTGGCGAAGCCTTGCTCGGCCAGCAACGACCCAGCCCGACTTGAACATCGCGACCGGGTCGGCGAGGAAGGTCTTCGACACCAGCCCGCCGAAGGTCACCGCCGACCAGAGCGCGAAGAAGGCGACGAAGAAGGCGATGCCGAGCGCGACGCGCGTGCCCGGCGAGACGGGGGTCAGCGGCTTCATGCTGCCTCCGCGTCGATCGGCTGCCAGCCGGATAGCACAGCGCGCGGCTGCAGCGTGAACGCAAACCAGTTGCCGCCGCCGTTGGCCGGCTGGTCCCACTGCCGCGAGACCGCTCGGCCGGCGAGGTGGCAATGCAGCAGCGTGCCGACGGCGCCATGCGAGACGATCGCCACCGTGCCCTCGGCCGGCGAGCTGCCAGCGATGCGCTCGACGGCGGCCACGATGCGCCGCTGCGCATCGGCGGCACGCTCCCAGCCGCGCACCGACTGCTGCGGCTGCGCAAAAAATGCGTCGGCGACGCGCTCGAACTCCGCGGGTGGCAAGAAGCCGGTGGCCGATCGATCGTTCTCGCCCAGGTCTTCGTGCTGCGCAAACGGCAAGCCGAGATGCTCGGCCAGGATCTGCGCCGTGTCGATCGCCTTCTGCTCGGTGCTGCAATGCAGCGCCGTCAGCTCACGCACCCACGGTTGCCGCAAACCGGCGCGCATCCGCGCTGCAGCCCTGTTCGGACAAAGGCCAGCGCGGCACCGGGACGGCCGGGTCGATGACGACGTTGGGGTGCGTGACGAAAACCCAGCGCTGCGTCACTTCAGGAAGCGCGTGTCAGCCAGCTTGGCCATGTCCGGCAACTGCTTGATGATGCCGATCTCGAGCAGCAGGTCCGCCGCTTCCTTGCTGAACGCCGCATGCTCGCCGGCAAAGAATTTCGCGTTGGCCTCGCGGTCCTGCCAGCGCAAATACTTCTGCGACGCTTCGAACGCCTCGCCGCTTTGCTTGACGTCGGCGCCCATGATCTCGAAGCTCTTCTTCGGCTCTTTCTTGATCATCTCCAGCGCTTCGAAGTACGAGTCGGCCAGCGCCTTGGCCGCCTTCGGGTTCTCGGCCAGGAACTTCGGCGTGCAGCCGAAGGTGTCCATCACCATCGGGTAGTCGAGCGTGGTGGCGATGATCTTGCCCGCCTCGGGCTTGCTGCGCACGGCGGAGAGAAACGGCTCGTAGGTCATGCCGCCGTCGATGCCGCTCGTGCCGGCAATCATCGCGTTGGCAGCTGCTTGCGGCGCCAGGTTGACGACGTTCACGTCCTTGATCGACAGGCCGTTCTTCTTCAGCATCCAGGCCAGCGTGAAGTAGGTGGCGGTGCCCGGCGCGTCGGCCGCCATCGTCTTGCCCTTCAAGTCCTTGATGCTCGCAATCGCCGGCTTGACGACCATGCCGTCGGCACCGTAGCTCTTGTCGAGCTGGAAGATCTGCGTCGTCGCCACGCCGTTGGCGTTCCAGACGACCCAGGTTTCGACGGTCGTTGCCGCGCACTGGATGTCGCCGCTGGCAATCGCGAGGTGGCGGTCCTTCTGCGGGATCTTCTTGATCGACACGTCGAGGCCGTTCTTCTTGAAGATGCCGGCTTCGTTGGCCAGCGTCAGCGGCGCAAAGCCGGTCCAGCCGGAGATGCCGATCCCCACTTTCGTCTCCTGGGCCTGCGCGGCAAACGCGATGACGGCCGCAACCACGGCGAGCAATGACTTCTTCATGAACGAGCCTTTCGGTGAGGGTTTCAGACGGTGATCCAGAGTGCCGGCAGGCCCGGCAGCGTGCGAAAGAGTCGCGACAGCGAGCCGTCGCGCACCAAGGCGGTGGCGGCTTCGATGTCGGGTGCAATGTAGCGGTCGGTGTTCATCGCCGGGCAATGCTCACGAAGCAAGGCGTGTGCCGCTTCGAGCGGCAACGAGCTGGCAAGAGGCCGCAGGAACTCGATGCCCTGTGCGGCAGCCAGCCATTCGATGCCGAGGATGTGGGCCACGTTGGCGATCATCGGCTGCAGGCGGCGTGCGGCGAAGGTCGCCATGCTGACGTGATCTTCCTGATTCGCGCTCGTCGGCAGGCTGTCCACACTTGCGGGATGGGCGAGGCTCTTGTTCTCGCTGGCCAGCGACGCCGCGGTGACATGCGCGATCATGAAGCCGCTGTTCAGGCCGGCGTTGGCGGTGAGAAACGGCGGCAGCCGCGAGACGTTGCTGTCGATCAGCATCGCGATGCGGCGCTCGGCGATGGCGCCGACTTCGGCGATGGCGTTGGCCATCGCGTCGGCGGCAAGTGCGACCGGCTCGGCGTGGAAGTTGCCGCCGGAGACTATCTCCCCCGCGCCCGTTCGCCCTGAGCTTGTCGAAGGGCTGGTACCCAGGGCTTCGACAGGCTCAGCCCGAACGGTATCGGGCGCAAAGACCAGCGGGTTGTCGGTCACCGCATTGGCTTCGCGCAGCAGCACCAACGCCGCATGGCGCAGCTGATCGAGGCAGGCCCCAACCACTTGCGGCTGGCAGCGCAGGCAATACGGGTCCTGCACGCGGTCGTCGCCTTCGAGGTGGCTCTTGCGGATCGCGCTGCCGGCCAGCAGTTGGCGGTAGTACACCGCGACGTCGATCTGCCCCGGCTGGCCGCGCAGCGCGTGGATGCGCGCATCGAACGGCCCGTCGCTGCCGCGCGCCGCGTCCACCGTCAGCGCGCCGACGACGAGCGCCGCTTCGAGCACCGGCTCGAAGGTGAACAGCGCGTGCAGCGCGAGCGCGGTCGAAACCTGTGTGCCGTTGATCAGCGCCAGGCCTTCCTTGGCTTCGAGCGCGAGCGGCGTCAGGCCGGCCGCGCGCAAAGCGGCGCCGCCGCGACAGCGGATGCCATCGGCGATGCAATCGCCCTCGCCCATCAACGCCAGCGTCATGTGCGCCAGCGGCGCCAGATCACCCGACGCACCGACGGAGCCCTGGCTCGGAATGCACGGCACGAGACCGGCGTTGTAGGCAGCGATCAGCGACTCGATGACGATCGGCCGCACACCCGAGTAGCCGCGCGCCAGGCTCGCCGCCTTCATCGCCAGGATCAAGCGCACGACAGCGGCGTCCATCGGCTCGCCAACGCCGACGCTGTGCGAGCGGATCAGGTTGCGCTGCAGCGTGGCCAGGTCGGCGGCGCCGATGCGCGTCGAGGCGAGCTTGCCGAAGCCGGTATTGACGCCGTACACCGCCGCGTCGCCGGCCGCCGCGGCCTGCACCACGGCGGCGCTGCGCTGCACGGCCGGCCACGCGTCGGCATCGAGCTCGAGCGCTCGCCGCCGCGGTGGATGGCGAGCAGATCATCGAGCGTCAGCGCGCCGGGACGCAGGTGCATCAGCGAGTCACCATCGGCAGGTTCAGGTTCTGCTCATGCGCGCAGGCGATGGCCTCTTCATACCCCGCATCGGCATGCCGCATCACGCCGGTGGCCGGGTCGTTCCACAGCACGCGCTCGATGCGCTTGGCCGCAGCGTCCGTGCCGTCGCAGACGATGACCACGCCCGAATGCTGCGAGTAGCCCATGCCGACGCCGCCGCCGTGGTGCAGGCTGACCCAGGTGGCGCCGCCCGCCGTGTTGAGCAGCGCATTGAGCAGCGGCCAGTCGCTGACCGCATCGCTGCCGTCCTTCATGCTCTCCGTCTCGCGGTTCGGCGACGCCACCGAGCCGCTGTCGAGGTGATCGCGGCCGATGACGATCGGCGCTTTCAACTCACCCGACTTCACCATCTGATTGAAAGCCAGCCCCGCACGATGCCGCTCGCCGAGACCGATCCAGCAGATGCGCGCCGGCAACCCCTGGAAGGCGATGCGCTCGCCGGCCATGTCGAGCCAGCGGTGCAGGTGCGCGTCCTCGGGGAACAGCTCTTTCATCTTGGCGTCGGTCTTCTTGATGTCGTCCGGGTCACCCGACAGCGCCACCCAGCGGAACGGCCCCTTGCCGCGACAGAACAGCGGGCGGATGTAGGCTGGAACGAAGCCGGGGAAGTCGAAGGCGTTCTTCACCCCTTGATCAAACGCGACCTGGCGGATGTTGTTGCCGTAGTCCACCGTCGGCACGCCGGCTTTCTGAAAGTCGAGCATCGCCTGCACATGCGCGGCGCAGCTTTTCGCCGCCGCATCGCGCAACGCCGCGTGCTGCGCCGAGTCGCCCTGAGCCGCGCGCCAGCGCTCGACGCTCCAGCCGGCTGGCAGGTAGCCGTTGATCAGATCGTGCGCGCTCGTCTGGTCGGTGACGAGATCGGGCTTGACGCCGCGTTTCACCAGCGCCGGCAGCACCTCGGCCGCATTGCCGAGCAAGCCGATCGACACCGCCTTCTTCTCGGCCGTGTACTTGGCGATGCGCGCCAGCGCGTCGTCGATGTCGCGGGCCTGCTCGTCGAGATAGCGCGAGCGCAGGCGAAAGTCGATGCGCGACTGCTGGCACTCGATGTTGAGCGAGCAGGCGCCGGCAAACGTGGCTGCCAGCGGCTGCGCACCGCCCATGCCGCCGAGGCCCGCCGTCAGGATCCATCGCCCTGCGAGCGAACCGCCGAAGTGCTGCCGCCCTGCCTCGACAAAGGTCTCGTACGTGCCCTGCACGATGCCCTGGCTGCCGATGTAGATCCACGAGCCGGCCGTCATCTGGCCGTACATCATCAGGCCCTTGCGATCGAGTTCGTTGAAGTGCTCCCAGGTGCTCCACTTCGGCACCAGGTTCGAGTTGGCGATCAGCACGCGCGGCGCGTCGGCGTGGGTTTTGAAGACGCCGACCGGCTTGCCCGACTGCACGAGCAGCGTCTCGTCGTCGTTCAGCTTCTTCAACGCATGCAGGATCGCCTCGAAACAATCCCAGTTGCGCGCCGCCTTGCCGATGCCGCCGTACACCACCAGCGCGTCCGGGTTCTCGGCGACCTCGGGGTCGAGGTTGTTCTGCAGCATGCGAAAGGCGGCTTCGGTCAGCCAGCTCTTGCAACTCAGCTGCGTGCCGCGCGGCGCGCGCACCGGGCGGGGTTGGGCAACGCTTTGCAGGCGTGACAGGTCGGTCATGGCGGCACTCCTGAAATCCGGGTTGCACTCTAGTTGTCTAGACAACCCTAGTCAACTACGATCCGGCTCATGGTTTCCACGGACGCCGCTGCACCTTACGCCCGCGTCAAGCAGCACCTCAAAAACGGCCTCGCCCGCGGCCACTGGGCGCCGGGCGCGCTGATGCCGTCCGAGGCCGAGCTGGTGGCGCAGTTTGCGGTCAGCCGCATGACGATCACTCGGGCGCTGCGCGAATTGCAGGCCGAGGGCCTGGTGCAGCGCACGCAGGGCGTCGGCACCTTTGCCGCGCCGCTGCACCGCGTCTCGTCGACGCTGACCATCCGCGATCTGCACGACGAGATCGAAGCCCGCGGGCACCAGCACCAGGCCATCGTGCACGAGCAGCGTGCCGAAAAGGCCAGCGCCGCACTGGCCGCGCAGCTCGGCGTCGCCGGCGGCAGCCGCGTCTTCCACACGCTGATCGTTCATTACGAAAACGGCGTGCCGCTGCAATGCGAAGACCGCTATGTCAACCCGGCCTGCGCGCCGGGCTATCTCGAACAAGACTTCACGCACACGACGCCAACGCATTACCTCTTCGAGGCCACCGCGCTGTGGCGCGCGCAGTACTCGATCGAGTCTTCGCGGCCAACGGCCGAGGAGGCCCGGCTGCTCGGCACGGCCGCCGATGAACCCTGCCTCGTCGTCACGCGCCGCACCTTCACGCGCGATGCGGCGATCACGATCGCGCGCCTGGTGCACCCTGGCGCGCTGTACACGCTGCAAGGCGAGTTCACGCCATGAGCGCGCATGGCCGCCCCAAAGCGCTCATACCGGAGCGCCAACGGCGCGCAGGTTGCCTTATGAGCCACCGCGACGCGCATGCGCAGCAGGTGGTGACGGACGATGCCGTGGCCGCCTACCAGCGCGACGGCGCCGTCTGCCTGCGCGGCCTGCTGTCGTGCGACGAGGTGGCCTTGCTGCGCGCGGGCATCGACCACAACCTGGCCGCGCCGAGCCCACGCGCCATCGTCGCCAGCCGCGCCGGCGACCCCGGCCGCTTTGTCGAAGACTTTTGCAACTGGCAGCACAACAGCGCTTACCGGCGCGTCATCTTCGAGTCACCGCTGGCTGTTGCCGCGGCGCGGCTGATGCGCAGCCCCATCGCGCGCCTGTACCACGACCACATGCTGACCAAGGAGCCGGGCACGCAGCAGCGCACCCCCTGGCATCAGGATCAGCCTTACTACAACATCGACGGGCGCGACAACGTCAGCTTCTGGATCGCCGTCGATCCGGTGCGGCGGCACTCGACGCTCGAGTTCGTCGCCGGCTCGCACCGCGGGCCGTGGCTAGGGTGTGTTGACATTCATATCGCCCCGCGTGAGGCCCCAGAACAGCCCCAATCCAGGCGCAACCCGCAGCCGGGTTTGGACACCCGGCGAGGAGTTGCAACGCCGAGTGGGGCTGTTCTGGGGCCTCACCCGGAGGGCCGGGGTACCCAAGGGCACAGGGCCGCGTTGCGCCTCTTGCCTGGGGCCCTACCCCAGGCGGCGAGTCGCGCCTTGCCCTGCGCCCTTGGCCACCCCGGCGCGGGGCGATCTGAATGTCAACACACCCTAATGCCGCGCACCTTCATGGACCACCAGGCGAGGTGGTTTCCCGAGGGCAGCCTGGCCGATCTGCCCGACGTTGAAGCACAGCGCGGCGAGCTGCCGATCCTCGGCTGGGCGGTCGAGCCGGGCGACGTGGTTGGCTTTCACATGCTCGCGCTGCACGCGGCCGGCCCGGTCGATGCCGATCGGCGCCGCCGCGTCTTCTCGGTGCGCTTTCTCGGTGACGACATCCGGCATGCGCCGCGGCCGTGGAAAACGTCGCCGCCGTTCGAGGGCCTGGCCGAGGCGCTGCCCGCCGGCGCGGCGATGGAGCACCCGCTGTTTCCGCTCGTCTGGCCGCGCTCGCCATGATCCGCACCGTGCGCAGCGCCGACGTGGCAGCGCAGCCGTGGAAGAACGGCGGCGGGCGCACGCGCGAGCTGCTGGCGTGGCCGCGCGCCGATGACTGGCTGGTGCGCGTCAGCGTCGCCGAGATCGAGGTCGATGGCCCCTTCTCGGCGTTTGCCGGCATCGACCGCTGCTTCGCGGTGTTGCACGGCGCGGGCGTGGTGCTCTCGCTGCCGCACGGCCGGGTGCGTCTGGGCGCGCAGGACGACGCCTTCGCCTTCCCCGGCGAAGCCGCGCCGATGTGCCACTTGATCGACGGCCCGACGCGCGACCTGAACCTGATGGTGCGCCGTGGCGCCGGCATCGCCTCGATGCAGCGCACACCGCACAGCAGTCGGCGCTGGCGCGGCGTCTTCGCCGACGGCACACTGTGGTGGAGCGACGAGGCCGGCGACACACTGCCGGCGGTTGACGGTTGGTATCTTTGCCTATGACGCAAACCCTTTGGCGCCACGCGCGCATCGCCACCATGAACGGTGCCCAGCCGTGGGGCTGGATCCCGCGCGGCGCGCTGCTGGCCGAGGGCGAGCACATCGTCTGGGTCGGCAGCGAGGGCGACATTCCGCGAGACGCAACACCGCAGCAGGAATTCGATCTGCAAGGCGCGCTGCTGACGCCGGGCCTGATCGACGCGCACACGCACCTCGTCTACGGCGGCGACCGCGCGGCCGAGTTCGAACAACGGCTGCAAGGTGCGAGCTATGAAGAGATCGCGCGCCAGGGCGGCGGCATCGCCTCCACCGTGGCGGCCACCCGCGCGGCCAGCGACGAGGCGCTGTTCGCCTCGGCGCAACAGCGTGTGCGCACGCTGATGGCCGAAGGCGTGACCACGATCGAAATCAAGTCCGGCTACGGCCTGTCCGAACAGCATGAGGCGCGCTGCCTCGCCGTGGCACGCCGCCTCGGCCGCGAGCTGCCGCTGTCGGTGCGCACGACGTCGCTGGCCGCGCATGCGTTGCCGAAAGAATACGCCGGCCGCGCCGACGACTACATCGACGCCGCCTGCCGCTGGCTGGCCACACAACACGCGCGCGGCCTGGTCGATGCCGTCGATGCGTTCTGCGACACCATCGGCTTCACGACAGCGCAGACGCGGCGCGTCTTCGATGCCGCGCGCGCGCTCGGCCTGCCGGTGAAGCTGCATGCCGAGCAACTCTCCAACCAGCACGGCGCGGCGCTCGCCGCTGGGTACGGCGCTTTGAGCTGCGACCACCTCGAGCATCTCGATGCAGACGGCATTGCCGCGATGAAGAACAGCGGCACCGTGGCGATGCTCTTGCCGGGCGCGTTCTACTTTCTGCGCGAGACCAAACTGCCGCCGGTGGACGAGCTGCGCGGCGCCGGCGTTCCCATCGCCATCGCCACCGATCACAATCCGGGCTCGTCGCCCGCGTTGTCTTTGCTGCTGATGATCAACATGGCCTGCACCCTGTTCCGCCTGACGCCTGAAGAAGCCTTTGCCGGCGTCACGGTGCACGCCGCGCGCGCGCTCGGTCTGAACGACCGCGGCCGCCTGGCACCCGGCCAACGCGCCGACCTCGCCATCTGGGACGCCGAACACCCGCGCGAACTGGCGTACCGCTTCGGCGTCAACCCGTGCCGGCAGCGTGTGTTTGCGGGAAGCACTGCATGAGTTTCACGCTGACCCAAGGCACGACGCCGCTGATCATCAGCATGCCGCATGTCGGCACGTTGATTCCTGACGATCTGCAGAACCACTATCAGCCGCGTGCGCTGCTGGTCGAAGACACCGACTGGTACCTCGACCGCCTCTACATCTTTGCCGCCGAACTCGGCGCCAGCCTGCTCGTGCCGCGCGAGAGCCGCTACGTGATCGACCTGAACCGGCCAAGCGACAACACGCCGATGTACACCGGCAGCAACAACACCGAACTCGTGCCGACGCGATTTTTCACCGGCGAGCCGCTGTACCGCGACGGCCACGAGCCCGACGGCATCGAAGTCATGCGCCGCATCGACGAGGTCTGGCAGCCGTATCACGACGCGCTGGCCGGCGAGGTGCAGCGCCTCAAGTCCGCGCACGGCCACGCGGTGCTGTTCGATGCGCACAGCATCAAGAGCGAGCTGCCGTGGCTGTTCGACGGCACGCTGCCGCACCTGAACCTCGGCACCGTCGACGGCCACAGTTGCGCGCCTGCCTTGCGCCAAGCGCTGCTCGCGGCGATGGCCACTCAACAGCGCTTCACCCATGTCACCGACGGCCGCTTCAAAGGCGGCCACATCACGCGCCACTACGGGCGGCCGGCGCAGCACGTGCATGCAGTGCAGTTGGAGATGTGCTGGCGGACCTACATGGATGAAGGTCCGCCGTCGGCGTGGAGCGACCAGCAGGCGGCGCAAGCGACACCGCTGCTGCGCAAGCTCGTGCGCGCGATGATCGATTGGCGCCCGGCGTGAGCGCTGCACGGCCGCCCCGAAAGCGCTCGCTCCCCCTCGGGGGGACGGCGCGCAGCGCCAAGGGGGCCAGTTGAACTTGCTGCTGTGGGCACCACGCGCCTGGGTGCGCGGGCGCTGGTCGGACGCAGTGCTGCTCGAAGCCGATCGCAGCGGACGTTGGACGCAGGTGCAGACTGGTGTCGCGGCGCCGCCCGAAGCCACCGCGCTCGCCGCTGCCGCCCTGCCCGGCCTCGTCGATGCGCACAGCCACGCTTTTCAACGCGCCTTCGCCGGCTTGGCCGAGCGGCGCGAATCGGCGCACGACGATTTCTGGTCGTGGCGCGACCGCATGTACGGCGTGGCGCTGCGCATCGAGCCCGAGACGCTGCGCGACATCGCCACACAGCTCTATGTCGAGTTGCTGCGCGGCGGCTACACGCAGGTCTGCGAGTTCCACTATCTGCAGCACGACCGCGACGGCACGCCGTATGCCGACCCGGGCACGCTGGCGTGGGCACTGGCCGACGCGGCCACGGCCGCCGGCATCGGCCTGACGCTGCTGCCGGTGCTCTACGAGCGCGCGGGCTTCACGCAGCCGGCCCTGCGCGACGACCAGCGCCGCTTCGCGGCGAATGCCGAATCGGTGCTGGCGCTGCAGCGCGCGGCGCAAGGCTTCGGCGTGCCGTGCGGCGTGGCGATTCACTCGCTGCGTGCGGCGCGGCCGGAGTCGATCGCGCGCGTGGCCGAGGGCGCAGGCGCCGGGCCGGTGCACATCCACGTGGCCGAACAAACCGCCGAGGTCGACGCTTGCCTGGCCGCCACCGGCGCGCGGCCGATCGAGTGGTTGACCAAACACGCGCAGCTCGATGCGCGCTGGCAGCTCGTGCATGCCACGCATGCGACGCCGCAAGAGATCGACGCGGTCGCCGCGAGCGGTGCCGGCGTGGTCTTGTGCCCGAGCACCGAGGCCAACCTCGGCGACGGCCTGCCCGATCTGCCGCGCTGGCTGGCATCGAATGCGCCGCTGTCGATCGGCTCCGACAGCCAGGTCGGCCGCGATGCGCTGGACGAGCTGCGCTTGCTCGAGTTCGGCCAACGCCTGACACGCCGCGAGCGCAACGTCGCCGCCGATCCGCAGCACGAGCCGGCCACTGCCGCGCGGCTGTTCGAGCGTGTGCTTGCCGGCGGCGGCGCTGCTGCCGGGCACGCCGAGTGGGGTTTCGTCGAAGGCGCGCGTGCCGACCTGCTCGTCGCCGATCCGTCGTGCGAGGCCGCGCTCGGCATGCCGCGCGACGCGCTGCTCGACGCGCTCGTCTTCGCCGGCGCCGCGCGGCCGTGGCGCGACGTGATGGTGGCCGGGCGCTGGGTGCTGCGCGAGCATCAGCATGCCGAAGGTGCAGCCATCGCAGCGCGCTTCACGCAGGCGATGCAAACGCTGTGGCCGGCAACATGACGCGAGCCGAGCGCCGGGCCGCTCCCAAGCCGGCTCGCATCCCCACGGGGGATCGCCCGGCGTACCCGTCGGGCGAGGGGCCCGCATGACCGCAGGTGCACTGGCCGGCATCCGCGTCGTCGAGTTCGCCGGCCTCGGCCCGGCGCCGTTCGCCGGCATGATGCTCGCCGACATGGGCGCCGACGTGATCGTCATCGAGCGCATCGACAACACGCTCACGCGAGCGCGCCGACGAGCACCGCGGCAAACGTTCGGTCGCGCTCGACCTGAAAGATGCGCGCGGTCTCGAAGCTGCGTGGGCGCTGATCGAACGTGCCGACGTGCTGATCGAAGGCTTTCGCCCCGGCGTGATGGAGCGGCTTGGCCTCGGCCCCGACGCCGTGGCGGCACGCAATGCGAAGCTGGTCTACGGCCGTGTCACCGGCTGGGGCCAGCACGGCCCGCTCGCGCAGGCTGCCGGGCACGACATCAACTACGTCTCGCTGACCGGTGCGATGTCTTTCGCCGGCCGGCCCGGCGAGGCGCCGATGATCCCGGCGACGCTGGTCGGCGACATGGGCGGCGGCGCGATGTTCCTCGCCTTCGGCATCGCATGCGCGCTGCTCGAAGCGCAGCGCAGCGGCCGAGGTCAGGTGATCGATGCGGCAATGGTCGATGGCGTGGCCGCGCTGTCGTCGCTCGTCCACCAGCGCCGCGGTGCGGGGACGTGGAGCGACGACGCTGCGCGCAACTTCTTTCTCGGCATGTCACCGTTCTACGATGTCTTCGAATGCGCCGACGGCCATGTCAGCCTCGGCGCGATCGAGCCGAAGTTCTATGCCGAGCTGCTGCGCCGCATCGGTCTGCAAGATGTCGATGCCTCGCGGCAGTACGTCTTCGATGATTGGCCCGCGCTGCGCCACCGTGTCGCCGCGCTGCTGAAGACGCAGCCGCGCGCGTTCTGGTGCGCGCGGCTCGAAGGCAGCGACGCCTGCTTTGCCCCCGTGCTCTCGCTGGCCGAAGCGCCGCTGCATCCGCACCTGGCCGCGCGCGGCACGTTCGTCGATGTCGACGGCCGCACGCTGCCGGCACCGGCACCGCGCTTGTCGAGAAGCGCCGCGCGCGCACCACAACGCGGCCCACGGCCTGGCGAGCACACCGACGAGGTGCTGCGCGAACTCGGCCTTTAGCGGCCCTTGCTGAAGCGCTGCGCCAGCAGCGACGTCGTCAGGCCGAGCAGAATCGCCCACTCGAGCGACAGCGTCACGGTGGCGACGAGTGTCACGACGAGGCCCGCCCGCTCCACCGGCTCGTCGCGCCAGAGGCGGCGCATCTCGCGCGTGTCGAACAGCCCCCACGCCACCAGGAACAGCAGCGCCGAGACGACCGTCAGCGGCAACCACTTCGCCAGCGGGCTGACGAAGAGCAGGATCACGACGAGAAAAACCGAGGCGAAGACGGCCGACAGCGGCGTGCGCGCGCCGGCCTCGGCGTTGACACCCGAGCGGTTGAACGAGCCGCTGGTGGGCATCGCCGAGAAAAACGAGCCGACGATATTGGCCAGGCCTTGTCCGATGAACTCCTGGTTGCCGTCAAGCGCATCGCCGCGCCGCCGTGCCATCGCACGCGCAATCGCGCTGGCCTCGGTGAGTGCCAACAGCGTCATCACCAGCGTGGCGCCGAACAGGCTGCGCACGGTGTCGATGCGCAGGTCGGGCCACGACAGCTCGGGCAACGCGCCGGGCAGCGGCGGCACCACCGCGAGTGCCGGCCATTGCGGCATCACGCGCGCGAGCAACCACGCCGCCACCGAGCCGACGACGATCGCCACCAGCATCGCCGGGACCCAGCGCGCGAGCGGCCGCGCGGCAAGGGCCGCCAGCACCGTCAGCGCAGAGACGATCAGCGCCGCCGGGTTGATCTCATGCCAGCGCGTGAACACCGCCTGCACGTTGGTCAGCACCGATTGGCCGCGGGGCAAGACCAGGCCGAGCGCGCTGCCGAGCTGGCTGGCGACGATCAGCACCGCCGCACCCGCGGTGAAACCGACGACCACCGCATGCGGCACCTTGTCCACCAGCGCGCCGACACGCGCCAGGCCGAGCAGCAACTGCATCACGCCGACCAGAAACGCCAAGGTCAAGACCAGCTTCACGTAGTCGGGCGAGCCGACGGCGGCCAGCGGCGCGACGAGTGCCACCGTCGTCAGCGAGATCGCATTCGCCGGGCCGGTCACCATCAGGCGGCTGGCGCCGAACAGCGCGGCAACGATGCACGGCAGCATGGCGGCATACAAACCGTACTGCGGCGGCAGGCCGGCCAGCGTGGCAAAGGCCACGCCTTGCGGCAACACCACCACGGCGCCGGTGAGGCCGGCCAGCACGTCGGCGCGCAGCGCGCCGGGTTGGCGCCACTCGTCGCGATAGCGCATCACGGGCAGGACGGGCATGACGGGCAGTTGCATCGGGCCTCGAAGCGCTTCATGGGCAAGCTGCGATGGTCGCCGGTAAACCGTCGGTAACCTGGGGCCGCGCGCAGGCCAAACCCTAGGGTGATGCCCCGAGCGGGGCGCCAAGTCTTTGGCGATATAGTCGCGCCCTTCGCGGTGTGCTGCACCGCCGCTGCCCACGAGGCGGCGTGCAAAAAGCGTTCGCAAAGAGCGATGGATTCGAGAGCAAGCAAGCAGCGCCCGCACCCCGGGGTGTCTGGAGGAATCGGTTTTGGCGACGACGTACAGCTACGCTGATCAACAGCGCAAACCCGGCAAGCATGTTGTCGGTATCGGGATCGTGATCCTGATGCATCTCCTCCTTGGTTGGGCGCTGGTCAGCGGCCTGGCGCGCAAGGTGGTCGAGGTGATCAAGAACCCGATCGAAACCAAGATCATCGAAGAGGTTCGGCCGCCGCCGCCGCCGCCGGAAAACCTGCCGCCGCCGCCGCCCAAGCTGGCCCCGCCGCCGCCGAGTTTCGTGCCGCCGCCCGAGGTGGTGGTGGCGCCGCCGCCGACACCGGCGCCGGCGATCACGGTGCAGACGACGACACCGCCGCCCCCGGCGCCGGTGACGATTGCGCCGGCGCCGGCACCGGCGCCTGTTGCGCCGCCGGCGCCTGCGGCACCCCTGGCCGCGCAACCCGCGATCGGCAACGTGGAAGGATGCAAGCCCGAATACACGCCCGCGGCTACACGGGCCGAAATCACAGGCGTCAGCACCACGATCAAGTTCACTGTTGACGCGAGCGGCAAGCTCGCCAGCGCTGAAATCCTCAAGGCGTCTGGTTCGTCACGCGAGCACAGACAGCTCGACCAAGCCGCTGTGCAAGCCCTCAGCGCCTGCAAAACGTTCCGCGCCGGACGCGACGCCGAAGGCCGCGCTGTCGGCGGGTCCTTCAGCGTCGAGTACGTCTGGAAGCTGACCAATTGATCGCCATCCCTTTAACCCACGCTTGATTCACGCTGTCGCGCGGCTGCAGTTCGAAGCGCGCATTCGTTTCCCGGAGGAACCATGTACTTGATCCAACTCGTTCGCGCGCCTGTCATTGCGGCGCTGATTGCCGTGGCCACCATCGCCGCGAGTCTGCCGACGGCCGCCCTGGCGCAAGCGGCGTCCGGCAGCCGGCTGCTGCAACGCCCGCCGCACCGGCAGCAGCCCCGGCGGTGGCCAAGGAGACCGTCAACAACCCGTACGGCCTGGAAGCGATGTGGCGCGACGGCGACATGGTCACCAAGACCACCTTCTTCATCATGGTGATCATGTCGATGGGCAGCTGGTACATCATCTTCACCAAGCTGTTCGAGCAGAGCAAGCTGATGCGCAGCGCGAAGGCTGCGGGCGAAAGCTTCTGGAACGCCGGCTCGATCAGGAAGGGCGCCGACTCGCTCGACGAAGGCAGCGCCTTTCGCTTCATCGCCGAAACCGGCATGAAGGCCAGCGAGCACCACTCCGGCGGCATGACCGACACCATCGACAAGCACACCTGGATCGGCATGAGCATCGGCCGCGCCACCGAGAACATCCAGAACCGCCTGCAGGATGGGCTGGCCTTCCTTGCCACCGTCGGCTCCACCGCGCCTTTCGTCGGCCTCTTCGGCACCGTCTGGGGCATCTACCACGCGCTCACCGCCATCGGCATCTCCGGCCAGGCTTCGATCGACAAGGTGGCCGGCCCGGTCGGCGAAGCGCTGATCATGACGGCCATCGGCCTGGCGGTCGCGGTGCCGGCGGTCATGGGCTACAACTGGCTGATCCGCCGCAACAAGGGCGCGATGGAGCGTGTGCGCTCGTTCTCTGCGGATCTGCAGAACGTCCTTCTGGCCGGCAAGCGATAGGTCGCTGACACGACTTCACGCAAGGAATTTGCCATGGGCATGAACGTAGGCACCGCCGACGAAGACGGCGAAGAGCAGATGAACTCCACCATCAACACCACGCCGCTGGTCGACGTGATGCTGGTGCTGTTGATCATCTTCCTCATCACGGTGCCGGTGGTGACGCAGTCGATCAAGATGGAGTTGCCCAAGGAGCGCAACCTGCCGACACAGACCAAGCCCGAGAACATCGTCATCCAGGTCAACCGCGACGGCGACGTGCACTGGGGCATGGAGCGGCTGTCCGACACCGAAGCGCTGGTGGCGCGCCTGAAGACCGTCGCCGTCAAGGATCCGCAGCCCGAGGTGCACATCCGCGGCGACCTGGAAGTGCGCTACGAATCGATCGGCCGCGTCATCGTGGCCTGCCAGCGCGCCGGCATCCTGAAGGTCGGCTTCATCACCGAGCCGCCCGCCGGCGGCGTCACAAGGTAGACAACATGGCAATGCAAGTAGGCACCAGCGGCGGCGACGACGAACCGATGGTCGAAGTCAACATGACGCCGATGATCGACGTCATGCTGGTGCTGCTGATCCTGTTCATCATCACCATCCCGATCCAGACGCACGCCGTCAAGCTCAACATGCCGACGCCGAGCAACGTGCAGCCGCAGAAGGAGCCCGACATCAAGCGCATCGACGTCGACTTCGACGGCACGATCGGCCTCAATGGCGTACTGATGAGCAAGTCGGAACTCGACGCTCAACTCGCCGAGTGGGGCCGCCTGGCCGTAGCCGACCAGCCGGAGGTGCACCTGCGGCCGAACAAGCTCGTCACCTACAAGCATGTCGCGGCCATCATGGCCAGCGCGCAGCGCCAGGGCGTGAGCAAGATCGGCATGGTGGGTAACGAGCAGTTCCTGAACTGAAGACGGTCCGGTTCTGTCCGCGCAACACCCACGGGGATCGTTACCTTCACCGGAACGATCCCCGTTTCACTTTTTCCAAGAGTCGATGAACATGAAGCTGCTTCGCGTCCTCACCGCCACCCTGCTCGCCGCCGGCGTGTTCACCACCGCACAGGCCCAGGGCATCCGCCCCGAGGTGGCCAAGCCGCTGCAAGCCGCGAGCGAGTTGTTGAAAGCCGGCAAGGCCAAGGAAGCACTGGCCAAGGCACGCGAGGCCGACGCCGTGGGCGGCAAGACGGCGGGCGAGCAACTGGTGATCGACCGCATGAAAGGCGCCGCTGCGCAGCGCGCGGGCGACGCGGCAACGACGATCGCCGCCTTCGAGTCGGTCTACGAGCGCGGCGGCGCGTCCGAGAAGGCGCAGATGGCCGAGCAGATCGCGTTTGCCTACTCGCAGCAGAAGAACTGGCCGAAGACCAGCGAGTGGACCGGCAAGGCCAAGGCGGCCGGCGGCAACAGCGCGTCGCTGAACCAGCTGATCGCCTTCGTGCAATCGCAGAGCGGCGACTACACCACGGTGCATGCGCGACTCGCAGGCCGCCGTGGCGGCCGCCGAGAAAGACGGCCGCCGCCCGGGCGAAGACGATCTGCTGCGTCTGGCCGATGCGGCGCGGCGGACCAACAACACGGGCGTCTACTCGCCACGCTCGAGAAGCTGGTGCTGTACTACCCGAAGAAGGACTACTGGAGCGCGCACCTAGCGAGCATTCAGCGCAAGCCCGGCTTCTCCGACCGTCTGGGCCTGGACGTGCAGCGCCTGAAGCTCGCCAACGGCCTGATGACCAAGGCCGACGAGTACATGGAGCTGGCGCAGCTCGCGCTGCAAGCCGGCTTTCCGGTCGAGGCCAGGTCGATCGTCGACAAGGGTTACGCCGCTGGCGTGCTCGGCACGGGCGACCAGGCGCCGCGCCACCAGCGGCTGAAGGATCTGGTGATCAAATCCCAGGGCGAAAGCGAAGCCGGCCTGGCGAAGAATCTGACCGAGGCCAACGCGCAGAAGGAAGGCAACGAGCTGGTCAAGATGGGCACCGTATACGCCTCGATGGGGCAGCACGACAAGGCCGTCGAGCTGATTGAAAAAGGCATCGCCAAGGGCAGCCTGAAGCGCCCGGACGACGCCAAGCTGCGCCTGGCGCTGTCGATGGCGGCTGCGCCGAAGACCAAGGCCAAAGGCCTGCAAGCGCTGCGGCAAGTGGGCGGCAGCGACGGCACCGCGGAAGTGGCGCGGCTGTACACCGTCGTCATGCAGTAGCGGCCAGGGTGTGTTGACACTCAGATCGCCCCGCGTGAGGCCCCAGAACAGCCCCAATCCAGGCGCAACCCGCAGCCGGGTTGGACACCCGGCGAGGAGTTGCAACGCCGAGTGGGGCTGTTCTGGGGCCTCACCCGAAGGGCCGGGGTACCCAAGGGCGCAAGGCCGCGTTGCGCCTCTTGCCTGGGGCCCCACCCCAGGCGGCGAGTCGCGCCTTGCCTTGCACCCTTGGCCACCCCGGCGCGGGGCGATCTGAATGTCAACACACCCTGTCATGTCCGCCGCCGACAAACGCCGCGTCTTGCGCGATCTGCACGCGTCGGGCTACTTCGATCGCGCGCCTGAAGTCTTATGCCGATGCCGGCGCCGACTGCCTCTACGCGCCGGGGCTGAAAACGCGCGAGCAGATCGCGGCTGTCGTGCAGGCGGTGGCGCCCAAGCCGTTCAACCTGCTCGTCAGCGCGCCGGGTGCCCTGTCCTTCGACGACATCGCTGCGCTCGGCGTGCGCCGCATCAGCGTCGGCGGTGCGCTGGCACGCACCGCGTGGGCCGGCTTCCTGCGCGCGTCACGCGCGTTGGCGCAGGGCCGCTTCGACGGACTGGCCGACGCGGCGCCGGGCCAGGAGCTGAACGCCCTTTTTTCTGCCAAGCGATAGCAGCGGCAAACGCGCGCGCCACGGCGCTCGATCGCACGGCGTCTTAACGCTGCGTTCATGTTGGGCGATTAATTTGTGGCAGGCGTGTATCACCTCGGTTCCCAACTGCTCTGGAGAAAAATGAAAACACTCACAACGGTTTGCGCCACGCTGGCGCTCTGGCTCGGCTTCGGGGCCGTGCAAGCGGCGACGTTCACTGTCACGAGCAGCGCCGATACCGATGGCGCCGCATGCGGCAGCACCTGCACCCTGCGCCAGGCCATCAATGCCGCCAACGCCGGGGTCGGCGCCGACACCATCGGCTTCGCCTTCAGCGGCACCATCGTCCTCGCTTCGGTGCTGCCCACGATCACCGACGCGCTGACGATCGACGGCACCGGCCGTGCAGTGACGCTCAGCGGCGGCGCTGCCGTACCCGTGCTGCAGCTCGACTCATCGACGGCGCTCAGCCTGAAATCGCTGACCATCGCCAACGGGCGCTCGACCTCGGCGTTTACAGCGGGAGGGGTGACGGTACTGGCGCCCACCACGGCTCCTGCGATCGGCGGCGGCGCGCTGAACATCAGCCGCTGCACATTTGCCGGCAACTCGACCACCGGTCCGTGGGCGCGCTGGCGCCGTGCTGCTGCGTTTCGACGCCTCGCTGACGGTGGACAACAGCAGCTTCACCGGCAACTACGGGCCAATCGACAAATGGCGACCCCACGGCCGGCGGCATCCACAGCTTCTCGACGGGTGCCATGCGCATCAGCGACAGCACATTCGAGAACAACGCCGGTTCGGTCGGCGCCGTGCTCGGCTTTGCCGAAGGCCTGTTGGCGGTCAGCGGCAGCACCTTCACCGGCAATTCGGGCACGGGCGCGGGCGGTGCCATTCGAGTCGGCAGCGACGGCAGCAAGATCGTCAACAGCACGTTCCAAGGCAATTCGGCAGTGGCCGTTGGGGGCGCCATCTACTTTCTCGGCCGCCGAGACTTCGGCATTCCGGCGGCGCAGCTCGCCGTGACCCACAGCACCTTCTCCGGCAACACCTCCAATGCCGCCAACACGGCGGGACAGAACGGTGCGCTCTTCGGCGGAACTTTCGTGCTGCGCAACAGCGTCTTCGAGAAGAGCGGCAACGGCAACTGTGGCGCGACGGGCATCGTCGATGGCGGCGGCAACCTCAGCGACGACGCGAGTTGTGCCTTCACCGCTGCCACCAGCCTGGCCAACACACCGGCACAACTCGGCCCACTGCAGAACAACGGCGGCCCGACGCGGACGATGGCGCCGCTGACCGGCAGCCCGGCGATCGACCTGGGCGTCAATCAGTTCGTCATCGCCGCCGGCCTCGCCACCGATCAGCGCGGAACCGGGTTCGCACGCGTCAGCCCCAGCGGCGGCACGGTGGACCGCGGCGCGATCGAAGTGCAAGTGGATAACGCCGCCCCCACATGCTCCGCCAGCGCAACGCCGAACAACCTCACGCCGGCGAATCACAAGCTGGTCAGGATCACGACCAGCGTCGCCGCCACGGACGACAAGCCGGGGGTCACCTTCGTGCTTCGCTCCGTCACCAGCAGCGAAGCCGACAGCGGCCTGGGTCGCAGCGACGTGCCGCTGGACATCCAGGGCTGGGTTGTCGGCGGCGCCGACGTCAGCGGACAGTTGCGCAGCGAGCGTTTCAGCAGCGCCGGGCGCACCTACACCATCACCTACGAGGCCAGGGATGCGGCGGGCAACGTCGGCACCTGCCAGGCCTTGGTCAAGGTGAGCCGGTAGTTGCAGCGCGCCGCGCTGGCACGGGCCGCGTCAACCTAGAAACGGCAGTTGAACGCGCCCGAGCGGGCTGCGATGGGCCGCGCTGGCAAGGCGCGAACCGCAGCGATGCCCGGCGGCATCGCGAGGATTCGCAACGCCGCCAGCGTGGTCCAGCGTGGCTCGCTCGGGTGCGTAGCGCTCTCACCCGGGCGGTGAAAGCGGTCGTGGGCGCAATCGGCAGCGGCAGCGCGAACTTGCATGCGAAGCCAAGCGGTCAACTGCCGTTTCTAGGGTCAACGGTCGTGCCGGCACGACGTTGAGCCAGGACCGCCGACCTGGAGATTCACCGTGCCTGGACACCGCCTTGCCGCATTGCTGATATTGGTCTCATCGGTGGGCGCTTCGCACGCGCAGACCGCTGCGCCTGCCAACCGGCTGATCGACTACAGCGCCTTCGCCGCCAACGTCGCCGCCGTGGCGCCGCTGCGCGAATCGCGGCTGGTCTCCGAGGAGCAGTTCATGCGCATGGCGCGCGAGCCCGGCACCGTGGTGCTCGACGCACGCAGCGAGCGCATGTACACGCGGCGCCACGTCATGGGCGCGGTCAACCTGCCCTTCCCCGAATTCACCGACGCCACGCTGGCGCGCGTGATCCCGAGCAAGGCCACACGCGTGCTGATCTACTGCAACAACAACTTCATCGGCGCGCCGGAATCGCTGGAGATGAAAAACGGCGGCTCGGCGCTGAACGTCTCGACCTTCGTTTCGCTGCATGCCTACGGCTACCGCAACGTCTATGAGCTCGGGCCGTCGATCGACTTCCCGAAGACGCGGCTCGCTTTTACCGGCACCGAAATCCGCAAGCGTTAGCGATAGTGGCCGTGGCGCTGCAAGACTTCGATCTTGTAGCCATCGGGGTCTTGAATGAAGAAGAAGCGCGCCAGCAACTCGTCGCCGCGCTTGAACTCCTTGATCGGCAGCGGCGCATACCCGGCGGCCGTCACCGCCGCGTGTTTGCTGTCGAGGTCTTCCACCACCACCGCCACATGGCCGTAGCCGGTGCCGTGCGTATAGGCCTCCGTGCGGCCCTTGTTGTACGTCAGCTCGATCTCGGCGTCGTCTTCTTCGTTGCGCAGATAGACCAGCGCGAAGTCGGGGAAGTCGAGCGTGTGCGACGGCGTCAGGTCGAGCACGTCGCGGTAGAAGGCGAGCGACTTGTCCAGGTCCATCACCCGGATCATCGTGTGGATGAGCTTGGCCATCAGTGGCGCGCTGCCTTCAGAGCAACGACCGGCGCCTTGGCCACCAGCGACGCGGTGTCGCTGGTCTCGATGCCCAAAGCGCGATCACACTTTCGGCGCAGGTACCTCAGGCAGGTCACGCGCAGGAACGAAGAGAAGTTGGCGACGTCGCCGCGGTGATTGAGGATCTCGTCGTGAAACTGCGCGATCAGCGAGTTGGTCGTGCAGCCTTCGTCGCCGGCCATTTCACTGAGCGTGTCCCAGACCAGGTTCTCCAGACGGATGCTGGTCAGCACGCCGTGGATGCGCACGGTGCGCGTGCGCGATTCGTAGAGGATCGGATCGGCTTTGACGAAGAATTCGCACATCATGAATCTCCCTCAGATCGCTCGTGACTGCATCTGCTGCGCGATGTAGTCGGCTTGCCGGATCGCCAGCGTGACGATGGTCAGCGTCGGGTTCTCTGCGCCGCCGGTCGTGAACTGGCTGCCGTCGCTGACGAACAGATTGCTGATGTCGTGCGACTGCCCCCATTTGTTGACCACGCCGTCCTTGGCTTGCGCGCTCATGCGGCAGGTGCCGAGGTTGTGCGTTGACGGGTACGGCGGCGTGCGGAAAGTTTTGATCGCACCCGCGGCCTGATAGACCTTCTCGCCCTGCGCGAACGCATGGTTGCGCATCGCGATGTCGTTCGGGTGGTCGTCGAAGTGCACGTTGGGCGCCGGCAGGCCGTACTGGTCCTTCGCCTCCTTGTTGAGCGTGACGCGGTTGTTCTCGCGCGGCATGTCCTCGCCGACGAGCCACATGCCGGCGAGGTTCTGGTAATGGTCCATCCACCACGCGAACTCGGGGCCCCACGCGCCGGGGTCGAGAAACGCCGCCATGAAGGGCACGCCCAGGGCCAGCGTTTCCATCTCGTAGCCGCCGGCAAAACCGCGCCTGGTGTCGTGGCGCGCTTCGTCGCGGATGATGCCGGCCATGGTCGTGCCGCGGTACATGTTCACCGGCTGCTTGAACGCCGCGTACACCGAGCCCGTCATGTGGCGCATGTAGTTGCGGCCAACCTGGCCCGATGAATTGGCCAGGCCATCAGGGTACTTCGACGACGCCGACAGCAGCAGCAGGCGCGGCGTCTCGATCGCGTTGCCGGCCACGCACACCGCGCGCGCCTTCTGCCGCTGCTCCTTGCCGTCTTTGTCCATGTAGGTCACGCCGGTGACCTTGCCGGCATCGTTGTGCTCGATCTTGGTCACATGCGACTGCGGGCGCAGCTCGAAGTTGCCGCTGGCCTCGGCCTTCGGAATCTCGGTGTAGAGCGTGCTCCACTTGGCGCCGCTCTTGCAGCCCTGGAAGCAAAAACCGAGTTGCATGCAGCGCCCGCGGTCGTGCCGCGGCACGCTGTTGATGGCCATGTTGCCGGTGTGGCAGTCCTTGTAGCCGAGCTTCTGCGCACCGGCGTACAGCACCTTGAAGTTGTTGTTGCCCGGCAGGCCGGGGATGCCGTTGGTGCGCGTCACGCCCATCTTGTCTTCGGCCTTGGCGTAAAACGGCTCCAGCTCCTTCAGCGTCAGCGGCCAGTCGAGCAGGTTGGCACCATCGATCGCGCCATACGTCGTGCGTGCCTTGAACTCATGCTCTTCCAGGCGCAGCGACGCGCCGGCCCAGTGCGTCGTCGTGCCGCCGACGGTCTTGCAGATCCATGCCGGCAGGCCGGCGAAGTCCTTCGCGATGCGCCAGTTGCCCGACGTGGTGCGCTTGTCGAGCCACGCCAGTTGCACGAACGACTTCCACTCGTCGTTGATGAAGGTCGCATTCGATTGCATCGCGCCGGCCTCCAGGCAGACCACCTTGATGCCCTTCTGGCAGAGCTCGTTGGCCAGCGTGCCGCCGCCGGCGCCCGAGCCGATCACCACCACCACTGCGTCGTCGTTGTTGTCGAACTTGGCCATGCTGTTGTCTCCTTAGCCCATGTAGGGTTTGGGGCTGGCTTGTGCCGACGGCGCCGGCAGCCACTTCAGATCCTGAAAGCCGCGCGTGATGTAGCCGCCCTTCTCCCACGCCGAGCCGGGGTAGCCGAAGACCTTGTAGGCCATGTCGTTGTCATAGAGCGAGGTGATGCACTTGCCGCGCACCGCGGCGAAAAACGGCTGGCCTTCGAGCGACTTCACGGCGGCGGCACGTTGCGCCGGCTTGGCCTTGATGAAGTTGCCGCCCGCGGCCTTGTCGAGCGAGGCGATGCCGTCCTTCAGCAGCTTGGCGCTGTCAGCGCTCTTGGCCGCATCGGCATCGAGGTCCTTGGCCAGCAGCGCATAGACCGCGTCGGGCAGCTTCTGGTGCGGGTAGAGCACGCGCCCCATCTGCAGCAGCGTCGCGCCTTCCGTTTTCGACAGGGTCTTCAGCTCGACGGCCCACACCGTCGAAGGCGCCAGCAGCGCCAGCGTGCTGCCGGCCGCCAGCGTGCCGATCAACACGCCGCTGCCGCCGAGCAGGTGGCGCCGCGTCAGCGGCAGATCGAGCTTGGGCACTTCGCCCGACTCGTCGTTGCACGACGACGCGAACGCGGGCCCACCGTTGGCTATCGGAATCACCTTCATGGCTTGTCTCCTGTGATCGAGTCGAGGCCGGTCATCGCCGACGAGAACAATGTAGATCGCGACAACCTGCCCCGGGTGATATCCGAGTAACTACAAGCCGCCGCCTGACGGCGCAACGATGACACAGCCCGTTCTTTTGCAACTGCGTGTTGTTCCGGATGGCACATGCGCCGAGATTGCCCCCCGTCTGACCTGGGGTCGCTGTTTTCGCAGTAAGCTGTTCGCTGTAGCTGGGTTTTGCTTCGCAGAGCATTTGCTGCGCAAGGAGAAGGTCATGGGCGGGCGAGTTCTTGCTTTGCTGATTCCGCTGGCGATCACTCTGCCTCAGTTGCAAACGAGCCGCCCGGCGGCTGCTGTCGTGCAGGAGCTTGCCGCGCCGGCGCAGCAGGTCGCCGAGCCGGCCTGGTCGTATGAGACGCGGCGTCTGGCCGATGCCGCGGTGACGCGGGTCGTGCTCGAGTTGCCGTTGCAGGAAGCCGTGCGCACGATCGACGGGACGGCAACTGCCACTGCTGCCGTCGCCGACAACGTTGTGACGCCCGACGCCGCGCCGCAAGGGCACACGACATTGCCCAAGCACGCGGCGCCCAAAGCCGCCCGCACGGCGTCACCAGTCAAGCTGGTGGCCACCAACGCCGCGACGCGCGGCCGGCAGGTAACGCGCCGGGCACAACGTCTACCGGCAGACGTTGGCTGCCCGGCGAGTGTTCACTGCGCGCCCGTCGTCGTGGCCAAGGTCACGCCGGTCGTGCGGCGGCCGCTGTGAGAGGCAGTCCGTAGAAGCGACTCGATGCTGCCTGAATTCGTCGAAGACCTCGGCCATAACGTCTTCGCACTCGACACCGGCTTCAACCGCCCGCGCTTCGACGCCGCCTACCTCGTGCTCAGCGACGAGGGCCGCGCCGCCTTCATCGACGCCGGCACCAACCACGCGCTGCCGCGCCACCTGGCCGCGCTCGACGCGCTCGGCGTGCCTCACGACGCTGTCGACTTCGTCATCCCGACGCATGTGCATCTCGACCATGCCGGTGGCGCCGGCGCGCTGATGCAGGCACTGCCCGCGGCGACGATGTGGGTCCATCCGCAGGGCCAGCGCCACATGGTCGATCCGTCGGCGCTCTATCAGGGCGCGCTGGCGATCTACGGCGCGCAAGAAATGCAGCGCAGCTACGGCAGCGTCGTGCCCGTGCCCGCCGAGCGGGTGCGCGTCACACGCGACGGCATGGAGCTGATGCTCGGCTCGCGCCGCCTGCACTTCATCGACACGCCCGGCCACGCCCGGCACCACCACTGCATCTGGGACGAGCGATCGCGCGGCTGGTTCAGCGGCGACACCTTCGGCATTTCGTACCGCGAGTTCGACGTCGCCGGCCGCGGCGCGTGGATCGCGCCCGCGGCCACGCCGGTGCAGTTCGACCCCGAGGCCCTGCGCGTGTCAGTGCAGCGCCTGCTGGCGTTGCAACCGGCTTGCATGTACCTCACGCACTACGGCCGCGTCGAGGGCGTGCCGGCGCTGGGCGGCTTGCTGTTGTCGGTGCTCGACCGGATGGTGGCGGTTGGCCGCCGCTGCGCAGACGCGCCGCAGCGCCACGCGCGGTTGAAGGCGGAACTGACGGCGCTCTTTGCAGCCTGCCTCGGCGAACACGGTGTCGCCACCACGCCGGCGTCGCTCGAGCTGCTGGCGATCGACCTCGAGCTCGATGCGCAGGGCCTCGGTGTCTGGCTCGACCGCGAGGCGCGGTCCGCCTCTACGGCTGCTGCTGCGACCTGACGTGCCGGTGGTACGCGAACGTGCCAACGACGCCTTGCCCGTAGTAGTACATAAACACGAGCGCCAGCACGATGCCGCTCGCTTTGCCGGTCTCGGCAACGATGATGATCTTCGAGATGACGAAGTAGACGAGCATCACAACGGCGCAGGTGCGGCTGCGCTTGTAGATGCCGAACGCCAAGCCGAGGATCAGCGCCACGTCGAAAAATGCCGAGCCGTCGATGACGCCGAAGGGTTTGCCGCTGTTGACGGCCACGAGTGCAAAGACGGAGGTCACCGCGCAGGAGATCAGCGCCGCCACCCAGGCGCTCTTGATCTTCTTCGCGATGCCGGCGGGCACTACTGCCTGGGCCTTTTGCAGAGCGACTTCGGCTTGCGGCGGCGAGTATGGGTTGGGCGTCATGGCGGATCGGCAGTAGAAAGATCAACCACTGTAGAAGCGCGCTCATGGTTGCGGTCTGGCCGCCGCAGACGCAGCGCCAACTCCCACCGCCAACTTCGTCTCGAATGACCCTCGAAGCCTTTGCGGTCAGCACCGGCATCGTCGCCCTCGGCGAGATCGGCGACAAGACGCAACTGCTGGCGCTGATCCTGGCCGCGCGGTATCGCGCGCCGCGGCCGATCATCGCCGGCATCTTCGTCGCCACGCTGGCCAACCACGCCGCCGCCGCCGCACTCGGCGCGTGGCTGACGCGGCTGATCGACCCGCAGTGGATGCGCTGGGGCCTGGGCCTGTCGTTCATCGCCGTGGCGGCGTGGATGCTGGTGCCCGACAAGGCCGACGACGATCTCGGGGGCAAGGATGCCAGCAGCAGCAGCGTGTTCTGGATCACCACCGTCGCCTTCTTCCTCGCCGAGATGGGCGACAAGACGCAGATCGCGACCGTCATGCTGGCAGCGCGCTTCAATGACCTCGTCGCCGTCACCGCCGGCACGACGCTCGGCATGATGATCGCCAACGTGCCGGCGGTGCTGCTCGGCGAGCGCGTGATCAAACTCGTGCCTGTGCAATGGGTGCACCGCTTCGCCGCCGTGGTTTTCGCCGTCATCGGCGTCGCAATTCTCTGGCAGTGACCGTATGCTTGCGCGATGAAATACCTGCACACCATGGTCCGCGTGACCGACATCGAAGCCTCGTTGAAGTTCTACCGCGACGCACTCGGCATGGAGATGCTCTCGCGGCGCGACAACGAAGGCGGCCGCTACACGCTCGTCTTTCTCTGCGCACCGGGCGACAACACGGCGCAGATCGAGCTCACCTACAACTGGCCCGACGCCGGCGGCCAAGCCGAGCAGTACGGCGGCGGCCGCAACTTCGGCCATGTGGCCTATGCGGTGGACGACATCTATGCCACCTGCCAACGCCTGATGGAGCACGGCGTGACCATCAACCGCCCGCCGCGCGACGGCCGCATGGCCTTCGTGCGTTCGCCCGACAACATCTCGGTCGAGCTGCTGCAGGCCGGTGCGGCGAAGGCGCCGGCCGAGCCGTGGACGTCGATGCCCAACGTCGGCGCCTGGTAGCGATGTACCTGCCGAACCACTTCGCGCAACACGACCGCGAACAGCTGATCGCGCTGATGCGCGTGCGCCCGCTGGCGACGGTGATCACGAGCACGCCCGACGGACCGAGCGCTGATCTCATCCCGCTGGAGTTTCATCCTGATGAAGGCGAGCACGGCACCTTGCGCGGCCACGTCGCGCGCGCCAATCCGCTGTGGCAGCGCGCCGGGACGACGGCACTCGCCGTCTTCACCGGCCCCGAGGCCTACATCTCGCCGGGCTGGTATGCGAGCAAGAAGGAGCACGGCAAGGTCGTGCCGACATGGAACTACACGATGGTGCAGGCGCGCGGCGTCTTGCGTGCCGTCGATGACGCACCCTGGCTGCACGCATTGGTGCAGCGGCTGACCAACCACCACGAAGCCACGCAGGCCACGCCGTGGCACGTCAGCGACGCGCCCGACGACTACGTGCAGCAGATGCTGCGCGCCATCGTCGGCATCGAGATCCCTCTCACGTCGCTCGCCGGCAAGTGGAAGATCAGTCAGAACCGCAGCGCCGCCGACCGCGAAGGCACGGCACAGGGGCTGGCTGCCGCCGAGGCCGGCGAGATGGCGTCTCTCGTGCGCCTTGCCAAGCCGCAGACGCCGGCGTAGTCTCGCGCGCCATGTTGCTGCGGCGCGCCCTCCTCCTCGTCTGCCTCGGTTTTGCAAGTGCTGTGCAGGGCGCCGACATCGGCGGCTGGATGCAGCACAAGGACCGCGCTGCGCTGGCCACCGATCAATGCGCCGAGTTGATCGCGCAGGCCGCGCGCACGCCGCGCAGTGCCGACGGCGCGGCCGACAGCTACTACGCCAGCGGCCTGTGCTACCTCTACAGCGACAAGATCGCCCGCGACCCGGTGGCCGCCGGCGCGTGGCTCACGCGCGCGGCCGAGCTCGATCACCCGCTGGCGCGGCGAGCGCTGCTCGCGCTGCGCGACGACACGGCCGGCGATCACGCCGCCGGCAGCCACTGTCATGACCTCGGCCTCGGCCGCAAGTTGTGCCACGGTGGCCCTTGAACTCGATCTCAATCTCAATAACAACCGGAGACTCGCATGACGCTCGCCCGAAACTTCACCCTCGCTGCCATCGCGGCATTCACCTTCGCCGGCAGCGCCCAAGCCTGCACCGACAAGGACTGGAAAGCCTGCAAAGGCAAACCGTGGGTGACAGGCGACACGATGGACACGCCGATGGGCGAGCGCTGGTGGCCGAACAAACTTTGGGGCGCGGCCGACGAGGCCGGCTCGACCAACTGGTTCACCAAGCCCGAGGTCGTGCAGCGCGCGCTGGCCGAAGCCAAGACCGGCAAGACCTACCGGCTCGGCCGCGCCTACAGCGCCGCGATGCCGACCTTCGGCGAGCGCAAGTTCGTGCTGCGCATCCCGGGCGGCCCCACGGGCGGCCCGTTCGGCGCCAACGGCCTGGTCTACAACGACGAGTTCGTCGCCGCCGAGATCGGCCAGATCGGCACGCAGTTCGACGGCATGGGCCACATCGGCATCGCCATCAATGGCGCGGCCGACAAGAGCCAGATCCGCTACTACAACGGCGTCACGCAGTTGGAGATCGAAGGTGCGTCGGGGCTGAAGAAGAACGGCGTCGAGAAGCTGCACCCGATCGTGGCGCGCGGCTTTCTGATCGATGTCGCCGGCGCGAAAGGCGTGCCCAATCTCGAGGCCGGCTACGAGATCACGATGGCCGACGTGCGCGATGCGCTGTCCAAACAAGGCCTGGCCGATATCCGGTTCCTGCCCGGCGACGGCATCTTCTTTCGCACCGGCTGGGGCGTGCACTGGATCAAGGACAACGCCAAATTCAACGGCGGCGAACCGGGCATCGGCATGGAGGTGGCCAAGTGGCTCTCCGACACGGTGCAGGCCGGCGTTGTCGGCTCCGACACCTGGGGCCTGGAAAACGTGCCGGCCAAGGACGCGGGCTGCGCGTTCTGCGTGCACGCGCACCTGCTGACGCGCCACGGCATCGTCAACCAGGAGAACATGGACCTCGACGCGCTGGCGGCCGACAAGGCCTGGCGCTTCCTCTACCTCTACAGCCCGATGCCGATCGTCGGCGCCACGGGATCGGCCGGCTCGCCGGTGGCGGTGCGTTGACAAACTCTTTTCCCGGCTGCTGTTGACAGCGGCGGTGTTCGTTCGTCGTGTCGATACATCCCCCACCACACGAAAGGACGATCCGATGAGTTCCACCCCCATTCAGCCGTACCTGTTCTTCGGCGGGCGCTGCGAAGAAGCCGTGCGGTTCTACGAGCGCGCGCTCGGTGCCAAGGTCGAGATGCTGCTGCACTTCAACGAGAGCCCGGACCCGGTGCCGCCAGGCATGCTCGCGCCCGGCTTCGAGAGCAAGGTCATGCATGCCAGCCTGCGCATCGGTGACAGCGTGATCATGGCGTCCGACGGCTCGAACGAGGACGAGAAATCGAGCAACGTCTCGCTGTCGATCCCTTGCGCGAGCAACGCCGAGGTGGACAAGACGTTCGCCGCGTTGGCGGACGGCGGCGCGGTGATGATGCCGCCCGGCAAGACCTTCTGGTCGCCCTACTTCGGCATGGTCAAGGACCGCTTCGGCATCGGCTGGATGGTCGGCGTCGAGGCGCCACAAGGCTGACCGGCAGCGCTCACGCCGCGGCGATCAGGCGCAGCGAACCGTCCGCCAGAACGCAGGCCAGCGTGCGGCGCTGCGCGTCGGCGCTGATCGAGCGCAGCGGCGCAGCCAGTTCGAGCGGCGCGAGCTCGCGCTGCGTGTTGACGTCGATGCAACGCAGGCGACGCCGCGAGTTCAGGTCGGCGATGACGTAGCGGCTGCCGAGCCAGGCCGAAGTGTCGAGTTCGCGCGCGCCGATGGCGTGGTTGCTGACGCCGTCGGCCAACGGCGACGACAGCAGTCGTTCGCCGTCGCGACGCACGGCGTGTAAAGCGCCCGAGAGGTGCGGCGTGTGCACCGAGACGAGGTGCCGGCCGTCGGTGCTCGGCGACATCCAGCGGTTGACGCTGCCGATCGGCCGACCGAGCGCCGCGATGCGCAGCGCGGAGGCGCTGCTGCGGTCGGCCTCGATCAACACAAGCTGCGCGCCCTGCGGCCCGGAACGCACGACCACCAGCGTTGGCGCGCTGCGGCCGTCACTGCCACGCCAGACGCGCAGGCGGTTGTCTTCGAACACATGCGGCGCGGGCAGGGTCAACTCGCGCAGCGGCGACAGGTCGTGACGCTCCAGGTAGAGCACACGTGTGGCCTCGACCGCATCGCCGAGAACGCCGTGCCGGTAGCGTGCGCCGTCGGGGCCGGCAAGCACGGCAATGTGGCCGGCGTCGCCGCCGCCGTCGAGATCGACCTGCAGCGGCTGCGCATCGGCCAGCACGGGTTCGCGGCTGGTGGCGATGGCAGTCCACGCGCCGCCGTCTGCCGGGCTGCAGGCGCACCAGCCGCGCATTCGCGCCCTCGCCCTGCACGGCGATGATGCCCAAGGGCAGGACGGTGCATGCAGCATGTGCGGCCACCGCTTGCGCCGACGAGGCCTGCGCGTTGCCTTCGCCGATCCACAACCGGCCGTCGACGCGCCGCGCGACAACGCGGCCGTGCGCTGCGCCAACCGGCGTGTCGGCATCGATGCCGCTCGCGAGGTGCTTCGCCGTGGCGTCGCTGCGCAGCCACCACAGCTCGCCGCTGCGGCCGACGGCGATCCAGCCGTCGCTCTCTGCCGCGCGCACCCGAGCGAGTGGTTCGGGCGCCGCTGCGGCACGCTCTTGCCAGGCGCCTGTGGTTTGCGCGCGCGCCGAGAACATCGGCGCGGCGGCCAGCACGCTGCAGTGCAACGCGTCGCGCCGCGAGATCACACGCGCAGCCGGCTCGCCGCCTGCGCCAACGCCGTGATGCGCGCCCAATCACCGGCGGCCACCGCGTCGGCCGGTGTCAGCCACGAGCCGCCGCAGACCCTGACATTGGGCAGCGCGAGGAACTGCGGCGCCGTCTCGGGCGTGATGCCGCCGGTGGGGCAGAAGGCGACGTCGGCAAACGGCCCGGCCAGCGCCTTCAACATCGGGATGCCGCCGGCTGCCGTCGCCGGGAAGAACTTCAGGAACGAGAAGCCGTCGGCGTTGGCCTGCATGACTTCACTCGCCGTCGCCACGCCGGGCAGCAGCGGCAAGCCGACCGCGCGGCAGGTCTGCGCGATCTCGCTCGTGTAGCCGGGGCTGACGCCGAACACGCAGCCGGCCTTTTTGGCCGCATGCACATCGTCGGCCGTGCGCAGCGTGCCGGCGCCGACGATCGCATCCGGCACCTCGCGCACGATCGCTTCCATGCAGGCCAGCGCGGCCTTCGTGCGCAGCGTTACTTCGAGCACGCGCACGCCACCTTGCACCAGCGCGCGCGCCAGCGGCACGGCGTGTTCGACATGCTCCAACACGATGACGGGGATGACGGGGCCGAAGGTGGTGAGGTCGAGGGTGTTCTTGATCATGGTCTTTGTCTTTCACAGCCAGGTGCACGCGCCCTCTTCGGCGCTGGTCACGTTCTTTCTCATGCCGCCGAACAACTCGCGACCGAGGCCGTGGGCGTTGTCTTCGGCGTGCGCATCGCTGATATGGGCCGCGCTGCGCGACGCAAAGGTGTCGTCGGATACCAGCACGTCGAGCGTGCCTTGAATGGCGTCCAGGCGGATCACGTCGCCGTCGATCACCCTGGACAGCGGCCCGCCGGCCAGCGCTTCGGGGCTCGCGTGAATCGCCGCGGGCACCTTGCCCGAGGCGCCGCTCATGCGGCCGTCCGTCACCAGCGCGACCTTGAAGCCCTTGCCCTGCAGCACGGCCAGCGGCGGCGTCAGCTTGTGCAGCTCGGGCATGCCATTCGCACGCGGGCCCTGGAAGCGCACGACGCAGACCACGTCGCGATCCAACTCGCCCGCTTTGAACGCGGCGTGCAGCGCTTCTTGTCCATCGAACACGCGCGCCGGTGCTTCGACGACCCAGCGCTCTTCGGGCACGGCGCTGATCTTGATGACGGCACGGCCGAGGTTGCCCTGCAGCAGCTTCAAGCCGCCGCTCGCAGTGAACGGCCGCACGGCAGGGCGGATGATGGTTTCGTCGCCGCTGTTTTTGGGCAGCGAGCGCCAGGCCAGGCGCTCGCCGTCCTGCACCGGCACGTCGGCATACGCCGCGATGCCGCGCGCGGCGACGGTCATCACGTCCTTGTGCATGCAACCTTCTTCGAGCAACTCGCGCAACACGAAGCCCGGCCCACCAGCGCTTTGGAACTGGTTCACGTCGGCGTTGCCGTTGGGGTACACGCGCGCCAGCAGCGGCGTAGCCGCCGACAGATCGGAAAAGTCGGTCCAGTCGATGACGATGCCGGCCGCGCGCGCCACCGCCACCCAGTGGATCAGGTGATTGGTCGAGCCGCCGGTGGCCAGCAGCGCCACCATCGCGTTGACGATCACACGCTCGTCGACGAGCTTGCCGATCGGCGTGAACCTCTCGCTGCGTTGAGTGATTGCCAGCACCGCGCGCACCGCCTCGCGCGTCAGCGCTTCACGCAGATTCGCATGCGGGTGCACGAAAGCCGCGCCCGGCACATGCAACCCCATCGCCTCCAGCAGCATCTGGTTGCTGTTGGCGGTGCCGTAGAAGGTGCAGGTGCCGGCGCCGTGGTAGGCCGCGCTCTCGGCTTCGAGCAGCGCCTCGCGGCCGACCTCGCCGGTGGCGAACTTCTCACGCACCTTGGACTTGTCGTTGTTCGACAGGCCGGTACTCATCGGCCCCGCGGGCACGAAGACCATCGGCAGGTGGCCGAAGTGCAACGCGCCGATCAACAGGCCGGGCACGATCTTGTCGCACACGCCGAGCAGCAGCGCCGCGTCGAAGACATCGTGCGTCAGCGCGATCGCCGTGCCCATGGCAATGTTGTCGCGCGAGAACAGCGACAGCTCCATGCCCGGCAGGCCCTGCGTGACGCCGTCGCACATCGCAGGCACACCACCGGCCACCTGCACCGTGGCGCCGTGGCGTCGCGCCTCGTCGCGAATGATCTCGGGAAATGCCTCGTACGGCTGATGCGCCGACAGCATGTCGTTGTACGCCGTGACGACACCGATGTGCGGCGCGCGCTCGGCGACGACCTTGAACTTGTCACTGGCCGGCAGCGCGGCAAACGCATGCGCGACGTTGGCGCAGCCCATGCGGTCGCTGCCGCGCGGTCGCGCAGCGAGCTTGTCGATGCGCGCCAGATATACACGCCGCGTGGGCGCGCTGCGCTCGCGGATGCGTTGCGTGATGTCGAGAACGGCAGGTTTCATGGGGCTTGAACTCCGCGGTGTAACCGGTGCGGCGATTTTGCCGTAATCGAGTTACATCGTCAAAACAAGCGGTGCGACTTTTGCGATCATGCGCCTCGATGGCCTTTCATCCGCCCGCTTCGCCCATACCGCCGCCGCTGGTGCCGGTGCCGCCGCTGCGCGACCCGCAGGCACTGCTGGCCCGCACGCGCATTGAGTGGGGCGGCCAGCGCGACTTGTGGGTGTTCGGTTATGCGTCGCTGCTCTGGAACCCTGAGTTCGGATTCGACGAACACCACAGCGCCCTCGTGCGTGGCTGGCATCGCGCGCTGCGCATGGCCTCGCGCATCAACCGCGGCACGCCCGAGCGGCCGGGCCTCGTCTTCGCGCTGCTGCCCGGCGGCTCGTGCCACGGCGCCGTGTACCGCGTGCCGCGCGCGCAGGCTGGCGATGCGCTCGACGCGCTGTGGCAGCGCGAAATGCCGACTGGCGTCTATGACCCGCGCTGGCTCGCCTGCCGAACGCCCAAGGGCGTCGTCAACGCGCTGGCCTTCACGCTCAGCCGCAAGAGCCCGCAGCACACCGGGCGCCTGCCCGAAGCGCAACTGATCGACATCCTGCGCCACGCGCGTGGGCGCTACGGCACCACGCTCGAATACCTGCTGGAAACGGCAAAGAGCCTGGCCGAGCGCGGGGTAAGAGATCGGGAGATCGAGCGGCTGGTGGCGCTGTCGAGGCGGCACGGGCTGGCTTGAGCTCGGGCAAACCGCAGCGCACACTGGCACCAGGTTCTGCGGCTTCATTGCAGAGGTAGCGGATGAGAGGCCTGATAGCGCTGTTGCGCAGGCTGGCTTTGCCGGGCTGGACAGCCTTCGACAGTGGCATGGGCGCCGGCGGTACATCCATCAACATCAGGTCAGCCATGCGTGCTGGCGCAGGCCGCCATGAAACTGCTCGCCGAGCGCATCGCGGCCTTGCCCGCGCGCTGATCGGGGCCGCCTTGTCGGTCGCGGCCGCACGTCAGACGCAGGCCGCTTCTGCTTCGCAGATGTTCGCCAGCTCGCGCAGCTCGGCGAGCAGCGGCAGCGCCGCCAGCACCGTGTCCGGCTCGACGCCGAAGTCGATCAGGCAGGCCACTTCATCGATGCCCATCGCGCGCAGGCGGTCGGTCATAGCCAGACACGCGTCCATCGTGCCCATCAGCGAACTGCCGGCGGCGTAGCGCTCGAAGGAGAACTCGAGCGCATCGCGCACGTCGTCGGCGGACAGCGGTCCTGCCGTTGCCGGACAACGCTGCTGGAAGAACGGCACCGAGGCGGTGTAGCTGCCGACGAGATTCGCCGAGCTGCCGAGGTAGCGCAGCATCGGCTCCTTGACTGTGCGGCGCACAGCGTCCTCGTCCTCGCCGACGAAGGTGTGCAGCATCAGCGTGACCTGCCCTCGCCCGGCGTGTCCAGCGGCACGCCAGGCACTGCGGTAGGCGGCAACCTTGCCGTCGAGCGCTTCGAGCGATTGGCCGAGCAGGTGCGTCAGCACGTTGTGGCCAGCCGCGCCGGCGCGCTCGAAGGTCTGCGGGTTGCCGGCCGCGGTGATCCAGATCGGCAGCTCGCCTTGCACCGGCCGCGGCATGGTGCGCAGCGACACCGTGTCGCCGAGCGGGTTGACCGCCTCGAAGGTCTCGCCGCGCCACAGGCGCTGCAACTCGGCGGCGCGCTCGAAGACCAGCTCACTGCGCCGCTCGTAAGCGCCCGGCGGCGCGAGCACGAAGTCGTTCGGGAACCAGCCCGACGCCACGCCAAGATCGACACGGCCGTTGGACAGCACATCGACCAGCGACCACTCCTCGACGATGCGCGCCGGGTGGTGCAACGGCACGACGACGCTGCCCGAGCGGATGCGCACACGCTCGGTCACGGCCGCCAGCGCTGCGGCCATCACCGACGGGTTCGGCGACAAGCCACCGAAGGCATGGAAATGCCGCTCCGGCGCCCACAGCGCGGCAAAGCCGTGCGCATCGGCGAAGCGCGCGCTGTCGAACAACAACTTGCGCTGCGCGGCCGCGGCGGGTCCGCCCTCGTCGCTGGCGAAGTAGTACAGGCTGAAGGCCAAGGGGCGTGCATCGGTTTGCATGACGCCGCATTGCACAGCAGGCCGCGGCCGCCGGCGTTGATCCAGTTCAATCGCGCGGCGATCGCCCCCCGCGATGGCGGTGTTCCCTCACGTTGCCGGCGCCAGCGGCCGGTGGATCGGATAATCGCGCCCATGGCTGCCTTCCTGTCACCCGGTCTCACGCTGCGCGGCATCACGCCGCCGCTGGCTCTCGCCGCCTTCAAGCTGATCGCCTTCGACATGGACTCGACGTTGATCAACATCGAGTGCGTCGATGAAATCGCCGACGCCGCCGGCCGCAAGGCCGAGGTGGCGGCGATCACCGAGGCCGCCATGCGCGGCGAGATCGCCGACTACAAGGAGAGCCTGCGCCAGCGCGTGGCGCTGCTCGAAGGCGTGCCGGTGTCGGCGCTCGAATCGGTGTACTGCGAGCGTCTGCAACTCAACCCGGGCGCCGAAGCGCTCGTGCACGCATGCCAGCGCGCGGGTTTGAAAACGCTGCTCGTCTCCGGCGGCTTCACCTTCTTCACCGACCGCATCCGCGAGCGGCTGCAACTCGACTTCACGCGCAGCAACGAGCTCGGCGTGGCCGACGGCCAGCTCACCGGCCGCCTGGTCGATCAGCTCTGGGGCGACATCTGCGACGGCGCCGAGAAGCGGCGCATGCTGCTCGAGACCTGCGCGCGCATCGGCTGCATGCCCAGCGATGCCATCGCGGTCGGTGATGGCGCCAACGACCTGCCGATGATGGCTGAGGCCGGCCTCTCGGTGGCCTACCACGCCAAGCCGATGGTGCGCGAGCAGGCGATGGTGTCAATCGAATCGGGCGGGCTCGACCGGCTGCTCGACGTGGTGCGGCCATGAGGCTTGCGGCAAGCGTCGCGACGGCGCTGTTGCTGTTGTTCGGTGTGGCCGGCACGGCGCGCGCGCAGCAGGGCGACGGCGTGCCGTCGGCCGTCGAAGCGGACCCGTCCACCGTGGCGGCGCTGTGCCGCCGGGCGCGGCTCGGCGACGCGGCCTCGCAGTACGAACTGGCGTGGATCTTCACCCACGCGCGCGCTGAGGAGCGCCGCGACGATTGGGCGCACTACCTGTTCTTCGCCGCGGCCAGCAACGGCAACGAAGACGCGCGCAAGGTGCTGCTGTCGTTGACCTGGCCGCAGGCCGACGTGCCCGACTGCATCCGGCGGCCGCCGGTGGCCAGCGTGGGGCCGAGCGTGGCGTTGCGTGCGCCGCCGCACATCGAGCGCCTGGTGCAACAACTCGCACCGCAGTTCAACGTCAACCCGAGGCTTGCGCTGGCGATCATTGCGGTCGAGTCCAACTACAACACCGTCGCGCTGTCGAACAAGAACGCGATGGGGTTGATGCAGCTGATTCCCGACACGGCCAAACGTTTCGGCGTGCGCAATGCCTTCGACCCGCAACAAAACATTCGCGGCGGCATGGCGTACCTGCGCTGGCTGCTGGCGTACTACCAGGGCGACGTGAAGCTCGTCGCCGCGGCCTACAACGCCGGTGAGGGCAACGTCGACAAGCATCGCGGCGTGCCGCCGTTTGCCGAAACGCAGGACTACGTGCGGCGGGTCGTCGAGCGCTTCGGCAGCGCGCCGCATCCGTTCGATGCGAAGGTCACAGGCCCATCGCAGCGCTTCAAGCGCTGATCTGGCTCCACACTTTTTCGAGCCGCTTCACGCTGACCGGCTGCGGCGTGCGCAGCTCCTGCGCGAACAGGCTGACGCGCAGTTCTTCGAGCAGCCAGCGGAACTCGTCGAGCCGCGCGTCGGCGGCGCCGCGTGCCTCCGCGGTGCGGCGGGTGAACCGCTGCTCGATGGGCCGCAGCTCGGCCAGGCGTTGCAGGTCGCGCGCCGGCTCGGTGCGCACCTTGTCCAGGCGCATGACGAGAGCGCGCAGGTAGCGCGGCAGGTGATTCAGCGCCGCCCACGGCGTGTCGATGACGAAGCGTTTGCCGACCAGGCGCTGCATCTGTGCCGCCGCGTCATCGGCGACTTCTTTAGGTGGCTTGCTGTCTTTGAGCTTGCGCTGCGCGTTGGCGTGTTCGAGCAACACGGCCGCGACGGCGCGCGCCACCTCCTGCGCGATCAGATTCAAGCGCGCGCGGCCTTCTTCGAGGCGCGCGGCAAACGTTTTGGCATCGGCCGGCAGCGGATCGGTGAGGAAGGCGCGGTCCATCGCCACCGCAACGATCTGATCACGCAGCTCTTCGAGCGTGCCCAGGGCCATGAACTGCGCGGCCATGCGCTGCAGCTCGGGGATGTTTTTCTCGAGGTACTTCAGCGGCTCCTTGAGTTGCAGCGCGAAGAGACGGCGCAGGCCGGCGCGATGGCGGCGCGCTGCCATGTCGGGTTCGTCGAAGACTTCGATTTCGACATGCACGCCTTTGTCCACCAGGGCCGGAAAACCGACCATCGACTGCCCGCCCTTCTTCACTTCCATCAGCTCGGGGAGTTCGCCGAAGGTCCACGCGGTGAAGGTCTCTGCCGGCGCTGATCTCACGTCCATGCGCGGCTCTTGCTCCTTTCCCCTTGACGGGGGATTGCTGGGATGGGGGTGAGAACTCGGCGCGCCGTTGCTCACCTTCAACCCCGCCAACGCCTGAAACGCCCCTCTCGCCTGAGCGCCCAACTCGCTCTTCAACGCCGCCAGATTGCGTCCCATCCCCAACTGCCGCCCATGCTCATCAACCACGCGCAGGTTCATGAACAGATGCGGCGACAGCATCTCGAGCTTGATGTCTGCACGCACGATCGGCAGTTGCGTGCGCTCGCGCACCACCGCGAGCAGCGTGTCGATCAGGCCGCCTTGCGCGAACGCGCGTTCATCGCAAAACGTCTGTGCGGATTCCGGCAACGGCACGAGACGCGAGCGCGGCTTCTGGTGCAGGCTCTTCAGCAGCGCGACGACCTTCGCGTGCAGCATGCCCGGCACCAGCCACTCGCAGCGCTCCTCGCTGACCTGGTTCAACGCATAGATCGGCAGCGTCACCGTCATGCCGTCCTTGGCGTCGCCGGGTTCGTGCAGATAGTCCACCGCGCAATCGATGCCGCCCAGGCGCACGACACGCGGGAAGTTGTCGCTCGTCACGCCAGCGGCCTCGTGGCGCATCAGCGCTTCGCGCGTCAGCTTCAACAGACTCGGATCGCCCTTCGACGCGTCGCGGTACCAGCGCTCGAACGCGGCGCCGCTCGTTGCTTCGGCGGGCACATGCTGTTCGTAGAACGCGGCGATCAGCGCGTCGTCAACGAGCACGTCCTGCCGCCGCGACTTGTGTTCGAGCGCTTCGACCTCGCGCATCAACCGCGCGTTGTGGGCGAGGAAAGGCAGCTTGCTCTCCCACTCGCCGGCGACCAGCGCTTCGCGGATGAAGATCTCGCGTGACAGCACGGGGTCGATCTTGGCGAAGTTGATGCGCCGGCCGCTGTAGATGAGCACGCCGTAGAGCGTGGCGCGTTCGAGCGCCACGACTTCGCCGGCCTTCTTCTCCCAATGCGGTTCGAGCAACTGCTTCTTCAGCAGGTGGCCGCCGAGGCGCTCGATCCATTGCGGCTCGATGGCGGCCAAGCCGCGGCCGAACAGGCGCGTCGTCTCGACGAGCTCGGCCGCGATCAACCAGCGGCCCGGTTTCTTCGACAGGTTCGCGCCTGGGTGCTTCCAGAAACGAATGCCGCGCGCGCCGAGGTAGTAGTCGTCGTCTTCGGCCTTGAGTCCGATGTTGCCGAGCAGGCCGGCGAGCAGCGCGAGGTGCATCTGCTCGTAGGTCGCCGGCGTGGTGTTCAGCCGCCAGCCGTTGTCCTTGACGACGGTCAGCAGTTGCGAATGGATGTCGCGCCACTCGCGCACGCGGCGCACGGAGATGAAGTTGTCGCGCAGGCGTTGCTCCTGCTGGCGGTTCGACAGCTTGTGCGTGTCCCCGCCCTCCTTGTGGCCATGTGAGCCGCGGCCTTCTTCGATCCAGTGCCAGAGCTTCACCGTGCCGGTGAACTCCGACTTCTCGTCGTCGAAAGGTTTGTGTTTGGCGTCGGCGTTTTGCTGCTGATCGATCGGCCGGTCGCGCACGTCTTGTCCTGACAGCGCCGACGCGATGACGAGCACTTCACTCAACGACTGCCGCTCGCGCGCTTCCAAAATCATGCGGCCGACGCGCGGGTCGAGCGGCAGGTGCGCGAGCTCGCGGCCTATTGGCGTGAGCTCGTTGTCGTCATCGACCGCGCCGAGTTCGTTCAGCAGCGCGTAGCCATCGGCAATCGCTTTGCCCGGTGGCGGTTCGAGAAACGGAAAGTCTTCGACCGCGCCGAGGTTCAGCGACTTCATGCGCAGGATCACGCCGGCCAGCGACGAGCGCAGGATTTCCGGGTCGGTGAAGCGCGGCCGGCCGGCGAAGTCCTTCTCGTCGTAGAGGCGGATGCAGATGCCGTCGGCCACACGGCCGCATCGCCCCGCGCGCTGGTTCGCCGCGGCCTGGCTGATGGCCTCGATCTGCAACTGCTCGACCTTGTTGCGGTAGCTGTAGCGCTTGACACGCGCGAGACCTGCGTCGATGACGTAGCGGATGCCCGGCACCGTCAGCGAGGTCTCAGCAACGTTGGTGGCGATGACGATGCGCGGCGTGCCGTGCGGCTTGAAGACTTCGTCCTGCTCTGCCGCCGACAGCCGAGCGAACAGCGGCAGGATTTGCGCGTGGCGGTGCCGCGGGTCATGCGCGAAGTGTTTGCGCAGGTGGTCGGCGCACTCGCGGATTTCGCGCTCGCCGGGCAGGAAGATCAGGATGTCGCCGTTGCCTTCGCGCCAGAGTTCGTCGGTGGCTTCGGCGATGGCGATGTTGAGATCGCGTTCGCGCGTTTCTTCAAACGGACGCCAGCGCTGCTCCACCGGGAACATGCGGCCCGAGACTTGAATCACCGGCGCGCCGCTGAAATGCTTCGAGAACCGATCGGCGTCGATCGTTGCCGAGGTCACGATCACCTTCAGGTCGGGCCGCCGCGGCAGGATCTGCTTCAGGTGGCCGAGCAGGAAGTCGATGTTCAGCGAGCGCTCGTGCGCTTCGTCGATGATGATCGTGTCGTAGGCGCGCAAGAGCGGGTCGCTCTGCGACTCCGCGAGCAGGATGCCGTCGGTCATCAGCTTGACCGACGCGTTGGCGGAGAGGCGGTCGGTGAAGCGCACCTTGAAGCCGACCACCTCGCCGAGCGGCGAGTTCAGCTCCGACGCGATGCGCGCGGCCACGCTCGACGCCGCGATGCGCCGCGGCTGCGTGTGGCCGATCAGCTTGCCGCTATTGGCCTTGCCGCGCCCGAGCGTGAGCGCGATCTTCGGCAACTGCGTCGTCTTGCCGGAGCCGGTTTCGCCGCAGACCACGATCACCTGGTGCGCCTGCAACGCGCGCGCGATCTCGTCGCGCCGCGCCGAGACGGGCAGCGATTCTGGGAAGGTGATGGGCGGCAGCGGACACGGGGCGCGGATTATCCGGCGCCCCGTTGGCAGCCAGCTCAGCCGCGTGTACTGCGATCGACCGATCAGCGCCGCGCCTTGCGGGTCGCTGCATCACCGCCAAGCGGCCGACGGTCGGCATGTCCATCGGCTCCGTCAGCACGCTCGCCGCCGAGCCGCTCGACGGCTGCCACCGTTTCGTCGAGGTTGGCGACCGTGACGTAGCAGCCCCACATCGGCGGCATGTCGGCGGCGCGTCGGGCGGCATGCCCATGATGCCGCCGACCGACGTGCCTCGCCGATCTTCACCACGTGGTAGGGCCGCTGCCCATGTCGCATCTTCTCGATCTTCCAGCCGAACAGCTTGCCGTAGAACTCGCCGGCCGCCTCGGGGTCGCTCGTCATCAACTCGGACCAGCTGAAAGCACCGGGGGTTTCGTAAGGATTCATGGTGTCGCTCCTGGAGGACGTGGACGCAATCGTTGCGCCGCAGCCGCGGTGTCGTCGAATGCCTGCGGCACAATCGCCCGCGATGAACATGCTCTCATTGACGACCGGTGCCGCCGTCGTCTTCCCGCACACCTTCGTGCCCTGGTTTCGCTCGGTGGCGCCGTACATCCACGCCTACCGCGGCAAGACCTTCGTCGTGGCGATGGCGGGCGAAGGCATCGCCGCCGGCAAGCTCACTGCCTTTGTGCAGGACCTGGCGATCCTGCAGGCGATGGGCATCAAGCTCGTCTTCGTGCACGGCTTCCGGCCGCAGGTCAGCGAACAACTCAAGGCCAAGGGCCACCCGGAGCGCTTCTCGCACGGCCTGCGCATCACCGACGCGGTGGCGCTCGATTGCGCGCAGGAGGCGGCCGGCCAGTTGCGCTTCGAGATTGAAGCCGCGTTCTCGCAAGGCCTGCCGAACACGCCGATGGCCAACGCCACGGTGCGTGTGGTGTCAGGGAATTTCTTGACGGCGCGGCCGGTCGGCATCGTCGATGGCGTGGACTTTCAGCACAGCGGCGTCGTGCGCCGCGTCGATGCGGTGGCGATCCGCCACGCCATCGACGCCGGCGCCGTCGCGCTGCTGTCGCCGTTCGGCTTTTCGCCGACAGGCGAAGCCTTCAACCTGGTGATGGAAGATGTGGCAACGTCGATCGCCGTGGCCTTGCAGGCCGACAAGCTGCTGTTCCTGACCGAGCTGCCGGGCATCCGCGAACAAGCCGATGACCCGGACAGCGGCATCGACACCGAATTGGCGCTGGCCGACGCCGAGCGCCTGCTCGCCTCGCTGCCGGATCCGACGCAGCCGAGCGACGTGGCCTTTTACCTGCGCTACTGCGTCAAGGCCTGCCGCGAGGGCGTCGAGCGCACGCACATCCTGCCGTTCGCGGTCGATGGCGCGCTGCTGCAGGAGGTCTACACCCACGATGGCATCGGCACGATGGTGGTCGATGAAAAACTGGAAAGCCTGCGCGAAGCGACGAGCGACGACGTCGGCGGCATCCTGCAGTTGATCGAACCGTTCGAGCGCGACGGCACGCTGGTGCGCCGCGAGCGCACCGAGATCGAACGCGACATCACGAACTACACCGTGATCGAGCACGACGGCGTGATCTTCGGCTGCGCCGCGCTGTATCCGTATCCCGAAGCTGGCACCGCCGAGATGGCGGCATTGACGATCAGCCCGCAGGTGCAGAGCCAGGGCGACGGCGAGCGCATCCTGAAGCGCGTCGAGCAGCGCGCCAAAGGCATGGGCCTGAAGAGCATCTTCGTGCTGACGACGCGCACGATGCACTGGTTTCTCAAACGCGGCTTCGTGCAGGCCGAGCCCGAGTGGCTGCCGGAGGCGCGCAAGCGCAAGTACAACTGGGACCGGCGCTCGCAGGTGCTGGTCAAAACATTGAAGTGACGGAGTGACGACATGACGCGCATGGTGCAGTGCATTTATCTGAAGAAAGAGGGCGAAGGCCTGGTCTATCCGCCCTATCCGGGCGAGCTCGGCAAGCGCATCTACGACAGCGTGAGCAAGGAAGCCTTCGAGCTGTGGAAGAAGCATCAGACGATGCTGGTCAACGAGAACCGGCTGAACCTGGCCGATGCGCGGGCGCGGCAGTACCTGGCGCGGCAGATGGAGCAGTTCTTTTTCGGCGGCGGCGCGGACAAGCCCGCCGGCTATGTGCCTCCAGCCGAGTGAGTTGAGCTTGATCTAAACGCGAACGATTCGCATTTGTTTGGTATGCTGCCGGCTCACACCCACCGGGAGCATCCATGCACCTCACGCTCAAATCGGCCTGCGCCGCGCTGGCACTGACGGCTGCGGCCACCGCGTCGGCACAGCCAGCCACGCTCAACCTGTACTCGGCCCGCCACTATCAGACGGACGAGGCGCTGTACGAGAACTTCACCAAAGCCACCGGCATCAAGATCAACCGCATCGATGCCGACGACGCCGGCATCCTGGCGCGGCTGAAGACCGAGGGCGCAGCCAGCCCGGCCGATGTGATCCTGCTCGTCGACGCCGCCCGCTTGTGGCGCGCGCAAGTCGATGGCCTGTTCCAGCCGGTGAAGAGCAAGGTTCTCGACAGCCGCATCCCGGCCACGCTGCGCGGCAAGGACGACGGCCCAGGCGCGCAGTGGTACGGCTTCTCGACGCGGGCCCGCGTCGTCGTCTACGACAAGGTCAAGGTGCAGCGCAGCGACGTTGACACCTACCAGGAACTTGCCGACCCGAAGAACAAGGGCAAGCTGTGCACGCGCTCCGGCTCGCACCCGTACAACCTGTCGCTGTTCGGCTCGATGGTCGAACACCTGGGCGCGGAGAAAACCGAGGCCTGGCTTGGCGGGCTGGTGGCCAATATGGCGCGTGCGCCCAAGGGCGGCGATACCGATCAGATTCGCGCCGTGGCCAGCGGCGAATGTGGCATTGCGCTCAGCAATTCCTATTACGTGGCCCGCCTGATGCGCTCCGACAAACCCGAGGACAAGGCGGCGATGGAGAAAGTCGGCATCGTCTTTCCGAACCAGTCGGATTTCGGCACGCACGTCAACATCGCCGGCGCCGGCGTGGCCAAAAACAGCAAGAACCGGGAGGCCGCGGTGCGCTTTCTCGAGTATCTGGCCAGCGATTCGGCACAGGCCTATTTTGCCGAGGGCAACAACGAATGGCCAGCGGTGGCGAGCGTCAAGTTGAACAATCCGGCGCTGCGTTTGATGGGCGATTTCAAGTCGGAAACCGTGCCGGTGGCAGCGGTCGGCGTGAATCAGATCAAGGTGCAGCAAATGCTTGACCGCGTCGGCTACCAATAACCCCGATGCCTTTTTCCGTGGTCGTGGGCTATATTCGCGCCGCCCACACCACGGAGTTGATCGATGGCAAAACTGAGCGATTTGCTGGCGCAGAAGGCCAGCCTGGACAAACAGATTGCCGAGGCGCAACACGAGGCGCGCTCCGGCGCGATTGCGCAAATCAAGGCGTTGATGGCCGAGCATGGATTGACCACGGCCGATCTGAACAGCCGCGCCGGCAGCACCAGAAAATCCAGCGGCAACAAAGTGGCAGCGAAATACCGCAACGAGGCCACGGGCGAAACCTGGAGCGGCCGCGGGTTGCAGCCGCGCTGGCTCAAGGCCGCATTGGCGTCGGGCAAGAAGATCGCCGACTTCGCCGTGTGAACTGATTCCCCCCGAAGCGGCTTCGCCGCCTCCCCCCGGGGGGCACCGCCAGCGGCCCGGCGAAGCCGGTTCCGCGGCGGTCGCTGGGTGAAGCCGCCGCCGTCGGGTCGCTTCGCACCGTATCGCGTTCGATAGACTCGTCGGGTGATTCCCTCGGGCTTTATCGCCGATCTGCTTTCCCGCGTCGACATCGTCGACGTGATCGGCCGCCATGTGCAGCTCAAAAAGGGCGGCGCCAACCTGATGGGCCTGTGCCCGTTTCACGGCGAAAAGTCGCCGAGTTTTTCGGTCAGCCCGAGCAAGCAGTTCTTCTATTGTTTCGGCTGCGGCGCTTCCGGCGATGCGATCCGCTTTCTCACCGAACACACCGGCGCGACCTTTCGCGATGCCGTGACCGACCTCGCACAGCAGGTTGGCCTGCCGGTGCCCGACGACGAACGCAGTGACGACGAGCGCCGCATCGCCGCCCACAACAAGGCCCGCCAGGCGACGCTGACCGAGGTCCTCGAACGCGCAGCACAGCACTACCGGGGGCAGCTCAAGGGCAACGCCCGCGCGGTGGAGTACCTGAAGGGACGCGGCCTGACCGGCGAGATCGCGGCGCGCTTCGCCCTCGGCTATGCGCCCGACGGCTGGCATGCGTTGGCCAGTGCGTTTGCGCAGTACGACGACCCGCTGCTCGTCGAGTCGGGCCTCGTCATCCTGCACGCGGACGAAGGCCAGGACGAGAAGCGCTACGACCGCTTCCGCGACCGCGTGATGTTCCCGATCCGCGCTGTCGGGGGTGAGGTCATCGGCTTCGGCGGCCGCGTGTTGGACCGCGGCGAGCCCAAGTACCTGAACTCGCCGGAGACGCCGGTCTTCGTCAAGGGCCGCGAGCTGTACGGGCTGTACGAGTCGCGCGCCGGCATCCGCGCGCGGGGTTACGCGCTGGTCGTCGAGGGCTACATGGACGTTGTGGCGCTGGCGCAGTCCGGCTTCGAAAACGCCGTGGCCACGCTTGGCACGGCCTGCACCGAAGAGCACCTGCGAAAGCTCTTCCGCTTCACCGATGCCGTCGTCTTCAGCTTCGACGGCGACGCGGCCGGGCGCCGCGCGGCCACGCGCGCGCTCGAAGCCGCCCTGCCCCACGCCAGCGATCTGCGCTCGATCCGCTTTCTCTTCCTGCCGCCCGAGCACGACCCCGACTCCTTCGTCCGTGCCGAAGGTGCGCCGGCGTTTGACCGTGCGATCGCGCAAGCCGTGCCGCTGTCGCGGCAGATCGTCGACGTGGCGCGCGACAACTGCGACCTCGGCACGCCCGAAGGCCGGGCGCGTTTCATCAGCCAGGCGCGGCCGCTGTGGAACGCGCTGCCCGATGGCGGACTGAAGCGGCAGATGCTCGGCGAGTTGAACAAGTCGGCGCTGTTGCCCGACGGCGAACTGGCGCTGCTGTGGGCCAGCGACAGCCCCTCGAGCGCCGGCGCCACGCGCACGCCCAGCGCCGCGCGCCGCACGGCGCGCCCGGCGAGCGCCTTCGCCGCCAGCCGCCGCGCGCCGCGCAAACCCGAAGACCGCATCGTCCACCTGCTGCTGACGCAGCCGGCGTGGTGGGACCAGTTGACCGCCGAGGACCACGACCTGCTGCACGCACTGCCGGCACCGCACGGCGAGTTGATGGCCTGGCTCGAGCGCGACATCGTCGAGCACGGCCCGCGCCCGTGGGCCGCCATCCGCACCGCGCTGGCATCTGAAGAATCCGCGGCGTCTTCGCTGGCCGCGCTGCGGCTCGACGACAACGACGACTTCGAGGCGGCAGCGAGCGATCTGCGCCTGCTGCTCGACGGCCGCCTGCTCGAAGCCGTGAAAGCCCGCCAGCGCGAGCTGGCGACTGTGGTCGCCACCGACGCACAGGCCCTGCTCGAATTCCGCCAGACCCAGGAGCGGGTGCGCCTGCTGACGCAGCGCATGAGCGAAACGCGGCTGGCCGCGTCCGAGCCTTGAGCCCCACTTTTTGACCGGGTTGACGCCATGGGCGATAATCTCGGGCTAATTTGCTACGGCAAGAGTGACAGCAGCACCTCCGGGCCCCGGCCACCCGCGACACGGGTTCCACCGACCAGGCCACCCTCACCCGCAAGGACTGCACCTGTACCGCGCGTCGCCACCGACTGCTCGGCCGTCACCGGCCAAAGCCCCGATCTGCCCGTTGAGGTGGCGAGTTGCTGCAACCCGTTTTGCGTTGCTGCCAGTCGTTGCCTCGGCCAGCGCGCACCGAGACCAGCCCAAGGATTGCGAATGACCGCGAAGAAGACCGCCCCCGCCAAGCCGATCAAACCGGTCAAGACCGTTGCCAAAACCAAGGACGACGACAAGCACGCCAAGAAGTCGTTGCCGGTCAAGGCCATGGCCGCCAAACCCGCTGCCAAGGACGACCCCAAAGGCAAGCGCGGACCCAAGCCCAAGGAGGCGAAGGACGGCAAGAAAGGGGCGCCGCCGAAAGCCGGCGATGAGGATTTCGAAGCGCTGACGGCCGAGATCGAAGGCGAGGCCGAAGGCGAAGCCAGCGACGACGGCGAGACCAAGGCCGCCAAGGTCAAGCCGCTGCGCATGAAGGTCTCCCGCGCCAAGGAGCGCGCGCTGATGCGCGAGTTCGGCCTCGACGAGACGCAGCTCACCGAAGAAGAAGTCGCCAAGCGCCGCCATGAGCTGAAGACGCTCATCAAGATGGGCAAGACGCGCGGCTTCCTGACGCACCAGGAAATCAACGACCACCTGCCCGAGAAGCTGGTCAACGAGGAAATTCTCGAAGCCATCGTGTCGATGTTGAACGACATGGGCATTGCGGTGTATGAGCAGGCGCCGGATGCGGCCACGCTGCTGATCGCCGGTGGCACCACCACCACCGCCACCGAAGAAGAAGCCGAAGAAGCCGCCGAAGCGGCGCTGTCCACCGTCGACTCCGAATTCGGCCGCACGACTGACCCGGTTCGCATGTACATGCGCGAGATGGGCACGGTCGAATTGCTGACGCGCGAGGGCGAAATCGAAATCGCCAAGCGCATCGAAGGCGGCTTGCAGGCGATGATGTTGGCGATCAGCGCATCGCCGACGACGATCGCCGAGATCCTGTCGATGGCCACGCGCCTGCGCGCCGGCGAGATGCAGATCTCCGAAGCCGTCGATGGCTTCGTCTCCGACGACGAGGCCGACGACTACGTGGCCGAAGAAGACTTCGACGAGTTCGACGAGGCCGAAGAAGAAGACGAAGGTGCGATCAGCAAGGCGCTGACCAAGCGGCTCGAAGAGTTGAAGGTGGCGGCGCTCGTCAAGTTCGATTCGCTCAACGGCCACTTCGAGAAGATGCGCCGCGCGTACGAAAAGGAAGGCTACAAGTCGCCGTCGTACAACCGCTCGCAGATGGCGGTCAGCGGCGAGATCATGTCGATCCGCTTCACGGTGAAGACGATCGAGCGCCTGTGCGACATCCTGCGCTCGCAGGTCGATGACGTGCGCCGCTACGAGCGCGAGCTGCGCAAGATCGTGGTCGACAAGTGCGGCATGCCGCAAGAGCACTTCATCAAGACCTTCCCGTCCAACGTCATGAACCTGAAGTGGGCGGAGAAGGAAGTCGCGCTCGGCAAGCCGTACAGCACGATCCTGGCGCGCAACCTGCCTCCGGTGCAGGAGCTGCAGCAAAAGCTGATCGATCTGCAATCGAAGGCCGTCGTGCCGCTCGAAGACCTGAAGCAGATCAACAAGAAGATGAACGAGGGCGAGAAGGCCTCGCGCGACGCCAAGAAGGAAATGATCGAGGCCAACCTGCGCCTGGTGATTTCCATCGCCAAGAAGTACACCAACCGCGGCTTGCAGTTCCTCGATCTGATTCAGGAAGGCAACATCGGCCTGATGAAAGCGGTCGACAAGTTCGAATACCGCCGCGGCTACAAGTTCTCGACCTATGCCACGTGGTGGATCCGCCAGGCGATCACGCGAAGCGATCGCCGACCAGGCGCGCACGATCCGCATCCCCGTGCACATGATCGAGACCATCAACAAGATGAACCGCATCTCGCGCCAGCACCTGCAGGAGTTCGGCTACGAGCCCGATGCGCCGACGCTGGCCGAGAAGATGGAGATCCCCGAGGACAAGATCCGCAAGATCATGAAGATCGCCAAGGAGCCGATCTCGATGGAGACGCCGATCGGCGACGACGACGATTCGCACCTCGGCGACTTCATCGAAGACACGAACTCGGTGGCGCCGGTCGATGCAGCGATGCAGGCCGGCCTGCGCGATGTGGTCAAAGACATCCTCGACTCGCTGACGCCGCGCGAAGCGAAGGTGCTGCGCATGCGCTTCGGCATCGAGATGAGCACGGATCACACGTTGGAAGAAGTCGGCAAGCAGTTCGACGTGACGCGCGAGCGCATCCGCCAGATCGAGGCCAAGGCGATCCGCAAGTTGAAGCATCCGAGCCGATCGGACAAACTCCGCACTTACTTGGATAACCTGTAGCACCTATGGCCGCGAACGTGCGCGGGCCGAGCGCCGGGCCGCTCCCAAGCGGGCCCGCATCCCCTCGGGGGATCGTTCGGCGTACCCGCCGAACGAGGGGCTCCATGACATGACACTGATCGCTCAACGCACCGTGCTGTTCGCCGACTTGCGCGGCAGCACATCGATTTTCGAGCGCCTCGGTAATGCCGAGGCGACCTCGGTGATCACGCACACGGTGGCTTTGCTCGGGCAGAGCGTCGTTGAGCGTGGCGGCCGCGTCGTCAAGACCTTGGGCGACGGCTTGATGGCTGTGTTCGACACCTCGCCGGCGGGTATCCAGGCCGCGGCGCAGATGCACGAATCGCTGGAGCTGCTGGTGCAGCGCGGCAGCGAGCACGGCGCCTCGGCCGGCCTGCGCGCGCTGCGCTTGCAGGTCGCGCTGGCGCGCGGCGAGGTCGTCGAGATGGGCGGCGATTGTTTCGGCGATGCCGTCAACGTGGCGGCGCGGTTGCTCGACCATGCCGGCGACAACGAAACGCTGATCACCGACGAGGTTTTCGGCGGTCTGGTCAAACTCGAGCAGCAGCGCTTTCGCAGCCTCGACTGGATGCACCTGCGCGGCCGTGCCGAGCCGGTGCATGTGCATCTGCTCGGCGGCAAGCGCCCGGCCTACGACGCGGCAGCGACGGCGTTCGGCGCGGTGATGGCGCCGGTGCAGGAGCCCGAAGGCATTCGCCTCACCTGGCGCCGCACGCGCCGGCTGATGACGAGCGAGCGCTTGCCGATGGTGATGGGCCGCAGCGCGCAGAGCGCGTTCTGCGTCGAAGACTCGCGCGTCTCGCGCCAGCATGCGCGCATCGATTGGCAGGGCGGCGTGTTCTCGCTGGTCGATCTCAGCATCAACGGCACCTTCGTGCGCTTTGCCGGCAGCGAAGAGGTGCTGAGCTTGAAGCGCGGCACCTGCACCTTGCATGGCAGCGGCGTCATCGGCCTGGGCGGATCGCCGGCCGACGTGAGCGCAGCGACGGTCAAGTTCGAAGTCGTGCACTTCGCCGACACGCAGCCCCGCGACACGCTGGGTTGATGCGGCGCGGCGGTCGGCCTCGATGGCTGACAATCCGCGTCCATGCCGCATCGAACCGAACCCGCGCTCGCCCACGGCACGCCCGCTCGCACCGCCGTCCTGCTGGTCAACCTCGGCACCCCGGACGAACCCACCGCCGCCGCACTGCGCCGCTACCTGCGCGAGTTCCTGTCCGACCCTCGCGTGGTCGAGATTCCGCGCCTCGTCTGGTGGCCGATCCTGCACGGCATCATCCTCAACACGCGTCCCGCCAAGTCGGCTGCCAAGTACGCCACGGTGTGGACTGCGGAAGGTTCTCCGCTCGCCGTGTGGACGGCCAAACAAGCGACGCTGCTGCAGGGCTACCTCGGCGAGCGCGGCCTGCGTCCGCCGCAGTTGCTGGTGCGGCATGCGATGCGCTACGGCAACCCGTCCGTGGCCTCGGTGTTGGACGAATTGAAAGCGCAGAACGCGACGCGCATCCTGATCCTGCCGCTGTACCCGCAGTACGCCGCAGCGACGACGGCCAGCGTCAACGACGCCGTGATGGCGTGGGCGATGCAGCAGCGCCGCCAGCCCGAGCTGCGCTTCGTGCAGCGCTATCACGACGACGCCGGCTACATCCGCGCGCTGGTGCAGCGCGTGCGAACGCACTGGCAGACCAACGGCCGCGGCGACAAGCTGGTCTTCAGCTTTCACGGCGTGCCCGAGCGCTCGCTGCTGCTCGGCGACCCGTACCACTGCGAGTGCCACAAGACGGCGCGGCTGCTCGCCGAAGGCCTCGGCTTGAAGAAGGACGAGTGGCTCGTCACCTTCCAGTCGCGCTTCGGCAAGGCGAAGTGGCTCGAGCCCTACACCGAGCCGACGCTGGTTGCGCTGGCCCAACAAGGCGTGACGCGCGTCGATGTGATGTGCCCCGGCTTCACCTCGGACTGCCTCGAAACGCTCGAAGAGATCGCGCAGGAAGCGCGCGATGCGTTTCTCGGCGCGGGCGGGCGCGGCTTCGAGTACATCCCGGCGCTCAACGACCAGCACGAGTGGATTGCGGCGTTGGCGGGCATCACGATGCAGCACTTGCAGGGCTGGGAGATTGCCGCGGCCGACGAGTCCGTGCTCGACGCGCAACGCACGCGCGCACGTGCGATGGGTGCTAGCGCCTGAACAGCTTCAACAGCCGCGGCACGACCACCACCGCCAGCGCGACGATCAACAAGACGAGCGACATCGGCCGCTCGACGAAGACGCGGAAACTGCCCTCGCCGATCGACACCGCGTTGCGCATCTGCGCCTCGGCCAGCGGCCCGAGGATCAGGCCGACGATCACCGGCGCGGTCGGAAAGTCGTAGCGCCGCATCAGCACGCCGAGCAGGCCGACGACGTACATGAACGCCAGGTCGAGCGCGCTCTGGCGCATCGCGTACACGCCGACCGTGGCAAAGATCAGGATGCCGGCGTAGAGCTGCGCCTTCGGGATCTTCAGCAGCTTCACCCACAGGCCGACCAGCGGCAGGTTGAGCACCAGCAGCATCACGTTGCCGATGTACAGCGACGCGATCAGCGCCCAGACCAGCGCCGACGAGGTCTGGAACAACTGCGGCCCGGGGTTCAGGCCGTAGTTCTGGAATGCCGAGAGCAGGATCGCGGCGGTCACCGAGGTCGGGATGCCGAGCGTCAGCAGCGGCACGAGTGTGGCCGTGACCGCAGAGTTGTTCGCCGCTTCCGGCCCGGCCACGCCTTCGATCGCGCCCGTGGTGCCGAACTGCTCGGGGTGCTTCGACAGCTTGCGCTCGGTGGCGTAGGACAGGAACGTTGGAATCTCCGAACCGCCGGCCGGAATGGTGCCGAACGGAAAGCCGATCGCCGTGCCGCGCAACCAGGCCGGCCATGAGCGCCGCCATTCGCTGCCCGTCATGTGGACCTTGCCCATCGTGTTCAGCGTGGCGTCGGAGCGGCCTTCGTAGAGCGCGTTGTAGAGCGTCTCACCGACGGCGAACAGGCCGACCGCGACGAGCACCACCTCGACGCCGTCGAGCAGCTCCGGCACGCCCATCGTGTAGCGCACCTGCGCGCTGATCTGATCCAGGCCGACCAAGCCCAGCGCGAGGCCGAAGAACAACGCCGTCATGCCGCGCAACGCGCTCTTGCCGAGCACCGCGCTGACGGTGATGAAAGCCAGCACCATCAGCATGAAGTACTCGGGCGGGCCGAGCTGGACGGCGAACTCGGCGACCACCGGCGCGAACAGCGTGACCAGCACCGTGGCCAGCGTGCCGGCAACGAACGAGCCGATCGCCGCCGTGGCCAGCGCCGCGCCGGCGCGGCCGTTCTTGGCCATCTTGAAGCCTTCGAGCGCGGTCACCATGGTGCCGGTCTCGCCGGGCGTGTTGAGCAGGATCGACGTCGTCGAGCCGCCGTACATCGCGCCGTAGTAGATGCCGCAGAAAAAGATCATCGACGACGCCGGCTCGACCTGCGAGGTGATCGGCAGCAGCATCGCCACCGTCACCGCCGGGCCGAGCCCGGGCAGCACGCCGATGGCGGTGCCGAGCGCGCAGCCGATGAAGGCCCACATCAGGTTGATCGGCGTGCCGGCGGTGGCGAAGCCGCTGGCGAGATTGGCGAGCAGCTCCTGCATCAGAGCCAGCCGGTACCGGTGAGACCCGGCAGGTTGATCGCCAGCAGCTTGGTGAACAACCAGTACACCGGCAACGCAATCGCCAGGCCGGTGGCAGCGTCGATCAACGTCTGCGTCACACCACCGGCCGGCTTGCCTTCAGCGCCGCGCAAGCCGCGCACGGCCAGCGCAAAACACAGCGCACAGGCGAGCACGAAGCCGATGCGCGTGATCAACGCCGCGGTGACGAGCACGCCCGCCGAGACCCACGCGAAGGCCACCCAATCGCCGTGCGCTGCGCCCGACGGTGGCTCACGATCGCGGTAGCCGCCGGTCAGGGCCTGCTTCATCAGCAAGGCACCGCACAGCAGCAGCGCCGCCGACACGACCCACGGCAGAAAGTTCGGCCCGACGCCACCGTAGCCGGCCTCGCCGGGAATTGACAGCGCACCGAAGGCGAGCAGCGCGCCGACTGCCAGCACGCCGCCCGCGAGCACCGCTTCGTGCACCGAGCGCGGCGCGGCGCTGCTCATCAGACCATGCCCGCCTTGACCATCGTCGCGCGCAGGCTGGCGAATTCCTTGTCGACGAACTCGTCGAACTCCTTGCCGGTCATCAGCGCCGGCGTCCAGGCATTCTTCTCCATCGCTTCGGCCCAGGCCTTCGACTTGGTGGCCTTGACGATCATCTCGGTGAGCGCCTTGCGCTGCGGATCGGTGATGCCCGGCGCACCGTAGACGCCGCGCCAGTTGCCGATCTCGACATCGACGCCCTGCTCCTTCAGCGTCGGCACGTTGATGCCCTTCAGGCGCTGCGCCGACGTGACCGCGATCGCGCGCATCTTGCCGCTCTCGACATACTGCGCGAACTCGCTGTAGCCGCTGCCGCCGACGGTGACGTTGCCGCCGAGGATGGCCGCCGTGGCCTCGCCGCCGCCGCGGAAGGCGACGTAGTTGATCTTGGCCGGGTCCACGCCGACGGCGCGCGCGATCATCGCCGCGGCGATGTGCTCGGTGGAGCCGCGCGAGCCGCCGCCCCACTTGACGCTGCCCGGGTCCTTCTTCATCTGCTCGACAACGTCGGCCATCGTCTTCAGCGGCGACGAGGCCGGCAGCACGAAGACGTTGTACTCGCTGGTCAGCCGGGCGATCGGCGTCGCCTGCTTCAGATCCACCGGCGGCTTGCCGGTGATGATGCCGCCGAGCATCACCGCGCCCATGACCATCATCGCGTTGGCGTCGCCCTTGCTCGCATTGACGAACTGCGCCAGGCCAATGGCGCCGGCCGCGCCGCCCTTGTTCTCGTAATTCACCGAGGCGGCCACGCCGGCGTCTTGCAACGCCTTGCCGAGCGCGCGGCCGGTGGTGTCCCAGCCGCCGCCGGGGTTGGCGGGAATCATCATCTTGACGTTGGCATTGGCTCGGGCCGTCAGCGGCAAGGCGCCGGCTGCGGCCAGGGCAACGAAGGTGCGCAGGAAATCTTGACGTCGCATGAAAGTCTCCAGGATTCGAGAAGGAACGGCCGCGATCATGCCTCTACCGGTGCCTCTGCCAGGTACCTAGAATCCCGCTGATGCGATTGGACAAATGGCTGTGGGCGGCGCGCTTCTTCAAGACGCGGGGGCTGGCAGCGGAAGCGGCCGACCGCGACCGCGTGCGCGTCAACGACCTGCCGGCCAAACCCGCCAAAGAGCTGCGCGTTGGCGACTGCGTGGCGCTGCGGCAGGACGGCGGCCTCGTGCGCACGGTGATCGTGCAGGGCCTGTCCGCCGTGCGCGGCCCGGCGCCGGTGGCGCAGACGCTGTACGAGGAAACGGCCGAAAGCCTGGCCGCCCGGGCGCAGGCCGCCGAGGCGCGCCGCCTGGCCCCCGAGCCCTCAGCCACGCTGACCGAGGGGCGCCCGACCAAGCGCGACCGGCGCGAGATCGAGAAAGCCGGCGGCGGCTGGCAGCGCTGGAGCGCCTCGATCGACGATCGCTGAAAAAGTTCCGGAACTTTCCCGCTGCCCTCTTGAAGGGCGGCTCACCCCGCCCCATGTACGCGCGAGCGCTGAATTTTTTACGCCCATGAACAACGACCGCAACGATCCGATCGAGCCCTACCTGACCCCGCCGCCCGCCCCTGCCGCTGCCGACAGCGGCGGGCCGGTGCAGCGCGAAAGCGTCGGCGAGGCGCAGCTGAGCGAACTGCAAGCCCAGGTGTCCGAGTTGAACGACGCTTTCCTGCGCGCCAAGGCCGAGGCCGAGAACGTGCGCCGGCGTTCGGAAGAAGAGTTGTCGAAGGCGCGCAAGTTCGCCGTCGAGTCGTTCGCCGAAAGCCTGCTGCCGGTGATGGACAGCCTGCAGGCCGCGATTGCGCTGCCCGAGGCGAACACGGCACAGGTGCTCGAAGGCGTGCATGCGACGCTGCGCCAGTTGAGTGCCGCCCTGGAGCGCAACAAGGTGACCGAAGTCGCGCCGCCGGCCGGCACGCGGTTCGATCCGCACCAGCACCAGGCGATCAGCGTGGTGCCGGCCGAGCAGGACGCGAACACCGTGGTGGCCGTGCTGCAAAAGGGCTACCTGATCGCCGACCGGGTGCTGCGCCCGGCGCTCGTCACCGTGGCGGGGCCGAAGACCTAATTCACACCGCGTGCGCCTTGAAAGCGGCGCACTTATCCACAACTCGAAGACAACCAGCGGATTCCCGTTTCAGGAGCAACTCAAATGGCAAAGATCATCGGTATCGACCTCGGCACGACGAACTCGTGCGTGGCCATCATGGAAGGCAACACCACCAAGGTGATCGAGAACAGCGAAGGTGCGCGCACCACGCCGTCGATCATTGCCTACCAGGAGGACGGCGAAGTCCTCGTCGGCGCGAGCGCCAAGCGCCAGGCGGTGACCAACCCGCGCAACACGCTCTATGCCGTCAAGCGCCTGATCGGCCGCAAGTTCACCGAAGGCGAAGTGCAGAAGGACATCGGCCTGATGCCGTACAAGATCGCCGCCGCCGACAACGGCGACGCCTGGGTCGAGGTGCGCGGCAAGAAGCTGGCGCCGCCGCAGGTGAGTGCCGAGGTGCTGCGCAAGATGAAGAAGACGGCCGAGGACTATCTCGGCGAAGAGGTCACCGAAGCCGTGATCACGGTGCCGGCGTACTTCAACGATTCACAGCGCCAGGCGACGAAGGATGCCGGCCGCATTGCGGGCCTCGACGTCAAGCGCATCATCAACGAGCCGACCGCGGCAGCACTCGCCTTCGGCCTCGACAAGCACGGCAAGGGCGACCGCAAGATCGCGGTCTATGACCTGGGCGGCGGCACCTTCGACATCTCGATCATCGAGATCGCCGATGTGGATGGCGAAATGCAGTTCGAAGTGCTGTCGACCAACGGCGATACCTTCCTCGGCGGCGAAGACTTCGACCAGCGCGTCATCGACTACATCATCGGCGAGTTCAAGAAGGACCAGGCTGTTGATCTGAGCAAAGACGTGCTCGCGTTGCAGCGCCTGAAGGAAGCGGCCGAGAAGGCGAAGATCGAACTCTCGTCGTCGACGCAGACCGACATCAACCTGCCCTACATCACGGCAGACTCGTCGGGCCCGAAGCACCTGAACCTGAAGCTGACGCGCGCCAAGCTCGAGTCGCTGGTCGAAGACCTGATCGACAAGACGATCCGCCCGTGCGAGATCGCGATCAAGGACGCCGGTGTCAAGACCAGCGAGATCGACGACGTGATCATGGTCGGCGGCATGACGCGCATGCCGCGCGTGCAAGACCAGGTCAAGGCGTTCTTCGGCAAGGAGCCGCGCAAGGACGTGAACCCGGACGAAGCGGTGGCCGTGGGCGCGGCGATCCAGGGCCAGGTGCTCGGCGGCGATCGCAAGGACGTGCTGCTGCTCGACGTGACGCCGCTGTCGCTCGGCATCGAGACGCTCGGTGGCGTGATGACGAAGATGATCAAGAAGAACACCACCATCCCGACCAAGTTCGCGCAGGTGTTCTGCTACGGCCGACGACAACCAGCCGGCGGTGACGATCAAGTGCTACCAGGGCGAGCGCGAGATGGCGGCGGGCAACAAGTCGCTCGGCGAGTTCAACCTCGAAGGCATCCCGCCGGCGCCGCGTGGCTTGCCGCAGATCGAGGTCACGTTCGACATCGACGCCAACGGCATCCTGCATGTGAACGCGAAGGACAAGGGCACCGGCAAGGAGAACAAGATCACGATCAAGGCCAACTCGGGTCTCTCCGAAGCCGAGATCGAGAAGATGGTCAAGGACGCCGAGGCCAATGCCGACGAGGATAAGAAGAAGTTGGAGCTCGTTCAGGCGCGCAATCATGCCGACGCGATGGTGCACAGCGTGAAGAAGACGCTGGCCGAACACGGCAAGGAACTGGGCGACGAAGAGAAGACGAAGATCGAAGCGGCGATGAAGGAAGTCGAAGAAGCGATGAAGGGCGACGACAAGGACGCCATCACCGCCAAGACCGACGCGATGATGGCCGCCAGCCACAAGCTGTCGGAGAAGATGTACGCCGACGTGCAGAAGGCGGCCGCGGCGCAAGGCGCCGATGCCGGCTCGCGGCCGTCCAACGATGCGTCGGAAGCACGCGCCGGCAAGCCGATGGACGACGACAACGTGGTCGATGCAGAGATCAAAGAAGTCAAGAAAGGATAAATCGGACGGGCAACGCCCGCCGTTTTATCTCGCCGCGATGGAACCGACGGGCGTTGCCCGCGGCTCATCGCGGCGTTTTCGCTGGTTGTGAGGGAACGTTGACGATGGCTAAGCGCGACTACTACGACATCCTGGGGCTGCCGAAGAACGCCTCCGAGGACGACATCAAGAAGGCCTACCGCAAGATGGCCATGAAGCATCACCCGGACCGCAACCAGGGTGACAGCGCGAAGGTGTCGGAAGAAAAATTCAAGGAGGCCAAGGAGGCCTACGAGATCCTGTCGGAGCCACCCAAGCGCGCGGCGTACGACCAGTTCGGCCACCAGGGTGTCGATCCGAACATGGGCGGCTTTCGCGGTGGGCCCGGGCAGGAAGGGTTCGGCGGATTTGCCGAAGCCTTCGGCGACATCTTCGGCGACATCTTCGGCGGTGCCGCGGGTGCCGCCGGCGGGCGGCGCGGGGCGAATGGTCAGCAGGTCTATCGCGGCGCCGATCTGTCGTACGCGCTCGAGATCACGCTCGAAGAAGCCGCGCTCGGCAAAGACACGCAGATCCGCATCCCGAGCTGGGACAACTGTGAGACCTGCAAAGGCTCAGGCGCCAAGCCGGGCACGTCTTCGAAGACCTGCCCGCAGTGCAACGGCTCGGGTGCGGTGCATCTGCGCCAAGGTTTTTTCTCGATCCAACAGACCTGCCCGCAGTGCCGTGGCGCCGGCAAGATCATTCCCGACCCGTGCACCACCTGTGCCGGCGCCGGCAAGGTGAAGAAGCAGAAGACGCTGGAAGTGAAGATTCCGGCGGGCATCAACGAAGGCATGCGCATCCGCTCGGCCGGCAACGGCGAGCCGGGCAGCAACGGCGGGCCGGCCGGTGACCTCTACATCGAGATCCGCGTCAAGCAGCACGAGATGTTCGAGCGCGACGGCGACGACCTGCATTGCACGGTGCCTGTTGGTTTAACGACGGCTGCGTTGGGCGGCTCGATCGAAGTGCCGACGCTGGCCGGCAAGGTCGAGATCGAACTGCCGGAGAGCACGCAGCACGGCAAGACCTTCCGCCTGAAAGGCAAGGGCGTGAAGGGGCTGCGGTCCAGCTACCCGGGTGACCTGTATTGCCACGTCGTCGTCGAGACGCCTGTGAAGCTGACCGAGCACCAGAAGAAGCTGCTGAAGGAGCTCGACGAGTCGCTGCGCAAAGGGGGCAATCGCCATTCGCCCGATGACAAGAGTTGGGCGGATCGGGTGAAGGACATGTTCAAGTAGCGTGTCACTCCAGAGGTGCCGCTGGTCTTCTCGCACGGCCGGAGAGGGGCGCGGCGCCGTCGCTCATGCTGGAGTACCAGAAATCGCGCCGTCGCCGCGCCCCTCTCCGGCCTGGGTGGTGTCTGGTTCTCGCCGCAAATCAAAACAGGCTGGCCTGCGCGCTCGGCGTCGGAGCGAGCTTGCGGAATGCCGACAGATCGAGTGGCCTGCGCTCGCTGTTCAAGCCCAACCGCTGTGTTGCTTTCTTGAAGCGCTGTGCGAGCAGTTGCGCCCACACGCCCTGCCCCGTCATGCGGGTCTGAAAACGGGGGTCGTTGTCGCGCCCGCCGCGCATCTCGTGCACACGTGCCATCACGCGCGCCGCGCGTTCTGGGTAATGGGTGCCGAGCCATTGCTGGAATAGCGGGTTCACCTCCCACGGCAGACGCAGTACGGTGGCGAACGCGGATGTGGCGCCGGCTTGTTGCGCGCGTTCAAGCACGTGCTCGAGTTCGGGCTCGTTGATGAACGGAATCATCGGCGAGACGCTGACGCCGACCGGGATCCCGGCTTTCGCCAAGGTTTCGATCGTCTTCATGCGCCGCTCGGGTGATGCCGCGCGCGGCTCCATGATGCGAGCCAGCGCTGCATCGAGCGTCGGCACCGAGACGTAGACCGCGGCCAGGTTGTCGCGCGCCAGCGGCGCGAGCAAGTCGATGTCGCGCTCGACGCCCGACGACTTGGTGATGATCGAGAACGCATGCCTGAACTCGGACAGCACCTCGATCAAACCGCGTGTGATGCGCAAGCGTCGCTCGACCGGCTGATACGCGTCGGTGGCCGAGCCGATGTTCAGCGGCAGCGGCTCGTAGTTGCGAGCAGACAGCGTGGCGCGCAGCCGTTCGACCGCATTGACCTTGGCGATGATCTTGGTCTCGAAGTCGAGGCCCGGCGAGAGGTTGAGATAGCTGTGCGTCGGCCGCGCGAAACAATAGACGCAGCCGTGCTCGCAGCCGCGGTACGGATTGATCGACAGGTCGAACGGAATGTCCGGCGAATCGTTGCCCGACAGGATCGATTTCACCGTCTGCTCGATGATCTGCGTGCCGGGCGCCGACTGCTCCTCCTGCGCCGCCTGTTCCAACGTGCCCCAGCCGTCGTCGAACGACTCGTGATGCTCGCTGGTGAAGCGGTGCTCGATCGCCCAAGCCGTGCCGCGGCCCTTGATCGCGGCGCGCGGCATGAAGACGAGAGTGGCTGATGGAAGTTGTGGCTGCACCGGCATACTGTGAATATAACCAGCCCTGGAGATTTTGCAAGCCGACCCAGGCGCACGGCAGTGAATGGATGATAAGGCGATATTGCATTACCATGAAGCCTTCAACGTCGTGAGGAAACGAGCATGGCCACACTGACTGTCACTTCACGCGGGCAAGTGACGTTTCGCAAGGAAGTGCTGCAACATCTGGGCATCCGCCCGGGCGAGAAGATCGAGCTTGACCTGCTGCCGGACGGCCGAGGCCTGCTCAAAGCAGCACGCCCCGCTGGCACCATCGGCTCGTTTGTCGGCTTGCTGGCGGGCCGATCCAAGAAGGTGGCTTCAATTGAAGAACTCGACGAAGCAGCAGCGCGTGGCTGGGCCGGCAAGAAGTGAAGGTTGTTGTCGACACCAACGTGCTCGTGCGCGCTGTCATGCGAGACGATGCGGCCCAAGCGCGAGCCGCCGCCAAGGTATTGACCGCTGCCGAGGTGATTGCCATCGCATTGCCCTGCCTGTGCGAGTTCGTCTGGGTGCTGCGCAAGGTGTACAGCCTACCAACCGAGGACATTGCCGCCGCGATCCGCGCGCTGATTGCAGTGACCAACGTTCATGTGAACAGGCCCGCCGTGGAGGCGGGCCTGTCGATGCTAGAGGCCAACGGCGACTTCGCTGACGGCGTCATCGCCCACGAAGGAACCTGGTTGGGGGGCGAAACCTTCGTTTCTTTCGACAAGCGGGCTGTCGCCTTGCTGATTGCGCGCGGTCAGGCTGCGCGACTGCTGTGAATACGCAGACCATCAGCGATCCAGACTGAGAGAGCTAAGATGGGGTTTATATTTGAGACCTGACCCTGGCTTTATGCTGTATTTGAGACCTGACCCTGGCTTTATGCTGGCTTTATGCTGGCTTTTCATGACCCTGGCTTTTGCTGACCCTGGCTCTGCGGCTCTGCGCTCGGCTATGGGGTACGGATTCCAAGGGCAAGGTCAGAATTGGAGAACGCAAGATGAAGGCTCACCAAAACACACCCGCGTCTATGCGCTCGACAGCGATGAAGCTGGTGGGATGTTTCAGCGACTCGAACTTGAGTTGGACCGAGGACGTGAAGCTGCCCGACGGCCGCGTGGTGACCTTGTCGCGTTATGTCGAGTTCAAGGGTGGCGGCAGCCAGTTCGGCGACCCTTCGACGGAGTCGCTGATCCGCTTCGAGTTCAAGCATCCGTCGAGCGGGGAGGTCGTGCGGTGGGAGAGCACCAAGCAGCAGAAGCTGCAAAAGACGATCGCACTGTGGCTCGACAACGGCAAGCCGATGCTGCTGACGGAGCCCGCCTACGGCGGGGAGTTGTTTGCCTATGGCTGCCCCAATCCGCCGTACGGCGATGTCCCGCAAGTTGTTGAACGCGTGATGTGAGGTGGCGGTTCCTTTCGCCTGGATGCGAACATCCAGGTGCCTAGTGTCCTGTCCCAGAAATAACTGGCATTAATTTTGCATGCCATTGCGGTATCTTTGGAACGGAGATACCGCGATGAGAACGGGAAGACCCAAGGCCGAATTGATGCTCTCGGACGAGGAGCGTGCGCGGCTTCAGTCGTTTGCTCGCAGCCGCTCGCTGCCTGCTGCTTTGAGCGCGCGTGCACGCATCGTCCTGAGCAGCGTCGATGGCGAACCTGACACCGCGATTGCCGATCGGCTGAAGCTCACGAAGGCCACGGTAGGCAAGTGGCGCAGGCAGTTCATCGAACGGCGCATTGCCGGCCTGTACGACGACGTGCGCCCGGGTAGGCCGCGCACGATCAGCGACGAGCGTGTGGCGCAGCTGATCAAGACCACGCTGCATACCAAGCCGGCCGATGGCTCCACGCACTGGAGCGTGCGCACGGCCTCTGCCGAGACCAGCATCTCCAAGTCCAGCGTGCAGCGCTACTTCCAACTGTTCGGCCTGCAGCCGCATCGCACCGAGGGCTTCAAGCTGTCCAACGACCCGTTCTTCATCGAGAAGCTGCGCGACGTGGTCGGCCTGTACCTGAGCCCACCGGACAACGCGCTGGTCATCTGCGTGGACGAGAAGAGCCAGTGCCAGGCGCTGGAGCGCACACAACCGATGCTGCCCATGGGCTTCGGCTACGCCGAGGGCGTCACCCACGATTACAAGCGCCACGGCACGACGACGCTTTTCGCGGCGCTGAACGTGATCAACGGCGCGGTTCTGGCGTCGTGCAAACCGCGCCACCGTCACCAGGAATACCTGTCCTTCCTGCGCGAGATCGACAAGGCCGTACCGTCCGAGTTGGACATCCACTGCATCGCCGACAACTACGCCACCCACAACCACCCGAAGATCAAGGCCTGGCTTGCGACACGGCCACGCTGGCACATGCACTTCATTCCGACCTACAGCTCCTGGCTCAATCAAGTCGAGCGCTTTTTCTCGTTGATCACCGACAAAGCGATCCGCCGAGGCTCGTTCACCAGTGTCAAACAGCTCGTGCAACGCATCGACCAGTTCGTCACCGCCCACAACAAGAACTGCCGGCCATTCAGGTGGACCGCCACAGCAGATTCGATCCTCGAAAAACTGCACCGACTTTGCACACGTATCAGTGGGACAGGACACTAGATCCATCAACTGCTTGGCAGTGGGTGTGCCGGCTGCGTTGAGTTGGGCCAGCGCGACAAGGGCTTCACTAAGGGTCATCATGTTCAGATCTCCTTGCCGGTTCTGCCGTCAACAAGCGTGAGTTGGCAGCGCTTGTAGTCAGAGATCACGCCCCAGTCTTTGTATTCCCGCAGTGCGTCCTTGATGCAGGTGAGCGATGCGGCGTCAGGGGTGGAGTACCGATCGCCTTCCCAGAACCCATTTAGCCGATAGGTGATCGCCAACTCTTCGGACGACACTTCCATCTTTGAAAGCCGTTCCGTACTGAACACGCAGTAGCCCTTGTGATCGATGTACGACCAAAGGCCATGGTTAGCGCTCTCAATCTCACGCCCCGACCCTTCGTAGACCAGCACCATTTCGCGCTCGCGGTCGACGGTCCACTTGCTTCTCATTTCGGCCATGACGTTCAACGTCTTCTGTGCCTTCTTGAAGAACTCCGATGTTTCCTGCTCCAGCGGTGGGACGTACTCGTTCTTGAATGTCATGGCGATGCTCCTGCTGTTGTCCATTGCGATGTCGATGTCTCTCATGCTGCTCGCGGCCTGGTGCTGCGGCACGAGCCTCGGCGCAAACTGTTGGGTGCGAAGAGTTCTTTCATGCGGCGATCCTCGCAGTCGTGCGGATGTCGAAGGCGCTGTCGTTGGCCGCCGGGCCATACACCACCCACTTGAAGCCACGAGAGGTGGCCTGCTCGAGCCCCGTCGTCCAGAAGTCGTTGAAGCGCTGCATGGCCTCGGGGTTGGTTCGGGCGTAGGCGTGCGAGTCCAGCACGTCGCGCTGCAAGAAGTCACCGAGAACCACGGACGTGAGGTTGCCTGCGCTCGCGTTGACCTTGAAGCCGCTGATCGCGGCATGCTCCGCTGAGTTCACCTTGAGCTTCTCGAGCGCAAGGTCAAAGTTCAGGGCCTTTGATTCGGCGATCGCCACACCTTCGACATCAGGAACCGGGAACCGGGGTCACGGGAACCGGGGTCAGGTCTCAAATATAAACCCCCCAACCAAATCAAACCCCCGCTACATTCTGACCCCATGGCCCGCCCTCTGCGCATCGAGTTCCCCAACGCCGTCTATCACGTCACTTCGCGTGGCGACCGGCGCGAGGATATCTTCACCGACGACGAAGATCGCCACGCCCTGCTGCGTGTGGTCGCCCAAGGCATGGACCGATTCAGCGCGCAGGTGCTGGCCTACTGCCTGATGGGCAACCACTACCACTTCGTCCTGCACACGCGCGAGGCCAACTTGTCGCGGCTGATGCGGCACATCAACGGCGTCTATACGCAAGCCTTCAACCGCCGCCACCACAAGGTCGGCCACCTGTTCCAGGGCCGCTTCAAAGCGATCCTCGTCGACCGCGATGCCTACCTGCTCGAGGTCTGCCGCTATGTCGAGTTGAATCCGGTGCGCGCCGGCATCGTTCGCACCGCGGGCGATTGGCCCTGGTCGAGCTACCGCGCGCATGTCGGCGCGGACTCCACGCCGCCGTGGTTGGACACGCTGGGCCTGCACGGCTACCTGCTCGGCCGTGAACCAGCCGACAGCGCCGACCATCGCACCGCCGCGCGGCGCTACGAGAAGCTCGTCGCCGCGGGCCTGGGAATCGAGCTGTGGACGCAGGCGTTGAACAAGCAGATCTTCCTCGGCGACGACGACTTCGTGGCGCGCATGCAAGCCCTCGCCGACAAACCCAGCCTGCGCGACCGCGCCGTGCCCAAGGCGCAGCGCAGCCGGCCGCGCACGCTGCGTCAATGGTTGAAGGCCTGTGCCACGCGCGAGGAGGCGCTGCGCAATGCCTATGTGCACAGCGGCCTGTCGATGACGGCGATGGCCGCTGAGTTGGACTTGACCGTGGCGCGGGTCAGCCAGTTGATCGCGCGCGCGGAAGCTGCGAGCGCCCCGGCGCACATCAGTAGTCGTTGCTGCCCGAACTGCCCGGCGCCAGGTTGTCGAAGCGCGTCAGCGGCTTCAGGAACGTCAGCCTGACAGTACCGGTGGGGCCATTGCGCTGCTTGGCAATGCCGATCTCGGCGACACCCGGCTCCTTGCTCTCTTTGTTGTAGTAGTCGTCGCGGTAGATGAACATGATGACGTCGGCGTCCTGCTCGATGGCGCCGGACTCGCGCAGGTCGCTCATCATCGGCCGCTTGTCGGGGCGCGTTTCGACGCTGCGGTTCAACTGCGACAGCGCGATCACGGGGCATTGCAGCTCCTTGGCCAACGCCTTCAGGCCGCGCGAGATTTCGCCGAGTTCGGTGGCGCGGTTTTCGTCGCTGCCGCTGCTGCCGCTCATCAGCTGCAGGTAATCGACGACGATCAAGCCGAGCTTGCCGCAGGTGCGCGCCTGCCGGCGTGCGCGGGCGCGCAGCTCGGCCGGGTTCAGCGCCGCGGTTTCGTCGATGAAGACGCTGGCGTTCTTCAAGCGGTCCACCGCTTCGCTCAAGCGTCCCCATTCGTCGTCGTTCAGGCGACCGGTGCGCAAGTGGCTCTGGTCGATGCGGCCGAGCGAGCCGACCATGCGCAGCGCCAGTTGCGACGCGCCCATTTCCATCGAGAAGACGACCACCGGCAAGCCCTCTTGCACGGCGACGTTTTCAGCGATGTTCAATGCGAAGGCGGTGTTGTGTGTGACGACGTCTTCGTCGGTGATGTACAGCCGCTGCGGATGGCTGACCGAGATGCACTGACACGGCGCTGAGCGGCTGGGTTCGATGGCCTTGATCGTCAGGCGCTTCTGCCGTGACCAGGCCTCGGGCGCCCTCGCCTGCTTCTCCGACAGCAGGAACAGCGAGCGCGGCTCGGGATGCGACACGTGGCACACGTAAGCTGGCAGGCCTTGCATGCGCATGCCGGCCACGTTCGTGAAGTGCGGCGTCTTGCTCGCGATCGAACACCAGCCGCCGAGCGATCTCACCAACGCCGCCAGGTCATCGGCCAAGCGGCGGCTCGAAGTGGACAGGCGCACGCTGCCCCAACGCTCGGCCCAGCCGTCGGTGTCGAGCAGGCCGCGCAGCAGATTCAGGCGCGATTCGCGACCCGCCTGCAGGTACAGCGGTGGGATGAACTTGTGCTCGCTGGTCAGACCCGACAGCGCGAGGGCCTCGAGCGCCACGCGCAACGGGTTGGCTTGGCTGCCTGCCAGGCCCGCCACATGGCCGCGGTCTTCGCGAACGAGGCGGTAGTCGTATTTGCCGGCGTGCGTCACCGCCATGCCGGCGCCGATGCGCTCTGCCGCGAGCGACAAGATCTGCGGCGCTGCCGTAGAGAAGCGCACCGAGCCCGTGCCGCTCAGGTTGCCGTCACCTAGCAGGCAGCCGAGCAGCCACGGGTCGATGGGCAGCGGATCGTCGTGGCCGAATTCACCGTCGTGGCGGTCGATCCACAGACGGTCGCGATAACGCTGGCGGGTGAGCAGCGTTTGGATTTGCGCCGTGCTCAAGACGCGAGGTGTGGGCCAATGCCGGCAATAGACGCGCCACAGATGTTCAGCGCAGCCCTCGGCACTGCGGCCGTCCGAGAAGGTCACGCGAAAAACTTCTTTGACGCCTTGCGGAAAAACGCCGGTGACGATCGACGGCTGGCCGTCTATGGAAGCCAGCGCGTCGCCCACTTCGAGCTCGCCCATCGCCTTCCAGCCGGTGCGCGTGCGCACTTTCGCATCGAGCGGCTGCGCCTTGCCCATGCTGGGCCGCGCCGCCAACACGATCAAGTCGCCCGGCTGCAAACCTGCCGTCATGCGATCGAGATCATAGAAGCCCGAGCGCACGCCGGTCACGTCTTCGGCGCCGTTTTCATGCAGCTCGGTGACGCGGTCGATCAGCTGCACGACCAACTGATCCATGCGCTGGAAGCCCTGCTTGTTGCGCTGGCCTTCTTCGCCGATCTGGAAGACGCGGCCTTCGGCTTCGTCCAAGATCTGGCTGACCGAACGGCCGGCCGGATTGAAGGCGTTGGTCGCGATCTCGTCGCTGGCTTCGATGAGTTTTCGCAGCACCGCGCGCTCGCGCACGATCTCGGCGTAGCGGCGGATGTTGGCGGCACTCGGCACGCTTTGCGCCAGCGCGTTCAAGTACGCGATGCCGCCGCACTCTTCGGCCTTGCCGTGCATCTGCAACTGCTCGAAGACGGTGATCACGTCGGCCGGCTTGGTGTTGGCCACCAGGTCGCCGATCGCCTTGTAGATCGCCTTGTGCTCGTAGCGGTAGAAGTCGCTGTCGGTCAGCAGGTCGCCGGCGCGATCCCAGGCGCTGTTGTCGAGCATCAGGCCGCCGAGCACGCTCTGCTCGGCTTCGATCGAGTGCGGGGGCACGCGCAGGCGCGCGATGTCGAGATCACCTTGAGGAGCTGTATCGCGGGAGGAAAAGACGGCAGACATGGTGCAACGATCTTACGGCGCGATCGTCGATGCGCCGGTGGACAAGGCTGTGGGAAACCGGTGTACCCACAAAGAACAAGGGCCGGCAAAGCCGGCCCTTGTGAGAGGTGCGATAGCCCTCAGTCAACGTCGCCGACCACGACCACCTGCACATCAACGGCGACGTCGGTGTGCAGCGCCACCGACAGCGTCTGCTCGCCGGTGTGCTTGATCGGGCCAGTGGGCATGCGGACCGAAGACTTCGGCACGTCGAAGCCCTGCTTCTTCAGCGCCTCGGCGATGTCGGCGTTGGTCACCGAGCCGAACAGGCGGCCATCGACGCCGGCCTTCTGCGTGATCGAGAACGACTTGCCGTTGAGTTTTTCGCCCATCGCCTGCGCAGCGCTGAGCTTGTCTGCGGCGGTCTTCTCGAGCTCGGCGCGTTTGGCCTCGAACTCCTTCATCGCCGACTCGGTGGCGCGGCGTGCTTGCCGCGTCGGGATCAGGAAGTTGCGCGCGAAACCGTCCTTGACCTTGACGACATCACCGAGGTTGCCGAGGTTGGCGACCTTTTCCAGAAGAATGACTTGCATGTTGTTCTACTCCTCAGCCGCGATGCTGGTCGGTGTAAGGCAGCAGCGCGAGAAACCGCGCGCGCTTGATCGCCGACGTCAACTGGCGCTGGAAGAAGGCGCGCGTGCCGGTCAGGCGGGCCGGCGTGATCTTGCCGTTTTCGCCGATGAAGTCGCGCAGCGTGTCGACATCCTTGTAGTCGATCTGCTCGACACCGGCGACGGTGAAGCGGCAGAAGCGCTTGCGGCGGAACAGCAGCGATTGCTGGTTGCGCTTGGGCTTGCGGTCTTTCGAGAATTTACCTTTACCACGGGGCGGGGGCATGGTGAGCTCCTGGAAATCTGAAAACGAAGGGGGGTCTGATGCGACGTGTGCTCAGTCGAGCGCCGTGACGTGAAAGACGAGTCCGCGGCCGTTGCGCCCTGAAGTGAGAAACCCGGCAAAGGTGCCGGCGCTCCCCAACGTCAGTGCGCCGACCTGCCGTGTGATGCCCTGCCCGATCGCCACCGCCTTGATGTCCATCGACACCTTGCGCGGTTGCCCGTCTTCGCTGACTTCGGACTGATGCTTGAGCACCAGGTCCAGAGCCGGCAAGCCGGCGGGGGTGTATCGCACGACGCCGCGTTCGGCGAGCGTGGCACTCAGAACCAGGCGGTTCATCGTGCGCGCTCAACGCGGCCGGTGCTCATCCGTCAGGCGGCGGCCTCCTGCGGCTGCGGCGATGGAGAAGGCGAAGGCGAAGACGTCTTGCGCGCTTCTTCGCGCTCGACATGCTTCATCATGATCGACGGATTGGTCTCGGCCTTGTCCATCGCCACCGTCAGGTGGCGCAGCACGGCGTCGTTGAAGCGAAAGCCGGTTTCCAGCTCGGTCAACGTCTCGGCGCTGCACTCGATGTTCAGGCACAGGTAATGCGCCTTGGCGAGCTTCTGGATCATGTAGGCCAGCTGGCGCCGGCCCCAGTCTTCGACCCGATGCAGCTTGCCGCCGGCGGCAGTGATCAGGCCCTTGTAGCGTTCCAGCATGGCTGGAACCTGTTCACTCTGATCCGGATGGATCAAGAGGATGATTTCGTAATGACGCATGTGGACTCCTTGTGGGTTTCCGTCCCGACAACATGTCGGTACGGGGTAGCCGCCCCACGGCGTCAGTGTGTGGGTGCGGCAAGGGGAAAGCCCGCGAGTATAACGAGCTTTCGCGGCCTCCCTACTTGCGCGCGGCCAGCCGCTCCCAGGTGTCGACCACCGTGTCCGGGTTGAGCGAGATCGAGCCGATGCCCTCTTGCGCCAGCCAGTCGGCGAAGTCCGGATGGTCACTCGGCCCCTGGCCACAGATGCCGACGTACTTGCCGGTGGCGCGGCAGGCCGCGATGGCGCGCGAAATCATCGCCTTGACGGCGGGGTCGCGCTCGTCGAAGTCGCCCGCCAGTTGCTCGTGGCCGGAGTCGCGGTCCAGGCCGAGCGTCAACTGCGTCAGATCGTTCGAGCCGATCGACATGCCGTCGAAGTGCTCGAGGAACTGATCGGCCAGGATGGCGTTGCTCGGCACCTCGCACATCATGATCACACGCAGCCCGTCCTGGCCGCGCTTCAAGCCGCGCTCGGCCAGCATCTCGACCACGCGCGCGGCCTGCTTCACCGTGCGCACGAAGGGCACCATGATCTCGATGTTGGACAGGCCCATGTCGTGGCGCGCGCGCTTCAAGGCTTCGCACTCCATGCCAAAGGCGTCGCTGAACTCGCCGCTGAGGTAGCGCGAGGCGCCGCGGAAACCGAGCATCGGGTTTTCTTCGTCGGGTTCATAGCGCGAGCCGCCGATCAGCTTGCGGTACTCGTTGCTCTTGAAGTCACTCAAGCGCACGATCACCGGCTTCGGCCAGAACGCGGCGGCGATCGTGGCGATGCCTTCGGTGAGCTTGTCGACGTAAAACGCGCGCGGCGACGCGTGGCCGCGCGCCACCGACTCCACCGCCTTCTTCAGCTCGACATCGATGTTCGGGTAGTCGAGGATCGCCTTCGGGTGCACGCCGATGTCGTTGTTGATGATGAACTCGAGCCGCGCCAGGCCGACGCCGGCGTTGGGCATCTGCGCGAAGTCGAACGCGAGCTGCGGGTTGCCGACGTTCATCGTGATCTTGACCGGGCAGTACGGCATCTGGCCGCGCTTGACTTCGGTGATCTCGGTTTCGAGCAGGCCGTCGTAGATGAAGCCGGTGTCGCCCTCAGAGCAGGCCACGGTGACGAGCGTGCCTTCGGCCAGCTTGTCGGTGGCGTCACCGCAGCCCACCACCGCCGGGATGCCGAGCTCGCGCGCGATGATCGCGGCGTGGCAGGTGCGGCCGCCGCGGTTGGTGACGATGGCCGCGGCCTTCTTCATCACCGGCTCCCAGTTCGGGTCGGTCATGTCGGTGACGAGCACGTCGCCGGCCTGCACGCGGTCCATCTCGGCCACAGAGCGCACCAGCACGACGCGGCCGGTACCGATCTTCTGGCCGATGGCGCGGCCTTCGGTCAGCAGTGTTGTCTTGCTGACGTCGCCCTTCAACTTGTAGCGGTGCTCGACCTGGCCGGCGCTCTGGCTCTTCACCGTCTCCGGCCGCGCCTGCAGGATGTAGAGCTTGCCGTCGACGCCGTCCTTGCCCCACTCGATGTCCATCGGCCGGCCGTAGTGCTTTTCGATGATCACCGCGTAGCGCGAGAGCTCCTGCACGTCGGCATCGGACAGCGAGTAGCGGTTGCGCATCTCGACCGGGTTGTCCTCGGTCTTCACCAGCTTGCCGCTCGCGGCCTTTTCTTGTGGCGATGCAAACGTCATGCGCAGCAGCTTCGAGCCGAGCGAGCGGCGGATCAGCGCCGGGCGGCCCGCTGCCAAGGTCTGCTTGTGAACGTAGAACTCGTCCGGGTTGACGGCGCCCTGCACCACCGTTTCGCCGAGGCCCCAGCTCGAGGTCACGAAGACCACGTCGGGGAAGCCCGACTCGGTGTCGATCGTGAAGACCACGCCGGCGCTGCCGAGGTCGGAGCGCACCATGCGCTGCACGCCGGCCGACAAGGCCACATCGGCATGGGCGTAGCCCTTGTGCACGCGGTAGCTGATGGCGCGGTCGTTGTACAGCGACGCAAAAACCTCGCGCATCTTGGCCAGCACGTCATCGATGCCATGCACGTTCAGAAACGTCTCTTGCTGTCCGGCGAACGACGCATCGGGCAAGTCTTCGGCGGTGGCTGATGAGCGCACGGCAAACGTCGCTTGCGGGCTCTGCGCGGCCAGAGCCGCGTACGCCGTGCTCACGGCATCTTCGAGCGCCGGCGGCAACGGCGCCTCGTGCACCCACTGCCGAATCTGCGCGCCGGCTTCGGCCAGCGCCTTCACGTCGTCGGTGTTGAGCGCGTCCAGGCGCTGGTTGATCTTGTCCACCAGCCCGCCGTGGGCGAGGAACTGGCGGAATGCGTGCGCCGTGGTGGCAAACCCGCCGGGCACCCTCACCCCTGAGGCGCTGAGCTGGCTGATCATCTCGCCGAGGCTGGCGTTCTTGCCGCCGACCACCTCGACGTCGGTCATCCTCAGTTGTTCAAACGGCACGACCAGGGCGGTCGCCAAGTTGTGTTGAGACATGGGAGAGCTCCGTAGCGATGAAAAACCGGGGCTTGCCAGGCGTGGGCCGGCGCTGCAACTCCCGTCAGATGGACGCGATGTCGGGGTGGGGAGGAGCGCATCGAGGCAGGCTGCAAGAGGATTGCGTTCGATTCTACGGGCCTATGATCCGTGCAAACGTCACAAACAATCGACTCGCGGGGCGTGAATTTGTCCACGTCCTACAGCAAAAGAGCGCCATGACCGACCGCACTGTCTTCTTCGTCTCCGACGGCACCGGCATCACCGCCGAGACCTTCGGCAACTCGATCCTGGCGCAGTTCGAAACCAAACCGCGCCATGTACGGCGGCCGTTCATCGACAGCACCGAGAAGGCGCGCGCGGTGGTCGAGGAGATCAACAAGATCGCGCTGCATGAAGGCAGGCGGCCGATCGTCTTCATCACGCTGGTCAGCGACGAGGTGCGCACCATCGTCACCGGCGCCGATTGCAAGGGCCTCGTGCTCGACATGTTCCGCACCTTCGTCGAGCCACTCGAAGTCGAGTTCGGCATCAAGAGCAACCACCGCGTCGGCCGCTTTTCGGACGCGAGTCAGAGCGCGGAGTACAACGAACGCATCGAAGCGATCAACTTCTCGCTCGCGCACGACGACGGCCAGAGCTCGAAGAACCTGCAGAGCGCCGACATCATTCTGGTCGGCGTGTCGCGCAGCGGCAAGACGCCGACCTCGTTCTACCTGGCGATGCAGCACGGCATCAAGGCCGCCAACTACCCGCTGATCCCGGAAGACTTCGAGCGCGGCAAGATGCCGTCGTCGCTGGCGCCGTTCAAGGCGAAGTGTTTCGGCCTGACGATCGATCCCGACCGGCTGTCGCAGATCAGGAACGAGCGCCGCCCCGGCAGCAAATACGCGGCGCTGGCCAACTGCCGCTACGAAGTGGCCGAAGGCGAGCGCATGATGAAGCGCGAAGGCATCGCGTGGCTGTCGTCAACGCACAAGTCGATCGAGGAGATCGCAACGACGATCCTGCGCGACTTGCGGCCGGATCGCTTGATGTACTGAGAGCCAAAGGGCTCTCATACGAACATGCGTTCAAAAACTCAGATGTGCCACGAGCCAACCGTCCGTTCGCCCTGAGGTATCGAAGGGCTCGCGCAGGGCTTCGATACCTCAGCCCGAACGGTTTCTTATGCGATTGAATGCAAAACCGTATCAGTACATCAAGCGTTGGCTGAACGTACGGCTCCCCCGAGCCCCCTCCGAGCGGGGGCTCCGACTCGTTCGACAGCACCTCCCAGCCCTCCTCCGAGAGGAGGGCTCCAGCATGAAGGACGAGGGCTTGGTGACACTGACTGGAGCCTCCCTCTCGGAGGGAGGCTGGAGGGAGTCGTCGAGCGAACTGGAGCTCCCTCTCGGAGGGGGCTCGGGGGAGCCGTGCACACGCCGCCTGCGGCGGTAGGTGCGAAGCAGCTACCGCCGCGTCGCCGGCCCGGCGATATAGAACTCACGCCGCTCGCGGTTGAAGGCGATGCGGTTGCCGTTGGCGCAATCCGCGCACCACCACACGGCCAGCGTGCCGTCGGGCTCGCGGCCGAGCAGCGCCAGCGCACTGCCGGGGTCGGGCACCTCGACCAGAAAGCGCATGCGCACACGCTCGCGCGACGGTTGGGTGATGGCGACGAACAGGCCCTGCTCGCCCGAGCAGCGGCGGTAGGCGCCGACGAAGGCGAGCTGCGGCGCCCCCGTGCCGTCGAAGGCACCTTCGAGCGTGAAGCTGCGTCCTTCGAGCGCCTGATCGACGGCGGCAGCGCCGACCGTTTGATCCAGGCGCTCGCGGCTCAAGGCTTCCGCCGCGCACCAATCGGGATGCAGGCGTTTGACGGGCAGGCTCTGTACCGTGGTCGCACGCGGCTGCCACTGCGCGCGGCGCCACCACGGTTTGTCGGCCGGCTCCGGCGCCACACTGAACACGGCCTTGTCTGCCGCCTGCACAGCGCACGAGCCAGCGCAGAGCACCAACAGCAAGAGCAGCGCCGGCTTCATGCGGCCACGCGCGACGCGTACAAACAGATCGCCGCGGCGGCGGCGACATTGAGCGACTCTTCGCCGCCCGGCTGCGGGATGCGCAGCGTCATGGCGCAACGGGCGGCCAGCGTGGCATCGATGCCCTGCCCTTCATGGCCGAACACCCAGGCGCAAGGAAACGGCAGTGCAGCGGCGTGCAGCGTCTGTGTCGCGTGCGCACTCGCAGCGAGCAAGGGCACGCGCAGCGCCTGCAGATCGTCTGCACCAAGGCCTTCGATCAGATCTAGCGCAAAGTGCGCGCCCATGCCGGCGCGCAGCACTTTCGGCGACCACAGCCCCGCCGTGCCTTCGAGCGCCAGCACCTGCTTGAAGCCGAGCGCCGAGGCGCTGCGCAGCATGCTGCCGACGTTGCCGGCGTCCTGCACGCGGTCGAGCACGATGCTGGCAGCGTGCGGCTGCAACGTCGCAGCGGCGGGCAGATCGATGACAAAGCCGATGCCGTCCGGCGACGGCAACTCGCTGACGCTGGCGAACAGCGCATCGCTGACGCGGGCCAGACGCGGCGCTGCTCGTGCCAGCTCGCGCAACACCCGCTGCGCATAAGCCGACTCGCTGATCACCGACTGCGAGGGCTCACGGCCGCGGGCGCGCAACGTGCTGCACAGGTGCTCGCCCTCGATCCACACCTGCCCGGCCTTGCGATACGCGGTGCCGCCGCGCTGCAAGCGACGCAGGCCCACCAGCAGCGGGTTGTCGCGAGAGGTGATGCTGGGCGCGTCTTGCGTCATGGCAGCGGCACGCCCGCCACCGCAGCCACCGGCGCAAAACTGCGCCGGTGCTCGGCGCAGGCGCCATGTTCGCGCAAGGCCAGCAGGTGCTCGCGCGTCGGGTAGCCCTTGTGACCGGCAAAACCGTAGGCCGGATGCAGCTCGTGCAACTGCGTCAGCAACTCGTCGCGAAACACCTTGGCGACGATCGACGCTGCTGCGATCGCCGCCACCTTCGCATCGCCCTTGACGACGGCCTCGGCTGACATCTGCAACGTCGGCAGGCGATTGCCATCGACCAGCACAAAGGCCGGCACGAGGCGCAAGCCCTGCACCGCGCGCTGCATCGCCAGCATCGTCGCTTGCAGGATGTTCAGGCGATCGATCTCCTCGACGCTGGCTTGGGCGACGCACACGCACAGCGCCTTGGCGCGAATCTCGGCAGCCAGTCGGATGCGCGTCACCGGGCCGAGCATCTTCGAATCGCGCAGGCCCTTGATCGGCTGCAGATCGTCGAGGATCACGGCGGCGGCCACCACCGGCCCGGCCAATGGCCCGCGGCCGACCTCATCGACGCCGGCGAACAAGCCGGGCCGGGCCCACTTCAGCGCCAGCCTAGGCCTGGCCCGTGATCTGCGCGATGGCATCGGTGGCGGTGCGGGCGGTGTTGCGCCGCAGTTGTTGGTGCAGTTCGGTGAAGCGCTGTTGCAGCAACTCGCCGCGCTGCGGTGCGTCGAGCCAGGCCAGCACGTCGGCGGCGAGCTGCGCCGGCGTGGCCGCGCTCTGAATGCGCTCGGGCACGACGAACTCGCGGCACAGGATGTTGGGCAAGCCGACCCAGGGTTGCAGCTGCATGCGCTTCATGATCTGCCAGGACAAGGCATTCATTTTGTACGCGATCACCATCGGCCGTTTGAACAGCGCGGCTTCGAGCGTGGCCGTGCCGCTGGCGATCAGCGTCACGTCGCAGGCCGCAAGCGCGTCGTGCGAGCGGCCGTCGAGCAGCGTCAGCGGCGCGTCCGGGGCGTAGCGCGCGATCAGCGGCTCGACCAGCTCGCGCAACCCCGGCACCAGCGGCAGCACGAAACGCAGATCGGGGCGCATGCGGGCGAGCAAGGCCACGGTGGCGGCAAACGTCGGCGCGATGGCTTCGATCTCCGAGCGCCGGCTGCCGGGCAGCACCGCGATCAGCGGCTGCGCGTCGGCGAAGCCGAGCGACGCTCGCGCGGCGCTGCGCGGCACGGTCAGGTCGATCGCATCGGCCAGCGGATGGCCGACGTAGGTCGCGGCGATGCCATGCCGTTGCAGCAGCTCGGGCTCGAAAGGAAACAGGCACAGCACATGGTCGGTGCTGCGCGCGATCTTGGCCGTGCGCCCGGCGCGCCAGGCCCAGATCGACGGACAGACGAAGTGAATCGCCTTCACGCCGGCCTGGCGCAACCTGTGTTCGAGGCCAAGGTTGAAGTCGGGCGCATCGACGCCGATGAAAGCGTCGGGCTTGTCGGCGGCGAGACGCTCGAACAGCGCGTCGCGAATGCCCTTGATTTCGCGGTAGTGGCGCAGCACTTCGACATAGCCGCGCACCGCCAGCTTGTCGTGCGGCCACCAGGCTTCGAGCCCTTGCTCGGCCATGCGCGGCCCGCCGATGCCGACCGTTTGCAACGACGGCCAGCGTTGCCGCAGGCCGCCGAGCAGCAGGCCGGCGAGCAGGTCACCGGAGGCTTCGCCGGCGACGAGGGCCAGCTTCATCTCAACGCGCGATGCCGCGTGTCGATGCGGCGAGGAAGTCGAGCAGCATGGCCACGTCCCCATCGCCGCCTTCCACCGTGCCGCGCAACGCCGCGATCGCCGCCTTGGCGTTGTCGAGCGTCAGACCGTCGCGGTACAGCAGGCGGTGCATCTGCTTGACCAGCGCGATGCGCTCCTTCGAGAAGCCGCGCCGGCGCAGGCCCTCGGCGTTGAAGGTGCTCACCGACAGCGGATGCCCAGCCGCCATCATGAACGGCGGCACGTCCTGCGAGACGTGGCTCTGAAACCCCGTCATCGCATGCGCGCCGACCTTGCAGAACTGGTGCACGCCGGTCAGGCCGCCGACGATCACCCAGTCGCCGATATGCACATGGCCGGCCAGCGTGGCGTTGTTGGCCAGCACCGTGCGCGAACCCACCTGCACGTCGTGCGCGATGTGCACGTAGGCCATGATCCAGTTGTCGTCGCCGATGCGCGTCACGCCTTCGTCCTGCGCCGTGCCGCGGTTGAAGGTGCAGAACTCGCGGATCGTGTTGCGGTCGCCGATGTGCAGTTGCGTCGGCTCGCCGCGGTACTTCATGTCCTGCGGCGCGGCGCCGAGCGCGGCGTGCGTGAAGATGCGGTTGTCGCGGCCGATCGACGTCGGCCCTTCGATCACCGTGTGCGCGCCGACCGTGGTGCCGGCATCGATGCGCACGCCCTCGCCGATCACTGCATACGCACCGACGGTAACCGTGCTGTCCAGCTCGGCGCCCGATGACACCAGCGCCGTCGGATGGATGTTCGGCGCCACGGTGTCAGGCGATCTTTCGCATCGTGCACATCAGCTCGGCCTCGGCGGCGGTTTCGCCGTCCACCGTGGCCCGCGTCTTGTACTTGTAGATGCCGGACTTGACGCGCTCGATGCTCGCTTCGAGCAGCAATTGATCGCCCGGCTCGACCGGGCGCTTGAAGCGCGCGCCGTCGATGCCGACGAAGTAGACCACCATGTCGTCGCCGGGCTCGACCTCCATCGACTCGAACGACAGCAGCGCCGCGGTCTGCGCCAGCGACTCGAGAATCAGCACGCCCGGCATCACCGGCCGCGCCGGAAAATGGCCACCGAAAAACGGCTCGTTGATGGTGACGTTCTTCAGCGCCTTGATGCGCACGTTCTTTTCGAACTCGAGCACGCGATCCACCAGCAGGAACGGGTAGCGGTGCGGCAGGCGTTTGAGGATGCGGTGGATGTCCATCACGGGGTTTTTTTCTCCAGCGCCCGCAGGCGTTCGCGCAGCGCGTACAAGCGCCGCAGCGTGGCGGCGTTTTTCTCCCACGACGCATTGTCGTCCATGGGAAAACTGCCGCTGTATTGCCCGGCCTTTGATATCGAGCGGCTGACGACCGTGCCTGCGCTGATGTGCACATGGTCGGCAAGCTCAAGATGGCCGAAGACGATAGCGGCCCCGGCAATGGTGCAATGGCGGCCGATCTTCGTGCTGCCGGCCACGCCGGTGCAGCCGGCCATCGCGGTGTGCGCGCCGATACGCACGTTGTGGCCGATCTGGATCAGGTTGTCGAGCTTGACACCGTCCTCGATCACCGTGTCGCCCAAGGCGCCGCGGTCGATGCAGGTGTTGGCGCCGATCTCGACGTCGTTGCCGATGCACACCGCGCCGAGCTGGGCGATCTTTTCCCAGCGGCCGTGATCGGGTGCAAAGCCAAAACCGTCGGCGCCGATGACGACGCCGCTGTGCAGGATGCAGCGCTCGCCGATGACGCAGCGCTCGCCGACGGTCACCCGCGCGGCGATGCGCGTGTTCTCGCCGATCACCGCGCCGGCGCCGATGTAGCTGAGCGCGCCGATGGTCGCGCTGGCCGCGATCTGCGCACCGGATTCGACCACCGCGCTCGCATGCACACCGGGCTTCAGAGGGCTTTCGCTCGCCGCCCACCACTGCGACAGCCGTGCGTAGTAGAGGTACGGATCGGCGGTGACGACGGCCGTGGTGCGTGCGGCGGCTTCTTCAGCCAGCGCCGGCGCCACGATCACACAGCCGGCCTGGGTCGTCGCGAGCTGCGTGCGGTAGCGTGGGTTGGCGAGGAAGGCGATCTGCGACGGGCCGGCGGCTTCGAGCGTGGCGATGCGGTCGATGAGCAGCGACGCGTCGCCGACGCAATCGCCGCCCAGGCGCTGCACGATTTCGGCGACGGTGACGCGCATCGCCGAAATGCCCCAGCCGACTACTTGCCGGCGTTGAGCGCGTCGATCACCTTCTTGGTGATGTCCACACGCGCGCTCCAGTGCACCGCGTCCTGCACGATCAGGTCGTACTTTTCCTGATCGAAGATCTGCTTGATGACCTTGTTGGCGCGTTCGAGCACGGCGGCCAGCTCTTCGTTCTTGCGCGTGTTCAGGTCTTCCTGAAACTCGCGGCGCTTGCGCTGGAACTCGCGGTCCTGCTCCACCAGATCGCGCTGGCGGCGGCTGCGCTCGGTCTCCGACAGCGTCGGCGCATCTTTTTCCAGCTTGTCGGCGGCGGTCTTCAGGCGTGCACCGAGGTCAGTCAGATCCTTCTCACGCTTGCTGAACTCGGCTTCGAGCTTGGCCTGCGCGGCCTTGGCCGGCACGGCCTCCTTCATCACGCGCTCGCTGTTGACATAGCCGATCTTGAGTTCCTGGGCCTGCGCCGTCACGGCCGCAGCGCCGAGGGCGACCATCGCAGCCAAGGTCTTCCACGTGTTCATCAGAATGCAGTGCCGATCTGGAATTGGAACTTCTCGATTCTATCTTTCGGATCGCTCTTGATCGGTGTGCCCCAGGACAGCTTGAGCGGCCCCACCGGCGAGACCCACGACAGGCCGATGCCGGCCGAGGCGCGCAGGCTGTTGGCCCTGATCTTCTCGTTTTCGCCCCAGACGTTGCCGGCGTCCATGAAGCCGAACAGACGCAGCGTCTTGTCGTTGCCGCTGCCCGGCACCGGCACATAAAGTTCGCTGTTGAGGTTGAACCGGCGGTTGCCGCCGATGTAGTTGTTGGTCACATCGACGATGCCGAGCGAGCCCTGCTGGAAGACACGCACCGAGCCCAGGCCGCCGCCGTAGAAGTTCTTGAAGATCGGGTACGGCTTGTCGCCCAGACCCTTGCCCCAGCCGAGTTCGGCGTTGAGACCGAGCGTGAAGCGGTTGGTGATCGGGATGTACTGCTGGAACTGCAGGTTGGTGCGCAGGTAGCGCACATCACCGGCCACCGACCATTCGAAGTTGACGCGCTGGTAGCGGCCACGCGTCGGCGCGAGCAGGCTGTCGCGCTGGTCGCGCGCCCAGCCGATGGTCAGCGGCAACGCCGTGCTGTTGGCGCCGTAGAGCTCGCGGTAGTCCTTGTAGCTCTTGTTGGTGACGGTGCCGGAGATGCGCGTCTGCTCGAAGCCGGCACCGAAGAACACGGTGTCGAAATCCGAGAACGGCACACCGAAGCGGATCGCCGCGCCCGGCGTGACGAGCTTGTACTCCTCGCCGCGGCTGTTGATCGGCGAGCTGGTGCGGTAGAAGAGATCGATCGCGCGCGAGATGCCGTCAACGGTGAAGTAGGGGTCGACCGTGGACAGCACGAGGTTGCGGTTCGACTGGCTGGTGTTGAGCTCGATGCCGAGGTAGTTGCCGGAGCCGAAGACGTTCTCCTGCTTGATCGACGCGGTGAACGACAGCTTGTCGCTGCTCGAATAGCCGGCGCCGACGAGCAGGTTGCCGGTCGGCTTCTCGACCACCTTGATCGTCAGATCCACCTGGTCGGCGCTGTTGGGCACCTCGTCGGTCTCGACATTGACTTCCTTGAAGAAGCCCAGGCGATCGACGCGATCGCGCGAGAGTTTGATGCGCTCGCCGTCGTACCAGGCCGATTCGAGCTGGCGGAACTCGCGGCGCACCACTTCATCACGCGTGCGGTCGTTGCCGGCGACGTTGACGCGGCGCACATAGACGCGGCGCTGCGGGTCGGCGGCGAGCACCACCACCACCTGACCGGCGGCGCGGTCGATTTCCGGCCGCGCTTCGGTGCGCGCAAACGCATAGCCGAACTGGCCGAACAGATCGGCAAACGACTTCGACGTGGCCGCGACGTCGGCGCTACGGTACGGATCGCCCGGCTTGATGCTGACGATGCGCTTGAACTCGTCTTCGCGGCCGAGGTAGTTGCCTTCCAGGCGCACCGCGGTCACGGTGTAGGGCTGGCCCTCGCGCACCGAGATCGTGATGTCGATGTCCTGCTTGTCCGGCGAGATCGTGACCTGCGTCGATTCGATGTCGAATTCGAGATAACCGCGGTTGGTGTAGTAGGCGCGGATCGTTTCCAGGTCGGCGTTCAACTCGCTGCGCGAATAGCGGTCGGTCTTGGTGTACCAGGTCAGCCAGCCGCCGGTGCTGCGGCCCATCAGGCCGCGCAAGGTGCTCTCGGAGAAGGCCTTGTTGCCGACGATGCGGATCTCGCGGATCTTGGCCGACTCGCCCTCGTTCATCGTGAAGACGACGTTGACGCGGTTGCGCTCCAACGGCGTGATCGTCGTCGTGACCTCGGCGCCGTAGAGGCTCTTGGTGAGGTACTGGCGCTTGATCTCCTGCTCGGCGCGATCGACCAGCGCGCGGTCGAACGGCAGGCCCTCGCCGATGCCCGAGTCCTTCAGCGCCTTGCCCAGCGTGTCGGAGTCGAACTCCTTCAGGCCGACGAAGCTGACGTTGGCGATGATCGAGCGCTCTTCGACGATCACCACCACCACCTTGCCGTCGATCTCGATGCGCACGTCCTTGAACAGGCCGGTGGCGAACAGCGCGCGCAGCGCGGCGGCGCCCTTCTCGTCGCTGTAGGTGTCGCTGGCGCGAAACGGCAGCGAGGCGAAGACGGTGCCGGGGTCGGTGCGCTGAAGGCCTTCGACGCGGATGTCTTCGATGGTGAAGGGTTCGGCGGCGCGTGCCGTGGGCGCGGTGATCGCGGCCACGGTCAGAACACAGGCTGCGACCGGGTGGCGCGCGAAAGGGGCGAAATGAAAGTGCATCGTAGCGAGGAGAGGCAGCAGCAGCGTTACTGCAAACCCAGGCGGGGCGCGAGGTCGTTGTAGAAGGCAAGGGTCATCATCATCAGCAGCACCGCAGCACCGGCGCGCTGGAGCCAGACCAGCCACGAATCGGGCACGGGCCGGCCCGTCAAACCCTCGAAAAGATAATACATGAGGTGCCCGCCATCGAGCATCGGCACCGGCATCAGGTTGATGACGCCCAGGCCGACGCTGACGAGAGCGAGAAAGCCGATGTAGTAGGCGATGCCGCGCTCAGCGGACTGACCCGCGTAGTCGGCGATGGTGATCGGACCCGAGATGTTCTTCAGCGAGGCTTGGCCGATCAGCATGCGGCCGAACATCTTCACGGTGAGCACCGATTGCTCCCAGGTCAGCGAGACGCCGCGCACCAGGCCGTCCCAAACGCCCGTGCGCACCGTCACGGCTTCGGGCAGCTTGCCGACCACGGCGTCGATGCGGCCGAAGCGCTGGCCGTTCTCGTTCATCACCCGCGGCTGCACCGTCAGCTCCAGCGTCGTCGCGGCGCGCTGCACCGTCCACAGCATCGGCTTGGAAGCGCCGTCGGCCGCCAGCTGGCGGATGCGCGTGCGCAGTTGATGCGCGTCGCCGATCGGCTGGCCATCGACGCGCAGCACGACGTCGCCGTTCTGCAGACCTGCCTTCGCAGCCGGGCCGCCCGCCACCGGATCGCCCATCACCGGCGGTGCAAACGGTGGCGCCAGGCCGACGACCTGCGTCAGGAACTTGCCATCGACCTCGCGCTTTTCGGCGCTGTCGAGCGCCAGCGTCACCGGGCGCGCGCCGCGGCCCGACGCATCGCTGACCTCCAGGCGCAGCCGCTCGCCGTCGAGCGCGGCCTGCATGATCTGCCAGCGCAGGTCGGTCATCGAGCGCACGTCTTGTGCCTCGTCGCCTTCGCGGCTCCAGCGCTGCACCCAGTCCCCCGAGCGCAGCCCGGCGCGCTCGGCCAGGCTGCCCGCCACAGGCGCCGACAGCACGGCCTTCGGCTCTTCGACGCCGATCCAGTTCTGCGTTGCGTAAAGCAGCGCGGCGAGGATCAGATTCGCGGCCGGGCCGGCGGCGACGATGGCCGCGCGCTGGCGCAACGGCTTGCGGTTGAAGGCCTGATCGAGCTCGCCCGGCGGCACCGCTTCTTCGCGCTCGTCGAGCATCTTCACGTAGCCGCCGAGCGGCAGCGCGGCGACGACGAACTCGGTGTCGCCATGCTGGCGCCGCCACAGCGTGCGGCCGAAGCCGACCGAGAAACGCAGCACCTTGACGCCGCACAGCCGCGCCACCTTGTAGTGGCCCCACTCGTGAACAACGATGAGGATCGCCAGCGTGACGATGAAGGCGAGGATGGTGGTCAGCATGTCAATCGCTTCGTGAGTTCACGCGCCGATGAACGAGCGCGGGCGTCGAGCGCCAGCAGGTCGGCGATCGATGCGCCATCGGCCGCTGTGGGCAGCACCGCGCCGATGGTCTGCTCGTTGATGCGGTGGATGTCGGTGAAGCGGATCGCACCCTCCAGGAACGCGGCAACCGCCACTTCGTTGGCAGCATTCAACACCGTCGTGCTGCCTTCGGGCGCTTTGAGCGCGTCCCAGGCCAGGTAAAGACTGGGGAATCGCGCCCGGTCGGCCGGCTCGAACGTCAAGCCCT
>CAVTAM010000006.1:0-64307 GCA_963732625.1 uncultured beta proteobacterium | reverse complement strand
CACGCGCTCGATGACCAGCGCGATGCCCTGGCCGACGCCGATGCACATCGTGCACAGCGCGTAGCGGCCCTTCGTCGCGTCGAGCTGGTTGATCGCCGTCGTCACCAGCCGCGCGCCGCTGGCGCCCAGCGGGTGGCCGAGCGCGATCGCGCCGCCGTTGGGGTTGACGCGCGGGTCGTCGTCCTGCAACCCGAGGTCGCGCAGCACCGCCAGGCCCTGCGCGGCGAAAGCCTCGTTGAGCTCGATCACGTCCATCTGCGCCAGCGTGAGGCCGGTGAGTTCGAGCACGCGCCGTGTGGCCGGCGCCGGGCCGATGCCCATGATGCGCGGCGCGACGCCGGCGGTGGCCATGCCGACGACTCGCGCGCGTGGCATCAGGCCGTGCTGCTTGGCCGCGTCATCGCTGGCCAGCAGCAGTGCGCAGGCGCCGTCGTTGACGCCGCTGGCGTTGCCTGCCGTCACGCTGCCGTCGGGCTTGACGACGCCCTTCAACCGGGCCAGCGCTTCGAGGCTGGTTTCGCGCGGATGCTCGTCGCTGGCAACGACCACCGGCGCGCCTTTCTTCGGCGTGATCGTCACCGGCGTGATCTCGGCGTCGAAGAAGCCGCTCTGCTGCGCCGTCACGGCCTTGGTCTGCGAGGCCAGCGCCATGCGGTCCTGCGCTTCGCGCTCGATCTTGAAGTCCGCGGCCACGTTCTCCGCCGTCTCCGGCATCGAGTCGACGCCGTACTGCTCCTTCATCAGCTTGTTGACGAAGCGCCAGCCGATCGTCGTGTCGTAGACCGCGTTGGCGCGCGAGAACGCGCTCTCTGCCTTGGGCATGACGAACGGCGCGCGGCTCATGCTCTCGACGCCGCCGGCAATCATCAGTTGCGCCTCGCCGCTCTTGATGGCGCGTGCCGCCGTGCCGATGGCGTCCATGCCCGAGCCGCAGAGGCGGTTGATCGTGCCGCCGGGCACGTCTTTCGGCAGGCCGGCGAGCAGCAGCGACATGCGGGCGACGTTGCGGTTGTCTTCGCCGGCCTGGTTGGCGCAGCCGTAGAGCACGTCGGCCACCGCGGCCCAATCGACGCTCGGGTTGCGCGCCATCAACGCACGCAGCGGGATCGCTCCGAGGTCGTCGGCGCGCACCGACGACAGCGCGCCGCCGTAGCGGCCGAAGGGCGTGCGGATGGCGTCGCAGATGAAGGCTTGGGTCATGGCGTGGCGTGTTCGCAGGGGCTTGTCAGTCGGTGAATTGTGGCGCGCGTTTTTCGTTGATGGCGGCGAATCCTTCGCGCGCATCGGGCCCCGAGAAGCCGAGGATCTCCAGCGCCAGCGAATGCTCGAACGCCGGCCACGCCGCGCGCAGCCAATGGTTCAGGCTGCGCTTGGTGAAGGCCAGCGCGCTCGGGCTGCCGGCCGCGAGTTGCAGCGCGATCTTGCGCGCCGTGGTTTGCAGCTCGTCGTCGGCCACGGCCAGGCTGACCAGGCCGATGCGCTCGGCCTCGGCGCCGTCGATCGTGTTGCACAACAGCAGGTGGTACTTGGCCTTGGCCATGCCGCAGAGCAGCGGCCAGACCACGGCGGCATGGTCGCCGGCGGCGACACCGATCTTGGTGTGGCCGTCGATGATCTTGGCCTTGTGGCCGGCGATGGAGATGTCGGCGAGCAAGGCCACCGCCGCGCCGGCGCCGACGGCCGCGCCGTTGATGGCGCTGACGATCGGCAGGTCGCAATCGATCATGCCCTGCACGATGGCGCGGCCCTCGCGCATCACGCGCAGGCGCGCGGCGTGGTCGTCGAGCATGCCTTGCACCACGTCCGGCGTGCCGCCGGCGCAGAAGCCTTTGCCGACGCTGCGCACGAGGATCGCGCGCACGCCGGGCTCGGCCGCCAGGCGCGCCCAGATGCTGCCGAGTTCGGCGTGGCCTTGCAGATCGGTGAAGGGCATGCCGCCTTCGGGGCCGAAGACGAGTTCGGCCACGCCATCGGTGCCGATGAAGGCTTGCAGGTGGGGGCCGAGGTTGAAGGTGGTTGTCATGCTTGCCGGCGAAGGAAGGGGCTCGCGCGGTAGCGCTCGCCACGATGGTGGTGATCGAGTGCGTCGAGCAGTGCGACAACTTCGCGTGCGCTCCAGCGAGCGAGCCACTCGAACGGCCCGGCGGGGTAGTTGACGCCGAGCTTCATCGCCGCGTCGGCGCCGGCCTGGCTGCACACGCCTTGCTGCACCGCGTCGGCGGCTTCGTTGATCAGCATGGCGACGGTGCGCGCGACGACCAGGCCCGGCGTGTCGCTCAAAGGCAGCGGCGCGAAGCCGAGTGCGGCCAGCCAGGCGTCGGCCTGCGCGCGCCACGACTCGCTCGCCTGCGGCGCCACGGCGAATGCGAGCGCGGTGCCGGGTGATGCCGGCAAGACCAGCGGCCGGTCGAACACCGCCACGTCGGGCGTGCCGAGCACGGCGGCCATCTCGCCGGCGGTGCGGCCGTCGGTGAGGACGAGGCGCGCGTTGTCGATCGACAAACCCGTCCACGCGCTGTCCCGCGCGCGCGCCGGGCCCCAGCCTTGCGGCTCGAGCGCCTTGCCAGCGGCGTGCTCCAGGACGTCGGCAATCGCGCCGTCGCCATGCACCGTGACCTCGCGTGCGGTGTGCGGTGCGTCGTGCAGCGCCACCGGCAACGACGGCACGCCCTCGGGATAGCGGAAGAAGCCGCGTCCGCTCTTGCGGCCGAACAGCCCGCCATCGACCATCTCGCGCTGCACCAGCGACGGCACATAACGCTTGTCGAAGAAGTTGGCTTCGTAGACCGAGTTCGTGACCGCGAAGTTGGTGTCGTGGCCGATCAGGTCCATCAGCTCGCAGGCGCCCATGCGAAAGCCTGCTGCCTTCAGGCACGCGTCGAGCACCTGCGGTGTCGCGGCCTGCTCCTGCAGCAGCGCCAGCGTCTCGGCGTAGAACGGCCGTGCGATGCGGTTGACGATGAAGCCGGGCGTGCTCTTGGCGTGCACGGGGGTCTTGCCCCACAGGGTACTCAGCTCGAAGATCGCTTCGGCAACCGCGGGCTCGGTGTGCAGGCCGCTGACCACCTCGACCAGCTTCATCAACGCCACCGGGTTGAAGAAGTGCATGCCGACGAGCCGCCCCGGTTGTTGCAGCCCGTTGGCGATCGCGGTGACCGAAATCGACGAGGTGTTGGTGGCCAGCACGCAGTGCGCGCCGACGATGGCTTCGAGCTGCTTGAAGAGGGCGCGCTTGACGTCGAGGTTCTCGACGATCGCCTCGACGACCAGGCCGACGTTGGCCGCGCCGTCGATCTTGGCCAGCGGCTCGATGCGCGCCAAAGTGGTCTGCGCGTTGTCCGCCGTGACCTTGCCTTTGCCGACGAGGCCGTCGAACGTCGCTGCGAGCTTGGCTTTGGCGTCACGCGCCGCGCCATCGCGCGTGTCGAACAGCAGCACCGCGTGGCCGGCTTGCGCGGCCACCTGCGCGATGCCCGCGCCCATGATGCCGGCGCCCACCACCAACACGGGCGTGCCTGTCAACGGTTTGATCATCGTGTTTTCCCGCAGCAAGTTTGATTGCGCCTCTCAAAGCGAAGTGCTTCAATCGCCGCCACTTCACCCACCGAGCCGAGGCCATCTTGCAGCACACGACGCGTCGAGAGATTCTCCTGGCCAGCGGCGCTGCGGCGGTGGGCGCGTTGCCCGGCGCGGCCGCCGCGGCGATGGGGCCGGCCGACAAGTTCGACCTGCTGCTGCGCAACTGCAATCTGCTCGACCCGGGCCAGCGCCTGTCGGGCAAGCGTGACATCGGCATGCGCTACGGCGTCATCGAAGCCATCGAGCCCGCAATCGCCGCCGAGCGCGCCAACCGGGTGATGGATGCCGGCGGCAAGCTGGTCACGCCGGGCCTGATCGACCTGCATGCACACACCTTCCCCTACGGCTCGGCCATCGGCATCCCGGCCGATGAGCTGGTGGCGCACCAGGCCACGACCACCGTGGTCTCGGCCGGCGATGCGGGCGCCAACAACATGGCGGCGTTCCGCCGCTTCGTCGTGCCGGCATCGCGCACGCGGCAGTTCGCCTTCGTGCACATCGCGCTGGCGGGGCTGGCGGGCTTTCCGGTGCCGGAGCTGTACAACATCGACTACGCGAGTGCCGACGCCGCGGCGCGCACGGTGGCCGAGAACGCCGACCTGGTGCTCGGCGTCAAGGTGCGCATGAGCGAGAACGTGATCGCGCGCCACGGCCTGGAGCCGCTCAAGCGCGCGCTCGCGGCGTGCGAACGCTCGGGCGTGCCGGCCAAGGTGATGTGCCATATCGGCGGCGTCGCCGACCGCGCGCTGATGTCGCAGATCCTCGACCTGCTGCGCCCCGGCGATGTCTTGACGCACTGCTACTCCGGCGCGCCCAACCTCGCCGGCGAGGGCACGAACATCGTCCAGGACGGCAAGCTGCTGCCGGCCGCGCTCGCGGCCAAGACGCGTGGCGTCGTCTTCGACATCGGACACGGCGGCGGCAGCTTCGACTACACGATCGCCGAGGCGGCGATCGCGCAGGGCTGCCCGCCCGACACGGTGTCGTCGGACATCCATGTCTTCTCCGGCAACTCGCCCGGCATGCCCTACCTGCCGTGGGTGATGAGCAAGTTGATCGGCCTGGGCTTCACGCTCGAGCAGGTGGTCGCCATGGCCACCAGCAAACCGGCGGGCGTCATCGCGCGCATCCCCAAACACGGCACGCTGCAGATCGGCGCGCCGGCGGACCTGTCGATCCTCGACATTGTCGAAGGCCCGGTGTCGTTCGTCGACACGCGCGACAACAAGCGCGAGGGCAAGATGTACCTGCGTGCCGCCGGGACGATCGTTGCCGGCGTGGCGTTCGGGCGGCCGTACCAGTCGCCGTTCTCGGTGCGCTGAGCGGCGAGCCCTCACGGCGGCGTCCAGCGCGGCGGGCGCTTGGCGAGAAAGGCTGCAAAACCTTCTCTCGCTTCGTCGCTGCCGCGCACACGGCTGATGGTCTGCGCGGTCAGCTCGCGCACCTCGGCCGTGATCGGGCCGACCTCGAGCTGCGCGAACAATTGCTTGATCTCGCGCTGCGCGTTCGGGCTGCCGGCGAGCAACTCCTTCACCGTCGCATCGACGGCGGCGTCGAGTTCGGCCAGGGGTACGACCTGCTGCACGAGGCCAATGGCCAGCGCTTCGGCCGCGCCGACACGCGCCGTCGTCAGCGCCAGGCGCTTGGCGTGGCGCTTGCCGACGGCGTTGGTGACGTAGGGGCCGATCACCGCGGGCAGGATGCCGAACTTTGCTTCGCTGACCGAGAAGCTGGCGTTGTCGGCGGCGACGGCGATGTCGCAGGCGCAGGCCAGACCGACGCCACCGCCGAGTGCTGCGCCCTGCACGCGCGCGACGGTGGGCTTCGGGCAGGCTTCGATGCGCGCCAGCATCGACGCAAACTTGCGTGCATCTTGCAGGTTCCACTCCTGCGAGGCCTCACTCGCACGCTGCATCCACTGCAGGTCGGCGCCGGCCGAGAAATGCTTGCCGTCACCGGCGAGCACGATCACGCGCACCTCGGCGTCGTCGATCAGCGCCGCGAACGCGGCGTCGAGTTCGGCGATCATCGCCTCGTCGAAGGCGTTGAACACTGCGGCGCGCGACATCGTGAGCTGTGCGACGCCGGGTGAGCGGCGGGTGATGTTGAGCGTTGTTTGCATGTGTTCGCGTCCCTCTCATCCCGTTCGCCCTGAGGTATCGAAGGGCCCGTGCAGCACAACGAGGGCTTCGATACCTCAGCCCGAACGGATGGGGTCAGTAGGTCTCCAGATGCAGCCGGCCTTCCTTCTTCAACGACGCACCGACGGTCTCCCACGACAAGCCGGCCTGCGTGGCCACGTCGCGCAGCGCGAGCACGACGCCTTCTTCCATGCTCTTCAATCCGCAGACGTAGAAGTACGTGTTCGGCTCTTTCAGCAGCGGCACGAGATCGGCGGCGCGGTCGCGCATCAAGTCCTGCACGTACTGCTTCGGCTGGCCCGGCGTGCGGCTGAAGGCGAAGTTGATGTCGATGAAGTCCTTCGGCAGGTTCATCAGCGGGCCGAAGTAGGGCAGCTCTTCCTTCGTGCGCGCGCCGAAGAACAGCATCAGCTTGCCGCCTTCGAACTTGCCGGAGTGGCGCAGCCTGCGCCGCCATTCGGTCATCGCACGCATCGGTGCGCTGCCGGTGCCGGTGCAGATCATCACGATGTTGCTGCGCGGGTGGTTCGGCATCAGGAACGAGGTGCCGAACGGCCCGATGACCTGCACCTTGTCGCCCACCTTCAGGTCGCACATGTAGTTGCTGGCCACGCCGCGCACCGGCTTGCCATGGTGGTCGGCGAGCACGCGCTTGATCGTCAGCGACAGGTTGTTGTAGCCCGGCCGCTCGCCGTTGCGTGGGCTGGCGATCGAGTACTGGCGTGCGTGGTGCGGCTTGCCCTGCGCGTCCACACCGGGCGGGATGATCGCGATCGACTGGCCTTCGAGCACAGGGAACGGCATCGAGCCGAGGTCGAGCACGATGTGGTGCGTTTCGTTCTCGGTGCCGGCCTCGTTGACCTTGAAGTTGCCGACCACGCTGGCCGTCGTCGCGCCGGTCTTCGGGCCGAAGAGGTTGGTGTAGGCATGCGCGGCCGACCACGGCGGCACCGTGGCGCCGTACTGCGCGCTGTTGAACGCTTCTTCGCCGCTGGCCGCGGCTTGCAGCGGCGGCGTGGCGGCCACTTCGACGCCGGCAGCGGCATCGGCGCTCACGCCTTCGGCTTCGAGCTGATCCGCCGTCAGCTCGGCCGGCAGGTTGTCCCAGGTCAGTTGCTCGTCGGTCGAATAGGCGCGCACCTTGGGCATCACGCGCCAGTTGTCGATGCTGCCGGTGGGGCAGGGCGAGATGCAGTCCATGCACAGGTTGCACTTGCTCGCGTCGACCACGTAGTTGCGCGAGTCGTGCGTGATCGCCTGCACCGGGCAGATCGACTCGCAGGTGTTGCAGCGAATGCAGATCTCGGGGTCGATCAGGTGCTGCTTGATGACGGTGATTTCGGCGGGTGCGTTCATGGGCCTGTCTCCTTGAATTCATTCACCGCAGAGGATGAGAGGACGCAGAGGTTCGCAGAGCAATTCAAGGTTGTGCTCCTCTGCGGTCCCTTTCGCGTCCTCCCTTCCTCTGCGGTGAAGGCTGTTTGTATTGTTAGCCGAAGCGCACGTACTCGAAGTCCACCGGCTGCCGGTTGATGCCCATCACCGGCGGCGCGATCCAGTTGGCGAACTTGCCCGGCTCGACGACACGCCCCATCAGGCTGGCGACAAACGCGCGGTCTTCGCCGCTCGGCAGCCAGTCGTTCTTCTTCGCGTTCCACTCGGCGTCGCTGAGCACGCGGCCGTCCGGCGACACCTTGGCACCCGACAGCGCGCCGATATTGCGGTGGAACGCCTTGTGCGGCACCGTCAGCTTGAACGGAATGCCGGCCTTGTCGATGACCTTGTTCCAGCGATCGACACCGGCCACGCTGTCCTTGATGTAGTCGTCGCGCAGCACTTCGTTGAGCGCATTCAACATCGGCACTTCCTTCTCGAGCAGCGCGCCGTTGCTCACCACCAGCACCTTGTAGGTCTGGCCCTTGAGCGCGTGGTCATCGACGCGCTTGCCTTCTTCGTAGCGGCCTTTGAGGCCCGTCGAGTAGAAGGTCGCGGCGTTGCTCGACTCGTCGGCGCCGAACAGATCGACGGTGACGCTGAAGTGGAAGTTCAGGTAACGCTGGATCGTCGGCAGATCGATCACGCCGGCCGCGCGCAGCTTTTTCGCATCGTCGGTCTTGAGCTCATTCATCGCCGCGCAGGTGCGGGCGATGACGCGCGAGACGCCGCTCTCGCCGACGAACATGTGGTGCGCTTCTTCGGTCAGCATGAACTTGGTGGTGCGTGCCAGCGGGTCGAACGCGCTCTCGGCCAAGGCGCAGAGCTGGAACTTGCCGTCACGGTCGGTGAAGTACGTGAACATGAAGAACGAGAGCCAGTCCGGCGTCTGCTCGTTGAAGGCCTGCAGGATGCGCGGGTTGTCTTCCTGGCCGCTGCGGCGCTGCAACAGCGCGTCGGCTTCCTCGCGGCCATCGCGGCCGAAGTGCTTGTGCAGCAGATAGACCATCGCCCACAGGTGGCGGCCTTCTTCGACGTTGATCTGGAACAGGTTGCGCAGGTCGTACATGCTCGGTGCGGTGGCGCCCAAGTGGCGCTGCTGCTCGACCGACGCCGGCTCGGTGTCGCCCTGCGTGACGATGATGCGGCGCAGGTTCGCGCGGTATTCGCCGGGCACGTCTTGCCAGGCCTTTTCGCCCTTGTGGTCGCCGAAGTGGATCTTGCGTTCGGCATCACCGGGGTTCAAGAAGATGCCCCAGCGGTAGTCGCGCATCTTGACGTGGCCGAACTGCGCCCAGCCCTGCGGATCGACGCTGACGGCGGTGCGCAGATAGACGTCATAGGCGGTCGAGCCGTCCGGGCCCATGTCGTCCCACCAACTGATGAAATTCGGCTGCCAGTTCTCGAGCGCGCGCTGCAGCGTGCGGTCTTCGGAGAGGTTGACGTTGTTGGGGATTTTTTCGGAGTAGTTGATGCCGGTGCTCATGATGTGTTTCCTGATGTCCGTTCGCCCTGAGCGTGTCGAAGGGCTTCGACAAGCTCAGCCCGAACGGTGGTGGGAGGGATGGTTCTAGACGCGGTTCCAGTCGAAGGCGGCCTTGTCGCCCTTGCCATAGACCTTGAGCGCGCCCTTTTCGCCGACGGCGTTCGGGCGCTGAAAGATCCAGTTCTGCCATGCGGTCAGGCGCCCGAAGACGCGCGTGTGCATGTTCTCCTTGCCGTTGAAGCGCAGATTGGCTTCCATGCCGGTGAGCGCGTCGGGGCTCATCGCGACGCGCTCTTCGATCGCGATGCGGAGCTCTTCGGACCAGTCGATGTCGTCCGGGTTGGCGGTGACGAGGCCGAGCGCAAACGCGGCGTCGGCGTCGAGCGCTTTGCCTTCGGCCAGGCGAACCGCGTCGAGCGGCGCTTCTTCGCCGTAGAAGCGGCGCTCCAGGCGGCTCTCGCCGGTGGCCATCGGGTAGCGGCCGAAGTTGGCTTCGACCACGGTGATCTTCGGCGCCTTGGCTTCGTCGTCCGGCAGCGCCAGCATGTAGCTGCGGTCGCAGGCCAGCGCCATTTCGAGATAGGTGCCGGCGAAACACGAACCCGGCTCGATCAGTGCGAACAGGCTGCGCGAGGACAGGTCGAGGCGGGAGAGCGTGCGGCGCAGCAGGCCGATCGTCTCGCGCACGAACCAATGCTTCTTGTGCTTTTGCAGCACCTCGTCCATCTGCAACACGGCCGCGGCATCACCTTCGGTCTTGATCAACCAGGTGCCGATGTCGAGCTCGTTGGTGCGCATCGACAAGATCGCGTCTTCGAGTTCGCGCGCCAGCACCAGCGGGAACCAGGCCGCGCCGGCCGCTTCGATCGCCGCGATGTCGGACTCCACCGCCTTGCTTGGCGCCTTGACGGTGAAGGTGGCCAGGCGTTTGGCGCGGTCGATCTCGACCGTGACGGCCGAGTAGCGCAGTGCGTCGGCTTCGATCGTGCGTTGCAGCGGCGTCAGCGTCACGCCCTTGCCGTTGGCCGGGCGGTCGCTCTTCTCGGCGAGTTGCAGCGCCCGCTCCTGCACCTTGGCGGCGAACTGTGCCGGCTTCGCCACCGCGTCCACCAACCGCCAATCGACGGCCTTCTGGCCGCGCACGCCTTCCTGGCTGGTGCAGAAGATGTCGGCGAGGTCGTGGCGCACACGGCGCTTGTCGGTGACTCGCGTCAGGCCGCCCGTGCCGGGCAGCACGCCGAGGAGGGGCACCTCGGGCAGGCTGACCGCGCTGCTGCGGTCATCGACCAGGATGATCTCGTCGCAGGCCAGCGCCACTTCGTAGCCGCCGCCGGCACACGCGCCATTCACGGCCGCAAGAAACTTCAGCCCGCTGTTTTGCGAAGAATCTTCGAGCCCGTTGCGCGTCTCGTTGGTGAATTTGCAGAAGTTGACCTTCCACGCATGGCTCGACACGCCGAGCATGAAGATGTTGGCGCCCGAGCAGAACACCTTGTCTTTGAGCGACGTCAGCACCACGGTGCGCACTTCCGGGTGCTCGAAGCGGATGCGATTGACCGCGTCGTTCAACTCGATGTCCACGCCCAGGTCGTAGCTGTTGAGCTTCAGCTTGTAGCCGGGGCGCAGGCCGGCGTTCTCGTCGAAGTCGGCGCCGAGCGTGGCCACGGGGCCCTCGAACTTGAGCTTCCAGTGGCGGTACTGGGCGGGGTGCGTCTGGTAATCAACGCGGGGCGATGCATCACTCATGAAGTCTCCTGTATGCAGTTAAGTGCATGTTTGGGCCATCGATGAAATGCATAATAGTGCATCAAACCGCCAGCGGTCAAGCAATGGAATGCATTTTTTCTGAGTACTTACCCTTGCAGTTGCAGCGCGTCGCGGACCAGCCGGCGCAGCGCCGCAAAGGTGGCGTCCAGCGGCTGGGCGCTGGTGTCGAGCGTGAAGTCGGCCTTCGAGTAGAAGGCGGCGCGGCCGGCGAGGATGCCCTTCAGATCCTGCATCGCCTCCTTGCTCGCCGCCATCGGCCGCAAGTCGCCCTGCGCGACGACGCGTTTCATGTGGTCTTCGGGCGTGGCCTGCAGCCACACGGTCGTGCAATGTGCGAGCAGCTCGTTGAAGGTGGCCGGGTCCGACACCAGGCCACCGGGCACGGCGATCACGCACTCGCCGTAGATCTGGATCGTCTCTTCCAGCGCCCGCCGCTCATAGCGGCGGTAGGCGTTCTGGCCGTAGAGCGCCTGAATCTCGGCGACGGTGCAACCGGCAAACTTTTCAATCTCGCCGGAGAGTTCGATGAAGGGCACGCCGAGGTCTTCGGCCAGCATCGCGCCGAGCGTCGATTTGCCGCCGCCGCGCAGGCCGATCAGCGCGATGCGCGGGCTGCGCGCGCCGCCGGCCTTGGTTGCCGCGCCGCCCGTGCCGAACATCTCGCCGATGACCACGCGCACGCGGCGCAGCGCCGCTTCGTCGCGGCCGCCGAGCAGCTCGCGGATCATCAGCCACTCGGGCGACGAGATGGTGACGTCGCCGGTGAGTTCGGTCAGCGAGACCTGCAGCGCCTGTGCCACCTGCAGCAGCACCAGGATCGACGCGTTGCCGACGCCGTACTCGAGGTTGGCCAGATGCCGCTCCGAGACATCGGCCGCCAGCGACACGGCCTTGCGAGTCATGCCGCGCCTTGCGCGCAGAGCGCGCACTCGCTCACCCAGCGCCACGAGGAACGGATTCTTGTCTTCCGCCGACCCGTTGTCGGTGCCGTTGGCGGCTTCGTCGACCTCTTGTTTCAGTGTTATCCCTGTCATATGCAATATAGTGCTTGACACTCTCTGACGCTGCATCTATCGTTCATGCAAGCACAATAATTCATCTTTTGGGCAACCGCAAGCCGAAACGAAAGACAAGCATGACGACACCTGCCGAATTTGAGGCCCAGATCGCTCAACTCACCGCCCAGATCGCCGGCCGTGCGCTCGACAGCGACCTCGACGCCTGGCTGAACCGCGAGCACGGTGCCGGCAGCACCACGTATACAGAGTTGAAGGCCGCTTGCGAGGCCGGCGTTGCCGAAGGGTGGCTGGCCAACCGCGAAGGTGGCGGCGTCAAGTACGGCCGCATCTTCAAGCCGAGCGACACGCTGCACGGCTTCTCGGTGGACGTGGTCGATATGAACAACATCGCCGGCCCGCATCACACGCACCCGAACGGCGAGATCGATCTGATCATGCCTGTCGGTGACAGCGACGCGCAGTTCGACGGCCGGCCCGCAGGCTGGTGCGTCTACACGGCGGGCAGTGCGCACCGGCCGACGGTGACGCGAGGCCGCGCGCTCGTGCTGTACCTCTTGCCGCAAGGCGCGATCGAATTCACCCGCTAAGTGCACAGGAGACACGCATGAGCACCACCGACATCGCCGCCCCGCCCGAGCGCTTCAACTTTGCGCAGCACCTGCTGGCAGCGAACGCGCAGCGCCCGAACAAGACCGCGTTCATCGACGACCACGGCAGCCTCACCTACGCCGCGGTGGCCGACCGTGTGCGCCGCGTCGCCGCCGGCCTGCGCGCGCTCGGTCTGCGCCGCGAAGAGCGCGTGCTGCTGCTGATGCACGACGGATGCGACTGGCCGGTGAGTTTTCTCGGCGCGATGTACGCCGGCCTCGTGCCGGTGGCGGTGAACACGCTGCTGACCGCCGACGACTACGCCTACATGCTCGAGAACTCGCGCGCGCAGGCGGCGCTGGTGTCGGGCGCGCTGCTGCCGGCGCTCTCCGCGGCGATGGTCAAGTGCGAGCATGAGTTGAAGCAAGTCATCGTCTCGCACGCCATCGCGCCGCTGCACGACAGCGAAGCCGACTTCGAAGCCTTCATCAACAGCGCCGAACCGATGGCCAAGCCCGCCGCCACCGGCGCCGACGATCCCGGCTTCTGGCTCTATTCCTCCGGCTCCACCGGCCGCCCCAAAGGCACCGTGCACTCGCACGCCAACCCGTACTGGACGGCGGAGCTGTACGGCCAGCGCCTGCTCGGCATCGGTGAAAAAGACGTCTGCTTCTCGGCGGCAAAACTCTTCTTCGCCTACGGCCTGGGCAACGGTCTGAGCTTCCCGATGAGCGTCGGCGCGACGACGATCCTGATGGCCGAGCGGCCGACGCCCGACGCCACGTTTGCGCGCTGGCTCGGCAAGGTCGGCGGTGTCAAACCCACCGTGTTCTTCGGCGCCCCCACCGGCTTCGCCGGCATGCTCGCCCACCCCGCGCTGCCGAAGCAGGGCGAGATCGCCTTGCGCATGGCGTCCTCCGCTGGCGAAGCGCTGCCGGCCGAACTCGGCGAGCGCTTCACCAGACATTTCGGCGTCGAGATCGTCGATGGCATCGGCTCGACCGAGATGCTGCACATATTCCTGTCGAACCAGCCCGGCAACGTGCGCTACGGCACCACCGGCTGGCCGGTGCCGGGCTACGAGGTCGAACTGCGCGGCGACGACGGCAAGCCGGTGACCGACGGGGAGCCGGGCGACCTCTACATCCACGGCCCGAGCGCCGCGATGATGTACTGGGGCAACCGAACCAAAACGCGCGACACCTTTCAGGGCGGCTGGACCAAGAGCGGCGACAAGTACGTGAAGAACGCCGACGGCACCTACACCTACAGCGGCCGCAGCGACGACATGTTGAAAGTCAGCGGCATCTATGTTTCGCCGTTCGAAGTCGAAGCCACGCTGGTGCAGCACCCTGCGGTGCTCGAAGCCGCGGTGATCGGCAAGGAAGATGCCGAGGGGCTGACCAAGACCAAGGCCTTCGTCGTCTTGAAGGCGGGCGCGGCAGTCACCGAAGAAGAGTTGAAGGCCTTCGTCAAGGAGCGCCTCGCGCCCTACAAGTACCCGCGCTTCATCGAGTTCGTGAGTGACTTGCCGAAGACGGCGACGGGGAAGATTCAGCGCTTCAAGCTGCGCGAGAGAGAAGCGGCGACGAAGTGAGCTCGGCGTTCGTCACCGTCGACTGGGCCGGCCGGCCGGTGCGCATCGAGCACCAGTGGATCGCCCCCGAGCGCAGCACGGCGCCGCTCGTCGTCTTCCTCCACGAAGGCCTGGGCTCGCTCGCGATGTGGAAAGACTTCCCGCAGCGCCTGTGTGACGCCGCCGGCGTGCGCGGCCTCGTCTATTCGCGCCCCGGCTACGGCCGCTCGACGCCGCGCGCCGCCGAAGAGGCTTGGGACCTGGACTTCATGCACCGCCAGGCGCACGAGGTGCTGCCGGCCATGCTTCAAGCGCTCGATATCCAAGACAAGCCCTGGCTCTTCGGCCACAGCGACGGCGGCTCGATCGCGCTGCTCTACGCCGCGAAGTTCAGCGAACAGACCTCCGGCGCGATCGTGCTTGCGCCGCACATCCTGGTCGAAGACCTGTCGGTCGAGAGCATCGCCAAGGCGCGCGCGGCCTACCAGCAGACCGACTTGCGCCAGCGCCTGGCCAAGTACCACGACGACCCGGACTCCGCCTTCTGGGGCTGGAACAACATCTGGCTGCATCCGCCGTTCAAGCAGTGGTCGATCGAACAGGAGATCGGATCGATCACCCGCCCGCTGCTCGCGGTGCAAGGCACGGGCGACGAGTACGGCACGCTCGAACAGATCCGCGGCATCGCCAGACGTGTGCCACACACCGAGTTGCTCGAGCTGCCCGACTGCGGACACTCGCCGCACAAAGACCAGGCCGCGCGCGTGATTGTGGCGGCCACTTCATTCATACAACGCCAATCCACCGGAGACAAAGCATGAAACTGATTCGACTCGCCGTGCTCACCGCCACCGCCCTCGCTGCGCCGCTCACATTCGCTCAAGCACAAAAGCTCAAGGTCGGCCTGATGCTGCCCGCCACCGGCACCTTCGCTTCGCTCGGCAGCGCGATCGAAAACGGCTTCAAGCTCTACGTGCAAGAGCAGGGCGGCAAGCTCGGCGGGCGCGAGATCGAGTACGTCAAGGTCGATGACGAGAGCGAGCCCGCCAAGGCCACCGACAACATCAACAAGCTGATCAAGCGCGACAACGTCGATGTCATCGTCGGCACGGTGCACTCGGGCGTGGCGATGGCGATGGCGCGCGTGGCCAAGGAGAGCGGCACGATCCTGATCGTGCCGAACGCCGGCGCGGGCGCCGTCACGGGGCCGATGTGCGCGCCCAACATCTTCCGCAGCAGCTTCTCCAACTGGCAGACCGGCTACGCCACCGGCGAAGCCGTCGCCAAGCGGGGCCACAAGAAGATCGCCACCATCACCTGGAAGTACGCCGCGGGCGACGAGATGGTGGCCGGCTTCAAGGAAGCGTTCGAGAAAGCCGGCGGCCAGGTGGTCAAGGAGCTCAACCTGCCGTTCCCGAACGTCGAGTTCCAGGCGCTGCTGACCGACGTGGCCGCGACCAAGCCCGACGGCGTCTTCGCCTTCTTCGCCGGCGGCGGCGCCGTCAAGTTCGTCAAGGACTATGCCGGCGCGGGCCTGAAGAAGACGATCCCGCTCTACGGCAACGGCTTTCTCACCGACGGCACGCTCGAAGCGCAAGGGGCGGATGCCGACGGCATCTTCACCGCGCTGCACTACGCCGACGGCTTGAACACGCCGCGCGACAACGCCTTCCGGCTTGCGTATGCCAAGGCCTACAAGCTGCAGCCCGACGTCTATGCGGTGCAGGGCTACGATGCGGCGCAGATGCTGGCCGTGGGCTTGGCCGCCACCAAAGGTGACGTGAAGAAGACGGCCGAGTTCGCCAAGGCGGTGCAGGCCGCCAAGATCGACAGTCCGCGCGGCATGTTCACGATCTCCAAGTCGAACAACCCGGTGCAGGATTTCTATCTGCGGCAGGTCGTGGGCAAGGAGAACAAGAGCGTCGGCATCGCGAGCAAGGCATTGGCCGATCCCGGACGCGGCTGTAAGTTGTAGCGTTCGGCACTCACCCACCCACCCGTTCGGGCTGAGGTATCGAAGCCCTTCGATACCTCAGGGCGAACGGATTCAAACAGCAACGAGGAGACGAGGTGGATCTAGCCACTTTCCTGATCCAGTGCTTGAACGCACTGCAGTACGGCCTGCTGCTGTTCCTCGTCGCCTCCGGGTTGACGTTGATCTTCGGCATCATGGGCGTGATCAACCTGGCGCACGGCAGCTTCTACATGATCGGCGCCTACATGGCGTATGCGCTGGCGCCGATCGTCAACAGCACCTTCGGCGGCGGCTTCTTCGCCGTGCTCGCCGTCGGCCTCGTGCTCTCGGTGATCTTCGGCTACCTGCTCGAGTGGGTGTTCTACAGCTTCCTCTACGAGCGCGAGCACCTGCAGCAGGTGTTGATGACCTACGGCCTGATCCTCGTCTTCGAAGAGCTGCGCAGCCTGCTCGTCGGCGACGACGTGCACGGCGTGCCGGTGCCGCCGCTGCTGGCCGGCAGCTTCGCGCTGTCGGACGTGCAGCAGTACCCGGTCTATCGCCTGTTCGTCAGCGGCGTGTGCATCGCACTCGCGCTGGGCATGTACTTCGTCTTCTCGCGCACGCGCCTGGGCATGATGATCCGCGCCGGCAGCACGAATCGCGAGATGGTGCAGTCGCTGGGCATCGACATCAAGTTCCTCTACCGCGTGGTCTTCGCCGCCGGTGTGGCCATCGCGGTGCTCGCCGGCATGGTGGCCTCGCCGGTGTCCTCGGTTTATCCGGGCATGGGCAACTCGGTGCTGATCATCTGCTTCGTCGTCGTCGTCATCGGCGGCATCGGCTCGATCCGCGGCGCGCTGCTGGCGGCGCTCTTGATCGGCATCGTCGACACCTTCGGCAAGGTGCTGCTGCCCTCGGCGGCCGGCGTGCTGGTCTATGTGTTGATGGCGCTGATCCTGCTGTGGAAGCCGGACGGTCTGTTCAAGGCGGGCTGATCGTGCAAAACATCGACAAAGGCAAACTCCTCTTCGTCGCGCTCGCCTTCGGCGCGCTCGCGCTGTACCCGCTCGTGGCCGGCAAGTTCGGCATCGATCTGATCACCAAGATCATGATCTTCGCCATCTTCGCGCTCTCGCTCGAACTGCTGGTCGGCGGCACCGGACTCATCTGCTTCGGCCAGGCGGCGTTCTTCGGCATCGGCGCGTATGCCGCCGTGAAGCTCTCGCCCGAGAGCGACGCGGCATCGCTGTTCTGGCTGCTGCCGGCGAGCATCGCGTTGGCCGGGCTCTACGCGCTCGCGGTCGGCGCGCTGTCGCTGCGCACCAAGGGCGTGTACTTCATCATGGTCACGCTGGCCTTCGCGCAGATGGCGTACTACGTCGTGCACGACACGCCGCTCGGCGGCGGCACCGACGGCATTTACTTGAACGTCAAGCCGAGCGTCGCCGGCCTGATCGAGCTCGACAACCCGATCACCTTCTACCTGTTCACGCTGGCGATGCTGGTGCTGGTGTTCGGCTTTCTCGCGCTGGTGCTGCGCTCGCGCTTCGGCCGCGCGCTCGCGGGCATCCGCGTCAACGAGCAGCGCATGCGCGCCACCGGCTTCTCGACCTATCCGTACAAGCTGGCGGCGTTCACGCTGTCGGGCGCGATCGCCGGGCTCGGCGGCTTCCTGTTCGCGGTCAAGGACGGCTTCGTCAACCCCGAGCTGCTGAGCTGGCACGAGTCGGGGGCGGTGCTGATCATGATCATCCTCGGCGGCCTCGGCCACCTGCGCGGCGCATTGATCGGCGCCTTCGCCTTCGCGCTGTTGCAGGAGCTGTTCAAGTCCGAAGCGATCTTCGGCACCTTCGCCAAACATTGGCACCTCGGCCTGGGCCTGACGATCATCATCAGCGTGGCGTTGCTGCCGCGCGGCCTGGTGGGGCTGCCAGGGCAGTGGCGCGAGCGCCTCGTCGGCCGCACCTCGCGCCGCGCCGAAGCGGTCGGGGAGACGGGCAATGAGTGACGTGCTACTCAAGGGCCGCGACATCACGCGCCGCTGGGGCGGGCTCGTCGCCGTGAACAAGGTTTCGCTCGAACTGCAGCGCGGCCAGGTGCATGCGGTGATCGGCACCAACGGGGCCGGCAAGAGCACGCTGATCAACATCCTGTCGGGCGAGATCCCGCCGAGCGACGGCCGTGTCGAGTTGCTCGGCGAAGACGTGACGCAGTGGACGCAGCCGCGTCGTGCACGCGCCGGCCTCGGCCGCAGCTACCAGCGCAACACGATCTATCCGACGTTCACGGTGTTCGAGAACTGCCGCCTTGCCGCGCAGGCGAGCGTGCAGAAGGCCTGGCTCTGGTGGCAGGACGCGCAGCGCTGCGAAGCCAGCACGGCGGCGGCGCGCAGCGCGGCCACACGCGCCGGGCTCGACGATTTTCTCGAGCGCGACGCTGGCCTGCTCTCGCACGGCCAGAAGCGCCAGCTCGAAATCGCGATGTGCCTGGCGACGCAGCCGCAGGTGCTGCTGCTCGACGAGCCGTTGGCCGGCATGGGCGCCGAAGAGACCGAACGCATGCTGGCGCTGCTGGCCGAACTGCGCGCCGGCCACGCGATCCTGCTCGTCGAGCACGACATGGACGCGGTGTTCCGCATCGCCGACCGCATCACCGTGATGGTCAACGGCAGCGTGATCGCGAGCGACACGCCGGAGGGCATCCGCAGCAACGCCGAAGTGCAGGCGGCTTACCTCGGGGGGCATTGACATGGCAGCCGGTGATCCCATCCTCGAAGCCCGCGGCATCCACGCCTGGTACGGCAGCAGCCACGTGCTGCACGGCATCGACCTCGCGATCGGCCGCGGCGAAACCGTTGGCCTGCTCGGCCGCAACGGCATGGGCAAGAGCACGCTGATCCGCACGCTGCTCGGCCACGTGACGCAGCGCGACGGCCGCATCCACCTCTTCGGCCAAGACCTGTCCAAGGGCAAGCCGCACGAAGTGGCGCGGCGCGGCGTGGCCTATGTGCCCGAAGGCCGCGGCGTGTTCCCGAACCTGTCGGTGCGCGAGAACCTCGTCATGTCGGCCAAGCCGGCGCGCGATGCGAAGAGCGGTTGGACCTACGAGCGCGTGATGAAGACCTTTCCGCGCCTGACCGAGCGCATCAACAACCTCGGCAACCAGCTCTCCGGCGGCGAACAGCAGATGCTGTCGATCGGCCGCGCGCTGATGACGCAGCCCGAGCTGATCATCCTCGACGAAGCCACCGAAGGCCTGGCGCCGCTGATCGTGGCCGACATCTGGCGCGTGATCAGCGAGATCCGCGAAAGCGGCATCGCCACGCTGATCGTCGATCGGGATTACCGCAAGGTGCTCGCGCAGTCGGACCGCGCGATCGTTTTGCAAAAAGGGCAGGTCGTGCTCAGCGGCGCATCGGAGTCGCTTGCGTTCGAGCGAACAACTCGCCTCCTTCCTCGGCGTTTGAATACACACACAGGAGACACATCATGTTGAGCTATCAAGTCGAAGCCTTCGGCAAGCCGTTGGCGCAAGTCATCCGCGACACCCCCGTGCCGCAAGGCAGCGAGGTCATCGTCAAGGTCGGCAGCTGCGGCGTCTGCCACAGCGACGTGCATCTGCACGACGGCTATTTCGATCTCGGCGGCGACGTCAAGCTCGACATGACGCGCACCGTGCAGCCGCCGCGCACGCTCGGCCACGAGATCGCCGGCACCGTCGTCGCGGTCGGCCCGGAGGCGCAGGGCGTGAAGGTCGGCGACCGCCGCGTCGTCTTCCCGTGGATCGGCTGCGGCGCCTGCTCGCTGTGCGCCGCCGGCAACGAGCACCTGTGCAACAAGCCCGCGGCACTCGGCATCCACCGCGACGGCGGCTTTGCCGATCACGTCAGCGTGCCGCATCCGAAGTACCTGCTCGACTACGGCTCGCTGCCCGAGGAGCAGGCCTGCACCTATGCCTGCTCGGGGCTGACCGCGTGGAGCGCGCTGAAGAAGGTTGCGCCGCTCGGACCCGAAAGACCCGCTGCTGATCATCGGCGCCGGCGGCGTCGGCCTGTCGGGCATTCGCCTGGCGCGCAAGTTGTTCGAAACGCCGCCGATCGTCGTCGAGCTCGACAAGAGCAAGTGGGACATCGCGCGCGAAGCCGGCGCCGGCGACGTCATCGACCCCAACGCCGACGGCGCGCTGAAGGCCTTGATGAAGAGCACCGGCGGCGTCGCCGCAGCGATCGACTTCGTCGGCGCCGGCGCGACCTTCAACTTCGGCTTCTCCGCGCTGCGCAAGGCCGGCAAGCTGGTCTGCGTGGGCCTGTTCGGCGGCTCGACGCCGATCGTGCCGGCGATGGTGTCGATGAAGGCCGTGACCGTGATGGGCTCGTATGTCGGCAGCCTGGCCGAGATGCAGGAGCTGATGGCGATTGCCAAGGACGGCTCGCTGCCGAACCTGCCGCTGACGTCGCAACCGCTGGCCACGGCCACCGACGCGCTGGCCGATTTGCGCGCCGGGCGCATTCGTGGCCGCACGATCCTCAAGCCATGAGCAGCACCGAGCCGATCGACTGGAACGAATTCAGCCCCGCCAAGATGTGGCGCGACTGGGTCGTCAAGTCGGAAGCGCAGTGGAGCGAGTCGCTGGGCAACCTGCTCAAGGACGAGCGCGGCGGCCCCATGCTCAAGAAGCAGGTCGATGAAGCCCGCATGATGCACCGCCAGTTCGGCGAGATGGCGCAGGCCGCGATGGCCGCGGCCTACATGCCCACGCGCGGCGACATCGAAGCGATCGACGAGCGCATGGGCCGTCTCGAAGACGGCTTGGCGCAGGTGAGCGCGCAGGTGGTCGCGCTGCGCCAGGCGCTGGTGGCACAAGGCGCAGCAAAGGTCACGCGCGTGCCGCGCACGCGTCTGCCCGCGAAAGCGCCGAACAAGAAGACCCGGCCGTGAGCGCCGCTCGAGCACAGACGCTGCCCAACCCGATGCAGCGCGCGCTGGCGCGGCTGGGCATCGCGGCCGAAGACTTCGCCGACATGGCCGGCCCGCTCGGCGTCACGCCCAAGGAAACGATCCACGCCAGCGGCACGTTGAAGCTGCACCACTACGAGCCGCTCGCCGACAGCGTCTATCGCGTGCCGGTGCTGATCGTCACCTCGCTCGTCAACCAGCCCTACATCCTCGACCTCGTGCCCGGGCAGAGCATGGTCGAGTTCCTGCTGCGCCAGGGCTTCGACGTCTACCTGATCGAGTGGGGCCGGCCGCGCCGCGAGCACAGCGGCCTGACGCTCGAAGACCATGTGCAACGCCTGCTGCCCGAGTGCGTCGACGCGGTGCTCAAGGACAGCGGCGAGAAGGAGCTGTCGATCATCGGCTACTGCGTTGGCGGATTGCTCTCGGCGCTGTACGCCGCGCTGCATCCGAATGACAAAAAAGCAGCGCCGCTGAAGAACCTGGTCTGCATGGCCGCGCCGGTCAACGGCGATGGCCTGGTCGCGCTCAAGGCGTGGATGGGCGAGGGCTTCGACGAGGAAGCGCTGATCGAGCAGTTCGGCAACGTGCCGGCCGAGTGGGTGCAGAACTCGCTGCGCGCGCTGCGCCCCTTCGGCAAGCTGGCCGGCGCGGCGAACCTGATCAACAACATCGACCGCGACGACACCGTGCGCTCGAACCTGCGCATGGGCAAGTGGGAGAGCGACAACATCCCGTTCCCCGGCGGCGTGTTCCGGCAGATGGTCAACGACTTCCTGCGCGCCAACAAGCTGGTCAAGGGCGAGTGGCTGATCGGCGGCCGGCGCGTCGAGTTGTCGAACATCAAACAGCCGCTGCTGCACCTGCTGGCGCAGGACGATCACATCACGCCGTATGCGTCGGCGTGCGATCTCGTCAAGCTCGCCGGCAGCCGCGACAAGCAGGAACTCGTCGTCAAGGGCGGCCACGTCGGCCTCGTCGCCGGCCGCGGCGCCGAGACGCGCATGTGGCCGGCGCTCGAAGCCTGGCTGGCGCCCCGATCCGTTTAGTTCGTGTTTGGAGAACCGATGCGTTGTTATTGCGTGATGCACCATGGCCAGCCGCTCGAGCTGGTGGAAAAAGACACTCCCACGCCGCAAGGCAGCGAGGTGTTGGTGAAGGTCAAGGCCGCCGGCCTGTGCCACACCGATCTGCATTTGTGGGAAGGCCACTACGACCTCGGCGGCGGCAAGAAGCTGATGCTCGCCGACCGCGGCATCAAGCCGCCGCTGACGCTGTCGCACGAGATCGTCGGCGAGGTCGTCGGCTCCGGCAAGACGGTGCTCGTGCACCCGTGGATCGGCTGCGGCGAGTGCGCCGCGTGCAAGCGCGGCGAAGAGAACATCTGCATCAAGCCGCAATCGATCGGCGTGGTGCGGCCGGGCGGCTTTGCCGAGTATGTGGTCGTGCCGCACGCGCGCTATCTGGTCGCCATCGACGGCCTCGACGATGCCGAGGCCGCGCCGCTGGCCTGCGCCGGCGTCACCACCTACAGCGCGTTGAAGAAGTTCGGCGAACGCATCACCACCGACCCCATCGTCATCATCGGCGCCGGCGGCCTGGGCCTGATGGCGATCGAGGTGCTGAAGGCGATGGGCGGCCAGGGCGCGATCGTGGTCGACATCGATCCGTCCAAGCGCGAGGCGGCGTTGAAGGCCGGTGCGCTCGCCGCCATCGACGCCAAGGCGAGCGATGCCGTTGCGCAAGTGCAGGCCGCCACGAACGGCGGCGCGCGCGCGGTGCTCGACCTGGTCGGCGCCACGCCCACCGTCACGCTGGCCACCGCGGCCTGCGCGCGCGGCGGCCACATCGTCATCTGCGGCCTGATGGGCGGCGACATCACGCTGTCGTTGCCCGTCATCCCGATGCGCCCGCTGACGATCCAGGGCAGCTATGTCGGCACGCTCGCCGAGCTGCGCGAGCTGGTGGCGATCGTGCAGCGCACGAAGATGAAGGCCATCCCGGTGCAGCGCCGGCCGATGGCCGAGGTCAACACCGCGATGCAGGATCTGATCGCCGGCAAGGTGGTCGGCCGCACGATCCTGATCCCCTGATGCCCTTCGTCGGCCACAACGGCGCGCGCATCCACTGGGACAGCCTCGGCCAGGGCGAGCCGGTGGTCCTCATCATGGGCCTGGGCTGCAGCTCGGCGATGTGGTTTCGGATTGCGCCGCAACTGGCCAAACACCACCGCGTGATCCTGCTCGACAACCGCGGCAGCGGCCAGACGCATGTGGCGCACTACGTGGTGCACCGCGTGCAGCACATGGCCGACGACGTCGCCGCGGTGCTCGACGCGGCCGGCGAGTTCGACGCGCACATCATCGGCTTCTCGATGGGCGGCATGATCGCGCAACAGTTCGCGCTCGACCACCCGCGCCGCGTGCGCTCGCTGGCGCTGCTCGGCACGCACAGCGGCGGCCCGTGGGCCACGCAGGCCGAGCCGAGGGTGCGCCAACTGCTCTTCGACAAGGCGACGATGAGCGCCGAGGCCAGCCTGCACGCGATGCGCCCCCACACCTACGCGCGCGACACGCCCGACGCCCTGTTCGACGAAGACGCCCTCGTGCGCATGACCAACCAGCCGAGCGCGCGCGACTACCAGGCGCAGCTTTACGCGCTGATCGGCTGGTCGGTGTATCAAGAACTGCCGCGGCTGGCGTGCCCCACGCTGGTGATGCACGGCCTGCAAGACGCGCTGATCCCGCCGGCCAACGCGCGCCGCACGGCGGGCCGCATCCCCGGTGCCGAGCTGATCGAGCTGCCCGACGCCAGCCACTGGCTGATGACCGATCAGAATGCCAAGGTGATCGCGGCTTTGCGCGAGCACATCGACAGCCACACACCATGACGACCCAAACCCTCGGCGCTCTCGCCGGCCTGAAAGTCATCGACCTCTCACGCGTGCTCGGCGGCCCGTACTGCACGCAGATCCTCGCCGACCACGGCGCCGACGTGCTGAAGATCGAACCGCCGCAAGGCGACGAGACGCGCGGCTGGGGCCCGCCGTTCGACGAACACGGCACGGCGTCGTACTTCCTGGGCCTCAACCGCAACAAGCGCGGCATGACGATGGATCTGCAGCAGCCCGCGCAACGCGAAGCGCTGCTCGCGTTGCTGACAGATGCCGACGTGCTGGTGGAAAACTTCAAGACCGGCTCGATGGAGAAGTGGGGCCTCGGCTTCGACACCTTGAGCGCCAAGTTCCCGCGCCTGATCCACTGCCGCGTCAGCGGCTTCGGCGCCGACGGCCCCAAGGGCGGCCTGCCGGGCTACGACGCTGCCGTGCAGGCGATGGTCGGCATGATGAGCATCAACGGCGAGACCGACGCCAACGGCGGAACGCCGGTGCGCCTGGGCGTGCCGGCGGTGGACATCGCCACCGGCCTCAACGCCGCGCTCGGCATCCTGATGGCGCTGCACGAGCGCAGCAAGAGCGGCAAAGGCCAGTTCGTCGAAGCCGCGCTGTACGACTGCGGCCTGTCCTTCCTGCACCCGCACACCGCCAACCACTTGCTCGACCCGAGCCGCGTGCCCGGCCGCAGCGGCAACGCGCACCCCAACATCTGCCCCTACGACACCTTCGCCACGCGCACCGTGCCGATCTTTCTCGCGGTGGGCAACGACGGCCAGTTCGCCAAGCTCGCCGAGCAGATCGGCGCGCTGGAGCTGGCCAGCGATGCGCGCTTTGCGAACAACGCGCTGCGCTCGGCGAACCGCGTCGAGCTGAAGCGCCTGCTCGAAGCGCGATTGACCACCTTCGACTGCGAGCCCCTGGCCGACCGCCTGATCCGCGCCGGCGTGCCCTGCGCGCCGACGCGCGACATCCCGTCGGCGCTGGCCGACCCGCACACCGCGCACCGCGGCATGGTGGTGCAGATCGGCGAGTACAAGGGCGTCGCGTCGCCGATCAAGCTGTCGAGGACGCCGGCGACGTATCGGCTGGAGCCACCAAACACAACGAAGGCCTGACAACAACGGCACCGTTCATTGTCAACTCGGTTAGGTGGCCTTTACAATGTTGGCCATGGAGTTTGACAAAACAGCGATCCGCAGGCGGGCACTTGAACTCATCGCTGCCGACGGCCGCCGTGTCGGCACCCGCCTGGCACAGGCGTGCGGGCTGTCGCGTCAGGTGGCCAACGCGCACGTCCAAGCGCTCGTGCGCGACGGGCTGGTCACCGCCGAAGGCACCACGCTGGCCCGCGCGTACCGGCTGCGAACGTTCGAGGCCGAGCGCCGCTACCCGCTCGACGGTTTGCAGGAAGACCTGGTGTGGCGCGAACTCGTCTCACCTGTGGTGGCGCGGCTGGCGCAGAACGTGCGCGACATCTGGCACTACGCCGCCACCGAGATGATCAACAACGCCATCGACCACTCGGGCTCACAGGAGGTGCAAGTCCGCGTGGTCCTGAATGCGCTGTGGGCCGAGGTGCTCGTTGCCGATGAGGGCGAAGGCATCTTCGTCAAGATCCAGCGCGCATTGAACCTGCATGACCCGCGCGAAGCGATCCTCGAGCTGGCCAAGGGCAAGCTGACGACGGCGCCCGATCGACACACCGGCGAAGGCATCTTCTTCACGTCGCGCGCCTTGGACTTCTTCGAAATCGAGTCGCACCACCTGCGCTTCAGCCATGCACCGCGCGCTGACGACGCCATCGCCGAACAAGCGGCCGACACGCCCGGCACCCGCGTTCGCATGCGCTTGGCCAACGACAGCCCGCGCATCCTGCGCGAGGTCTTCGACGCCTTCACCGACCCGGAAGAGTTCAGCTTCGACAAGACCGTCGTGCCCTTGCGCCTGGCGCAGTACGAAGGCGAAAAACTGGTCTCGCGCTCGCAGGCCAAGCGCGTGGCGCAGCGCTTCGAGCGTTTCAAGCGCGTGGAGCTCGACTTCGCTGGCGTCTCCGACATCGGCCAGGCCTTTGCCGACGAGCTGTTCCGCGTCTTCGCCGGCGCACACCCCGCGATCCGCATCACGCAAGTCAACGCCGAGCCCGCCGTGGCGCAGATGATTCGGCGAGTGACGACGAAGTGAACGACATGGCACTGACGGGCGACTTCAAGGAAACGACCCTGGCCCGGGTCCAGCGCGACCCGAGATTTCGCAATGCCCTGCTGAAGGAAGGCATCGAGACGCTGCTGGCGGGCGACGTGGACACCGGCAAGTCGATCCTGCGCGACTACATCTTTCCTGCCGCCGCCTATCATCCGCCGCCATGACGACAACTGCCGCCGGCGCCTTCATCGAACGCTGGCAGGGCGTCACCGCATCTGAGCTTTCCACCTCGCAGAGCTTCGTCATCGAGCTGTGCGAGCTGCTCGGACGTGCCCCGGCCGCACGCCACCGACGAACAAGACTACATGTTCGAGCGGCCCGTCACCTTCCAGCATGGCGACGGCAGCAGCCAGCGCCGGGCGCATCGACTGCTACCGGCGCGGCGCCTTCATCTGGGAGTCGAAGAAGCTCAAGCCAGGCGTCGCCACCGCCGCCACGGGCAGCACGAGCAAGGCCTTCGACGATGCGCTGCTGCGCGCCCGCGCGCAGGCCGAGGCCTATGCGCGCGCGCTGCCGGCCACGGAAGGCCGCCCGCCGTTCCTGGTGGTGGTGGATGTCGGCCACGTCATCGAGCTGTACGCCGAGTTCACGCGCTCCGGCGCCACCTACACGCCGTTTCCCGACCCGCGCTCGCACCGCATCCGCCTGACCGACCTGGCCGACGACGCCGTGCGCGAGCGCCTGCGCGCGCTGTGGCTCGATCCGCTGTCGCTCGACCCGGCGCGCGCCAGCGCCGCGCGTCACGCGCGAGGTTGCGGCCGAGCTGGCGGAACTGGCACGCTCGCTCGAAGCCGCCGGCCATCCGCGCCGCAGCAGGTGGCCGCCTTCCTCACGCGCTGCCTGTTCAGCATGTTTGCCGAGGACGTGGGCCTGCTGCCCAAGAGCGCCGACGGCAGCGGCAGCTTTCTCGCGCTGCTGAAGGCCCACCGCGAACAGCCCGCCACCCTGCGCAACATGCTGCGCGTGTTCTGGGCCGGCATGGACAGCGGCGGCTTCAACGCCGCCCTCGCGCAGCGACGTGCTGCGCTTCAACGGCAAGCTGTTCAAAGGCGCCAACGGCGGCGGCTACGTGCTGCCGCTCGACCGCCGCGCAGATCGACGGCCTGCTGCGCGCCGCGCAGCGCCAACTGGCGCGAGGTCGAGCCCGCCATCTTCGGCACCCTGCTCGAACGCGCGCTCGACCCCGACCGAGCGCCACGCCCTGGGCGCGCACTACACGCCGCGCGCCTATGTCGAGCGGCTGGTGCTGCCCACCGTGGTGGAGCCGCTGCGCGCCGACTGGGCCAACGCCCAGGCCGCCGCGCTGCTGCTGGCGCACGAAGCCGATGCGCTGGAAGGCAAGAAGCGAGAGGCCAAGCTCGACGAGGCGCGCGCCGAACTGCGGCGCTTCCACCACCAGCTCTGCACCACCCGCGTGCTCGACCCGGCCTGCGGCAGCGGCAACTTCCTCTACGTCACGCTGGAACACCTGAAGCGCCTCGAAGGCGAGGTGCTGAACCAGCTCGAAGCGCTGGGCGACACGCAGGACCAGCTGGGCTCGAAGGCGAAACGGTGACGCTGCAGCAGTTGCGCGGCATCGAGATCAACGCGCGCGCCGCCGCGCTCGCCGAGCTGGTGCTGTGGATCGGCTATCTGCAATGGCACTTCCGCACCCGCGGCCACGCCAGCGTGGCCGAGCCGGTGATGCACGACTACGGCAACATCGAATGCCGCGACGCGGTGCTGGCCTACGACCGCGTGGAGACGTGCGCTGGATGCGAACGGCAAGCCGTCACGCGCTGGGACGGCGTGACGTTCAAGCAGCACCCGGTCACGGGCGAGGACGTGCCGGACGAGACGGCGCAGGTGCCGCAGTGGCGCTACGTGAACCCGCGCAAGGCCGAGTGGCCGGCAGCGGATTTCATCGTGGGCAATCCGCCGTTCATTGGGAACAAGCGCGATGCGCGATGCGCTGGGCGACGGCTACGTCGAAGCCTTGCGTGGCGCATGGCCTGACGTGCCCGAGACCGCCGACTTCGTCATGTACTGGTGGCACCACGCGGCGGAGGCTGTTAGCAGGTGAGCGCGCCAGGCGGTTCGGCCTGATCACCACCAACAGCCTGACGATGACCTTCAACCGGCGCGTCGTTGAAGCACAGCTAGGCGGCCAAGCCGCCGCTGCATCTGGCCTTCGCCATTCCCGACCACCCTTGGGTCGACAGCGCCGACGGCGCGGCCGTGCGGATCGCAATGACGGTGGGTACGCGCTCGGCGCCGATGGCCGGCTGTTGTCGGTGGTTCGCGAAACGCCCCTGGACAACAGCGAGGTCGCGGTAACTCTCACAGAGTCATCCGGGGTCATTCACTCGAATCTCAAGACTGGTGCGAATCTGGCCACAGCCAACGGCTTGCAAGCAAATAGCGGCCTGTCCTTCATGGGCATGATCCCGTTGGGTGCAGGCTTCTGGATCGATCAGGCCACTGCGGTTGTTCTTGGGCTTGGCACGGTGCCGGGCTTCGAGCGCCATTCAGGCGCGTACGTCAATGGCAGCGACCTGACTCGCCAGCCGCGCGGCCTTCTGGCACTCGACTTTTTCGGCTTGACCGTCGAAGAACTGCAGAAGCCGGTTTCCGGCCGCCTACCAATGGTTGGTCGAGCGTGTGAAGCCCGAACGTGATCAGGACCGATCGTGACAGTCGGCGCAAGAACTGGTGGATGTTCGGCGAGTCTGTGCCGAAGTTCCGGCGCGCAGTCGCTGGCTTGTCGCGCTACATCGGAACGGCCGAGACCGCAAAGCACCGCACGTTCAGTTTCATCGACAGCGACGTTCTGCCCGACCAGAAGGTACGTGGCCGTCGACTTCAGGCGACGCGCTTGTGCTTGGCGTGCTGTCCAGTTCGATTCATGTGGCTTGGGCGCTTGGCGCACGGCGGCACGCTCGGAAGATCGTCCGGTCTACAACAACACACGCTGCTTCGAGCCGTTCCCTTTCCCCTCCGACGACACCGGCCTCACGCCCGCGCTCGCCGACCGCATCCGCACCCTCGCCGAACAACTCGACGCCCACCGCAAGGCCCGCCAGGCCGCGCACGAGTCGGTCACGCTCACCGGCCTCTACAACGTGCTCGACAAGCTGCGCCGCGGCAACCGCTGACCACGGCCAAGGACAAGGCGCTGCACGAGCAGGGCCTCGTGAGCGTGCTGCGAACGCTGCACGACGAACTCGACGCCGCCGTGCTCGAAGCCTATGGCTGGAGCGATCTCGGCGCCCGTGCCGCTGGGCCGACGAGGCCGCGCGCAGCGCCGTGGACCGAGGCGCTGCTCGAACGCCTGGTGGCGCTGAACGCGAAGCGCGCGGCCGAAGAGGCGCAAGGCACGATCCGCTGGCTGCGTCCCGAGTTCCAGAACCCGCAGCAGGCGGCGGCGGAGCCCGTGCCCACGCAGGAGGCCATCGAGATGCCCGAAGAGGAGGCCGAGCCCGAGAGCGCGGTCGCCCCCACCAAGACCAAGGCCCCGCGCCAGCCGTGGCCGGCCGCACTGCCCGAGCAGATGCGTGCGGTGGCCGACGTGCTGGCCGGCACCGCCGGTGCACTTGCCGAAGCCGACATGGCCGAGCGTTTCACCGGCCGCGGCCCATGGAAGAAGCGCCTGCCGCAAATCCTGCAGACGCTCGAAGCGTTGGGCCGCGCGCGCCGCGAGGGCGAGCGCTGGCGTGCTTGACCTGCGTCAGCGCTTCGCCGTTGCCTTCCAGTAGCCGGGCAGCCGCCGATGGTGCGCCACGGCAAGCACCGTCACCGTGTTGTCCTGAACTTCGTAGATCACCGAGTACGGAAAGCGGTGCAGCACGCGCTTGCGATTGCCCTCTTGGTCGGCCGCACTGGCCAATGGCGCGTCGCCAATGCGATCGATGGCGTCGAAGACTTCGGCACGGAACGCGTCGGCTGTCAGCGCATTGCGCTCGCGGTACCAGGTGAATGCCTCGCGAATGTCCGCTTCGGCGCCACGCGCCAGCTCGACGACAGAGCCGCTCACAGAGCGCTCAGTCGGGCCTTGGCCTCTTCCCAGGGCACCGCGCGCGCAGCGCCCGAGCGCAACCCCTGCCGGCGGCGCCGCACTTCTTCGGCCCAGGCTTGGCTGACGGCAGCTTCGTCCTCGCCGCCCAGGCTGTCGAGCAGCGCCAGCGCTACGGCCGAGCGCTCCTCAGCCGGCAAGGCCAGGGCTTCGTCGATCAGGTGGTCCACGCGCGCATTCATGGTGGCTGGCAGTCTAGCGAATCGCGAGTGTTCGTGGTGCTGGCTCTCGCGGCTCACCCCCTCGCCCCCCCGCGGCTATGCTCCAGCGCCTCGTTCAAGGAGCACCCATGAACCTCGATGAGAAGGGCCTGGCCACGCGCCGCGCCGTGCTCGGCGACACCTACGTCGACGACGCCCTGGCCAAGGCCACGCCGTTCACCGCGCCGCTGCAGGAGCTGGTGACGCGCCACGCCTGGGGCAACACCTGGCAGCGCCCGGGCATCGACCTGCGCACGCGCAGCATCGTCACCGTGTCGATGCTGGTGGCGCTGGGCCGCATGCACGAGCTCAAGGTCCACGTGCGCGGCGCGCTGAACAACGGCGTGACGGCCGAGGAGCTGCAGGAGATCTTCCTGCACGCCAGCGTGTACTGCGGCTTTCCGGCCGCGGTGGACGCGTTTCGCACCGCGGCCGAGGTGATCGACGCCCCCGGCGCGGCGGCGTGAGGCCGCACGGCGCGTTGTCTGACGGCGCGACGCGCCGCTGTCGCCTGTGCGGCATTGATCGCACGCGTTAGTGTCCTCAGCATTGCTGCGGCCCGTTGGTGGCCGCGCTCAACGCCAGGAGATGACATGAACGTATTGATGGTGCTCACGTCGCACAGCCAATTGGGCGACACCGGCAAGAAGACCGGCTTCTGGCTCGAGGAGTTCGCTGCGCCGTACTACCTGTTCAAGGACGCGGGCGCCACCCTCACGCTGGCGTCGCCCGCCGGCGGGCAACCGCCGCTGGACCCGAAGAGCGACGCGGCCGATGCGCAGACCGAGGCGACGCGCCGCTTCAAGTCCGACGACGCCGCGCAATCGGCGCTCGCCCACACGGTGCGCCTGTCCACGCTGTCGGGCGACGACTTCGACGCGGTGTTCTATCCCGGCGGGCACGGCCCGCTGTGGGACCTGGCCGAGGACGCCGACTCGATCAAGCTGATCGAGTCGATGAGCGGCGCGGGCAAGGTGGTGGCCGCCGTGTGCCACGCCCCGGCCGTGTTTCGCCACACCAAGGCGGCCGATGGCGAGCCGCTGGTGAAGGGGCGGCAGGTCACCGGCTTCACCAACAGCGAAGAAGCCGCGGCGCAGCTCAGCGATGTCGTGCCCTTCCTGGTGCAGGACATGCTGGTCGAGAACGGCGGCAAGTACAGCAAGGGCGCGGACTTTGCCCCGCATGTCGTCACCGACGGCAAGCTGATCACCGGTCAGAACCCCGCGTCTTCCACCGCGGCGGCGCAGGCGGTGCTGGAGCAGCTCAGGGGCGGCTGACAGCGCGCGCGCCGCTCACGCAACGCGGCCCCACTCACGCAACCCGCCCGAACCAGCGCAGCGACAGCCCCGCACCCGCCACCACGGGCTGCCAGGTGCAGGCGATGTTGCCGCCCGAGCAGGACCGTGCCGTAGCGGCCCCGAGCTGGCTGAACTCGTTGTTGCCCCAGCACCAGGCCTCGCCCGCGGCGGTCAGCATGCACGACGAGTCATCGCCCCGCGCCACGCGATCGAAGATCAGCGCCGTGGCCACCGGCGTCGACAAGAAGGTAGATTTGGCGTTCGAGCGGCGTCAGCCGGCGGACCTCATCGTCGCCGCCGCCGCACGCGGCCAGCAACAAGGCGCCGAGCACGGCGCCGGCTCGAACCCGCCGTTGGCGTTTCGTCGTCATCGTGTATTCCACGGTCCTCGCCTGCGAGGGCGGTTGATCCTGCGCAAAGCGGCCCGAGACGGCCCGGCTACTGTGTCTTCACCCATGGTGGGGAAGGAGGTTCAGTATGAGCAGGTCCCGAGTTCTGATGCTCGCCGCGCTGGCGGCCACGTTCAGCTTGCCCGTTCTTGCCGACCAGCGGCTGGCCGAGAGCAAGCAGTGCTTCGGCTGTCATGCCTTGGCCACCGATGGCGCCGGGCCGGCCTTCAAGAAGGTCGCGACGTTCTGGCGCGGCCGCAAGGACGCCGAAGAGATGATGGTGCGCACGATCCGGCAAGGATCGTCCGGCACCGGTGGGCCGCACTGGAACAAGGCGACGATGCCCGACCAGGCAGAGCGGCCACTCGTCAGCGAAGACGAGGCCAAGAAGATCGCGGCCTGGATCTTGAAGCAGTGACGTAGACGCGGCCCACGAGCGGCGTCGCGCGTGGTCGCGCGCCGCCGCTCACGCCACACGGCCGAACCAGCGCAGCGAGAGAGCCGCGCCCGCCACCAGCAGAAGCGCCGCAAACAGCGCCAGCAGCGCCGTCAGTTCGGTGTCGCGCCGGCTCACCTGCATCTGCGAGCCGAGGTTGCGATAGACGCTGCGCAGCGCCTCGGCCGTGCCGGCATGGTGGTACTCGCCACCGGTCATCTGCGCCACGTGGCGCAGCGTGGGTTCGTCGAGTTGCAGGTAGATCGCCATGCCTTCGCCCATCGCAGCGATGGCCGTCGGGCGTGCCCAGGCCGACGACGTAGATGCGCAGCCCGCGATCCGCGGCCATCTTCGCGGCTTCGATCGTGTCCACCCCCGTGGTGCGGCGGCCGTCGGAGAGCAGGATGATCGCGGCCGCGTCGTAGGAGCCGGGCGGCACGGGCTTGATCTCTTTCGGCTGCGCTTTCTTCTCGTCGAGGCTGCGCGCTGCCTCGCGGCGCAACGCACCGAACGTCATCTCGCCGAGATCGATGCCATGGTCCGGGAACAGCTCGGCCAGGCAGACCACGATGGCGTTGCCGATGGCCGTGCCCATCTGCATCTGGATCGCGTCGATCGCGCTCACGAGCGAGGGGCGATCGAGCGTGGCCCGCTGCGCCACCTGCGCGCTGCCCGCGAAGGTGACCAGGCCGACTTCGATGTGCGGCGGCACCTCGGCGAGAAAGGCCTTGGCCGCGTCCTGCGCGGCCACCATGCGCGAGGGCTTCACGTCTTCCACGCGCATGCTGCGCGAGATGTCGATCGCCAGCAGGATCGTCGACTTGGCCCAGGGCAGCGACACGGGCGCCGTCGGCCGCGCCAGCGCCAGCAGCAACAACGACAGGGCGACGAAGATCAGCGCCGCCGGCACGTGCCGCCGCCACTGAGGGCCTGCGGCCTCGCGCACGACACGCAAGCTGGACAACACGAGCGCCGGTTTGCCGGCTCGACGCAACAGCCACAGGTAGAGCGCCGGCAGCAACGGCAGCGCCAGCATCCACCACAGGTTGTGAGGCCACAAGAAGTACATCGGCACCAGCGCGACGCGACGCAACGCCGCGCATCGCCTCAGCTGCACAACCCCAGCACGCGCTCCTGCTGATTGCACGGCTTCGTCGTCACCGGCCGCGGCGCCGCGGGACTGCGCGCCGGTCCGCGCGCAATGCAACTCGCCAGCTCCTTGTGCACCGGCGGGTAATAGCGCCACCCCGCCTTCAACTCCGGCAACGCGAGCTGCACCTCGCGCCACTTCGGATGGCCCTTGGCTTGCAGGGTCGCGAAGTTCTGGCACAGCGAGCGCGCGAAGCGCGTCATGGTGCTGACGGTGGCGCTGCGGTTGTAGTCGTAGGTCACCAGGTAGGCCTGCACCGCCAGCCCGGGCAGGTCTTCCGACAGCAGGTTGGGGTAGCTGGCGGTGCGGATCGTCGCGCGCACGTACGTGCCCAGCGCGGCCTTGCTCGACGGGTGCTCGGCGTCGAAGCGCAGCAGCTTGACCAGCCCTCGCGCCTCGGCCTTCATGTCGGCCAGCAGCTTGGCCGGTTGCCCGGCGACGACGACGACGACATCGACGCTCTTGTCGCCGGTGAGCTTGACCAGGGCGTCCTCGTTGCTCAGGTAGCTCGTCGTGGCCTCGGCGCTGGCCGTGCCGAACAGTTGGCGGTACAGCGTGGTCGCCGACATCGCGGTGCCGCTGCCCAGCGGGCCGACGTTGAGCCGCGCGTCCTTGATCTCGTGCACGAACTGCAGCGGCGAGTCGGCGCGCGCGATGAAGTAGATCTCCTCGTTGTACAGCGGCATGATCAGGCGCAGCGGACTCACCAGCTGGCGCGCCTCGGCGTTGCCGCTCTCGCCCTGGTCGATGAAGGCTTGGTAGACGTCCGACTGCACCAGCGCGAACTTCACGCCCGGCTCGAAGCGCAGGCGGCGCACGTTCTCGGCCGAACCGGCTGAAGGCAGCGCTTCCAGCGCGATGCCGGCGTCGGGCGCCACCAGGGCCGCCAGGTCGCGGCCGATCTGGATGTAGGTGCCGCGCTCCGACGCCGTGACGATCTTGTACGGCACCTGCGCCAGCGCGCCAGTGCAAGCCAGCGCGGCGACCAGCGCTGCCAGGGCATCTCGAAACTGCTGTCGCAACTCAGTCATGGCGGGTTCCCGGTGGGTGTGCATAGGCCGAGCGCGGCGACCGTGGCGGTGCACGGGCCGGGCACCGGCGATGGCGCTGCCGCCGGCGTGGCTGCGCGGGCCGGCGGCGTGGCGGGCGCCGCAGCGCGCGGCCGCGGTGCAGGCGGACGAGGCGGTTCGGCCAGCGCGGCAGACGGCGTTGGCGCTGTTGAAGGCGAAGGCGAAGGCAACGGCGGCTGCGGTGCAGGCAGCGGCGCCGTTTCGGCCGGCGGCGCTGCCTGCACCGATGCCGGCTGTTCCGCAGGCGGCAGCGTCGTCGTCGTGATCGAGCGGTAAGCCCAAAAGGCGAGGGCTGCGGCGACCACCGTGGCCGACAGCGCCAGGCCGAGCCGCTGCCGCGGCACCGCCATGCCGGCGTTGGCGGAAACGTCCGCTGGCACCTCGGTGCGCGCCCAGTGCGGCAGCTCGGAGTCCAGCGGCAAGTTGGTCGATGCCGCCCAGCCCGACGGCGGAAAATCGTCGACCGCGCTGGTCAGCATCGGCACGGTGCTGTCGTCCAGGCGCGGACGGGTGATGCGCCGCACCGCGTCGGCCGTGACGCTGGGCTCGCCGCGCCGCCGCACCGCGCGCAGCAGGCGGTCGCACAGGCGATCGATGCGCCGCGGCACACCGCGGCTGAAGCGCTCGATCAGCGCGCGCGCCTCGGCGCTGAATTCCGGCGTGCCGCTCCAGCCGGCGCTGCGCAGATGGTGATCGATGTAGGCCGGCATCTCGGCCTGCGCCAGCGGCTCCAGGTGGCACGACAACGACGCCGGCTGCAGCGGCAACTGCTGCTGCAGCATCGTGCGCAGCGCGGGCCGGCCGATCAGCAGCACGCGCAGCGGGCCCTCGCGCGTCAGCTCGCCGAGCTCGGTGATCGCTTCGGGCGGCAGGCCGTGCGCGTCGTCGATCACCGCCAGCGGGCTGCGGCCGTTGGCGTGCGCCGCCAGATGCTGCAGCAACCCGGCATGCAGCGCGGCCGGCGAGCCGTCACCGCCGGCGGCACCGAAGGCCCGCGCCAGCGAGCCCGCAGCTCACCGGTGTCGAGCTGCGTGGCGGCGAGCTGCACGCACCAGACGGCGCTGCGGTCCAAGCCGTGCAGCAGCCGCTGCACGACGGTGGACTTGCCCACACCGTCGTCGCCCGTCAGCACCACCAGGCGGTCGTCCTGCGCGATGGCTTGTTCGAGGTGGCGCAGGATGCGCACGTGGCCGCTGCCGGCGAAGAAGCCGTCAGCGGCCGCCGGCGCCGGGGCCGGCACGCCGGGGGGCCCGAAGGGGTACACGTTCATTGCATGCGCTTGCCTTGCGTCCTGCGCTATTGCATCGGCGGCGGCGGGAACGGAACCACCAGCTTCTTGAAGTTGCCCTTGCCCTTCTCGTCGTTCACGTCCTGCGTGGTCATGGCGTACTTGAGCGTGGCGTAGGCCACCGCGTCGGCGTTGACGTCGAGCGCGTAGTCGTTGTTGTTGGCGAAGGTGTCGCACGCCTGGTGGTAGCACGGGTCGTAGGGCGTGCCGGCGGTGCCGCCCCAGGCGCGCCGCTTCCTCGGCGGTCTTGATGCCTTCGGCGCCGGTGAACAGGCCGCCCGACGGGATGCCGACCGCAATGAACGGGCCGTAGTCGGAGCGGCCGGAGAAGTCGGTGCCCTTGAACGGGATGCCGCGTTCGCTGTAGAAGTTCTCGAACGTCTTCTCGATCGCAGCCGAGCCTTCGGGTCCTGCGCGCGGCGCCGACGCCGTCGGAGTTGTCGCCGTCGTAGACGAAGAAGACGTGGTTCGGCGAGCCGACCATGTCGAAGTTCAGGTACAGCGCGATCTTGGCGCGCTTCGGCCTCGCTCAGCCCGGCCACGTAAGCCGTCGAGCCGACGAGGCCCGACTCTTCGCCGCCCCACCAGGCAAAGCGCACCTTGTTGCGCGGCTTGACCTTGGCCATCTGCTCGGCCACTTCGAGCAGCACGGCGGAGCCGGAACCGTTGTCGTTGATGCCCGGGCCGCGCTGCACCGAGTCGAGGTGGCCGCCGGCCATGACGACGTTGTTCGGGTCGCCGTCCTGCGATTCCGCGATCACGTTGTACTGCGTGATGTTCTGCGCCGGGTCGACTCGCACGTTGGCGGTGGAGCCGGCCTGCGCCAGCGCCACGCCGTTGGCATACGACCCGCCGACGACAGGGATGGCGACGATGTTCGGCCCGCCGAGCGTGCCGACGATCAGGTCCTGCCGGTCCGTGGCGGCGGTGTTGCCCTGGTTGAAGATCACCACCGCCGAGGCGCCGGCCGCTGCGGCGTTCACGGCCTTGATGGCGAACGAACAGGTGCCGCGCTGCACGAGCGCGATGTTGCCGGCCGGGAAGCCGGCGAAGTCAGCGGCTTCGCAGCCGCTGCTGGACGTGTTGCCCAAGCCCAGCTGCAGATCCACGGCTGTCACCGGCGCCGTGACGTTGCCGAACCCCGTGCCGGTGTACGCGCCGGACTCGTAGGTGGCGGCCAGCGGCGTCAGCTGGCGCAGCAGCACCGGCGGCACGAAGACGAAGGCAAAGGCGTTGAGCGAGACCTGGTAGCCCGCCGCCGTCATGCGCTGCTGCACGTACGCCAGGCTGGCGTCGTAGCCCGGGGTGCCGGCAGCACGTGTGCCGTTGTTGGCATCGGCGATGGTCTGCAAGGCGGCCTGGTGTTCGCGCACGCCGGCCAGCGTCACGCACTCGAGCAGCTTGTCGATGTTGTTGTTGCTGCGGCTGGCGCACGCCGATGCGCCTTGCGCGCGCTCGGTCGGCGGCGCGGCATCGTCGCCGCCGCCGCACGCGGCCAGCAGCAGAGCCGCCAGCAGCGGCGGGGTGCCGGTGCGCAGCCGTGACAGCCACGGCGAGTGCACGGTGGGGATTGCGAGGGAGAGCTGGCGGATCATGCTGACTCCTGTTGACGGGTGGACGAAGAGAGCGTCCGGCTCGCGCCGCGCGCCGTCGGCGAGCATGCACGCGAGCGGCGCGCGCGGCAATACCCGTTGATCGTTCAGACGCCGCTGCGCAACGTGACGAACAGCCCCGGCACCGGTTTTGTCTGCTCGTGCCGGATCGGTGCGGCGCGCAGCTCGTCCACCAGCAGACCGCACTGCGCCGCCAGCCGGCGCACGTAGCGCTCGGAGTGCGCGTAGCGCAGGCTCGGCAGCAGCTGCAGCTCCCGGTCTGGCGCGTCCCTCGACGGCAGCTCGACCGTGAAAGCAAACAGGCCACCGGGCGCGAGCAGCCGGGCGACGCCGCCGAACACGGCTGCCGGCTCGCCGACATAAATCAGCACGTCGGCGGCGACCACCAGATCGACATCGCTCGGCTGTGCGAAGCGGTTCGCCGACGACAGATATTCGCCGATGTCCGCATGCACCAGCTCGCGGTACAGCCCCAGCTTGCCGGCCTGCACGAGCATCTCGGCGGAGATGTCCACGCCGTCGATGGCGTCGCAGTGCGGATGCAGCAGCGGCGCGCACAAACCGGTGCCGCAGCCGAGGTCCTGCACGCTGCGCCAGCGCCGGCCCGCGCGGCGCTCGATCAGCGGGCGCAGCAGCAGCTCGTGGCCGCGGTAGTCGAGCTGGTTGACGAGGTGGCGCTGAAAGTCGGCCGCGTAGTCGTCGAACAGCGCCTGCACGTACTGCCGCGGCGCCGCGGCCGGCGGCGCGAGCGTGTCGCGCACGGCAGCCAGGTAGTAGGTGTGCAGTTCGCGGTCGGCGCCGAGCGCGATGGCGCGCTCGAAACTCTGCGCCGCGGCGTCGAGCTCGCCGCGCTCGCGCAGCAGACTGCCGCGCAGGCTCCACGCCGCCGCCATCTCGGCGTCGATGGCCAGCGCGCGCTCGAGCGCTTGCAGCGCGGCCTCGTCGCGGCCGAGCCGCGCCTGGCAGTGGCCGAGGCTCGACCACAGCGCCGCCGCGCCGTCATGCAAGCCGAGGGCCTGCGTCAACGCCTCGACGGCCGGCGCCCACTCGCCATGCGTTTCATGGGCCAGCCCGAGGCAGGTCCATGCTTCGATGAACTGCGGCTCGCCGGCCGTGGCGCGCTGCAGCAGCGGCACGGCCTCGCGCGTGCGCCCGAGCCTGCACAGCGTGATGCCGAGGTTGCCCAACACCGAAGGCCTCTCGGGCGTGAGCGCCAGGCAGCGCTCGAAGCTCTCGCGCGCCGCGTCCAGCCGCCCGTCCTCGAAGTGGTCGATGCCGCGCAAGAAGATCTCTCGCGATTGTTGTTCTTGCGCTGTCGTCATGGGCCTGGGTCCTCAGCGCGCGGCTACGGCTTCTTCGTGCCGCCGCTGCCGCTGTCGATCTCCGCGCGCAGCCGGTCTTCTTGCGCGCGCAGCTCCGGCGTGAACTCGGCGCCGAAGTCTTCCGCTTCGAAGACCGGCCGAATCTCGATCTCGGAGTCGCTGTGCATCGGGTTAGGGCAGCGCTTGACCCATTGCACCGCGTCGTCCATCGACTTCACGTTCCACAGCCAGTAGCCGGCCACCAATTCCTTGGTCTCGGCAAACGGCCCGTCGATGACGCTGCGCTGCGTGCCCGAGAAGCGCACGCGCCGGCCCGTGCCGCTCGGGTGCAAGCCTTCGCCGGCGAGCATCACGCCGGCCTTGACGAGTTCTTCGTTGTAGGCGCCCATCGCGGCCAGCAGTTCGGTGCTGGGCATCTGGCCGGCTTCGGATTCGGCGGTCGCTTTGACCATCACCATCACACGCATCGCAGTTTCTCCTGTTGAGTCGGTGGTTGGAGCCGTTGCGCGGCTGCCCTGACACGACGCAGCAGCGGCCCTGGTTTCGACATCGCCCCGGGCGGATTTTGCAGCGCGCATACTGCGCCACCCAAACCCTCGAAAGCTCACCATGTCCAATGCCACAGCCGCCAGCCGGCATCGCGGCCGGCTTCACGTGCTGCGTGACCGCCTGAAGCGCGCCACACGCGACGCCAAGCGCGGTCTCGCGGGCGCGAAAGAACGGGTCGTTGCCCACAGCGCAAAGCGGGACAAATACCGCGCCGCGAACCCTTGAGCAGGCCGATGTGACGACGGCGATCGTCCTCTTCTTCGCCTTCGGCGCCTGCTTCGGCCTGGCGACGTTCTCGCGCCGGCACCTGTTCAGCGAAGGGCCGTCGCGCCGCGCGGGCCATGGGCCGGCCGGCAACGACGACACGCTGTTGCAGCGCGTGATCTGGGTGCTCGTCTGCAGCGCCCTGTGGCCGCTGATGGCGGTGGCGGGCCTGGTCTCGCTGTGGCGCCTGCGCCGCGTGCGCGTGCAAGAGCGGCGCGACGCGCACGGCTGAGAACCGTCGGGCCACCAGCGGCAACGTCACCGCGAAAGAAGCAGCCGAAGGCGCCGCGGCGATCATCTGCGGCGCGAGCGCGCCGTCGATGCCGGGCTATCGGCCGGCTTGTCGGCTGTGATGCTCGGCGCGAACAGCGCGCCCTAAGATCATGGCGACAACACATCCGCTCTGCCTTGATCCCACCGCGCTCTTCCGAACCGCGCCGCGTCTTCGTGCTCGGTGCCACCGGCACCATCGGCCGCGCCACCGTGCGTGCGCTGCTGCGGCGCGGACACGGCGTGGTCTGCTTCGTGCGCCCGCGCGCCGGCGCCGACGGCACGCGGGCACCCGGCGACGGCGCACGGCCGCCGGGCGGCGCCACGCTGCGCTTCGGTGATGTCGGCGATGCGGCGTCGCTGTCGCGTGACGGCTTTCGCGGCGAGCGCTTCGACGCCTTGGTGTCGTGCCTGGCCTCGCGCACCGGCGCGCCGCGTGACGCCTGGGCCATCGACCATCAGGCGCATGTGCATGCGTTGGGCGCGGCCAAGCACGCCGGCGTGTCGCAGGTCGTGCTGCTGTCGGCGATCTGCGTGCAGAAGCCGCTGCTGGCTTTTCAGCACGCCAAGCTCGCCTTCGAAAAAGTACTGATCGAATCGGGCACCGCGTATTCGATCGTGCGGCCGACGGCGTACTTCAAGTCGTTGTCGGGGCAGGTCGATCGCATCCGGCGCGGCAAACCGTTCCTCGTTTTCGGCGACGGCACGCTCACCGCGTGCAAGCCGATCAGCGACGACGACCTCGGCGACTACCTCGCGGCCTGCCTCGACGAGCCGAGCCGCCGCAACCGCATCTTGCCGATCGGCGGGCCGGGCGATGCGATCACGCCGCGGCAACAGGGCGAGCACCTGTTCGCGCTGCTCGGCCAGGCGCCGCGCTTCAAGCAGGTGCCGGTTGCGCTGCTCGACGCCGTCATCGCCGTGCTCGGCCCTGCCGGGCGCGTCGTGCCCGCGCTCGCAGCCAAGGCCGAGCTGGCGCGCATCGGCCGCTACTACGCCACCGAGTCGATGCTCGTGCTCGACCCCGCGACCGGCCGCTACGACGCTGCTGCCACGCCTTCGACGGGTACGCAGACGCTGTTCGACCACTACGCAAAGTTGTTGCGTGGTGAGGCTACCGCCGAGCGCGGCGATCACGCGGTGTTCTGACGATGAAACGTCGACGCATTTCAACGTCCACTGACGGCCCGTTGCGGTCTTTGAAGGTCCGCTTGGTTGACGTGCTGGCGGGCGCCAAGCCGTGGGCGGGTGCGCGCTGGCGCGCCACTGCGGCGGTCGGCGCCAAAGGCGCGCCGACTGCGCTGCGGTGCTCGGGTTTCGGTCGCGCCGCAAAACTCACTTCACTCGCTGCGCTCGTTGCGTTCAAACAGTTGCGGCGAGTCAGATGTGCAAGCGCGCGGGTACGCGCGCCGACCGAAACCCTGTGCTCCTCGCCGCCGCACAGGCGCGCCAGCGCACACCCGCCCACGGCTTGGCGAGGCACCGCCTGTTCTTTGTTGGAGGGAAGGGCAAGAGCCGGGCATCGAGCCCGGCCCTCGCCCGGTAGCGCGCCTGCGGCGCGCGGCAAGCTGCGGGGCTCGATGCCCCGCGGCTTGCCAAACACTCTCTCCCAAGAACGATCGTCTCCCGCAAGGCATGGGGCCGGCCGGCGCCGGGCTGCGTAGGCGACGGCGAGGAACGCAGCCCTGGGGTCGGCGCGCGTACCCGCGCGCTTCCACAACTGACTCGCCGCAGCTGTTCGAGCGCAACGAGCGCAGCGAGTGAAGAGAGTTCTGCGGCGCGACCCCAGGGCGAGTACCGCAGCGCACCCCGCGCAGCGGGGCGTCGCATCCGCAGCCCGGCACCGGCCGGCCCCATGCCTTGCTCCCGCACAGACGACGCCCAAGCGCATTTACGGACGGTCGCGAATGAACGCAACGGGCCGCAAGCGCACGCCTGTTTCATGCCTCGCGGCTCGCGCGCAACGCGGCGCAGCCTCTGACATGACCCGCCCGCAACGCCCGCGCATCACGCCGATAGCCGGCCCGATCCTCGGCGAGTTCCTGATCGGCATCAGCGTGGCCATGGTCACGCTGTGGATGGCCTCGCGCATCTCCGACGCCGCGGCCGGCGCCTTCGGCATGAGCCAGCAGGTGCTCGAATCACTGTTCGTGCTTTTTCGCGTGCTCGCACTCGGCGTCGGCGTGACGATCACGCAGTCGCTGGGCGGCCGCCGTGCCGACGCCGCACGGCGCACGGCGCTGGTTGGCTTCGGCGCGTGCGCCTGGGTGGGTGTGGTGGCCGCGCTGTGGCTGCTGTTCTTCGGCGACTGGACGCTGGCTGCGCTCAACGCGCCGCCCGAAGTGGCCGCGCTCGGCGGGCCGTATCTGCGACTGTTGGCGGTGGCCGCGCTGCTCGAGGCCTACAACCTCGTCATGGCGAGCATCCTGCGTGCGCACCTGCACGCGCGCGACACGCTGTTCGTCATGCTGGCGATGCACGCCGCGCACCTGGCGCTGGCGATGCCGCTGATGCTGGGCGTCGGCGATTGGGACGGCCTGGGCCTGGCCGGCAATGCGCTCGCGCTCACCGTCAGCCGCGCCCTCGGCCTGGCACTGCACCTGGGGTTGTGGCGCCAGCGCATGGCCCTCGTGCCGACGCAAGACGACTGGTGGCGCTGCCCGGCGCGCGCGCTGATGCCGGTGCTGCGCATCGGCATCCCCGGCGCCTCGCTCGACATGGCGTATCGCCTCGCCTTCATGATGTCGCTGTCATCGGCCGCCAAGCTCGGCGTGGCCGCGCTGGCGACGCAGGCCTACGTGCTGCAGACGCTGCGCTACGTGCTGCTGATCAGCCTGGCCATCGGCTGGGCGTGCGAGATCATGGTCGGCCACCTCGTCGGCTCGGGCAAGTTCCGCGCCGCACACCTGCTGGTGCGCAAGGGCCTGCGCAACGGCTTGCTGGCCTCGGGCGCGATGGCGCTGGCCGCAGCCATCAGCGCGCCGTGGCTGATGCGCATCTTCACCCGCGACCCGGCGGTGATCGAGGCCGCACAGACGCTGCTCTGGATCTCGTTCGCGCTCGAGACCGGCCGTGTCGGCAACCTCGTCGTGCTCGGCGCGTTGCGCTCCACCGGCGACGTCATCCTGCCGACCGCCGTGGCCATCGCCTCGATCGTGCTCGTGCTCGGCTTCGGCTCGATCGTGCTCGGCCAGCATTACGGCCTGGTCGGCATCTGGATCGCCTACGCCGCCGATGAATGGATCCGCAGCGGCCTGATGCGCTGGCGCTGGGAGACACACGGCTGGGTCAGCCACGCGCGGGCGATCCAGCAGCGCCTGCGCTCGCCGGGGGTCGAGAGCCGGTTCTGAGAGCAAACCCTGCGCACCAGACACGCCGTTGCCGCCCGTGACACTTAGGGGTGCTCGCGCCGCCGCATCGGGTCTATGGTGCCTTGGTGCTGCAACGCGGAGCGTGCGGCGCCGCTTTCGCATCAAACGCTCTGCGCAGCCTGTCCGAGAAGGTGAGCCCCATGGCCAGCACACGCAGTAAAGCCGCATCAGCGATCGAGACCTACGTTGCCTGCGGCAGTGTCAAGGCGGGCGCCTCCGCGGCGGCGATCCGCTCGGCCTACAAGATCGAGGTGCGCTTCCTCGGCGGGCTGAACACGGCGCAGAAAAACGCGTTCAAGACCGCAGCCAAGCGCTGGACGAAGGTCATCGTCGGCGATGTACCGAGCGTGATGGTCAGCGGCGAGATGGTCGATGACCTGCTCATCATGGCGCAGGGTGTCGATATCGACGGCCCGGGCAGGATCCTCGGCCAAGCCGGCCCGACGCACCTGCGTCCGGCGTCGGCCGGCGTCAGCGCGTTTCTGCCGGCCAAGGGGCTGATGTCGTTCGACACCGCCGACCTGGCGCAGATGCAGGCCGACGGCACGCTGGTCGATGTCATCACGCACGAGATGGGCCACGTCATCGGCATCGGCACCATCTGGAGCAACAAGCGCCTGCTCACCGGCGCCAACAGCAACAACCCGCGTTTCACCGGCGCGGCGGCGAAGAAAGAATATGGCGTGCTCAGAGGCAGCGCGCCGACCTCAGTGCCGGTGGAGAACACCGGCGGCGCGGGCACGAAGAACAGCCACTGGCGCGAAACGCTGTTCGGCAACGAGCTGATGTCGGGCTTCATCGCCGCAGCGAACAACCCCTTGAGCCGGCTCACGGTGGCGAGCCTGCAAGACCTGGGCTATGCGGTGGACCTGACTGCCGCCGAGCCGTATGTGCTGCCCGACCTGCGGGCGCTGGCCGAAGCCGGCGTGGTGGCGGCGCGCGGCGAAGCGGCGCACCGCCACGCGCTGCCGATCTTTGCGCCGCGCGTGCTCTCCGACGACAGCCTGGTCAAGCGCGGATGACGCCGATGCCGCGCATGCTGCGCCCCAAGGCCACGGTGCTGCCGGATGCCGCGCTGGTGCCGAGTGCGAACCTGAAGCCGCCGCCCCGGCGCTTCACGCACGAGGTGGTGGCCGAGCAGGCGTTTCGGTATGCGCCGTCCGACGCAGCGCCTGCCGGCCACTTCGCGCCGGGCACGCGGCTGCGCTTGCTGGAGCACGATGCGGGGCCGCTGTGCCGCGTGCAGGACCGCAGCGGCCTGTGCGTGGTGACGGCCTTTGCGGGCTTGCGGGCGCTGCGCTGACCCACCGTGTGCCAGGTGTGCTGCAATGCAAGCGCACCGCGCAGCCGGCATGACAACCCTTCAGGAGAACAGAGATGAGCAAAGGCAACAAGGAATCGAAGAAGCCCAAGCAGGCGGCGCCGGCGAAGACGCCCGCCACGGGCACAACGACGCCAACGCCGGTGAACGGGTCCAGACCCGTGCCGCGCAAGAAATGGCCAACGACGTGACGGACCCGGCTGCCGCCGCCCCGTTGCCGCCGCCGTTTTTCCATCAGGAGTCCGAAGGCCTGCGCTTCTGGGTGCAGGTGCCGGGGGGCGTGCCGATCGGTGCCATCCTGACCAAGCCGCTGCTGCACTACCGCTTCGATGCCAAGCCGGACGGCAGCGACGCCGTGGCCATTTACGAGAAGCATCGCAGCGAGATCGACGCTGCGGTGCTCCGCCGTGTGGCCAGCGGCTCGATCGAGCCGGTGATGTTGCGCGAACACGATCTGCCGCCGCGTCCGCGGGGCTGAAGCAGCAGTTGCCGGCTCAGCGCTGCAGCCGGTACCCCTGGCCGCGGTGCGTCGTGATCAAGCCGGCGCCGAGTTTGCGGCGCAGGCGGCTGACGATGACTTCGACCGCGTTGCTGGCGCGCTGCTCGCGGCCGAAGCCGCCGCCGAGCGCGTGGTCGAGCTCGGCGCGGCTGCAGATGTGCCTCGGGTGCCGCGCCAGCCAGACGAGCAGGGCCCATTCCATCGCGGTCAGTGCTATCGGGTCGTTGCCGCGGCGCGCGAGCCGGGCGCCGAAGTCGATCCACCGCTCGCCGCCTTGAAGCGCCGGCGGCAGGGCCGCGGCGCGGCGCTGGCCGAAGGCATCGATGCGCGCCAAGAGCGCGTCCAGAGCGAACGGATCGACCAGGCAATCGTCGGCCCCGGCCTGCTGCCAATGGATGCGGTCGCCGACCTGATCGCGCGCCGTCAGCACGATCGCCGGGCATGACACGCCGCGCGCGCGCAAGCGCCGCAGCAAGCCCAGGCCGGCGTGGTTGGGCGGCCTCAGGTCGAGCAGCAGCAGCTCGGGCGGCGCAGCCGCAGTGGCCGCGAAGTGCGCTTCGCAGCCGCTGCTCGGCCGCGGCCACTCGACGTGGTGGCCGGCGGCAACCAGGCGCGCAACCGCGGCCTGTCCCCACTCGTCATCGTCTTCCAGCAACGCCAGCCGCATCTCGCCGCCCCCTGCACAAGGAGCGCGCAGCATGGCGGACGCGTCTGAACGCAGACTGAAGAAAACCGTGGCGCGTCACGCCGCCAGCGGCGCCGCCCCGGTGATGCGCTGCCACAGGCTGCGCTTGGGCGCTGCGGCGGCAAAGAACGGGTCGGCGCGCAGGCGCTCGGGCGCCGCGCCGCGCGCCAGCGCCAGCGCCTTCACCGCATCGACCATCGGCGGCGGCCCGCAGACGTACAGGCGTGTGTCGCGCAGGCTCGCAAAGTCTTCGCCCACGGCCTGGTGCAGGTGCCTCGCGCGCAAGTGCGGGTCCTTCGGCTGCGCGTACACGGGCACGAAGCGAAAGCCGGTGCGCGCGGCGTGCTGGCGCAGCGGCCCGCCGGCGTACAGATCGCCCTCGCCGCGCACGCCGTGGTAGAGGTGGATGCGCTGCGGCCGCTGGCCCTCGGCAAGCGCCGCGTCGAGCACCGACAGCATCGGCGCCAGACCGGTGCCGCCGGCCAGCAGCAGCAGCGGCTCGTCGCTCGTTGGTGCGTCCGAGCAGGCGTCCCAACAGGCGTCGCCGAAGGGGCCGTGCACCGTCACCGCATCGCCGCGCCGCAGGGCGTTGGCGATGTGGCCGCTGACCAGGCCCTCGGGCAGCACGCGGATGTGGAACAGCAGCCTGCGCTGCCGAGGCTGGGTGGCCATCGAGTAGCTGCGTGGCGGCAGGCGGCCGAACGACAGCTTGGCGAACTGGCCGGGGCGGAAATCGAAGTGCGCGTCGTCGGCCAGTTGCAGTGCGAGCAGCACCACGTCCGCGGTCACGCGCTCGACGCCGGCGACCTCGGCTTGCAGCGTGCGCACCGGCATCGGCACTGCGGTGCTGAGCCAGCGCAGGTGCACGTCGCCGATCGGCCGCGAGCGGCAGGCCAGGATCAGGCCGCGCGCGCGCTCTTCGCCGCTCAGCGCATCGGGGCTGCACTCGTCGGTGGCGACGTCGCCTTGCTGCAGCTCGCATTTGCAGCTGCCGCATTCGCCGACGCCGCAGACATGCGGGAACGGCACGCCGGCGTCGAGTGCGGCCATGAGGATGGTCTGGCGGCGCCCGGCGGGCACCGGCTCGCTCCAGTCGGCGATGTGGATCATCGGCATCGTCGGTGCTCCTTTGCTCATTGCAGGGTGATGCGCAGCGGCTGCACGTGGCGCGTGTGGCGCACCTGGTTGTGGTCGAAGACCGCGAACCACATGAACATGCCGTCGGTGATCGGCTGGTCGAACTTGGAGCCGGTGTCGAGCTTGCGTTTGGCCTCCAACGTCCACCAGCCGTCTTTCCACTGCGCGTGCACGGCAACGTCGCCGCGGTCGCCGGCAAAGGGCTTGTCGACCAGCACCGACGGGATCACGGTGCCGACCGGAATCTCGGCGTCGTGCTCGGCGCTGAAGGGCACGACCTCGCTCAGCGGCATCGAGTAGGTACCGTCGTCGCTGGCGTTCGGGTTCGGATCGAAACGGCCCATGCGCTGTTGCTGCGCCGCCAGGTCCTTGGGCAGGAATTTGACCTTGACCAGGTCGCTGTCCTTGATCTTGTCGAAGTTGGCGTCGAAGCCGCCGCCGGTCTTCGGGTCCTGGTTGTAGCCGCCGGTGTAGCGCGTGCCGGGCTTGTCTTGCATCGGCGGGCCGAAGTAGTTGTCGTCGAACTGGTTCGTCGCGCCGCTGCGCACGCTCTTCCAGTGCCAGACGTCGGCCAGGCTGCCGTCGGTGGTGGCATGCAGGCCGAGGCCGTTGCTCGGGCCGGGCTTGCCCTCGATCGGCTTCGGACCGAGGTTGACGCTGTCGCCACCGGCGACGGGCGAGCGCGCCAGCATGACGGCGAACTTGTCTTCGTAGTAATCGTTCTCGTCGTTCTTGTAGTAGTTGCTGTGCATCAGCTTCCAGCCCTGGTCGCTCTTGATCAGCGGGATGTGCTTCTGGCTGCGCGTCGCGTCGGGCCAGCGGATGCAGGAAGTACGCGTGCTGGCCGTCGTGCAGCGCGCGCACATGCACCGCGACCTCGCCGCCGTCGAGGTTGAAGCCGCGGCTGGTGTGCACCACCGCTTCGGCCGCACGCTGCCAGGCCGGGTCGGCGGCGTCGCCGTCCTGCGTCGGCAGCGCCGTCGTGCGGGTGACGATGAGCGCGGTCATGCTGCGGCTGTCGCTGACGTAGGCCAGGGCCGCGCCGGCCAGCCCGACCGCGAGCGCGGCGCCGGCTCCGGCGCCATAGGCGACACGCGGCGTGACGATCTTCAGCAACTGCCGCCAGCCGCCGAAGGCGAGCTGCGTCGCCACGTGCAGCGCGATGTAGCCGACGAAGCCCCACGACAGCCATTGATGCACCTGAGCCAGCGGCTCGGTGGGCAGCACGCCGGGAAAGAAGTACAGCAGCACGCCGGTGACCGCCGCGCCGCCGAGCAGCGCGAAAGCGCACCAGTACATCAGGCGGTTGATGGCCTGCCAGCGCACGGCGGGGTCGGCGCTGCGCAGGTTGGCGCGGCGCAGCGCCAGGCGGCCGCCGAGCCCGGCGCGCCAGAGAAAGGCGATGTAGGCCACGACCAGCGCCACCAGCGCGCTGGCGCTCCAGAAGTGCCAGCGCAGCACGTTGCCTTGCAGCAGCAGCACGTCGAGCCAGCGCAGCAGCAGGTTGTCGCTTTGCATGCCGGCGATGCGCCAGCCGGTGGAGACACTGAGCAGCAGCCCGGCGACCAGGCCCCAATGCATCAGCATCGTCGGCAGGTCGGCGCGAGGCCGCGCGAGGGATTGAGGAGAGCGCGTCATCGTGGAAACCTTGTTGTTGCAGGGCGGCCATCGCGGCCGATGCGAGAGGTTCAGCGATACAGGGGAAGTAGCTGTGCCGAGACGCAAACTGAACTTACATCCGCGCGGCGCAGTGTGGCGGCGATCGATGTTGCGCCGCAATATATGAAGCGCGCGCGCCAGGCTGAGTAACGCAAGCGAACGTTCTCTTGCGCACTCGCGCGCTTGCGCCGGCGCGCGCAAGCGCCCATGAGCGTCCACAATCGCAGCGGCATCACCGCCCGCTCCTTGCTTCACCATGGCCAGCAAAAGCGTCACCACACCGCCGCTCATCCGTCTGGCCACGCGCGGCGACGTGCGTGCGATCGCCGAGTTGTCGCGCACCGAGATCGAGCACGGCCTGCCGTGGCGCTGGACGCCGCCGCGCGTGCAGCGCGCCGTGGCCGATGCGCGCACGAACGTCTGCGTGGCGGTGCACGGCGGCGGCCCGTTGCTCGGCTTCGGCATCATGGTCTATGCCGACGAGACCGCGCATCTGAGCCTGCTGGCCGTGAGTCCGGATGCGCGGCGGCAAGGCGTGGCCACGGCGTTGCTGCAGTGGCTGGAGCAGGTGGCGGGTGTGGCCGGCATCGATCGGGTGCAGCTCGAAGCGCGGCGCAGCAACGCCGCCGCGCTGGCCTTCTACAGCCGCCACGGCTACCGGCAGACGGACACGGTGGTCGGCATGTACCTCGGCGTCGAGGATGGCGTGCGCTTGGAGAAGCGGCTGGGTCTCGCAGCTTCCGTCAACTCTGCGCCTTGATCGCCGGCTGCGGCCGGGCGCCGCCCCGCGCCAGCGCGATCGCCTCGCGCAGCACCGCCAAGTCGCCGACATGGTTGGCCAGCAGCAGCACCAGGCGTGCGTTGAGCAACTCGCTTTGTTCGTCGGGCAGGCCGTGGTGCGCGGCGATCAGCGCGTCGTAGAAGGTATCGCCTGGCGTGTAGGCCCAGCGCTCGCGCTTGCCGGGCTCGCCGAAGTTGGGTTGGGTGTTGAGCGGCATCGTGCAACTCTCTTTCAGTGGCCTGTGGCACGCGCGAGCGCGGTGCGCACCGCAGCGGCGTCGAAGCGGCGCCAGCGCGCTGCAACATGCTGGTCGGGTCGGATCAGGTAGCAGGTGCCGGGGCGGGCGTCGTAGCGGCGTGCGGCCAGGCCTTGCGCGTCGTGCAGCGCATCGGGCGCGGGCTCGGCGGCATCCATCAGCTCCATGAGCGACAGCGTCGATTCGGCCACCGCACGGCGCGTGGCGTCGTCGGCGCGGCCGAAGTGAAGCAGCACGAAGCCGCTGCCGGCACGGCCGACGGCAGCGAGCAACCAGTGGTCGCCCTGCGGGCCGCGCAGCGGCGCATCGTCCATCGGCGCGCCGGGCATCATCCAGCCGTCCCACGCATCGGCGTCGGGCGTGTTCAGCGGCGAGTCGTGCAGCCAGGTCGGCACCGACAGGCGGCCGCTGTTGACGAGCGCGCGCACGGCGGGCACCTCGTCGGCGAGCGACAGCACGGCGTCGCGCAACAGGCGCGCGGCGCGGCTCTTCGGCGTCATGAAATCGGTGCTGCGCGACGAGTTCAGCAGGTTCTCGTCGGCCGCGGCGATGCGCTCGGCGCTGTAGCTGTCGAGCAGGCAGTCCGGCGCGGTGCCGTCGATGACGAGCTTCAACTTCCAGATGAGGTTGTCGGCGTCCTGCACGCCCGAGTTGGCGCCGCGTGCGCCGAACGGCGAGACCTGGTGCGCGCTGTCGCCGACGAAGAGCACGCGGCCGTGGCAGAAGCTGCTCATGCGCCGGCACTGAAAGGTGTAGACGCTGACCCATTCGAGTTCGAAGCCGATCTGCTCGAAGCCCTGCTGGTCGAGCGCGGCGCGCACGCGCTCGCGCACGCGCACCGGGTCTTTTTCTGCTTCGGGGTCGGCGTCCCAGCCGAGCTGAAAGTCGATGCGCCAGACGTTGTCGGCCTGGCGGTGCATCAGCGCGCTCTCGCCGCTGTGGAATTTCGGCGCGAACCAGAAGCGGCGCTCGGTGCGGTCGAGCGGGAACGGTTCGCCGTCGAGCACCACGTCGGCTATCAGGAAACGGTCCTGGAAGACCTTGCCGGAGGTGTCCAGGCCCATCTGCCGCCGCACCGTGCTGCGCGTGCCGTCGGCGGCGATCAGCCAGTCGGCTGTGCAGCGTGTAGGGGCCGTCGGCGTTTCGATGTCGAGCGTCACGCCGTCATCGGCCGGGTGTGACCTGTTTGAGTTTGTGTTGCCAGCGCAGGTCGATCGCGGGCAGTTGCTGGGCGCGTTCGACCAGGTACTGCTCCAAGTGGTACTGCTGCAAGTTCACCATGCCCGGCCGGTGGTGGCCGGCTTCGGGCAGCAGGTTGAAGCTGAAGACCTCGTGCTCGCCGTGGAAAGTGCGGCCGACATTCCAGGTCACGCCCTTGTCGACCACGCGCTGGCCGAGACCGAGGCGGTCGAAGATTTCCAGCGTGCGTTTGGCGTAGCAGACACCGCGCGAGCCGAGCGAGACGGTGTTGTCGTCGTCGAGCAGGATGACCTGCAGGCCGCGCAGCGCGGCGTCGATCGCGGCGCTCAAGCCCACCGGGCCGGCGCCGACGATCACCAGCGGCACGCGTTTGGCTTCGCGTGCACCGAGTTCCGGGGCGCGCCGGTACTCGTAGCGTGGCCACGTGTAGGTGGCGAGCACGTCAGTGCTTCTCGTGCATCCACGCCGCATGCTGCGGCGCCTTCTTCGTGCGGCTCCACTCTTCCAGCATGTCCCACTTCACAGCATCGAGCTTGCTGTTCATCTCGGGCGTGGCGGTGTCCACGGCAAGCTCCAAACGGTGGCCGTTGGGGTCGAAGAAGTAGATCGACTTGAAGATCGTGTGCTCGGTCGGGCCGACCACTTCGATGCCCGCAGCTTGCAGCCGCGCTTTGGCAGCATTCAATTCTTCGAGGCTGGCGACCTTGAACGCGATGTGCTGCACCCACTCCGGCGTGTTGCCGTCGCGGCCCATCGGCGGCGCGTTCGGCAACTCGAAGAAGGCCAGCACGTTGCCCTGGCCGGCATCGAGAAAGACATGCATGTACGGGTCGGGCGCGCCGGTGGACGGCACGTTGTTCTCGGCAATCGCGAGCACGAAGTTCGTGCCCAGGTGCTTGCCGTACCACTCGACGGTTTGTTTGGCGTCGCGGCAGCGGTAGGCGACGTGGTGGATGCGTTGCAGCAATGCCATGGCTAGCCTTCCAGTGATTTCCACATCTCGACATCGCGCTCTGCCGTCCAGACGCGCGGGTCGCGGTACTGCGTGGCTTCATCGTACGCGCGCGTCACGTCGAACGGCATGCAGTGGTCGAAGATCACCCAGCGCGCCGTACTTCGGCTTCAGCGCCGCGTGCGTTTCGCGGTAGACGGTCTTCAAGTCCTTGCCCGCGGCGGCGCCGGCCTTGACGCTGGCGTAGAGGTCGCTGACGAAGGCGCGCGTCGAGTCGAGCCCGGCTTTGACTTGCGCTTCGCCCTTCAACGCCGGGCCGCGGCCGGGCACGAGCGCCTTGGCATTCAGCGCGGCGATGTTGTCGAGCGTCTTCGGCCAGTCGCTGAAGTACGCGTCGCCGGCATACGGCGTGGCGTCGAACTCCACCAGGTCGCCCGACAGCAGCGTGCGCTCCTGCGGCAGCCAGACGACGGTGTCGCCCTTGGTGTGGCCGCGGCCGAGTTGCAGCAACTGCACTTCCAGCTTGCCGAGCCACAGCGTCATCTTGCCGCTGAAGGTGATCGTCGGCCAGGTCATGCCCGGCGGCACCGACTCGACATTGCGGAACAGGCGCGGGAAGCGGCCGATCTCGCTGGCCTTGTCGGCCTCGCCGCGCTCGACGATCAGGTCGCGCGTGTCCTGGCTGGCGATGATCTGCTGCGGCTGATACGCCGATGCGCCGAGCACACGCACCGCGTGATAGTGCGTTAGCACCACGTACCTGATCGGCTTGTCGGTGACCTCGCGGATGCGGCGGATCACGTCGGCCGCCATCGCCGGCGTGGCCTGCGTGTCGGCCACCAGCACCGCGTCGTCGCCGATGACGATGCCGGTGTTCGGGTCGCCCTCGGCGGTATAGGCCCAGGCGTGCTCGGAGAGTTGCTCGAAGGTGACCTTCTTTTCTTCGAGGTCGGCCTGGCTGGCGAAGGCTTTGCTGCTCACGGTGTCTTTCATCGGTGGCGATTCGGGTGAACACGAGCCTACGCTCAATTGGTTGCGCGCGCAACCAAGTTGCCCTAACCTCGGCGCCATGCCGATCAACGGTTCCTCGCCCGGTTCGCGCAGCGCGCGCGCTGCGCGCCATCTGGGCGGCACCGTCACCTTCCGCCTGCACACGCTGGCCAAGCTGACCGACCGCGTCAGCCAGCAGGCCTATGTCACCGAGACCGGCCTGCCGCTGGGCGAGGGGCGGTGCCTGAGCGCCATCGGCTCGTTCCGGCCGCTGTCGGTGATCGACCTGGCCGCGCGCGCCAACCTCGACAAGGGCCAGGCCAGCCGCGCCGCGCAATCGCTGGTCGATCAGGGCCTGGTGCGCAAGCAGCCCAGCGAGTTCGACGGCCGCGGTGTCGTGCTCACGCTCACCGCCAAGGGCGAGCGCCTGTGGCAGCGCGTGATGGATGTGGTGGAGCGGCGCAACGCCGAGATCACCGCGTGCCTTTCCGCGCCTGAGCGCGCGCAGCTCGACCGCTTGCTCGACCGGCTCGTAGCGCATGCGCGGGACGTGGCGGCGGATGAGTCGGGGCCATGAGCTGGTCGAGCTTGACATTGCACATTGGCGGGGTACGATGTAGACACATCAAAAGATATACATCATGGACCTGCAAGTAGCGAAGTGGGGCAACAGTCTTGCCCTGAGAATCCCGTCCGAAGTTGTACGTCGGCTCGGCCTGCGTGAAGGTGCAACCGTCGAGGCCCAACTCACCGTCGATGGCACTCTGTCCATTCGGCCGGCGCAGTGGAATCGCAGATCGTTCGCCCACGAGCTGACTGAGGCGCGCAACGCCATGCCGATGAATGAGTCCGTGATCCACGAACTGCGCAGCCGAGCGCGGTACTGACATGGTCTATGTCGACACCAGTGTGCTTGTGCCGCTGTTCCTGAACGAGCCGCACAGTCTGGCCGCCAGCGACTGGTACGCGCGCGAGAAGAGCGAGCTCGTCGCTGCGGCCTGGTGCATTCCCGAGTTCGCCAGCGCCCTTGGCATCAAGCAGCGCACTGGCGCGATCGACACGCCGCAGGCGAAAGGCGCATGGGAGCGCTTCGAGCGCATGGTCGCTGCGGACCTTCGACTGCTGCCTGTTGCGCCCGCCAACTTTCATCGCGCGGCCCAGTTGGTGCTGGATGCCGCGAGCGGGCTGCGCGCCGGCGACGCACTGCACTTGGCATGTGCCGAGGCCGCGGGTGCGAAGCGCATGGCAACCCTGGACGAGGTCCTGAGCCGCAATGCCCAGCGCCTCAAGATGAAGATGGTTGCTCTCCGCGCGACGCCTTGATACGAACATGCGTTCAAAAACTTAGATGTGCCACGAGCCAACCGTCCGTTCGCCCTGAGGTATCGAAGGGCTCGCGCAGGGCTTCGATACCTCAGCCCGAACGGTTTCTTATGCGATTGAATGCAAAACCGTATGAGAGATACAGACACGCGCGAAACGACTATGACTTGCGGTCACTTTTGGCAGTTCGCAGTTCGGCCAAAGCGGCCTCTCGTCATCGTTGCCACCGTCACCGCGGCGTCGGCCGCCGTCAGTGGCTCGGCGGCCTGCATCACGCGCGTGTGATCAGCCTTTGGGACCAAGGTGGCGTTGCTCGCACGGTGCGCCGCAAGCGCTCGCTGGGTGGTGGTGGCGTACCCTGGATCGCCAGAAACTTCGAGGATGTGGCGGGGCTGACGACGACGATCGTGCGGTCGAACAATTCTTCTTGCGGCACCACGTTCCAACTTCAGGGACTCACGCGCAAATCACGCCGGCCGCCGGCGGCGTGGCGTACAGCCGTTCCACCTCGGCCGCGCGCCGCAGCAGCACCAGGCGCTGGTTGATGTAGCCCTTGTCGGTGATCTCGCCCGTGGCCATGCTCGGCGCATCGGGCAGCAGCAGCGCGCGTGCCGGCGCTTGCGATGAGCCGGCGCCGCCGGCCTTCAGCGTGCGCAGGGCCTCACGCACCTTGGCTGCGACATCGTCGTGCGGCAACTGGCGTGCGGCTTCGCTGAGGAACACCAGCACGCCGATTTCGCTGCGGTCGTGTCCGGTGATCACCACGTCCATCGCCAACGGCGCGAGGGCGGCCACGACGGCCAGGCGCAGCGTGCCGACGCTGACCCAGGTGCCGCTGGTGAGCTTGAAGTCTTCGGCGACGCGGCCGTTGAAGACGATGCCTGAGCCGGGGTTGTCTTCTTCGTCCAGATAACCGGCGTCGCCGATGCGGTACCAGCCGTCGTCGTCGAAGGCTTGCGCGGTGGCCTCTTCATTGCCTCGATAACCGGGGAAGACGTGCGGGCCCTTGATGCGCATCTCCAGCTTGCCGCCGTTGGGCACGAACTTGATGGCCGCGCCGGGCAGCGGCAGGCCGATCACGCCGGGCCGCTGCAGATGCCACGGCACCGAGGTGATCGCGGGCGAGGTTTCGGTCGAGCCCCAGCTCGTCGTCAACCACACGGGGTCGCTGTCGATGTCACGCACGCGCGCGGCCACCGCTTCGAGCCGACGCCAGATGGTGTCGGGCATGCCGGCGCCGGCGTAGAAGACCATCTTCAGTTTCTCGAAGAAGCGGCGCGCCAGAGCGTCGTCGGCTTCGAGCGCGGGCAGCATCATCTCGTAGCCGCGCGGCACGTTGAAGTAGAGGTTGGGCTGCACTTCGCGCAGGTGTGCGATCGTCTTGTCGATCAGGCCCGGCAGCGGCCGGCCGTCGTCGATGAACATCGTGCCGCCGTTGCGCAGCACCAGGCCGATGTTGTGGTTGCCGCCGAAGGTGTGGCTCCACGGCAGCCAGTCGAGCAGCACCGGCTTGTCGCGCTCGACGAAGCGCAGCACCTGGGCCAGCATCTGCTGGTTGGCGCAGAGCATGCGGTGCGTGTTGATGACGACCTTGGGGTGGCCGGTGGAGCCCGAGGTCAGCAGGTACTTGGCGTGCGTGTCGGGCGTGATGGCGTCGAACGCGGCTTGCACCGCCGGCGTTTCGGTGGCGGCCTGCAGGGCGGAGAACGGCAATGCGGCGTGCCCGGCATGCGAATTGGCGCCGCGGCTGAAGACGATGCGTGCGTCGGCCACCGGCGCGTCGGCCAGCGCCGGCGCATAGACCGCGGCATCGCCGGCGTAGATCAGCGCCGGCTGCAGCGTGCGCAGGATGCCGTGGATGCGCGTGAAGTCGCCTTGCGCGAGCCGGCAGTAGCCGCTGCTGACGGTGCAGACGGCGCGGCCGACGTGCATCGCGGCCAGGCCGAGCACGAGCGGGTCGAGCGCGTTGTCGGAAAGCACGACGACAGGCCGGTCGGCCGGCAGCGCGCGATCGAGCAGCGACTGTGCGACGGCGCCGACCTGCTGGCGCAGCGCGCCGTAGCTGAGCGTGCGCCAGCCGCCAGTCGTCGGCCGCGGGCTCGGCGAAGGCCGGCGCGTCGGGCGTGTCGCGTGCCCAGCGCTCCAGCCACTCGCCGACGCAGCGCGCGTACGGCGCCAGCGGCTCCGGGTGGTGCAGCGTGAAGGCGCCGCCGCCGAGATCGGTCTTGACGGTGCGCCGCGGCGCCAGTTGCGTGGGGTCGTCGAAGAAGGACATGAACGAGATCGTAAATCCGCTCGAAAAAAATGGGTGTCACGTTTTCGAGGTGTGCTGCGACAGACGTGAGGACAGCCGAGCCAAACCAGCAACGCTGCCGCGGATCTCTCAACGCCGTTTCACTTCACTCCAGGAGTCGCACCATGAAAACCGTTCTTGCCACCATCGCCCTGTCGGTCGTTTCCGCCGTCTCGTTCGCCAAGGCCGCGCCGACCGCCGCCTCGGCGAACAACCTGCCCGCCGTGCAGTACATCTTCCAGGGCGACACCCTTGCGCCCGCGTTCACCTCGCCGCTGACCAAGACGCGCGCCGAAGTCATCGCCGAACTCAAGGAGTCGCAGGCGCGCATGGACTACGTGTTCATGGGCGACACCTGGGTGCCGCGCAGCGTCTTCATGAGCGAGCGTTCGGCTGCCGAAGTTCGCGCCGAAGCCGCCCGCTACGACCGGCGCGCTGCGCTGCGCGCCGGCCTCGAGAGCCGTCACTGATCGCCGCAGGCGGCGCGTGCCGTCAGGTGCGCGCCGCGTTCTTGCCGCCGCTGAACCAGCGCCGCTGCATGCACTCGCGCAGCGACAGGCGGGCACGGTGCAGGATCGTGCGCACGTTGTCGGCCGACAGGCCGAGCTGTTCGCGGATCTCGTCGCTTTCGAAGCCGAGCCACTCGCGCATCATGAAGACACGCCGCGTCTGCGCCGGCAGGCAGGACAGGCAGCCGTCGAGCGTCTGCATCATCTGCCGGCGCTCGCTGGCTTGCTCCGGCTGTTGCCACTCGGGCACCGCTTCGCGCCAATGCCCGGTCTCGTCGAATTGATCGGCCAGCGCGGCATCGAGGGCGGCGTCACCCGCCTTATCCGCGTTTGGCAACTGCGTTTCGCGCTTGGCGATCGGCGAGCGGTACCAGTCGGCGACCTTGTGGCGAAGGATGGCGATCGCCCAGGTCGACAGCGCCGCGTCGCCGCGGTAGGTGGCCGCTTGCTGGACGACGGCGATCAGCGTGTCCTGCACCAGGTCTTCGGCGTGCGCACTGTCGTGCACCGCCAGCCGGGCCTGGCGCAGCAGGCGCTGGCGCAGCGCGGGCAGTTCGGATTCGAGGCAGGTGGTGTCCATGGCGCGGGGTTCGGCAGCGGTCTTGGCGTCAGTCGCCGCCATCGCCCGCGCATTACGCAGGCGCAGTGTCACGTCTGGGGGGTCTCGCACGACTGACGCAAAAGGCAGCCGATGGAAGAGGGGCGTCGGACGCCGCCTGGCAGTCCCCGAGAGATGAGGTACGCGATGGGATGGATGCAGCACACCTGCCGGCAGGCCGCGGAGTTGATGTCGTTGCGGCGCGATGAGCCGCTGGGGCTGTGGCGGTCGTTGACGCTGAAGGCTGCACCTGCATGCGTGCGGTGACTGCCAGCAGGTCGAGCGCCAGCTCGATCAGTTGGGCCGCATCAGCGGCACGTTGTGGCGCGGCGCGGAAGCGCGCGCTGACGACGACGACGACCTCAGCGGTAACTGCGCGCGTCTTCGATCACCTTGCCGTCGTTGGCGAGTTCGCCGGGGCGCTTGAAGGCCACCGCGCCGCGCAGCTTGGTGATGTCGCGCAGCGTGCCGGCCACGCGCTCGGCCAGGCCCTCGGGTCCGCTGTTGCGTGATCTCGGCGAACAGCGTCATGCGGTCTTCGGCCATCTCGCCTTCGACGACCAAGCGCGCGCGCAAGAGTTCGGGGTGGCGCTTGACCACTTCGGCGATCTGGCTGGCATGCACGAACATGCCGCGCACCTTGGCCGTCTGGTCGGCGCGGCCGAGCCAGCCCTTGATGCGGGCGTTGGCGCCGCCGCTGGAGCACCCGATGGCCACTCAGGCTGGATGGGCGCCCTTTGAAGGTGGCTTTGCTGCGTGACGGCGCGTCGCGTCGTTGACCGGATCGTCGTCCAGCGACTGGGCGTGAAAGAGCGCCGCATGAGGGCCCGCCCGGAGCCGTGGCGCCGATGCCGGTCGCAGGGCTCGCCGCACGGCACGTGCCAGCTCGCTGCCGAGTTCGCCCTTGTCGAGCACGGAGCGCACGTCGGCTTCGCGCGCCTGGGCGCAGAGTTCGTCGGTGATCAGCCCCGAAATGATCAGCACCGGCAATTCGGCGCGGATCAGCGCCAGGTTGCGCGCCAGGTCCAGGCCCGACATCACCGCCATGTTGAAGTCGGTCACGACGACGTTGAACTTGCCCGGCGCCGAACGCACGGCCGCCAGGGCCTCGTTGGCGTTGGAGCAAGTCGTGACATGCAGGCCTTCGCGCTCGAGCAGGCTGACGATGGTCAGCTGGATCACCTCGTCGTCATCGACCACCAGCACATGGCCCTCGGCGTGCCACGGCGCGGGCGCAGTGTCGATGTCCAGCGCCATCATCGCGCTGTCGTGATCGACGATCGGCAGGAAGACCTCGAAGGTCGAGCCCTGGCCAGGCTCGCTGTGCACGCCGACCGCACCGCCGTGAAAGGCCACGATGCGTTTGACGACCGAGAGGCCCAGCCCGGTGCCGTGGCCGGCCGGCTTGGTGGTGAACAAAGGCTCGAAGATCCGCGCCCGCACCTTCGCGTCCATGCCGCGGCCGTCGTCTCGCACCCACAGCCGCGCGTGTGGCCCGGGCGAAAGTTCGAGCGTGTTCGCTGTCGCTTCGTCGAGAAACATCTCTTCCAGCCCGACGAAGATCTGGCCGTTGCGATTGTCCAGGGCATGCAGGGCATTGGTGCACAGGTTCATCAGCACCTGCTGGATCTGCGTCGCATCGGCCATCACATGGACCGATCCCGCGGCCCCCAGATCGCAGTGCAGCGACACCGACGGCGGCAGGCAGGACTGGAACAACGCGATCGTCTCCTCCACCGCGGGGTGCAACGCCTGGTTGACCAGGACTTGCGGTTGGCGCCGTGCAAAGGCCAGGATCTGATGGACCAGCGCGCGCGCGCGGCGGCATGCTGATTTGATCCGCCCCAGGCTGGCCAGCGCGGCCGGCGCGCCCTGCTGCGTGTCGCCGGCCAGGACGTCGCAGGCCATCGTGGCATTGGCCAGGAAGACCCCGACCAGTGCGTTGAAGTCGTGGGCGATGCCGCCGGCCAGGGTGCCGATCGATTCCATGCGCTGGGACTCGAGCAGTTGTGTTTCCAGCGCTCGCAGCGCACTGTCGGCCGCGCGCTGCGATGTCACGTCGCGCGAGATGCCGCGGTAGCCGGCAAAGACGCCGTTGTCGTCGAACACCGGCATGCCGCTGACGGACGCCGTTCTCAGCACGCCATTCCTGTCGTTGCGCGTGATCTCGAAGTCGCGGAAGACCTCGCGGCGCGCGAGTTGGGCGCGGTGCTCGGCCCAGGCGGCCGCGCTGACATCGACATGCGGCAGTTCCCAGCGCGTCTTGCCCAGGTGTTCGGCGGCGCTCAGACCCGCGAGGTCGTCACCGTTGTTCGACATCATGGTGAAGCGCAGCGACTCGTCCTGCTCCCACAGCCAGTCCGACGACAGTTCGACCAGCGCGCGCAAGCGTCCTTCGCTGCGACGCAAGGCCTGTTCGGCGAGGCGCCGGTCGCTGATGTCGACGAAGCAGAGCACCACCCGCTCGAGGCGCTGATCCTCGCTGAACTCGGGAAACGCGTTGACGATCGCCCACAGCGTGTCGTCGCTGCCACCGTGGCGCAGGCCCAGCAACTGGTTGCGCACGGGCCTGCCACTGGCCAGCACACGGTCGACCGGGCGCTCGGCGGCGTCGAGGGCGTGCCCGTTTTCATGCACGAACTCGAGCGTCAACCCCGGCATCGAGCGTTCGTTCGTGCGGCGCACCGGCAGCTGCAGCAACTGCTGGGCGTGCGCGTTGCTCAAGACGATCGAGCCGTCCCTGTCGTAGACCAGCACGCCGGCCGCGAGGTGGTCGATCAGGCGGCGCAGTTGGGCCTCGCTGGCGCGCAGCGCACGCTGCGCGCCGACCTGAGGCGTGATGTCGCGGTTGGTGCCCACCGCGCGCAACGCACGGCCGTCGGCGTCGCGCTCGACGACGCGTCCTTCGCTGAGGACCCACATCAGCTCGCCAGCGTGGTTGCGAACCGCATGTTCGACCGCGTAGTGTTCGGCCTCGCCCTTGATCACGGGATCCATCGCCGCGCCGATGCGCAGCCGATCCGCCGCCGGCACGCATTCGGCCAGGCGGTCGAACTCGGTCGTGGTGACGACGCGTTCGCCGCCCATCATCTCGGACCAGTGCTCCGACAGGTGCACGCGACCGCTGCAGAGGTCGAGGTCCCACAAGGCCGAGCGCGACGCATCGAGCACGCGCTTGAGCAGCAGGTCCGATTCGCGGCGAGCCTGTTCGGCCTGGCGCGTCGCCGTCATGTCGGTCAGCACGCCGACCATGGCGCACACCGTGCCGCTGGCGTCGGTGTGCCGTCGCGGGACGCAGCGCACCGTGCGCCGCGATCCGTCCGGGCGTTCGAAGACCAGTTCCTGGTCGGCCAGCGCATGGGCATCGGCGGCGAGCCGGCGCATGGGATGGGCTTCGCTCGGCAGCGCCTGGCCGTCGGCAGCCATCACACGCCAGGCGCCGCACCAGCGGTCGCGCGGCCAATCGGGTTCACGACCCCACAGTTCGACGGCCGCGGGGTTGAACAGAACCACGCGGCCCTCGGCGTCGCAAACATAAACGGCCAGCGGAAGCCCCTCGACGATGGCCTCGAGCCCCGGTATCGCGTGGCCCGACGCGGTGGCTTCGGGCTCGCTCGCGTCGTCGAGCAACTCGGCCAGCAGCGGCACGATGCGCTCGAAGTCGCTGGGCTTGGCGAGAAAGCGGTCGGCGCCCAGCTCGAGGCAGCGCTCGCGGTAGGGATGAACCGAAAACTGCGTCAGCACGACGACCTTGCACTCGGGGCGGCTGCGCTTGAACTCGACCAGCAGGTCGAACGTCGTCTCGTCGGCCAACTGCACATCGAGCACCACGGCGTCGGGCGCGGTCTCGTCGAACATCCGGCGCGCCTGCGCCAGATCGGCGGCCTCGCCGACAACGGCCAAGCGGCCGTCCTCCTCGATCTGGCTGCGCAGGCGCTCGCGCACGACGGCCGAATCCTCGACCAGCAGCACCCGGTGGGCCGCCATGCGCGCGTTCTTGTTCATGGCCGGACTCTAGGCAGCGCGTCGCCGCACCACCATCGACCGAACGCCCCGATCTGAGGCCGGCGTTTTGCGCCCGGCTTGTCGGTGAAATTACCGACACGCCGGGCGTCGGCGCCGGCTCATACGAACATGCGTTCAAAAACTTAGATGTGCCACGAGCCAACCGTCCGTTCGCCCTGAGGTATCGAAGGGCTCGCGCAGGGCTTCGATACCTCAGCCCGAACGGTTTCTTATGCGATTGAATGCAAAACCGTATCAATCCAATAGCCGGTGCTGCATCGCGTAGCGGGTCAAATCGACGTTGCTCGACAGGCCGGTCTTGTCCGACACGCGGCGGCGGTAGGTGGCCACCGTCTTCTCGGAAAGCTGCATCTGCTGCGCGATCTCCTTGATGGTGCGGCCGCTCGCCACCTGGCGCAGCACTTCGAGTTCGCGCGCCGACAGGGCCTCGTGCGGCGCCGTGTGCGAGTTGTTGCCGAGCGCCAGGGCCAGACGTTCGGCCAGCGCAGCGCTGACGTAGCGCCCGCCGCCCAGCACCTTGTGCACGGCGGCCACCATCTCGTCGGCCAGGCTGGCCTTGGTCAGGTAGCCCGCGGCGCCGAGCTTGAAGGCGCGCACCGCAAACTCTTCCTCAGGGTAGGCCGACAGCACCAGCACCGCCGCCGTGGGGCATGCCTGCCGCGCGCGCTCGATCAACTCGAGGCCGCTGCCGCCGGGCAGGTTGACATCGAGCAGCACCAGGTCCCAAGGCTGGCGGGCCAGCAGCTCGCGCGCCTGCGGCAGGTTGCCGGCCTCGCCGAAGGTGGTCGGCGCGAAGGCCTCGGCCAGCATCTGCTTGACGCCGCGCCGCACCACCTCATGGTCGTCGACGAGCAGGATGCGGGTCACGGCAAGAGCTTTCGCGATGCGCTGTCCGGCACACGCACCGAGACCAGGGTGCCCATTGGGTGCCTGCGCTGCACCTGCAGGCTGCCGCCGCATTGCAGGGCGCGTTCGCGCATGCCCAGCAGGCCCAAGCTGTGGCGGCCGTCGATGCGCGCGGGATCGATGCCCTCGCCGTCGTCGCGGATGTCGATCACCAGCTCATTGCCCTGTGTGCCGATCGCGACCTCGACCTGCGTCGCCCGCGCGTGGCGCGCCACGTTGGTCAGCGCCTCCTGCACGATATAAAAGAGTTCGTTGGCCAGGCTCGCTGCGGGCTGCGGCTCGGCGCCGACGACCTGCACGCTGCAACGCACGCCGCTGCGGCGCTCGAACTCACGCGCGCGCTGGCGCAGCGCCGAGACCAGGCCCAGGTGGTCGAGCGCGGTGGGGCGCAACTCGGCGGCGATTCTCTGCACCGTGGCGATGATCTGGTCGTTCAGCTCCGAGGCCGCGACCGTGCGGTCGAGCAGCGGGTTGAGCGTGGGCGGGAGGCCGGGTTCGGACAGCTTGCGCTGAGCCAGCGCAAGTCCATCTTGACGCCGGTCAGTTGCTGGCCCAGCTCGTCGTGGATTTGGCGTGCGATGCGGATGCGCTCGCGTTCCTGATCGCGGCGCGATTGCGCCAGCAGCTCGTGCAGCTGCTGCTCGGTGGCGCGCAGGGCCGCCTCGGCGCGTTTCGCTGGCTGATGTCGTTGAAGAACACGGCGATGCCGTCCTCGGACGGATGGATGCGCGTCTCATACCAGCGCTGGTTCACGCTGTCATAGCCCTCGAGGAAGACGAGCGTGCGCTCAGTCATCGCCTGGCGCAAGGCGGGCCCGAAGGTGCGCGCCAGGTGTTCCGGGATCTCTTCCACAGCGTCTTGCCGATCGATTCGCTGGGGGCTGGGCGAAGGTTTGCGCCGCTCTCCGATTGATGAAGGTGAAGCCCCATTGCCGGTCGACGGCCACGAAGGCGTCGCTGACCGACTCGATCACCTGCAGCACGCGTGCTTTTGCGGCGTCGGCCTCGGCACGCGCGGCCAACTGCTGCTCGAGCAGGCGCTCGCGCTCCTGCTGCCCCTCGCGCAACGCGGTCACGTCGTCGATCACGCCGAGCAGTCGCAGCGGCTGGCCCTGGTCGTCGAGCGACATCGCGCCGCGGGCGCGGAACCAGCGGTAAGCGCCGTCGCGATGGCGCACGCGGTACTCGTTCTGGTGCGGCGGCCACGGCGCGTGCGTCGTGGCATTGACACGGCGCACCGTGTCGGCGCGGTAGTCGGGGTGCACCAGTTCATACCAGGCGTCGACGTTTTCGAAGCTTTCCTGGCCTTCGAAGCCGAGCTGACGCTTTTTTGCTGGCGGGCGAAGAGAAATCTCTCGGGAGCCGGGGATCCATTCCCACAGGCCGACGTTCGAGGCCTCGGTGGCCAGGCGCAAGCGCTCCTCGCTGACGCGCAGTTCGCCGTGGCCAGGCGCTGCTCGGTGATGTCCAGCTCGATGCCATCCCAGCGCAGCGTGCCGTCGGCAGCCTCGCGCGGCTTGAGTCGACGGGCACCAGCGCACCTCGCCGTCGGGCCGGCGCACGCGAGCCTCGTGGCGGAAGACATGGCCGGGGCGGTTGGCACGCTCGCGCTCGGCCAGCAGGCCGGGCCGGTCTTCTTCGAGCACCTGATCGAAGAAGGTCTGTGCGTTGGCGACGATGGCCTGCGCCGAGACGCCGTTGATGCGCTCGACGCCCTCGCTGATGTAGTGGAAGGTGGGTTTGCGGTTCTCGTCCAGGCCGAGCGGGTACAAGACGCCGCCGGGCAGGTTGTCGCCAATGGCGCGCACAAAGGCTTCGCTCGACGCAGGGTCTCGACCGTTGCCTGCAACTGTGCGGTGCGCTCGGCCACTTGCTGCTCGACGCGCCGATGTTCGCGGCGCAGCCAGATGAAGGCGAGCCCGAGCAGCGCGATCGCCCCAGCCTGCCCGGCGCGCATGGCCACCGCGGCGCGCTGGAGCTGCTCGGAGTGGCGCGCCACGCGGCCGTCCAGCGTTCGCCCGATATCGGCCACCTCGGCGCCGAGGCGGTTTCGAATCTCGTCCATCAGCCGCTTGCCGCGGCCGCTTTGCACCGTGCGCAGCGCGCCCGCGGCGTCGCCGCGCCGCTGCGCCTGAATGGTCTCGCCGAGGTCCGCCAGCTTGGCGTCGATCGCGGCGGCAGGCTCGCCAGGTCGATGCGCGGCGGATCCGCATCAAGGCTCTGGCGCGCGATCGAGGCGCGATGTTGCTGCACGGCCTTGATGCCGGCCTCATAGGGCGCCAGGTAAGCCGGGTCGCCCGTC
>CAVTAM010000005.1:0-29116 GCA_963732625.1 uncultured beta proteobacterium | reverse complement strand
GCACGAGCGGGTCGAGTGCGTTGTCGGAGAGCACGACGACAGGCCGGTCGGCCGGCAGCGCGCGATCGAGCAGCGACTGCGCGACGGCGCCGACCTGCTGGCGCAGCGCGCGGTAGCTGAGCGTGCGCCAGCCGCCAGCGTCGGCCGCGGGCTCGGCGAAGGCCGGCGCGTCGGGCGTGTCGCGTGCCCAGCGCTCCAGCCACTCGCCGACGCAGCGCGCGTACGGCGCCAGCGGCTCCGGGTGGTGCAGCGTGAAGGCGCCGCCGCCGAGATCGGTCTTGACGGTGCGCCGCGGCGCCAGTTGCGTGGGGTCGTCGAAGAAGGACATGAACGAGATCGTAAATCCGCTCGAAAAAAATGGGTGTCACGTTTTCGAGGTGTGCTGCGACAGACGTGAGGACAGCCGAGCCAAACCAGCAACGCTGCCGCGGATCTCTCAACGCCGTTTCACTTCACTCCAGGAGTCGCACCATGAAAACCGTTCTTGCCACCATCGCCCTGTCGGTCGTTTCCGCCGTCTCGTTCGCCAAGGCCGCGCCGACCGCCGCCTCGGCGAACAACCTGCCCGCCGTGCAGTACATCTTCCAGGGCGACACCCTTGCGCCCGCGTTCACCTCGCCGCTGACCAAGACGCGCGCCGAAGTCATCGCCGAACTCAAGGAGTCGCAGGCGCGCATGGACTACGTGTTCATGGGCGACACCTGGGTGCCGCGCAGCGTCTTCATGAGCGAGCGTTCGGCTGCCGAAGTTCGCGCCGAAGCCGCCCGCTACGACCGGCGCGCTGCGCTGCGCGCCGGCCTCGAGAGCCGTCACTGATCGCCGCAGGCGGCGCGTGCCGTCAGGTGCGCGCCGCGTTCTTGCCGCCGGTGAACCAGCGCCGCTGCATGCACTCGCGCAGCGACAGGCGGGCACGGTGCAGGATCGTGCGCACGTTGTCGGCCGACAGGCCGAGCTGTTCGCGGATCTCGTCGCTTTCGAAGCCGAGCCACTCGCGCATCATGAAGACACGCCGCGTCTGCGCCGGCAGGCAGGACAGGCAGCCGTCGAGCGTCTGCATCATCTGCCGGCGCTCGCTGGCTTGCTCCGGCTGTCGCCACTGGGCACCGCTTCGCGCCAATGCCCGGTCTCGTCGAATTGATCGGCCAGCGCGGCATCGAGGGCGGCGTCACCCGCCTTATCCGCGTTTGGCAACTGCGTTTCGCGCTTGGCGATCGGCGAGCGGTACCAGTCGGCGACCTTGTGGCGAAGGATGGCGATCGCCCAGGTCGACAGCGCCGCGTCGCCGCGGTAGGTGGCCGCTTGCTGGACGACGGCGATCAGCGTGTCCTGCACCAGGTCTTCGGCGTGCGCACTGTCGTGCACCGCCAGCCGGGCCTGGCGCAGCAGGCGCTGGCGCAGCGCGGGCAGTTCGGATTCGAGGCAGGTGGTGTCCATGGCGCGGGGTTCGGCAGCGGTCTTGGCGTCAGTCGCCGCCATCGCCCGCGCATTACGCAGGCGCAGTGTCACGTCTGGGGGGTCTCGCACGACTGACGCAAAAGGCAGCCGATGGAAGAGGGGCGTCGGACGCCGCCCGGAAGTCCCCGAGAGATGAGGTACGCGATGGGATGGATGCAGCACACCTGCCGGCAGGCCGCGGAGTTGATGTCGTTGCGGCGCGATGAGCCGCTGGGGCTGTGGCGGTCGTTGACGCTCAGGCTGCACCTGCGTGTCTGCGCTGACTGCCAGCAGGTCGAGCGCCAGCTCGATCAGTTGGGCCGCATCAGCGGCACCTTGTGGCGCGGCGCCGAAGCGCCCGCCGACGACGACGACGACCCTCAGCGGTAGCTGCGCGCGTCTTCGATCACCATGCCGTCGTTGGCGAGTTCGCCGGGGCGCTTGAAGGCCACCGCGCCGCGCACCTTGGTGTCGCGCAGGCTTTGCGTTACGCGGTCGGCCAGGCAGGCGACGCCGGTGCAGCTCGTACAGCTCCCCCCCCCCCCCCCCCCCCCCCCCCCCCCCCCCCCCCCCCCCCCCCCCCCCCCCCCCCCCCCCCCCCCCCCCCCCCCCCCCCCCCCCCCCCCGCCGGGGCCCGATGGCCACTCAGGCTGGAGGGAGGCCTTCTGAAAGCGGCATCGCTGCGTGACGGTGCGGCGCGTCCTTGACCACATCGTCGTTCAGGGACCGGGCGTGCACGGGCGCCGCCTGACGGCCGCCCGCAGCCGCGGCGCCGACGCCGGTCGCAGGGCTCGCCGCACGGCACGCGCCAGCTCGCTGCCGAGTTCGCCCTTGTCGAGCACGGAGCGCACGTCGGCTTCGCGCGCCTGGGCGCAGAGTTCGTCGGTGATCAGCCCCGAAATGATCAGCACCGGCAATTCGGCGCGGATCAGCGCCAGGTTGCGCGCCAGGTCCAGGCCCGACATCACCGCCATGTTGAAGTCGGTCACGACGACGTTGAACTTGCCCGGCGCCGAACGCACGGCCGCCAGGGCCTCGTTGGCGTTGGAGCAAGTCGTGACATGCAGGCCTTCGCGCTCGAGCAGGCTGACGATGGTCAGCTGGATCACCTCGTCGTCATCGACCACCAGCACATGGCCCTCGGCGTGCCACGGCGCGGGCGCAGTGTCGATGTCCAGCGCCATCATCGCGCTGTCGTGATCGACGATCGGCAGGAAGACCTCGAAGGTCGAGCCCTGGCCAGGCTCGCTGTGCACGCCGACCGCACCGCCGTGAAAGGCCACAATGCGTTTGACGACCGAGAGGCCCAGCCCGGTGCCGTGGCCGGCCGGCTTGGTGGTGAACAAAGGCTCGAAGATCCGCGCCCGCACCTTCGCGTCCATGCCGCGGCCGTCGTCTCGCACCCACAGCCGCGCGTGTGGCCCGGGCGAAAGTTCGAGCGTGTTCGCTGTCGCTTCGTCGAGAAACACCTCTTCCAGCCCGACGAAGATCTGGCCGTTGCGATTGTCCAGGGCATGCAGGGCATTGGTGCACAGGTTCATCAGCACCTGCTGGATCTGCGTGGCATCGGCCATCACATGGACCGATCCCGCGGCCCCCAGATCGCAGTGCAGCGACACCGACGGCGGCAGGCAGGACTGGAACAACGCGATCGTCTCCTCCACCGCGGGGTGCAGCGCCTGGTTGACCAGCACTTGCGGTTGGCGCCGTGCAAAGGCCAGGATCTGATGGACCAGCGCGCGCGCGCGGCGGCATGCCGATTTGATGCGCCCCAGGCTGGCCAGCGCGGCCGGCGCGCCCTGCTGCGTGTCGCCGGCCAGGACGTCGCAGGCCATCGTGGCATTGGCCAGGAAGACCCCGACCAGTGCGTTGAAGTCGTGGGCGATGCCGCCGGCCAGGGTGCCGATCGATTCCATGCGCTGGGACTCGAGCAGTTGTGTTTCCAGCGCTCGCAGCGCACTGTCGGCCGCGCGCTGCGATGTCACGTCGCGCGAGATGCCGCGGTAGCCGGCAAAGACGCCGTTGTCGTCGAACACCGGCATGCCGCTGACGGACGCCGTTCTCAGCACGCCATTCCTGTCGTTGCGCGTGATCTCGAAGTCGCGGAAGACCTCGCGGCGCGCGAGTTGGGCGCGGTGCTCGGCCCAGGCGGCCGCGCTGACATCGACATGCGGCAGTTCCCAGCGCGTCTTGCCCAGGTGTTCGGCGGCGCTCAGACCCGCGAGGTCGTCACCGTTGTTCGACATCATGGTGAAGCGCAGCGACTCGTCCTGCTCCCACAGCCAGTCCGACGACAGCTCGACCAGCGCGCGCAAGCGTCCTTCGCTGCGACGCAAGGCCTGTTCGGCGAGGCGCCGGTCGCTGATGTCGACGAAGCAGAGCACCACCCGCTCGAGGCGCTGATCCTCGCTGAACTCGGGAAACGCGTTGACGATCGCCCACAGCGTGTCGTCGCTGCCACCGTGGCGCAGGCCGAGCAACTGGTTGCGCACGGGCCTGCCACTGGCCAGCACACGGTCGACCGGGCGCTCGGCGGCGTCGAGGGCGTGCCCGTTTTCATGCACGAACTCGAGCGTCAACCCCGGCATCGAGCGTTCGTTCGTGCGGCGCACCGGCAGCTGCAGCAACTGCTGGGCGTGCGCGTTGCTCAAGACGATCGAGCCGTCCCTGTCGTAGACCAGCACGCCGGCCGCGAGGTGGTCGATCAGGCGGCGCAGTTGGGCCTCGCTGGCGCGCAGCGCACGCTGCGCGCCGACCTGAGGCGTGATGTCGCGGTTGGTGCCCACCGCGCGCAACGCACGGCCGTCGGCGTCGCGCTCGACGACGCGTCCTTCGCTGAGGACCCACATCAGCTTGCCAGCGTGGTTGCGAACCGCATGTTCGACCGCGTAGTGTTCGGCCTCGCCCTTGATCACGGGATCCATCGCCGCGCCGATGCGCAGCCGATCCGCCGCCGGCACGCATTCGGCCAGGCGGTCGAACTCGGTCGTGGTGACGACGCGTTCGCCGCCCATCATCTCGGACCAGTGCTCCGACAGGTGCACGCGACCGCTGCAGAGGTCGAGGTCCCACAAAGCCGAGCGCGACGCATCGAGCACGCGCTTGAGCAGCAGGTCCGATTCGCGGCGAGCCTGTTCGGCCTGGCGCATCGCCGTCATGTCGGTCAGCACGCCGACCATGGCGCACACCGTGCCGCTGGCGTCGGTGTGCCGTCGCGGGACGCAGCGCACCATGCGCCGCGATCCGTCCGGGCGTTCGAAGACCAGTTCCTGGTCGGCCAGCGCATGGGCATCGGCGGCGAGCCGGCGCATGGGATGGGCTTCGCTCGGCAGCGCCTGGCCGTCGGCAGCCATCACACGCCAGGCGCCGCACCAGCGGTCGCGCGGCCAATCGGGTTCACGACCCCACAGTTCGACGGCCGCGGGGTTGAACAGAACCACGCGGCCCTCGGCGTCGCAAACATAAACGGCCAGCGGAAGCCCCTCGACGATGGCCTCGAGCCCCGGTATCGCGTGGCCCGACGCGGTGGCTTCGGGCTCGCTCGCGTCGTCGAGCAACTCGGCCAGCAGCGGCACGATGCGCTCGAAGTCGCTGGGCTTGGCGAGAAAGCGGTCGGCGCCCAGCTCGAGGCAGCGCTCGCGGTAGGGATGGACCGAAAACTGCGTCAGCACGACGACCTTGCACTCGGGGCGGCTGCGCTTGAACTCGACCAGCAGGTTGAACGTCGTCTCGTCGGCCAACTGCACATCGAGCACCACGGCGTCGGGCGCGGCCTCGTCGAACATCCGGCGCGCCTGCGCCAGATCGGCGGCCTCGCCGACAACGGCCAAGCGGCCGTCCTCCTCGATCTGGCTGCGCAGGCGCTCGCGCACGACGGCCGAATCCTCGACCAACAGCACCCGGTGGGCCGCCATGCGCGCGTTCTTGTTCATGGCCGGACTCTAGGCAGCGCGTCGCCGCACCACCATCGACCGAACGCCCCGATCTGAGGCCGGCGTTTTGCGCCCGGCTTGTCGGTGAAATTACCGACACGCCGGGCGTCGGCGCCGGCTCATACGAACATGCGTTCAAAAACTTAGATGTGCCACGAGCCAACCGTCCGTTCGCCCTGAGGTATCGAAGGGCTCGCGCAGGGCTTCGATACCTCAGCCCGAACGGTTTCTTATGCGATTGAATGCAAAACCGTATCAATCCAATAGCCGGTGCTGCATCGCGTAGCGGGTCAAATCGACGTTGCTCGACAGGCCGGTCTTGTCCGACACGCGGCGGCGGTAGGTGGCCACCGTCTTCTCGGAAAGCTGCATCTGCTGCGCGATCTCCTTGATGGTGCGGCCGCTCGCCACCTGGCGCAGCACTTCGAGTTCGCGCGCCGACAGGGCCTCGTGCGGCGCCGTGTGCGAGTTGTTGCCGAGCGCCAGGGCCAGACGTTCGGCCAGCGCAGCGCTGACGTAGCGCCCGCCGCCCAGCACCTTGTGCACGGCGGCCACCATCTCGTCGGCCAGGCTGGCCTTGGTCAGGTAGCCCGCGGCGCCGAGCTTGAAGGCGCGCACCGCAAACTCTTCCTCAGGGTAGGCCGACAGCACCAGCACCGCCGCCGTGGGGCATGCCTGCCGCGCACGCTCGATCAACTCGAGGCCGCTGCCGCCGGGCAGGTTGACATCGAGCAGCACCAGGTCCCAAGGCTGGCGGGCCAGCAGCTCGCGCGCCTGCGGCAGGTTGCCGGCCTCGCCGAAGGTGGTCGGCGCGAAGGCCTCGGCCAGCATCTGCTTGACGCCGCGCCGCACCACCTCATGGTCGTCGACGAGCAGGATGCGGGTCATGGCGCGAGCTTTCGCGAAGGCGCGGCCGGTACACGCACCGAGACCAGGGTGCCCATTGGGTGCCTGCGCTGCACCTGCAGGCTGCCGCCGCATTGCAGGGCGCGCTCGCGCATGCCCAGCAGGCCCAAGCTGTGGCGGCCGTCGATGCGCGCGGGGTCGATGCCCTCGCCGTCGTCGCGGATGTCGATCACCAGCTCGTTGCCCTGTGTGCCGATCGCGACCTCGACCTGCGTCGCCCGCGCGTGGCGCGCCACGTTGGTCAGCGCCTCCTGCACGATATAAAAGAGTTCGTTGGCCAGGCTCGCTGCGGGCTGCGGCTCGGCGCCGACGACCTGCACGCTGCAACGCACGCCGCTGCGGCGCTCGAACTCACGCGCGCGCTGGCGCAGCGCCGAGACCAGGCCCAGGTGGTCGAGCGCGGTGGGGCGCAACTCGGCGGCGATTCTCTGCACCGTGGCGATGATCTGGTCGTTCAGCTCCGAGGCCGCGACCGTGCGGTCGAGCAGCGGGTTGAGCGTGGGCGGGAGGCCGGGTTCGGACAGCTTGCGCTCGAGCCAGCGCAAGTCCATCTTGACGCCGGTCAGTTGCTGGCCCAGCTCGTCGTGGATTTGGCGTGCGATGCGGATGCGCTCGCGTTCCTGATCGCGGCGCGATTGCGCCAGCAGCTCGTGCAGCTGCTGCTCGGTGGCGCGCAGGGCCGCCTCGGCGCGTTTGCGCTCGCTGATGTCGTTGAAGAACACGGCGATGCCGTCCTCGGACGGATGGATGCGCGTCTCATACCAGCGCTGGTTCACGCTGTCATAGCCCTCGAGGAAGACGAGCGTGCGCTCAGTCATCGCCTGGCGCAAGGCCGGCCCGAAGGTGCGCGCCAGGTGTTCCGGGATCTCTTCCCACAGCGTCTTGCCGATCAATGCGCTGGGGGGCTGGGCGAAGGTTTGCGCCGCTCTCTGATTGATGAAGGTGAAGCCCCATTGCCGGTCGACGGCCACGAAGGCGTCGCTGACCGACTCGATCACCTGCAGCACGCGTGCTTTTGCGGCGTCGGCCTCGGCACGCGCGGCCAACTGCTGCTCGAGCAGGCGCTCGCGCTCCTGCTGCCCCTCGCGCAACGTGGTCACGTCGTCGATCACGCCGAGCAGTCGCAGTGGCTGGCCCTGGTCGTCGAGCAACATCGCGCCGCGGGCGCGGAACCAGCGGTAAGCGCCGTCGCGATGGCGCACGCGGTACTCGTTCTCGTACGGCGGCCACGGCGCGTGCGTCGTGGCATTGACACGGCGCACCGTGTCGGCGCGGTCGTCGGGGTGCACCAGTTCGTACCAGGCGTCGACGTTGTCGAAGCTTTCCTGGCCTTCGAAGCCGAGCTGACGCTTGCTGGCCGGCGAAAAGTAGATCTCTCGGGAGCCGGGGATCCATTCCCACAGGCCGACGTTCGAGACCTCGGTGGCCAGGCGCAAGCGCTCCTCGCTGACGCGCAGTTCGCGCGTCGCCAGGCGCTGCTCGGTGATGTCCAGCTCGATGCCATCCCAGCGCAGCGTGCCGTCGGCAGTCTCGCGCACGGCTGCCGTCAACAGGCACCAGCGCACCTCGCCGTCGGGCCGGCGCACGCGAGCCTCGTGGCGGAAGACATGGCCGGGGCGGTTGGCACGCTCGCGCTCGGCCAGCAGGCCGGGCCGGTCTTCTTCGAGCACCTGATCGAAGAAGGTCTGTGCATTGGCGACGATGGCCTGCGCCGAGACACCATTGATGCGCTCGACGCCCTCGCTGATGTAGTGGAAGGTGGGTTTGCGGTTCTCGTCCAGGCCGAGCGAGTACAAGACGCCGCCGGGCAGGTTGTCGCCAATGGCGCGCACAAAGGCTTCGCTCGAGCGCAGGGTCTCGACCGTTGCCTGCAACTGTGCGGTGCGCTCGGCCACTTGCTGCTCGACGCGCCGATGTTCGCGGCGCAGCCAGATGAAGGCGAGCCCGAGCAGCGCGATCGCCCCAGCCTGCCCGGCGCGCATGGCCACCGCGGCGCGCTGGAGCTGCTCGGAGTGGCGCGCCACGCGGCCGTCCAGCGTTCGCCCGATATCGGCCACCTCGGCGCCGAGGCGGTTTCGAATCTCGTCCATCAGCCGCTTGCCGCGGCCGCTTTGCACCGTGCGCAGCGCGCCCGCGGCGTCGCCGCGCCGCTGCGCCTGAATGGTCTCGCCGAGGTCCGCCAGCTTGGCATCGATCAGCGGCGACAGGCTCGCCAGGTCGATGCGCGGCAGATCCGCATCGAGGCTCTGGCGCGCGATCGAGGCGCGATGTTGCTGCACGGCCTTGATGCCGGCCTCATAGGGCGCCAGGTAAGCCGGGTCGCCCGTCAGCAGGTAGCCGCGCTGGCCAACTTCCGCGTCTTGCAGCGCCGAGAACAAGTTCTTGCCGTCGAGCAGCAGATCGCGGACCCGGGTCCGCTTGGCGTTCAGCTCTTGAGCTTCGGTCAGTTGCGAGGAAGTGAGCGCGCCGATGGCCAGCAGCAGGATGATGGCCGACGCAAAAGCGATCGTGACCCAGCGGGAGACGCCATGCGGCCGTGGCGCCGTCCGCGGCCGCAAGTCGCTTTCGGGCTCGCGGCGGGCTGGTGCGGCGGACATGCGGCGCTGGGTGCTGCGGTTTGTTCGACGTTGGGTGAGCGTGGCCGCACCGAGGAGCGAGCGAGCCCATTTCGAGACGAGGCTAGCACAAAGGCGCCGCAGGCGCTGGCGCCCGAACTTAAGAGCGCCTTGCCGCTCAGCGGTAGCTGCGCGCGTCTTCGATCACCTTGCCGTCGTTGGCGAGTTCGCCGGGGCGCTTGAAGGCGACCGCGCCGCGCAGCTTGGTGATGTCGCGCAGCGTGCCGGCCACGCGCTCGGCCAGGCCCTCGGGTTCACTGTGCGCGACTTCGGCGAACAGCGTCATGCGGTCTTCGGCCATCTCGCCTTCGACGACCAGGCGCGCGCGCAGCAGCTCCGGGTGGCGCTTGACCACCTCGGCGATCTGGCTGGCGTGCACGAACATGCCGCGCACCTTGGCGGTCTGGTCGGCGCGGCCGAGCCAGCCTTTGATGCGGGCGTTCGTGCGGCCGGTCGGGCAGCGGCCGGGCAGCACGGCCGAGAGGTCGCCGGTGCCGAAGCGGATCAGCGGGTAGTCGGCGTTGAGCGTCGTCACGACGACTTCGCCGACGTCGCCGTCGGGCACGGGATCGTCCGTGCCGGGGCGCACGATTTCGACGATCACGCTTTCGTCGAGCACGAGTCCTTCGCGCGCGCTGGTTTCGTAGGCGATGAGGCCGAGGTCGGCGGTGGCGTAGCACTGGTAGCCGGCGATGCCGCGCTCGGCGAGCCAATCGCGCAGGCTCGGCGGAAAGGCTTCGCCGCCGAGCAGCGCCTTCTTTACCGACGCGATGTTGATGCCGGTCTCGGCGGCCTTCTCGACGAGGATCTTCAGAAAGCTCGGCGTGCCGATGTAGGCATCGGGCTTCAACTCGGCCATCGCCTGCAGTTGCAGCTCGGTGTTGCCGACGCCGCCAGGGAACACGGTGCAGCCGAGCGCGAGCGCGCCGGACTCCATCATCAAGCCGCCGGGCGTGAGGTGGTACGAGAAGCAGTTGTGCACCAGATCGCCCTCGCGCAGGCCGGCGGCGAAGAGCGCGCGTGCCAGACGCCAGTAGTCGCGCGCGGAGGATTCGGGCTCGTAGATCGGGCCCGGCGATTGGTAGACGCGCTGCGCGGGGCGTGCACGCGGCAAGGCGCGCCAGCCGAGCGCCGAGAAGCCGCCGAACGGATCGCTGGCGACGTGCGCGCGCTGGCGCTCGAGCAATTGCGATTTGCGCGTCACCGGCAGTGCGGCGAGTGCGGCGCGCGAGGTGATCGCGCTCGCGTCGATGCCGGCGAGCAGCGCGCCGAAGGCGGGCGTGGCCTGCGCCGCACGCACCTGCGCCGGCAGCGCGGCCAACAGCGCGGCTTCGCGCTGCGCGAGGTCGCGTCTTTCGAGGTCGTCGTAACGGTCCATCAGTCTTCCTGTTCCCAGCGCGCGAGACGCTTCTTGACGTCGTCGATCAGCTTGCGCTGCTGTTCGGCCGAGCCGACGCTGACGCGGTCCCACTCGGGTGTCAGCATCAGCCGGCGCGCGAGCTTGGCGTTGATCGCTGCTGCCGTCAACGGCCAACTCGACGACGCGCTTGCCGCGCATCTCGAACGCGTTGCCGCGCTCGGCGAGCTTCATGTCGCGCAGCGCGCGCTTGATCGTCACCAGCGCGTTGTCGGCGTTGAACGGCGGCGGCGCGAAACCAAAGCCGTCATCGCTCATGACAACCACCTCTTGCGCCGCTTGTAGCTCTTCACGTCGCGGAAGTTCTTGCGGTCGCCGCCGCCCATGCCGAGATAGAACTCCTTCACGTCCTCGTTCTCGCGCAGGTTCTTCGCCTCACCGTCCATGACGACACGCCCGTTCTCGAGGATGTAGCCGTAGTCGGCATAGCGCAGCGCCATGTTGGTGTTCTGCTCGGCGAGCAGGAACGTCACCTTCTCGCGTTGGTTCAGATCCTTGACGATCTCGAACACCTCTTCGACGATCTGCGGCGCCAGGCCCATGCTCGGCTCGTCGAGCAGCACCATCTTCGGCTCGGCCATCAGCGCGCGGCCGATGGCGCACATCTGCTGCTCGCCGCCCGAGGTGTACGCGGCCTGCGACGTGCGCCTAGCTTTTAGCCGCGGGAAGTAGGTGTAGACCTTGTCGAGCGTGCGTGCGATGCCGGCCTTGCCGTCCTTGCGCGTGTAGGCGCCGGTGAGCAGGTTCTCTTCGATCGTCAGGTGCGCAAAGCAGTGCCGGCCTTCCATCACCTGGATCACGCCGCGCTCGACCATGTCGGCGGTGGAGAGTTTTTCGATGCGCTCGCCGCGCAACTCGATCGAGCCCTTGGTGACGTCGCCGCGCTCTCCCGCGAGCAGGTTGCTCACCGCGCGCAGCGTCGTCGTCTTGCCGGCGCCGTTGCCGCCGAGCAGTGCCACCACGCCGCCCTCGGGCACCTGCAACGACACGCCCTTCAACACCAGGATGACGTGGTTGTAGATGACCTCGATGCCGTTGACGTTCAGAAGGACGTTGCTCATTTGTATTCGGGCTTGGCGTCAGCGGCCGGGTTATTCGCCCGGCCGCCTGCCCCCGCTTGGCGGGGGCCGCGCGTCAGCGCGGGGGGTGCAACATGGACGCTCGAAAGAGCTGAGCGAAGCTCAGCTCTGGCAATCGGCAGGCGTGCGCCGCTCGATCTTCTTCTCGGCCGCGTACTTGTCGGCGGCGGCCTTGATCATCGGCTTGATGATCGCCCCGTCGCTCTCGTACCAGTCGCTGGAGAACTCCCACTTGCTGCCGTTCCAGGTGTGCATGCGCGCCCAGGTGGCGCCGCGGTGGTCGGCGCAGCTCGTGCTGATCGGGCGCATCACACCCTTGAAACCGAGCGCGTCGAGCTTGGGCTGGTCGAGCGCCAGGTTTTCCAGGCCCCAGCGCGTCTGCTCTCCCGTCATGACCTTGCCCTTGCCGTAACGCTCCTGCGCGCGACGCACGCCTTCGACGCCGAGCATCGCCTGCGTCAGGCCGCGCATGTAGAGCACGCTGCCGACTTCTTCCTTCGGCCCCGTGCCACCGCCCTTGCCGTGCAGCTTGTCGAGCACTTCCTTGACGACGGCCGCGTTCGGCTCGGCACCGTGTTGCAGCGCCAGGCCGTTGTAGCCCTTGGCGCCGTCGCCGACGTCCTTGACATCCGGCTCGGCCGCGGCCCACCACACGCCGTACATCTTCTCGCGCGGGTAGCCGGTGGCCACAGCTTCCTTGAGCGCGGTGCCGTTCATCACGCCCCAGCCCCAGAGCAGCACGTAATCGGGCCGCTGTTGGCGGATCTGCAGCCAGGCCGCCTTCTGTTCGACGCCCGGGTGCGTCACCGGCATCTGCATCAGCTCGAAGCCGTGCATCTTGCTGCGCTCCACCAGCAGCGGGATCGGCTCCTTGCCGTAGGGGCTGTCGTGATAGACATGGGCGATCTTCTTGCCCTTCAACTTGTCCCAGCCGCCTTCTTTCTTGGCGATGTGCTGCAGGATGATGTCGGCCGCGTCCCAGTACGTGCCGGTGAGCGGGAAGTTCCACTTGAAGACGTTGCCGTCGGTGCTCTCGCTGCGGCCGTAGCCGGCGGTGATGATGGGAATCTTGTCGTTGGGCGCTTTCTCGGTGAGCGCGAAGGTGATGCCGGTGGATAGCGGGTGGAACACGGTGGCGCCGCCGTTCTTGCCCTTCAGGCGCTCGTAGCACTCGACGCCGCGGTCGGTGGCGTACGCCGTTTCGCATTCCTCGAAGCTGATCTTCACGCCGTTGACGCCGCCGCGCGCGTTGACGAGCTTCAGGTAATCGACATAGCCGTTGGCCCACGGCGTGCCGTTGGGGCCGTAGGCGCCGGTGCGGTAGCTCAGCACCGGGAAGAATTGCTCCTTGGCTTGCGCGAGCGCGCCGGTGGCGACGCTCGCCAGGCCCGCAGCGACCAGGCAGGCCGCCATCGAGAGGGACTTCAATTTCATGGACGTCTCCTGTTGGAGTGGGTGAGGGAACTCAGTGTGGGAAGGGCCACAGGCGCAACTTTTCTTTCGCCGTCGACCACAAGCGTGCCAAGCCATGCGGCTCGACGATGAGGAAGAAGACGATCAGCGCGCCGAAGATCATCAGCTCGGTGTGCGAGACGGCTGCGGTGCCGATTGAAACGCCGATCAGATTGCCCAGCGCCGGCAGCGCCTGGTTCAAGAAGATCGGCAGGATGACGATGAAGGCGGCGCCGAAGAAGCTGCCCATGATCGAGCCGAGGCCGCCGATGATGATCATGAACAGCAACTGGAACGAGCGGTCGATCGAGAACGCCGCCGGCTCCCACGCGCCGAGGTGGATGAAGCCCCACATCGCGCCGGCCACGCCGACCATGAACGAGCTCACCGCAAACGCGGTCAGCTTGGCGTACACGGGGCGGATGCCGATCACGGCGGCGGCCACGTCCATGTCGCGGATCGCCATCCACTCGCGGCCGATGTGGCTGCGCACGAGGTTCTTGGCGATGATCGCGAAGACGATGACGACGCCGAGGCAGAACAGGTACTTCTCGATCGGCGTGACGATCGGCAGGCCGAAGAACGACAGGTTGGAGACGCTGACCGAGCCTGACGCGGTGTAGTTGGTGAACCACTTGATGCGCAAGAACGCCCAATCGGCGAAGAACTGCGCCGCCAGCGTGGCCACGGCGAGGTACAGGCCCTTGATGCGCAACGAGGGGATGCCGAACAGCACGCCGACGACGGTGGCGCAGAGGCCGCCGAGCAGGATGGCCGCGAGCATCGGCATGCCGTCGATGCGGATCAGGAAGTTGTACGCCGCGTAGGCGCCCACCGCCATGAAGCCGCCGGTGCCCAGCGAGATCTGGCCGCAGTAGCCGACGAGGATGTTCAGCCCGATGGCGGCGAGCGACAGGATCAGGAACGGAATCAGGATCGCGCGGAACAGGTACTCGTCGGCGCAGCAGCGGCACGCCGATGACGGCAAAGGCGATGAACAGGCCGATGACGATGCGGTCCTGCGCGATCGGGAAGACCTGCTGGTCGGCGCGGTAGGTGGTCTTGAACTGGCCGTTTTCGCGGTACAGCATGGTCAGACGCGATCGATGATTTTTTCGCCGAACAAGCCTTGCGGCCTGACGAGCAAGACGAACAACACCAGCACGTAGCCGAACCAGATCTCGATGCCGCCGCCGATGTACGGGCCGACGAAGACCTCGGACAGCTTCTCGCCCACGCCCAGGATCAGGCCGCCGATGATGGCGCCGGGCACCGACGTCAGGCCGCCGAGGATCACGACCGGCAGCGCCTTCAGCGCCAGCAGCGAGAGCGAGAACTGCACGCCGAGCTTGCTGCCCCAGATGATGCCGGCCACCAGCGCGGTGAAACCGGCGACGCTCCAGACGATGACCCAGACGCGCGACAGCGGAATGCCGATCGACTGCGCGGCCTGATGGTCGTCGGCCACCGCACGCAGCGCGCGGCCGGTGGCGGTGTACTGGAAGAACAGCGACAGCGCGACCACGAGCGCGGCGGCGATGCCGGCGGCGAACAGGTCTTCCTTGTTGACCAGCACGCCGCCCTGGAACACCGATTCGAGCAGGAACAGCGGGTCCTTGGGCAGGCCGATGTCGATCTTGTAGATGTCGCTGCCGAAGATCGTCTGGCCGAAGCCGTCGAGGAAGTAGGCGATGCCGAGCGTGGCCATCAGCAGCGTCACGCCCTCCTGGTTGACGAGCTTGCCGAGCACCAGGCGCTCGATCAGCCAGGCCACGGCCACCATCAGCACCATCGCCGCGGCCAGGGCCAGCAGGTTGGCCAGCAGCTTGTTGTCGAACTTCAGCAGCGCCGGGAACCACTCCGAGAAGCGCGCCATCGCCAGCGCCGCGAACAGCACCATCGCGCCCTGCGCGAAGTTGAAGACGCCGCTGGCCTTGAAGATCAGCACGAAGCCGAGCGCAACCAGGCTGTACAGCATGCCCGACATCAGGCCGCCGATCGTGGCTTCGATGAAAAATCCCATGTCAGTGGCTCGTCCCGAGGTAAGCGCTGATCACGTCCGGATTGGCGCGCACCGCCTCCGGCGTGCCGTCGCCGATCTTCTTGCCGTAGTCGAGCACGACGACGCGGTCGCTGATGTCCATGACCACGCCCATGTCGTGCTCGATCAGCACGATCGTCGTGCCGAATTCGTCGTTGACGTCGAGCACGAAGCGGCACATGTCCTGCTTCTCTTCGACGTTCATGCCGGCCATCGGCTCGTCGAGCAGCAGCACCTTGGGCTCCATCGCCAACGCGCGGCCGAGATCGACGCGCTTTTGCAGGCCGTAGGGCAGCCGCCCGACCGGCGTCTTGCGATAGGCCTGGATCTCGAGGAAGTCGATGATCTTCTCGACGACCAAGCGGTGCTCGCTCTCTTCGCGCTCGGCCGCGCCCCAGCGGATGGCCTGCTGGAAGAGGTTGGTCTTCATGCGCAGGTTGCGCCCGGTCATGATGTTGTCGAGCACGCTCATGCCCTTGAACAGCGCCAGGTTCTGGAAGGTGCGCGCCACGCCCATCTCGGCGACCTGGCGCGAGTTCATGTGCGAGAAGGTCTTGCCGCGAAAGCTGATCGTGCCGTGCTGCGGCACGTAGACGCCGTTGATGCAGTTGAGCATCGAGCTTTTGCCGGCGCCGTTCGGGCCGATGATCGCCCGCACCTCGTGCTCGCGCACGTCGAAGCTGATGTCGGTGAGCGCCTTGACGCCGCCGAAGGCGAGACTGATGTTCTTGACTTCGAGGATCACCTCGCCGATGCGGCGCGCCCCTTGACTGGCTGCGGCGCCGTCATGGCGGCTTCGACAGGCTCGGTCGATCGTGGTGGTCATGCGTGCGCGCTCTTCACGACCGGCAGCACCGCCACATCGACGATCTGCAGCGTCGCGCTCACGCTGCCGCTGCGCCCGTCCTCGAACTTCATTGCCGTCTCGATGAACTGCTCTGTCTTGCCGCCGTACAGCGCATCGACCAGCACCTGGTACTTGTCGCCGATGGCGCCGCGGCGGACCTTGCGCGTGCGCGTCAGCTCGCCGTCGTCGGCATCGAGCTCCTTGTGCAGCACGAGGAAGCGGCTGATCTGGCCGCCGGCGAGCTTGTCGTCGGTGGCCAGGTCGGCGTTGACCTTCTTCACGCACTCGGCAATCAACTCGCGCACTTCGGGCTTGCCGGCCAGATCGGTGTAGCCGGCGTAGGGCAGGTTGCGCCGCTCGGCCCAGTTGCCCACGGCTTCGAAATCGATGTTGATGAAGGCGCAGGCGCGGTCGCGCTTGTCGCCGAAGGCCACCGCTTCCTTGATGTACGGGAAGAACTTGAGCTTGTTCTCGATGTACTTCGGCGCGAACATCGAACCGTCGGCGAGGCGGCCCACGTCTTTGGCGCGGTCGATGATCTTCAGGTGGCCGCGTCGCGTCGAGATAGCCCGCATCGCCGGTGCGGTACCAGCCGTCGGCCGTCAGCACCTCGCGCGTCGCTGCTTCGTTCTTGTAGTAGCCCTTCAACAAGCCGTTGCTCTTGACCAGCAGCTCGCCGTTGTCATCGACCTTGATCTGCACGCCCTCGATCGGCACGCCGACGGTATCGGCTTTGACTTCATGGTCGGGTTGCAGGCAGACGAACACGGCCGTTTCCGTCGAGCCGTAGAGCTGCTTCAGGTTGATGCCGATCGAGCGGTAGAAGCTGAACAGGTCCGGGCCGATCGCTTCGCCTGCGGTGTAGGCCACGCGCACGCGCGAGAAGCCGAGCGTGTTGCGCAGCGGGCCGTAGATGAAGAGGTTGCCCAAAAAATACTGAGCACGGTCGGCAAGGCCGACCGTTTTTCCGTCCAGATACACTCGCCCCGACGCGCCGCGCCAGATCCATGAAGTGCTGGTAGAGCCACTTCTTGATCGCGCTGGCGTCTTCCATGCGGATCGTCACGCTCGTCAGCAGCGCTTCGAAAACGCGCGGCGGCGCGAAGTAGTAGGTCGGACCCGACTTCCTTCAAGTCGATCGACGCCGTGGCCGCGCTCTCGGGGCAGTTGACGACGTAGCCGCAGGCCAGCCACTGTGCGTACGAAAAAATGTTCTGGCCCACCCAGGCCGGCGGCAGGTACGCGAGCACCTCTTCGGCGGCCGTCAGCTTGTCGAACTTTGCGCCGGCCTGCGCGCGGTCGAGCAGCGTGAAGTGCGAATGCATCACGCCTTTCGGGTTGCCGGTGGTGCCCGAGGTGAAGAACATCGCCGCCACGTCGTGCGCATCGGCCTTGGCGACCTCGGCGTCGAAGACATCCGGCGTTGACGGCGCCAGCAGCGCGTCGAGCGCCGCCAGCCCCGGCTCGCTGTAGTTGCGCAGGCCGCGCGGGTCGTCGAACCAGATGTGCGCCAGGCCCGGGCATTGCGGCCGGATTTCGAGCAGCTTGTCGACCTGCTCCTGGTCTTCGACGATCGCAAAGGCGATGTCGGCATTGACGATCGGAAAGACGAACTCGGTGGCCGCCGCGTCCTGGTACAGCGGCACGGGTATCGCGCCGAGCGCTTGCGCGGCGAGCATCGACGCGTACAGCCGCGGCCGGTTCGCGCCGATGACGACGATGTGCTGGCCGCGCTGCAAACCGGCGGCGGAAAGGCCGTTGGCGAGCGACTTCACCAGCGCCGCGAGCGCACGCCACGTCAGCGTCTGCCAGATGCCGTACTCCTTCTCGCGCAACGCCGGCGCGTCGGGCCGCGTGGTCGCGTGCTCGAGCAAGAGGCGGGGAAAGGTGGTTTGCAAGGGCGATCTCGGTGAGACAACGGGTCACTTCGAGGCGCGATGCTAGAAAGAAGTTTGACGTTCGGTTGTCGTTGTGACGACAATTTGAGGGCAATCCCGAGCAGGACATTCCCCAGTCTCCCCTTGTCAGTTCTTCGTCCGCCTCCTTCCGTTTCGCTGCGCCAGCGCGTGCGCCGGCCGACCGAAGCCGAGCTCGACCGTGTGCCGTGGTGGCCGCTGCTCGATGCCGGACAGCGACAGCGCGTCGGCGCCGACATGCAGATCGCCGACGCCGAGCCCGGCGAGTTCCTGTGCCGCATCGGCCGCCCGGCCACGCTGTGGTTCGGCGTCGTCGAGGGCCTCTTGAAGATGAGCAACGACAGCGCGATGGGCGCACCGATCACCTTCACCGGCGTGCCGTCCGGCGCCTGGTTCGGCGAGGGCACGCTGTTGAAGCGCGAGGCCTACCGCTACAACATCGAAGCGCTGCGGGCGAGCATCGTCGCCGGCTTGCCGATCGCCACCTTCGAGTGGCTGCTCGAGCGCAGCCTGCCGTTCAACCGCCACCTGATGAACCAGCTGAACGAGCGCCTGTCGCAGTTCATCGCCGCGCGCGAGATCGACCGCATGACCGACCCCGACACCAAGGTCGCGCGCAGCCTGGGTGCACTCTTCCACCCGGTGCTCTACCCCGGCGTCGGCGAGGTGCTGCGGATCACGCAGCAGGAGCTGGGGTATCTGGTGGGCTTGTCGCGGCAGCGCGTCAACGAGGCGCTGACGCGATTGCAAGCCAGCGGTTGGATCCGCGTCGAGTACGGCGGCGTGCGCGTGTTGGACCTGGCCGCGCTGCAGCGGGCGCGGCCACCGGCGGCAGAGCGGTGATCGGCGCAGGCCGTGAAAGCGATCGCGTTGCGCGTGTCGCGTGCGGCGTCATCGGGTCTGTCGCAAGGTTCTTCGAATGCCCATCATGCAATCGTTCTAGGCCGCACTGTCATCTTTGAAAGCGCGCCTGGCAGCCGTGCCTGCATGAGCGCCGATGCGGATCGACGGCGCTACACGTCGTTGCCGATGCCGGCGGCCACATGCCCGGCCGGCACGTGCGGCGATGCGTTGTCGATGTGGCCGGTCTGGTCGTCGAAGAAGAAGTCGGGCTCGAACTCGCGCAGGAACTCGCCCTTGGGCAGGCCGCCGAGGAACATGGCTTCATCGACGTCGATCTGCCAGTCCATCAGCGTGCGGATCGCGCGTTCGTGCGCCGGCGCGCTGCGCGCGGTGACCAGCGCGGTGCGGATGCGCATGCCGGCCACGGGTTCGCGCTGCAGGCGGTGCAGCGCTTCGAGCAGCGGCTTGAACGGCCCCGGCGCCAGCGGCGTTGCGGCACGGTCGCGCTCGTGGAGCTGAAACGCCGCCAGGCCGTCGCGCTGATAGACGCGCTCGGATTCATCCGAGAACAGCACCGCGTCGCCGTCGAAGGCGATGCGGACTTCGTTCGGATGCGCCACCGAGGCGCGCGCCGACTGCGTGATCACGCGCGCCGCCGGCACCGCGGCGGCGAGTGCACTGCGCACGTCGGCTTCGTTGGTCGAGAGAAACAGGTGCGCGTTCAGCGGCTTCAGGTAGCGCCACGGGCTCTGGCCGCGCGTGAACACGCCGCGCTCTATCGGCCAAGCCGTAGTGCTGGCAGGAGCGAAAGACGCGCATGCCCGAGACCGGGTCGTTGCGCGACAGGATCACCACCTCGACCAGCTGACCGCCGTCGGCGTTGAAGGCAAGCAGCTTGTTGACCAGCGAAAACGCCGCGCCCGGCCGCGCTGGTTGTTCGAGCCGGCCGAGCTGAAGCTGCATGTAGGCGCGGTCGTCGCTGGCTTCGAAAACGCGGTTCTCGTCTTCAAAATCGAACAGCGCGCGCGAGGAGATGGCGACGACGAGGCGGCCGTCGAGGGAGGTGGGCATGCGGCGATGATAGACACGCGCCAATGCCGCTCGCCCTGAGGTATCGAAGGGTCGCGTGGGCTTCGATACCTCAGCCCGAACGGTACAACCGACTACTGAACGAAGCCGATCGGCCCGCGCTTGCTGTGGGCGCACGGCAGGTCGCCGGGCTCGATCGCGTCGCGCCCGGCCAGGCGTGCATTGCCGAAGGCCGCCGTCCACGCACGCCGCATTTCGCGCGGCGCCAGGTCGGTCATGCGGTCCAACACGGCATCCGTTGGCTCGGCCGGGAAGCGCTCGCCCCAGCGGTGGCCGCTGCGCAGCCGCGTGTACAGGCGCAAGGCGATCGCGCGCGCGGCGTCGCGGTCGGGCGCGGCGACTTCATAGACGTTGACGCGGTTCAGAATAGGTTCGGGAATCGCGCGTTCGTCATTCGCGGTGGCGATCCAGATGACCTGGCTGGCGTCGATCGGCACTTCGGCGAACTCGTCGGTGAAGTCGGCCGCGGTGTCGTGTTCGAGCAGGCTGTAGAGCGCGCCCAGCGGGTCGTAGGCGTGCTCGCCGCGCGAGGCCTTGTCGATCTCGTCGACCACCATCACCGGGTTGGCGTAGGTGCCATCGACCAGCGTTTCGAAAACCTTGCCCGGCCGCGCGCCCTTCCACTGGCTCGATGCGCCCGACAGCACCCAGCCCGCGGTCAGGCTGCTCATCGAAACAAAGCCCATTCCGGTGCCGAGCAGCGCGGCGACCTCGCGCGCGAAATGCGTCTTGCCGACGCCGGGCGGCCCGAGCAGCAGCATCGGCGTGATCTCCAGGCCGTCGCCGCTGTCCTGCGTCAGCGCGAGCTGGCGTCTCAAGTCGTCGAGCACGGCGTGGAAGTTGGGCAACTCGTCGTAGAGGTGCTCCATCGCCGGCAGGCCCGACGGCTTGACCTGGAACCGGTCCGGGCCGCGCTCCAGCATGCGCTCGTAGGTGTGGCGCAGCGGCTCGTGCTCCTGGGTCGGCAGCCGCGCCAGGCGCTGGTGCACGTCGGCGCTGCGATAGACGCTGCGCATCTGTGCGATGCCGATCTTGCCGGCGTTGCTGGAGGGGACGGGGTTCGTGTCAGTCATGCGGGACCTTTCGCGAATCAGCCTGTGGCCAGATTGAAGCAAGTGCGTCGGCGATGCAAGCCCGTAAATGACCGACATCCCCAATGCATTTGCGTTGCCGGCATGCATGGAGCGTGCCGGTGTGCAACAAGTCGCATCCCGACCTGGGGCCTCGACGCCTTGCCGGCGCCTGTGGACCGCACACAACCCGTCACCGACGACAGCGGCTGCGCGGTTCAGACTTCGGCCGCAAGCAACGCCCAAGAGGCCCGTCATGAAAGCCGTCGACAAAGTCCGCCCGTTCTACCGCAGCGAAGCCTTTCCCGAAGACGTGGCCGAGTTCGTCGAACCGGCGCTCAGCCCCGCGGTGAAAACCGCTCCGCTGCCGCGCCGCCAGCGCCCTGCGGCGATGCTGTGGCTGCTGGGTTTGCTGCCGCTGGTGGTGCTGGCTGTCGGCGCGAGCTGGGCGATCTGACGACGACGGGTACTCAGCGCACCCAGGTGTTGAGCTGGATGATCGGCATCAGCACCGCCAGCATGATCACCAGCACGATGGCGCCCATGGCGCCGATGAGCAGCGGCTCCAAGATCGTCGCCAGGCCCATCGCCCGGCGCTGGACCTCGCCGGAGAGCTGATCGGCCGCGCGCTGCAGCATCTTCGGCAGCGTGCCGGTCTGCTCGCCGAGGCGGGCGAACATGGCGAGCAAGCCCGGAAAGCGTTTCTTCGACGCCATCGCGTTGGCCAGCGGCGCGCCTTCACGCACCTGCACCAGCGCCGCCATCGCATCGGCGCGCATGGCGCGGTTGGATTGGGTTTCGGCCGCGGCCTGCAAGGCTTTGAGGATCGGCACGCCGGCCCCCGCGAGCATCGCCAGCGTGGCCGCAAAACGTGCGGCGTTGTAGCCGCGCGAGAGGCGGCCGACCAAAGGCAGCGTCAGCCAGAAAGCGTCGAAGCGCTCGCGAAAGGCATCGCCGCGCAGGGCGGCCAGCAGCGCGAAGCTGCCCGCCGCGGCAGCGATCAGCACCAGCCAGCCCCACTCGCGCACGAAGGCCGACAGCGCCAGCATCGCCACGGTGAGAAAGGGCAGCGTGCGTTTGCTGCCGGCATAGACCCCGGCGACCTGCGGCACGACGTAGGTCAGCAGCGCGATGACGATGACGATGGCGATCAGCGAGACGATGGCCGGGTAAAGCATCGCGCCGATGACCTTGGACTTCAGCTCCTGGCGCGCTTCGAGATCGTCGGCCATGCGCTCCAGCACCGGGCCCAGCGCGCCGCTTTGTTCGCCGGCTGCCACCACGGCGCGGTAGACATCGTCGAACTCGCGCGGCGCGGTGGCCAGCGCGCGCGCGAAGGTGTTGCCGGCGTTGACCTCGCTGCGCAGGTGCGCCACCAGCTCGCGCTGGCGCGGCTCTTCGCTGTCTTCCATCAGCGCGGTCAGCGCGCGTTCGAGCGGCAGGCCGGAGCCGACGAGGCCGGCGATCTGCCGCGTCCACACCGCCAGGCCCGTGCCGTTGAAGACACGGCGCTTGAAGCGCGAGGCGACTTCGTCGTTGGCCGCCTGCACGACCATCGAGACTTCGAGCGGCACCAGGGCCTGGGCACGCAGTTGCGCCCGCGCTGCCTTGGCGTTGTCGGCTTCGACCAGGCCGCTCTTGGCTTTGCCGTCGGCGTCGAGGGCTTCGAATCGGTAGGCGGGCACTTAAACGCTTACTCGCGGGTCACGCGCAAGACTTCTTCGGGCGACGTCACACCTTCGACGACCAGCCGCTCGCCGTCGTCGCGCATCGGCTTCAGGCCGGCGTTCTCGGCGGCGACGAAGAGCTGGCTCTCCGCAGCGCGGCTGTGGATCAGCGCGCGCACCTTGTCGTCGGCGGTCATCAGCTCGTAGACGCCGGTGCGGCCTTTGTAGCCGGTGCGCCCGCAGTCTTCGCAGCCCACCGGGTGGTAGCGGCCGCGGTCGTCGCGCTTCTTGCAGGTGTTGCAGAGCTTGCGCACCAGGCGCTGCGCCAGCACGCCGAGCAGCGAGCTGCTGAGCAGGTACGGCTCCACGCCCATGTCGATCAGCCGCGTCACGGAAGACGGCGCGTCGTTGGTGTGCACCGTGGCCAGCACGAGGTGGCCGGTCAGCGAGGCTTGAATCGCGATCTGCGCGGTTTCGAAATCGCGGATCTCGCCGATCATGATCACGTCCGGGTCCTGGCGCAGGATCGAGCGCAAGGCCTTGGCAAAGGTCAGGTCGATGCGGGCGTTGATCTGCGTCTGGCCGATGCCGGGCAGCTCGTACTCGATCGGGTCTTCGACCGTCAGCACGTTGGTCGTGCTGGTTTCGAGCGTCTGCAGGCCGGCGTAGAGCGTCGTCGTCTTGCCCGAGCCGGTGGGGCCGGTGACGAGCACGATGCCGTGCGGCTGCTGCACCAGTTGCTTGAACTTGGTCAGCACGTTGCCGCTCATGCCGAGCGATTCGAGCGAGAACTTGGCTTCGCCTTTGTCCAACAAACGCAGCACGGCGCGCTCCCCGTGGGCGTTGGGCAGCGTCGACACGCGCACGTCGATGGCCCGGCCGCCGATGCGCAGCGAGATGCGGCCGTCCTGCGGCAGCCGCTTCTCGGAAATGTCGAGCTCGGCCATGATCTTCAGCCGCGAGATCAGCGCCGCATGCAGCGCGCGATTGGGCTCGACGACTTCGCGCAGCGTGCCATCGACACGAAAGCGCACGGACGAATTGCGCTCGTAGGGCTCGATGTGGATGTCGCTCGCGCCGTCCTTGGCGGCCTGCGTCAACAGCGCGTTCAGCATGCGGATGATCGGCGCGTCGTTGGCCGCTTCGAGCAGGTCTTCGACCGCGGGCAGGTCCTGCATCATGCGCGACAGATCGACGGCGGATTCGACCTCGCCGACGACGGCCGCCGCGCTCGAGTTGCCTCCCGCGTAGGCGGACTGGATGCGCTGCGCCAGCGTGCTCACGGGCTCGCGCTCGAAGCGCTGGATGTCGTAGACGCGCGTGACTTCCGACAACGCCGTCGGCGACGCATGCTCGCCGGCCCACAGCGTCAGGCCGCTGCCGTCGTCTTCGAGCAGCAGCGTGTTGGCCTTGGCAAAGGCGTAGGGCAGGGGGTGGCGCGAGCCCATCTCAGTCCTCAGTTCGTCTTTTGCGTTGCGGCCGGCTGCGACGCAGGCGCCAGCGGCGGCACCGCCGAGGCGGCGCCCTCGGGCGGGCGCTGCTGCTCCGGCAGGATCGGTGCTTGCCCGGCGCCGAGGAAGAGGTGGCCCTTCGGCTGCACTTCCTTCTGCTGCCCGCGGATCAGGTCGTAGCGGTCGAGCGTCAGCTTGTTCGCGTCTTCCGGCGTGCGCATGACGATCGGGCGCAGGAAGACCAGCAGGTTGGTGCGGCGCTTGGTGCGGCTCTCGCTGCGGAACAGCGCGCCGATGAAGGGGATGTCGCCGAGCAGCGGCACCTTGCTGTTGTTGTCCTCGAAGCGGTCTTCGATCAGGCCGCCGAGGACGAGGATCGAGCCGTCATCGACGATCACGTTCGATTCGATCGAGCGCTTGCTCGTCGTCGGCCCGGTGTTGCCGGTGCCGGTGGCCTGCGTGATGACGTCCGAGCTTTCCTGGAAGATCTGCAGCCGCACGGTGCCGCCTTCGCCGATCTGCGGCTTGATGCGCAGCGTGATGCCGACGTCCTTGCGCTCGATGGTCTGGAACGGATTGGTCGTGCCGGTGCCGGTGCTGGTGAACTGGCCGGTGATGAACGGCACGTTGCGGCCGACGACGATCTTGGCCTCTTCGTTGTCGACCGTGATCAGGTTCGGCGTCGACATGATGTTGGTGTTGGTCTGCGTCTGCAGCAGGCGCGCGATCGCGGCCACGCCGTAGAAGCCGCCGAAGTCCTTCAGCACGCCGATGTTGAGGCCGCCGAGGGAGGTCAGGTCGAGCGCGCCGACGCCTTCGCGGCCCTGGATGGTTGCTGCCGTCAGGTTCAGGATGTTGGCGCCGGTGCCGAAATTCGTGCCCGCGCCGAGGATGTTCTTGTCGCCCTTCTGCCCCGAGATGCCCTGCCACTGGATGCCGAACTCGGCCGCGTTGTCGCCGCCGACCTCGACGATCAGGCTTTCGATGTAGACCTGCGCCCGCCGTGTGTCGAGCTGCTCGATCATCGAGCGCACTTGTCTATACAAGGGCTCGGGCGCGGTGATGATCAGCGAGTTGGTGGATGGGTCGGCCTGGATGAAGCCGCCGGTCGACGGCCCGGCCGAGGCCTGGATCGGCGCCGTGGCCTGCGGCGAGGCGCCGGCGGCGCTGCCTTGCTGCTGCAACGGCTGCTGTTGTTGCGGCTGCGTGGCGCTGATGCCGCCGCCACCGCCACCGCCGCTGCCGGTGGTGGTGAAGGCGGCGCGCAGCACCTGCGCCATCTTGGTCGCGTCGGCGTTTTTCAGGTGCACGACCCAGATGTTGCCTGCCGGGCCACCGGAGACGTTGGGCCGGTCGAGCTTGTCGACGATGCTGCGCACCTGCGCCAGCTTGGCGGCGTTGGACGAGCGGATGATCAGCGAGTTGCTGCGCGAATCGGCAATCACCGACAGCGAACCACCCGCTCCGCCGCCGGGCAAGCCGGGCGCCACGGGGCCGGGCCCGCTGCCGTCGACCAGGCGCTGCACCAGCGGTGCCAGGTCGGCGGCCACGCCGGCCTTCAGCGGCAGGATCTCGACGTCACCGGCAGCCGGCTGGTCGAGCGCGGCGACGATCTTGCCGATGCGCGCCAGGTTGTCGGCGTAGTCGGTGATGATCAGCGAGTTGTTGCCCGGGTTGGCGTTGATCGTGTTGTTCGGGCTGATCAGCGGCCGCAGCACGGCGACGAGGTTGTTCGGGTTCTCGTGATTCAAGCGGAAGATCTGCGTCAGGATCTGGTCGCCGCGGCGGCCCGAGTTGCCGATCGACACCGTGCCGGCTTGCAGCTTGGCGTCGGCCTCGGGCACCACCTTCAGCAGGCCCGCGTTCTCGACCACGGTGAAGCCCAGGCCGCGCAGCGCCGAGAGGTAGTTGAGATAGGCCTCGTTGACCGTCAGCGGCGTCTCGCTGTAGACGGTGATCGAGCCCTTGACGCGCGGATCGACGACGAACTGGCGGTTCATCATCGCGCCGATGGCGCGCGTCACGGCCTCGATGTCCTGGTTGACGAAGTTCATCGTCACCCGCGTGCCGCCGCGCTGCGTCGCCGGTCTTCTTCACGGGCGCGGACGGCGCCGCCGCCTGCGCGAACAGCGTGCCGGGTGTCGTCACGCCGACGGCGCTGGCCAGAAAAGCCGCGCCGAGGCGCTGCAGGCGGGGAGTGAGAGTTCTTCGCTTCATGGTCATCCGATCGAGATCACAGAGCTGGCGCCCTGACGCTTGCCGATGATGTTCAGCAGGTTGTTCAATGCCGACTCGCTGCCCGGCTCGGCCGTGGCTTCACCGCGAAAGCGTAGTCCGCTGCCGGTCCATTGGCCGCCACCGGTCAACTTGAGCGCGCCGTCCACCGTGATCAACTTCACTGTTGCCGCGTCGCCGCTGTCGGCGTCGCTCTTCAAGGTCAGGCGGTAGCTGCCGAGTTCGTTCAAGGTCGAGATGCGCGACGAGGCATGGGCGATGTCGAGCGAGGCGTCGCCCGAAAAGCGCATGCGGCCCTGCACCGACTCGACTGTCAACCCGGGCGAGGTCAGGCGCATCGTGCCGCCCATCTGCATCGTGTTCCAGGGCGTGCCCAGGCCGGCCAGCAAGCCGGCCGGCCACTGGCCGATCGTGGTGCTGTCCTGCGGCAGCACGTTGACGGCGATGCGGCCCCAGCCGGGCGTGATGCGCACCCGCACCTCGCCGCGCAGGCAGCAGGCCTGGCGCAGCCGCAGCTCGGGCGTCAGGCCGGCAAAACCCAGGCGCCATTGCAGGCGGTCGGGCAGCGCCGCGGCGTCGCGGCTGCCGGCGCCGCCGGTCAGCACCGGCAGCGCGCTGCCGTTCCAGACCGTGCCGCGGGCATCGGTCAGCAGCAGTCGTCCTCCCGTGGCGGCCTCGACGCGCGAGGCCAGCCAGCCGGCGGGCACGAAGGCGATCAGGCCGGCGAGCGCACCGATCAGCGCGCCCATGCCCGCCCAGCGGTGCGCCGAGGTGCGCACGCGCTGCCAGGCGATCTCGGCGAGCGTGGTTTCGGCGAAGCCGGTGCGCGCGAAGCGGCCCGGGCTGCTGCCGAACCAACTCTTGATGCGGGCGACTGCACTCATGTGAGCCCCTCGGCCGCGGCGTACCGCAGCCGGTCCCCCGAGGGGACGCTCGCGGCGTGGGGCGGCGCTGCGATGGCTCGTACGCGTCCACTCCCCCGGGGGAGGTTCGCTGGCTTGGGCGGCCCGGCGCGGCGCTCACTGACCGCTCCCCGTGCCCGGCATCTGCACGATGACGCTGCCGCTGTAGCCCTGCGCGCCGCGCGTCAGGTTGGCTTCGACCGGCCGCGTGCGCGCGGCCGAGCGGGTTTCGGCGAGCCAGTCGCGGACTTGCGTGCCGGTGGCGTTGGTGAAGGTCACGGTGGCGCGGTCGCCGCCGAGCTGCAGCCGGCCGGCGCTGCCGAGGGCGTCGGTGGCGGCCTTCAGCGCGGCCTGCGCTTGCAGGCCGCCGACCGGCGGCAAGGCGCGCAGCGTCGTCGCTTCGCCGGCCAGGCGCTGCATCTGCTGCAGTTGCGCGTCGAGCTGGTCGAGGCGCGCCGGTGCGCTGCTGACGCTGCGCCACGCCGGCGCGATGCCGACGAACCACAACAACGCCAGGCCGATCGCCCAGCCCAGCCAGCCGGCGATGCGGCGCTCGCGCGGCGCCAGCGCCTGCCAGCGCTGGCGCAGCGGCGCCGTCATGGCGCCCAGGCGCGACGCGGGTCCGGATCCGGGCAGGGTGGCGGTGTCCATCACGAGCGGCCCGTTTGCGCGGCAGGGCGGCTCAAGGTCAGCGCGCTGCCTTCCTGGGCCACGGTCCAGCCGCCGCCGGCGAGCTGGCTGCGGAACTCGGCGATCTGCGGCTCGCTCCAGCCGACGGCGGCGAACATCAGCCGGCCGTTGTCGAACTTGAGCGTCTGCAGCGGTGCTTGCCCTGAAGGCCAAGCGGCCGCGGCCGCGCCGAGCAGGGTTTCGAGGTCGTTGTCACCGGTCTTGCCGGCCGCAGCGCGCAGCAGATCGGTTTCGCGCTGCATCTGGATCGGCGCGTCTTGCACGGCGCGCACCTGCGGGTGCGCGGTGCGCAGGATCGACACCAGCGCGGCGCGCTTGGCGGTGATCTGCCGCTCCTGGTGCCACGACCACAGGTTCAGCCCGATGACCTGCAGCGCCAGCAGCGCCGCCAACCCCCAGCGCACCGGCCGCCAGCCGACGCTTCTGAAACGCCGCAGGGCATCGCGCAGCGCCACCGTGCCGCGGTGCTTGGGCGCGATGTCGAACTGCAGCAGGTTCCACAGCGAGCGCATCGAGCGCAGCAGGCGCTGCTCGTCGGAGAGCACGCTGACGCTGCCGCCCAGCCAGCGCTCGGCCGGTGCGGCCACGGCCGGGTGCGCCGTCCAGCGCGCCGGCTGCGTCGTCCACTGCGGCAGCATCTGCTTGGCCAGCGCGCCGTTGACGCCCATGCAGATGACGCCCTTGGCATCGGACCAGGTGAGCTGCATCGGCGCACTGGCGTCGTCGCCGAAGGCGGCGCTGAAGTGGCCGAGCGGCATGTCTTCGGGCCACGACATCGGCACTGCGCGCTCGACCGACACGCCGGCCTTGTCGAGCGCGATCAACTCGCCCTTGAGCCACGTCTTGTCGATGACGCCGACCCAGCCCGTCTGGCCGCCGGCCAGATTGGGCGCAAGCGCGAAGTGAAGGCTTTCGGCATCGTCGAGCAGTTGTTCTTCGAGCACGCCGGCAATGGCGGCGCGTTGCCGCGCGCCCGGCGCCTTGGGCACGGCGATTCGGTGCCAGCTGACATCGGTGTCGGCAAGGACGACGATGGCGCTGTCGGCCTTGGGCAGCAGCGCGGCTTTGGCGCGGCCCTGGCGGGTGATGTTCAGGCCGTCCGGCGACAGCACATACAGCAGCTCAGCCGCGCCCCCGCGCAGCGGCGGGGCAGCATCGGCGCCGCTGGCCAGGCGCGGCCGCGACGGGAGCAGGATGACGAGCGTGGACATGTAAAGTTTTCAGGCTGGCGCGCGCAGCTTGCCGCTCGCCAGCGCGGCAACGGCAACAAGTAACAGAGCGGGGAGTGTAGTGGCGGGCCGGGCGCGGCTTGCAACAGGCAGTCGTGTTGAACTAGGGTACGCGGGCATCGACGCCTTCGCGCAGGTTCACGCGCTCGCGCGAGCGCACCTTGACGTCCAAATTCTGGGTGCGCTCAACCAGCGAGCGTTCTTCGAGCACGCGCTCCTCGAGCCGCAGCCGGCCCTGGATGTAGAAAAAGCGGCTGGTCAGGCTGATGCCGGCGATTTGCTGTTGCTGCGTGGTGACGGG
>CAVTAM010000004.1:0-291000 GCA_963732625.1 uncultured beta proteobacterium | reverse complement strand
TGCGCGACCGCGGGCCGGGTGTGCCGCCGGCGCTGCGCGAGCGCATCTTCGACGTCTTTCAGCGCGGCGACCGCAACGACCCGGAGCACAGCGGCTCGGGTGTCGGCCTGGCGCTGTGCCGCGCCGTCGCGCGCGTGCACGGCGGCCGCCTGACGCTGCGCGCGCGCCACCACGGCGGCTCGAGCTTCGAGTGCCTTGTGCCGTTGGGCGCCGCGCCGCCTGGGCGAGAGACTGCAGCGTGAACGGCAACGTGCTGCTGGTCGAAGACGACCGCGAGCTGCGGGCCACGCTGCGCGCGGCGCTCGAAGTCGAGGGCTACCGCGTGATCGCGTCGGCGAGCCTGGCCGACGCGCGTGCCGTGCTCGCCCACGCGGCGCCGGCCCAGGGCATCGACCTCGTGCTGCTCGACCTCGGCCTGCCCGACGGCGACGGCGAGTCGCTGCTGACGGCGCTGCGCCGCGAGCACAACACCCCGGTGGTCGTGATCTCGGCACGCGAGGGCGACGGCAGCAAGATCCGCCTGCTCGACAGCGGTGCCGACGACTATCTCGTCAAGCCGTTTTCGATCGGCGAGCTGCTGGCCCGCCTGCGCGTGGCGCTGCGCCACCGCGGCCGCGCGGTCGCCGCCACGGTGACGCACTACGAGCACGACGGTCTGTCGATCGACGTGGCCGCGCACCGCGTCAGCCTGCACGGCGCCGACGTGCACCTCACGCCGACCGAGTTCAAGCTGCTGGCCCGCCTGCTGCGCAATGCCGGCCAGGTGGTCACGCACCGCCAGTTGCTGGCCGACGTCTGGGGGGCCGATTTCACCGAGCACACGCATTACCTGCGCCTGTACATGGCGCAACTGCGGGCCAAGCTCGAAGCGCAGCCGGCCGAGCCGCAGCGCCTGCTCACCGAGCCCGGTGTCGGCTACCGGCTCGTCGAAGCGGACTGAACAAAAACAGTCCTTATGCGTTCCTGATGCGGCGCCTGCCACGCTGGCGGCATCGCAACACCGGGACGCCACGCATGTCCGCCACCCTCACTGCCACTGCCTCCGACCGCGCGCCGCTGCGGCGCGAAGGTCTGGCCGCGCTCACGCTCGGCGCCATCGGCGTCGTCTATGGCGACATCGGCACCAGCCCGCTGTACACGATGAAAGAAGTCTTCGCGCCGGCCACCGGCGTGCCGCTCGACCATGCGCACCTGATCGGCGCCGTGTCGGCGATCTTCTGGGCGCTGATGGTGGTCGTCACGCTGAAGTACGTGCTGCTCGTCTTGCGCGCCGACAACCGCGGCGAGGGCGGCGCGCTGGCGCTGGCAGCGCTGGCCGCCGCGGCGGTGCGTGACAAACCGCGCACGCGCGCCGCGATGTTGCTGCTCGGCGTGACGGGGGCCGCTCTGTTCTATGGCGACAGCGTGCTCACGCCGGCGATCTCGGTGCTCGGCGCGATGGAAGGCCTGGAGATCCTCGCGCCGGGCTTGAAGCCGTACGTCGTGCCGGCGGCGGCCGCCATCCTGGTCTTGCTGTTCACGGTGCAACGCTTCGGCACGGCGCGCGTCGGTGCGCTGTTCGGCCCGGTCATCGTGCTCTGGTTCGCCACGCTCGCTGTCACCGGCGTCATGCAGATCGTGCAGCAGCCCGCCATCCTCGCGGCGCTGAACCCGCTGCATGCCTGGCAGTTTCTCTCCGAGCGCGGTGCCGGCGTGCTGCTCGCGGTCGGCGCGATCGTGCTGGCGATCACCGGCGCCGAGGCGCTGTACGCCGACATGGGGCACTTCGGCCGCGCGCCGATCCGCGTGGCCTGGCTCGGCCTCGTCTTCCCTGCGCTGGCGCTCAACTACATGGGCCAGGGCGCGCTGCTGATGCGCGACCCGGCCGCGCTCGAGAACCCGTTCTACCGCTTGTTCCCCGAGAGCTGGCTGATTGCCGCGCTCGTCATCGCGACGCTGGCGGCGATCATCGCCTCGCAGGCCGTGATCTCCGGCGCTTACTCGGTGACGCGGCAGGCGATGCAGATCGGCTTTCTGCCGCGCCTGACGGTGTTCTTCACCTCGGCGCGCGAGGCCGGGCAGATCTACATGCCGGCCGTCAACTGGGTGCTGCTGGCCGGCGTGATCGGCGCGGTATTCGCGTTCGGCAGCTCGTCGGCGCTGGCCGGCGCCTACGGTCTGTCGGTGACGCTGACGATGCTGATCACGACGCTGCTGACATGGTTCGTCATCCGCGATGCTTGGCGTCTGCCGGTTCTGCTCGCTATCGGCGCGACCGGCTTCTTCGTCGCCGTCGATCTGCTGCTCGTCGCCGGCAGTGCGGCCAAGCTGTTCGACGGCGGCTGGTTCACGCTCGCCCTCGGCGCGCTGCTGGTGCTGTTGATGACGACCTGGGCGCGCGGGCGCGCGCTGCTGCTGTCGGCGATCCGCAGCGACGGGCTCGAGCTCGAAGCCTTCGTGCGCAATCTGCAGACCGATGCCACGCCGCGCGCCGCGCGCACGGCGGTGTACGCGGTCGCCGACCCGAGCACCGTGCCGCAGGCGCTGCTGCACAACTTGAAGCACAACCAGGTGCTGCACGAGCGCAACGTCATCCTGACGGTGGACTTTGCCGACCGGCCGTGGGTCGAGGACGCCGAGCGTTTGACGGTCGAGCCGCTCGGCGCCGGCTTCTGGCGCGTGCATGCGCGATTCGGCTTCATGGAAGCGCCCGACGTGCCGCGCGCGCTGGCGCTGGCCGCCGCGCAGGGCTTGGCGGCGCCGGTCTTCGAGACCAGCTACTTCCTCAGTCGCGAAACCGTGGTGCCCACCGCCGGCAACGGCGGCATGGCGCGTTGGCGCGAGCGACTGTTCGCGGCCATGAGCCGCGGCTCGTCGGGCATCGCCGGCTTCTTCCGCCTGCCCGACAACGCAGTGGTCGAGCTCGGCACGCGGGTGCAGATCTGAGCCTTGGTGTTCAGGGCCGTTCGCACGCGCCGACGCCGAAGCGCGTGCGGATCACGCCCGGCCCGTTGGGCGAGGCGACGAGCCGCCCGCCGAGCGCGCCGGTGATCGCGAACATCGCTGCATTGCCCTGCTGCACGTCGCCGACCAGGCGCCTGATGCCATGGCGTGCGGCATGGCGCGCCAGGCGCTGCATCAGCGCGCGGCCGAGGCCGGCGCCTTGCCAGGCGTCGGCCACCGCGATCGCGAACTCGGCCTCGTCTTGCGCCAACTCGGCCGCCGGGCCACGCACGTAGCGCGCATCGGCAACGATCGTCGATTCGTCATCGTCGCCGATCGCTTCGGCGACGACGGCCACGTGCGCGTCGTGATCGACGTCGGTCATCGCGCGCAGCAGCGACGGCGGCAACTCGCGCAGCCCGACGTGGAAGCGCCGCTGTCGCGAGCCAGCCGACAGCGCGCGCACGAAGTCCTGCTCGGCCGCAGCGTCGAAGGCCAGCACCGGCCGCACCACGACCTCGCGGCCATCGGACAGACGCAGGCGGTCGATCAGCACGCTCGGGAAGCGCCATGGCGTCGCGGCGAGATCGCGAGCCGACAGCGTCGCCCCGGCGCTCACATCGCCGTTCACGAGTGCGCTCCCGCGGGCCGGTGGGCCAGCGCGTGCCACGCCACGCGTGCACGCTCGCGCCAGCCTGCCGGGCGCAGCACGACGGCGCGTGCCGGGGCGTGCAAAGCCTGCACCAGCACGCGCGCGCCGGGCGGCAGCGCGACACCCTGGCCGCGTTCGAGGAACAGGTCGTCGGGTTCGCCATCGACGGTCAGCCAGAGGCTGCCGTCGGTGACGCGGATCTGCGAGGCGCCGCGCAGCGTGGCAAAGCGGTCGCGGTCGAGGTTCATGCTTTCGGGTCGGTTCATGGGAGGCTCCAGTCGGCCCGCTGTTGCATGCTGTGGATTCATGGTGCAATGGCAGCGGGTGAACGTCATACTGCTCTCACGAGCCCAGATGCTCAAACGATCTTTCGGAACCTCTCGCATTCCGTAGACGCATGCAAAACAAGCCGCTGGACCGCCTGCCGCCGCTCGACCTCCTGGCTGCGTTCGAGGCCGCGGCGCGCCACCTCTCTTTCACCCAGGCCGCCGCCGAGCGCTTTCTCACGCAGTCGGCGGTGAGCCGCCAGATGCGCGCCCTCGAGGACGAGTTGGGTGTCGCGCTGTTCCGTCGCCAGCACCGCGCGTTGGACTTGACGCCTGAAGGCGCACGCCTGTTCACCGTTTGCACCGCCGTGCTGGCGCAGTTGCGCGGCACCGTGCGCGAGCTGCGCGCGCCGTCGCAGCGCGAGGTGCTGGCGCTGACGACGACGCCGGGCCTGGCCTCGTTCTGGCTGATCCCGCGCCTGCCTGGCTTCACGCGCGCGCACCCCGGCATCGACGTGCGCCTGGATGCGAGCTTCGAGATGCGCGATCTGTCGCGCGAAGGCTTCGACCTGGCAATCCGCTACGCGCGCGCCGAAAAGGTCGCCGGCCAGGCGCTGTTCGGCGAGAAGGTGCTGCCGGTGTGCAGCCCGAAGCTGCTGCGCCATCTGCCGCTGGCCAGGCCGCAGGACCTGGCGGCGCACACGCTGCTGCAGATGGAGCCCGGCATCGGCGGCGGTATGCCGGTCGAGTGGGAGCCGTGGCTGCAGGCCATGGGCCTGCCCGACCTCGAACCGGCGGCGCGGTTGTCGATGTCGGGCTACAACGAAGTCGTCGCCGCGGCGGTGGCCGGACAGGGCGTGGCCCTGGGCCGCCGTCCGCTGGTCGATGAACTGCTGCGCGAAGGCCGCCTCGTTGCGCCGCTGGCCAAGACGATCGCCACGCCGCGCAGCTACATCCTGGTGGTGGACCCGGCGGCGCGTGCACGCCCTGCGGTGCGCGCGCTCGAAGCCTGGCTGCTGCAACAGGCAGCGCAGGAGCGGGCAGCGAGCAAAAAAGCGTCGCCCGCCACTAAACTGCGGCCCCCGCCCCGCCAAGCCGCCCGACGCCCAACCCGATGAGTGAACGCAAACCCGTGACGCTGCACCGCTGGCGCGAGATGCATGCCGGCGGCGAGAAGATCGCGATGCTGACCTGCTACGACGCCGCCTTTGCGCACCTGCTCGACGCGGCCGGCGTGGACATCGTGCTCGTCGGTGATTCGCTCGGCATGGTGCTGCAGGGCCAGTCCAGCACGCTGCCGGTGACGCTGGACGAGATGGCGTACCACACGCGCTGCGTCGCTCACGGCAACCGCAACGCCTGGCTGCTCGGCGACCTGCCGTTCGGCAGCTATCACGAGAGCCCGGCGCAGGCCTTTGCCAGCGCGAGCGCGCTGATGCGTGCCGGCGCGCAGATGGTCAAACTCGAATGCGGCGCGTGGACGGCGACGACAGTGCGCTTTCTTGTGGAGCGCGGCATCCCGGTCTGCGCGCATCTGGGTTTCACACCGCAGACCGTCAATGCGCTCGGCGGCTACCGCGTGCAGGGCCGCGACGAAGCCGGCGCGCAACGTTTGCGCGACGACGCACGGGCGATGGTCGAAGCCGGCGCGCAGATGCTGCTCTTCGAGATGGTGCCGGCCGCGCTGGCGCGCGAGATCACGCTGTCGTCGCCGGTGCCGGTGATCGGCATCGGCGCCGGTGTCGGTGTCAGCGGCCAGGTGCTGGTGCTGCACGACATGCTCGACATCACGCCCGGCCGCCGACCACGCTTCGTGCGCAACTTCATGCAGGGCGCGGCGTCGGTGCAGGAGGCCGTGCAGCGTTACGTCAGCGAGGTCAAGGCGGGCACGTTTCCGGACGATACGTTGCACAGCTACTGAGATGAAAGTCATCCACGACATCGAGACCCTGCGATCGACGTTGGCTGCATCGCCGCGCCCGGTGTTGGTGCCGACGATGGGCAACCTGCACGAAGGCCATCTCGCCCTCGTGCGCCAGGCCAAGTCGATCGCACCATCGGGCGCTTCGGTGGTGACCACGATCTTCGTCAACCGCCTGCAGTTCCTGCCGCACGAAGACTTCGACCGTTACCCGCGCACGCTCGAATCCGATTGCGCGATGCTGCAGGCCGCCGGCTGCGATGTCGTCTTCGCGCCCGACGAGGCCGCGCTGTATCCCGAGCCGCAGACCTTCAAGGTGGTGCCGCCGGCCGAACTCGGCGACATCCTCGAAGGCCACTTTCGTCCGGGCTTCTTCACGGGGGTCTGCACCGTCGTCGCCAAACTGTTCAACCTCGTGCAGCCGGGCGCGGCGGTGTTCGGCAAGAAGGACTACCAGCAGTTGATGGTGATCCGGCGCATGGTGGCACAGATGGCGCTGCCGATCGACATCGTCGCTGGTGAAACCGTGCGCAGCGCCGAAGGCCTGGCGCTGTCGTCGCGCAACGGCTACCTGAGCGACGCCGAGCGCACCGAAGCGCTGCGCCTGTCGCGCACTTTGCGCGCGCTGGCCGATGCGTGGCGGCGAGGCGAACGCGGCGTGAGCGCGCTCGAAGCCAACGCCATGCGCTTACTCGCCGATCACGGCTGGCAGCCCGACTACGTCGTGCTGCGCCGTCAACGCGATCTGGCCACGCCGGCCGAAGGCGAACCGCTGGTCGCGCTCGCGGCGGCCAGGCTCGGCCGCACGCGCTTGATCGATAACTTCGAAATCATCTGACACTGCGGCGCGCGCTTCAGGCGTGCTTCAGAACGGTGCCGCAATCTCCATGGTCAAGAGCCATGGCAAAGCATAGAACAAGCGCATCGAAATGGGGTCCGTTGACCGCGGCGGCGGCGCTGGCGTTGATCGTCAGCACGCATCCAGCGCGCGCCCAACAAGTGCGCCCCGCCGTCGCCGCGCCCGCGGCGGTGGCGAGCGCGCCCGACGCAGGCTCGGCCGGCGGCTTGCGCGGCGGCTGGTTGCAGCAACGCGCAGCGGCGCTGTCGCTGCGTGTCATCGAGCTGCCCGACGACTCGCCACCGGGTGCGCGCTCGCGCCGCCCACACCATGCGTTGAGCTGGCGCAACGACACGCTGTCGCACTCGCTGGATGATCTCGGACTGGCCAACGCCCAGTGCCGCAACCGTGTGCGGCTGCCCTCGCGGCTGCGCCAGTCACCCAACGGCGGCTCGGCGGTGCAAGTGCAGTTGCAAGTCGCGGTGAGCTGCAGCTTTTAGTCCACGTCTAGCGCGCGGGCAACACGGCTGCCGAAGGCACAGCGCCGAACGCCGCGCCGGATTCGGCCCCGAGCCAGCGCGCGGCGGTGGCCCCGAGTGCCCAGCACAGCCATGCCGACCACATCGTGTGGCTCGGGAAATGGGCGCCACGCGCGAGTTGCGCCCACCCGAACAACAGGCCGGCGCCGATCGTCAGCACGAGCAGCAGGCGCGCGGCGTGCGGCCGCGTCTGCTGCCACTGGAAGAACAGCGGCAGAAAAGCAAAGGCCGCCACCGCGTGGCCGGACGGAAAACAATGGCCCGGGCCGCCGTCGGCCAGGGTCAGCATCCAATGCGGCACGTACATCGCGGTGCCGCCGAAGTCGTCCAGATCCCACGGGCAGCTGGTGCTGCTCAGACGCTTGATCGCCGGCACGGTGATGAGGCACAGCAGCACGACGGCGCTCCAGGCCCAGCGCCGGCGGCGCGCCATCACACGCGCATCACCGAGCGCGGACCATGCCGCCACGCCGAGCAGCGCCAGCGCCGACAGCCAGCGCCCGCCGTCGTGCAGCACGCGCCGCAACAGCCAGTGATCGCGCAGCGCAAAACCCGAGGCGTCGCCATACCACCGCGCCAGCGTCATGTCCCCGGCGCCGGCCTCCCAGCACAGCAACAAGGCCAACAGGGCCAGCGTGATCAGCAGATTGCGCCGCGCGGGCGTGTCGGCATCGTTCATGGCTGTGTCCGGCAAGCGCCCGCGAGGTCCAGCGCCGGTTCATAGAGCGCTGTCTGCACGTCGAGCAGCGCCAGCAGGCTGTGGAACAGGTGGTCGTGCGTTGCCGGCTGACGCGCACGTTGGCGCAGGCAGTCGCTGTTCAGGCCGGCGCTGGCGGCGAAGCCGGCCGACGACCAGAACACCATCGGCACCTGCGTCTGCTCGCGCGGTGCGATCGGGTACGGCACGCCGTGCAGGAACAGGTTCTTCTCGCCGAGCGACTCGCCGTGGTCGGAGACGAACAGCAGCGCCGTGTCGACGCTGTCGGCATGCGCCGACAGCGTGCCAATCAGCGTCGCCAGCACGTGGTCGGTGTAGAGCAGTGCGTTGTCGTAGGCGTTGACGATTTCGTCGCGCGTGCAGCGGCCGAGATCGTCGTTGCGGCACACCGGCGTGAAGCGCTCGAAGGCCGGCGGGTAGCGGCGAAAGTACGACGGCCCGTGGTTGCCGAGCATGTGCAGCACCAGCAGTTGCGTGCCGCGGCTCTTGTGCAGCGCGCGCAATCGCTCATCGAGCCCGCGCAGCAGGCCCTCGTCGAGGCAGCGGCCGTCCTGGCACAGCCCGGGCGCGAGCGCAGGGTTGACGGTGTCGTGCGGCAGGCCTTCGCAGACGCCCTTGCAGCCGCTCTGGTTGTCGCGCCAGTGCACCGCCACCCCGGCGCGCGCGGCCACGTGCAGCAGCGACTCGCTGCCGCGGATGCGCGCTTCGTCGTAGCGGCGCCGGCCGACGGGGGCGAACATGCACGGCAGCGAGACCTCGGTGCTGGTGCCGCACGCGGTGACGTCGCTGAAGTTGATGACAGGTAGTTGCGCGAGTTGCGGCGTTGTCTGGCGGGCATAACCCGAGAGGCCCCAGTTGTCGGCGCGTGCCGTCTCGCCGACGACGAGCACCACCAGACGCGGCTTGTTGCGCGTCGCCCAACTCGCGCCGGGCGTGGCGTCCAGGCCGATCGCCTGGCGCGGCTGCGCCGCACCGCGGGCGTCGGCCGCGAGCACGCTGCCGAGCGACCACAGCGTGTTCAGCGGCGTCACCAGGTAGCGCATCTCCTTGTGATTGCGCGACATCGCCGCCAGCGGCTGGAACTGCCACATCAGCGCCAGCGCGAACACGCCGGCCGCGCCGGCCATCATCACGCCACGTGCGCGCAAGCCTTGTCGCCAGGGCCGCACCTGAACGTGCGTGAAGGCAAGCAGCACGATCGGCAGCGCGGCGTACAGCAGCAGGTCGAGCGCCAGGCGCCAAGACAGCAGCTCGCGCGTCTCGGCCCGATCGGTGTGCAGCGTATTGCGCACCATCGACGGGTCGATGACGACGCCGTAGGCCTGCATGTAGTGCATCGCCAACGCGCCGGTCAGCGTCAGCAGCGCCAGCAGCGGCTTCGCCGTGTGGCGTGTGCCGACCAGTCCGAGCAGCAGCGTCTGCAGCGCCAGCAGCATCAGCACCAGCGCGGCGACGAAGCCGGCGTTGGCCAGCGCATCCGGCGCCTGCGTGCGCAGCGCCGCGGCAAAGAACGGCCGGTTCAGCGCCAGCGCCCAGAACAGGCTGGCGACGAGGATCAGCCGCTCGGTGGTGATCGACGGGCGCGCCGGCAATCGGCTGGCCCGCGTTGAGGAGTCTTCGCTCATGCAGCGAGACAGTGGGCCGCAGCCACCTGAAGGGCGCCTGAAGCGCGCCCCGAGCCGGGCCGGTCGCAGTGCTACCGTTGGTGCCATGCGCTTGCTGCTGCTCGAAGACGACCCGACCCTCGGCGAGGGCCTGCGCGATTTCCTGCGCGCCGATGGCCATCGTGTCGATTGGTGCACGTGCCTGGCCGATGCGCGCGCGCTGCAGGGCGAGCCCTACGACGCCTGGCTGGTGGACTGGCAGTTGCCCGACGGCTCCGGCGTCGAGTGGCTGGCCGCTCGCCGTGCCCGCGGCGACGCCACGCCGGCCGTGGTGCTGACGGCGCGTGACCGATTGAGCGACCGCATCGGCGGCCTCGACGCCGGCGCCGATGACTACCTGGTCAAGCCCTTTGCGCCGGAGGAGCTGGCGGCGCGGCTGCGCGCCGTCAGCCGGCGCAGCGGTGCCGGTGCGGCGCAGGCGCGCAAGGTCTTCGGCGAGGTAACGGTGGATCTGGCGGCGCGCTCGGCCAGCGTCGGCCAGGCGCGCATCGAGCTGACGGCGCGCGAGTGGATGCTGCTCGAAGCGATGGTGCTGCGCGCCGGGCGCATCGTGCCCAAGGCCGATCTGGAGAAACTCGTGCTCGGCTTCGACAGCGTGGTCGCCAGCAACGCGCTCGAAGTTCACATCTCGGCGCTGCGGCGCAAGCTCGGCCGCGAGCTGATCGAGACCGTGCGCGGCCTGGGCTATCGCGTCGAGGACAAACCGTCGTCCCCCGCTCAGGGCGAACAGTGCTGAGGTTTGTCACCAATCAAGAGCCGTCATGACCATGCCGTCGATACGCGGCCGCCTGGCCAACGCGCTGCTGTTCTGGTCGCTGTTGTGGAGCGTGGGCGTGACGCTGGCGGTGGGCCTGTCGGCGCAGCACGAGGTGGACGAGCTGCTCGACGAAACGCTGCAATCGACGGCTGCCGTGCTCGGCCAGGCCTTGGCCGCGTCCGCTGCCGACGCTGCGGCTTCGGCGCCGGTGGTGATGGCCACGCATGGCGAAGCCCAGTTCGCGTGGCAACTGGTGGCGGCTGACGGCCAGGTGCTGCGCCGCTCCGACAACGCACCGGCGCTGGCACTGCAGCGCGCCGCCACCGCCGGCTTCGGCAACACCGCGGAGTGGCGCGTTCACGGCAGCGCGCTGCTCAGCGCCGACGGCAACAACGCCCGCATGCTCTACGTGGCGCATCAACTCGCCGAGCGACACGAAGCGCGGCTCGAGGTGGTCTTCAGCGCCGCGCTGGCCGCGTTGTCGATCGGCCTGCTCGGCCACCTGTGGCTGCGCGCGCGGGTGCGCCAGGAACTGGCGCCGCTCGAACACCTGAGTGAACGGCTGGCGCATGTCAACCCGCTGGACCCGGCGCACGCCCTCGGCAGCGCCGAACGCGTCGAGCTGGTGCCGGTGCACAACGCGATCGAGCAACTGGGTCAGCGCCTGGCCCAGCGCGTGGCCCAGGAGCGCCGCGTGGCCGCGCACGCCGCGCACGCGCTGCGCACGCCGCTGGCCGGCATGGATGCGCAGCTCGCCGTGGCCTTGCGCGAGAGCACGCCCGAAGCGCAGCCGCGGCTGCAACGGGTGCGTGAAGCGTCGGTGCGCCTGCAACGCGTGGTGCGCTCGCTGCTCGATTTGTTTCGCCTCGGCGCCGAGGTGCAGCGCCGGCCTGTCGATGTCAAGGCGCTGGTCGCCCACCTGCCGGTGGCCGGACTGGAGGTGGTGGTGGCTGAGCCGCTTCACGTCGACGCCGATCCCGACCTGCTCGCCGCCGCGCTGATGAACCTGCTCGACAACTCGCAGCGCCACGGCGCGCGGCATGCCACCTTGACCGTGCCGGCGCCCGGCCGCCTGCTGCTGCGCGACGACGGCCGCGGCGCCGAGCTCTCACGCCTGGCGCTGCTGCGTGCCGCACTGGTGACGCAGAACTACGAAGGCCGCACCGGCCTGGGCCTGATGCTGGCCGACCTGGTGGCGCGGGCCCACGGCGGACATCTGCGCTTGCCGGAGGTGGCTGATGGAAGCCCGGGCTTCGCCGTCGAACTCGTGCTGTCACCCCCTTGATGGCCCCGCAGGCAGGGACGGCCACCGCGCCTGCGGGGTTGTGTGACGGATTGCGCATGCGCACGATGGCGTCAAACCGATACAGGGAGCGTGCAGATGTCGAACCCCAACCTTCCCGGGACCAACCCACCGCGGCCGCCGATGACCTTGGAAGACAGCGCGATCGCGCTGGCGCGGCTGAATGATCAGATGCAGAAGCTCACCGCGAAACTCGAATACCTGCGATTGCTCCTGAAGCTCGGCGTCAGGTGATTTGCGTCCGGCGCTCAAGGCACGAGCGCGAGGAACAGGAAGGCCGCAAAGATCACCAGGTGCACGGCACCTTGCATCAGGTTCGTTCGTCCTGATGCCAGCGTGATCGCACCGACGACGAAGGTCAGCGCCAGCAGCACCATGTCTTTGGCCTGCAGGCCGAGCACCAGCGGCAGACCCAGCCACACCGACGCCACAACCACGGCCGGCACCGTCAGGCCGATGCTGGCCAGCGCCGAGCCGATCGCCAGGTTGAGGCTCGTCTGCAGGCGGTTGGCACGCGCTGCGCGCACCGCCGCCCAGGTTTCGGGCAGCAGTACGAGCATGGCGATGGCGATGCCGACCACGGCCTTGGGTAGGTTGGCGCGCGCCACCGCCGCTTCGATCGCCGGCGACAGCACCTTGGCCAAACCCACCACCGCCACCAGCGCCACCAGCAGCAGTGCAATGCTGGCGAGGCTTTGCGCCGTGCCCGGGGGCGCGGCGTGCGCTTCTTCGTTGGCCGCCGCGTCGGCGGGCAGGAAGTAGTCGCGGTGGCGCACGGTCTGGAAGAACACGAACGCCGCCCACAGCACGAGTGAGCTGGCGCCGGCGAACAGCAGTTGCGCCAGCGTGTAGGTGCCTTCGGCCGAGCTGGTGGTGAAGGTCGGCAGCACCAGCGACAGCGTGGCCAGCGAGACCAGCGCGGCGAGGCCCGGGCCAACACCTTCGATGCGGAACGTCTGCTCGTGGTGGCGCAGCGCGCCGACCAGCAGGCACAGGCCGACGACGCCGTTGCAGATGATCATCACCGCCGCGAAGATGGTGTCGCGGGGCAAGGTGGCGGCCTGCGCGCCGCCGTTCATCATCATCGACAGGATCAGCGAGACCTCGATCACCGTCACCGCGATCGCCAGCACCAGCGTGCCGAAGGGCTCGCCGACGCGGTGCGCCACCACCTCGGCGTGATGCACGGCGGCGAGTACGGCAACGATCAGCGCTGCGGCCGCGAGCACGGTCAACAGCGGCCCGGCCGGCAGCCACCCCGCGGCGGCGAGCACGGCAAGCGCGGCCAGCGGTGCGACGAGGGGCCAGCGCGAGTTCATCGCACCATCAGGCCGGTTGCCAGCGCAGCGGTCAGCCCGCGGTTGATCAACGCCATCGGCGCGTGCCTCAGCCGCCGGGCACGAACGGTTTGCCGAGCGACGCCGGCATGTTGGCCTTGATCCACGCCGCGTTGCTCGAGATGAGCACGAGCACGACGATCGTCGCCACGTACGGCAGCGCGACGAGCACCTGGCTCGGCACCTCGACGCCCGACCCTTGCAGATGGAACTGCAGCATGGTCACGCCGCCGAAGAGATACGCGCCGAGCAGCACGCGCAATGGCCGCCAGGTGGCGAAGGTGGTGAGCGCGAGCGCGATCCAGCCACGCCCGGCGACCATGCCTTCGACCCACAGCGGCGTGTACACGGTCGACAGGTACGCACCCGCCACACCGCACAGCGCGCCGCCGGCCACCACCGCCGCGAGGCGAATCCGCCGCACCGGGTAGCCGAGCGCATGCGCCGATTCGGGCGACTCGCCGACGGCGCGCAGCACGAGGCCGCTGCGGCTCTTGTTTAGCCACCACACGAGGCCGATGGTGAGCGCGATCGCCACCCACACCATCGGGTGCTGCTTGAACAGCGCCGGGCCGATGAAGGGAATGTCTGACAGCAGTGGGATGTCGTACTGCGCGCGTTCGGAGAGGCGCTCGCGCGTGTACGGCTGGCCGATGAAGGCCGAGAAGCCGACGCCGAACAAACTTAAAGCCAGGCCGGTGGCGTACTGGTTGGTGTTGAGCCAGATGACGAGCGCGCCGAACACCGCAGCCAGCAGCGCACCGGCGAGGGCACCGGCGGCAAACGCCACGAGGTCGCTGCCCGAGTGCACGGCCGCGGCGTAGCCGACGACGGCAGCGACCAGCATCATCCCCTCGGCGCCGAGATTGACGATGCCGGCGCGCTCGTTGAGCAGCAGGCCGAGCGCGGCGATGGCGAGCACGGTGCCGGCGTTGAGTGTGGCGGCGATCAGCAGCGCGATCTCGTTCATGCTTGCGGCCCTGTGCGGTCTTTGAAGGTGCGCAGGGCTGACGTGCTGGCGGGCGCCAAGCCGCGGGCGGGTGTGCGCTGGCGCGCCACTGCGGCGGTCGGCGCCAAAGGCGCGCCGACTGCGCTGCGGTGCTCGGGTTTCGGTCGCACCGCATAACTCGCTTCACTCACTGCGTTCGTTGCGCTCGAACAGATGCGGTGAGTCAGTTGACGAAGCGCGCGGGTACGCGCGCCGACCGAAACCCTACGCTCCTCGCCGCCGCACAGGCGCACCCCCGCACACCCGCCCACAGCTTGGCGAGGGACGGCCGTTCTTTGTTGGAGAAGGACACGAGCCGGGCATCGAGCCCGGCTCGCGCCCGGTGAGCGCGCCTGCGGCGCGCGGCAAGCCGCGGGCTCGATGCCCGCGGTTTGCCAAACACTCTCCCCCAAGAGCCATTGGTCCCGCAAGGCGCCGGCCGGCCCCAAGCCTTGCTCCCGCACAGAAGACGAACAGGCGTATTCACGGACGTTCGCAAACTCACATCTCATGCAACCACCTTCCGTGGCGACGCCCAACGCAGCCGGTAGTGAATCAGCGTGTCCGCTGCCAACAGTGAAAAAAGCAGCAGGCCCTGGAACACACCGGTGATCGACTTCGGCAATTGCATGCGCGACTGCGCCAGCTCGCCGCCGATGTAGAACATGCTCATCAGCACGGCCGACAAGACGATGCCCACCGGGTGCAGGCGGCCGACGAAGGCAACGATGATGGCCGCGAAGCCGTAGCCCACCGGCACGTAGCGGCGTCAACTGGCCGAGCGGGCCGGTGGCTTCGAGCGCGCCGGCCAAGCCCGCCAGCCCGCCGGAGGTGAGCAGCGCCGTCCACAGCGCTGTGCGCGACGCGAAGCCGGCGTAGCGCGCGGCCAAAGGCGCCTGCCCTCCGACCAAGGCCTGAAAGCCGCGGAACAGGCGGAACAAAAACAGTGTCATGGCGGCGACTGCAACGAGCGCGATGACGAGGCCGATGGTGACGCGCAGGCCGTCGAACAGCCGCGGCACCTTCGTCGGATTCGCAAACGTCACCGTCTGCGGAAAGTTGTAGCCCGCCGGATCTTTCCACGGCCCATAGACGAGGTAGGCCAGCACCATCTCGGCCACGTAGACGAGCATCAGGCTGACGAGGATTTCGTTGGCGTTGAAGCGGTCGCGCAGCAGTGCCGTGATCGCCGCCCACAGCATGCCACCGAGCACGCCGGCAACGAGGATGGCGATGACGATCGCGCGCGGCGAATCGGGCGTGGCCTGCATCGCGATGCCGCCGGCAAACACCGCGCCCAGGATGTACTGCCCTTCGGCGCCGATGTTCCAGACGTTGGCGCGAAAACACAGCGCGAGACCGAGCGCGATCAGCAGCAGCGGCGTCGCCTTGACGCCGATCTCGCTCCACGCGTAGGCGCTCTTGATCGGCTCCCAGAAAAACATGCGCAGGCCGAGCAGCGGGTCTTTGCCGAGCAGCACGAACAGCAGCACGCCGATGGCGATGGTGACCGCGATCGCGATCAGCGGCGAGGCCAGCACGAAGGTGCGTGACGGCGACGGCCGCGCTTCAAGCCTCGGCATGCGCGGCTTCCGGCGGGTGGGTGGGCGCGTCGAACAGGCCGGCCATCCACTGCCCGATCTGCTCCACCGTGGCGTCGCGCGTGGCGATCGGCGGCGACAGCCGGCCGCGCGCGATGACGACCAGGCGATCACTCAACTCGAACAGCTCGTCGAGTTCTTCGCTGATGACGAGCACCGCGCAGCCGGCATCGCGCAGCGCCAGCAGCTCGCCGCGGATCTGCGCCGCCGCGCCGACGTCGACACCCCAGGTCGGCTGCGCGACGATCAACACCTTGGGCTGCGCATCGATCTCGCGGCCGACGATGAACTTTTGCAGGTTGCCGCCCGACAGGCTCTTCGCCGGCGCGTCGGAGCCGCCGGCCTTGACCTTGAAGCGCTCGATCAATCGCGTGGCCAGCGCATGCGTGGCCTTGACGTCGATCCAGCCGAAGGCATTGACCGATTCGCGCCGCGTCAGCAGCGTGTTCGACGCCAGCGACTGCATCGGCACCGCGCCGCGGCCCAGGCGTTCTTCGGGAACGAAGTACAGGCCGCGTTCGCGCCGCTTGGCCGGGCCGATGCGCGCGATGTCCTGGCCGAACAGCGCCAGGGTGCCGGCCGCGCAGCGGCGGTCTTCGCCCGACAGCGCGGCGAGCAACTCCTGCTGGCCGTTGCCCGAGACGCCGGCAATGCCGAGCACCTCGCCGGCGCGCAGTTGCAGCGACAGGCCTTGCAGCGCCACGCCGTAGGCGCTGTCGGGCGCGAGCGACAGCTTCTTCAACTCGAGCGCCACGCCACCGAGCGTGGCTTCACGGTGCACCAACCGCGGCGGTTCGGCGCCGATCATCAGCCGCGACAGCGAGGCATTGCTCTCTTGCCGCGGATCGACGACGCCGGTGACCTTGCCGCCGCGCATCACCGTGCAGGCGTGGCAGAGCTCGCGGATCTCATCCAGCTTGTGGCTGATGTAGAGGATCGAGCAACCTTCGTGTGCCAGTTGGCGCAGCGTCACGAACAGCGTCTGCACCGCCTGCGGCGTCAGCACCGAGGTCGGCTCGTCGAGGATCAGGATCTTCGGCTCGGCGAGCAGCGCGCGGATGATCTCGACGCGCTGGCGCTCGCCCACCGACAGGCTGTGCACGGGCCGCGCCGGATCGACCGGCAGGCCATAGACCTCGGCCTTGGCGCGCATGCGCTCGCTGACCTGCGCCAGGGTTTCGCCGGTCTCCAATCCAAGCCAGACGTTCTCGGCCGCAGTCAGCGTGTCGAACAGACTGAAGTGCTGGAACACCATCGCGATGCCCTGCGCCTTGGCCTCGTGCGGGTTGCGGATCGCGACCGTCTGGCCGTCGATGAGGATGCTGCCCGCATCGGGCTGCACCGCGCCGAAGACGATCTTCATCAGCGTGCTCTTGCCCGCGCCGTTCTCGCCGAGGAGGGCGTGGATCTCGCCCGGTTGAACCGTCAGCGACACGTCGTCGTTGGCCTTGACGGCCGGGTACTGCTTGCTGATGTGCTGCAGTTCGAGTCGCGGTGCTTCCACGCTTCACGCCTCCATGTTCAATGCCCGCCGACGAAGATGAACTTGTAGAGAAAGACCAGGCCGATGATCCACACCATGTAGTGCACCTCGCGCGCCTTGCCGGTCAGCAATTTCAGCAGACCGTAGGTGATGAAGCCGAAGGCCAGGCCGTTGGCGATCGAGTAGGTGAAGGGCATCATCAGCGCTGTCACCGCGGCCGGGATGACTTCGGTCGAGTCGTCCCACTCCAGCTCCGTCAGGTCACGCAGCATCAGGCAGGCGACGAACAACAGCGCTGGTGCGGTGGCATAGGCGGGCACCGAGCCGGCCAGCGGCGAGATGAACAGGCAGAGCAGGAACAGCACCGCCACGGTGACGGCGGTCAGGCCGGTGCGCCCGCCGGCCTGCACGCCCGAGGCGCTTTCGATGTAGGCGGTGGTGCTCGACGTGCCGAGCAGCGAGCCGGCGAAGATCGCGCCGGAGTCGGCGAGCAGCGCTTTGTTCATGCGGTCCATCTTGCCCGGCACGAGCAGCCCCGCGCGCTTGGCCACGCCCATCAGCGTGCCGGTGGCGTCGAACAGCTCGACCAAGAAGAACACCAGCACGACGTTCAGGATGCCGACCGAAAACGCGCCGGCGATGTCGAGCTTGAGGAATGTCGGCTCGATCGACGGCGGCGCCGAGAACACGCCGTTGAAGGTGTTGCCGCCGAAGAAGAACGAGAGCACGGTGACGAGCAGGATGCCGACCAGGATCGCGCCGCGCACCTTGAGTTTGTCGAGAGCGACGATGGTGAAAAAGCCGATCGCCGCGAGCACCACCGACGGCTGATGCAGATCGCCGAGCGTCACATACGTGGCCTTGCTCGCAGCGACGATGCCGGCGCTCTTGAGCGCAATGATCGCCAGGAACATGCCGATGCCGACCGTGATGGCGACGCGCAGCGAATGCGGAATGCCTTTGATGATCTGCTCGCGCAATCCGGTCAGCGTCACCAGCAGGAACAGGCAGCCGGAGACGAAGACCGCACCGAGTGCGACCTGCCACTTGTAGCCCATGCCGAGCACGACGACGTAGGCGAAGTAGGCATTGAGGCCCATGCCGGGCGCCAGCGCGATCGGGTAGTTGGCGTACAGGCCCATGATCGTCGTGCCGAGTGCTGCTATCAGGCAGGTGGCGACGAAGACCGCGCCCTTGGGCATGCCGGCGTCGCCGAGGATCGAAGGGTTGACGAAGATGATGTAGGCCATCGTCAGGAAGGTCGTCAGGCCGGCCACCATCTCGGTGCGCACAGTGGTGCCGTGCTCGGTGAGCTTGAAGTAGCGTTCGAGAAAACCGCCCGGTGGGGAGGTGAGGGCGTCGGTGTTCATGCGGGTCTTTCGGAAGATGCGATGTGGCCCGGCGTTCAAGCACCGGGGCGGCGGTACAGCTCCCGGCCGGCGACCCAGGTCGCGGCCAGGTTGCGCTCGTCGCCGAGCGTCATCCAGGCGAACACACGTTCATGCAGATCGCGTGCCACGGCATCGCGCTGCGTGGCGACTGCGCCCACGGCCCAGTCCCACACCGTCACGTCGGCCAGCGTGCCGGGCTCGAAGCTGCCGATCTCGTGCTCGAGGTGCAGCGCGCGCGCCGCGCCGCGCGTGGCCGCGTAGAGCGCCTTCCACGCCGTCAGGCGCACGCCTTGCAGCGCCTGCACGCGGTAGGCGTCGGCCATGGTGCGCAGCATCGACAGCGACGTGCCGCCGCCGACGTCGCTGGCCAACGTGACATGCGCGCCGGCGTCTTGCAGCTGCGTCCACGCCATCAGGCCGCTGCCGAGAAACAGGTTCGAGCTCGGCGAGTGCGCGATCTGCGCGCCGCTGCTGGCGAGCAGCGCACGGTCGTCGGCGTCGAGCCAGATGCCATGCGCGAGCACTGCGCGCTCGGTGAGCAGGCCGTGCTGGCGGTAGACGTCGAGATAGCTGCGCGCGCGTGGGAACAGCTCGGCCACCCAGCGCACCTCGTCGCGGTTCTCGGCGACGTGGGTCTGCATGTACAGGCCCGGGTGCGCGGCCAGCATCGCCCCGGCCATGTCGAGCTGCAGGGGCGTGCTGGTCGGCGCAAAGCGCACCGTGACTGCATAAGCCAGGCGCTCACGGCCGTGCCAGCGCGCGATCAGGTCGGTGCAGTCGCGCTCGGCTTGCAGCACGTCATCGCGCAGACCGTCGGGCGCGTGGCGGTCCATCAGCACCTTGCCGGCGACGATGCGCATGCCGCGTGCGCTCGCCGCTTCGAAGAGGGCATCGACGGACGTCTTGTGCACCGTCGGGAAGACCACTGCCGAGGTCGTGCCATGCGCCAGCAGCGCATCGAGAAAATCCGCCGAGCCCTGCGCCGCGACCGCGGGGTCGGCAAAGCGCATCTCGGCCGGGAAGGTGTAGGTGGTGAGCCAGTCGAGCAACTGCGCGCCGTAGCTCGCGATGACGTGCAACTGCGGGCTGTGCACATGGGTGTCGATGAAGCCCGGCGTGACCAGGCGGCCCTTGTGGTCGTGCTTGGTCCAGCTCGCATCGGGTTCGCGCGCGCTGCGGCCGGCGATGCGGCCGTCGTCGATCAGCAGCCAATGGTCGGCGTCGAAGCGCACTTTCGACGATGGCGTGCCGCCGAAGCCGGGGTCGGCGGTGACTTCGAGCAGGTCGCCGCGAATCGCAATGCGCTGGGTAGTCATGTCGTCCTCCGCCGCGCCGGCAGCGCGTGGCTGGCGAGCGTGCGCGCCACGTCACGCACGAGGTCGCGCAGCCAGCGGCCGGCGGCACTCGCATGCGTCACGTCGTGCCAGAGTTGGTAGTACGCCAGCGGCGGAAAGTCGATCGGGCAGCGAATGATCTTCACCGGCAGCGCATCGACATAACGCGAGCAGAACAGCCGGCCGGTCGTCAGCACCAGATGCGTCTGCGCCAGCATCAACGGGATCAGGCCGAAGTGCGGGCTGCGCACGACGATGTGGCGCGTGAGGCCGAGCCCCGCCAGATGCTCGTCGATGAAGCCGCGCACGCCGGGCGCAAACGGCGTCGGCGCGACATGCTCGGCCGCCAGGTAGCGCGCTTCGTTCCAGCCGCGCGGGCTGCGCGTGGCGGGGTGGTCTTCGCCGACCAGGCAGACGATGTCGTCGGTGAACAGGCGGCCCAGGTGCAGCTCGGCCGGCGGCTCGAGCCAGTTGCCGATGACCAGATCGAGTTCGCCGCGGGCCAGGCTCTTGCGGTAGTCGTAGTCCGACGACAGCGGGTGCAGCTCGATGCGCGCGTTGGGCGCGCCGGCTTGAATGCGCGCCACCAGCTCGGGCAGGAACAGCGGGTCGAGGTAGTCGCTGGCCGCGATCGTGAACGTGGCCTCGGTCGTCGCAGCATCGAAGGCGCGCGAGGCGCGGCGCTCGCCGAAGATCGCCTGCGCCTCGCGCAGGATCGTCGCCGCCGGTTCCACCAATGACAGCGCGGTGGCCGTGGCCGCCAGGCCGCTGCCCGAGCGCACGAGCAGCGCGTCGCCGGTGAGCGCGCGCAGGCGTTTGAGTTGCGCGCTGACGGCGGGCTGGGTGCTGGCGAGTTTGAGTGCGGCGCGCGAGACGCTGCCTTCGGTGATCACGGTGTGCAAGACCCTCACGAGATGGAGGTCGATCTTGGCCAGTCGCAGCGGCTCTGACATACGTGCTCCCGCATACACGGAATAAAGCCTATCGTATGGACATCCCGACGCTGCGGCGTATGGTTCGGGTATGTCCCAGGGCACCACTCCATCCGCCAACGGAGGCTGCGTCGAGCGGCCGATCCGTTTTGTCCATCGCGGCCGCATCACCGAAGTGACGGGCGCCGACACCACGCGCACGCTGCTCGACTGGCTGCGCGAGGACGCGCGCTGTTCTGGCACCAAGGAGGGCTGCGCCGAGGGCGATTGCGGTGCGTGCACCGTGCTGGTGGGTGAGAAGGTGCCAGCCGGCGTGGAGTGGAAAACCGTCAACGCCTGCATCCAGTTCCTGCCGATGTTGGACGGCAAGGCGATGCGCACGGTCGAAGACGTGAAGCAGGGCGATGCACTGCACCCGGCGCAGCAGGCGATGGTCGAGTGCCACGGTTCGCAATGCGGCTTCTGCACGCCGGGCTTCGTGATGTCGCTGGTGCATGTGTACGAGCGCGAGCGCGCGGGCGGCAGCACGCCATCACGGCAGCAGCTCGCCGATGACCTGTCGGGCAACCTGTGCCGCTGCACCGGCTACCGGCCGATCCTCGACGCCGGGCAGCGCATGTTCGAGCTGCCCGCGGTGGCGCAAGACGATGCGGCCACGGCGCGGCTGTTGGGTCAGCTCGCCGCCGATCCGCCGCTGGCCTACACCGATACGCAGGGCGCGCGCTGTTATGTGCCGCGCACGGCCGCATCGCTCGCTGTGCTGCGCGAATCCTGGCCCGAAGCGAAGCTGCTCGCCGGCTGCACCGACATCGGCCTGTGGGTCAACAAGCAGCACAAGGCGCTGCCGGTACTGATCGCCACGACCGCAGTGGCCGAGTTGTCGCGCATGGAGGCGCGGGCAGACGGCACGCTGTGCATCGGCGCCGGTGTCACGCTCGAAGCGGCCTGGGGCGCGCTCGCCAAGCAGCATCCGGAGCTCACCGAGATGTGGCTGCGCTTTGCGTCGCCGCCGGTGCGACACGCCGGCACGATGGGCGGCAACCTCGCCAACGGCTCACCGATCGGTGACGGCGCGCCGGTGCTGATGGCGCTGGACGCGACCGTCGTGCTGCAACGCGGCGCGCGCGAGCGGCGCATCAAGCTCGACGCCTTCTACCTCGACTACATGAAAAACGCCCTCGAACCGGGCGAGTTCGTGCGCGCTGTCGAAGTGCCGCCGCCGGACTTCACAACGCTGCGCGCCTACAAGCTGTCGAAGCGTTTCGACAGCGACATTTCCGGGCTGTCGTGCGGCCTGGCGATCACGCTCGATGCACTGGGCGTGATCACTGCGGCGCGCCTCGCGTTCGGCGGCATGGCCGCGGTGGTCAAGCGCGCTGCACACGCCGAAGCGGCGATGCGCGGCCAGCCGTGGAGCGAGAACACCGCCAGTGCAGCCTCGGCAGCACTCGCACGCGACTTCGCACCAATCACCGACCTGCGCGCCAGCGCGTCGTACCGCCAGCGTGCTGCGGCGAACCTGCTGCGCCGCTTCTGGCTGGAGACGCGGCGCGAGGCACCGCTGTTGCCGCATCAGACCTCTGTGTTTGCGCGGGAGATCAGCGCATGAACAAACAAGCCGAAGCCTTCATGGTCGAAGCCTCGCCGCAAGTCGGCCGCGACCGCGCGCACGAGTCGGCGCACCTGCATGTTGCGGGCGAGGCGACCTACATCGACGACATCCGTGAGCAGGCCGGCACCTTGCATGCCGCGCTGGGGCTGTCGCCCGTCGCGCACGGCAAGCTGGTGGCGATCGACACCCTGCGCCTGCGCGCCGAACCCGGCGTGACGGCGGTCTACACCGCGGCCGACATTCCCGGCGTCAACGACGTCGGCCCGATCGTGCACGGCGACGACCCGGTCCTCGCCGACGGCGTGGTGCACTACCTCGGCCAGCCGATGTTCGCCGTCATCGCCGCCGACCGCCGTGTCGCCCGCCGCGTCGCTGCGCGCGCCAAGGAGTTCGTCACGACCCAGCCACTGCCGGCGCTGCTCACCGCGCGCGAAGCCCATGCCGCCAAGGCCTATGTCGTGCCGCCGATGCACCTGGCGCGCGGCGATGTGCGGGCGGCGCTCGACGCCGCACCCCACCGCTTCAAGGACACGCTGTCGGTCGGCGGCCAGGAGCAGTTCTATCTCGAAGGCCAGATCAGCTACGCGATTCCGCTCGAAGACGAGACGATGCTGGTGCACTGCTCGACGCAGCACCCCACCGAGATGCAGCACCTGGTGGCGCACATGCTCGGCTGGCACGCCAACCAGGTGCAGGTGTTATGCCGGCGCATGGGTGGAGGCTTCGGCGGCAAGGAATCGCAATCGGCGCTGTTCGCGTGCGTGGCCGCACTCGCCGCGAAGAAGTTGAACCGTCCCGTCAAGCTGCGCGCCGATCGTGACGACGACTTCATGATCACCGGCCGCCGCCACGGCTTCGAGTACGACTTCGATGTCGGCCACGACGACGAAGGCCGCGTGCTCGGCGTCGAGATCGACCTGATCGCCAACGCCGGTTTTTCCGCCGACTTGAGTCCGCCGGTGATGACGCGCGCGATCTGCCACTTCGACAACGCGTACTGGCTGCCCAACGTGAGCCTGCACGGTTATTGCGCCCGCACCAACACGCAGAGCAACACCGCGTTTCGCGGTTTCGGCGGGCCGCAGGGCGCGATCGCGATCGAGTTCATCCTGGACAGCATCGCGCGCCGCCTCGGCAAAGACCCGCTCGACGTGCGGCGCGCCAACTACTACGGCATCGAGTCGAACAACATCACGCCGTACCAGCAGACGGTGGAAGACAACATCCTCGAGCCGCTGACGGCGCAGTTGGTGAAGACCAGCCGCTACCGCGAGCGCCGCGCCGAAATCACGGCCTTCAATGCGACGAGCCCGGTGTTGAAGCGCGGCCTCGCCTTCACGCCCGTGAAGTTCGGTATCTCGTTCAACGTCAACCATTTCAACCAGGCCGGCGCTCTGGTGCATGTGTACACCGACGGCTCGGTGCTGGTGAACCACGGCGGCACCGAGATGGGCCAGGGTGTGAACACCAAGGTGGCGATGGTGGTGGCTCACGAGTTGGGCATTCCTTTGTCATCCGTGCGCTGCACGGCGACCGACACGCAGAAGGTGGCCAACACCTCGGCGACGGCAGCCTCGACCGGCGCCGACCTGAACGGCAAGGCGGCGCAGGACGCGGCGCGCAAGATCCGCACGCGGCTCGACGCGTTTGCGGCCGCGCGCGGTTTGAGCGGCGTGCCGTTCACCGACCTCGTGCAAGCCGCCTACGTCGCCCGCGTGCAGTTGTGGAGCGACGGCTTCTACGCCACGCCCGGCCTGTCGTGGAACCGCGAGACGATGACCGGCAAGCCGTTCTTCTACTTCGCCTATGGCGCGGCGGTGAGCGAGGTCGTCGTCGACACGCTCACGGGAGAGCACAAGCTGCTCGCCGCCGACCTGCTGCACGACGCCGGCACCTCGCTCAACCCTGCGATCGACATCGGTCAGGTCGAGGGCGCCTACATCCAGGGCTACGGCTGGCTGACGATGGAAGAGCTGGTCTGGCACCCGAAGAGCGGCGCGCTGCTGACGCATGCGCCGAGCACGTACAAGATTCCGACGGCTAACGACGTGCCCTTGACGCACTTCAACACCGCGCTGTTCGACGCGCCGAACCCGGCCGACACGATCCACCGCAGCAAGGCCGTCGGCGAGCCGCCGCTGCTGCTGCCGTTTTCGGCGCTGCTGGCGATCCGCGATGCGGTGTCGGCCGTGGGCGGGCATCGCATCGATCCGCAGCTGAGGGCGCCGGCGACGCCGCAGGCGGTGCTCGATGCGATTGACGCGGTGCGTGCGTTGTAAAGCACACCGCGTTACCGCTGGGAGGAGTTCCCCCAATGGGCTGCGCGCGCGCCGCTGCGTAGGCTTTGGCGACTACACAACGACCTGTTGAGGGAGTTCATGGTGAGATTCTGCGTGGCGGCTGTTCTGGCCTTGTTGTCTCTGTCGGCGCAAGCCACGCTGACCACCTACGAGTGGACGATCGACTGGCAGAGCCGCCCCGATCAGAGCGGCACGCTGGTCTTCGACGATGAGGGCGATGCGAGCGTCCGCGCGGTTTCCTGGAATATCGACTTCGGGCGGCCGGTGCCGTCCAGCATCACCGGCCTGCCGCCTGGGCTGGGCGTGCTCGGCCTGCTGAGCTACGACGGCTCCTTCGTCAGCAGCGTGCGCGGCTGCAGCGACCCATTCGGCGCCTGCTCCGGTGGCGCCACGCGCTTCGGCTACACCTTTGTCGAATTCACCCTCTCGTCGATTGGCGACGCGCTGAACTACGCCTACAACTACGGCGGCAGCGACCCTGCCTCGGGCTGCCTGAATCCGGTGCAACTGGCGAGCTTGCCCGACAGCTGCTTTGCGATCGACCGCGGCGTGACCACGTTCGCGGCGGTGACCGCCGCGGTACCCGAGCCGTCAACCTGGGCCTTGTTGTTGGCGGGGCTTGCCAGCCTTGCGCTGCACGGCCGCAGCCGCCGGCCGGTGCTCGAGCCCGTGCGCTCACGCTGACGGGGTTTCAGCGCGCCGCTGCCGCGCCGCATGTATCGCCCTTCGGCCTTCATCGGGCTGTTGTTCGTGGCGCTGGCCGTGACGGCCGCGCACGCGCGACGCGTCGGCGGTGCGCGCACGCAAGGCATCGACATGATCGTCATCCATGCCACGGGCGGGCCGACCTGCGACCTGGCGACGGGCAAACCGATCTGGGTACGGGCCGGCACACTCGACGACAACCTGCGCCAGATCGAGGCGCATCCCGTGCTCGGCATCCACTACATGATCGACCGCGACGGCACCTTGCGGGCCAGCGTGGCCGAAGACCAGGTGGCGCATCACGTGTACAGCTTCAGCGGCCGCTCGATCGCCATTGAGTTGATCAACGACGGCGATGGGCGCGACCCGTTTACCGAGCCTCAACTGGCGGCCTTGGTCGAGCTGTTGCGCGACATCACGAAGCGACGCGGCATCGCGCGCAACGGCATCCAGCGCCACGCCGACCTCGATGCGGCGCCGCTGCCGTGCGACCGGACGCAGCGGCGCAAGGTCGACCCCGGCGCGGCGTACCCGCATGAAGCGATCCTGGACCGGGTGTTTGCGCCGCGATAGCGAGGACCGGCGCGTCGCGACACACGGTTGCGCCTCGATCGAGCGTTTACAGCTGTACAGACAACTGCCAGTTCAATGACCTCGCGCGCGCGATGATCTCCTGCACCGAGGAAAGCACAAGCTCGCCGGTGAGTTTGTTGTAGAGGGCAACGCGGTGCTTTGACCCCATCACCTCGGCCGCAGCGATTTCTCCCTCGGTCAGTGCGAAGAAGAATCCAGCGAAACCGAGCTTCACGCGGCTTTGACTCGCACTCTTGATCTCGATGAAAGTCATTTCGGGCAGCGCAGCGCGAACGGCATCGGCGTCGGCGAAGTCGATGTTGGCGACGCCAGGAATGTGGATCGCGTCGAAACTCGTGCTCTTGATGACCTTGCCCTCGGTTCGAAGTTCGTTGAGCAAGACCTTCAAGCCTGCGCCTGATGGGCGCGGCATCCAGTGCTCCATTTCTGCGAGTGCGACCTGTTCGCCGTCGGCGCCGCGCTGATTCGCGAGGCGTGCGGCGTGTTGGCGCTTGGATTGAACCAGTTCGAGCGGCGTCATGAGTGGAACGTGCGGCGTCCGGTCCAGGCCCGCAGCGGCTGCCTGTGATGCAAGCAGCAAGCCCAACGGGGCGCGAATCCGATCTGTTCTCGCAAATGCATCGAGCTGCGATTCTGCAGCGCGTCGAGGGCCGGTCGAGCCGCGGCCTCTGGACGGCGTTTCTCAGCGAAACTTCAGTGGAACCGGCGCGCAGCGGTGTTCGAGCGCTGACGCGTCAACGTTTCGTCGCCACCAGCGGCTTCACGCCCGCTGCAAAGTCAGCCTCGGTCAAGCGCCGCCGCGCGCGGTTGTCGCTCGCCAGCGGCGCCACCTCGCGCAGCGAGTCATGGCAGCGCTGCACGAGCGCCTGATAGGTCAGCGTGCCGTCGTGCTTCCACGCGATTTCCTGATCGCTCAGTTCGCGGATCACCTTGCCTGGTACGCCGGCGACGAGCACACGCGGCGGCACCTTCATGCCGGCGCGCACGAAGGCGCTGGCAGCAACGATCGACTGTTCGCCGATCTCTGCTTCGTCCATCACCACCGCGTTCATGCCGATCAGCGCGCCGCGGCGCACGATGCAGCCATGCAGCACGGCGCCGTGGCCGATGTGGCCGTCGGCCTCGACCACGGTGTCGGCGCCGGGAAAGCCGTGCAGCGTGCAGTTGTCCTGCACGTTGCTGCCGGCTTCCAGCACGAGGCGGCCGAAGTCGCCGCGCAGGCTGGCGCAGGGGCCGACGTAGACGCCGGGACCAATCCACACGTCGCCGATCAGCACCGCGGCGGGGTGCACATGCGCGCTCGCGTCCACCACGGGTATGAGACCGTCGATCGAATAGCAGGGCATGGGGTTTTCGGCTTGACGACAAACAGGGGCTGCATCGTATGATCGACCGACCGGTCGGTCAATGAATGGATGACAACGATGTCCGATGACACCTCGACGCTGCTCGTCGCCACGCACGGCGCCGTGCGCGTGCTGACGTTGAACCGCCCCGCGGCGCTGAACAGCTTCACCGCCGAGATCTACGAGACCTTGCCGCGGCTGCTCGATGACGCCGCCGCGGACGCCGCCGTGCGCGCCGTCGTCATCACCGGCGCCGGCCGCGGCTTTTGCGCGGGACAAGACCTGAACGACCCGGCGATGCTCGGCACCGGCGACGTCGGCGCCGGCATCGAGCGCTTCATCCGTCCGCTGGCGGTGCGCGTGCGCACGATGCCGATTCCGGTGATCGCGGCGGTCAACGGCGTGGCAGCCGGCGCCGGCGCCAACTTCGCGCTGTGCTGCGACTTCGTCATCGCGGCGCGCGGCGCGAGCTTCGTCCAGGCCTTCATCAAGATCGGCCTGATCCCGGATTGCGGCGGCACCTGGCTGCTGCCGCGCCTGGTCGGCCGCGCCCGCGCGCTCGGCCTGGCGATGACCGGCGACAAGCTGCCGGCCGAAGAGGCCGAGCGTTTCGGCCTGATCTGGCGCTGTGTCGATGACGCGCTGCTGATGGACGAAGCACTGGCGCTGGCCAACAAGCTCGCCGCGCTGCCATCGCGCGCGCTGGCCGAGACGCGGCGTGCGCTCGACAGCGCGCTGGCGCTGGAGTTCGTCGATGCGATCACCAACGAGGCGAATACGCAGCGCGAGTTGGCGCGCGCGCATGACAGCGAGGAAGGCGTCGCGGCGTTCCTGGCCAAGCGCGCGCCGGTGTTCAAGGACCGATGACGATGAGCGCGCAGCGAACCGCCGAAGCCTCGCGCGATGCGATGTGGCGCAGCGACCGCGCCTGCAAAGCGCTCGGCATGCAGGTCATCGCCGTCGGCCCCGGCACGGCGACGCTTGAGATGACCGTGCGCGAAGACATGTTGAACGGCCACGACCTGTGCCACGGCGGCCTCATCGCCACGCTGGCCGACAGCGCCTTTGCCTATGCATGCAATGCCTACAACGAGGTCACGGTGGCCAGCGGCTTCGACATCCACTTGATGAGCGGCGCGCGCCTCGGTGACGTGCTGAGCGCGTCGGCCACCGAATTCAGCAGGGGCGGGCGCACCGGCGTGTACGACATCGTCGTCACCAACCAGCAGGGCGAGCAGATCGCGGCCTTTCGCGGCCGCTCGTACACCATGAAAGGCAAGCCGCTCGTCGAAGGCCTGCCGATAGGAAAGCAGCCGTGAAGAAGCTTCCTGAAGCCCACGAGCTGGAGCCGATCGAGCGCGCCAGCCGCGACGAGTTGCAGGCCTTGCAGTTGCAGCGCCTGCAGTGGACCTTGAAGCACGCTTACGACAACGTGCCGCACTACAGAAAAGCGTTCGACGCCAAGGGTGTGCATCCGTCGGACTGCAAGACGATCGCCGATCTGTCGAAGTTTCCGTTCACCGCCAAGGCCGACCTGCGCGCCAACTATCCGTTCGGCATGTTCGCCGTGCCGCGCCAGCAGGTGGTGCGTGTGCACGCCTCGTCGGGCACCACGGGCAAGCCGACCGTGGTGGGCTACACGCAGCGTGACATCGACACCTGGGCCGACCTGGTGGCGCGTTCCATCCGCGCTTCCGGTGGACGCGCCGGCGATATCGTGCATGTGGCCTACGGCTACGGCCTGTTCACCGGCGGCCTCGGCGCGCACTACGGTGCCGAGCGACTGGGCTGCACGGTGATCCCGATGAGCGGTGGCCAGACCGAGAAGCAGGTGCAACTGATCCGCGACTTCGAGCCCGACATCATCATGGTCACCCCGAGCTACATGCAGGTGATCATCGAGGAGTTCGAGCGCCAGGGGATCGACCCGAAATCGATGAGCGTCAAGGTCGGCATCTTCGGCGCCGAGCCTTGGACCGAGGCGATGCGGCACGACATCGAGGTGCGCGCCGGCATCGACGCAGTCGATATCTATGGCTTGAGTGAAGTCATGGGCCCGGGCGTGGCCAACGAGTGCATCGAGACCAAAGATGGGCCGGTGATCTGGGAAGACCATTTCTATCCGGAGATCATCGATCCCGAAACGGGTGAGGTGTTGCCCGAAGGCAGCGAGGGCGAACTCGTCTTCACGACGTTGACCAAGGAAGCGCTGCCCGTCATCCGCTACCGCACGCGCGACCTGACGCGCCTCTTGCCGCCGACCGCGCGCAGCATGCGCCGCATGGGCAAGATCGTCGGTCGCAGCGACGACATGCTGATCATCCGCGGCGTCAACGTCTTTCCGACGCAGATCGAGGAGCTGGTGCTGCAGCACGGTCAGCTCGGCGGCCAGTACCAACTCGTCGTCACGCGGCAAGGCCTGCTCGACGAGCTGCAGGTGCTGTGCGAGTTGCTGCCCACGCATGCGCAAGGCGACCGCACGGCGGTGTCGAACGCGCTGCGCGAACGCATCAAGACGCTGATCGGCGTCAGCGCGACGGTGAGTGTCGGCGCGCCGGAATCGATCGAACGCACGCTGGTGGGTAAAGCCCGCCGCGTGATCGACAAAAGACCCAAGTAAGGAGTTCGAGATGTACACGCAAGCCATGGACACGATGCCGAAGGAAGAGCGCAGCGCGCTCGAAGACGCCGCATTGCAGCAGCGCTTCGATGCCCGCATCGACGCCGGCGACTTCATCGAAGCCAAGGACTGGATGCCCGAGCATTACCGCAAGACCCTCGTGCGGCAGATCAGCCAGCATGCGCACAGCGAGATCGTCGGCATGCTGCCCGAGGGCAACTGGATCACGCGCGCGCCGACGTTGAAGCGCAAGGCGATCCTGCTGGCCAAGGTGCAGGACGAAGGCGGCCACGGTCTGTACCTGTATGCCGCGGCCGAAACGCTCGGCACCTCGCGCGATCAGCTGCTCGCTGCACTGCACAGTGGCAAGGCCAAGTACAGCTCGATCTTCAACTACCCGACGCTGACCTGGGCCGATGTCGGCGTCGTCGGCTGGCTGGTCGATGGCGCAGCGATCATGAACCAGGTGCCGCTGTGCCGCTGCTCGTATGCGCCGTATGCGCGGGCGATGGTGCGCATCTGCCGCGAGGAGAGCTTCCACCAACGTCAAGGCTACGAGTCGCTGCTGACGATGATGAGCAAGGGCACGCCCGCGCAGAAGGACATGGTGCAGGACGCGGTGAACCGCTGGTGGTGGCCGAGCCTGATGATGTTCGGCCCGCCTGATGGCGAGAGCACGCACAGCGAGCAGTCGATGCGCTGGGGCATCAAGCGCAACAGCAACGACGAGCTGCGGCAGAAGTTCGTCGATGCGGGCGTCGATCAGGCCAAGGTGCTCGGCGTGACGCTGCCGGACCCTGACTTGAAGTGGAACGAAGCGCGCGGTCAGCACGACTTCGGCGCGATCGACTGGAGCGAGTTCTGGCGCGTCGTCGGTGGCGACGGGCCATGCAATCGCGAACGCTTGGCGGCACGCGTGAATGCGTGGGAAGAGGGCGCGTGGGTGCGAGACGCAGCGCTCGTTCACGAACGCAAGCGCGCGATGAAGGAGAAAGCAGCATGAGCACGAACCAGGAGTGGCCGCTGTGGGAAGTCTTCGTGCGCAGCAAGGCCGGCCTCGACCACAAGCATTGCGGCAGCCTGCACGCGCCCGATGACAAGGCAGCGATCCAGCTGGCGCGCGACGTGTACACGCGCCGGCAAGAGGGCACGAGCATCTGGGTCGTGCGCAGCGACCAGATCATCGCCAGCGACCCGGCCGACAAGGACATGTACTTCGATCCGATGGCCGACAAGGTCTATCGGCATCCGACGTTCTACGAGTTGCCCGAGTCCGTGAACCACATGTGACGTCATGACAACCCCCACGCTCACTTCGTTCGCTGCCCCCCAAGGGGGCGCGCAGGGCCTTTCGGGCGGCCGGGCAGGCCCCGCCGACCAGTACATCCTGCGGCTGGCAGACACCTGCCTGATCTGGTCGCACCGCCTCTCGGAGTGGTGCGGCCACGCGCCGGTGCTCGAAGAAGACATCGCGCTGGCCAACACCGCGCTCGACCTGCTCGGCCAGGCGAGGGCGTTGCTGTCGCATGTCGGTGATGAAGACAAGCTCGCGTACCTGCGCGAGGAACGCGAGTTCTTGAACGTCACGCTGGCGGAGTTGCCGAACGGTGACTTCGCCTTCACGACGCTGCGCAACTTCGTGCTCTCGTCGTGGGCGCTGCTGATGTGGCAGCGCCTCGGCGCGTCGAGTGACGAGCAGTTGGCCGCGATCGCCGGCAAGGCGGTGAAGGAAGCGCGCTATCACCGCGAGCATGCGGCGGATTGGGTGGTGCGCTTGGGCGATGGCACGCAAGAGTCTTCGCGTCGCATGGCGGCCGCGCTCGAACGCGTGTGGCCGTACTGCGCCGAGTTGTTCGACGCCGACGACACCGACCGCGATGCGCAGGCGCGTGGTCTTGGCCCGGCGTGGAGCGCGATCGAAGAAGCCTGGCGCGCCGACGTGTCGGCCGTGCTGCAAGAGGCCACGATGGCCTTGCCCGCCGACAGCGCGTTTCGCAGCGACGGCAAACGCGGCCGGCACAGCGAGCACATGGGGCGGCTGCTGGCCGAGATGCAGTATCTGCACCGCGCGTTTCCCGGAGGTGTGTGGTGAGTGACGCAGCACTGGCCTTTCGCACCGACGCCGCGTGGCGCGCGCTCGCCGACGTGCTCGACCCCGAAGTGCCGGTGCTCTCGGTGCTCGATCTCGGCATCGTGCGCGGTGTGATCGAAGCCGGTGACGGCGCGCTCGAAGTCACGCTGACGCCGACCTACAGCGGCTGCCCGGCTACTGAAGCGATCGAAGCCGCGGTGATCGCTGCGCTGCAGCCGCTCGGCCCCGTGCGCATCAAGACACGCTGGGCGCCGGCGTGGACGACGGACTGGATCAGCGACGACGGCAAGCGCAAGCTGCGCGAATACGGCATTGCGCCGCCGGGGCATCTCGTGGGTGAACAGACGGTCCACATCGTGCGCCGCGTCCCCTGTCCGCGCTGCAACAGCGCACGCACCGAGCGCTTGTCGGCCTTCGGCGCGACGGCGTGCAAGGCGCTGTACCGCTGCCTCGATTGCCGCGAACCCTTCGAGCACTTCAAACCTTTATGAAGCCCCCACGCTCTCTTCGTTCGCTGCCCCCCGAGGGGGAGCATCGCGCCCTTCGGGCGGCCGGGCAGGCGCGATGAGTGCCTCCGCCCTGTTCCACCCCCTGCGCGTGCGCCGCATCGAGCCCGACACCGAAGAAGCGGTGATCGTTTCCTTCGACGTGCCGCCCGAGCTGCGCGATGTGTTTGCGTTCAATCAAGGCCAGTACCTGACGCTGCGCACCGAAGTCGATGGCGCCGACCTGCGCCGCTCGTACTCCATCTGCGCCGGCATCGACGATGGCGAATTGCGCGTGGCAGTGCGCAAGGTCGCCGGCGGCGTGTTTTCGAACTGGATCAACCAGCGCCTGCAGCCCGGTGACGCGGTGCAGGTGATGCCGCCGCAGGGCCGCTTCTTCGTGCCGCTCGATCCCGCAGCACGCCGCCACTACCTCGGCGTGGCCGGTGGCAGCGGCATCACGCCGATCCTGTCGATCATGAAGACGGTGCTCGGCCGCGAACCGCTGGCGCGCTTCACGCTGATCTACGCCAACCGCGCCGCCAAGTCGACGATGTTCAAGGAAGAACTCGAAGACCTGAAGAACCGCTATATGGCACGGCTGTCGATGCACCATGTGTTCAGCGGCGAAGACACCGAGCTGCCGCTGAACTCGGGCGTGATGAACCGCGACAAGCTGGGCGAGTTCATGACGCGGCTGGTCGATGCGCCGCACATCGATCATGTCTTCGTCTGCGGCCCGTACCAGATGAACGACGAGGCCGAGGCGGCGCTGCTGGCGGCCGGCGTCGGCGAAGAGCGCATCCACATCGAGCGCTTCGGCGTCGCACCGAGCGCAGCGCAGGCGGGCCAGGCTGTCGGTGCCGTCGAGCATGAAGCCAAACCCGGCGACGCCGAGCGCTCGCGCATTGTCATCATCCGCGACGGCCTGAAGCGCGAGTTCGATTTCTCGAAAGACGATCCGAGCATCCTCGACGCCGCCTCCACCGCCGGCCTCGAAGTGCCGTTCTCGTGCACCTCCGGCGTCTGCGGCACCTGCCGCGCCAAGCTCGTCGAAGGCCAGGTGCGCATGACACGCAACTTCGCGCTCGACAAGGCCGAGGTGGCGGCGGGCTTCGTGCTCACGTGCCAATCGCATCCGCTGACCGAGCGCGTGGTGCTGTCGTTCGACGACCGCTGATGGCTCGAAGCCGCGCGTCAACCTATCAAGATCAGAGCGCACTGATCCTGGCGCAAGCCGCCGAGCTGTTCGCGCGCAAGGGCTTCTCTGCGGCGACGATGAACGACGTTGCCGCGGCCAGCGCCGTCAGCAAGGCGACGCTCTATCACTACTACCGCGACAAGCGTTCGCTGCTGGCGCAGATAACGCTGGTGCATGTGCAGCGGCTCGAAGCGCTGGTGCAGGAAGTCAAATCGCAGCGCCTCGCGCCAGCGCAGGAGCTGCAGGCGCTGATCGAACGCTTCATGGCTGCCTATGCCGGTGCGCAGCACGAGCACCGCGTGTTGACGGAGGACGTGAAGTTTTTGGGCGACGACGAACGCCACGAAGTCGAAGCCGCGCAGCGCCGCGTCGTCGCCGCGTTCGCCAACACGATTGCCCGCGTGCGCACCGATCTGAAAACGCAGGCCACACCGCTGGCGATGCTGCTCTTCGGCATGATCAACTGGACCTTCACCTGGTTGAAACCCGGCGGGCCGATGACCCATGCCGGGCTGGCGCCGATGGTGGTGCAGATCTTTCTCGGTGGCCTGCCTGCTGTTCGGGCGAAGAGTGCAGCTCCGCGGCGGCGCGCGCGTCAGGAAGCGCTGGCCTGAGCGTGCGGCACTGCGGCCGCAGCCAGGCGATGCTGCCCCACTCCTCGGGCGTGATGCGGGCGACGATGACCCGCAGGTTCGTCGGGTCGAGCACCACGGCATGCGCTTCCTGCACCGAGAAGCCGATGGCCTCCCAGAAGATGCCGCCGTGGGCCATCATGAAATGGTTGCTCGATGGCGCGGCAGTAGCGGCTGCTGAAGACGCCGTCGAGCGGAATGCGCGCCAGACGAAACTGCTCGCCGGCTTTCTTCAGCTCGGCGCGGCCAACGTCTGACAGCGCGCGCTGCGTCTCGCACTTCGCGATATCGAAGCTGCCGTTGTTGCGGTTCGTGCGCTCCATCTCGATCTGGTCGTACAGCGTGCGGCCGTGGCGCAGGTAGATCACGTAGCCGCCGCGCGCCAGGGCTGCAGCGGCGGCCGGCGTGCCCTGGAACAACGGCTCCGGATCGCTGGCCGGCGGCGGCGCGAAGTTGATGTGGCTCGTGATGCCGACTTGGCTGCGCGTCGTGCAGCCGGCAAGCGCGCCCGCGCCCAACAAAGCAAGTACGCGGCGGCGTGACGGGCCTGTCGCCTGCGCTCGGGCTGCGATGGCCACAATCATCGCAGTTTGGCTCGTGTACCGGCTCATGAGACCCCGCCGCCACGTGTTTGCGCTGATATTGATTCAGCGTGCCTCGGCGCGCGGCCGGTTGCGTGCCACGTGCCAGACCTGCAGCACCTGCACTTCGTCGCCCTGCACGCGATAGGTGACGAGGTAGTTGCGGTGCACGACGAGTTCGCGCGTGTCGGCCAGGGCGCCCGCGCGGCCGAGCAGCGGGAATGCGCTGAGGCGCTGGACGCTCGTGCGCACGGCAGCAGCGAACTCAACAGCGGCCAGCGGCTTGTCGGCGGCAATGCGCCGAGCGATGCGATCGAGATCGGCCAGAGCCCGGCGCGACCAGCGCAGCCGATAGGCCGGTGCCATCACCGAGCGCGGCGAGGAACGGTCTTCGCCTTGGCCGGCGCTTTGCGTGCCGTGGCACGGACCAGCGAGACTTTGGCGTAGCGCGCAAACACGGCATCGACCTCGGCGTTGGTGGCGAACTGGCCGGCATCGGCGGCGCGGATGGCGGCCTGCAAGTCTTCGATCTGCGGCACCCGCCAGGCGAGGTACTCGCCCACCGCTTCCATCACCACATGGCTCTTGTTGCGTCCGGTGAGTCGGGCATAGCTTTCCATTTGCTCCTTCATGTCGAGCGGCAGACGCAGGCTGACCTGTCCGTCTTTGATGGCGTTTTGCATGGTGGCCGCTCCGAAAGTCGAGTTGTGTTGCAGTGTAGTGCACTGCAACACAATGTCGGACGCGCCTCGACTACTTCAGCCGGTCGGCCAACGCGCCCAGGTCGGCAGCGCTGAAGTCCACCGGCACTGACGACTTCGTCTCGCCGCAGCCCGGCCCATGTTCGTTCGGCCGCGCGATGTGTGCCGTGCGCAAGCCCACGCGCGCGGCGGCTTCGAGGTCGGAAGAGTGCGCGGCGACCATCAGCACTTCATGCGGCGCGCAATCGAACGCAGCACACGCGGCAAGATAGACCTCGGGCTTGGGCTTGTAGTCGCGCGCGATCTCGGCGCCGAGGATCGCGTCCCAGTGCCAGGCGTTGCGCCGCGCCAGATCGGCCATCAGCGAGATGTTGCCGTTGGAGCAGGGCGCGAGCAGGAAGCGCTGGCGCAGCCTGTGCAATGCGGGTGTCACGTCGGGCCAGGCGTCGAGGCGGTGCCAGGCGAGGTTGAGTTGTCGCCGCGTCGCGTCGTCGGCATCGTGGCCGAAGCGGTCGAGCACGATGTCGAGATTGCGCCGGTGCAGGACGTCGAGCTTGCAGAAACCGATGCGGCCGGCGCGCACGGCTTCCATCGCCGGCTGGTATTCGTCGCGCCAGGCATCGGCGAGCGCGTCGGCTTCTTCGGCGCCGAGGCGAAGGTGCAAACGCAGCTCGCGCGCGACGCCGCTGCGCCAATCGACCAGCGTGCCGAAGACGTCGAAGATGAGCGCGCGGATGTTCATCGGCCGCGGGCCTTGCGCCAGGCCTCGAACGCGGTCTTGTTCGCCTCGTCGGTCGGCGGGTACAGGCCGAGGATCGACTGACCGGCCAGCACACGCTCCTGCACGAAGTCTTCGAACGCGGTCATCTCTGTCGCTTCATCGGCCAGTTCGTCGGCCAGGTGCGCCGGCAGCACGACCGCGCCTTCGGCGTCGCCGACGATCACGTCGCCGGGGAACACCGGCGCGTCGCCGCAGCCGATCGGCACGTTGATGTCGATCGCCTGGTGCAGCGTCAGGTTGGTCGGCGCGCTCGGCCGTGCGTGGTAGGCGGGCATCGACAGCTTGGCGATCTCGGGGCTGTCGCGAAAGCCGCCGTCAGTGACGACACCGGCCACGCCGCGCTTCATCAGCCGTGTGACGAGGATGCCGCCGGCGGACGCGGCGCGCGCGTCCTTGCGGCTGTCGATCACCAGCACGGCACCGGGCGGGCAGTCTTCGACCGCCTTTCTCTGCGGATGCTCGCGGTTCTTGAACACGTCGATGGTGTTCAGGTCTTCGCGTGCCGGCATGTAGCGCAGCGTGAAGGCCTCGCCGACCATGTTGGGCAGCGCGGGGTTGAGCGGCAGCGCGCCCTGGATGAATTGGCGCGTCAGGCCGCGTTTGAACAACGCGGTGCACAGCGTGGCGGTGCTGACCTTCATCAGCTTGTCGCGGGTCGTGGCCTTCATCGTGTGGTCTCCTCGGGAAGTTCGATGCCGTGCTCGCGTGCGCAGGCGGCGAGCGCGCGCCATGTCGCGTCGTCGTAGGCGATGCCGCTTAGGCGCGCGCTGGCAACGCTGCGTGCCGCCGAGTCGCCCGGCATGCGCACCGGCTGCGACGGATCGATCGGCTTGTTGGCGCGGCAGCGCGCTGCGAAGTGATCCATCTGCTGCGCAAAGGCGTCGCGGCCGGCGAACAGCGCCGGGTCGATGACCTGCACGAAGGTGTTGCCGCCCCAGCGCTTGGGCGCATCGAGCCGGCCGTGCCCGGCCAGACCCTGCGACAACGCTTCGACCATCAGCGCCAGGCCGAAGCCCTTGTGGCCATGGTCGAGGCCACCGATCAATTGCAGCGAGCCGCGCGGTGTGCTGTGTTCGAGCACGCGCGGGTCGGTGGTCGGGCGGCCTTCGTGATCGAGCAGCCACGGCTGGTCGAACGGCACGCCTTCGGCGACCTTCTGCCGCGTCATCGACGTTGTCGTGATCGATGCGCAGATGTCCACCAGCACCGGGTTCGGCGTTCCGGGGTAGCCGATGGCGAACGGGTCGGGCGTGAACAGCGCTTCGCAGCCGCCGTAGGGCGCGACGCGCGCACCCGCGGGGTCGGAGTTGAAGATCATCGCGACGAAGCCCTTGTCCACCGCGCGCAGGGCGAGCGCAGCCAGGCAGCCGATGTGGTGGCTGCGGCGGATCGTCACCGCGGCGATGCCTTGCTCGGCGGCGCGCGGCAGCGCCCAGTCGATCGCGCGCGCCACCGTCCACTGGCCGGGCCGGTAGCCGCCGTCCCACAGCGCAACGACGCCGCGTTCGCTGACGACCTCGGGCTCGCCGCTCACGGTCATCGTGCCCTTGGCGATTTCGGCCAGGTACAGCGGCAGCATCGCCAGGCCGTGCGTGCGGCGGCCGATCGCGTCGGTGAGCACGAGCAGCTCGGCCATCGTCTTCGCCTTGCCAGCCTCCATGCCGACAGCGGTGAAGAGGTCAGCTGCGAACCGTTCGAGCTGGCTGATCGATGGCATGGTCTATGAGTGTCAGCAAACCAAGCGAACCCCGCGGATCCGGCTCTGCCGGGCCGCTGGGGTTGCCCCCTCGAGGGGGCAGCGGCGAAGCCGCTCCGGGGGTGGGCCCATCAGGCATTGCCTTCGAGCTGGTTGCCGGCGCGCGCGATCAACTCGCTCCAGCGCTTGCCTTCTTTGGCCAGGAACTCGCTGGTCTCCTTCGGCGTCGAGGTCATCACCTCGGCACCCGCCGCCGCGAGCTTGGCGCGGATGTCGGGCATGCGGATCACGGCCACCAGCGCCGCGGCGAGTTTCTCGGCGACGGCCTTGTTCATCGTGCTCGGAATGGCGATGCCCTGGTAGGTGCCGCTCTCGAAGTCCTTCACGCCCTGCTCGGCGATCGTCGGCGCATCGGGCAGCAAGGCCATGCGCGTGCGTTTCGAAATGCCGAGCAGCTTCAGGCGCCCGCCTTGCACCAGCGGCAGCGTGGCCAGCATGCCGTTCAACACCAACTGCGTGTTGCCGGCGGCCACGTCGGCGATGCTCTGCGCGCCGCCCTTGAACGGCACGTGCACGAACTTCATGCCGGCGGCCAGCGCAATCTCCACCGCGCCGAGGTGGTTGGCCGAGCCGATGCCCGACGAGGCGATGTTGATCGACTTCTTGCGCGACAGCTCGGCCAGTTCGCGCACGTTGTTCGCCGGCACCGACGGGTGCGTGCACAGCAGGTGCGGCGAGTAGGCGAGCATCGTCGCGCCCGACAGCTGCGCCGGCTTGTAGGGCAGGGCCTTGTCCATCACCGCGTTGATCGCCAGCGAGCTCATGTCCGACAGCAGCATGCTGTGCTCGTCGGTGCTCTGCGCCACCGCCGCCGCGCCGATGGCGCCGTTGGCGCCGGCCTTGTTCTCGACGACGACGGTGGCCTTGAGCATCTCGCCCAGGGGCCCGCTGATCAGGCGCGCGATCACGTCCGACGTGCCGCCGGGCGGGAAGGGCACGATGATCTTCAGCGGTTTGTCGGGCCAGGTGGCGGCCAGCGACGGCAGCGCGATGAAAGCAGCGCTGGAGGCGATGACGAGGCGGCGTGTGGTCATGGTGTGGTCTCTCTTCAGTAGATGACGGGTTCCGGCACGGCCGCGCCGAATGCCGTTTCGAGAAAATCGAAGTCGCAGCCGTCGTTGGCCTGCAGGATGTGGCGGCTGAACATCCAGCCGTAGCCGCGCTCGTACAGCGCGGGCGGCGGAGCCCACGCGGCTTTGCGGCGCGCGAGTTCGTCGTCGCTGATGTCGAGGTGGATGCGCCGCGCCGGTACATCGACGCTGATCGTGTCGCCCGTCTGCACCAGCGCCAGCGGGCCACCGACGGCCGCCTCCGGCGAGCAGTGCAGCAGACAGCCGCCGTAGCTGGTGCCGCTCATGCGCGCGTCGGACAGGCGCAGCATGTCCTTCACACCTTGCTTCAAGAGCTTGGTCGGGATCGGCAGCATCCCCCACTCGGGCATGCCGGCGCCTTTGGGGCCGGCGTTGCGCAGCACGAGGATGTCGTCGCCCGTGACGTCGAGGTCCGGATCATCGACGGCACGTTTCAAAGAAGGGTAGTCGTCGAACACCAGCGCGCGGCCGGTGTGTTGCAGCAGGTGCGGCGCGCAGGCGCTGGGCTTGATGACCACGCCGTCGGGTGCCAGGTTGCCGCGCAGCACGGCGAGGGCGCCTTCGGCGTAGATCGGGTTGGCGAGTGGGCGGATCACGTCGTCGTTGAAAACTTCGGCGCCGACGATGTTCTCGCCGATCGTCTTGCCGTTGACGGTGCGCGCACCGGTGTTCAGATGGCCTTCGATGCGCTTCAGCAACGCCGGCAGGCCGCCGGCGTAGAAGAAGTCTTCCATCAGGTAGGTGTCGCCGCTGGGCCGGATGTTGGCGATCACCGGCACCTTGCGGCTCGCCGCATCGAAGTCATCGAGCGTCACCGGGTGGCCGGCGCGGCGGCTCATCGCGATCAGGTGAATGATGGCGTTGGTCGAGCAGCCCATCGCCATCGCACAGGCGATGCCGTTGTCGAAGTTGGCGCGCGTGAGCAGCTTGGCGGGGGTCAGGTCTTGCTCGACCATGGCGACGATGCGGCGGCCGCATTCGGCGCTCATGCGGATGTGGTTCGCATCCGCCGCGGGAATCGATGACGCGCCCGGCAGCGTCAGGCCGACGGCTTCGGCGATGCCCATCATCGTGGCCGCGGTGCCCATCGTCATGCAGGTGCCGTGGCTGCGTGCGATGCCGGCTTCCATTTCGAGCCACGCCTGGTCGCTCAAGCGTCCGGCACGCCGTTCGTCCCAGTACTTGAAGGCGTCGCTGCCCGAGCCGAGCACGTTGCCGCGCCAGTTGCCGCGCAGCATCGGGCCGGCCGGCAGGTAGATGAACGGCAGGCCCATCGACAGCGCGCCCATCGTCAAGCCCGGCGTCGTCTTGTCGCAGCCGCCCATCAGCACCGCGCCATCGACCGGATGCGAGCGCAGCAGCTCTTCGGTTTCCATGGCGAGGAAGTTGCGGTAGAGCATGGTCGTCGGCTTGACCAGCGACTCGCTGACAGCTGATCGCCGGCAGCTCGAGCGGGAATCCGCCGGCCTGCAAGACGCCGCGCTTGACGTCATCGACGCGCTGCTTGAAGTGCGAGTGGCACTGGTTGGCGTCGCTCCAGGTGTTGACGATGGCGATCACCGGCTTGCCGACCCAGTCTTCGTGCGCATAGCCCATCTGCAGCACGCGCGAGCGGTGGCCGAAGGAGCGGAAGTCGTCGGGCGCGAACCAGCGTGCGGAGCGCGGGGCCTCGGGTGCTTTCATTCGTGGCTCAAGTGGTAGCCGACCCTTGTAGTCGAACTCGACGAGTTCACCAATGGGAGTGTCCTTGACTGCGAGTTGGCGAACTGGTTTGCATGCGTTCCAATAGGCGCGGTCGCTTGCGTCGAGCGCAAGCCAGTTGCCGACACCGTATGCCATGACGCCCCACCCAGAAGACCTCGTCACCGTCATCGTGCCCGCGTACAACGCGGCCGCCACGCTCGATGAAACGCTGTGCAGCGTGCGCGCGCAGTCGTACGCGTCGCTGGAGATCTCGTGGTTGACTGGAATGAAGTTTCCAGCCGGATGGCCGACGTAGCCGGCCGCCAGTGGCCTGCCGCTACGATGCGCCGCGCGATCATCTGCAAAAGGGACCCGCTCCATGAAGATCACGATCATCGGCACCGGCTACGTCGGGCTCGTCACCGGCGCCTGCCTGGCCGAGATGGGCAACCATGTGCTGTGCCTGGACATCGACGCCAAGAAAGTTCGCCTGCTCGAGTCCGGCGTGATGCCGATCCATGAAGAGGGCCTGACGGAAGTGGCGCAGCGCAATGCCGCTGCGGGCCGCTTGCAATACACCACCGACCTGAAGCGCGCCGTTGCCCACGGCACGCTGCTCTTCATCGCCGTGGGCACGCCGCCGGGCGAAGACGGCTCGGCCGATCTGCAGTACGTGCTGGCCGCGGCGCGCGACATCGGCCGGCTGATGACCGACTACAAGGTGGTGATCGACAAGAGCACCGTGCCCGTGGGCACCGGCGACAAGGTGCGCGCGGTGATCGCCGAAGAGATCGCACGGCGCGACGTGCGCGTGGATTTTGCGGTGGTCTCGAACCCCGAGTTCCTCAAGGAAGGCGCGGCCGTCGCCGACTTCATGCGCCCCGACCGCGTGGTCATCGGCGCCGACGACGAGCGTGCGATCCTGCTGATGCGCGCGCTGTACGCGCCGTTCGTTCGCAACCGCGACCGCGTGCTGCTGATGGACGTGCGCAGCGCCGAGTTCACCAAGTACGCCGCCAACTCGATGCTGGCCACGCGCATCAGCTTCATGAACGAGCTGTCGCGCGTGGCCGAACGCGTGGGCGCCGACATCGAACAGGTGCGCCTGGGCATCGGCACCGATCCGCGCATCGGTTCGCAGTTTCTCTATCCCGGCATCGGCTATGGCGGCTCGTGCTTTCCCAAGGACTTGAAGGCGCTGGTGCGCTCCGCCGCCGAGGTGGGGGTGACGCTGCAATTGCTGTCGGCCGTCGAAGCGGTCAACGAGCAGCAGAAGCAGGTGCTGGTCGACAAGGTGGTGCAACGCTGGGGTGCAGACCTCTCCGGCAAGACCCTCGCGCTGTGGGGCCTGGCCTTCAAGCCGAAAACCGACGATATGCGACAGGCGCCATCACTGACGCTGGTGCGCGAACTCTCGCGCCGCGGTGCACGCGTGCGCGCCTACGATCCGGTGGCCGCCGCCGAAGCGCAGCAGGAGTTGGGCGAGACGGCGGGCTTTGTCATCGCCGACACGGCCGAGGCGGCGCTGCACGGCGCCGACGCGCTGTTGATCGCCACCGAGTGGAAGGAATTCCGCACGCCGGATTTCGAAGCGATGCGTCGCGCGCTGAAGACGCCGCTGGTCTTCGACGGGCGCAACCTCTACGAGCCTGCGCTGATGGCGAGTTTTGGTTTCGAGTACCACTCGATCGGCCGGCCCGCGGCGCATCCGGCTGCTGCGTAGTCGCGTCGCGGGGCAGCGGCGGCTCGCCAGTGCCGTCGACCGTGACGTAGATCACGAATCGAAGGCAGCACGTTCGGCGCCGATCGAAGCAATTCCGTAGTCATTTCCTCTATTTGTAAGCAGCGCAGGGTCGCTCCTGTGGTGCTTGCGGCGAAGTGGCGTGGACCGGTTTTGGTGCAACTTTGAGCGTCAGGCGGCAGCGCTGAAACCCGCTTGGGTGCTGGCGATGCACGCTGCGGCGGCCTCACAGGGCGGGATTGTCGCCATCGCTCCCCCCACGACTTAGGGGTGGCAAAACGACATCGAAAGGTGTTTCCCCCAGTTGCGCACTGTCGCAGACCGCACGGCGCGCTCCGATATGGTTCATCCCCTTGGACGCATCGACGCTGCCCTGTGGGCCAGCAAAGTGGTGTCCGGCCGTGAACAGACAGCGACAGTGCTGCGGGACGGCTTCGAAAAAACAAGCGGTCCCGGATGTCGTTGTGTGCAGCTGGCCAACCCCCTCGAAGGGCGCGGCAGCGGGTGGCAAGCGTTGGGACCAGAGATCGAACGTCGATTGGGAACCCAACAATGAGCAAAGCCAAGGCAAATTGGCGTCAACTCCAGCTGCTGTGGCCGGTGGCCATGGCCGCGCTGGCGGCATGCGGCGGGGCAAGTGAAAACGCCGATGACGTCGCGACAGCACAAGTAGACAGTGTGGCTGTGACGCAGATGGAAGCTGCTGAAGGACGCCGACGGCCTCCGGCTCCCACCCCTGCTCCGTCACCGTCACCCACTGAGTTGTGCCCCTGCGCGATCTGGCCGGCAACCGCCGTGCCGGCGGAAGGTGCGCTGGACACGGCGTCGGTAAACCTGGGCGTGAAATTCGCTAGCGATGTCAGCGGTTACGTGACCGGCGTCAAGTTCTACAAAGGCGCCGGCAACAACGGCACCCATGTCGGCTCGCTGTGGTCCAGCTCGGGGCAGTTGCTGGCCCAGGCCAACTTCACGAGCGAGACAGCAACCGGCTGGCAAACGGTGACCTTCCCGACGCCAGTGCCGATCACGGCCGGAGCGACCTACACCGCGTCTTACCTCGCGCCTGTGGGCCGGTACGGATTCGATCTTGGCTACTTCAGCCAGTCCTACATGGCTGCGCCGCTGCGGGCCGATGCTGGTGTCTACATGTACAGCGCGTCGAGTTCGTTCCCAAGCTTGCAGTGGAACGCCAGCAACTACTGGGTAGACGTGGTGTTCACCACGGCTCCGGCACCAGCGCCTGCTCCGGCACCAGCTCCGGCTCCGGCACCAGCTCCGGCTCCGGCACCAGCTCCGGCTCCGGCTCCGGCTCCGGCTCCGGCTCCGGCTCCGGCTCCGGCTCCGGCTCCGGCTCCGGCTCCGGCTCCGGCTCCGGCTCCGGCTCCGGCTCCGGCTCCGGCTCCGGCTCCGGCTCCGGCTCCGGCTCCGGCTCCGGCTCCGGCTCCGGCACCAGCGCCTACAGGCAGCGCAAGCCTCAGCTGGACAGCTACTCCTGGCAGCGTCGTTGGCTACCGTGTGTACTCCGGCACCGCACCACGTCGATACGACCAAGGAATGGGCAGCGGGATTTACACCACGACGATCAACGCCACCATTTCCAGCTTGCCGCCAGGTTTTACCTACTATTTCGCGGTCACCGCCGTCGACGCCTCGGGCCTGGAGAGTGCCTACTCTGGGGAGGTGTCGAAGGTGATCCAGAACTAGCAACCTCTTTTGCAGACTCACTTCCTTTGGGCTCTTGGATCTTCTACATGCGCACAATCTTCAGAATCATCATCGTTCTCGCCTGCTTGGCATCGGGCTCCGTCTTCGCTGCCAACAAGTATGTTCGAGCTGGCGCGGCCGGTGCGAACAATGGCAGCGACTGGACCAACGCCTACGCTTCGTTGCCTGCAACGCTCGTGCGTGGCGACACCTATTACGTCGCCTCGGGCAGCTATGGCGCGTACAACTTCGACGACCCCCTGTCGGGCGGGTTGATCATCACAGTCAAGAAGGCAACGGCCGCCGACCATGGTACGGACGTGGGCTGGCAAGCTGCGTACGGCAGTGGTCAGGCCGTCTTCAACTCGATCATCAGGTTCAGTCGAGGCAACTACGTCTTCGATGGTCAAACGAGAAACGAATCCGACTGGTTCGACAAGGGCGCATACGGTTTCCGTATCAACCACAACGGCCAGAACCAGAACATCGTGATCGATCACAACGGCGTTCCTATCGACAACATCGCCGTCAAGAACGTCTACGTCGATGCCATCTACGGCAACCTCGACGGACCGACGGTTCGGCGCTACGCCGTGGATACCGACGGCTATGCAGTGTCCGGCGCGCAAGCGACCAACCTGCTGTTCCACAAAATGTTTGTCTACGGCAGCAACAACGTCTGGTTCCTGAGAACGACCACCGGCGCGATCGTCGAGTACAGCGCGTCCGATGGTGCGTTGAATGGCGTTGAGAACCACGGCGAAATCGTCAACCTCTACTACACCGGCTACGACGCGGTCATCAGGTACAACATCTTCAGGAATGCCTACGTCGACAACGGTGCCAGAAACGGCGGCACGGCCCTGGTGGCGATCACCTATGCGGGTGGTCTTCAGTTCTACGGCAACGTGGCGCAGAACTTCGCGACGGGTGACGGGGCGGTAGGCTTCTCGCTTTACTACTCCAGCGGCAATCGGGTCCACAACAACACGTTCATCAACGGCATCGGCTGGAACTCGGGCGTCTCGTGGGGCAGCGGGTCCGACAACTTGGTCTACAACAACCTCTGGGTCAATTGCGGTACGGTGAACCTTCAGGGTACCCATGACTACAACGCATTCAGCGACTCGAACGCGCGCGGTGAAGCGAACGCCCAGACCAATGTTTCGGTCTCTGCGCTGAGAGACGCGGGCGGTGGCAAGTACGTGATGACCGCGGAATCGCGGCCTGGCGTCTCGCTTGCTGCGCCATTCAATCGCGACATGCTCGGCGTGGCCCGCGGAGCCGATGGCGTAGTGACGCGAGGGGCCCTCGAATTCAACGCGGCGGGCGCGGCCGTGCTCGGCGCTCCGACCGGTCTCGTCGTGCGCTGAACCCAAGGTTAATTTTGCAGAACCCCACGCCGGAGCGCAGCCGGCGCGGGGTTCACGCTGTCGCACGGAGCCGCCGCCGCGTAGACTCCGCGGGGTCGCCGTGCCATGAATGCTCTTGCGCTAACTCTCCTTTCTTGCTGCGCGCTGGCGGCCTTCTCGCTGCCCCGTTCACGGGCATTGCTGCCGCTGTTGATCTGCATTTTTACGATGCCAATCAACGAGGCGATCTCGGTTGGCGTCGTCAGTCTGCAGGCGCTGCGTCTGATGATCGGCGTGCTTGTTCTGCGGTCGGTCGTTCGCTCTGAGCGACCGGACAGCGAATTCGATCGCCTTGACGGCCTGATGCTGCTGTGGGCCGCAATTGCCATTGCCACCGCCACCCTCCACGAGGATCCGGCCGCGACGGTCGTCCACCGCGGCGGGGTGGTCTACAACGCGCTTGGCTGCTACTACTTGGTTCGGGTCTATTGTGGGGATCCGAACAGCGTTCTAAGACTGCTGCGCATGCTGGCGGGATTGCTCGTCATGCTGGCGCCACTCATGCTGGCAGAAAGCTTCTGGGGCGTGAATCTGTTCAGCGTGCTGGGCCGACTGGATCAGGTGACGCGTAGCGAATCGCTCCGCGCTCAGGGAGCATTCGGCAACTCGATCCTCGCCGGCACCCTCGGCGCGACGTCCATCCCGCTGATGATGGCGCTGTGGCCAGACGCCAGGCGGCTGTGCATTTGCGGTCTGCTGGCCTGCTTCGCGATTGTCGTCTTGTCGAGATCGAGTGGTCCGATCGGAAGCGCGATGCTGGCCGTGTTGGCACTTCTGATGTGGTTCGCGCGCGAACGGGCGCCTTCGATCAAGTGGATCCTTTTGGGTGCCTACGTGCTCATGGAATTGCTGATGTCCGCTCCGGCCTACTACGCCCTGGCCCGCATCGATTTGACGGGCAGCAGCACGGGGTGGCATCGGGCCGAGGTCATCAACTCGGCGGTCAAACACTTCGGCGAGTGGGCGGCCTATGGCACAGGTGTCACGCGGCACTGGATGGCCTATGGAATCCAGTCGAGCGAGACGCACATCGACATCACGAACCACTATGTCCTGATGGGCGTCTACGGCGGCGTCGGGCTATTGCTTGTGTTCGTGATGCTGATCGCACGCTCCTTCTCGCTGTGGCATCTAGCGGTCGCGGCCGGCGACGACGATCGCTGCGCTTGGTTCGCGTGGTGCATCGGTTCGAGCCTGTTCGTGCACGTCGTCACGCTGATGACGACCTCCTATTTCGACCAGTCGATCTTCTTCCTGTACTTCGCCATCGCAGCAGCCATCGCGTTCCAACGGGCGCCGGTCCATGAGACCGATCTCGCGTCGGATGGCGGGGGGCAGCGTGCTGCCGCCTCAGGCTGAGCCGCGCAGGCGGCGATAGCTTTGTATCCAGGAAAGAGGCGCCAGAGCGTAGAGCAAAGGCTTGTAGTAGTAGGCGTCACGCCGTTGCAATCCCGCGCAGGTGAGGGCGGCTCTTAGCGCTTCCCGCAGTTGCCCGGCCCGCCTCAAGTCAACCATGCTCTCCATGAAGTGCGAGACCAAATCGTTGTCGCGGTCCTTGTTGGAGGTGTGCTCCACACTGGGCACCTTGGGCAACTTCTCGGGCGTCACGGCGACGCCGCGCCGCAAAAGGACCCTGTGCGTGCACTCTCTCACCGCCAAGCATCGGGCTGTGGGATCCCGTTTGGTGATTGACTCGACGTGAATCCGGTAAGAGTACAAGCACGCGCTGATCGAGCGCATCGGGAACCGCTCGCCGACGCGCAGCACATAGTCGTAGGCCTCGACGTACTTGAGGTCTTCGGCATAAGACAGGCCCTTCACCAGCGACACTCTGTACATGGCAGTCGGATCGTGCCCCGGCATGCGAAGCATCTCGATGTCGCGACGGCAGGTCTGCGGATCCTTGTCCGCCATACGCGGGGCGACGTGCCGGTCGTTCAAGATCAAGTCGAAACCACAGAACACGGCGGCCGTCTCAGGGTGATCCTGCAAGCACCGCACTTGCGCCTCTAGCCGCAATGGCTGGCACAAATCGTCGGCGTCCTGTACCGCATAGAACTCACCACGGACCAGAGAGAGTGCCCGGTTGAGCGCTGCTGGTCTACCTTGGTTGGGTTGCCGATACAGGCGAATACGACTGTCGCCGCGCAGGAAAGCTTCATCGACTGCGCCGTCGGTGCTGCCGTCGTCGATAACGAGAAGCTCGAAGTGGGGGTAGGTTTGCCGCAGTACCGATTCGACGGCAGGCCTGAAATATCGTCCGGCGTTAAAGACGCACATGACAACCGAAACGAGTGGCGCGGTCGCCGCGCTGGACTTCGCTGTCATGGAGTACTCGCTCCCGGAGTCGAAGTCGGCGCCAGCTTGAAGGCCCAGCTCAGTATTGCCCGCCACTTGTTCAGCGCCGACCGTTGCCGTACATGCGGCCCACCATCCATCACGGTCATGAGCGTGAGCAGACCGACCCGCACGAGGGCAGCGATCGCGACGGAGACTCGATATGCCGCCGCGTAAGCGATGCCGCGAGTCTTGCGGAAGAATCGCCACATCGATTCGCGGGTCATCACCGCAGAGAACTCGCTTGGCGCCTCGCTCGATGAGCCACCGCCGAAGTGCCGTACCCGGACTTTGGGCAGCACTGTGTTTCTCCGGCCTTGCGCGTACAGCTTGTGGCAGAGATCGAGGTCCTCGGCGTACATGAAGTAGTCCTCGCTGAAGCCGCCGACCCGGTCAAACGCTTCGCCACTGACCATCAGGCAGGCGCCGGAGACCATGTCCACGTTTGCCGCCTCGATGCTGTCATCGTGCAGTGCCGACATGCCCCAGAGCGACATCCGGCGTGTGCGCCGACGCAACGAGTCGAAGCTGAGCAACTGGTTGGTGATGGTCGGGAACGACTGCACGCAGCTATCCTGTAGCGAGTCGTCACCATTGAGCAGCTTTACGCCCACGGCGCCGTCACCGGGAAAGCGCCGCAGATGCTGCGCCATCGCGAGAACTGCGTTTCCGACCAGCTCGGTGTCCGGGTTGAGGAAGAGAAGCAGATCGCCGCTGGCGCCTACCCGCCCCAAATTGTTGGCTTTCGCGAATCCGACGTTGGATTCGGACTGAATAAAGGTGACTTCGGGATAGTGATGCGCAAGCATTTCCCCCGCGCCGTCGAAGGACCCGGAATCGACCACGATGGTTTCGTACGAGAGGCCGCATGTGTGCTGCTGCACAGAGCGCAAGCATTGCCTCAACAGGTCCTTCGAGTTCCAGTTGACGATGATGATGGAGACGTCCATGTGGGCGGCGAGAGGCAGAGCGCAGTTACGCCGATTGCAGGAACGTGCGATGCCAAAGTTCCAGCGACAGCAACAGGTAGATGTGGCGGGTGAAGTTGGCGCGGCCTGCCCGGTCCTGCTCCACCAGCCGGCGTATATAGCCTTGATCAAAGTAACGCGCGATCCTGCTGTCGCGGCTGAGCAGGCAGTCGTCCACCAGCGGCCGCATGGAGGTCCGCAGCCATTGCCCAATGGGATTTGCGAAGCCGATCTTGCGGCGGTAGACGTCGCGGGCCGGCAGCCACTTCAGAAGCGCCTTCTTGTGCAGATACTTTCCGCTGAGGCCGCGAAGCTTCAGCTGTGGCGGCAAGGATTCGACAAACTCGACAAGCCGACGGTCGAGGTAGGGCACGCGCAATTCGATTGAGTTGGCCATCGAGGTCTTGTCGCCGACCATCAGCAGGTCGTCGGGCAGGCTCATGCGCGTGTCAACGTAGAGCATTTGAGACAACGGATCGAGGTGTGCCACGTCTTGCTGCAGCCGCCCGATACGCCGTGACTCGAAAGGGCCTGTCTGCCGCATCACGCCGTCCTTGAAGAGGCGGACTTTCATCTCTTCGGTGAAGAACGAATAGACCTTGACCAGTCTCGACAAGAGATCGCGCTCGGACAGTGCCTGCACGCCGCGCCTTAGTCGCTCCGACGTGAATGGCAGGCTCGATGCTGCTGCGGCAAAGGATCGCGTCATCACCGTGGGAAGCCGCGAGTACGCCTGCGACAGCTTCACGCCGACATGCCTGCCGTAGCCTGCCCATGGTTCATCCGCACCCTGGCCAGCCAGCGCAACCTTGACGTGGGGTTGTGCCAGTTTCGATACGAAGTAGAACGCAGGCGCGGATTCGTGCCCGACGGGCTCTTCGACGTCGCACATGTAGCGTTCGAAGTACTGCTCGTAGTCGCCCGAGGAAACCCGCAGGTGATGATGGTTGGCCGCGTAGCGCGATGCAATGCGGGCCGCCTCGGCACCTTCGTTGTTGCGGCCGCCGCCGTCGAAGTCAATAGTGAAGGTCTCTACGGGCAGGCTGGACTCGCGGCTCATGAGTGCCAGCAGCGCGCCCGAGTCGACGCCGGAGCTGAGGAACAGACCCAGAGGCACGTCGCTGCGCAACTGCAGGCGAACCGCGTCCTGGAGTAGCTCGCAGTACTGCTCGATGAGTTCGCGCTCGTCACAATCGATGCGCAAGACCGGCACGCGGCTCCAATAGCGATGGATGCTCATGCCTTGCGCTGTCACGCGCATGAGGTGTCCGGGCGCGAGCTTGAAGATGCCCGCGAGCAGGGTATGAGGCGAAGGCACGTAGCGGTAGGTGAACAGCTCAGTCAAGGCCTCGGGGTCCACCTCGCGCGGTACCTCCTTGTGCTGCAGCAACGCCTTGATCTCGGAGGCGAAGAGCAGCGTCGTGCCGACAGTCGTGTAGTACAGCGGCTTGACTCCGAGATGATCCCGGGCGATGAGGATGCGCTTGCTCGCAAGGTCGACCAGCGCGAACGCGAAGATTCCGTTCAGCCGGTTGACGAAGTCGTCGCCCCATTGTTCGTAGGCGTGCACCAGCACTTCGGTGTCGGAGCGGGTGCGAAAAGTGTGGCCCAGCGCTTGAAGCTCGTCGCGCAACTCGACGAAGTTGTAAATTTCGCCATTGAAGACGACCTGCACCGTGTCGTCCTCGTTGCCCACCGGCTGTGCGCCGCCTTCGACGTCGATGATGCTGAGCCTGCGATGGCCCAAACCGATTTGATCGTGCAGCAGATAGCCGACCCCATCGGGGCCGCGGTGGACGAGCGCGGAGGTCATCCGTTCGAGCAGGCTGCGATCAGCAGCCGCGGCCGAGAAGTCGAAGATGCCTGCGATGCCGCACATCAGCGGCTCCTCGAAGCGCTGCGGCGCCGGCTCGCACTTCGGCCGAAGCGAAGCAACTCGAGCAGCTTGGCGCGCTGTTCGTTCCGCAGGAATGCGACGACATCGGGGGGCAGCACCACGGGGTTGCGTCTCGCCATCGCGTTCAGGTAGCCCCAAAGCGTCGCCAGGCTGCCGACAACGCGAGGGCGTTCCGACAAGCGGCGTACGCTGCGCGCCAACACAAACTCTATGCCGTACCCGAGCGAGAAGAGGCGAGCTCCGTCGCGATGACGCGCCTGCAGGGGCGTCGCATCGGCCGTGCCGGTGCGGCGGTGCTCCCGCACGCGCAAGTCGAAGAAGGTGCGTGTGTGCCAGCCATGTTTGCGGGCCATGATCTCCGCTGCCGCATCCTCGCCGCCAAGTTCCAGAGGAAGATAGGCGCCGACGGCGTCGAAACACTCGCGTCGGAAGAGCTGCACTGCGCCTGCCACGCTGTCGGCTGCGATGGCTTGCGCAATAAAGCTATCCTCCACGCGCGAGCACACGAGGCCGCCGCCAATACCCAGTTGCTGGTCGCCCACGAAGCGTGCGAGCAGGCTTTCAAAGTAGGTGGGCTCACAGGAGATGTCGGCGTCGAGGTTGCCAATGAATGTCGACCCGAGTGCGCGAGCCCGTTGGACCCCAAGGGCGAAGGCGTTGGCCTTGTTCCTGAAGTCTCGGCCGGGGGCTCGCGTCACCTGGAGAAGCTCGATGAGATCCGGATGCTTCTGCCGACACGCCGCAACGAGAGCGTGCGTGCCATCCGTCGAGGCGTCGTCCACCACGATCCAGCGGCGGGGTCGCACTGACTGGTTCACGACCGAGTGGCAAGTCGCTTCGATGTTGGCTGCCTCGTTGTGGGCGGCAGTCACGAGGACGTAGTCGGAGGCGACGATGATTGCCATGGTCAAGCTGCTGCCGCGATGGCATCGAGAATGCGGCCGGAGGTCAGCCCATCCCATAGCGGCGGCACCCGCCCGCGGCCACTCCTGTCGCGCAGCGCTTCCGCCACGTCGTCATGCAGTTGCGCCACAGCGGTGAGTCGGTTGCTGCCCAAAGTCACCGTCACCGGGCGCTCGGTGTTCGGGCGCAACGTGAGGCAAGGGGTGCGGAACCAAGTGCTCTCTTCCTGCAGGCCCCCCGAATCCGTCAGAACCACCGCGGCGCACTCAGTCAGTCGCAGCGAATCGTGATACCCAATAGGCTCAACAATGTGCAGACTCGGTGGACATTTCCCAAGCAGATCAAACTGCGCGCACATTTTGGCTGTTCGCGGATGCATTGCAAAGACCACCGGCACGACCTTCGAGACGCCCGACAGTTCAGCAAGCAGCAAGCGCAGAGCTGGCTCGTGATCGACGTTGGCGGGTCGATGCAGCGTGACGTACGCGAACTCTTTGGGGCGCAGGCCGAGCCGTTGCAGCACCGTGCTGCTGCGGCTCTGCGGCAGGTTGGCAATCAGGGCGTCGATCATGACGTTGCCTACGCAGCGAATGCGGTCGGGAGCGACGCCTTCGCGCAACAGGTTGGCGTCGCCGTCCAGCGATGGTGTCAACAGGAGATCGGCAAGCGCGTCCGTGACGATGCGATTGATCTCCTCCGGCATGGTGCGGTCGAAGCTTCGCAAGCCCGCTTCCACGTGAGCCACCTGGAAGCCGAGCTTTGAGCACACCAACGTGCAGGCCATGGTCGAGTTCACATCGCCGACCACGATGACCCAGTCCGGCCGTTCGCGCAGACACACCGGCTCGAATGTTTCCATCACGCGCGCAGTCAGCAACGCATGTGAGCCCGAACCCACGGCTAGGTTGACGTGCGGGGCCGGAATGCCCAACTCCTCGAAGAAGACGCCGGACATGCTTTGGTCGTAGTGCTGGCCCGTGTGTATGAGCTGATAGTCAAAGCCGCGCGCCGTACCGGCCACGTTGCGCCGATGAATCTCGTGGATGATCGGCGCCATCTTCATGAAATTCGGGCGTGCGCCCACGACCATGAGGAGCTTGATGGCGGCCGAGCTCATTTCAGCGCTTGATCCCGACGAGGCGACCACTGCGGCGCCAGTCGCTCTGTCGAAGCGATGTATTCGACGTGCAGCAGGATCATGGACAAGGCAGCGCGGCTTGCGGGCAACGCGTCGCGATCGTTGTGTTGGCGGCGGGTCAAGCGGATGCGCGTACGAACCTCGCTTGTGCTTTCGACGAGTATCAAGCGGCCCTCCTGCTGCAACTGGCGGTCCACGGCGCCGATCGGGCCGCGAAAGATGCTGTACACCGGAACGCCCAAGGCCGCCGCCTCGCGATTCATGGTCCCGCCTCCACTGACGACCAGGTCTGACAGCCAGATCAAGCTGAGGCCATCGACAGACCCCTGCGGAACGATGACGCGACCATCGCCGAACCAGGCGGGACACTGACTCTTCAGTAGCGTGAGCTGCGAAGCGTTGCGCGGCAGGAGCACGATTTGGACGTCATCGCGCTCGAGCGCGACCGACATGAACTCGGCGAACAACGTGTCGCTCTCGCGACTGTGATAGTGGGCCTCATTGGCTGGCGGTCTGACAGTGATAGTCGTGCGATCGGGCCGTAACCCCAGTTGTCCGGCAAGTGACGTATCGAACACAAACTCAGACGCGTAGACGTCTTCCTTGATGCCGGGATAGGTCAGGATTCGGTTGCGATTGGCGCACTGTAGGACCTCATTGCCCAGTGCATGTGGAACGATCTCCCATCGAGGGCGTAGCAGCCAAGGCGTCTTGGCATGCTCGTAATCCATCAGCATGATCGTTGGGATGCGCAGCAGGTTGCACAGCAAAATCTGGGAGCGCGAGCCGTGTGAAAGTGCGAGCGTCGGCTTGGCACGCGAGACGAAGCGCAGCAGCTGCGCGCTCCTCCATAGCAAGCCCAGTACCTTGCGCAGTGGGCTTTTGCCGTAGTGGCGGCCAACGGGCTCGCATTCGACGCTCATCAACGCTGCGAGGCTACAGACCTGAAAGGCGTCACGCGCCGAGACGTGAACCGCATGGCCCTTGACGCGCAGTTCACGAATGATCGGCTTGAAGAAGGGCACGTGCGGGGAGTTGTCGAGGTCGATCCAAATTCGACTTGGCTGGTTCATAACGAGCGCCCTTGCACTAGCTTCGAGACTCGACCAATGCCGCTCGGTGATTCGACGAACGCACTCTCTTCACCACACTGCAAAGCTGAAGCAGCGCGACGAGGACCAACAGCATGCAACGACGCCTGAGCCTGAGCGGCAGCGCAGGGCGTACGGCCTCCGACAAAAGCCGGAGAAGATTTCGCCGGCCCAGAAGCTCGGGGTTAGCGTACAGGGCGACAGCGACGTACTCCTTGAACCACTTGATCACCGAATATCGTTGTGGATTGATGTTCGTCAGACCGCCTCCGCTGATCTGGGCGATACACATGTTTTCGGACCGGAACAACCAACTGGCCCATTCTTGATCTTCCGCCGCGAAGACTTCGGGCAGAAAACGGCGCCGCCGGAGGAGTTCGCTCCTGACCAAGGCACAAGTGTTTGACAGTCCATTGAATCCATCGAAGTTCTGGCCGTCGATGAGTACAAATCTCAAAGGCTCGTCTTCGGTGTATGTGAAGTACGCGGCTCCGAGCAGTGACTCTTTGGCAAGCAGACCGAGCGCGTAGTCGATAGCGCGCGGGTTGGCCAGGCTCGTATGGGAACTGACGATCAGCACGTACTCCGTTCTGACATGTTCCAGGCCCTGATTCAGGGCGTCCGCATAGTTGAAGCGCTTGCCAACGAAGTGATGAACCGTACTGCCTTGCGGAACCAGGGTCAGCGTGCAATCGGTTGATCCGGAATCGACGACGATGTAGGCATGAGGCCGAACCGTCTGGCGAGCCAGCGCATCGAGCGTCATCGGAAGGGTCGCCGCGGAATTTCGAGTGCGTACCAGGGCGCTATAGGTGGCCCAAGGCGCCTTTGCTATGCCCAGTCGATCGCCGGCTGCGACGCAATCCGGAGACGACTGGGATCGCGCCATTGCGTCGGGTGCGTTGATGTTCACGGTGAATGCCAAGTGGTCAGAGGCGGTCCACGGCATGTTCTGGCGCCGCTGATCTGAAGACGAACCTCGAGCAGCTCCGCTTGGCTGCTTGTGCGTGCCTTCCAAGCAAGGACACCGCGAGAGTGCGCCAGAGTAGGCTTTGCAAAGGATACTTGGTCAGACCCACCAGCGCGCGGTGCCGTGCGGTTGCGAAATCACCGGCCAGTCTGGCAATCAACGCTTGGTGCAGGGTCGTCGCCAGCGCCTCGTCGGTCGTCGCCTTCATCGCTTCACGGGCGGCGTCACCCCGCCATTCGCTCATGCCGATGTCGGCCGTTGTGGATTCCTTCGCAAAGTGCGGGATCGGCCCTGGAACATGCAGCAGGTTGTCGGCAAGGGCATAGAGTTGCTCCACGCGCCTCGTCCAGCCATCGCCAACATGCTCTTTCAGCAGGGCATTGCGCAACATGCTGCCGCATCGTTCGCGGTGCTCGACAGAACCGATTAACGACGCCGCCAACTCGGCATATGCATTCTCGTCGGCTGGATTCGGCAGCAGATGCGTCAAGGCGTCGTCATTGGCAACGAAGAGCTGAAACAGCGGTGCATAGGCGGGCACGACAGGCAAGCCAGCCAATGCGGCTTCAAGTAGAGCGGTCTGCGAGCCGTATGGAAAGCTCTCGAGATAAACATCCGCTGCCACTTGGTATGTGGAAGGGTCGTCGACTGGCCCAAGCAGATGAACCCGGCTGTGCAGCGGCGAGCGCAGCCAGGGCCGCAGTCCTTCTTGAGATGCGCCGACGATGAAGAGGTCGGCGTTCGGATGTCTGTCGAGAATCCGGCTTGCGGTGCCGAGAAAATCGTAGGCGCCGCACGGGCGATACTTCATTTCCCTGCCGACACTCAGCAACATGATGCGGTCGGACGCAACACCGAGCCTTTGACGGGCTTGGGTGCGGGACACTGTAATCTCTTGTCGGTCCTGCAATGGAATGGGCAACAGCGCCGTGCGGCGCGCAGAGCGACGCTTGGTGGTGTACTCGAGCGCCGCCGAACGCAGGTTTACCACCACGTCAGCCACGGAAGTGCCCATCCAAAACATGTGGTCTGCGTGGTCGACGAGCACAACGGGCGGGCCTGCCGGTACAGCAAATGCAACCACAGGAATGACGTCAGGACCGATCTGGTGCCAGACGACAACGTCGGCGTGTTGCATCGCGTAAGCGCGCAAGCGCTGGCTACGGCTGCACGCGCTTGGATCGTTGCCGAGTAGCAGCAGGTCGCCACCGGTCGAGCGAACAGCCAGCGTCAATTGCTCTGACAGGCCGACTGTCGAGGAGGTGAGCGCGATCGAGTGTTGAGATTGACGATCGTTCGAAATCCAATGAGCGATCAATCGTCCGTGCCCGCCAAGAGTGAGTGTGGGCGTCACGTGCAGCACTCGCCTTTTGTTCCGGCTTGAGACCGGCGAGGACCGAGCGGCTGAAGCGCTGGGCAGTCTCGTTCCAACGCTCAACGCAATGTTCTCGATGGATCCATCTGCAAAACGACCAGGATGAAACTCACTGGCAATCCAGGCGCCGTGTTGAATAGACCTGATGACCGACCCCGGATCGCCTACTGCATCCATGGCCTGGATGCGGCTGACGATGTGTTCATAGGCCAGACTGTTGGCTGCGAGCATTTGCGCTGTGCTACTCATTTGCACTTCTTTCATGTGGTTCGAGGATCAGCCAAGCGCAGACGGGCCAGCAGGCGAGTTATCTTTGGTGGCAGATAGCCTGTCCCGATTGAGCGCATCAGCAGGCGCAGCGACACCAGTGCACTGACCGCGGTGATGACCAACGCAATGCCGATGGACCAGGGCGACCGCAGCCATGTCATGACTGCAAAGACGGTTGCAATCGACGCGAGGAAAGTCAGGCCCGTGGCTACGTTTTGCCGTGACCAGCCGAAACCGGTCATTCGGCGCACCACGGGAAAGATCAAGAACCCGTGGAACACGTACGACAAGAAGAAAGCGATGCCTGCGCCTTCAAGACCAAACGCGTCGACCAGAAACCAAGTCAAGCCAAGGTTGACCACGGTCCAAGCAAGCTCGCAGGCTATGAAAGTCGTCTGATTGCCCTTGGCAACAACTATGTAGCCAATGGGCCATGTGATGACCCGAAGCGCCATGCCCAGACAGATCCATCGCAGGACCGGAATGGCCGCTCCGAACTCACTGCTATAGAAGAGATGGATCGTGGGAGCCGCCAACGCCAGAGTTGCCAGGACTCCGGGGCCTGCAAGCAACAAGCTGATATGAGCCTGGTCATTGACCAACCGATTGCATTCGTCATGGCGGCCCACGGCAGCAACAAGGCGCGGATAGAAGTCAGTGCCCATCGCCTGCAGGATGAAGCCGATGTACAGACCGCCGAGGGTCCACGACGATTGAAACAGCCCCGCAGCTTCGATCCCGATCTTGTTCGCAAGGATCAGGCGCACTAGATAAGCGGTGCCGAGCATCAGCAATCCACTCGCCATGAAAGCGAAGCCGAGTTTTAGCAGCGCCGTGGATCTGGACCGAAACTCGCCTGCAGCCAGCTCTTCCACCCCCTGGCTCGCTGCCGAACGGCTATGCCACCAAGCCACAAGCGCACCTAGGGCGGCACCAACGACGAGGGCGGGCACAACGCCATCTATGCGAAGGAAGAACACCAGAGGAATCGCTGCAAGCGTCGCAAGCAGCGCACTGAGTATGTTCACTCTTGCGAGGTCGCCGATCCTGCGCAGCCCTTGCAACAGCGCCGTCTGACCTTCAGCAAGCAGGCGAAACATCACTGCCAAAGCCAACAGTGTTATCGCGCCCGCCCGAGTACTCGAGCCGAAGGTAAGCGAAGACACGAGGCCAGAACCGGCAGCCAGCACGATTGCGCCGAGTGCACCAAGGACCAATGCAGTGCGCCGAAGCACGAACGCCGTATGCGCAATCCTGACTCTGTCGCCGGACGCGTTGGCGTCGGCTATTTGCCTAACACCGCTGGCATTGATGCCCATGCCCGCAATGCTGCAGGCGAGATCGACAATTGCTGTGTACAGGGCGACGAGTCCAAAGCCCGCCGGGCCCAAGAGCACAGCAAAACACTTCGTGCGTACCACTCCGATCATCACGACAACCAGCGATGAGCTGCCGATCAGTGCAGAGGCTTTCAAAAGGCCTCGGTAGGATTGTTGGGTTGCCTCGATGGTGCGCGTCATTTTTTCTGCCGAGTCAGCTTGGCTACGTCGTGGAAAGGCAGCTCCCGATCTACAGACGGTTCGACGTGGGGGTTCACGCGAGCTTCAAGACGAGTTACGCAGCACGGAAGTGCTCAAACGAACCACGCGGCTGTTTTGACCTGCAGAGTCAAAAGAGCAACTGTCGAACTTTGCTTTGCATCAGACCGGGTCAGACAAACACCGTGCGCGTTTCAGAGCAGTCTCCCTACGAGATGTGAGCCGGCAGCGGCGAAGTTCGGCTGCTACCCGATGCCGCGGCCTCGCAGATCGTCCTTAGCACTGCAACGACTTTCTGAACTTCCGCCACAGTCATTTGACAGAAGAGAGGCAAAAGGATGGAGGAGTCTTGTGCTTTCTCGGATTGCGGCAGCTTCCGACCGGTTGCCGATGCCGCATAAGCCGGCTCTCGGTGAGTGCACATGATCCCGCGCCGCGTACTGATCCCCGCGTCGAGCATCGCCTGCATGACGGCACGCTGGTCCAAAACGCCAGCCAAACCAACGCAGTAGCTTTGCCAGTTGGTACGGCCGTACGCTGGCTCACCCGGCACAGCAACGGACGGCACATCAGTCAACAACTCGCGGTAGTGAGCTGCCAACTCCCGCCGCTGACGCACGATCTCGCGCAGCCGCTTCAACTGCTCGCGCCCCACCGCCGCCTGGATGTCGGTCATGCGGTAGTTGTAGCCCACGCGTGTCGTACTGCTCGAAGATCACCTGCGCCGCGCCGTGGCGCACCGTGTCCGGCACGCTCATCGCATGCTGGCGCAGCAGGCGGAACTGCTTGTCCCAGTCGGCGTGGCGCGTGGTGATCATGCCGCCGTCGCCGGTGCTGATGACTTTGCGCGGGTGGAAGGAGAAGCAGGCCACGTCGCCATGCGGGCGGCCGATGCGCTCCCAGCGGTCTTCCCACAGGATCTCGCTGCCGATGGCACAGGCTGCGTCTTCGATCAGCGGGATGCCGTGGCGCCTGGCGATCGGCACCAGGCGCTGCAGGTCGCACGGCATGCCCATCTGGTGCACGCACAGGATGGCCTTGGTGCGCGGCGTGATGGCGGCCTCGACGAGCGACACATCCATGTTGAACGTCGCCGGATCGATGTCGATGAAGACCGGCGTCGCGCCGCAGTAGCGGATGCTGTTGGCCGTGGCGATGTAGGAGTGGCTGACGGTGATGACTTCATCGCCGGCTTGCACGCCGGCCACCATCAGCGCCAGGTGCAGCGCGGTCGTGCAATTGGAGACGGCGCAGGCGTGCTCGGCGCCGACGTACTCCGCAAACTCGCGCTCGAAGGCGGCGACCTCGGGGCCTTGCGTGATCCAGCCGCTCAGGATGACGCGGCGTGCCGCTTCGGCTTCGGGTTCGCCCATCACGGGCTTGGCGATCGGGATCATGCGTTCACTGCCGTCGATTCGCGGCTCTCCTGCCACCACTTCACCAGACGGCGCAGGCCCTGCTCGACGTCGACGCTGGCCGCTGAAGCCGAGCATGCGCTGGGCCTTGTCGATGCTCGCCAGGCGGCGCGGCACCGGATTGACGCTGCGCTCGGGCCCGTGCACGGGCGCCAGATCGGAGCCCATGACCCTGGCCAGCGCGGCAGCAAGGTCGTTGAGCGATGTTTCGGCGCCGCTGGCGACGTTGAAGACTTCGTCGACATGGTCGCTTTGCAGCGCCAGCACATTGGCCCGCGCGATGTCGTCGATGTAGATGAAGTCCATCGTCTGCCGGCCGTCGCCGAAGATCAGCGGCGCCTCGCCGGCGGCGATGCGCTCCATCCAGCGGATCAGCACCTCGGTGTACTTGCCGTGGATGTCCATGCGCGGGCCGTAGACGTTGAAGTAGCGCAGCGCCACGTAGGGCAGGCCGTGCATCGAGTGATACGAACGCAGCAAGCCTTCGAGCATCACCTTGCTCGCGCCGTACCACGTGCGGTTGTTGTAAGGGTGATGATCTTCCCGCGTCGGAAACTGGTCCGCCAGACCGTAGATCGAGGCCGACGACGCCGCCACGAGCTTCTTCACGCCGGCGTGGTGGGCCGCATCGACAACGTTGAAGCTGCCGTCGCACATGACCTGCATCGCCTCGCGCGGGTCAGCCGCGCAGGCCGTGATGCGCAGCGCGGCCATGTGGATCACGGCGTCCATGCCCTCGGTGGCGCGGCGCACGGCGTCGGCGTCGCGGACGTCGCCGCGCACCAGTTGCACGCGCGGATCCTTCAGCGCCGCTTCGACGTTGGCCAGGCTGCCGCGTGCCAGGTTGTCCAGGATGACGATTTTCTCGGGCCGGTGCTCGCGCAGCAGCAGATCGATCGTCGTCGAGCCGATCAAGCCGCAGCCGCCGGTGACCAGGATGCGCGCGCCGTCGATGTGCATGTTGCCTTTTTCCCTGAATTTTTTGGTTCGAACGAGATGGTTCTTGTCTTCGGTGCCGTATGGCGCTACTGCGCGCCTTCGCACGTGAGCACGACGCCGACCGTGCGCAGCAGAATGCCCAGGTCGAAGCGCAGCGAACAGTGCTGCAGATAGCGCAGGTCCATGCGCACCATGTCGTCGAACGACACCCGGCTGCGCCCTTCGACCTGCCAGATGCCGGTCAGGCCCGGTTTCATCTCGAAGACGCGCCGGCGGTGCCAGGCCTTGTACTTGTCGGCCTCGTATTGCACCGGCGGGCGCGGGCCGACCAGGCTCATGTCGCCTCGGAGCACGTTGTAGAACTGCGGCAGCTCGTCGATGCTGGTCTTGCGAATGAAGCGGCCGATGGCCGTGACGCGCGGATCGCCTTTGATCTTGTACGGGCTCGCAGTCTTGTCGCCACCCGACGGTTGCACTTTGCCGTCGATCAGGCTGGCGACGAACTCGCGGTGGGCGCTGTCATCGATGTCCGTGCGCATCGAGCGGAACTTGTACATGGTGAACGGCATACCGCCCTGGCCGACCCGCGTCTGGCGAAAAATCGCCGGCCCGGGCGACGTCAGCCGGATCAGCAGGGCGGCGATGAGCATCAGCGGCGAGAGCAGGACCAACGCCACCAGGGCGCCGAGGACGTCCAGCGCGCGCTTGCCGCGGTAGCCATGCGAGCGCAGCGGCGAGGGCTCGTCGGCATCGGCGGCGTGGCGTGAACGCGGCGTGCCAAGCCGTTCGACGATCAGCCGATCGAACGCTGCGTGGGGGTAGGTGGCGCCTGAGGCGCGGGTGCCTTGCCCATCACGACTGAGCGCGACCTTGTCGAGAAAGCTGTGCAGCCCGGCCTCGCCGGTATCGGGCAGCAGGACCGCGACGCACCGGTCATCGGCTGCGGTGACGTAATCGGTCTCGCGCACCATCTCCGACACCTTGTCGAGCGTTTGCGGCAGGGTGCTGCCGCCGTTCGGATCGACGACCAGCACTGCCAGCGACAGCGCGGAGTGCGAACGGTCGGTGCGGCGCTTCTCGCGCTGCACCATGCGCAGAAACTCTGCGCGCGACAAGAGGCCGTCGGGCTGGGCGTCATTGTCGGCGTGCGGCGCGTGCCAGCCCTGCGCATGCGCGATCGTTTGTGCCTGGGGCGCGGCGCTCGTGCGCTCGACGTCCTCGGCCACATCGACTGCATGCAGCGCGACGCCAAACGGCAACGCCGTCGCCGTCGCCGGGGCCGTGCCGTCGATGCTTGCGTACTTGGTAGTTACCTTCATGGGGCCCATCGTCTCCGCCTTGAGCGTGCCACCGAACTTGAGGGGGCAGTCTAAGAAGACTAGTGGGCTGTCTGCACCCGCAAACAGGGGGTAAACGCGGCCAAACAACGCTTGGGATTAGGGATAGGTTCGGCCGCTTCGCGCCGCCGACACTTCACGTCAACGTGGATGGTGCGCAGAGATCCAAAGTGAATAACCTCATGACGAAAGGCTGGTATGCCGGTGACCGAAGTCCAGATGGGCAGCAATGTCAAGATTTTCCACCCGTCTTTGGTCAACCTTTACGGCTGCCGCATCGGTGACGACACCAAGGTCGGCGCCTTCGTCGAAATTCAGAAAAACGCGCGCATCGGCGCGCGCTGCAAGATCTCATCGCACACCTTCGTCTGCGAGGGCGTGGTCATCGACGACGAGGTCTTCGTCGGCCACGGCGTGATGTTCATCAATGACCGCTATCCGCAGGCCGCCAATGTCGACGGCAACCTGCAGACCGAGGCCGACTGGGCGGTGGAGCCGACGCGTGTCAAGCGGCGGGCGTCGATCGGCTCCAACGCCACCGTGCTGTGCGGCGTCAGCATCGGCGAAGGCGCACTTGTCGGCGCCGGCGCGGTGGTCACGCGCGACGTGCCTGACTTCGCCATCGTCGCCGGTGTACCGGCGCGAGTCGTCGGTGACACGCGGGTGCGCGAAGCAGCATCGAGCGGCTGGGCCGCGGTGGGTTGAGCTGGGTCAACGTTTCGTCATCAGGGAAGGAAAACTCATGATCAGAATTGGTGTGGTGGGCTATGGTTACTGGGGGCCCAATCTGGTTCGCAACTTCGCCGAGACGCCGGGCGCGGAAGTCGCTGCCGTGGCCGATCTGGACACGAGCAAGCTGGCCACGGTGAAGCGCCGCTTCCCGGTGGTGCAGACGACGACGAACTTCAACGAGCTGCTGTCCGACACGTCGATCGATGCGGTGGCGATCGCCACGCCGGTCAACACGCACTTCGAGCTGGCGATGGCCGCGCTCAAGGCGGGCAAGCATGTCTGGGTCGAAAAGCCGATGACCGAAACCGTTGAGCAGGCGCAACGTCTGGTCGAAGAAGCCGAGCGCCGCGGCAAGGTGCTGCATGTCGATCACACCTTCATCTACACCGGCGCGGTGCAGAAGATGGCCGAGATCATCAAGGCCGACGAGCTCGGCAAGATTTACTACTACGACTCGATCCGCGTCAACCTGGGCCTGTTCCAGCGCGACGTGAGCGTGATCTCCGACCTGGCGGTGCACGACTTTTCGATCCTCGACCACCTCTTCGGCGAGCAGCCGGCCGCCGTGACGGCCAGCGGCATGAACCACTTCCCCGGCACGCCGGAGAACCTGGCCTACGTGACGCTGTTCTACGACTCGGGGATGATCGCCCACGCCAACGTCAGCTGGCTGGCGCCGGTGAAGGTGCGGCAGATCCTCGTCGGCGGCAGCAAGAAGATGGTCACGTACGACGATCTCGAGCCGAGCGAGAAGATCAAGATCTACGACAAGGGCGTCAGCTTCACCGACGACCCGGCCAAGATCCAGGAAATGCGCGTCGGCTACCGCACCGGCGACATGTGGGCGCCCAAGCTCGCGGTCACCGAGGCGCTGCAGGTCGAAGGCGCGCACTTCGTCGATTGCATCCGCCACAGCAAGAAGTCGCTCACCGACGGCCAGCTCGGCCTGCGCGTCGTGCAGTTGATCGAAGCGGCCAGCGAGTCGATGCGCAACAAGGGCAAAACGGTTTATCTGAAGAGCGGGAGCTGAATTCGTGATTCCATTCGTCGATCTGAAAGCCCAGTACCAAAGCATCAAGGAAGAAGTCAACGGCGCCATCCAGGGCGTGCTCGACAGTTGCCAGTTCACGCTCGGCAGCGAAGTCGTGGCCTTCGAGAAAGAGTTCGCCGAGTACAGCGGCTCGGTGCACGGCATGGGCGTCAACACCGGCACCAGTGCGCTGCACCTGGCGCTGCTGGCTGCGGGCGTGGGCCGCGGCGATGAAGTCATCACCGTGCCGTTCACCTTCGTCGCCACCGTCTCGGCCATCGACTACACCGGCGCCAAGGCGGTGTTCGTCGACATCGATCCGGTCACATTCACGATGGACCCGGCGCAGCTCGAAGCGGCGATCACGCCGCGCACCAAAGCCATCATCCCGGTGCACCTGTACGGCCAGAGCGCGGACATGGATCCGATCCTGGCGATTGCCAGGAAGCACGGCCTGGTCGTCATCGAAGACGCGGCGCAAGCGCACGGCGCCGAGTACAAAGGCCGGCGCTGCGGCAGCATCGGCGACATGGGCTGCTTCAGCTTCTACCCGGGCAAGAACCTCGGCGCGGCGGGCGAGGGCGGCATGGTCACGACCGCCAACCCCGAGTTCGCGCGCACCATCCGCATGCTGCGCGACTGGGGTGCGGAGAAGAAGTACCACCATGTCCTGAAGGGCTACAACTTCCGTCTGGAAGGCATCCAGGGCGCGGTCTTGCGCGTCAAGCTGCGCCATCTGGAGAAGTGGACCGAAGCGCGCCGCGCTGCGGCCAAGCGCTATGACCATCTGCTCGCCGGCAGCGGCGTGGGTTTGCCCAAACAGATGGACTACGCGCGCCACGTCTATCACATCTATGCCGTGCGCACCCACGAGCGTGCGGCGATGCAGGAGGCACTCAACGCGCAGGGCGTGCAGACGGGCATCCACTATCCGTTCCCGGTGCATCTGCTGCCCGCGTTCGCAGACCTGGGCTATCACGCCGGACAGTTTCCGCATGCGGAGCGCGCCGCCAACGAAGTGTTGTCGCTGCCGATGTTCCCGGAACTCACCGCCGATCAATCGGCGGCGGTCAGTGCAGCCGTGCATGCGTTCGGCAAACAACAACCGGCCCTTGCGAAGGTCGCCTGAAGATCGGTGGCAGCGTTATGTCTGAAGCTGCCGCCGCGGGGCTTTGCCGCCCGCTGCTGATCTTTCCCTGCAACGGCAACGGCATCGAGGCGCTCGATGGCCTGGGCGAGGCCTGGCATTGCATCGGCTTCGTCGACGACACCCCGGCCAAGCAGGCGCAGGGCTGCATGGGCGTGTCGGTGTATGGCCGCGCGGCGTTCGAACATGCGCCGGATGCGGCCGTGCTCGCCGTGCCCGGCGGACCGGCGTCTTTCAGGACACGCCGCGCGGTGATCGACAGCCTGGGCGTCGACGAGCGGCGCTGGGCCAGCGTCATCCACCCCAGTGCCAGCGTCTCGCGCCACGCGCGCATCGGCCGCAACGTGCTGATCATGGCCGGCGTCGTCATCACCAGCAACGCCGTCATCGGCGACCATGTCTGCATCCTGCCCAACAGCGTCGTTCACCATGACAGCGTCATCGGCGCATGGAGCCTGATCGGCTCGAACGTGACGATTGCCGGCGCGGTGCAGATCGGCGAGAACTGCTATGTGGCCAGCGGCTCGACGCTCAAGAACGGCTTGCATCTCGGCGCGGGATGCCTGATCGGACTGGGCAGCAATGTCATAACTGATGTCGCACCGATGGCCACCGTGGCCGGCAACCCGGCGCGGGTGTTGCGCTGAACCGTCGCCACTGTTGCTGACGTGCGCAGTGCGCCCGTTTGTGTCGTGTCGTCCCCCGCAATCAGGGGGGAGACCGCGCCTTTGACGCACAGCTAGGGATAGCTGGCAGTGCGCTGTCGCCGAAGATCGCATGAATGAACATGAAGGTGGCTGACATGAAGGCGTTGTTCGACAGCATGACCCGCCGCGCACGGACCGCATTGGCTTGTGCCTCGGGCCTGTTGGTCATGGCCTGCGGCGGCAGCGACGAGGCAGCGCAGTCTTCATCCGCAGCCGCCTCGGTGGCGGTTCGCGAGACGGCCACGGCGGTGGCGGCAACGGAGCAGTCGCCCAGGCGCAAGACGGTACGCGCCCGCGCCTGGCGCGGTGTCACCGCGATGGACGTTGCGCCCGATGGCAGCATTGCCATCGCCGGCGCCGACGGCAGCGTGCAGACACAGCCGGAAAACGCCAGCGGCCGTGCGGCCAGCGCCGTGATGGCCGAGGCCGCGGGCGTCGCCGCGACCGCCGTCGCGTTCAGCGCCGACGGCAAGCATCTGGTCGGTGTCGGCCGCGACAGTGTGGCCAGGGTCTGGGACGTGGCCTCGCGCACGGCGCGTCATCAGCATGCACGGCCATGAGCACCCGATTCGCACCGTGGCGGTCAGTGCCGATGGCAGCCTACGTGGCCAGCGCCGGCGAAGACAGGCGCGTGATGTTGTGGAACGCCTCGACCGGCAAGCTGGCCAAAATCCTCGAGCGGTCACGCCAGCTTCGTCAATACGGTGGCTTTCAGCCCGGACGGCCGCATGCTGGCGACCGGGGACGCCAGCGGCAAGGTGGTGATCTGGAACCTGGCCAACGGCGCGCCGCGCCATCAACTGGCCGAGCACACCGACGAAGTCAACAGCCTGGCCTTCAGCCCGGACGGCCGCACGCTGGCCACGGCGGGTGAAGACGGCCGCGTCGTGCTGTGGAGCACCGACAACGGCCAGAAGATGCAATCGCTCGAGGGTCACCATGGGCCTGTGCGCGCCGTGGCGTTCAGCCGCGACGGCGAGTGGCTGGCCAGCGGCGGCGAAGAAGCCAAGGTGCTGGTCTGGGAGATGGGCACGCGCCGCCTCGCCAAGACGCTCGACAGCGGCACGAGCGCTGCGCTGAACACATTGGTGTTCGATGCCATCAGACGAAAGCAGATTCTGTTGACCGGCGATGAAGACGGCCGCGTGTCGAAGTGGGATGTCGTCGCGGGCGTGCCGCGTTGAGCCCCGGCACCGACCACAGCGAACGCAGGAACAGTCAAGGTAGATCCATGTCGCGCATTCAAGGCTTCAGAGCAAGAGCGGTCCAATGGGTAGTGGGCTTCGTGGTTCTTTGCGCGATGGCCATTGCAGTGTTCGCACCCAAAGGCGCCCGCGCAGTGCTCAACCCGCCGCCGGGCGGCCCGATCTTGGTGATCACTTCGCCAACATCCACGTTCGGCCCGTTCTACGGCGAGATCCTTCGCAATGAGGGCCTCAACGAGTTTGCGATGGCCGACATCGGCAGCGTCACCGCAGCGACATTGGCGTCCTATGACGTGGTCGTGCTGGCCAAGGCAACGCTGACGCCGGAGCAGGTGGCGATGTTCACCACCTGGGTCCATGGCGGCGGCAACCTGATCGCGATGGCGCCCGACGCGTTGCTCGCGCCGCTGCTGGGCTTGACAGCCACCGGCACCACGCTGTCGGAAGGCTATCTGCTGATCAACACCGCCGTGAGCCCCGGCGCAGGGCTCGTCGACCAGACGATGCAGTACCACGGCAGCGCAGACCGCTACACGCTCAATGGCGCGACCAGCGTTGCGACGCTCTACAGCAATCCGACAACGGCAACCGTCAACCCGGCCGTGACCTTGCGTGCCTCAGGCAGCGGCACGGCCTCTGCATTCACATTCGACCTGGCCACTTCGGTCGTGACCACCCGCCAGGGCAACCCGGCGTGGGCTGGCCAGGAGCGCGACGGCTCCTCGCCCATCAGCCCGGACGACCTGTTCTTTGGCAATGCGGCGGCAGACGCCAAGCCCGATTGGATCGACCTTTCCAAGGCGGCCATCCCGCAAGCCGACGAGCAGCAGCGCCTGTTGGCCAACCTGATCCTGCACGTCAACCAGTCCAAGAAGCCGCTGCCCCGCTTCTGGTATTTCCCGCATGGCAAGAAGGCCGTGGTCATCATGACCGGGGACGACCATGGCAACGCAGGCAGCGCCGGCCGCTTCGAGCAGTTCAAGGCGGCGAGCCCTGCCGGGTGCTCGGTCGCCGATTGGGAATGCGTACGAGGCACTGCGTACCTCTACCCGAACACGCCGCTGACGGCCGCCGAGGCCGCTGCCTATACGGCCGAGGGCTTCGAGATCGGGCTGCACATCAACCCGGGCTGCACGAATTTCGACGCAGCCTCGTTGCAGTCGACCTATGCCACGCAGCTTGCCGAGTGGCAGGCCAAGTACGCCAACCTGCCCTCACCGAGCACGCAGCGCCATCACTGCGCCGTCTGGAGCGATTGGGCCACCGCTGCGCAGACGCAGCACAGGCATGGCATGCGCCTGGACACGACGTACCAACTCGGGTCGCCGGGTTGGGGATCCGGCATGGCCGGCCTGTTCACGGGTTCGGCCATGCCGATGCGCTTTTCCGCATTGGACGGCAGCCTGATCGACGTCTTCCAGGCACACGACGGTGCTGAGCAACGAATCGGGCGCAGTCGTATCCAGCACTGGTCGACAAGCTGCTCGATCGGGCCATCGGGCTGGAGGGCTACTACGGCGCTTTCGCTTTCAACGTCCAGACCGACATCGCGGACAGCCCGGAAGCCGCCGCGGTGATCGCGTCGGCGCGTACGCGCGGCGTTGCTGTGGTGTCGGCGCGCCAGATGTTGAACTGGCTCGACGCGCGCAATGCCTCGTCGTTCGAATCCTTGGCGTGGAATGGCAACACGCTGACCTTCAACTTGTCAGCTGGCGCGGGCGCCACCGGCCTACAGGGCATGTTGCCGCTTCGAGTCGGCGACAAGCGGCTGCAATCGCTGACACGCGCCGGCAGCGCGGTGCGCTTCACGTTGCGAACGCTCAAGGGAATCGACTACGCCTTGTTCCCTGGTGTCGGCGGCGCTTACGCTGCCGACTATCGTGCCGAGCCAACCCCGGCGCCGTCAGCCAAGTCGACCAATGGCCCGACAGGTGCCGGGACCGCATCCGGATCCGTCTCCACGCTCGTCTTGCCGGGGCCTTCGTTGCTGGAGGCCGCATCAACGGGTTGGCCCGCGACGGCAGTGCCTGCCAACCCGTCGGTCAACGATCCCGGTCCGCTGGAAGTCGGTGTCAAGTTCAGGACGGACGTCAATGGCCAAGTCACGGGCCTGCGCTTCTACAAGGGCGCCAACAACACCGGCACCCACGTCGGCAGCGTCTGGAGCAGCAGTGGCCAGCAGCTGGCCACGGCCACGTTCACCAGCGAGACGGCCACCGGCTGGCAGCAGGTCAACTTCGCAACACCGTTGGCGGTGACGGCGAACACGGTGTATGTCGCTTCGTACTTCGCGCCCAATGGCGGCTACGCGGGCGACAACTTCTACTTCGCCACCAGCGGTGTCGACAACGGACCGCTGCACCTGCTGCAAGATGGCGTCAGCGGTGGCAACGGCGTGTACGTCTACGCGGGTGCCAGCGCCTTCCCGACGCAGTCATTCAGATCGACCAACTACTGGGTCGACGTGGTATTCGAAAGTGGCGGCGCGCCCGACACGACGCTGCCGACAGTGACCAGCACCGTGCCGACAGGCGCAGCGGCGAACGTGGCTGTCGGATCGACTGTACGTGCTGTGTTCAGCGAGGCCATCGACCCTGCGACCGTGACTGGCAGCACCTTCGAGCTGCGCAATGCCGCCAATGCCGTTGTCGCCTCGACCGTCACCTACGACGCTGCCACCCGCACTGCAACGCTCACGCCCAGCAGCTCATTGGCAACGTCGAGCAGCTACACAGCCACCGTTCGTGGCGGCACCGTCGATCCGCGCATCAAGGACCTGGCCGGCAACGCGCTAGCGTCATCGGTGTCATGGTCCTTCACGACCAACTCTCAGTCATCCGGCTGTCCCTGCAGTGCATGGCCCGCGACGGCAACGCCCGCCAATTCGTCGTTGCCGGACACAGCGGCGGTCGAGTTGGGCGTCAAGTTCAGGACCGATGTCAGCGGCTACATCACCGGCGTGCGCTTCTTCAAAGGCATCGGCAACACAGGCTCACACAGGGGCAGCTTGTGGAGCAGCAGTGGGCAGCTGCTGGCGACGGCCCAATTTGTCGGTGAAACGGCCACCGGCTGGCAGCAAGTCAACTTCGGTGCTGCGGTGCCGATCTCTGCCAACACGGTTTACGTCGCCTCCTACTTCGCCCCCAGCGGCGGCTACGCCGGCGACAACAACTACTTCGCCACCGCCGGCGTGGACAACGGCCCGGTGCACCTGCTGCAAAACGGCGTCAGCGGCGGCAATGGCGTTTTCGTGTACGGCGCCAGCGGAGGTTTCCCGTCGCAGAGTTTCGCTGCCACCAACTATTGGGTTGACGTGGTGTTTACCACCGTGGCGCCCGTCGACAACGTGCCGCCGGCTGTGGTTTCGACGACACCCGGCAACGCAGCCACCGGCGTTGGCATCACCTCGGTGGTGCGGGCCGTGTTCAACGAGCCTGTGGACCCGGCCACAGTGAGCGGGGCCACGTTCGAGTTGCGCAACGCCGCCAATGCGCTGGTCGCCGCGACGGTGAGCTACGACGTCGCGTCGCGCACGGCCACGCTGCTACCCAACACTGTGCTGGCACTGTCGGCCACCTACACGGCCACGCTGCGCGGCGGCAGCACCGATCCGCGCATCAGGGATCTGGCGGGCAATGCCCTGGCAGCCCCCGTGGCCTGGTCGTTCACGACCGAAGCCACCAGCGCGTGCGCGGCGCCGGCCAATGCGGTGGTGGCGGAGAACTGCCTGACCGGCAACCCGCCGAGCGAGTGGGAAGTCGCCGGCGCCGGTGATTCGTCAATTCAAGGCTACGCCACGCAGATCAGCGTCAACCGTGGCAGCACGGTGAGTTTCAAGGTCGACACGAACGCAACCGCGTACCGCTTCGATATTTACCGCATTGGCTACTACGGTGGCTCGGGCGCGCGCAAGGTAGCGACCGTGTTGCCCTCGGCGACGTTGCCGCAGAACCAGCCGGCTTGTTTGAACGATGCGGTGACTGGCCTCGTCGATTGCGGCAACTGGGCTGTTTCCGGCTCGTGGGCCGTGCCCGCGACTGCAGTCTCTGGCGTCTACCTGGCCAAGCTGGTGCGCCCGGATACAGGCGGCGCCAGCCATGTCTACTTCATCGTGCGCGACGACGCAGGCAACTCGGACCTGCTTTTCAAGACCTCCGACACGACTTGGCAAGCCTACAACGACTACGGCGGCAACAGCCTGTACACCGGTTCGCCGGCGGGGCGCGCCTACAAGGTCAGCTACAACCGCCCGTTCGTCACCCGCGGCACTCACGTACAGCAGAGCCTTCTTCTTTGGCGGCGAGTACCCGATGGTGCGCTGGATCGAGGCCAACGGCTACAGCGTCAGCTATGTGGCTGGCGTCGATGTCGAGCGCAGCCCGGCGTTGATTGCCAACCACCGCGTGCTGCTGTCCGTGGGCCATGATGAGTATTGGTCTGCGGGTCAGCGCTCCGGCGTCGAGAGCGCACGCGACAGCGGCGTGCACCTGGCCTTCTTCAGCGGCAATCAGATGTTCTGGAAGACACGCTGGGAGAACAGCGTCGATGGTTCCGCCACCGCGTACCGCACGCTGGTGACCTACAAAGAAACGCACGCCAATGCCAAGGTCGATCCCACGGCGGTCTGGACCGGTACGTGGCGCGACCCGCGCTTCAGCCCGCCGGCCGACGGCGGACGCCCCGAGAACGCAGTCTCCGGCACGATCTTCACCGTCAACTGCTGTATCGGGGCTGAGTCCGGTATCCAAGTGCCCGCCGAGTACGGCAATCTGCGCTTCTGGCGCAACACCAGCATTGCTGCGCTGACGGCCGGGCAGGTGGCGACGCTTCCGGCCGCCACGCTCGGCTACGAGTGGGACGAAGACCTGGACAACGGCTTTCGCCCTGCCGGACTGTTCCGCATGTCGTCTACCACCGTCAGCGGTGTGTCATACCTTCAGGACTACGGATCGTCGTACGCCGCCGGCACCGCTACCCACCACCTGACGATGCACAAGCGCTCGAATGGTGCGCGCGTGTTCGGTGCCGGCACCATCCGCTGGTCCTGGGGTCTGGATGGGAATCACGATTTCGACTCCGCGACCCCCAACGCCAGCACGACGCCCGACGTGCGCATGCAGCAGGCCACCGTCAATCTCTTTGCCGACATGAACGCGCAGCCGGGCTCGCTGCGCCCGGGGCTCGTGGCCACGACGGCCTCGACCGACGTCACGCCGCCGGGCTCGGCGATCACGGCTCCGGCGGGCGGCGCGACATTGGCGCAAGGTGCGCCGACGACTGTCACCGGCACGGCGACCGATGCCGGCGGTGTGGTTGCCGGTGTCGAGGTGTCCGTCGATGGCGGCACCACGTGGCGCAGGGCCAATGGCCGCAGCGCGTGGACCTACCGCTTGGACGCCAACAGCCGGCGGCGCGGCAACTGTGCGTAGCCGCTCGGTCGACGACAGCGGCAACATCCAGTCTTCGGTCACCAGCGTTTCTGTGACGGTTGGCGGAGCGGACACGACGGCGCCGACGGTCACGGCACGCTCTCCTGCCATCGGTGCGACCGGGGTCGCGCCGACGGCCAACGTCACCGTGACCTTCAGCGAGGCGATGGACGCGGCGACGATCGGTGCCCCCACCGTCGAGCTGCGCGATGCCGCCAACGGCTTGGTTGCGGCAACGGTGAGCTATGACGCGGCGACCCGCACGGCCACGCTCAACCCCACGCCCACGCTGGCAGCCGGTGTGTCTTTCACGGCCACCGTGCGTGGCGGCACCACCGATCCGCGCGTCAAGGATCTGGCCGGCAACGCGTTGCAGACCAGTGCCGCTTGGTCGTTCACCACCGCGACGGCGGGCGGCGGCGACACCACGCCGCCGACGATCACGGCACGCTCGCCGGCAGTCGGTGCCACGGGGGTGGCGCGGTCGGCCAACGTGACCGTGACCTTCAGCGAGGCGATGGATGCGGCGACGATCAGCGCGGCCACGATCGAGCTGCGCGATGCCGCCAATGCCCTGGTGGCGGCGACTGTCAGCTATGACGCGGCGACAAGCGTGGCGACGCTGGATCCTGCAGCGACGCTGGCCTCTCAGGTTGTCTACTCGGTCCGGGTTCGGGGTGGCACGATCGATCCGCGCGTCAAGGACGTGGCCGGCAATGCCCTCGCCGCGGACGCGGCCTGGACCTTCACCACAGAGGCTGCGTCGAGTTGTCCGTGCACGATCTGGGCGGCGACCGCAACGCCATCGCTCGACAGCGTTTCAGACTCGGCATCGGTGAACCTGGGGGTCAAGTTCAGCAGCGACGTAGCTGGCCACATCACCGGCATTCGGTTCTTCAAGGGCGCTGCCAACACAGGCACACACGTGGGCACGCTGTGGAGCAGTGCAGGCCAGCAGCTGGCTCAGGCGACCTTCACCAGCGAAACGGCCTCCGGGTGGCAGCAGGTGAGCTTTGCCGCACCAGTGGCGATTGCAGCGAACACGACCTATGTCGCTTCGTACCTGGCACCGGTGGGCCGCTATGCGTTCAACGGCAGCTACTTCAGCGCCGCCGGGGTGGACAACGCTCCCTTGCGGGCGTTCAGCGACAGCGCCGGCGTGGGCAACGGCGTATTTGCCTACGCGTCGGCCTCGTCGTTCCCGAGTCAGTCGTTCAATGCCAGCAACTACTGGGTCGATGTGGTGTTCACGACATCGGCAACCGACACGGCGCCGCCGACGGTCACGGCACGCTCTCCTGCCGTTGCTGCCACCGGGGTTGCGCCGACGGCCAACGCCACCGTGACCTTCAGCGAGGCGATGGACGCGGCGACGATCGGTGCGCCCACGGTCGAGCTGCGCGATGCTGCCAACGCCTTGGTTGCGGCAACGGTGAGCTACGACGCGGCGACCCGCACGGCCACGCTCGACCCAACGCCCACGCTGGCAGCCGGTGCGTCTTACACGGCCACCGTGCGCGGCGGCACCACCGATCCGCGCGTCGAGGATCTGGCCGGCAACGCGCTCCAGACCAGTGCCATCTGGTCGTTCACCACCGCGGCGGCGGGTGACACCACGCCGCCGACGATCACGGCGCGCTCGCCTGCGAGTCGGCGCCACCGGCTTCAGCCGCACGGCCAACATGACTGTCACCTTCAGCGAGGCCATGAACGCGACGACGATCAACACGAACACGGTCCAGTTGCGCAACCCGGCGGGGACCTTGATCACGGCGGTGGTGACCTACAACACGTCCACGCGCCAGGCGATCCTCAACCCGTCGGGCACGCTGGCTGCTTTCACGGTCTACACGGTCACAGTGCGCGGTGGAGCAGCGGAGCCGACAGTCAAAGACAGTGCCGGCAATGCGTTGGCAAACACGTCGACGTGGCAGTTCCGCACGCAGTAGCAGCCAGATCAGTCATTCAGGGGAGCATGAGAATCATGAGTACGGTGGCAGTGGTGGGGTTGGGGTATGTCGGGTTGCCGCTGGTTGTCGAGTTCGGCAAGCAGGGGCGCACGATCGGTTTCGACATCGACGCGGAGAAGGTCGGGCGCTGCCGCGCCGGCGTTGACCCGTCGCGCGAGATCCCTGACGAAGAGATGCGCGCTGCGCGGTTCGCCGAGTACAGCGCCGACGCGGCCTGCCTGCGCGACGCGGATTACATCCTGGTGGCGGTGCCGACGCCGGTGGATGCCGCGCGCATCCCCGACCTCGGGCCGTTGCGCGGCGCCAGCCGCGTCATCGGCGAGAACCTCAAACCCGGCGCGACGATCGTCTTCGAATCCACCGTCTACCCCGGCGCCACCGAGGAAGTCTGCATTCCGCTGATCGAAAAGTCATCGGGGGGCAAGTGGAAGCAGGACTTTTTCGTCGGCTACAGCCCCGAGCGCATCAACCCCGGCGACCGCGAACACATGCTGACCAACGTGATCAAGGTGGTGTCCGGCGACACGCCGGCCACGCTCGACCGTGTGGCCGCGCTCTACGAGCGCATCGTCGCGCCCGGTGTCTTCCGTTGCAGCAGCATCAAGGCCGCCGAGGCCTGCAAGGTGATCGAGAACACGCAGCGCGACCTGAACATCGCGCTGATGAACGAGCTGGCGATCATCTTCGACCTGGTTGGCCTGGACACCAGCGAGGTGCTCAAAGCCGCGGGCACCAAATGGAACTTCCTCAAGTTCAAACCAGGCCTGGTCGGCGGGCACTGCATCGGCGTTGACCCGTACTACCTGACGCACAAGGCCGAAATGCTCGGCTACCACCCGGAGGTCATCACCGCCGGGCGGCGTACCAACGACGGCATGGGCAAGTACATCGCCGAGCAGACCGTCAAGCAGATGATCGCCAGCGGCAGCTACATCAAGGGCGCACGCGTCAACGTGCTCGGCCTGACCTTCAAGGAGAACTGCGCCGATCTGCGCAACAGCAAGGTCGGCGACGTGATCCGCGAGCTGCGCAGCTACGGCGTCGAGGTCTGGGTGCATGACCCGCACGCCGACCCGGCCGAGGCGCAGCATGAGTATGGCGTGTCGCTGGTGCAGTGGAGTGATCTGCCGCGCGCCGACGCCTTGGTGCTGGCGGTCTCGCACACCGACTTCTTGAGCCTCGGCGTCGAAGAGTTGTCGCGCAAGTTGATTCGCGGCGGCTGCGTGATCGACGTCAAGTCCGGTTTCGCAGCGGAACCGTTGCGCGCGGCGGGCTTCAACGTCTGGCGTCTCTGAGCTGCAAGCCATCCCATGATTGAGCGCAACAACTTGTTGCCGACTTGCTGAATAATGGCCTTGCAATTCCCGCCGCGCGGGGGAGTGATCGAATGACCCCGAGACAAGTTTTGGCCGTACTCGCCGCACGCTGGCACTGGGCGCTCGCCGTGCTGGTGCTGTGCGTCGCGGCCACCACTCTCGTCAGCATGACGATGCTCAAGCGCTACACGGCATGGGCCAGCGTGATGCTCGACGCGCGCTCGCCGGAGCAGGTGGCTGGCGGCAGCCCCAGCTCTTCGTTGCCCGGCGGCTACATGGCCACGCAGATGGAGCTGCTGTCCAGTGAGCGTGTCGGCCGCGCCGTGATTCGTGCGCTCAGCCTGGACAAGGACGCCGAGCTGCAGGCGGCGTGGCAGAAAGCCGGCGATGGCCAGGGCGACTTCGAGGCCTGGCTTTCGGAAGGCGATGCAGAAAGGCCTGTCGGTCAAGCCGGCGCCGGTGTCCAACGTCGTCACCGTGGCCTACACGTCCGATGACGGCGCCAAGGCAGCCACGCTGGTCAATGCCTACGTCAAGGCCTACATCGACACGTCGCTGGAACTGCGCATGGAACGGCTGCGCCAGTACGGTGGATTTTTCGATGCCCGTGCGAAGGAGTTGCGATCCGAGCTCGAACGGGCGCAGGCCAAGCTGTCTGACTACCAGCAGAACAACGGCCTGCTCGTCGGCGAAGAGAAACTCAATCTCGAAGCGACGCGGCTGGCCGAGTTGGGTGTGCAGTTGCTGACGGCGCAGAGCGCCAACGCGGAAGTCGCGGGCCGCTTGAGGCAGGCCGGGCAGCGCACCGACCAGTTGCAGGAGGTCTGGCAGAACCCGGCCGTCGCGGCGCTGGCTGCGGACGTGACGCGCGAGGAAGTGCGTTTGCGCGAAATGACGTCGCGGCTGGGTGAGAGCCATCCCCAGTTGATCGAGCAGGAAGCGCGCCTGTCCGAGCTGCGAGCCAAACTCGCCGCCGAAAGAGGGCGTGCGGTCAACAATGTCAGCTTCGGCAACAGCGCCACGCAGTCGCGCGTGGCGCAAATTTCCGCGGCGCTCGAAGCGCAGCGCACCAAGGTGCTGCGCATGCAGGCCCAGCGTGAGCAGTCTGCCGGCTTGCTGCGCGAAGTCGAGAGTGCCCAGCGCGCGTACGACACGATGCAGCAGCGCGTCAGCCAGGCCAGCATCGAGAGCCAGAACACGCAGACGAACCTGTCGGTGCTCAAGCACGCCACCGTGCCGATGATGCCCTCGTCGCCCAACCTGCTGAAGAACATCGGCGCCAGCATTGCCCTGGGCGCGCTGTTGGGCCTGGGCCTGGTGCTCGGCCGCGAGCAGCTCGACCGCCGCATGCGCACCGTCGATGACGTGAGCGAGCTGAAGCAACCGATGCTTGTTTCGCTGCCGGTGTCCGCACATGCACGCCGTGCCTTGCCGGACACCTCGCGCACCAAGCTGATGAAGCAACGTGTGCTGACCGGTTTGCCGCGCCCGACCTGAACGACCCCGAACCAAGGATCCCCATCGTGCGCATGCTGTCCTCCTTTGCCCAGTCTGCCAACCGCATCGGCGGCACAGCGCCGACGCAGGAGGCGTCCAACGCGCAGGTGCTCGAGCGCCGCATCGGCGATCTGATGCGCGTGCCCTGTCAGTTGACCGACAAGCAGGTCGAGTGGATCCTCAACTACCAGCGCGAGAACGATCTGCGCTTCGGCGAGTCGGCCATCGAGCTGGGCCTGGCACGCCGCGAAGACGTGCTGTGGGCGCTGTCGCAGCAGTTCCACTACCCGTACGCGATCGACGAGAAGCAGGTCAACCCCGAGCTTGTGATCGCCGCCAGCCCGTTCAGCGACGAAGCCGAAGCCTTCCGCGAGCTGCGCAGCCAGCTGTTGATGGGCGTCATGGCGCCGGACCAGCCGCGCCGCGCGCTGGCCGTCGTCAGCCCCGACGTCGGTGACGGCAAGACCTACCTGGCCAGCAACGTCGCGGCCGCGTTCAGCCAGCTCGGCGGGCCCACGCTGTTCATCGATGCCGACATGCGCTCGCCGCGCTCGCAGGACATCTTCGGCATCACGCTCAACCGCTCGGGCCTCTCGGCCATGCTCAGCGGCCGGGCCGAAGAGGGGCTGATCCAGCGCTCGTCGCAGCTGCCCAGCCTGTTCGTGCTGCCGGTGGGCGCGATCCCGCCGAACCCGCTCGAACTCATCCAGCGGCCGGCGTTTGCGCAGCTCATCGAGGAAATGGTCGCCAAGTTCGACCATGTCGTCGTCGACACGCCGGCCTCGACGCATGGCGCGGATGCGCGGGCCATTGCCGCGCTGTGCGGCGCCGTGCTGGTGGTCGGCCGCCGCGGGCGCACGCGGATGAAGGCCATGAACCACCTGGTCGCAGCGCTGGCCAAGAGCCCGGCCAAGCTCGCCGGCGTGGTGATGAACGAGTACTGAGCCTAGAAACGGCAGTTGACCGCTTGGCTTCGCATGCAAGTTCGCGCTGCCGCTGACGATTGCGCCCACGACCGCTTTCACCGCCCGGGTGAGAGCGCTACGCACCCGATCGAGCCACGCTGGACCACGCTGGCGGCGTTGCGAATCCTCGCGATGCCGCCGGGCATCGCTGCGGTTCGCGCCTTGCCAGCGCGGCCCATCGCAGCCCGCTCGGGCGCGTTCAACTGCCGCTTCTAGGCTGAGCCAGCCGCCCGCCCCACGGGCGCTCGCAGGCCGAGCGCTTTTTTGGTGCTATCTATTTGACAAATAAAGTATTGAAGCCTAAATTAGCTTCATGAACATCGTCTGCATCGGCGGCGGTCCCGCGGGTCTGTACTTCGGCCTGCTGATGAAAAAGCTCGACGCCAGTCATCGCGTGCGCGTCATCGAGCGCAACAAGCCCTACGACACCTTCGGCTGGGGCGTCGTCTTCTCCGACGCGACGATGGACAACATGCGGCGCTGCGACGGGCAAACATCCGACGAGATCAGCCAGGCCTTCAACCACTGGGACGACATCGAGCTGCTGTTCAAGGGCCGGCGCATCCGCTCCGGCGGGCACGGCTTTGTCGGCATCGGGCGCAAGAAGCTGCTCAACATCCTGCAGGCGCGCTGCGAGCAGTTGGGCGTCGAGCTGGTCTTCGAAACCGAGGCGACATCGGACGAGGACTACCCGGATGCCGACCTCGTCATTGCCAGCGACGGCATCAACTCGCGTATTCGCGGCAAGTACGCCGATGTCTTCAAGCCCGACATCGTCGTGCGGCCGAACCGCTTCATCTGGCTCGGCACGCACAAGCTCTACGACGCTTTCACCTTCGACTTCCAGCGTACCGAGCATGGCTGGTTCCAGGCCCACATCTACAAGTTCGACGACCGGACGACGACCTTCATCGTCGAGTGCCCCGAGTCGGTGTGGCTCGCGCATGGCCTGGACAAAGCGGACCAGGATCGATCGATCGCCTTTTGCGAGCAGGTGTTTGCCGACAACCTGCAAGGTGCGAAGCTGATGACCAACGCGCGCCACCTGCGTGGCTCGGCGTGGCTGAACTTCCAGCGCGTGGTCTGTGAACAATGGTGGCTGAAGAATGCGCGCGGCAGCCATGTCGTGCTGATGGGCGACGCGGTGCACACGGCGCACTTCGCCATCGGCTCGGGCACCAAGCTGGCGATCGAAGATGCGATCGAGCTGGCGCGCCTGTTCGAGCAGCACGGCGATGATCCGACGCACATCCCGCAAGTGCTGGCGCTGTATCAAGCCGCGCGGCGCATCGAAACGCTGCGCATCCAGAACGCGGCGTGGAACGCGATGGAGTGGTTCGAGGTTTGCGGCACGCGCTACTGCGACCAGCTCGAGCCCGAGCAGTTCATGTACTCGATGCTGACGCGCAGCCAGCGCATCAGCCACGAGAACCTGCGCCTGCGCGACAAGGCCTGGCTCGAGGGCTATGAGCGTTGGCTCGCCGCGCGCACGCCGTTGGCGCGAGAAGAAACGGTGCCGCCGATGTTCACGCCGTTCACCGCACGTTCGGTGACGCTGAAGAACCGCGTCGTCGTCTCGCCGATGGCGCAGTACTCGGCGGTTGACGGCGTGCCGGGCGACTACCACCTCGTGCACCTCGGTGCGCGGGCGATGGGCGGCGCGGGTTTGGTGTTTGCCGAGATGACTTGCCCGTCCGCCGACGCGCGCATCACGCCCGGTTGCCCCGGCCTGTGGAACGACGAGCAGATGCAGGCGTGGCAGCGCATCGTCCTTTGGGTGCATGCCAACAGCGACGCCAAGATCGCGATGCAGATCGGCCACGCCGGGCCCAAGGGCTCGACCAATGCGCCGTGGGACGGGCGGGGTGCCGATCAGCCGCTGCCGGCGAACAACTGGCCGTTGGTCGCCGCTTCTGCGCAGCCGTATCTCGATGGTGGCGCGGTGCCTCACGCGATGACCCGCGCCGACATGCACCGCATCCAGGTCGACTTCGTGGCCGCCACGAGACGAGCCGCGCAAGCCGGCTTCGACTGGCTCGAGCTGCATTGCGCTCACGGCTACCTGCTGTCGGTCTTCATCTCGCCGCTGACCAACCATCGCACGGACGAATACGGCGGCTCGCTCGCCAATCGCTTGCGCTGGCCGCTCGAAGTTTTCGCCGCCATGCGCGAAGTCTGGCCGCAGCACCTGCCGATGTCGGTGCGCATCTCCGCGCACGACTGGGTCGAAGGCGGCATCACGCCGGCCGACGCCGTGCAGATCGCCAAAGCCTTCAAGGCCGCGGGCGCCGACATGATCGACTGCTCGTCGGGGCAGGTGAGTGCGCAGCAGAAACCAACCTATGGCCGCATGTACCAGACGCCGTTCGCCGATCGCATAAGGCAGGAGGCAGGCATCGCGACGATCGCCGTCGGCGCGATCAGCGAGGCCGATCACGTCAACTCGATCATCGCGGCGGGACGCGCGGACCTCTGCGCGGTGGCGCGCCCGCATCTGGCCAACCCGGCGTGGACGCTGACCGAAGCAGCGCGCATCGGCTTCACCGGCATCGCGTGGCCGAAGCAATACACCGCGGGCAAACCGCAGCTCGAAGCCGCTTTCGCGCGCAAGCCGACATGAGCAAAACCGCACGCGAACTTCAAACTCGTGCAGTCGCTCGGCGACAAGGCCATCGGCCGCGAAGCGCGTTCTGTCGTCGACGACCACGCCGCCGTACGCCTGTGGCTGCGCCTGCTGTCGTGCAGCACGCAGATCGAACGCGAGATCCGCGCGCGCTTGCGGCAGAAGTTCGACACCACGCTGCCGCGCTTCGACTACCTGGCGCAACTCGAACGCCATCCGGACGGCCTGCGCATGACGGCGCTGTCGAGCTACCTGATGGTCACCGGCGGCAACGTCACCGGCCTGACCGATCAGCTCGTCGGCGAGGGCCTCGTCGAGCGCAGCAACGACGCCGAAGACCGCCGCGCACTGATCGTCAAGCTCACGCCGGCCGGGCGCAAGCAGTTCCTGCGCATGGCGCAGGCGCACGAAGCCTGGCTCGTCGAGATGCTCGACGGCTTCGATGCCTCACAGAAAGACGCGCTGTACGAATCGCTCGGCCACCTGCGTGTGCATCTGGCCCGTCAGGAGGAACGATGAATACGCAAGCCGACCCGGCGCTCATCGCCGGCAACCGCAAGACGCTCGCCGACTACCGCGCCACGCATTTCGCGTGGGCGTGCGAGCGCGGCGTGGCCACGATCATGCTCAACCGCCCCGAGCGCAAGAACCCGCTCACCTTCGAGTCGTACGCCGAGCTGCGCGATCTGTTCCGCGCGCTGAAGTATGCGAGTGACGTGCATGCGGTGGTGATCGTCGGCGCCGGCGACAACTTCTGCTCCGGCGGCGACGTGCACGAGATCATCGGCCCGCTGGTGCAGCTTCGCGCGCCCGAGCTGCTGATGTTCACGCGCATGACCGGCGACCTCGTCAACGCGATGCGCGCCTGCCCGCAGCCGATCATCGCCGCCGTTGACGGTGTGTGCGCCGGCGCCGGCGCGATCGTCGCCATGGCCAGCGACATGCGCATCGGCACTGCGCGTTGCAAGACGGCGTTTCTGTTCAACCGCGTCGGCCTCGCGGGTTGCGACATGGGCGCCTGCGCGATCCTGCCGCGGCTCGTCGGCCAGGGCCGCGCCAGCGAGCTGCTCTACACCGGCCGTTCGCTCGGCGGCGAGGAGGGCGAGCGCTGGGGTTTCTTCAACCGCCTCGTCGATCCGGCCGCGCTGCTCGAACAGGCGCAGTCGCTGGCGCGCGATCTCGCGGCGGGCCCGACCTTTGCCAACGGCATCACCAAGACGATGCTGCACCAGGAGTGGAGCATGACGATCGAGCAAGCGGTCGAAGCCGAAGCGCAGGCGCAGGCGCTGTGCATGCTGACCGAAGACTTCAAGCGTGCCTACAGCGCGTTCGCCGCGAAACAGAAACCCGTCTTCGAAGGCAACTGACGTGGACGCGCTCGACTGGCCCTTCTTCGAGCCGCGGCACCGCACGCTGGCGCGAGAGCTGGAGGCCTGGGCGACGCAGCATGTGTCGCAGGAACACGCGGCTGATGTCGATGCCGCCTGCCGTGCGCTCGTCGCTTCGCTCGGCGCCGGCGGCTGGCTTGCCCATGCCGTCGTTGACTCGTCGATGGGGGCGATCGACACGCGCGCGATCTGCCTGATCCGCGAAACGCTGGCGCGTCACAGCGGCCTGGCCGACTTCGCCTTCGCGATGCAAGGCCTGGGCTCGGGCGCGATCAGCCTGGCCGGCAGCGCTGCGCAGAAGGCGCACTACCTGCCGCGCGTCGCCAGCGGCGAGGCCATCGCCGCCTTCGCGTTGTCCGAGCCCGATGCCGGCTCCGACGTGGCTGCGCTGGCGTGTGAAGCGCGCGCCGAAGGCGACGGCTACCTGCTCAGCGGCGAGAAGACCTGGATCTCCAACGGCGGCATCGCCGACTTCTACGTCGTCTTCGCGCGCACGGGCGACAAGGGCGCGCGCGGCATCAGCGCCTTCATCGTCGATGCCGGCACGCGCGGCTTCGAGATCGCCGAGCGCATCGACGTTATCGCGCCGCACCCGCTGGCCAAGCTGCGCTTTGCCAACTGCCGCATTGCCGCCACGCAACGCATCGGTGCCGAGGGCGAAGGCTTCAAGCTCGCGATGCGCACGCTCGACGTCTTCCGCACTTCCGTCGCTGCCGCCGCGCTCGGCTTCGCGCGCCGCGCGTTCGACGAAGCGCTGCAACGCGCGACCACGCGCAAGATGTTCAACGGCGTGCTCGCCGACTTTCAGCTCACGCAGGCCAAGCTGGCGCAGATGGCGACCACCATCGACAGCGCCGCGCTGCTGACCTACCGCGCGGCCTGGCAACGCGACCAGGGGCACACGGTGACGCGCGAAGCGGCGATGGCCAAGATGGTGGCCACCGAAGGCGCGCAGCAGGTCATCGACGCGGCCGTTCAGATGTTCGGCGGCCTGGGCGTCGTCAGCGAGATGCCCGTCGAGCGCCTGTACCGCGAGATCCGCGCGCTGCGCATTTACGAGGGCGCGACCGAGGTGCAGCAGCTCATCATCGCGCGCGAGGTGCTGAAGGCGCATGCGGGGACGCCGTCATGAGCACGGCGCACCTCGACACCTTCGCCCGCGACCACTTGCCGCCGGCCGATCAGCAGCCGGAATTCCTCTTCGAGCTGCCCGAGTTGCAGTTCCCCGCGCAGCTGAACTGCGCCACCGAGTTGCTCGACAAACCGATTGCCCAAGGCCGCGGCAGCCGCGTCTGCATCCGCGCGCCGGGCGTCTCGTGGACCTGGCGTGATCTGCGAGACCACGCCGACCGCATCGCGCAGGTGCTCGTGCGCGACATGGGCCTCGTGCCCGGCAACCGCGTTCTGCTGCGCGCGCCGAACAACCCGATGCTCGCGGCCTGCTGGTTCGCGGTGATGAAAGCCGGCGCGATCGCGGTGGCGACGATGCCGCTGCTGCGCGCCAAGGAGCTGAAGGCGATCATCGACATCGGCCGGATCACCCATGCGCTGTGCGACGCAGCGCTGGCCGACGAGTTGCGCGCCGCTTCGTCCACGCTGGCGCTGCGCCTGTTCAACACCAGCGGTGAGGGCAGCCTCGAAGCGGCGATGCAGCAGCACGACGCGCCGTTCGTCAACATCGACACCGCGGCAGACGACACCTGCCTGCTCGCCTTCACCTCCGGCACCACCGGCGTGCCGAAGGCGACGATGCATTTCCACCGCGACGTGATGGCGGCCTGCCGTTGCTGGCCGCCGCATGTGCTGCGTGCCACCGAAGACGATGTCTTCATCGGCAGCCCGCCGCTGGCCTTCACCTTCGGCCTCGGCGGGCTGCTGCTGTTTCCGATGTCGGTGGGCGCTCAGGCCGCGCTGATCGAAAAAGCGACGCCGGCGCATCTGCTCGACGGCATCCGCGACTTCGGCGCCACCGTGCTCTTCACCGCGCCCACGTCGTACCGCGCACTCGCGGCGCAGGGTGACGCGCTGCGGTCCACGAGGTTGCGCAAGTGCGTCTCGGCCGGCGAGGCGCTGCCGGCATCGACGCGTGCGCTGTGGAAAGACGCCACGGGCATCGAGCTGATCGACGGCATCGGCGCCACCGAGATGCTGCACATCTTCATCTCCGCCGACGAAGCGCATGCGCGCGCCGGCGCCACCGGCGTGGCCGTACCGGGCTATCGCGCCGAGGTCGTCGATGACGCCGGCAATCCGGTGCCCACCGGAACCGTCGGCCAGTTGCGCGTCAAGGGGCCGACCGGCTGCCGCTACCTGAACGATGCGCGTCAGCGCAACTACGTCAAGCACGGCTGGAACCACACCGGCGACGCGTACTGGATCGACGCCGACGGCTACTTCCACTACCACGCGCGCACCGACGACATGATCATCTCGGCCGGCTACAACATCGCCAGCCCCGAGGTCGAAGACGCGCTGATGCAGCACCCGGCGGTGGCCGAGTGCGGCGTGGTCGGCGCGGCTGACAACGAGCGCGGCCAGATCGTCAAGGCCTATGTCGTGCTGCGGCCCGGGCACACGGCCGACGACGCGATGGCCAAGGCGCTGCAAGACTTCGTCAAGCAATCCATCGCGCCCTACAAGTACCCGCGCGCCGTTGTTTTCATCGACAAACTGCCGCGCACCGCCACCGGAAAACTGCAGCGCTTCAAGCTACAGGAATCGTCATGAAACAAGCACTGCTCCCAGAAGGCTGGCCGCGCCCGAAGGGCTATGCCAACGGCGTCGCCGCCAGCGGCAAGCAAATCTTCGTCGCCGGCATGATCGGCTGGGATGCGCAGGGCGTGTTCCACAGCGACGACTTCGCCGCGCAGGCGCGCCAGGCGCTGGCCAACATCGTCGCCGTGCTCGCACGCCGGCGGCGCCAAGCCGCATCACATCACGCGCATGACGTGGTACGTCACCAGCAAGCGCGAGTACCTGCAAGCGCTGCCGGCGATCGGCGCGGCGTTTCGCGAGCTGATCGGCCACTACGACATCGCGATGACGGCGGTGCAGGTGGCCGCCCTGATCGAAGACCGGGCCAAGGTCGAGATCGAGGTCACGGCAGTCGTGCCGCAGTGACGTGGCGACTACGCCGCAGGGGCAATGTCGAAGTGCAGCACGTCTTCGCGCACGCCGGGCGTCGAGTACAGCGCGATGGCAGGCTCGTCGGCTCGATCGGCCTGGACAAAGATGACGTAAGCGCCGCGCGCGGCCGCACACGCCGCCTTTGCAATAAGGGCCTGACCGAAGCCAAGCCCTTTGATTCAACTGGTGCCGGAAAGAGGAGTCGAACCCCCGACCTTCGCATTACGAATGCGCTGCTCTACCAACTGAGCTATTCCGGCACGGCAACGAGGCGCGGATTATAGACATCGCCGTTGGGGTCGCCGCCGCAGCGGATGACGCTGCGCGCGGGTTGCGGCACACTCGGCCGATGAAGGCCGTCGTTGCCGCTGCCGCCACGCCGCGCTCGCCGCAGGTCACGCGCCGCCTGGCGCTGCTGACGCCGCTGTTTGCTCTGCTGGCTTGCGGCGGTGGCGGCGATGCGCCGCCCGATCTGCCCCCGCCATCACCTCCATCACCGCCGGTGGTGCCGGTCGATGGGCCGTCATGGCCAGGCTTTGCACGCAACGCGCAGCACTCTGCGCTCGGCGAGAGCGCCACGCAAGCGCTCGCCACGGTCTGGTGGAGCACGCCGGTGGACCTGGCGCCGCCGTACAGCAGCAACGGCGCGCTGCTCGTGCACTACGGCTCGCCGGTGATCACGCGGCGCAACACGGTGGTGCTGGCGCTGCGCACCGGCGCCGACAACGGCTTTCGTGTCGAGGCGCGCATCGGCGCCAGCGGCACGCTGCTGTGGTCGCTGGACACGAGCTACCGTCTGCCGCCGCACAACTGGGTGCCGAGCCTGAACCCAGTGCTGACACCCGACGCGCGCCTGCTCGTGGCCACGTCGGGTGGCCGCGTGCTCGAGCGCGCGAGCGCCGATGCCATCAGCGGCGCGTTGCGCACGCTGGTCTTTTACGGCGAGGCCGCGTACGACGCCGACCCGCCGCGCTACGACGCCAGCGTCTTCATCAACACGCCGCTGACGAGCGACAGCGCCGGCAACGTCTTCTTCGGCTTCACCGTCACGGGCAGCAACCCGCTCGGCCTGGCCGGCGGCATCGCGCGCCTGGGCGCCGACGGCAGTGCGCGCTGGGTATCGGCGGCCAGCGTCGCCGACGATGCATCAATGGTCAAGACCGCCACCAACTGTGCGCCGGCATTGTCGAACGACGAGCGCACGCTCTACGTCGTCGTCAACAACCTGCCGCCGTCGGGCGCGCGCGCGTCGGGCCGCCTGTTGGCACTCGATGCATCGACGCTGGCGGCGCGCGCCGGCGTGGCGCTCACCGACCCGCAACAAGGCAGCGCTGCCTGGGTCAACGACAACGCTTCGTCATCACCCACCGTCGGCCGCGACGGCGATGTCTACATCGGCGTGCTCGAAGCCAGCCCGCCGTCGCACAACTTTCGCGGCTGGCTGCTGCACTTCGATGCGACGCTGGCGCAAGTCAAGACGCCGGGCGGCTTCGGCTGGGACACCACGGCGTCGATCGTGCCGCGCGAGATGGTGCCGCAGTACAGCGGCACCTCGGGCTACCTGCTGGCGCTCAAGTACAACAGCTACGCCGGCATCGGCACGGGCGACGGCCAGCACCGCGTGGCCATCGTCGACCCGAACGCCACGCAGACCGATCGTTTCTCCACGGCGCAGGTGATGCGCGAAGTCATCAGCGTGCTCGGGCCTTCACCCGACCCCAACTACGCAGGCGGCGTCGAGGAGTGGTGCATCAACACCGCCGCGGTCGACCCGAACACGGCCTCGGTACTGATGAACAACGAAGACGGCCTGCTCTACCGCTGGCACCTGCCGAGCAACACGCTGTCCGAGCGCATTCGCCTGAACAACGGCTACGCGCAGTCGTACACGCCCACCGCCATCGGGCCGGACGGCCGCGTTTATGCGGTCAACAACGCGCGGCTGTTTTCGATCGGGCGCTGAAAGCGTGCACGATGTCTCCATCAGCCGCCGCACGTGTCTGTGGGCCCTGCTGACGAGCGCAGCGCCACCGCTGCGGGCCGACGCGTCGAGCGATGGACTCGCCTCGTACTACGAGCGCCACATGGCCTTGCGCGGCGGCGTCGCCCACGGCTGGATCGGCCGCGAGGCGCCGCGCGCGCTGCGCAGCGGCGTCACGCAGGTGGGCGTCAGCAAGAGCGCGTTCTTCGCGTTGCTGACTGACGGCCATCTGATCCGCTGGACCGATGACCCCGGCGCCACACGCACGCTGATGCCCGGTGTGGCGCGCTTCGCTGCCGGCGAGTCGGGCTGGTTTGCGATCGATCGCGCGGGTGTGCTGTGGTACGGCCAGGGCAGCGCGACACCGGCGCGTGTGGCCGACGGCGTGGCCGACGCCTGCATCGGCGACAGCACCGACTACTACATCACGCGCGACGGCACTCTGTTCGCCAAGGGCTCGGCGCACCGCGGCCAGTACGGCGACGGCAAGCTGACCGCCACATCCGGCTTCGTGGCCACGGCAGGAGACGCCGTGGCAGTGCGCGGGCACACCGGCCACGCGCTTCACCTGAAGCGCGACGGCACCGTGATGGGCACGGGAGGCAACCGCTTCGGCCCACTGTCGCACCACGGCCTGGGCGACAAGGCTGACCGCTGGGGTCCGGTCTTCAGTGGCGCGGTGGCCATCGCCACGGGCTCTCGGCACTCGCTGGCGATCCGTGCCGATGGCAGTCTTTGGGGTTGGGGCGAGGGCTTTGCGATCGAGCCGGCCGCGGTCATGCCGCGTGTGAGCGCGGTGGCCGCCGGCGACACGGCGACGATCGCGATCACCACCGAAGGCTCGCTGTGGCAGTGGGACGGTGGCGAAACGCCGCGCCGCCTCGTCTGGCCCTGATGCGCCGGCACTCGCCGTCAGGCGTGCGTCACCCACGACGCATGTTCCGCCGTGTCCAGATGGGGCAGGGTGTTGAACGTGATCAGGTTGAAGCGCTTGGGCGTCATGCGCAACTCGCAGACCGCGCTGTTGCGCAGGTGCAGGTTGAGCTCGATCACGCCTTCGGGTTGCAGGCCGAGCACATGGCCCACGGCCATCGAGATCGGGCCGCCGCTGGAGACGACGAGTGCCGTGCCGTCGGCGTGGCGCTCGCGCAGCTGCGTCAGCGTCTCGTCGATGCCGGCGATGAAGGCGCTATGGCGCGGCATGCCCGCCGGCCGCGTCTGGCCCTGCATCCAGCGCGACAGGCCGTCGCGCAGCAGCTGGAAGTGCACCTTGGCCTCGGCTGCGGTGCCCACCGTGGGCAGCGGCCCGCTGTGCACCGTGCGGATCAGCGCATGGCTGTCGTACTCGTCGAGCTCGGGCCGTGCCTGCACGGCGTGCTGCACGCCCAGCCCGCTCTCGATCGCCGCCAGCGATTGCGCGTGGCGCTTCAGCGTGCCGGTGAGCACGGCGTCGAAGCGAAGGCCGTGCGAGGCAAACCACGACCCCAGGCGTTCGCATTGCCGGCGGCCGAGATCGCTCAAGCGGTCGTAGTCGGCTGCGCCGAACGAGGCCTGCCCGTGACGCACGAGAAACAGTCTGCCCATGGGTGGCATTGTGCGGGCTCGGCATCGGGCTTGGCTGTCTTCCCGCGAGCAAACGCCTAGACTGTTGTCAGTGCGACAGCGTCGCAGCAGGCTAGTACGCCGACACAGAGGTTTCGGAACATGAAGAAAGCGATGCATTCGGCCCGAGGGCAAGGCGCAAACCACAGCGATGCCCTGTGGCATCGCGAGGATTTGCAACGCCGCCATCGGGTCGAAGGCGCGCTTTCTTGTTTCGAGATCTCTGTGTCGGCGTACTAGGGGCCGCCATGCGAGTCGGTATCTTGACGGGGGGCGGCGACTGTCCGGGGCTCAACTCGGTGATCCGCGCCGTCACCAAGTCGCTGATCGCGCAAGCCGGCGCCGAGGTGATCGGCATCGAGCAGGGCTTCCTCGGCCTGATCGAGCGCCGCAGCCGCGCGCTGCAATGGGACACGGTGAGCGGCATTCACACCCTCGGCGGCACGATCCTGGGCACGCACAACCGCGCCGATCCGTTTGCGTTTTTTGGCGCCGGCGGCGCCGACGTGTCGCAAGAGGCTTTGGCCTACGCCGCGCGAACTCGGGCTCGATGCGCTGGTGGTGATCGGCGGCGACGGCAGCATGGCGATCGCCGAACGCTTCTCGCGGCTGGGCCTGCCGATCGTCGGCGTGCCCAAGACGATCGACAACGACGTGCCCCACAACGACCGCAGCTTCGGTTTCGACAGTGCGGTGGCCACCGTGACCGACGCGCTCGGCAAGTTGGAAACAACGGGCCGCAGCCACGGCCGCGTGATGATTCTCGAAACCATGGGCCGCTATGCCGGCTGGATCGCGCTCGAGGCCGGGCTGGCCGGCGGCGCCGACGTCATTCTTCTGCCCGAGTTGCCGTTCTCGCCGCAGGCCGTCGCCGCGCACTGCCGAGAGCGCGAGCAGCGGCTGCGCATGACCCTGGTCTGCATCGCCGAAGGCGCCGCTGCGCACGGCGCCGCGATGACGGTGGCTGAGCATGTCGCCGGCGCGCCCGATCCGCTGCGGCTGGGCGGCGTGGCCCACGTGCTGCGGCAGCAGTTGCAAGGCCTGGTGGCCAGCGAGGTCAAGGCCACCGTGCTCGGTCATCTGCAGCGCGGCGGCTCGCCGACGCCGTTCGACCGCGTGCTGGCCACGCAGTTCGGCACCGAGGCGGCGGCGATGGTGCGCCGCGGCGAGTTCGGACGCATGGTCACGCTGCAGGCCGGTGTGCTGGGCAGCGTCGAACTCGCAGCCGTGGCCGGCGGCAGCCGGCGCGTGCCGCCCGATCACCCGCTGCTGACGAGCGCGCGGCAGATCGGGGTCTGCCTGGGTTGACGCGCGGCGTGGGCACAATCACGGTCATCGCATCAAAAGGGAGCGCACGCCATGCCGGCAGCCAAGATCCTCGTCGCCCAAGGCGGCGGCCCCACCGCCGTCATCAACCAGTCTCTCGCCGGCGTGGTGCTCGAAGCGCGTCGCTTCGGCGGCGTCGAGCGCATCTACGGCGCACGCCACGGCGTGCGCGGCATCGTCAACGAAGACTTCGTCGACCTGACGCAGGAAACCAGCCACAACCTCGAGCAGGTGGCGGCCACCCCGGGCTCGGCGCTCGGCTCGACGCGCGACAAACCCGACCTCAAGTACTGCCAGCAGATCTTCGAGGTGCTGCGCGCGCACGGCATCGGCTACTTCTTCTACATCGGCGGCAACGACTCGTCGGACACGGTGCGCATCGTCAGCGAAGAAGCGACCAAGGCCGCTTACCCGCTGCGCTGCATCCACATCCCGAAGACGATCGACAACGACCTGGTGTGCAACGACCACACGCCGGGCTTTCCGTCGGCGGCGCGTTTCGTCGCCCAGGCCTTTGCCGGCGCCAACCTCGACAACGCGGCGCTGCCCGGCGTCTACGTGGCGGTGGTCATGGGCCGCCATGCCGGCTTCCTCACGGCGGCCTCGGCGCTGGGCAAGAAATTCCCCGACGATGGGCCGCACCTGATCTATCTGCCCGAGCGCACCTTCTTGATCGACAAGTTCCTGGCCGACGTGAAGGCCACGCAAGAGCGCTACGGCCGCTGCGTCGTCGCCGTTTCCGAAGGCATCCACGATGCGTCGGGCCAGCCGATCCTGGCGCAACTGGCCAAGCAGGTCGAACACGATGCGCATGGCAACGTGCAGCTCTCGGGCAGCGGCGCGCTGGCCGACTTGTTGTGCGAAGAGATCAAGGCCAAGCTCGGCCTGAAGCGCGTGCGCGGCGACACCTTCGGCTACCTGCAGCGCAGCTTCATCGGCTGCGTCAGCGATGTCGATGCGCGCGAGGCGCGCGAGGTCGGCGAAAAGGCGGTGCAGTACGCCATGTGGGGCCAGCAGAACGGCTCGGTGACGATCAAGCGCACCGGCTACTACTCGGCCGACTACGAACTGGTGCCGCTGACGGACGTGGCCGGCAAGACGCGGGTGATGGACGACGCCTTCATCGCCGACAGCGGCACCGACATCACCGACGCCTTTCGCCTCTACCTGCGCCCGCTGCTCGGCTCGGACATGCCCGACGCCTACCGCCTGCGGCCGGCGCCGGTGGCCAAGGTGCTCAACAAGCGTGGTTGAGGCAACTCACGTCGGCGTGCCGCCGCGCGTCTCCACATACACCGCGTACAGCGACGTGCTGCCGCACATGAACAGCCGGTTGCGCTTGCTGCCGCCGAAGCAGACGTTGGCGATGATCTCCGGCATGCGGATCCAGCCGATGCGTTTGCCGTCCGGCGCGAAGACGTGCACGCCGTCGAAGCCGTCGCCCGCCCAGCCCATGCCGGCCCAGACGTTGCCGTCTTCGTCGCAGCGGATGCCGTCGGCGAAACCGGTCTTGCCATTGAACGTCATCTCCGCAAACACCTTGGCGTTGCGCAGCTTCTTGCCGTCGACGTCGTAGACCCAGATCACGCTCTTCGCATTCGGGTAGTGCGAGACGCCGGTGTCGGCGACGTAGCACTTCTTGTAGTCGGGCGAGAAGCACAGGCCGTTCGGCTTGAACGGTTCGTCGGCCACCTTCTCGATCTGCCCCGGCGCGTCGATGCGATAGACCGCTTCCTTCTGGATCGGCTGCGGGCTGCCGGCGCTCTGCGGCAGGCGGTTGCCTTCGTACTCCATCAGGCTGCCGTAGCCGGGGTCGGTGAAGAACATCCAGCCGTCGGGGTGCACCATGCCGTCGTTGGGCGCATTCAACTCCTTGCCGCCGGCCTTGTCGGCGAGCACGGTGATCTTGCCGCTGTGCTCGTAGCGGATGACGTTGCGCGTGCCGTGGCAGAAGGCGATCTGCCGGCCTTGTGCATCGAACGTGTTGCCGTTCGAGTTGCCCGACGGGAAGCGGAAGCGCCGGCCGACATGGCCGTCTTCCTCGCTCCAGCGCAGGCACTCGTTGTTCGGGATGTCGCTCCACACCAGGTAGCGGCCCGAGCCGTTCCACGCCGGGCCTTCGGCCCACATCGTGCCGTGGTGCAGGCGCACGATCGGCGTGTTGCCGAGCTTGTACTTGAAGCGTGGGTCGAGCGAGATGACGTCGGGCTCGGGGTAGCGCACGGGCGGCGCGCCCGGTGAGTAGCGGTCCACCGCCTGCGCGAAGGCGCTGCCGGTGGTGCTGGCGGCAAACGCGGCCAGGCCGGCGTTGCGCAGCAGCGCGCGGCGCTGCTTGAGTTTTAGAGACGCATCGTCGGGCTCGGTGGCGGTGAGGTCCACAAAGCGCAGGGCTTGGGCGTGTTCCATCGTCTGTCTCCGCTGTGTTGTTCGAGGGCTGGCGAGTGTGCGCGCCGACCTGCGCAAACTTCAAGCGGTGACGGTGATGGCTCAACCCTTGGCGACGCGCGGCTCGGCGTCATGCCGGCCACCGTACGTGGCGCGCGCCCACAGCGCTTCGAGCGGCCCGCGCTCGTGGTGCTTGCCGCCACCACAGGCTCCACGGCACGAGCACGATGAAGAAGATCGCGAACGACAACAACAAGCCCAGCGCGGGCCCGACCTTCATCCACAGCCCGAAGCCCCAGCCGTTGAACAGCGTGACGCAGATTGCGGTCTCCAACAAGTAGTTGGTCAGCGGCATGCGACCGGCGGCGGCCAGCGGCGCCAGCCAGCGCTGCCAGCGCGCGTGCTGCGCCAACTGCACGATGACGAGCACGTAGCAGATCATCATCGACAGCCGCGACAGGCTGTAGCAGACGCTGCCCAACACCTTGATCGGCGACGGGCCGGGCGCACGGTTCATCTCGAAGATGAGCGTGAAGGCGGCGCCGCAGACGAGACCCATCGCCAGCGCCCACCAGGTGAAGCGGCGGATCTGCGGCAGCAGCTGCGGGATGCGCTGCACCCAGCGGCGGCGGCCGGCGAGCACGCCGATGAGCAGCGTCATGCCCATCATCACGTACCAGCCGAAGGTGTCCCACAGGCTGATCGGGTCGCCGTACAAGTAGGCCATCACGCGGGCGTTCTCGATCACGGTGTCGGCAAAACTGCCGTGGCCGTACGCCGCGTTGTTGCTGATCTCGAAGGCCTGCGCCACGCGCACGCGCTCGGCGACGATGTCCTTGGTGATGACCATCACCCGCAGCACACCCGACAGCGCCGGATAGACCAGGCAGGCGACGATCAGCGCGACGATGCCGCGATCGCTGACGCGGCGCAGGCCGAGCACGAGCACCAGGCCCAACACCGCATAGACATGCAGCACGTCGCCCGTCCAGAAGACAACGGCGTGCACGATGCCGAACACGGCCAGCACCAGCAACCGGCGCAGGTACAGGTGCGTCGCATTCGCCGGGTCGCGCTGCTCCATGCGCGCGAACTGGATCGTGAAGCCGATGCCGAAGAGCAGGCTGAACATGCTGTTGAATTTGCCGGAGAACAGCAGGTCGCGCAGTTGCTCGGCCCATTGATCGGCGCGCGAGGCCCACAGGTGCGAGCCGTCGGCCTCGGCGAACATCGAGCTGCTGAAGCCCGGCATGTTCATGATCAGGATGCCGAGCAGCGCGAAGCCGCGCAGGATGTCGAGCACCGGCAGGCGCTCGGCGGTGGGCAGGGGACGCAGATCAGCGGCACTCATGGGCAAGCAGCTTGCTCGCAGATGCCTGCGCCGTGAAGGCTTCGCCTAGGGATGGCGCGGCGCCTGTCCCTAGAAGTGATGACGGTTCGTGGTGCCGCGATCCATTTTTCAGGTGGCGCTGCCGAATCGCTCGGCAGACCGGGCCTTGGCCTTCGCAGCCTCGATCTCGCGGTTGCGCGGCTCGGCGGATGTGACCAGGGACGTGATGAGCTCGCGCGCGGACGCGGCAACTTGCTCCACCGCGCGATCGAATGCCGCCTGGTTGGCCTTCGACGGAACATTGAAGCCGCTCAACTTGCGCACGAACTGCAGCGAGGCATCACGAATTTCCAACTCGGTGGCCGGAGGTTCGAAGTTGAACAGCGTTCGGATGTTGCGGCACATGCAAACCTCCGCTTGTGGATGGTGGCCGCTACGCTGCGTCGCGGTGGTACGCCGTCACCCGCTCGACCTCGTCCTTCGAGCCCAGCATCACGGCCACACGCTGATGCAGTTTGGTCGGCATCAGATCCATGATGCGCTGCTGCCCGTCGGTAGCCGCGCCGCCGGCCTGCTCGACGAGAAAGGCCATCGGATTGGCTTCGTACATCAGGCGCAGCTTGCCCGGCTTGTCGGGTTCGCGCGCGTCCCACGGGTAGAGAAAGACACCGCCGCGCGAGAGGATGCGGTGCACGTCGGCGACCATGCTGCCGACCCAGCGCATGTTGAAGTCCTTGCCGCGTTCGCCGGTCGTTCCTGCAAGGCATTCGTCGATGTACTTGCGCATCGGCGGCGCCCAATGGCGCAGGTTGCTCATGTTGACGGCGAACTCCTGCGTGTCGTCGGGGATGCGCAGGTTCTCTTCCGTCAGCACCCACGAGCCCATCTCGCGGTCGAGCGTGAACACGGTGACGCCGTTGCCGACGGTGAGCACGAGCGTGGTCTGCGGGCCATAGACGCAGTAGCCGGCCGCGGCCTGGAACTTGCCGGGCTGCAGAAAATCGTCTTCGCTCACGCCGTGCTGATGTCCCACCTTGCGCAGCACCGAGAAGATGGTGCCGATGCTGACGTTGACGTCGATGTTCGACGAGCCATCGAGCGGATCGAACAGCAGCAGGTACTCGCCCTGCGGCCAGCGGTTCGGCACGGCGTGGATGCCGTCCATCTCTTCGCTGGCCATCGCCGCCAAGTGGCCGCCCCATTCGTTGGCTTCGATCAGCACCTCGTTGCTGATGACGTCGAGTTTTTTCTGCACCTCGCCTTGCACGTTCGCGGTGTGCGCCGTGCCGAGCACATCGCCGAGCGCGCCCTTGTTGACCGAGATGGCGATGGCTTTGCAGGCGCGGGCGACGACTTCGATCAGCAGGCGCAACTGGGCGGGGATGCGGCCGTGTTCGCGCTGCTGCTCGACGAGGTATTGGGTGAGGCTGACTCTCTTCATTCGTCATGGACTCCAAAGGGGCGAAGACGTCCAAGCAACCGCCGCGGAACCGGCTTTGCCGGGCCGCTGGCGGTGCCCCCTGGGGGGAGGCGGCGAAGCCGCTTCGGGGGGGTCATTTCAGTGCCCGCGCGACGATCTCGCGCACTCCGGCCGACAGGTCTTTCTTCTCCGCCACACGCGCGATCGCTTCGCGTGCGGCGCCGCGGTACGGCTCGGCGAGGTGCATCCAGCGGTCCATCGCACGCGCGATGCGCGCCGCCAACGAGCTGTTGAAGCCATCGATCTCGCGCACCGCGTCGGCCCACAGCACATAGCCTGCCGCGTCCTCGCGGTGAAACGCCGCCGGGTTCACCATGCAGAACACCTGGATCAGGCTGCGCGCGCGGTTCGGGTTGGCGAGTGTGAAGTCGGCGTGTTGCAGCAGGCGCTTCACGCGCGCGAAGGCGCGGCCGTCGGCGCGCTCGGGCATCTGCGCCTGCAGCGCAAACCACTTGTCGATCACCAGCGCTTCGTGTTTGAAGCGCTCGTGGAAGTGTTCGAGCGCGCGGTCGGCGAGTTCGGCGTGCGACTCGGTGAGCGCCGCGAGCGCACCGAGTCGCTCGGTCATGTTGCCGGCGTCTTTGACACGCTGGTAGGCGCGGCCGGGCCACGTCGCGTCGCCGGTCTTCGCGGCGTCCTGACACAGCATGCCCAGCGCGAGGTTGGCCAGCGCGCGCTGGCCGGCCGCCTGCGGGTCGGGGCTGTACGCGCCTTTGATCTGGTGCGCGTCGTAAGCCCAGACCCAATCGTCACGCAACTCACGCGCCAGTTGCGCCAGCATCATTTCGCGCACCGCGTGCACACGCTGCGGGTTGACGCTGGTGAGCTGCTCGGCGAGCAGGTTCTCGTCGGGCAGCGTCAGCACCAGCGCTTTGAACGCGGCGTCGAGTTGCAGATGGCGCAGCACGCCACGCATGGCGTCGATGAAGGGCGCGTCGAGCAGCGGCTCGCGCTCGCCCTTGATCGCACCGAGCAAACGGCTCTGCGCCAGACGCTGCCCCGACTCCCAGCGGTTGAACGGGTCGCTGTCGTGCGCCAGCAAGACCATCAGATCGGCATCGGACAGCGGCTCGGCCAGGATCACCGGCGCCGAGAAGTCGCGCAGCAGCGACGGCACCGGCTCGGCATCGACGTTGACGAAGGTGAAGAAGTTGCGCGCTTCATCGAGCACGAGCACGCGCTCGGCCGCGTCGAAGGCCGGCTCGTCTTCGAGCTGCACCGGCAGCGCGCGGCCGTCGCGGCCGATCAGCGCCAGCGCCATCGGGATCACCTGCGGCAGCTTGCCGTCGGCCACCTGCTGCTCGAAGCCGAGGGTGTAGGTGCGCGTGTGCGCGTCCCAGCGCCCGCGTGCGCTGACACGCGGCGTGCCCGACTGCGCGTACCAGCGCTTGAACGCATCCAACCGTGTTGCCAGCGCGCTGCCGGGGTTGGCGTCGGCGATGGCCTGCGCAAAGTCATCGCAGGTCACGGCCTGGCCGTCGTGGCGTTCGAAGTAGAGATCCATGCCGCGGCGAAAGCCCTCGCGGCCGACGAGCGTGGCCATCATGCGCACGACCTCGGCGCCTTTTTCGTACACCGTTGGCGTGTAGAAGTTGTCGATCTCCACATACGCGTCGGGCCGCACCGGGTGCGCCATCGAGCCGGCGTCTTCCGGGAACTGCATCGCACGCAGTCGCTTCACGTCGTTGATGCGGCAGACGGCGCGCGCGCTCGCAGCGCCGGCCATGTCCATCGAGAACTCCTGGTCGCGATAGACCGTCAGGCCTTCTTTGAGCGAGAGCTGGAACCAGTCGCGGCAGGTGATGCGGTTGCCGGTCCAGTTGTGAAAGTACTCGTGGCCGACCACGGCTTCGATGCCGTGGTAGTCACCGTCGGTCGCGGTGGCCGGGCTGGCCAGCACGTACTGCGTGTTGAAGATGTTGAGGCCCTTGTTCTCCATCGCGCCCATGTTGAAGTCACCGACGGCAACGATCATGAAGCGCTCCAGGTCGAGCGCCAGGCCGAAGCGGTGCTCGTCCCAGACGATCGAGGCGACGAGCGAGGCCATCGCATGCTCGGTCTTGTCGATGTCGTCGCGGTGCGTGTAGATCTCGAGCAGGTGCTCCTTGCCCGAGCGCGTCTTGATCTTCTGGCGGCGCACCGAGAGCTTGCCGGCGACGAGCGCGAACAGGTAGCTCGGTTTGGGAAACGGGTCGTGCCACTTCGCAAAGTGCCGACCGTTGTCGAGCGCGCCTTCTTCGACCAGGTTGCCGTTGCACAGCAGCACCGGGTACTTCGCCTTGTCGGCGCGCAGCGTGACGCTGAATACCGCCATCACGTCGGGCCGGTCGAGGAAGTAGGTGATGCGGCGAAAGCCTTCGGCCTCGCACTGCGTGAACAGGCCCGAGCCCGACGCGTACAGGCCTGAGAGCTGCTTGTTCTTGTCGGGTGCGCAGGTGTTGCGCAGCTCGAGCGTGAACGTGTCCGACTCCGGCGGGTTGTCGATGATCAGCTCGCCGTTTTCACCGTGGCGGAACGACACGCTCTGGCCGTCGGCCATGACGCGCAGCAGCGTGATGCCGTCGCCGTGCAGCACCAGCGGCGCGCGTGCGGCGTTGGCGTTGCGCTCGACGGCGAGCTTGCTGCCGACGATCGTCTTGGCGCCGTCGAGGTCGAAGGTCAGATCGGCCTTGCGAATCCAGAACGCCGGTTCGGCGTAGTCCTCGCGGCGGATCAGGGGGGCAGTGCCCTCACGCATCAGCATCAGCATGGTTGTTGTTCTCCATCAGCTTCATGAACCAGGCCGCTCGTGACAGCCCGGCGTAGTGGCGGGTCGCAGCGAGTACATGCGGCCCTGCGAGTTCTTCAGCCGTGTGGCCGGTGCACACCGCCACCGCGCGCATGCCGGCGCGGCGCGCGGCTTCGATGCCGAGCGGCGCGTCTTCGAAGACGACGCAGTCTTCGGGCGCCACGCCCAAGCGCCGCGCCACCTCGAGAAAGATCGCCGGCTCGGGCTTGCCGGGCAGGCCCTCGTCGCCGCCGACGATGGCGTGCGGCGCGTCGGGCAGCGCGAGGTGTTCGAGCGCGAAGGCGATGTTGTGCGCGTCGCCCGCGGTGCCGACGCCGATCTTCAAACCTCGTGCACGCGCGTGCGACGCAAAGGCGCGAAAGCCCGCCACTTCACGGAACGCCGGCGGCGCAAACGCGGCGCGGTAGAGCGCTTCTTTCTGCTGCACGAGCGCCAGCGACTCTTCATGCGCGATCGGCCGCTCGAACAGCTCCTGCATGCACTCGGCGCCGGTGCGGCCGGTCGTGCGCCGCATCATCTCGTCGATGCCCATGCCGATGCCGTGCAGCGCCGCGAAGGCAATCCATGAATTGCGGTGGAAAGGCATCGAGTCGATCATGGTGCCGTCCATGTCGAAGATGAAGGCTCGGGTGCGCATCATCGCCGCATCAATCGGAGAACTCATGGACGGCCAAGCGGCAACGCTCTACCGCGCGCGCGAACTGTCGGTCGCCGGTGGCGATGCGCTCGCAACCGTAGGACTGTGCGCAGGCCAGATGAAGCGCGTCGAGCGTGGCCAGGGGCACGCCCAGTTCGCGGATCAGCCGCGTCGCGTGCGGGATCACGTTGGGGTCGAAGGGCTGGATCACCCACAGAGCCGCTTCGAGGTCGCGTGCAAGGAGGTCGCGCACGCGTACAACGAAGTCGCCGTCGATCTCGCGCTGACGCAGGCGGCGCTGCAACGTCGACTCGACCTCGGTCAGCGTGAGCGGCGAGATCAACAGTTCGTCCGACTCTTCCTCAATGAAGCGCTCCCAACGCTGCGAGGCCCTTTCGGGCAAGTAGCGCTTGACCAGCGCACTCGTGTCGACATAGATCGGCATGCCGGGCTTCAGCGGCGGTTGCGCTCTTCGCGGATGAGGGCCTCGCTGGGCACGTCCAACATCGGCATGCGGGCGCGGTGCGCAGCCAGCGACGGCACCTGGCGTTTGCGCGGCGCCGGCAGGATGCGCGCCACCGGCTCACCGTTGCATACCAACAGCAGCTCGTGCTCCTTGGCCAGCACCTCTTTCAGGCGCGGCATCTGACTGCGCAGCTCGCGCACGTTGACGGTTTTCATGGTGTCACCATTGTAGTTGGCGTGACACGTGGGGCGCCACGCTCAAACCCCTTGTTTGAGGCTGGCCTGGATGAAGACATCGAGGTCGCCGTCCAGCACCTTCTGCGTGTTGCTGATCTCGACGTTGGTGCGCAGATCCTTGATGCGGCTGTTGTCGAGCACGTAGCTGCGGATCTGGTGGCCCCAGCCGACATCGGTCTTGCTGTCTTCGAGCTTCTGCTGCGCCACGCGCTGCTTCTGCATCTCGTGCTCGTACAGGCGCGAGCGCAGCATCTGCCAGGCTTCGTCGCGGTTGCGGTGCTGCGAGCGGTCGTTCTGGCACTGCACGACGATGTTGGTCGGGATGTGCGTCAGGCGCACGGCCGAGTCGGTCTTGTTGATGTGCTGGCCGCCGGCGCCGCTGGCGCGGAAGGTGTCCACCCGCACGTCGGCCGGGTTGATCTCGATCTCGATCGAGTCGTCGACCTCGGGGTAGACGAACAACGACGCGAACGACGTGTGCCGCCCGCCGGAAGAATCGAACGGGCTCTTGCGCACCAGGCGGTGCACGCCGGTTTCGGTGCGCAGATGGCCGAAGGCATAGTCGCCCTCGACCTTGATCGTCGCCGAGCGGATGCCGGCGACATCGCCTTCGGTCTCTTCCATCACCTCGGCTTTGAAGCCTTTGCGCTCGCAGTACTTCAAATACTGGCGCAGCAGCATCGCGGCCCAGTCGCAGGCTTCGGTGCCGCCGGCGCCGGCCTGGATGTCGATGAAGCAGTTCAGCGGATCGGCCGGGTTGTTGAACATGCGGCGGAACTCGAGCTGCGCCACCGTCTCGCCGAGCGTCGCGGCTTCGGCTTCGATCGTCGCCAGCGCCGGCAGATCGTTGTCGGCCTTCGACATCTCGAACAACTCGCTGTTGTCGGCCAGGTTCGTCGCCAGGTGGTCGATCGTTTGGACCACGGTCTCCAGCGTTTTCTTCTCGCGCCCGAGCTCCTGCGCGCGCTTCGGCTCGTTCCAGACGTTGGGGTTTTCGAGCGCGGCGTTGACTTCGTTCAGCCGCAGTGATTTGCGCTCGTAGTCAAAGATACCCCCGAAGCGCTTCGGTGCGCGTGGCGAGGTCTTCGAGCGTCGTGCCGATCTGGTTGATGCGTTCGATGTCCATAGAGCCGCCTTGTTTTTGAAGGCGCAAATTGTCGCATGCACGCCTTAAGTCGAGGGTTAGTCCCCAGGGGGTTTGCCAGCGACCGTAAGCGTTTGTCAGAAAGCCGTAAGCGCTTGCGGACGACAGTACAGGCCTATGGCACTCCGGGCGAGTGCGTGTTCGTTATTGGCGATGCTGGCCTTCCTCAATCTCGTTCAACTCGTTCTGTACATCCCGCTGCTGGCGCTGGCCGGGCAGGGTGCGCTTTTCGTGTTGGCCGGGCACAAACGCGACAGCAACTTCTTCTACCGCCTGCTGCAACTGCTGTCCAAACCGTTCACGCTGGTCGTGCGCAAGTTGACGCCGAAGCTGGTGGCCGACCGCCATGTGCCGATCGTCACCTTCTTCCTCGTGCTGATCCTGTATTTCGTCGTCACCTTTGAGCGCATCGATCTGTGCATGCGCATCGGTCTGGAGCATTGCCGATGAATTTCACCCACCTGTGGTTCAAGGTCAGCGCGATGGCGTGGCTGGTCATCGGCCGCCCGAAGCAGGCCGAGACCGTGTTCGACGAGATGTTGCGGCGCTGGCCCGGCGATGCCTACGCGCTGTCGAGCCGCTCGCATGTGCGCGCGCAGGCTGGCCGGCGCGATGAAGCCATCGCCGACCAGCAGGCGCTGATCGCGGCGCATCCCGATCGCAGTGCCGCCGACTGGTTCAACCTGGCTTACCTGTTCGAAGAAGCCGGTCGCCTGGCCGAAGCCGAGCCGGCGTTTCGCCGCGCGCTTGCGCAGGACCCGCAACTCGACCGTGCGTGGTACGGCCTCGGTCTGGTGCTGATCCGCTTGCAGCGCCCCGACGAGGCGGTGACGGCGCTCAAGCAGAACACCAAATTGCAGCCGATGAGCCCGTACGGCTGGTACCAGCTGGCGCGTGTGCATTTCGATCGGCGCGAGCCGGAAGAAACCAGAAAGATCATTCGCCACCTGAAGGGCTTCGAGCCCAAGGTGGCGGCGCAACTGGAGCGGGAAACCGGCCTGGTGGCGTGAGCGGGGTTGGAGTGCGTGAGAGGGCCGGGCTGATCCCGGAAGCAAAAACTGTTGGAGGCAAGACGATGAGACAGATCTCGGAGAACCACCGCCGGTACTGGAACAAGAATTTGCGGATTACCGCCATTCTCTTGGCCATCTGGTTCGTGGTGACCTACGTCGTGGGCTACTTTGCCCGCGATCTCAACTTCAACTTCTTCGGCTGGCCGTTCAGCGTCTGGATGGGCGGGCAGGGCGCGTTGATCGTGTACTGCCTGATCATCTGGTACTACGCCCGCTACATGAACAAGCTCGACATCGAGCACAACGTCCACGAGGAGGACTGACATGGCCGGCATGTTCGAACACGGCGCCAAGACGGACTCTGCGTCCACGGCGACCTTCAAGTCCCAGCTCAACAAGGTGTACGCCTGGTACACCGGCGGCTTCCTTGCCTTCGTGGTCACCCTGGCGGTGCTCGAGCAGATGGGCCTGCCGAAGAACTGGATCGGCTTCATCTTCTTGCTCGCCACCGTCGGCCTGTACGCCGGCATCGGCATCATGAGCCGCACGACCGACGCGGCCGAGTACTACGTCGCTGGGCGACGGGTGCCGGCGCTGTACAACGGCATGGCGACCGGCGCCGACTGGATGAGCGCCGCGTCGTTCATCGGCATGGCCGGCACGGTGTACCTCTCGGGTTACGGCGGCCTGGCCTTCATCATGGGCTGGACCGGCGGCTACTGCCTGGTGGCGCTGTTCCTGGCACCGTACATGCGCAAGTTCGGCCAGTTCACGATCCCTGACTTTCTGGGCGCACGTTTCGAAGGGAACCTGCCGCGCTTCATCGGCATCGTCGGCGCGATCCTGTGCTCGTTCACCTATGTGGTGGCGCAGATCTACGGCGTTGGCCTGATCACGACGCGCCTCACGGGCTTTGCCTTCGAAGTCGGCATCTTCGTCGGCCTGGGCGGCATCCTGGTGTGTTCTTTCCTCGGCGGCATGCGCGCCGTGACGTGGACGCAGGTGGCGCAGTACATCATCCTGATCGTGGCCTACATGGTCCCGGTGGTCTGGCTGTCGATCAAGCAGACCGGCGTGCCGGTGCCGCAGGCGATGTACGGCTACCAACTGCAGAAGGTCACGGAAAAAGAGAAGCAGCTAATCGCCGACCCGAAGGAGCAGGAAGTCATCAACATCTTCAAGCAGCGTGCGGCCGATGCCGACGCCAAGTTGAAGGATGTGCCTGCCGCGATGGCTGCCGATCTGGCCGCCGCGCAGAAGAAGGTCGATGACCTGAAGGCGGCCAACGGCCCGGTGGGTGACCTGCAAGCCGCCGAGCGCGCGCTGTTGCGCTGCCCAAGAGCGTCGACGATGCCAAGAAGGCCTACACCGCGGCCAAGACCGCCAACGCCGCTCGCGCCGCTGCCGCTGGCCGGCATGCCGCCGCATGCCCAGCATTTCGCGGGCGACCCGAACGGCGACGACAAGGCCAAGCAGACCTTCGACCCGTCGCGCCGCAACTTCCTGGCGCTGATCTTCTGCCTGATGGTGGGCACCGCCGCGTTGCCGCACATCCTGATGCGCTACTACACCACGCCGTCGGTGAAAGAAGCGCGCGACTCGGTGACGTGGAGCCTGTTCTTCATCTTCCTGCTGTACTTCACGGCGCCGGCGCTGGCGGTGCTGGTCAAGTACGAGATGTTCAACGTGCCGGTCGGCACGCCGTTCGACAAGCTGCCGGCGTGGATCATCAGCTGGGCAGAAGGTCGACCCGGCGCTGCTGTCGGTCGCCGACATCAACAAGGACGGCATCTTCCAGCTCGGCGAAATGCGCATCGGCGGCGACATCATCGTGCTGGCCACGCCGGACATCGGTGGCCTGCCGTATGTGGTCTCGGGCATGGTGGCGGCGGGTGGCCTTGCCGCCGCGCTGTCCACCGCCGACGGCCTGCTGCTGACGATCGCCAATGCGCTGTCGCACGACCTGTACTACAAGATGATCGACCCGAACGCGCCGACCGCGCGCCGTGTCGCCATCTCGAAGGCCTTGCTCGTCGTCGTCGCTTTGGCGGCAGCGGGTGTGGCGGCGCAGAAACCGGCGGACATCCTGTTCCTGGTCTCGGCGGCGTTCTCGTTCGCGGCGGCGTCGTTCTTCCCGGCGCTGGTGCTCGGCATCTTCTGGAAGCGCGCCAACAAGTGGGGCGCCACGCTGGGCATGATCGCCGGCCTGGGCACGACCTTCTACTACATGGTCGACGACGCAACCCTGGATGCGCAGCGTGTTCGGCGTCACCTCGCCGATCGCCGACAACATCTGGTGGGGCATCCAGCCGATCTCGGCCGGCCTGTTCGGCGTGCCGGTGGGCTTTGCGGTGATCATCATCGTCAGCCTGATCACGCCGGCGCCGAAGCGCGAGACGCAGGAGCTCGTCGAGCATGTGCGTTACCCGGATCTGAAGCTGGGCAAGGCCTGATCGTGGCTTGATCTCGCTCTAGTCCGTTGCATCACGAAGGCCCCGCAAGGGGCCTTCGGTCTTTATGCTGGTGCGATGACGACATCCTCGCCATCGCCCAGCCTCATCGCCAACCTGCGCGCCGAGCTGATGCACTTCGCGCCGTTTGCGCAGATGGACGCGGCGCACGTCGAGCGTTTCGTCGCCGACAGCGCGCAGTGCTACTTCGAGCCCGGCGAGGTGGTGCTCTCGCCGGCGCACGGCGTGGTTGCGCAGCTGCTCTTCATCCGCCGCGGCAGCGTCAGCGGGCGGCGCAGCGCCGGCGACGAACGCGGCGGCTTCGAGCTCGGGGCCGGCGACCTGTTGCCGATCGGCGCGGCGCTGGCCGGGCGCGCCGCGACCACCACCTACACCGCGCACGCCGACACGTTCTGCCTGGCGCTGCCCGTCGCGGCGATGCACGCCCTGGCGCGCGACAGCGCGCCGTTCGCCGACTACCTGAACCGCCGCATCCGGCATCTGCTCGAGCTGTCGCGGCGCGCGCAGCAGGTTGACCATGCGTCGCAGTCGCTGGCCGAGCAGTCACTCGAAACGCCGCTCGGCGACTTGCCGCGCCGCGCGGTCGCCGCGGTGCCGCCCTCGACGCCGCTGTCGCAAGCGCTGGCCGCGATGCACGGCCAGCGCATCGGCTCGGTGCTGGTCACCGACGAGGCCGGCGGCGCGGCCCTTGGCATCCTGACGCGCCACGACGTGCTGGGGCGCGATCACGCTGCCCGGCCTGCCCTTGACCACGCCGATCGAGCAGGTGATGAGCCGGCCGGTGCACAGCCTGGGCCTGGCGCACACCGCGCAGGACGCGGCGCTGCTGATGTCGCGCCATGGCATCCGCCATGTGCCGCTGGCCGACGACAGCGGGCGCATCGTCGGCATGGTCTCCGAGCGCGACCTGTTCGCGTTGCAGCGCCTGTCGTTGAAGCAGGTCGGCACGGCCATCCGCGCCGCCGCCGACGGGCCCGCGCTGCGGCCTCTGGCCGCCGACATCCGCGGCTTGGCGCGCAACCTGCTCGGCCAGGGCGTGCAGGCGCGCCAGCTCACCGAGCTCATCAGCCACTTGAATGACCTGCTGACCGAGCGCCTGGTGACGCTGATCGCCGCGCAGCGCAAGGTTGACCTCGCAAGCGTCTGCTGGCTGGCCTTCGGCAGCGAAGGCCGCAGCGAGCAGACCATCGCCACCGACCAGGACAACGGCATCGTCTTCACCTGCGACGGCGATGTGCCGCCAGCGCGCGCCCGCCTGCTGGCCTTGGCGCGCGAGGTCAACGACGCGCTCGACGCCTGCGGCTATCCGCTGTGCAAGGGCAACGTCATGGCCAGCAACCCCGAGTGCTGCCTGACGCAGGCCGAGTGGCTGGCGCGCTTCGCCCACTGGATCGACCACGGCGCGCCCGAAGACCTGCTGCACGCCAGCATCTACTTCGACCTGCGCGCGCTGGCCGGCGCCGCCGCGTTGGCGCAGCCGCTGCGCGAGCGCGTGCTGCAACAGGCGCCGCCCAACCGGCGCTTCTTGAAGCAGATGGCCGACAACGCGCTGCGCAACGGCCCGGCACTGACCTGGACCGGCGCCATCGACACCGAGGCCGAGGGCGACCGGCAGGTCATCGACCTGAAGCTGCACGGCAGCGCGGTCTACGTCGATGCGGCGCGGCTGCTGGCGCTGGCGCACGGCGTCGCCGCCACCGGCACACGGGCACGCTTCGAAGCCGCGGCGCGTGTGATGCGCGCGCCCGCGCACGAAGCCGAAGCCTGGAGCGGCGGCTTCGAGTTCCTGCAGATGCTGCGCCTGCGTGTGCAGCAGGACAGCGGCGACGGCAACCCGAACCGGCTCGACATTGGCGCGCTGCACGACATCGACCGCCGCGTGCTCAAGGAAAGCCTGCGCGTCGCCCGCCGCTTGCAGCAGCGCCTCGAGATGGACTTCTCACGATGAGTTGGTGGTCGCGCCTGTGCGGCGCGGACGACGAAGCAGCCAGCGACGAGCGGCGCTGGATCGTGCTCGACGTCGAGACCACCGGCCTCGATGTGCGGCGCGACAAGCTGCTGGCGATCGCCGCGGTGGCGGTGCATGTCGACGCGCACGCGTCGCCGCGCATCGTGCTGCAAGACAGCTTCGAAGCGCTGCTGCACCACGCCAGCCCCAGCGCCGACAAGGGCAACATCCTGCTGCACGGCATCGGCGTCGATGCGCAGCGCAGCGGCGCGCCGGCGCACGCGGTGCTGGCTGCTTTCGAGCAGTGGCTCGGCCGCTCGCCGCTGCTCGCCTTCCATGCCGCGTTCGACCGGGCGATGATCGACCGCACGATGCAGGCCGAGCTGCAACGCAGGCTGCACAACCGCTGGCTCGACCTGGCGCCGGTGGCCCGCGCGCTGCACCCGGAGGCCGGCGCCCGCTCGCTCGACGAGTGGCTCGCGCACTTCGGCATCGATTGCGCCGTGCGCCACCAGGCCGCTGCCGACACGCTGGCCACGGCCGAGCTGCTGCTGCGGTTGTGGCCCGCGGCGCGTGTGAAGCGCTGCGCGACGTTCGCCGGCTTGTCTGCGTTGACCAGGCACCAGCGCTGGCTGGCTTCAGCCTGAAACAGCCTCTACCGCAGAGGAACAGAGGACACAGAGGTCACGCAGAGAGTCGTCGCCGGTTTTGTCTTCGGCAAGCTAGCGCTTGCCGCCAGGCAGCTTGTCGAGCTTCAGGAACAAGTCCCGATCCGGCGCAAATTTCGCGTACAGCGGCAACAGCGCTCCGCCGATGGCGCGCGCATCGCTGCCGATCGTGCCGGAAAGCACGCGCGGCCGCGCCACACCTTCCCAGCTGTAGCGGTCGAGCGCACTTTCGACCTCGGGCATCAGTGCCTGCTGCAACTCGCGTCCGAATGAGCCGTCGATGATCACGCCCTCCAGATCGAGCAGACAGGCGGCGCTGTTGATGGCCAGAGCGATCGCCGGGCAGGCCTGTGCCAGCCAGGCACGCGTGTTGGGCAGCCAAGGCTCGGTCAGTGCCCGCGCGTCGGCCCAGGCCGTTGCGTCCAGTCCTGCCTTGGCATACAAGGCCTCCAGGTTGCACAACGAGGCGATGTTCAGCAGTTGCTCGGGCGGCTTGGCGGCGTGGGTGCCCAGGCCCATCGGCAACGAGCCCAGCGCACCCGCATTGCCGGTGACCCCACCCGCCAAGTGGCTGTCGAGCACCAGGCCGCCGCCGATGAAGGTATCGATGAAGACATAAAGAAAACTGCGGATGCTGCGTCCTCGGCCGGCGACCAGCTCGGCCACGCACGCGGCAGCGGTGTCCTTGACGAATTCGACCGGCAGCCCGGCGGTGGCGCGCAGCGCCGTCATGCGCTCTGGAATGTCGATCAGTTGCCACTTCGCAGCGAGTGCCGGTGCAACGCCGAGCAGTTCGTTCCAGCCGCCGAGCGACAGAGGTGCTGCGACACCGATGCCGCAAAGCCGTTGGCGAAAGCCCGGCTTCAGCGCCTTGCGCAGGCGACGCAGCCCCGAGTCGATCTCGGTAAACAAGGTGTCCGGATCGGGAAACGGGTAGTCGAGCGAAAGACGTTCCCGGACCCGGCCACTGAAGTCGACCAGCAGCATGTCCATGCTGCGCCGGCCGATTTTCACGCCGATCGAGAAGGCGCCGTCGGGGTTGAGCGCCATCGGCACCGATGGCTGGCCGACCTTGCCGCGCACCGGCGCGAGCTTGCACACCAGATCGTCGGCTTCGAGGCGGGCAATGATGATCTGCACCGTCTGCGCGGTCAGATGGGTCAGCCGCGCAATTTCGGCCTTCGGGCAACTGCCCTGCAGACGTATCGCCTGCAGCACCACACGCTCGTTGAATTGGCGCATGCGACCCTGGTTGGAGCCCCGCGGTCGCAGCCGCGCTTCGGCCGACGGGTCTGGGTTGCGGACGTCATTCATCGAGGTTCCGCGGTGATGACGCCCTTCTTGAAGACAAAGTTCGACCAGGTCTGCAGTTCTCCGGTCTGCACGATCGCGAAGGCGCGGCTCACGCGCTCGTAGAAGGCAAAGCGCTCCAGCGGTTCGCATTGTTCGATGCTGCCCGGGCCCATGTCGTCGATCACCTCGCGCTGCAATGCCGAACGGAAGCCAGGCGCTGTGCCGCCGACCTGCATATAGGCCACCGGCTGCGCCACGAAGTCGTCGAGCGGCAACACCGACAGCACGGCGGCACAGGCCTGGCGCATGCCGACACCGGGCAGGCGCAGCACGGTCTTGCCACGCCCGAGCGACTCGGCCGTGAAGTTGGCGTCGGCGAGCACGATTTCGTCGCCGTGGCCCATCTCGCACAGCAGCTTGAGCAAGTCTGGCGAGAGCAAGGGGTTGATTCCCTTCAGCATGGTCGCTTCCTCAATGGGTCAGGCTCAATGGGCCAGATATTCGGCGGGAATCTTCTCGGCCGGCATCGCACCGGTCATCACCGCGACGGTGTCGCTCATGCTGATCTTCTTCGGGTTCAGCACGGCAGCGCGCTTGCCCAGCCTGGCGACGTGGATGCGATCGGCGATCTCGAAGACATGCGGCATGTTGTGGCTGATCAGGATCACCGGCAGGCCCTTGTCGCGCACCCGGCGGATCAACTCGAGCACCATGTTGCCTTCCTTGACGCCGAGCGCAGCCGTCGGCTCGTCGAGGATCACCACATGCTCGGCGAACGCCGCCGCGCGCGCCACCGCCACACATTGGCGCTGGCCGCCCGAGAGTGTCTCGACCGCCTGCGTCATCGATCGGATGCCGACCTTCAGGTCGTTCATGCGGGCGATGCTGATCTCGAGCATCTTCTTCTTGTCGAGCATGCGCAGCGTGTTGCCCAGGAATCCTTCGCGCCTGATCTCGCGGCCGAGGAACAGGTTCTCGGCAATCGTCATCGCAGGCGCGACGGCGAGATCCTGATAGACCGTTTCGATGCCGACGCGGCGGGCGTCGATCGGCCCTTTGAAGTGCACCAGCTTGCCATCGAGCCAGATCTCGCCCTCGTCGGGGATGGTCGCGCCCGACAGGCATTTGATCAGCGAGGACTTGCCGGCGCCGTTGTCGCCGATCACGGCGAGGATCTCGCCGGCGCGCAACTCGAAGTCGGCGCCGTCGATCGCCGTGACTTGGCCGTAGCGCTTGACCAGGCCCTTGGCCTGCATGACGATTTGGGGAGTGGCGGCCATTTCAGCGGTCTCCCTTGCGAGTCAGTTGATCGACGGTCACCGCCAGGATGACGAGGATGCCGGTGATCAGCACCTGATAGACCGAGGACACGCCCATCAGCGTCAGGCCGTTGCGCAGCACGCCGACGACAACCGCGCCGATCAGTGTGCCGAGGATCACGCCGCGGCCACCGAACAGGCTGGTGCCGCCGAGCACCACCGCCGTGATCGCGTCGAGATTCTCGGTCTGGCCGGCGTTCGGGTCGCCGACGCCGGTGCGGGCCACCGACAGCAGCGAGGCAATGCCGTAAAAGATGCCGGCCAGCACGTACACGCCGAGCAGCACGCGCGTTGGCGGAATGCCGACCAGGCGTGTGGCTTCGGGGTTGTTGCCGACCGCATAGACGTGGCGCCCGGCGGCGGTTTCGCGCAGCCAGAACCAGACGCCCAGGTAGAGCAGGATCATCAGCACCGTGCCGTAGGTCACGTTGCTGCCGCCGAGTGGAAAGGTTGTGCCCAGCCAGGTCATCATGGACGGCACTTCGGTCACGGTCTGCGCGCCGGAGTAGAGCTGGGTGATGGCGAAAGCGATGTTGAAGGTGCCGAGCGTTACGATGAAGGGCGGCAGCTTGATGCGCGTGACCAGCAGGCCATTGACCATGCCGAACAGCGCGGTCACCGTGATGCCGGCGAGGATGGCCAGCGGCGCCGGCAAGCCGTAATCGGCGGCGAACTTGGTCATGACGATGCTGCCCAGGGCCATGATCATGCCGCACGACAGGTCGATGCCCGCGGTCAGGATGATCAGGGTCTGGCCGATGGCGATGACGCCGACCACCGTGACCTGCTGCAGGATCAGCGAGAAGTTCTCGCCGCTGAAAAAGCGGTCGGTGGTGGTCCCGAAGACGACGCACGCGATCAGCAGTGCGATGAAGGGTCCGAGCTGGCCGATCGGCGGCAGTTTGTCTTTCCAGTCGTTCACGGCGGGCCTCGAAAGTTGGAGGGAATCGGGCGACGGACCCGGAGCACAAGGCCCCGGGTCCGGCCATGCATGGCTTCAAGGAAGCTGGATGACTACTTGTTGCCCCAGCACAGGTCCATGCCGACCTTGGCGTCCTTGCTGTCGACGCCGGCGAGCGGCTTGTTGGCGATCAGCGTAACCCCGGTGTCGGTGTAGCCGGCCTTGACCTTCTTGCCACTCTTGGCGTACTCGACACCGGCCTCGACGCCCATCGACGCCATCTTCAGCGGGTACTGCTGCGAGGTTGCGGCGATCTTGCCCGAGGCCACGTCTTTGACGCCGTCGCAGCCGCCGTCGACCGAGACGATCATCACCGCTTTGTCCTTGCCGGCCTTTTGCAGCGCGTTGAAGGCGCCCGCAGCGGCCGGTTCGTTGATCGTGTAGACGAGGTTGATGTCGGGGTTCTTCTGCAGGCAGTTTTCCATCGCCGTCTGGCCCTTGGCGCGGTCACCGAAGCTGTCGGCCATGCAGACCACTTCGGCCGGCTTGGCGAGTTCGTTGTTCTTGGCGTCGAAGCTTGTCAGCCCGTAGCCCTGCAGGAAGCCGTTGTGGCGCTGCGCACCGACCGGGTGGCCGGGGAACAGGTCGAGCGTGGCGATCTTGACCGGCTTGCCCGCCATCGCGGCCTTGGCGTACTGGCCGATCAACACGCCGGCCTTGTAGTTGTCGGTGGCGAAGAGGGCATCGGTGGCCTCGGCCGGGTCGGTCGGGCTGTCGAGCGCGATCACTTGAACGCCCTTTTCCTGCGCCTTCTTGATGGCCGGAATGATGGCCTTCGAGTCGCTCGGGGTGATCAGGATCGTCTTCGCGCCGGCCGCGATCATGTTTTCCATCGCCGTCACCTGGCCGGCGTTGTCGCCGTCGGTCTTGCCGGCACCGCTGAGCAGCTTGGCACCGCTGGCCTTGGCGGCGGCGCTGGCGCCTTCTTTCATCTTGACGAAGAAGGGGTTGGTCTCGGTCTTGGTGATCAGGCCGATGACCGGCTCGCCGGCGGCGAACGAGGCGCCGCTGCTGGCCAGCAGAGCGGCAATGAGAGTGGCGTGCTTGAATTTCATGGTGTCTCCTTACGGGATGCGCGGGTGGGTTGTTGATGAATCCGGTGCCTTGCTCCGTCCGCTACGGGGCTGAGGCAAGTGTCGGCCAGGCACATTGATAAATCAAGTAGATGTATTAATGGAAAACCCGCGTGCCATGAAAAATGCCTTCGCACCATGCTCCACACCATCGCCCGGGCAGCCCTGCGCTGCGCGGGCAGCCATTGACGCGAGCGGAGTGAGCCCTGTTCACGCCTGCAGAACGAGTTCGCCGCCGGCGCGCTGCGCCGCGGCGTGAAGCTGGTGGTGGGGGCGCGCGGCGCCGAAGGCTTGAACGCGCCCGAGCGGGCCGCGATGGACCGCGCTGGCAAGGCGCGAACCGCAGCGATGCCCTGCGGCATCGCGAGGATTCGCAACGCCGCCAGCGTGGTCCAGCGTGGCTCGATCGGGTGCGTAGCGCTCTGACCCAGGCGGTGAAAGTGGTCGTGGGCGCAATCGTCAGCGGCAACGCGAGCTTGCATGTGAAGCCAAGCGGTCAACTGCCGTTTCTAGGCTCAGTAGTCGAACATGCGCGACGACCACAGGCGGACGCCGTCGTTGTAGACCTGCTTGACGCCGGCAACCGCCAGCGTCACGTGCATCGCCCGGCTCACGTCCGCGCCGGTGCGCGCCCATCCGCCGAGCGAGATGAAGCCGTCGCGGTTGGTCACCGTGATGTCGGGCGACTTGTGGCCGACCGCCTCGGAGATCGCGGCCTTGACGTTGTTGGCGAGGGTGTGGCCGGTGACGGTTACCGTCTGCGTTCTCGCCGCGTCCTGTGGCGGCGCGGTCGCCGCGCCGGCCAGGCCGGCGCTCAGCAGAGCCAGCGACGCGAGGGCCGCGCGGGTAGAGAAGTGTGCTGCGTTCATGGTTGTTCCTTTGCAGGGAGTGGGGGATGTTTCGACTGCGCGGGCGGAAAATTTTTCACCGCAGTCGATGGTTCAGTCGCTGCAACACAGCCAGTTATTACGCCGCGGCCGCAGCGTTTTGTTCGCGTGCGCCCGCGGCGGCCGCGCCAACGTCGCCACGGCCGCTCGAGCCGATCAGCGCGGTCTATCGTCGGACAGGCTGTTCCCGCCGCGGTTGCAGGCTTTGCTCGACACGCTGCGCTGAGCGCGCTGTGGCAGCTCGAGCCCGATCAGACACCGCATGCCGGGTTCGGCCAACGCCGACACGCCCTCGGGGCGGATTTGATCGCGCGCGCCGCGGGTTCGACGGCGACTATCGGCGACCCGCGCTGGCGGTTCACCGTGCTGCCGGGCACGCCGAGCGGCAAGCCGGCAAGCAGACCGGACATGAGGGCGACGTTGCGCTTGTCTTCGCCGGCCTGATTCGCTGTAGCGGGCTCAGGCGCTCGCAGAACTCGCAGCCGTCGCCCCCGTGCAAGCCGACGCTGGTCGGCTTGCAGCCGCGGGGCTTAGAACGCGTAGTTGATGCGTACGCGGGCGGCCTTGATGTCTTCGGCCGTGCTGACTCCGCCGGCCTTCGAGAACGCCAGCGCCGGGGTGATCGTCGCGCCCTTGATGTCGAGTAGCGGGAACGAATAGGTCACGTAAGCGGTGCCGACTTTTTCCTTGCCGCCTGCCGTTTCGTGGTCGCCATAGATCAGGCCGCCGCCCAGGCCGGCGCTGCTCAGCACCAGGCCGGCCGACTTGGCCTTGCCACCGACGCTGTCCTTGATCGCGGCCGCATTGACGTTGATCGTGTAGTCGCCGAAGGTGTAGCCCACGGTGCCGCTGACGCCGTTTTCACGCTCGGTGTTGGCGTACTTGACCGCCTCGATGCCCGCGGAGACGAACAGCGGACCGGCGGCGTAAGTGATGACCGGGCGCACGCCACGGTTGAGTGCAGTCGAGCCCGAGCGTCCGCCGACGACGCCGAGTTCGAACGACAGGCCGCTGCCCGCGTTGAACGTGCCCGCAGCGTGGAACGCGTTCTCGCCGCCGTTCGGTGGTTGCGGGATGCCATCACCCGACGACACGAAGCCACGACCGCGCAGCGTTTCGCCGAGGTACGGGACGAAGCCGGCGTACGGCACCAGCGTGTCTCGCTGGCGCGGGAACAGGTTGGCGGCTTCGAAGCGGCCCAGCTTCAGGTCGGCCGCGGCCGAGCCGAACTGCACCCACAGGTCGTCGGTCGCGGTGCCGCCGCTCTTCGTGGCCAGGAACGACGCCTTGCCGGCGACGAAGTACTTGGGGCTGAGCTTGCCGACAGCGTTCAGCTCGACGCGCCCGCTCTGGCTCAGGCCGCCGCCGTTGTTGAACCAGGTGTTGTCGAATTCGATGTTGGCGTTGAACTCGGCGTGCGCTGCCATGCCAAGCGACATCAGAGCAGCCATGGAGGTGGCACGAAGGGCCACGCGCAGGGTTTTGTGCAAGGGATTCTCCTCAGGGGTGGTTGAAATCAGAGCGGGAGGACCGCCCGCTCGGCGGGGTCTTGTCTTGAGTGCAGCCGCGATGCTGCTGACGCAATCGAGGAAGCCGGGGTAGCTGACGACGGCATGGGGGCGAGCCACAAGGGTTGAACGGGAGGGGGCATCCGCGAATCGCGTGGTCCGCACCCCGGCGTTTCGGGGTCGATGCAAGTGTCGTCGCTGCCGATTAATAAATCAAGGCAATATATTAATGGAAAACCCGGGTGCCGGCGAAAAAGTTTCGCGGCATGCTCCGAACCCTTGCCGAAGCAGCCCTGCGCTGCGCCGGCACCTGTTCGATCCGGCCGGAGTGAGCGATGTTTTTGGTCTGTGGTGAGGCTTTGATGGATGTGTTTGCCAGCGCTGACACGGTCGCCGGCATGACGCTGGATGCGCGGGTCGGCGGCTCGCCCTTCAACACGGCCGTCGGGCTGGCGCGGCTGGCGCAGCCGGTTGCCTTTCTCTCGGCCGTATCGCGCGGCTTCCTCGGCGAGCGCCTGATGCGCGCTCTGCAGGCCGAGGGCGTGGATACCTCGGCCGTGCAGCGCAACGACGCTGCGACCACGCTCGGCCTGGTCGGACTCGACGCCAATCGAGTGCCGTCTTACGCCTTCTACGGCCAAGGCTGCGCCGACCGCTTGCTGACGGCCGATGCACTGGCCTCATTGCCGCAGGGCGTGCGCGCCATTCAGCTCGGCTCCTATGCCACGGTGGTCGAGCCCATCGCCTCGACGCTGCGCACGCTGGTCGAGCGCGAACAGGCGCGCACGCTCATCGCCTACGACCCGAATATCCGCCTCAATGTCGAGCCCGACCTGGCGCGCTGGCGCCAGATGCTGGAGTGGATGCTGCCCCGCACCCAGCTGCTGAAGATCAGCGACGAAGACCTGCTGCTGCTGCTGCCAGGCACCAGCCCGAACGAGTTCGCCGCCGGCGCGCTGCGCCGCGGCGTCAAGCTGGTCGTGGTGACGCGCGGCGCCGAAGGCTCCCTGGCCTGGACGCCGCGCGTGCATGCCGGTGTGCCGACGGTGCAGGTCGATGTCGTCGATACCGTCGGCGCCGGCGACACTTTCCAGGCAGCCTTGCTGACCTGGCTGGCTGAGCGCGGCAGGCTGTCGGCTTCGGCGCTCGAAGCGCTGACCGCCATCGAGCTGGAATCGTTGCTGGGCTTCGCAGGTGGTGCCGCAGCGATCACCTGTTCGCGCCGCGGCGCCGACATGCCCAGGCGCGGCGAGCTTGGCCACAGCGTCGCGTAGTCCGCTGAATCATTGAAATGGGCGGTGAGGGACATGCGAGACGGGATGCGATGCAAGGCGCAAAGCACAGCGATGCCCATAGGCATCGCGAGCATTTGCAACGCCGCAGCGCGCCCGTCTCGCATGGACAGCACCGATCCGATTTCAGTGATTCAGTGGACTCGTCCATCCGCTGATCGGAAAAAAATGGACATCGGCCCGATCCCCGTCTGCCGCGAGCTGCCTGGCGTTGACTTCGTCGGTAGCGGCCGTCTTGAATTGGGAGCAGGTGACCACGGGCGCGCGGAGCGCGGCGCGCGCAGCCGCGCTCGAGGTCGTGCACGGCAAGGGCGCCTCGCTCGCCGAGGCGTCGATCCACCCGCCGCGGCCGGCTGAGCTTTCGACAAATGACTTTTTCGTTCACAACACTTGGCCGGTTTTCTTGACCGGCGTACGGAGACCCCATGAACCTCAAGCACAAATTCATCGCCGCCGCGCTGCTCGCCGGCTTCGGCTCGCTGGCCATGGCGCAGACGCTGGTCGGCGTGAGCTGGTCGAACTTCCAGGAAGAGCGCTGGAAGACCGACGAGAAGGCGATCAAGGACCAACTGGCCAAGCTCGGCGGCAGCTATGTCAGCGCCGACGCCGGCGGCTCGCCCGAAAAGCAGCTCGCCGACGTCGACGGACTGATTGCCAAGGGGGCCAAGGCGTTGATCATCCTGGCGATGGACAAGGATGCGATCGTGCCGGCGCTGGCCAAGGCCAAGGCCAAGAACATCCCGGTGATCGCCTACGACCGCCTGATCGAACAGCCGGGCGTCTTCTACATCACCTTCGACAACAAGGAAGTCGGCCGCATGCAAGCGCGCGCGGTGCTGGCCGCCAAGCCGAAGGGCAACTACGTGATGATCAAGGGTTCGGCCACCGACCCGAACGCCGACTTCCTGCGTTCGGGCCAGCAAGAGGTGCTCGCCGACGCGATCAAGGCGGGCGACATCAAGATCGTCGGCGAGGAGTACACCGACGGCTGGAAGCCCGAGAACGCGCAGAAGAACACCGAGCAAATCCTGACCAAGAACGCCAACAAGGTCGATGCGGTGGTGGCCTCGAACGACGGCATGGCCGGCGGTGTGGTCGCGGCTTTGTCGGCGCGCGGCCTGAAGGGCGTGCCGGTGTCGGGCCAGGACGGTGACGCGGCGGCGCTGAACCGCGTGGCGATGGGCACGCAGACCGTGTCGGTGTGGAAGGACTCGCGCGACCTCGGCCGCGAGGCCGCGACCGCGGCGCTGGCGCTGGCCGGGGGCAAAAAAGTCGACGGCGCGGTGACCTGGGCCGAGGGCGAGAAAAAGGTCTCGATGCAGGCCATGTTCCTGAAGGCCGTTCCGGTCACGAAGGCCAACCTCGACGTGCCGATCAAGGCCGGCCACATCTCGAAAGAGGCGGCCTGCAAGGGTGTCGATGCGGCCATGGCTCCGGCGGCCTGCAAGTAAGCCGTTTCGGCCCGGCGCGCACGCCGGGCGATGGGCTGATGGTCGAGTGGTCGCCGCGCAATTCGCGGCGACCACGCAATCCGAGACACCCTGCGCATGCCCAAAGAGCCCAAAGCCACCCGACCGATCACGCCGAAGAAATCGACTGCGGCCGGCGGCGAGCACAAGCGGCTGCAGATGGTTGACATCGCGCGGCTGGCCGGCGTGTCGGTGGCCACGGTTTCGCGCGCGCTCAATGGCAGCCCGCTGATCAGCAAGGACACGCGCGACCGCGTCGAGGAACTCGCGCGTTCGCTCAACTACTCGATCAACGTCAGCGCGCAGAACCTGCGCCTGAAGCACAACCGCACCATTGCGGTGGTGATCCCGTACGACAAGGTGTCGCGCCAGCACATATCCGACCCGTTCTTTCTGGCCATGGTCGGCGCCCTGGCCGATGCCTTGACCGAGCGCGGCTTCGACATGCTGCTGTCGCGCGTCGATGCGGACAGCCTGGACTCTGCCGCCAACCTCGTCAACTCGGGTGTGGCCACGGGTGTGATCCTGATCGGGCAGTGGCGCCACCACGACCAGCTCAACCGGATCGCTTCGCGCCGCGTGCCCATGGTGGTCTGGGGAACGCAGGTTCCGCAGCAGCTGTATTGCACCGTCGGTGGTGACAACGTGGCCGGCGGCACGCTGGCCACGCGGCACCTGATCGAGCTCGGATGGCGCCGCATCGTCTTCGTCGGCGATCCGCAGCTGCCCGAGGTGGCGCATCGATACCGCGGCTACGCCGAGACTCACGAAGCGCTATCGCGTCGCGCTCGACCCGCGACTGCTCCTGAAGGTGCCGTTCGACGCCAATGAGGCGCGAGCGGCCATCACCCGCTTGTGCGAGAGCGGCGTCGAGTTCGATGCCGTGTTTGCGTGCAGCGATGTGCTGGCCAGCGCCGCCATGCAGGCGCTGCATCTGTGCGGCCGCAGCGTCCCCGACCAGGTGGCCGTGGTGGGCTACGACGACATCGAATGGGCCAGCCACTCGAACCCGCCGCTGACGACGGTGCGTCAACCGATTGCGAGGGCAGGCGTCGAACTCGTGGATGCGTTGCTGCGCACGATCGACGGCGCCAAGGTGGCACCGCGACAACTGCCGGTGGAGCTGGTGGTGCGGGGGAGCACGCGTCAGAGGCTCGCCTGAGCGGCTTTCGCCTGCCGGCGCCTGGGCAACCTGCCGAATGCACCGAAATGCGCGTAAACCCCGGGATGCAAACGATTGCATCAGCTGTGCGGCGTGGCTAAAGTGTGGCCCGCGCGCTCAATACGATCCAACTCGGACTCGGGCGTGATGCTCCGCGCCGCTCGCTCGTAGCAAGCCAGCCCGGCGCTGCAGTCCACGTCACATGGAGAAACCGATGAAGCATCAACCGACGCAACTTTTTGCCGCGCTGGCGGCGACGCTGGCGACCAGCCTGGCGGCACAGGCTCAAACCACGGTGACGCTGTGGGTGCATGCCGGCCCCGGCCCCGAGGCCAATGCCTATGTGGCGGCGGCGCAAGCCTTCAATGAGAAGAACAAGGACACCCAGCTCGAACTCGTGAAGCTGCCCGAAGGCACCTACAGCGACCAGGTGAACGCCGCGGCGCTGGCGCGCAAGCTGCCCTGCCTGCTCGACTTCGATGGCCCCAATGTCTACAACTACGCGTGGACGAAGAAGATCGTCGCGCTCGATGGCTTCCCGGAACTGGCCGCCATCAAGCCGGACCTGCTGCCGTCGCTGCAGCGCCAGGGCACCTACAACGGCAAGCTCTACAGCCTGGGCCAGTACGACTCGGGGCTGGCGATCTGGGGCAACAAGAAGCTGCTGGCCAAGGCCGGTGTGCGCATCCCTGCCACCATCGGCGAGACCTGGACGCTGCCCGAGTTCGAGGCGGCGCTCAAGAAGCTGAAGGACAGCGGCGTCGCGACCCCGCTGGACATGAAGTTCAACTACGGCGTCGGCGAATGGTTCACCTACGGCTTCTCGCCGATCGTGCAGAGTTTCGGCGGCGACCTGATCAACCGCAACGGCTTCAAGTCGTCCAAGGGCGTGATCAACGGCGCCGCCGCGGTCAAGGCGCTGACCGCGCTGCAGGGCTGGGTCAAGGCGGGTTATGTGAACGCGGCCAGCAAGGACGACGGCGACTTCATCAAAGGCAAGGCGGCGCTCTCGTACGTCGGCCACTGGACCTACAAGGACTACCTCAAAGCGCTCGGTGAAGACCTGGTGCTGATCCCGATGCCGGCCTTCGGCGCCAAGGCCGTGACCGGCGCGGGCTCGTGGAATTTCGGTATCTCGGCCGACTGCAAGGACCCGAAGGCCGCTGCCAAGGTGCTGGCGCATCTGATGTCGAGCGCGGAGATCCTGCGCGTGACCGAAGCCAACGGCGCGATGCCCGGCACCAACGCGGCACTGGCTCAGAGCAAGGACTACGGCGCCAACGGCGCACTGCGCGTCTATGTGCAGCAGGCCCAGCAAAACGTGGCCCGGGTGCGCCCCGAGACGCCGGCGTATCCGGCCATCAGCACCGCCTTTGCCGAAGCGGTGAACAACATCGTCGCCGGAGCCGATGTGAAGAAGGAGCTCGATCGCGCCGCCAGCAAGATCGACCAGACCATCGAAGACAACAACGGCTATCCGGTGAAGTGAGTTCTGGGCGATGAGCCAAGGCGAAGCACCGGGGCCGGCGCGGCGAGCGCGCTCGCGCGGCCAGCAGACGCCCTGGCTCTTCGCCGCACCGGGGCTGGTGCTGCTGCTCGTGTTCCTGATCGTGCCCTTCGCATTGGCGTTCGTTTTCTCGTTCACCGACCAACGCCTGATCGGCAACGACGACCTGGCAACGAAGTTCGTCGGTGCGCGCAACTACTTGCGCCTGTTCGACGACGACAGCTTCTGGGCGGCACTGAAGAACAACTTCTTCTTCGTCGTCGCGGTGACGCCGGTGCAGTCGGCGATCGCCCTGGCGCTGGCGCTGCTGGTCAATCAGAAGCTGGCCGGAACGCGGTTCTTTCGCACCATCTACTTCATGCCGGTCGCAACCACGATGGCCGTGGTGGCGGTGATCTGGTCGCTGCTCTACAGCCCGGATGCCGGCGTGGTCAATCGCCTGGTCGGTGCGCTCACCTTCGGCGCCGTCGGGCCGCAGGACTGGTTGCGTGACCCGGCCCTGGTGCTGCCGGCGGTGATGGTGCTGTCGATCTGGCAAGGCGTGGGCTTTCAGATGCTCGTGTTCCTGGCCGGCTTGCAGTCGATTCCCGGCGACCTGTACGAGGCCGCCAAGCTCGACGGCGCCACGCCGTTCAAACAGTTTCGCTACGTCACGCTGCCGCTGCTGAAGAACACCACCATCTTCGTGCTGGTGACGACGACGATCTACGCCTTTCAGCTCTTCACGCAGGTGCAGATCATCGCGGCCAGCGGTGCGTCGGCGCCGGTGGACAGCTTTCGCACCATGGTGATGCTGATGGTGCACGAGGGCTTTCGCAACGGCAAGATCGGCTACGCGTCGGCGATCTCGGTGGTCTTTTTCGCCATCGTTCTCGCGGTGTCGCTGCTGCAGCGCGTCGTGCTGCGAGAAGACAGGGCGGTCTCGTGAGCGCCGCGCCGGGCCGCCCTCGCGATCCGTCGCAACAACAGCAGGCGCGGCTGGCCAAGGCGGCACAGTACGCCTTGCACGCGCTGCTGGTGGCGTTCTTCCTGCTGCCGCTGGTGTTCATGTTCGTCTCGGCCTTCAAGGGCGACGAGTTGCAGTTGCTGCGCGACATGGGCAGCCTGATGGCCTTCGTGCCGCACGGCGACATCTCCTGGCAGAACTTCCACGATGTGTTCGAGCGCACGCCGTTCGCGCGCGCCTTCTTCAACTCGGTGTTCACCGTCAGCCTGACGGTGGCCCTGGGGCTGGTCGTCAACAGCATGCTGGCCTATGCGCTGGCGCGCTTTCGTTTTCGCGGGCGCAACCTGCTGCTGGCGATGGTGGTGGCGCTGATCATCATTCCGTTCGAGGCGGTGGCCGTGCCGCTGCTGCTGCTCGTCAACCAACTGCCCTGGCTCGGCGCCGAAGGCCTGGCGGCGGGCTGGCTCGACAGCTACCACGTGCAGGTGATTCCGTTCATTGCCAACGCGTTTTCGGTCTATCTGTTCTATCAGTTCTTCATCGCGTTGCCCAAGGACCTGGAAGAGGCCGCGCTGCTCGACGGTGCTTCGCGCTGGCGCATCTATTGGAGCATCGTGCTGCCGCTGTCCAAGCCGGTGATCGCCACCGTCGCGGTGCTGCAGTTCCTGGCGCGCTGGGGCGACCTGTTGTGGCCGGTGATGGTGGTGCGCGGCGATCGCTACGCCACCCTGCCGCTGGCGATGCAGACCTTCTTCGGCCAGTACCCGCGCCAGTGGGGCGACGTGATGGCGTTCGCCGCGATGGCCACGCTGCCGACCCTGCTGCTGTTCATCGTCTTCCAGCGCTGGTTCGTCAGCAGCGCGATCTCGAGCGGCATCAAGGGGTGAAGGTTGATGGATTCATGAAGAACGGAGCCCTCTCATGGCCAGCGTGACCCTGCGCGGCATCCGCAAGCGCTACGACAACGCGGTCGATGTCATCAAGGGCATCGACCTCGAAGTTCGCGACGGCGAGTTCATGGTCTTCGTCGGCCCGTCGGGCTGCGGCAAGAGCACGATGATGCGAATGATCGCCGGGCTCGAAGACATCTCCGAGGGCGAGTTGCGCATCGGCGAGCGCGTCGCCAACGACCTGCCGGCGCCGCTGCGCGGCGTGGCGATGGTGTTCCAGAGCTATGCGCTGTACCCGCACATGACGGTGGCCGAGAACATGGGCTTCAGCCTGAAGATGGCCGGGCTGGCCAAGGAGCGCATCCGCGAACAGGTCGGCCGTGCCGCGGAGATCCTGCAGATCACGCACCTGCTGGAGCGCACGCCGAAGGCCCTGTCGGGCGGCCAACGCCAGCGCGTGGCGATCGGCCGCGCCATCGTGCGCAAGCCCGAAGTGTTCCTGTTCGACGAGCCGCTGTCGAATCTGGACGCCGGCTTGCGGGTGCAGATGCGCGTCGAGCTGACCAAGCTGCACAAGGAACTGGGCAGCACGATGATCTACGTGACCCACGACCAGACCGAAGCGATGACGATGGGCGACCGCATCGCCGTGTTCAACCAGGGCATCGTCGAGCAAGTGGGTGCGCCGATGCACCTGTACCAGCATCCGGCCAACCGTTTCGTCGCCCAGTTCCTCGGCTCGCCGCGCATGAACCTGCTGCCCGCCGGCATCGAGCGGCACGGCAGCGCGCACACGCTGCGCGTCCCCGGCCTCGGCGCGCTGGCCATCACGGTGCCGACAGGCATCGACATCTCGCGCTGCGTGCAGGTCGGCGTGCGGCCCGAATCGCTGCAGGCCGGCGCGGCCGGTGCCGACGGTTGGGCCGCGCAGATCGACGTCGTCGAGCACCTGGGCGACACCACGCTGCTCTATGCCCGCGTGCCCGACGTTGCGGAGCCGCTGTGCATCAAGCTGGCCGCAGCGTCGGTGCCCTGGGGCAGCGGCACGCAGATCTCGCTGCGCCCGGCCAACGGCGCCACGCATCTCTTCGACGCTGCCGGCACGTGCATCGGCGCCCTCTGACGAGCGTTTGGCGATTGCCCATCAGCCGCAGGGCGGGTGCCCGCGGCTTGCCAACTCACTTGCCCAAGAACGATCGTCTCCCGCAAGGCATGGGGCCGCCCGGCACCGGCCGGCCCCATGCCTGGCCTTCGGCGCATGACAGGCGAAGCGCCGTATTTGCGGACGTTCGCGAACTCACGCACCGGGCCGTCAGCGAAGGTGCACGAGCGTGCAAGCTTCACTTCAGAAAATCGCGCAGGCATTGCGCCAGCCGCTGCGGCTGGTCGTGGTGCAGCATGTGGCCGCAATCGTCGAGCGTGACGCGCGTCACGTGGCGCACCACCGCCAGCCGCGACTCGAAGTCGGCGCGTGGGTAGCGGTCGCCCCACCACTGCGTCATGTCGGTGTTCGCACCCTCGACCCAGAGCAGCGGCGAGGCGATCGCCTGCCACGTCGCCAGCACTTCATCGACGCGGTAGAGCACCGGGTTGGCGCGCTTGTGCGCCGGGTCGGCGCGCAGGTGCCACGCGCCGTCGCTGCGTTGCTCGCCCCACTGCGTCGCCAGCCACGCTGCCTTGTCGGCCGACAGGCGCGGGTTGTTCTTCACGAGGCGCGCGGCCACGGCCTGCGCATCGGCATACGGCGCCAGGCGTTGCGGCGTCTTCAACTCGTCGAGCCACTGCACCAGGCGCTTGACCGCCTGCTGCGGTTTCGTCGCCGGCATGCCGAAGCCTTCGAGGTTGATCAGCTTTCTCACGCGCTCGGGCCGCACGCCCGCGTAGGCCATGACAACGTTGCCGCCCATGCTGTGGCCGAGCAGGTCGAACGGCGTGGTGGGTGAGAGCGCGTCGCCGAGCGCGTCGAGGTCGCCGAGGTAGTCGGGGAACCAGTAGCTGTCGCAGCCCTCGGGCACCGTGCTGCCGCCGAAGCCGCGCCAGTCGGGCGCAACGATGCAGCGCGCATCGCCTTCGATTGCGGCCAGCGCATCGACGACGAACTGGAACGAGGCGCCGATGTCCATCCAGCCATGCGTCATCAGCAGCAGCGGCCGCTCGGTGGTGGCCGATGCGAGATCGCCCCAGACGAGGCAGTGGCAGTCGATGCCGCGCACGCGAACGCGCCGCGACGTGGCCTCGCGCAGTGGCCGATAGACGCTGTATTCGCTCATGGCGCGATTAAGCCACGCAGGCAGAATCGCCGCATGGAGCATGCACACACCCTTCGCGCTGCCGCGCCGCGCGACGTGCCGGCGATCGTCGGCTTGATCCGCGAGCTGGCCGAGTTCGAGAAGCTTTCGCACCTGTGCCAGGTCAGCGCCGAGTCGCTGGCGCCGCACCTGTTCGGCCATCTGTCCGGAGATCGGCCCATCGTCGAATGTGTCGTTGGCGAAGCGGCTGGCCAGGTCGTCGCCTTCGCGCTGTTCTTCACCAACTTCTCGACCTTCCTCGCCAAGCCCGGCCTGTACCTCGAAGACCTGTACGTGCAGCCCGCGCACCGCGGCACCGGCTTGGGCAAAGCGCTGCTCGAACACCTGGCGGGTCTGGCCGTCGAGCGCGGCTGCGGCCGCTTCGAGTGGTGCGTGCTCGACTGGAACGAGCGCGCGATCCGCTTCTACGAAGGCATGGGCGCCACGGTGATGCCCGACTGGCGCTTGTGCCGCATGAGTGGCGAGCGGCTGGCGGCGTTTGCGAAGTGATCAAGCATCTCGTGCTCGTGTGTGTGCTCGTGTGCGGCAGTGCGTGGGCCGCGCTCGATGTCGATGCGCTGTGGAACTTCAACGACCCCGCTGCGAGCGAGGCGCGTTTTCGCGAGGCTTTGATCAAAGCGCAGGGTGACGACGCGCTCATTCTGCGCACGCAGATCGCGCGCACGCTCGGCCTGCGCCAGCGCCATGACGAAGCGCATCGCGAGCTCGATGCCGTCGAGGCCGCAGCGCGCGATGCCGGTGCGACGGTGCGCGTGCGCGTCGCGCTCGAACGCGGCCGTGTGCTGCGCTCATCCGGAAAACCGTTGGAAGGCAAGCCGCTGTTCGTGCGTGCCTTCGAGGCGGCTGACGCAAAAAAGCTCGAACGCCTGGCCGCCGATGCGCTGCACATGATCGCGCTCGTCGAGCCGCAGCTCGAGGAGCGCATCGCCTGGAACCGGCGCACGATCGACTACGCGCAGCAGGCGAGCGACCCGCGCGCGCAAGCCTGGCAGGCGGCGGCGCACAACAACATCGGCAGTGACTTGCGAAGGGTCGGTCGCTTCGACGACAGCCTGGCCGCCTTTCGCGATGCACTCGCCGCCTACGAACGCAAGGGCCGCGCCGACGAGGTTCGCATCGCGCGCTGGCAGATCGCCAACGTGCTGCGTTTGAAGGGGCAACGCGACGAAGCGCTGTCGATGCAGCTCGCGCTCGAACGCGATGCCGCCGCGGCCGGCGCGCCCGATCCGTACGTGTACGACGAGCTGGCGCTGTTGCAGCGCGCCGTGGGCGATGACAAGAAGGCGCTCGAAGCCGAAGCGCGCGCCGCTCAACTGCGCAAGCAGTAGCCGCTCTAGCTAGTACTCCGGCACAGGGGTTTCGGAACATGATGAAAGCGATGGATTCGGGTCGAGGGCAAGGCGCAAAGCGCAGCGATACCCAAAGGTATCGCGAGCATTTGCAACGCCGCCATCGGCCCGAAGACGCGCTTTCATGTTTCTAAATCCCTGTGTCGGAGTACTAGCGCCGCAGCGCCGACCACACGACCACCGCCGCGCCCGCCAGCCAGGCGTAGGCGACGAGCAGCAGCGGCCCGAGGTGCGTGTAGAGCACACGGTCACTCTCGTGCCACGAGATCGCTTCGATCAGCAGCAGCGCGATCAAGACCAGCGTCGCCTCCACCGCTGCGCTCGCGCGGCGGCCGGCCCGCCAGACGAAAAAGGCCAGCGTCGCCAGCGCGAGCAACAGCGCCGCCTGCAGCCAGACGCGCGACTCGTACAGACCGAGCGCGCGCAGCCCGGCGTTGACGATGTCGTGCAGCCGGTGCCGCGTGTTGAGCAGGATGTCGAGCCACAACGCGGCATGCACCGCGGCCAGTGCGCCCCAGCCGCTGCTGTGCTTGCGCCGCGCTGCCCAAACGCAGGCCCCGGTGGACGCCGCAAACGCCAGCAGGCCGGCGAGCTGCGTCGGGTTGGTCTCGAAGGGCAGCATCGATCACATCCTCGCTGACAATGAAAGCGAACAGGAGGGTACATGCAGCCTGCGCTGTGGCTCGGATTTGCGCTGTTGTTGGCCGGCGTGTTGATCGCGTTCAAGGGGTTGCCGCCGCGCAGGGCAGCATTGGCAGTGTTCTTCGGCGGCTGGTTGTTTGCACCGGTCGGTGTGTATCCCGCGGGCTCATCACAGGCCGGAGAGAGCGGCCATCCGTTCTGGATTCTCGGCAGCGCCTTGCCGTCGGAAATGCTGCTGCACAAGGCTTGGGTGGTGCCGTGCGCGGTGCTGCTCGGTGCACTCGCCTTCGACCGTGTTTCGCTGCGCCGCTTTCGCCCAACGTGGTTCGATGCGCCGGTGGTGCTCTGGTGTGCGTGGCCGCTGGTGCAGTCGCTGCTGTTCGTCGGCCAGGAGCAGCCCGACGGGGCGGTGGCGTCGCTGTATCTCTTCGGCACGTGGGGACTGACCTGGTTCATCGGCCGTGTGTACTGCGGTGGCGCCGACGGTTTGCACGCACTGGCGCGCGCGCTCGCGCTGTCGGGCCTGGCTTGCCTGCCGTTCGCCATCGCCGAGGGCTTGGCCGGCGCGCAGACCTACGGCTGGTTCTTCGAGCCGCATCCGTTTCGCCACGACGGCAATCAGCGCTACCTCGGCTGGCGGCCGCTCGGCTTCTTCGAGAACGGCAACCAGTACGGCCTGTGGGTCAGCCTGTGCGCGCTGGTCGCGGCGTGGTGCGCGTGGTCGCGTGGCGAAACCGATCGGCGCTGGCGTGCCATTGCTTGGGTCTTGATCGCGATGGCGCTGGCCGCGCAATCGATCGGTGGCGTCATGCTCGCGCTGCTCGGCGTGGCCGTGTTGGGGCTGTCGTCGCGCGTTCGTCCGCGCCGCATGGTGGCCGCTGCGCTGGCGGCGGCGCTCGCCGCGAGCGTGGTCTATGTGTCGGGCGTCGTGCCGGTGGCGCGCATCGCCAACGAGACCACGCTCGGCCGCACGGTCGTCGGCGCGATCAAGTCGGTCGGCCGCGGCTCGTTCACCTGGCGCATCGCGCAGGACCAGCGCGCGCTGCCGCTGGCCATGGCGCATCCAGTGGTGGGCACGGCGCAGTGGGACTGGTGGCGCTCGCAGCCGTCGCGGCCGTGGGGGCTGGCGATGCTCGTGCTCGGCCAGTTCGGCCTCATCGGTGCGGCGCTCGCGGCCAGCGTGCTGCTGTTGCCGGCCGCGCGTGTGGCGTGGACCGCGCCGCGCGGCGATGCGCGCGCGCCGCAGGCCTTGCCGTGGCTGCTGGCCGTCGTCGTGTTGCTCTCGATGCTCGATGCGGTGTTGAATTCGTTCGTCTTCTTTCCCGCGGTGATGATCGCCGCAGCGCTGTCTACGCATGAACGCTGATCGCTACGCCAACATCCACTCGCAGTTCAGGTGGCAGGTGCCGCACGAGGTGAACTGGTTCGAGCTGTGCTGCGCGCGCTGGGCGCGGCAGACGCCGCGCGCGGTGGCGATCGTCGCCGAGAGCGAGCAGGGCGTCGTCGTGCAGCACCGCTACGCCGAGCTGCACGACGCCGCGCTGCGTTGTGCTGCTGCACTCGCGGCGCTCGGCGTGGCGCGCGGCGACCGCGTGGCCATCGTCATGCCGCAGCGCTTCGAAACCGCGGTGGCGCACATGGCGACCAGCGCGCTCGGCGCGGTGGCGATGCCGTTGTCGATGCTGTTCGGGCCCGAGGCGCTGCAATACCGGCTGACAGACAGCGCCGCGAAAGTCGCCATCGTCGACGAGAGCGCGATCGACGCGCTGCTCAGCGCCGCGGCCGCGTGCCCGGCGCTCGCACACATCGTTGCCGTCGGCGCTGCGGCGGGGCGCGGCAGCGTCGATTGGGACGCGATGCTGCGCGCACCGTACACACCGATCACGCCGGCCATCACGCTCGCCGACGAGCCCGCCGTGCTGATCTACACCAGCGGCACGACCGGCCCGCCCAAAGGCGCGCTGATGCCGCAGCGCGCGCTGATCGGCAACCTGACGGGATTCGTTTGCAGCCAGAACTGGTACCCGCACCGTGCCGGCCGCTTCTGGTCACCGGCCGATTGGGCGTGGACCGGTGGCCTGATGGACGCGCTGTTGCCGACGCTGTATTTCGGCGGCAGCATCGTCGGCGTCAACGCCCGCTTCGATCCCATGCGCGCGTTCGAGCTGATGCGGCGGCATGGCGTCACGCACAGCTTCCTCTTTCCGACCGCGCTCAAGGCGATGATGAAGGCCGTGCCCGACGGGGTTGCCGGCCTGAAGCTGCAAGCCATCATGAGCGCCGGTGAAGCGGTCGGCGATGCGGTCTTCGGCTATTGCGAACACGCACTCGGCGTCACCGTCAACGAGATGTTCGGCCAGACCGAGATCAACTACATCGTCGGCAACTGCGGCCGCAGCGTCGATGCGCATGGCCGCGCGCAAGCCGGCTGGCCGGCGCGCGCCGGCAGCATGGGCCGCGCGTACCCGGGGCACCGCATCGCCGTCATCGACGACGACGGCCGCGAGTTGCCCGCAGGCCAGGCCGGCGACGTGGCCGTGCACCGGCGCGACCGCCACGGCCACCCTGACCCCGTGTTCTTCCTCGGCTACTGGCAGCGCGACGACGCGACGCGCGCCAAGTTCACCGGGGATCCCGACAACTCGTGGTGCCGCACCGGCGACACGGCTGTGCAAGACGAGCACGGCTACCTCTGGTACCAGGGCCGCAGCGACGACATGTTCAAGGCCGCGGGCTACCGCATCGGGCCGAGCGAGGTCGAGAACTGTCTCGTCAAACATCCCGCGGTCGCCAACGCCGCGGTCGTGCCCAAGCCCGACGCCGACCGCGGCGCCGTGGTCAAAGCCTACGTCGTGCTCGCCGCCGGCCACGTCGGCGACGCGGCGCTGATCGAGCAGTTGCAGCAGCACGTGCGCGGCCGCCTCGCACCCTACGAGTACCCGAAAGAGATCGAGTTCATCGACGCCCTGCCGATGACGACAACCGGCAAGGTGCAGCGGCGGGTGCTGCGCTTGCGCGAGCAGGAGCGCTTCAACACGAAGGCTTGACGATCTTCGGCGTCGGGCTGTGGCTCTGGTTCCACGGCTGGGTCTGCGCGTCGCGCGAGACGTGGACTTCGATGCACTTGCCGTTCTGGCGCACGCGCGTCACGGTGTCGTCCATGCGCTCTTCGGTCATCGCGCTGCTGCCGGCCACCGCGGCCACGCGCGATTCGATGCTGGCGCGCGGCGAGTTCGTGCGCGGGTCGTTGCGCAGCTGCTCTTTCATCGTCCGCTGCGCCGGCGCGGCCTCGGCGCGTGGCAGCGACAGATCGAGTGCGCGCGGCGGCGCCGATGCGGCCGCCTCGGCTTCGGCGGGCAGGGTGATGGCTTGCGGCGCCGCGGGCGCGGCAGCATCGGGCCGCGGCGGCGAAGGCCGGCTCACCGTGATGGGGCTGCGCGGCGCGGCAGGCGCTCGGGTGGGCTGCGCAGCCGGCTGTTGTGGCCTGGCCTCGATCAGCCGCAACACCGTGACGTTGCGCGGCTCGACCGCAGCGCGCTCGCGCGGCGCCGTCGTGGCGGCAAAGCGCCAGGCCCACAACAGCGCCACATGCGCCAGCAGTACCAGCACAACGACAGGCCCGCGCTCGGTCCAGCGAAGGTTCATGCGCCGATACTGCCATGCCGGTATGGCGAGCCTCGGCGATGCAGCGCTGTGGCGCTACCGCCCGCGGCCGACGCGCGAGCGCCGCCAATCGCGCACGCGCTCCTCGACGAAGCGCTCGACGGTCATCATCTCGCGCGGAAACTCGGCCAGCAGCGTGCGCGGATCGAAGGTTTCGTCCCAGTCATCGTCGGGCACGGCGGCCACGTCGAGCGCGCGCGCCACGCCCTCGTGCAGCGGCCGCAGCACCTGCGCGCCCGCACGCGCCAGGCCGAGCGGCAGGTGCACGATGCGGCCCTGGTGCGAGCGCAGCACGTACATCGCCGCCACGTCGCGGTTGCTGATGTTGCCTGGCCCGCCGATGTCGAGCGTGCGGTTGACGAGCGTGTCGTCGCGCAGCGCCGTCAGCGCAAACGGCACCACGTCGCGCACCGAGACGAAGTTGCGGCGCTTGCGCCCGGCGCCGAAGATCAGCGCGACGCCCTTGTCGAGCAGCGGCTTGCCGATGAACCCGTGCACGTGCTGCTCCATGAAAGCCGACGGGCGCAGGATGGTGTACGGCACGAGGCTGTCGCGCAGCACCTCTTCAACCTCGTACTTGGTGCGAAAAAAATCGATCGGGTGGTTGTCGCGCGCGCCGAGCGCCGAGGTGTAGACGAAGCGCGGCACGCCGGCCGACAGCGCCGCGGCGATCAGCGCGCTGTGGCCGACGTGATCGACCTGCGCGCTGCGCCAGCGGCCGCGGCCGAAGAACGAATGCGCGCAGGCGAAGACGCGCAGCGCGCCCTTGCACGCGCGCTCGAGCGAGCCCGGGTCGGTGAGGTCGCCGCTGACCAGCTCGGCGCCGGCCTGCTGCAACGCGCTCACCCGCTGCGGCTGGCGCGCCGGCTCGCGCACCAGCACGCGCACGCGCTGGCCGTCGTCGAGCAGGGCTTTTGCCGTGGCGCAGCCGAGCCCACCGGTTGCGCCAACGATCAGAATCGTCACGCCGTTCTCCTTCTCCCCCCAGTTATCTCCCCCTGGTACAAACTCGATGCTATCCACTTCGCAACTTCCGGTGACAGCATGAAAACCATTGCCCTCGGCCCCTTGCAGGTGACGCCGGTCTGTCTGGGCACCATGACCTTCGGCGAACAGGTCGGGCAAGACAGCGCGTTCGCCATTCTCGACCGCGCGTTGGAGCGCGGCGTCAACTTCATCGACACCGCCGAGATGTACTCGGTGCCGCCCAAGGCCGAAACCTACGGCGCCACCGAAACCATCCTCGGCCACTGGTTCGCGGCACGGCCCGGCATGCGGCAGAAAGTGGTGCTGGCGAGCAAGGTCTCGGGCCCGGCGCGCGGCATGAACTGGGTGCGCGGCGGCAAGGCCGACGTGACGCCCGCCGACATCCGCGAGGCCTGCGACGCCAGCCTGCGCCGGCTGCAAACCGATGTCATCGACCTCTACCAGATCCACTGGCCGAACCGCAACGCGCCGCTGTTCACGTCGATCTATTTCGATCCGTCGAAAGACCAGCCGCAGACGTCGATTCATGACCAGTTGCAAGCGCTCGGTGAATTGATCAAAGCCGGCAAGGTGCGCGCGATCGGCCTGTCCAACGAAACGCCGTGGGGCCTGATGGAGTTCCTGCGCGTCGCCGAACAGCATGGCCTGCCGCGCGTGGTCTCGGTGCAGAACCCGTACGGCCTGACCAACCGCGTCGTCGACAACGGCCTCGATGAAGCGCTGTACCGCAGCGGCATCGGCCTGCTCGCGTATTCGCCGCTGGCCTTCGGCGCGCTCACCGGCAAGTACGACGAACGCGGCTTCGATGACGCCACGAGCCGCGGCCGCATCGCCGTCTTCGAGCGCTTTCGCACGCAGCGCTGGGGGCGGCCGGAATCGCTCGCGGCGGCGCGGCGCTACAACGCGCTGGCACGCGCACATGGCCTCACGCCGACGACGATGGCCCTGGCGTTCTGCTATGGCAACTGGCGCGTCGCCAGCACGATCCTCGGCGTCACCAGCGTTGCGCAGCTCGACGAATGCCTCGATGCGTGGGGCACGACACTGAGCGCGGAGTTGCTGGCCGCGATCGACAAGGTGCGCTGGGAGATGAGGGATCCAGCGCAGTAGAAGTAGAGGCCCGTCGAGACGAGGGCCGCGCAGCCGCGGGGTCGCGCCATGAAGTCCGTCGATCCGGCACGTTGCGCGCCTTACGATGCGCAGGCGCAGAACGCTTGTGACCTGCGGCCCCGGCGAGGCGTCGCCTCGGGAGATCTGCTCAAGATCGATATGAGCCGCGAAAAAAACGTTATGCCACCGGCCGCCGCCCCCGACGCGCTGGCCCGACAGTTCGACGCCGAAGGCTTCGTCGTTGCGCGCCGCCTGTTCAGCGCCGAACAGATGCGCAGCTTCATCGCCGAGATTCAGAGCTTCGAGCTGAAGTCCGATCGCGCCGAGCCGCTCGACCAAGGCGGCATGCGTTTTTACAGCGACATCTTTCGCAAGAGCGGGTTGATCCGCCGCTTCATCACGCAGCCGGCGTTGATCGATTTGCTCTCCCAGCTCGCCGGTCCCGACCTCTGGGTGCGTTGGGATCAGGCCGTGGCCAAGGCGCCCGACTCCGGCGTCTTCGCCTGGCATCAAGACAACGGCTACAACCGCCTGCCGCAGCAGCACTACCAGGTCTGGATCGCCTTGAGCGAGATGCGCCAGGACAACGGCGGGCTGTGGCTCGTGCCCGGCAGCCACAAACAACGCATCCGCCACGGGCGCGTCGCCAACCACTTCGCCGCGGTCGGCTCCGAGCGTTATGACGCTGCCGACAGCGGGCGCGTGTTCATCGAGGCCGACGCGGGCGACGTGGTCGTCTTCTCATCGCTGACGCTGCACAAGACCTACGAGAACGTGACCGACACCTCGCGCTGGGCCTACGTGGCCGAGGTGATGCGTTGCAGCGACTTCGACCCGACGATCAAGCCACCGTACTTCGTGGCGGCGCGTGAGGGCCGCCCGGTGGGCGAGTTCGTCGATCGCCTGGCCTGCTCGCGCGATCCGCGGCAGATCGTCAAGACCTTGCCGCTGTTGCTGCGCCATCGCGTCCTCGGCCCGCTGGCCAGGAAGCTGCGGGCGCTGGTCAAGGCGCGCAAGGCGGCGGCCTGAGCCGCACGCCCGGCCTCACGCCACCCAGCGCACCCACGCCCCATGCGGATGCGCTTCGGCGAGCACCTGCCGCTCGCCGCCCGGCCACAGCGTGAGCGTGAGCAGCATGCGCGCGTCGTTGTTCGGCGGCTCGAAGGCCAGCCACGCCAGCGGCGCCTGCCGTGTGGCGTGCGAGCCGGTGGCTTCGATCAGGCCGCGCAGGCCGTTGCGCGTCGGCTCGGCCAGGTACTGCCACATCACGGTGTGATAGATCACGGTGGCGCAGCCGACACGCTGCGTGGACAACACCTCTTGCGTCCAGGTCAGCGCGTCGGCGGCTTCGACGCGCACCTGCAAGCGCTGCGCGAGGGCGATCGCCGCACGCAGGCGCGCCAGGCGCTCGCCGTGTTCGGGCCAGACGTAGGACATCAGCCGCAGCGCCGCACCGTCGCGCTGCAGATCGATCGGCGAGCTGTCACAGGCGGCGTGGCTCGCCACCTCGATGCGCTCGGGCAGCGCGGGCCGGCTGCCTTGCCAGTCGCAGCGGATCAGCACCTCGCTCGCCGCGTCGCCCCACGCCACGTCGCCGAGCGCATAGCGGTAGTGATGCCAGAGCTGGTTCAGCCCCGCGCTGGCGCCGATCTCGAAGGTGGCCAGCGGCAGTTGCGTGGCCTGCGCGATCGCGGAGAAGCCCGGCAGCAGCACGGCGCTGCGGCCGATCTCGTTGGTCTGCGGCGCCACGGCGAGGTACTCGGTCACCACGTCGCGGTGGTCGGTGATCGCGTTGGCCACTGCGTGCGTGATGTCGCCCGGTGCTTGCCGTGGCGGATAGAGCGCCGCGAGCTCGACATCACGTCCCGACAACGCCAGCGCATGCAACGCCCCGGCCACGCGCAACGGCACCGCGTCGGCACCGGCATCGCCGTGCCAGCTCGGCAACAGTTCGGACAACGCACCGCCGCGTTCGCGGTCGGCCCACGCCGCTTCGAGCACGCGCGCAGTGAACGGCGAGCCGTTGTCGGCGCACCATTTGATCTGCCGCGCCCACGCTTGGGCAAGGCTCAACGTCATGGCACGATTCGAACATGGCCCGAAAGACACCACATGCGGCAGAGACACCGGCGACGCAATGGCTGCGCTCGCACGGCGTTGTCTTCACCGAGCACCTCTACGACTACGTCCCACACGGCGGCACGGCAGAGTCGGCGTTGCAGCTCGGCGTCGACGAGCACGCCGTCGTCAAGACGCTGGTGATGCAGGACGAACGTGCGTTGCCGCTGGTCGTGCTGATGCACGGCGACAGGCAGGTCAGCACGAAGAACCTGGCGCGCGCGATTGGCGTCAAGAGCGTGGAGCCGTGCAAGCCCGAGGTCGCACAGCGCCACAGCGGCTACCTGATCGGCGGTACGTCGCCGTTCGGCTTCAAGCGCGAAGGGGTGCCGGTGGTCTTCGAGGCCAGCATCCTTGAATTGCCGCGCATCTGCATCAACGGTGGGCGGCGCGGCTTTCTCGTCGGCATCGAGCCGCGGGTTTTGACCGAGGTGCTCGGCGCGAAGCCCGTTCATTGCGCGCTCTAAACTGCCCGCATGGACTTGCTGCCTTCCGCCTTGATGGTGCTCGCCGGCTACCTCGTCGGCTCGCTGTCGTTCGCCGTCATCGTCAGCAAGAGCATGGGCCTGGCCGATCCGCGCAGCTACGGCTCGGGCAACCCGGGGGCGACCAACGTGCTGCGCTCGGGCAACAAGGCGGCGGCGATCGCCACCCTCGCGCTCGATGCACTCAAGGGCTACCTGCCGGTGATGGCGGCGCTGCTGCTGGCCGAGCGCTTCGGCTGGGGCGAGACGACGGTTGCGCTCACCGGCCTGGCGGCGTTTCTCGGCCACCTGTGGCCGCTGTTCTTCAAGTTCGAAGGCGGCAAGGGCGTGGCCACCGCGGCCGGCGTGCTGTTCGGCTTCAACCCGCTGCTCGGCGTGGCCACGCTGGCCTCGTGGGCGCTGATCGCCGCGTTCTTCCGCTACTCGTCGCTGGCCTCGCTGGTGGCCGCGGTGTTCGCGTTGTTCTACCAGCTGCTGATCTGGGGCGGCGGCGCGGTGGCGCTGGCGATCGCCGTGATGTGCGCGCTGCTCGTCTGGCGGCACCAAGGCAACATCAAAAAACTCCTGGCCGGCACCGAGTCGAAGATCGGGCAGAAAGCGAAAGCATGATGAGTGAGATCCAACGTTTCGACGTCGGCGCGCGGCTGTCGGAAATGGCCGTGCACAACGGCGCCGTTCATCTCGCCGGGCAGGTGCCCGGCGATGCGCGGCAGGACATGAGCGGGCAGACGCAGCAGGTGCTGGCCGCGATCGACGCGCTGCTGGCGCGCGCCGGCAGCGACAAGTCGAAGATCCTGATGGCGCAGATTTTCATCGCCGACATGGCCGACTTCGCGGCGCTGAACGCGGTCTGGGACGCCTGGGTCGTGCCCGGCCACACGCCGCCGCGGGCCACCGTTCAGGCCCGCCTGGGCAAGCCGGAGTGGAAGGTCGAGATCGTCGTCACCGCGGCGCTGTAAGCCGCCGGTTCACTGCGGCAGCCACAACCGCACGAAGCCGCTGGCTGCATCGGCGCCGTCGTAGCGGCCGCGCTCGACGATCACCATGCGCGCCTGGCCGTCGATCGTGAAGCGGTACGCCGCGAAGTGCGAGCCCTCCGCGGTCGTCGTGCCTTGGGCCAGCAGGTCGCTGAACTGCGCGGCGCTGTAGGCCGCCGCCGACGCGTTCGACGTTGCGTTGCCGCTGCTGTCGAACTCGAGGACGAGCGAGTCGGCGTCGGCAGCCGCGTTCTGGCCCTGGCTGCCGCTGCCCGACTGGTACGCGCAATCCGAGAGCTTGAAAAAGCGCAGGCCGGCCAGCGCGCCGGCGCTGGTCAGCGCTTCGGCCGCCACGCCGCCTGCGGCCACGCTGGTGGAGATGGCCACATAGCGTGCCGCCGAGGTGCCGGGGGTGGCGGCGGCATCGCACAGCATCAGCACGCTGCCGGCGAAGCGGTTGACGACCAGGTAGTCCGGCGTCGTGATGGCAAAGCCGTTGTTGCTGCTGTCCACCGCGAGCACGATCTGGCCTGCCGCGCCGAGCGACAGCGTGGCGCCGCTGGCCGTCGCCGCGCTGACCTGGCCGGCGTCGCCGGCCGCTGCGGCCGGGCCCGTCACCGCGTAGGTCAGCGTCTTCAGCGGCGAGATCGTCACCACGGCGGCCGGTGGCAGCGGCGCTGCCGGCGGCATCACAGCGGGTGCGGGCGCGGGTGCGGGTGCCGGTGCAGCGACGGGCGCTGCGGCCGGCGCCGCGCTGTTGTTGTCGTTGCCGCCGCACGCCGCCAGTTGCACGGCGGTGAACAGCACGGCCAGCACAGCGGTGCGAGAAGACGTGATCGACATGATGATGAAGCACTCCTGAAAACGAATCGTGACCGCGCCTGGTGCGGCTCGGCCTTGTCGAGGCGCATTCTGGAAAAGGGGCGCGCGGCGCGCAGCCACCGCAGTCGGCGCTGTCCACCCGAACCTGGGGCGTCGGCCGCCCGCTGCGGGCGCGCTTGTCACGACTTTCGTCGGCCCGGCGCGACAGCCGGGCCGCCGCCCTACAGCGTCAGAGGGTGTGAATGAATTCGGCGTGCCCGAGCAGACCGTCCAAAGGCGGCCAATCAAGGCGCAAAGCGCAGCCGTAGCTCGGGCTACGGCGAGCATTTGCAACGCAGAGTGGGCGTCTTTGGGCGGGATGAGCGGGCATGGCGGATTCGTTCACACCCTCTCAAGCCTGCTTTGCCGGCTCCGCCGTCAGGGCCACGATCACCGGCGCGATCGCCGCGTCGACCTGCGCTCGCGCTGCCTGCAGCTGCGGCGACTGGCGCGGCGGCCGGCCGAACGCCTGCTCGAGCCCGCGCGCGGCCTCGGCCAGCGGCTCGGCGCCGATCGTCGCGGCGATGCTCTTCAAGTCATGCGCCAGGCGCAGCGCCTGCTCGGTGTCGCCCGCCGCCAGCGCGTGGTCCTGGCTGTGCGGCCAGTTGGTGATGAAGACGCTGGCGTGGCGCAGCACGCGCGCGTACATCGCGCGGTCGCCGTCCATGCGTGCCAGCGCGCCGGCTTGGTTGAGGGCGGCCCCGCCCGCCGGCGACAGCGGCACCAGCAGCGGCGGCGTGTGCAGCGCCGCGCTCATCGACGCCGGCCGCAGCGTGGCCAGCGCCGTCAGCAGCGTGGCCTTGGACACCGGCTTGGCCAGGTGGGCGTCGCAGCCGGCGGCGATGCTGGCCTGCGCATCGCTGGCAAAGGCGTGCGCCGACAGCGCATAGATCGGCACCCGCGGGCGCCCCATCTGCGCTTCGAGCTGGCGGATGGCGCGTGTGGCGGCGTGGCCGTCCATGCCCGGCATCTGCACGTCCATGAAGATCACGTCGTAGTGCGTGCGCCGCCACTGATCGACGGCGCTCTGGCCGTTGGGCGCGACGTCGATCCTGCAGCCGGCGTTGGCGAGCATCGATTCGACGAGATAGACGTTGACCTCGTTGTCCTCGGCCAGCAGCACCGCCAGCGTGGTGCTGGCCGCGCGGTCCGCGGCCGCGGGCGACGCTGCCGCTGCCACCTGCACCGGCGGCAGCTCGGCCGCGGGCATCGGCAGGCGCAGCCAGAACGTGGTGCCGCTGCCCGGCGTGCTGGTGACGCTGATGCTGCCCTTCATCAGCTCGACCAGGCTGCGCGTGATCGACAGGCCCAGGCCGGTGCCGCCGAAGGCGCGCGTGACGCTGCCGTCGGCCTGCGTGAAGGGCTCGAAGATCGTCTCCAGCTTGCTCGGCGCGATGCCGATGCCGGTGTCGGCGACGGCAAAGCACAGGCTGTCGCCGTCTTCGCGCGTCACCGACAGCGTGACGCTGCCGGCCGGCGTGAACTTGATGGCGTTGCCGAGCAGGTTGGTCAGCGTCTGCGCCAACCGCGCCGCGTCGCCGATGACGACCGCCGGCACGTCGGCGGCGACGTCGAGCGCCAGCGCCAGCCCCTTCTCGCGCGCGCGGGGCGTCAGCAGCGTGATGCGCTCTTCGAGCAGCGCGAACAGGCGCAGCGGCTCGGTGTGCAGGTCGAGCCGGCCGGCTTCGATCTTCGACAGGTCGAGCAGGTCGTTGATGAGCTCGAACAGCGATTGCCCCGAGCTGCGAAAGACCTCGACATGGCGCCGCTGGTCCGGCGTCAGGTCGGATTCGGCCAGCAGCTCGGCGATGCCGAGCAGCGCGTTCATCGGCGTGCGGATCTCGTGGCTGACGTTGGCCAGGAACTGGCTCTTGGCGCGGCTGGCTTCGGCGGCCACCGCGCGCTCGTAGTCGAGCCGGCGCTGCGTGGCCACCATCGCCACCTGGTGCGCCAGCAACGCCAGCACCGCGCCGGTGAGCAAGATCGCCAGCGGCGGCGCCCAGTGCGTCTGCGTCTGGCCCCACGCCGCCCAGGCCCAGCCGGTTGCGACGACGGCGGCCACGCCGAGCAGCGCTTCTGCTGCGTCGCGGGCCGGGCGCGCGCGGCCGCGGCGCCAGAGCAGCAGCGCCGGAATCAGCGCCAGCGCCATCAACAGCGCTTCGGTGCGCCACGACGGCGGCGCGACGACATGGCCGTCGCGCAGCGCAGCGTAGGTCTGCGCCAGCAGCGCGGTGCCGCTGACCTGGCCGGTGGGCACGAGTACGGCGTCGCCGAGCAGCGCGCTGCTGCCGATGAAGACGACACGGCCGCGCACCTGGGCGGCGAGCTCGCCACTGTCGGCGTCGCCCAGCGCGGCGCGGGCCAGGGTCTCGAACGGCAGCACCGGCGCCGTGCGCTGCGGCAACAGCGGCGGCAGGCCGATGCGGCCCTGCGAGTCGACCGGCCAGTCCGGCGTGCGGGCCGCCGCGCCGGCCGGCGCCGTGGCCTGCCACACCGCCAGCGCGAACGACGGCCAGCGCCGGTTCTCGGCTTCGTGCCAGAGCGAGGTGCGGCGCAGGCGGCCGTCGTCGTCGAGCGGGTCGGTGATGACGCCGATGCGCGGCGCCTGATCCGGCGCCGGCCACAGGCTGCGCACCGGCCAGGCCAGCTCGGGCCACGACTGCGCCGGCAGCGTGCTGTCGGCGGCAGACTTGGGCGCGCGATGGGTCGGCGCCAGGTCGCCGGCCGACGGCGCGCTGTGCAGCGCCGGCCCGCGCAGGCCCGCAGCGGCCAGCACCACCGGCGCGCCGTCGCGGGCCAGCGCGCGCGACAAGGCGCGGTCGCCGCTGCCCGGCTCCGACAGCAGCAGGTCGATCGCGATGGCGCGCGCGCCGGCGTCGCGCAGCGTCTCGATCGACAGCGCGTAGACGTCGCGCGGGTACGGCCAGGCGCCCAGGCGCGGCTGCAGCGCGCGCAGCGAGGCGTCGTCGATGTCGATGATGAGCACGCCCTGCACCGGCTCGGGCGCGGCGGCCCAGCGCGACTGCGCATCGATGAACGGGCGCGACAACTGTTCGTGAACCGGCAGCGCGGCCAGCAGCAGACCGGCCAGCAGCGCACCGCCGGGCACCCACCAGAGCGACGTGAGGCGGCGTTCTGTATTCAAACTCACAACAAAATCAGCACAGCCGGCACGAGCAGCCACCACCACGGCGAGGGCGGCACCTCGATCTGCTGCGCCTGGCCGAACGGGCCGGCAAAACCGTCGGCGTCGATCGTCTTGACGCGCAGGTAGTAGGTGCCCGATGGCGGGTCGCGCAGCAGCCACTGGGGCTCGGCCACCGTGGCATCGCTGACCATCTGTGCAAAGCCGGCGTCGCGCGCCACCTGCACCTGCCAGCGCGTGCCGGGCGGCGCCGTCGAAGGCCAGCGCAACAACAGCCCGTCGTCGTTTTTCTGCGGCTCGGCCGGCGGCGGCGCGGCCGGCGGCTCGATGCGGGTGAAGCTCTGCGCATCACTGAACGGACCCTGGTCGCCGCTGGCCAGGATGCTGGCGATGCGCCAGTGGTGCATGCCCAGCGGCAGCGCGACGCGGGCCTCGGTGGCGTCGAGATCGTTGCGGTCGATGCGCGGCTGTGCGAAGTCCGCCGTGTCCGCCACCTGCAGGCGCACGCGCGCGGCGGCGGCATTGCGCGTCCACGCCAGTCGCACACTGTCGTCGATGGTGCGTGCGCCGGCCGTCGGCGCGGCGATGAACGGCGGCTCCGGCCGCGCCTTGAGGACGAAGACCGCGCGCGTGTCGCGGCCCTCGAGACCGCTGGCGTCGATGGCGCGCACGCGCAGCTCGTAGCGGCCGTCGGCGATGTCTTCGCTCCAGCGCGCCGCGGCCGTGTCAAAGACGCCGTCAAGCACCAGGCGCGGTGGCTCATCGGTGGTCAGCACCTGCGCGCGCACGCGTGTTTCGGCCGCGCTTTGCCACGACAGTCGCAGCGGCATGCGCTCGATGCGCTGCGGCAGGCCGCCCAGCTGCGGCGCCTCGGGCAGCGCGCGCGGTGGCGACATGCCGCTGGCCGCGCCGACGGCGCCGAATCCGGCGCCGACCAGCGACTCCGAGCGCGCCGCGGCGCCCGGCCCGCCGCGCGCACCGACGCGGCCGGCGAGCACCTCGACGCGCATCCTGTTGCTTTCGGCCGCGGTGCGGAACTCGGTGCCGCGCACGCCGAGGTTGGCCTGCGGCGTGCGCATTTCGTAGCGCGACGGCGCGCTCGCACCGCGCGCCGGCGGCACCACCGAGTCGGCGCTGCCGCGCTCCAGGCGCAGCGTCGTCGCGGCGCCGGCGCGTGATTGCGCCAGGCGCTCGATCTTCAACTCACTGTCGGGCCGCAAGAGCACGCGCGCGCCATCGACGAAGCGCAGCGTGGTCGACGATTGCGCGCCGGTGCGCACCACATCGCCTTCGGCCAGCGTCTCGCCGCTGGCCAGCGGGATCGCGGTTTCGGTGGCGGCGCGGGTCACCGTGACGCTGCCGTAGGCATGCACCACCTCGGCCAGCGCCGGCTGCTCGCGCAGCAGGTGGGCGGGGATGCGGACCAGGCTGCCCGGCAGCAGGCGCTTCGGGTCGGCAATGTTGTTGGCGCGCTGCACGCTTTGCCAATCGGCGCCGTCGCGCAGCAGCGCGATCAGCGTGTCGCCGGGCTGCACGCGGTAGTTGACGATGGCGCCGATGGCGCCGACGGCCGCGGGGAAGGGGCGTGTTTCCTGCGCCCAGGACGGCGCTGCGCCCACAGCCAACGCTGCCATCAACACTGTCTCGACAACGAGCCTGAGCCTGCAGGACAACGACCACTCCCCGCGAACCGACGCGCGGCGATTATGGGCTGGGCAACACGGTCAAATGGAAGCGGCTGTCCAATAAGTTAGGGTCATCGAAATGCCGCCGGCCGACGAAGGCCGTGGCATGGTGGCCCCATTGGCGCATCGCGCCGGCGCTGGTGATGCCCATCGGCCAGAACAAAAAACGCTCGCCGCGTTCGCTGCCGGCAACCAGCCCGTCAGCGGAATAGAGGCTGCGCGAGCCGCCGTCCGGCAGCGGCAGCGAGCGCAGCTCGTTCTCATCGCGCAGCGTGTAGCGCCGTGCCGGCAGCGCCGAGGGCAGGGCAACGCCGGTGACGTGGTGCGTGCCCGCTGCCAGGCGCACCGCCAGCCGCTGGCCGCGCAGCAGCGGCGGCAGCCGGGCGGGCACGAAGGCCCACTCGACGCCGCCCGGCGCGCCGTCGCGCAGCGCGACGCCGGGCCCCGGATAGAACTGGTGCCAGCAGCCGCAGGCGTGGATGCTGTCGGCCATCAGCAGCGTGCCGTCGGGCGCCAGCGTCAGGCGCACGATGACGCCGTCGAGCGTGCCGGCCAGCAGGTCGAACGCACCGCGGGCCGGCCGCTCGCTGAACCAGACCGTGTAGACGAGCTGGCGCAACCAGCGCCCGCCGACCAGCGCCTGCGTTCTGCGGCGAAAGACCACCGGCTGCGTGCTGTCGAGGCCGGGTGCGGCGGCGCCGCGCGCGCGCCACAGCGGCATGCCGAAGCGATCGTGCAGTGGCAGCTCGGGGCCGCCGCCGCGCAGCTCGATCTCGAACACCGGCGCGTCGGCATCGTCGGCCGGCGGATCGAAGCGCAAGCGCGGCGGCGGCTGCGCGTTCCAGCGCGCCACCGCCTGCGTGTGCTCGTGCTGCCAGGCCTGCACGCCGGCAAAAAACGGCCAGCGCAGCAGCGGGTAGGCGCCGAGCGCGCGCAGCGACACGGCGTAGCGGTCGGGCACGTCGGCGCGGGCTTGCAGCGTGCGTTGCAGCGCGCCGTCCTGCAGCACACGCTGCGTCAGCGAGGCGCGGCAGACCCGGCTTCTCGCGCCCGCAGCCGCAGCGTCGGGCGCAGCGGCGAGCGGAAACGCCGCCGCGGGCAGGTTGGCCGTTTCGGCGTCGCGCGCGGCTTCGTCGAGCGCCGCGGCGCGCTCGAGCCACTGCGGCAGCGCAGTCGTCTGGCGCGTGGCCACGGCCAGCCGATCGACGCGCACGAAAGCGAAGCCGGGCACACGCTCGTCCTGCGCGTCGCGCACGCCGGCGGCATCGACGGCGGCATCGAGCTCGGCGAACCAGCGCGTGCAGTCGTCGCCCGCCAGCGCCGGGGCCGGCAGCGGGGCGAGCGTGGTGCACGCGCCGGCGGCGAGCGCGCAGGCCAGCGCGGCCGATCCACGCCACAGCGTCGATCTCATGCGGGCACGGCGTTGGCACCGCGCGGGCACGGCGCTTCGAGCTTCGACAGGGCGGCGTTCATTGGCAATCGTCCCTCTGAATCGGCGGCCCATTTTGCGCGGGAAGCGGGCGTGCCCGATACTGCGCCGATGAGTCCGGACCTCGACCGCAACAAGGCCAGCGCGATGGCCTTCTACGACCTGATGTTCAACCAGTGCCGCCCGGCCGAGGCTGTGGCGCAGTACGTCGGTGCGAGCTACACGCAGCACAACCCGCATGTGGCCGACGGCAAACAGGCCTTCATCGACTACTTCGAGAAGATGGCGCGCGAGTACCCGGGCAAGCGCGTGCACTTCAAGCGCGCCGTTGCCGAGGGCCATCTCGTCGTGCTGCATTGCCACCAGGAGTGGCCGGGCGACCGGGACCGCGACTGGGCCGGCATCGACATCTTCCGCTTCGACGAGTCCGGTCGCATCGTCGAGCATTGGGACGTGCTGCAGGTGGTGCCTGAAGCATCGGTGCACGGCAACGGCATGTTTTGAGCGCGATGACATCGCCACGCTTCGAGCCGCTGATGCGCCTGGCCGTCGAGGTCGGCGACATCGTCTCGCTGGGGCCTGTGCCGACCGGCGAGCGCCGCGTCGTCGCCATCAGCGGCGGCAGCTTCGACAGCGACGACGGCTGGCGCGGCCAGGTGCTGCCCGGCGGCGCCGACTGGCAACTGCTGCGCAGCGACGGCGTGCTCGAAGTCGATGCGCGCTACGTGCTGCAAGACGAACGCGGCGCGCGCGTGCAGGTGGTCAGCCAGGGCCTGCGCCACGGCCCGCCCGAAGTCATCGCGGCGCTGGCGCGCGGCGAGGCGGTCGATGCGTCGTTGTATTACTTTCGCACCGCGCTGCGCTTCGAAGCGGCGGCCGAGGCGTTGGCGCACCTGAACCATGTCGTCGCCGTCGGCATCGGCGCGCGCGAGGCGCGGCTGGTGCGCTTGAACGTTTTCGCCGTGACGTGATGACAGGCGACCTCGGCTTCACCTGGCGGCAGAGCAAGAACGGCGCCATCGAGATCCTTCACAAAGGCCGCCTGGCTTCGACGCTGCGCGGTAACGATGCGGTGGATTTTCTGGGCGAAGCGGGCAGCAGCGAATTGATCGACTTGCAGCCGCTGATGGCGCGCATTAGCGGCAACTACAAGCACGGCAACGAGCGAGTGGCGGGCGAGCATCCGCGCAATCGGGGGTGAAACGTCAATGCGCTTGGCTACGCCGCGCTCGCAACCAGCACGTAGGTGCGTGGCTGCAACGTGGCCAACGTGGCCAACGCGGCCTCGAGCGACGGTAGCAGCGCGTGCAACTCGTTGGAATGGCTGTCGAGCACGACGAGGGCGATCGGAAGCTCTTCAAGTTCTGCTGATACGGCAGATTCTTGTCAACGGTGATAAAGGCGTCGAACGAGCTTGCGGCCAGGGCCAGCAATTTGCCGTTCTTGACACCTGACCAACCCTCACGAACGGCGGTCGAGACATGGTGATTTGGCAGCGCCTTGTACAGGCGCGCCGGCACCGACTCGTCAAGCAGCAGGCGCATCGGCCGCCAAGCGCTCGCGGGCGACTTCCAGCAGCGCTACGGCGCGCTCCCGCGACACCGTAGGGAAGTCTTCGAGAAACTCTTCGATTGAAGACGATCCTTCGAGGTAGTCGAACAAGGTCTTGACGAGGACGCGGGTGCCTGAAAAACACAAGGCACCACTCATGATCTCTGGGTCGCGCTTGACGAGGGTCGTGTCCATGGCGGCTCGTCTTTCTCCTTGACCAAAGTTTACGCCTCGCGGCTGATTGAACAGATGCGCATACGTCGCGCTGACTTCGAGCTTTGGCCGCTGCTCGGGTCGCGGCGCGAAGCCGCCGCCGACGACGCTGTGCACTACCGACGCGTTTGCCGTTGGCACCTCACCGGCGAAGCGAGCGCGGTCACACGCTGGCCTGGATACGCGCCTTCAGGCCTGGGGCATCACCGAACGTGGCCTTGTGACCGTCGACCGTGCGCGGCGCTGGCTATTTCGGGCGGCGCCTGCGCGATCGAGGGCGATAGCCAAAAAACCCGCGCTGACGCTGGACTTCTCGGCGCCGGCGCCCGGCGCCTTGTTGGCGGTGTTCGCGAGCAGCGCGCCGATCGACCCGTCGCGCGTGCGCGTGCAAGTGCAGCGCCGCACATTCCTGGCCCCGCTGTGGGATCTCTTCGAGAACACGCTCACCGATCGGCAGACGCTCGCCGTCGATCTCGATGCCGATGGCGTGCCCGACCTGCGCGTCGTGATCTCCAACGACAGCGCGCACACGGCGAGGGCGCCGACCTGAAGCTTGTTCATCAGCGTGTCGGCCGCGTTTGGTGGCTCGCAGGCAGTGAAGCATCCAGCAGATGCGCGATCGAGTTGGCGTAGTAGCGCAGCAGCGGCGCCTCGCTGTCGCGCGCTCTGTACAAGCCGTTCGATTCATCGACCAGATGGCGCAGCGTCAGCATGCGCAGGCCGGCGCTGACGGCGTAATCCCAATCGCCGCGCGGCAGGTAGAGGTGCGCGTCGGCGGCTTGCAGGCGTTGCACGAGTGCGGCCACGGCGGACTTGAGTTGCAGCTCGTCGATGGCCTGCTCGCCGCGGTCGAGCAGCACGGTGGCCACCAGCGGCACCGGCAACACCGGAATCAAGCGGCCGACCTGGCCCATCAGGTGGTGGCCGAGCGCCGCCACCTCGGCCTGGCGCTGCTCGCGCGGCAGGTGGTCGAAGTCGATGCCGCGCGCCGCCGCCCATGCGCGCACGGACACCGGCGTGCCGAAGTTGACGCAGGCGTAGCCGAGGCGGTGCCAGCGGCTGCGCAGCAGCAGCCACAGTTGATCGCCGGCGAAGCGCAGCGTGCGCGCGAGCGCACGCCAGCCGCCGGGCTGCACGGCCGCGGCGTCGCCGGCCAGCAGTTGCGTGCGGTCTTCGAGCACACGGTCGTAGTTCAGGCCGAGCGGCACGAACACCAGGTCGCGCTCGCCCTGCGTGTGAAAGCCGCGCAACATGTAGTCGAGCACGCCGAAGCGCGGTGCGCCTAAAGCGCCGTCGCGCGTCAGCCGGCCCTCGGGGTACACCGCCTGCGTCACGCCGGCCTCGGTGGCCATGGCGATGTAGCGTTCGAGCACGCGCCGGTAGAGGTCGTCCTTCGAGTTGCGGCGCACGAAGTACGCGCCCATCGCGCGGATCAGGTGGCGCAGCCCCCACGTCCGCGCCCACTCGCCGACGGCGTACGACAGCGCCGCGCGTTCGGCGGCGAGGTACGACGCCACGATGTAGTCCATGTTGCTGCGGTGGTTCATGACGAACACCACTGTCGCGTTCTCGGCGATGGCGTTCAGCCCGGCGTCGTCGGTGTAGCCGATGCGCACGCGGTAGAGAAAGCGCGACAGCGTCTTGCCGGCCCAGTAGCCGATGCGGAAGTACATGTAGGCGTTGAAGGCCGGCACGATCTCGCGCGCGTAGCGCTGCACCTGGTCGAGCGCCACTTCACGCGGCATGCCGCGCGCGTCGGCAAAGGCCTGCGCCGCCTGCTGCACCTTGTCGTCGAAGATCAGGCGGTCGATCATGACCTGGCGCCGCACCTTCTGGAACGGCCGGATGCCGATCTTCAGGCGCCGGCCGACGTCTTCGAGCACGCGGTTGGCGCGGCTGCTGATGAACCAGCGCGCGCTCGGCAGCAACAGGCGGTCGAGCAGCGCCCACAGGGCGAGCAGCCCGGCCACCACAACCAGCCACAGCGGCAACGTGACGGTGCTGCTTCCCATGCGCCTCCCTGGCCCTTCGGTGGGGCGATGCTATCGCTTGCACGGCCACGCCGTCGGCGTAGCATCAGCCTGTCATCGCCCAGCGAACGGCCCTGGTGCCCGCCGCCCCCGGCACCGCCGCGGTTCTCGCGGTACCGCTCGCGCTCACGGTTTGCCACGACCTGCATTCACTGCCCGGTGACGGCGGGCGTGCACGGAGGCGGCACGAACCCGGTCGCTGTTGTCGCCTCCACGGCACTTTCAACAGGAGCGAAAGATGATCACTTACGTGGGCCTGGTCAATTTCACCGACAAGGGCATGGCCGCCATCAAGGACACCACCAAGCGCGCAGCCGCTGCGAAGGAGGTCGCAGGGCGCTTCGGCGTGACGATGCGCGACATCTACTGGACGCTGGGGGCGTTCGATCTGGTGTGCGTTCTGGAAGCCAAGGACGAAGCGTCGCTGACGGCGTTCAATCTCGCGCTGGCAGCGCAGGGCAACGTGCGCACGCAGTCGCTGCGCGCCTTCAACGCCGCCGAGATGGATCAGGTGCTGGCCAAGCTGCCCTGAACATCTGGTTGAAGCAGATGCGCTGCCGCGGCGCGCAGCGCATCTGCATTGCCGTCGGCCAGGGTGACAGCCTGGGCCGAGCCCATGCGAGCGAAGTTGCGCGTGATCGAGCGCAGGTACAGCGGGTCGTAGTGCTGCTGCATCAGCTCGGCGAAGACCTGCGGCCACTGGCCAGCGCGCGCCATCGCCTGCCAGCGCAGGGTCGTTTCCTTGCCGCGCAGTTCGGCCAGCGTCGCCATGTGCTCGCAGAAGCGATCGGTCTGCTGCGCGAAGAAGCCGTACTCTTCGAGCAGCAGTTGCACGCGCGCCGCGTCGGGCATGTCGACCATGACGACGCGGCCGTCTTCGCGCATGCGCGACAGCAACGCTTCGGGCACCGCCAGCGCGCCGATCTTGCGGCTCTCGCTTTCGACGAACACCGGGCGCGCCGCATCGAATGCCTGCAGCGCATGCCAGACCGCCGTGTCGAAGGCTTTCTGCGTCGGCTGCGGGTCGTGTTCGAGGCCACCGAGCACGCTGCCGCGGTGGCAGGCCAGCGCTTCGAGATCGAGCACCTGCGCGCCTTGTTCGGCGAGCGCTTGCAACAGCCGCGTCTTGCCGCTGCCGGTGCGCCCGGCGATGACGGTGAAGTCAAAGCGCGCCGGCAGCGTTTGCAGTTGCGCCCGCACCTGTTCGCGAAAGGCCTTGTAGCCGCCTTGCAGCACCTGCGTGCGAAAGCCGATCTGGTCGAGGAACCAGGCCAGCGTGCCGCTGCGCTTGCCGCCGCGCCAGCAATAGACCAGCGGCTGCCACTCGCGCGGCTTGTCATGCACCTTGCGCTCGAGCAGGTCGGCGATGCGGCGCGCGGCGAGGGCGGCGCCGCTCTTGCGCGCATCGAACGGCGAGACCTGCTTGTCGGTGGTGCCGACCACGCGCCGCTCGTCGTTGTCGAGCACCGGCCAATTGACGGCGCCGGGCAGGTGGTCGTCGGCGTACTCGGCGGGCGAGCGCGCGTCGATGATCGTGTCGAAGGCGCCGAGCGTGGATGTCAGGTCTTCGGCGCTGAGGCTCTTCAAGGTCACTGGGGTGCCTTCTTGCTGCGCACTGCGGTGCGAGCCCCCGGGCTGCGAAGCAGACCCTTCGGCTCTGCGGGCGGCCGGGCGTGGCTCATGCCGCCACCGGAGGCGCCAACGCGTCGAGCAAGTCGCTCTCGATGGCGAGTTGCGTGCGGTTGTGCTGCAGTGGCGCGCCATCGACGAGGAAGGTGTCTTCGACGCGCTCGCCGAGCGTGCTGATCTTGGCCAGCAGCAGGTTGATGCGGTGCCGGGCGAGCACGCGCGCGATGGCGTAGAGCAGGCCGGTGCGGTCGCTGGCGCTGACCGAGAGGATCCAGCGCTGCGCGCGCTCGTCGGGGCGCAGCGTGACGCGCGGCGTCACCGGAAAGTTCTTGACGCGCCGCGAGACGCGCCCGCGCCGCGGCTCGGGCAACGGGCCGGACTGCGCGAGCGCGCCGACGAGCTGCGTCTCGACCAGCGAGATCAGATCGCGGTAGGCACTCTGGTCGCCTTCGTCGATCTGCGGGTGCACGAGCTGGAAGGTGTCCAAGCCAAAACCACGACCTGGAGCCCCCGAGGCGGCGTCGTCGCCGGCCCCCCGAGGGGGCGCCGTGCGGCCTTGGGGCGGCCCGGCGGCCGCACGTGAGGTATGGACCTTGGCATCGAGCACCGAGAAGCCGGCGTTGTCGAAGTAGCCGCAGATGCGCGCGAACAGGTCGGACATGTCGGGCGCATAGACGAGCACCTGCAGGCCTTCGCCGACCGGCGACGCGCGCGCGCTGACCACCGGCCGCGTGGTCTTCACGTGGCGCCACAGCACGCGCGCATGCCAGGCCAGATCGACCGGGTCGTGGCGCATGAAGTAGCCGAGGTCCATCGTCTCCCACAACGGGCTTCTCGGTGCCCGGCAGTTGCGAGGCCAGCGCCAGCAGCGCACGCGCCTCGGCCTTGCGCGACTCGACCTCGGTTTCTGTGCTCGGCGGGGCACCGCCTTCGGCGGTGATGGCGCGCAGCGTCAGGCGGAACAGGTCTTCGAGCAGCTTGCCCTTCCACGCATTCCAGACCTTCGGGCTGGTGCCGCGGATGTCGGCGTGCGTCAGCAGGTAGAGCGCGGTCAGCGTGCGCGCATCGCCGACGACCCCGGCAAAGGCCGCGATGACGTCGGGGTCCGACAGGTCTTCCTTCTGCGCGGTGTGGCTCATCGTCAGATGGTGGCGCACCAGGAACTCGATCAGCCGGGCGTCTTCTGCCGCCACGGCGTGATCGCGGCAGAAGCGCCGCGCCTCGGCAGCGCCGAGCGTGGAGTGGTCGCCGCCGCGGCCCTTGGCCACGTCGTGAAACAGCGCGGCCACGTAGAGCACCCAGGGCCGCTCGAAATCGGCGCCGAGCTGCGAGCAGAACGGGTACTCGTGCGCGTGCTCGGCGATGAAGAAGCGGCGCATGTTGCGCACCACGATGAGGATGTGCTGATCGACCGTGTAGACGTGGAACAGGTCGTGCTGCATCTGGCCGACGATGCGGCGGAACACCCACAGGTAGCGGCCGAGCACCGAGGTCTGGTTCATCAGCCGCAGCGCGTGCGTCTGGCCCTCGGGCTGGCGCAGGATCTGCATGAAGCAGGCCCGGTTCACCGGGTCGCTGCGAAAGCCGGCGTTCATCAGGTGGCGCGCGTTGTACAGCGCGCGCAGCGTGCGCGCCGACAGCTCCTTGACGCCGACTTCCTGCGTGTAGACGAGGAAGGTTTCGAGAATGGCGTGCGGCTGGCGCAGATAGAGATCGTCGCTGGCGACTTCGATCATGCCGCCACGGTCGAAGAAACGTTCGTTGATGCGGCGCATCGGCGGCGCGTCGACGCCGGCGATGTGCTCCTCGATGTTGAGCAGCAGAATCTGGTTCAACTGCACCACCGCCTTGGCCGCCCAGTAGTAACGCCGCATCAACTGCTCGGAGACACGCTGGCCCTTGATCGGCTCGAGGCCGAAGCTCTCGGCCACCGCGGTCTGCAGGTCGAACACCAGGCGGTCCTCGCGCCGGCCGGCAACGACATGCAGCCGCGCGCGGATCATCTTCAGCACGCCCTCGTTGCGCTGCAACTGTTTGACTTCGAACAGCGTCACCAACCCCTTGGCGCCGAGCTCGGCCCAACTGCGGCCCAGACCCGCGGCGCGCGCCACCCACAGCAGCACCTGCAGATCGCGCAGGCCGCCCGGGCTTTCCTTGCAGTTGGGTTCGAGCGCGTACGGCGTGTCGCTGAACTTGGTGTGGCGCTGGCGCATCTCCAGCACCTTGGCGCGCAGGAAGGCGCGCGCATCCATGTCCTGGCCCAGGCGCTCGCGCAGCGCGACGAAGAGTTTCTTCGTGCCGGTGACGTGGCGGCTCTCGAGCAGCGAGGTCTGCACCGTCACGTCACGCTTGGCCTCGGCGGCGCACTCGGGGATCGTGCGCACCGCCGAGCCGATCTCCAGGCCAATGTCCCAGCAGGCGCTGATAAAGCGCTCCAGCGCCGGCCGCGCCACTTCGAGCAGGATGTCGTCGGGCAGCAGCACCAGCACATCGACGTCGGAGTGCGGGAACAACTCGCCGCGGCCGTAGCCGCCGGCGGCCACCAACGCCGAGCCGGGTGGCATCAGGCTGGCGTTCCACAAATCGGTGAGCGCCGCATCGGTCAGGCGCGCCAGGCCGCGGATCAGCGACGCGGCGGCTTGCGCGCTCGGCCGCGCGGCGGCAAAAGTTTCGAGCAGGACGTTCTTGTCGGCGCCGTATCTCAGGCGCAGGCGCGCGATGCTGTTTTCCGGTGTGCCAGGCTGCAGGACGGCGGACATTACTTTTGTGTCGATTCTTCCGTTCGCCCTGAGGTATCGAAGGGCAGTGCTGGTATGCGCTGGGCTTCGATACCTCAGCCCGAACGGGTGGTCAGGCGGTGACGGCCTGCTTGCTGCCGTAGCCGGCAGGCGCAAAGTCCGGCGCCGCCGGGCTGCCGGCGGACACCGTCAACACTTCATAGCCGGTCTCGGTGACGACTACCGTGTGCTCCCACTGCGCCGACAACGAGCGGTCCTTGGTGACGATGGTCCAGCCGTCGTAGTTGCCGCCCTTGCGGTCTTCGCGGATGTCGCGCCGGCCGGCGTTGATCATCGGCTCGACGGTGAACACCATGCCCGGCACGAGTTCTTCGAGCGTGCCGGGGCGTCCGTAGTGCAGCACCTGCGGCTCTTCGTGAAAGCGCTGGCCGATGCCGTGGCCGCAGAACTCGCGCACCACCGAGAAGCCGTTGTACTCGGCAAACATCTGGATCGCGTGGCCCACGTCGCCCAGGCGTGCGCCGGGCTTGACCTTGGCGATGCCCTTCCACATGGCTTCAAACGTCAGCTGGCACAGGCGCTTGGCGGCGATGCTGCCCTCGCCGACGACGTACATGCGGCTGTTGTCGCCGTGCCAGCCGTCCTTGGTGATCACGGTGACGTCGATGTTGACGATGTCGCCGTTCTTGAGTGGCCGCTCGGCCGGGATGCCGTGGCAGACCTCGTGATTGACCGAGGTGCACAGCGATGCCGGGTAGGGCGGGTAGCCCGGCGGCGAGTAGTTCAATGTGGCCGGCGTCGTGCCTTGCACGCCGACCATGTAGTCGTGCGCGAGCTTGTCGATCTGCAGCGTGGTGATGCCGGGCACCACGTGCGGCGTGAGGAAGTCCAGCACCTCGGAGCCGAGGCGGCCGGCGACGCGCATGGCGTCGATTTCGGCTGGAGTCTTGAGGGTGATGGCCATCGAGGCGTGATTATCCCACCCGTAAAATCGTCTGTCTCAGCCCGCTGATCGAGCCCCTACACCGCATGACCACCGCCCCCAAGCACCTGATGCACTTCGAGGGCGGCAATGCGCTGTCCGCCTTTCGTTCGCAGGGTTTGCTGGCGCGGCTGGCGCAAAACAACCCGCGCATCGTCGGCGTCAGCGCGCGCTTCGTGCACTGGGTTTGGAGCGATGCGGCGTTGGACCGCGCGACGCATGACAAGCTGTCGGCGCTGCTGACTTATGGCGAGGCTGTGCAAGCCGGCGACGCTGCGCTCGTCGTCGTCATGCCGCGCCTGGGCACCGTGTCGCCGTGGGCGAGCAAGGCCACCGACATTGCGCACAACTGCGGCGCCGACATTCACCGCGTCGAGCGTGTCACCGAGTTCCGTTTGCAGACCAAGAGCGGGCTGTTCGGCAGCAAACCGCTGTCGTCCGATGAATTGCGTGCCGCCGCTGCGCTGCTGCATGACCGCATGACGGAGAGTGTCGCGTTCGAGCGCGAAGCCGCACGGCATCTGTTCGACGAGCGCGAAGCCGAGCCGATGGCGCATGTCGATGTGCTCGGCCGTGGCCCTTCGACAGGCTCAGGACGAACGGGGGCTTCGACAAGCTCAACCCACACCGCGCTGGAGGCGGCGAACAGCGAGTTTGGCCTGGCGTTGTCCGGCGACGAGATCGACTACCTCGCCGATGCCTTCCGCAAACAGGGACGCAACCCGACGGACGTCGAGCTGATGATGTTCGCGCAGGCCAACAGCGAGCATTGCCGGCACAAGATCTTCAACGCCGAGTTCATCATCGACGGGCAGCAGCAGCCGCTGTCGATGTTCGGCATGATCCGCAACACCGAGAAGCTCGCGCCGCAGCACACCGTCATTGCGTACAACGACAACGCCGCGGTGATGGAAGGCGGCCCCGTGCGGCGCTGGCTGCCGCAGAGTTTCACCAATGCGCCGTTGTACGGGCCGCGCGAGGTGACGGCGCATGTGCTGATGAAGGTCGAGACGCACAACCATCCGACGGCGATCTCGCCGCATGCGGGCGCGTCGACCGGCGCCGGCGGCGAGATCCGCGATGAAGGCGCGACGGGGCGCGGCGCGAAACCGAAAGCGGGTTTGACGGGCTTCTCGGTCAGCAACCTGCATCTGCCGGGCACGAACGAGCCGTGGGAACAATCGCCGATCGGCAAGCCCGAGCACATCGCGAGCCCGTTGCAGATCATGACGGACGGCCCGCTCGGCGGCGCGGCGTTCAACAACGAGTTCGGCCGGCCCAATCTCGGCGGCTACTTCCGCGTCTACGAACAAGACGTGGCCGGCGTGCGCCGCGGCTATCACAAGCCGATCATGATCGCCGGCGGTGTCGGCACGATCGACGCTGCGCAGACCAAGAAGATTGCCTTCCCCGCCGGCACGCTGCTGATCCAGCTCGGCGGCCCCGGCATGCGCATCGGCATGGGTGGTGGCGCGGCGAGCTCGATGGCCGCGGGCAGCAACACGGCGGCGCTCGACTTCGATTCGGTGCAGCGCGGCAACCCGGAAATTCAGAGACGTGCGCAGGAGGTCATCAACCATTGCTGGAGTCTTGGTGACAACAACCCGATCCTGGCGATTCACGATGTCGGCGCCGGCGGCATCAGCAACGCGTTTCCTGAACTCGTCGATGGTGCAGGCAAAGGCGCGCGCTTCGATCTGAGCAAGGTGCCGCTCGAAGAAAGCGGCCTGGCGCCGAAAGAGATCTGGTGCAACGAAAGCCAGGAGCGCTACGTCATCGCGCTCGAAGCATCGCAGTTGCCGCTGTTCGAGATGATGTGCGCGCGCGAACGCTGCCCGTTCGCCGTTGTCGGCGTGGCTACCGATGCGCCGCAGCTCGTGCTCGCCCTTCGACAGGCTCAGGGTGATCGGGATCTCGTGGCCATCGACATGCCGATGGACGTGCTGCTCGGCAAGCCGCCGAAGATGCAGCGCGACGTGAAGCGTGTCGTGCGCGAAGAAGCGCCGCTCGACCTCACCGGCGTCAAGCTCGATCAGGTGGCGTTCGATGTGCTGCGCCATCCGACGGTGGCCAGCAAACGCTTCCTCGTCACGATCGGCGACCGGACCGTCGGCGGGCTGAATCACCGCGACCAGATGGTCGGGCCGTGGCAGGTGCCGGTCGCCGATTGCGCGGTGACGTTGGCCGATCACAGCGGCTTTCGCGGCGAAGCGATGAGCATGGGCGAGCGCACGCCGCTGGCGTCGCTGAATGCGCCGGCGAGCGGCCGCATGGCAGTGGCCGAGGCGATCACCAACCTGCTCGCCGCGCCGATCGATCTATCGCGCATCAAGCTGTCGTGCAACTGGATGGCGGCCTGTGGCGAACCCGGCGAAGACGCGGCGCTGTACGACACGGTGCACGCCGTCGGCATGGCGCTGTGCCCGGCGCTCGGCATCGGCGTGCCGGTGGGCAAGGATTCGCTGTCGATGCGAACGCAGTGGCAAGACGGTGCAGTCAGCAAGAAGGTCACCGCACCGGTGTCGCTGATCGTCACCGCGTTTGCCACGCTGAACGACGTGCGCGGCACGCTGACGCCGCAACTTCAAGCCGGCGACACGACGCTGATCGCCATCGACCTCGGCAACGGCCGCATGCGCCTGGGCGGCTCGATGCTGGCGCAGGTGCTCGGCAGGTTCGGCAACGAAGTGCCCGACCTCGACGAGCCGCAACGATTGAAGTCGCTCGTCGCCGCGATCAACGCGCTGCGCCACGACAACAAGCTGCTCGCCTACCACGACCGCAGCGACGGCGGCCTGTGGGCCAGCGTGTGCGAGATGGCGTTTGCCGGCCACGTCGGCGTGAGCCTGAACGTCGATCTGCTGGTCACCGAAGGCGACGGCATTGCCGACAGCCGCGCCGAGTACGGCGACTCGAAGAACTGGGCGGCACAGGTCAGCGAGCGCCGCAACGAACGCACGCTGGCCGCGCTGTTCAACGAAGAGCTCGGTGCCGTGATTCAAGTGCGAACGGCTGAGCGCGATGCGGTGATGGCGGTGCTGCGCGAGCACGGCTTGTCGAAGCACGCGCACACGATCGGCAAACCCAACGAGCGCGGCGTTGTCGAGGTCTGGCGCGACGCGAAGTCGATCTTCTCGGTGCCGCTGCGCGATCTGCATCAGGCCTGGGACGACGTGAGCTGGCGTATCGCCAGGCAGCGCGACAACCCGGCCTGCGCAGACGCCGAACACGAAGCGGCGGGGCGCGCGGACGATCCAGGCTTGCGCTTGCATCTCACGTTCGACGCGACGCAGGCCCCGGCCGTGCTCACCATCCGCCCCAAGCTCGCGATCTTGCGCGAGCAGGGCGTGAACTCGCATGTCGAGATGAGCTACGTCATGCACCAGGCCGGCTTCGACACCTTCGACGTGCACATGACTGATCTGCAAACCGGCCGCGCGCGCCTCGACCAGTTCAACGGCTTGATCGCCTGCGGTGGTTTCTCCTACGGCGACACGCTCGGTGCCGGTGAAGGCTGGGCGCGCTCGATCCTCTTCAACCCGCAGCTCGCCGAACAATTCGCTGCATTCTTCGACCGCAAGGACACCTTCGCGCTCGGCGTGTGCAACGGCTGCCAGATGATGGCCGCGCTGTCGCCGATCATCCCCGGCGCGCACGAGTGGCCGCAGTTCACGCGCAACAAGAGCGAGCAGTTCGAGGCGCGGCTGTCGCTGGTCGAAGTGCTCGACTCGCCGTCGATCTTCTTCACCGGCATGGCCGGCAGCCGCATCCCCATCGCCGTCGCGCACGGCGAAGGCTATGCCGATTTCTCACGGCGCGGCGATGCCAAAGCCGTGAGGCGCGCGATGCGCTTCGTCGACAACAGCGGTCAACCCACCGAGGCCTACCCCGCAAACCCCAACGGCAGCCCCGACGGCCTGACAGCGGTGACGACGAGCGACGGCCGCTTCACGGCGTTGATGCCGCACCCCGAGCGCGTCTACCGCAACGTGCTGATGAGCTGGACCTCGGGAGACATCAGCGCACCGAGCCCGTGGATGCGCATGTTCGGCAACGCGCGGCGCTGGCTGAATTGAGCGGCAGCGGCCCCCTGAACGCGCGTCTGTTGCACAACCATCGGCGCGCTACAGTCGCGCCGCCATGCCCACTGCCGCCCAAGTCGACTCCCTGCAAGCGCTGCTCGACACGCGCACGCCGATCACGCTGATCGAAACGCATGACGAGCCGCGGGTGCTGGCGCTGTTCACGGCCGCGACGAAAAAAAGCGGCCGCGAGCTGTGGACCTGGTCGGCCAGCAGCGGCCTGCGCGTGGCGCAAGGCCTGAAGCTGCAACTGCTCGACATGGCGACGAAGAGCAAGGATGACGAGCCCGAGAGCACCAAGGAGCTGCCCGCAGCGCTGCAAGCGGTGGAGAAAATGCGCGAGCCGGCGCTGGTGTTGTTCCTCGACATCCATCCGTTCTTGAGCAACCCCGTGATCACACGCGGCATGAAGGAGCTCGCGCTGCGCTGCGAGAGCCGAGGTTTGCAACTGGTCTTCGTCGGCCACGACATCAAGTTGCCGGAAGAGCTCTCGCCGCTGGCCAGCCGCTTCGAGATCGAGCCGATGACGCTGGAGCGCGTGAAGGCCCTGTTCAACGACGAGTTGCAGCGCCGCCGCGATGTCAACAAGGACGCGACCGGCTCGCGGACCACGCTCGATTCGCTGCTGCGCCACATGGTGGGTCTGCCGCAGTCGTCAGTGCGCCACCTCGCGCGCCTGGTGCTCGGCGACGGCGAGGTTGACACCGCCGATCTGGCGCGCGTGCTGGCCGTGAAGCACGAAGTGATGGGCGGCGCCGAGATCCTCAGCTTCGAGCAGCATCTGCCCACGCTCGACGACGTGGCCGGCATGGCGGCGCTCAAGCGCTGGCTGCAGCTGCGCCGCGAACCGTTCCTGCAACCCGAAGCCTCGGGCCTGCCAGCGCCGCGCGGCGTGCTGCTGCTCGGCGTGCAGGGCGCCGGCAAGAGCCTCGCGGCCAAGGCGATTGCCGCGAGCTGGCAGGTGCCGCTGTTTCGCATGGACTTCGGCGCGCTCTTCGACAAGTGGCAGGGCGAAAGCGAACGCAAGCTGCGCGAGGCGCTGCGCGTCGCCGATGCGATGCAGCCGTGTGTGCTGTGGATGGACGAGATCGAGAAAGGCCTGGCCGGCGGCGACAGCCAGGGCGACGGCACCGGCGCCGGCAAACGCATGCTCGGCACGCTGCTGACCTGGATGGCCGAGCGCAAGAGCAGCGTCTTTCTCGTCGCCACCGCCAATGACGTCGAGTCGCTGCCGCCCGAGCTGATGCGCAAGGGCCGCTTCGACGACATCTTCTTCGTCGATTTGCCGAACGAGCCGGTGCGCGCGGGCATCTTCCGGATTCATCTCACCAAGCACCGCATCGCGTTTGATGATCACGCGTTGGCGCGGCTGGTGTCCGCGAGCGGCGGCTACTCCGGCGCTGAAATCGAAGCCGCGATCGTCGGCGCGCGCTACGAAGCGCATGGCGCGAAAAAGGCGGCGGACGTGGCGATGGTGGGCGGGGAGCTGGCGCGCACGCAACCGTTGTCGGTGACACGCGCCGAGGCCATCGACGCGCTGCGGCAGTGGGCGGCGCAGCGCACGGTCAGCGCCGATTAGCCCCGGCTCGTCTGCCGTTCGCAGCGATAGCATCATCACGCCATGACAGACGCCGCATCGACCCCATCGCGCCTCGCGGGCCGTGTGGCCTTCATCACCGGCGCTGCGAGCGGGTTGGGATTGGCCAGTGCACGGCGGCTGCTCGCAGACGGCGCCCGTGTGGTCCTTGCCGATCTGAACACGCAAGCGCTGGCCGCCGCGCAAGCCGAACTCGCGGCCGAGCAAGGCGTAGAGCGCGTGCGCACGGCGCCTATCGATGTCGGCGAGCCGCATAGCGTGAGCAACGCGGTGGACCGCGCTGCCGCTGAGAGCGGCGGCATCCACATTCTCGTCAACTGCGCCGGCATCAGTTATCAAGGCTCGGTGCTCGACAACCCTCTCGACGCCTGGCAGCGTGTGCTGCGCATCAACCTCACCGGCAGCTATCTGGTCACGCAGGCGGTGGCGCGGCACATGGTTGTGCAGCGCTACGGCCGCATCGTGCTGATGGCCAGCATCTCGGGCCAGCAGGTCTGGTCGGGGCGTGTTGCGTACTCGGCGTCGAAGGCGGGGGTCGTCGGCCTGATGAAAAGCTGCGCCATCGACCTGGCGCCGCACGGCATCACCGTCAACGCCGTCTCGCCCGGGCCGATCGCCACGCCGCAGACCGCGGCGCTGCACAACGAGGTGGTGCGCGCCGCCGTGGTCAACGCCACGCCGATGGCGCGCTACGGCGCGCCCGACGAGGTGGCCGACGTGGTCGCCTTCCTGGCCAGTGACGACGCGCGCTTCGTCACCGGGCACGAACTTGTCGTTGATGGAGGCCTGACAAGCGCGGCCATCCTCTACGACCTGGCGCGCAATCCGCAGCCGCCTGCGTAGTGTGAACAGCCCCAGGCGGCGCCTGGCTTCGCCGATTCGACGACGGCCGCTGGTTCAAGGCTGGTACACCACTTTGAAGCGCTCACAGGCGACGAGCATGCTCTGGGTGAACTCAACGCTTCATAAAAGCGCGCTTCGTCCACGCCGCCGATCGACTTGGCGAAGGCGTTCCAGAAAGTGGTGAGGTGCGCGGGTATCGCCATTGAGCTGCTTTCACTCCCCAGCCGCCAGCACCACCGCCTGCTTGCGTGTCTGCCCGCCGCGCCACACGGTCAGCGTCACGCTGTCGCCCGGTGCGCGGCGTTCGAGTTGCGCCAGCATGCTGTCGAGGTCGGCGACCGGCTCGTTGTCGATCGCGGTGATGACGTCGCCTTGCACGATGTCGCCGTTGCGCTCGCGGCGGAAGGCTTGCAGGCCGGCCTTGGCCGCCGGGCTGCCGCTGCCGACCTGGACCACGGCCACGCCGCGCGGCAGGTTCAGCGCGCGCGTGATCTGCGGTGAGGCTGCCGTCACGCCCAGCGCCGGCCGCACGAAGCGGCCGTCGCGAATCACGCGCGGCACGATGCGGTTGACTTCGTCGGCGGGAATCGCAAAGCCGATGCCGGCACTCGCGCCGCTCGGGCTGGCGATCTGCGTGTTGACGCCGATCAGCCGCCCGGCCGAATCGAGCAGCGGGCCACCCGAGTTGCCGGGGTTGATCGCAGCGTCGGTCTGCACGACGCCGCGGATGGTGCGGCCGTTGAACGATTCGATCTCGCGGTTCAAGGCGCTGACGATGCCGAGCGTCAGCGTCTGGTCCAGGCCGAACGGGTTGCCGATCGCATAGACGCGCTGGCCGACTTGCAGGTCGCGGCTGGTGCCGAGCGCAATCGGCGGCAGCTTGTTGGCCGGCGCGTCGATCTTCAGCACGGCGAGGTCGCGGTCGGGAAACGCGCCGACGAGCCTGGCGTCGAAGCTGGTCTGGTCGGCCAGTGTCACGCGTGCGCCGCTGCCGCCCTGGATGACGTGGAAGTTGGTGACGATGTGCCCCTGCGCGTCCCAGACGAAGCCGGTGCCGGTGCCGCGCGGCACCTGCATCACGTTCATGCTGAACATGTCGCGCTGCGTCTCCAGCGTGGTGATGTGCACCACCGACGACGAGACGCGGCGGAACAGATCGATGTTGGCCTGTTCGTCGGCGCCCAGCGGGCCGCGCGGCGAGACGGCGCGCGGTTGCGCGTCGGCGCGATTCTGCGCAACGGCCGGCACTGCAGTGAGTGCGGTGGCGAGGACGAGGGCGGTGGTGCGAAGCAGGTTCATGATGCGTTCGAACGAAAGAGGAATAGTCATCGGGCCAGCGGTCATTGCAAAATTACACCCATGCAGGTCAAGCAACCCGTCACCCCTGAACTCCGTCAGTGGATCATCGCCCAGGCCCAGGCCGGGCACGCGCCCGAGGTCGTGCTGCAGTCGATGCGCGCCAGCGGCTGGAACGAGGACGTGGCCATCGCGGCGATGGAGGACACGCTGCAGGGCTTTCTCGCCGAGCACCAGGCCAGGCAGCCGCCGGAGCCGGTGGTGGCCTTGCCCAACGCGGTGCCGGTGCCCGACGCCGACGTCGCCGAGTCGCCGGTGTGGGTCGACGGCGGCGACCGCCAGGTGCAGGTCGTGATGGTGATGAAAAGCCCGCGGATCATCGTCTTTGGCGGCCTGCTCGCCGACGACGAGTGCGACGCCATCATCGCCGCCGCCAAGCCGCGGTTGGCGCGTTCGGAGACGGTGCAGATGGACACCGGCGGCAGCGAGGTCCATGCCGCGCGCACCAGCCGCGGCATGTTCTTCGAGCGCGGCGAGAACGAGGTCTGCAAGCGCGTCGAGGCGCGTCTGGCCCGGCTGCTGCGCTGGCCGGTGATCAACGGCGAGGGCTTGCAGGTGCTGCATTACCTGCCCGGCGCGGAGTACCAGCCCCACCACGATTATTTCGACCCCGCCAAAGCAGGTACGGTGCCGATCCTCGCCCGCGGCGGCCAGCGTGTGGCCTCCATCGTGATGTACCTCAACAGCCCGCAGAAGGGCGGCGGCACGACGTTTCCGGACGTCGGCGTCGAGGTCGGCCCGGTCAAGGGCAATGCGGTCTTCTTCAGCTACGACCGGCCGCACCCGAGCACGAAGTCACTGCACGGCGGCGCGCCGGTGATCGCCGGGGAAAAGTGGGTGGCGACCAAGTGGCTGCGCGAGCGTGAGTTCAAGTAGCAGGAATTAGGGTAAACCCGGGCAACGTGCCGGGAACTTGTTCGTTGAACCGCGGAGCAATTCCGCTCGGTCCATTCTCGATCGAAACCCTCATGAACAAGCTTCTGACCGCACTGGCCGCTTTGGCCTTCGCTGCTGCCGCCTCCGCCCAGACCGCCGCGCCGGCTGCCGCCCCGGCCGCCAAGCCCGCCGCTGCTGCGGTTGCTGCCACCCCGGCCATGCCGGCTGCCCCGGCCGCTGCCGCCGCTACCGCGCCGGCCAAGGCCGAAATGAAGGCCGATGCCAAGCCGATGGCCGCCAAGGCCGATGAGAAGAAGGCCGACAAGAAGGCCGTCAAGAAGGCCAAGGCCAAGGCCATGAAGAAAGACGAGAAGAAGGCTTAAGGCCTTCGGCTCCGCAAAAGAACCGGCTTCGGCCGGTTTTTTTGTGTCAGGAAACTTGCGGCGCGATGGTTCGGGTCAGCGCGGCGCGGTGGCGCTTGGTGGCGACCTGCGCCCACTTGCGCTGCTCCCAGGTCTGCGGTCCCTCGAGCGGCCACTGGTCGAGTAGCGGCGCCAGCTCGCGCACCGGCAGGCGCAGATACGCCGGGCGGTGCCGGCGCAGCAGCCAGATGCCGGGGCGAAGGTGGCGCGGTAGCGGCGCATGGGGGCCGGTCACCCAGTAAATGCAAGCGCGCTCGGTCCAGTACGCCTGGCGCTCGAAGTACACCCGCGCGGCGATGCCGCTGTTGGCGGGCAGCAGCACGTGCTCGGCGGCGGTCTCGATGACGGCGAACTCGAGGTCGGTCGGCGTGTCGCCGCCGCTGCACACCAGCAGCACGCGCCGGATGTCGCTGGCGTCGATGCGGTCGGCCACCTGCCCGCGGCGCAGTACGACGAGGTCTGCACCTTCCCAGCGCGTGGCCAGCGGGACTTGCGTCATCGGGCGCCTCCAGTTCGTCAGTGCTAAAGACTAGGCGGGCGCGGTTCACCTTGTTGTGAGCAGGCACTACAAAATGCAAGCGTGTGCGGAGCGCAGACCGGGGGCGCGCATGACGAGCAAGCCTTTCGGCCGCTGGTTTTTCAGGTGTTCGGCGAGCACGTGCACCGTGCGGTGGCTGCACTTCGAGCCATTCAGGCGCCGATGGTCACGAACCGCATGCTGAACCACAAGCCGAGCGCCGCAGCGATCCACGATGCGGTCAGCGCGGCACCCACGCGCGCGCCGTAGGCCGCGCCGCCGGTGGCAAAGGCGACGACGCCGCGGCTGACGCTGTTGACGCCGACAGCCACGAGCACGGCCGTCAAGGCCGCCCGCGCGACGACCATGCCTTGCGCGTGCAGCCCAAAGGCCGCGGCGATCGGCGCGTGCGCATCGGCCAGTGCGGCCAGTGCGCTGCCGGCAAGCAGGCCTTGCGTGCCGTAGCGGCTGCGCAGCCAGCCGACGACGATCGACACGCCGAGCAGCAGCGCCGCGACGAGCAAGGCTTCGCGCAGCCGCAGCGGGCGCCGCGCGTCGCCGGGGCGTGCGGCCACGGGCGCACCGTCGTCGCCGCGCGCGGTCCATGCGCCTGCCAGCACGGCCACGAGCGCGCCGCCCAGCGCCATCGGCGCCAAACGGGGCAACAGCGACGGGCTGGCCACGGCGGCGATGGCCAGCGCCTGCAACCACGTTGCCGCGCCCGACAGGCTGGCCGCCCCGGCGAGCCGCCTTTGCAGCGGCGGGGACGGCGTCCTGGCTTCGGTGCCGAGCGTGGCAATGGTCGCGGTGCTGGAGACAAACCCGCCGAGCAAGCCCGTGGCCAGCAGCGCGTGGCGTTCACCGAGCAGGCGTTGCGCCACATGCGCCGCGGCCTGGATCGACAGGATCAACAGCACCAGCCACGCCGCGGTGCGCGGCGCCAGGCCGCCGAGCCCCGGCAGCGGCGCGGCCGGCATCAGCGGCACCACGACCAGCGCCACGCCGGCCAGCACCAGCGCGTCTCGCAGCTCCTGCTCGGTCAGCCACTCGGTGGCAAAGCGGTGCATGCCCTCGCGCGCTGCGAGCAAGGCGGCCAGCACGGCGCCGCAGGCCGCGCCGATCGCCGGCTGCACGGCGCACTGCACGCCGACCAGGTAGGCCACGACCAATGCCACTTCGGTGGTCAGGCCCGGATCGGCTTGCGCCTCCGCGGCGCGCGCCGCGCGCCAGTACGCGAGCGCCGCCAGGGCCGACACCGCCAGCGCGCCGACGGCGACCAGCGCACCGGGCGACAGCGATTGCGCCAGCGCACCGGCCACGGTGACGAGCGCAAAGGTGCGCATGCCCGCTGCCTTGCGCTGCGCGCCGCGGCCCTTGCGCCGCTCGCGCTCGATGCCGACGAGCAAGCCGACGCCGAGCGCGACGGCCAGGCCGACCCAGGATTCAGGCATCGACGGTCTGTGCGTGCGGCGGCACGCTGGCGCGCCAGCCGAGCTCGTTGCCGATGCGAAAGCGCAGCGTGTCGGTCGCCTCGGGGTCGCCGTGGACGACGAAGGTGTGGCGCGGTGCAGCGTCGATGTGGCGCAGCCACGCCATCAGCTCGTCGGCATCGGCATGGCCCGAGAAGCCTTCGAGGTGGCTGACCTCGGCGCGGATCGGCACCATCTCGCCGAAGATCTTCACCTCGCGTTCGCCGGCGGTGATGCGCGCGCCGCGCGTGCCCGCCACCTGGAAGCCGGGGAAGACGAGGTGATGCTTTTCGTCCGGCGCCAGTGATTTCAGGTGATGCAGCACGCGACCGCCGGTGGCCATGCCGCTGGCCGAAATGATCACGCTGGGATAGCGCGAGCGCGACGACGTCAGGCGCTGCGACTGCACGCCGGTTTCGATGAAGCGCACGCCGTCCTTCAACGTCGCCACCTCGCGCGGCGCGACACGCAGCAGCTTGCGGTGCTTCAGCGTCAGCTCGGTGGCGGCAATCGCCATCGGGCTGTCGAGGTAGATCGGCAGCGAGTGCGGGATGTCACCCGCCGCGCGCAGGCGTTGCAGCACCAGCAGCAGCGCTTGCGCGCGGCCGACGGCAAACGACGGCAGCAGCACCGAGCCGCCGCGCGCGATCGTGCGCCGGATGATCTCGCCCAGACGCGTCTGCACATCCTCCTTGGGGTGCACGCGGTTGCCGTAGGTGCCTTCGATCAGCAGCACGTCGGCTTTGCGCACGGCCTGCGGTGCGGGCAGCAGCAGGTCGTTGTTGCGGCCGACGTCGCCGGAGTAGACGATGCGCTCGCGGCCCACCGTCAGCGTGATCGCACTGGCGCCGAGCAGATGGCCGACCGGCGTGAAGGTGATCTGCACGCGCCCGACTTCGGCGCCGCGGCCCGATGGCAACGCGCTGATGCGCTGCACCGCGCGCGCCGCATCGGCCTTCGTGTACAGCGGCAGGGCAGGTGTGTGCGACGCGCTGCCGTAACGGTTGGCGCGGCGCGCATCCTCTTCCTGCAGATGTGCGCTGTCGGCGAGCAGTACGGCGCACAGGTCGCGCGTCGCGGTGTTGGTGAAGATCGGGCCTCGGTAGCCGTGCTTGACCAGCACCGGCAGCCAGCCGCTGTGGTCGAGGTGGGCGTGGCTCAAGACGACGGCGTCGATGCTGCGCACGTCGATCGGCAGCGGCTGCCAGTTGCGCTCGCGGTGCAGCTTCAGGCCCTGGAACAAGCCGCAGTCGAGCAGGATGCGGCTGGCGCCCACCTCGACCAGGTGCTTGGAGCCGGTGACGCCGTCGGCGGCGCCGAAGCTGGTGAGTTTCATGCGACGGACCTGCCGAGTTGCTGCAGCGCTGCCGATTCGATCACTTGCGCAGCCGGACCGTCGGCGCCCAGCGCAACGCGCATCGCACGGGCGACGACGCCGGCGTCGATCGGCCGGATCGACGCCGGCAGCAGACTGCTGATCGGCCGCAGCAACATCAGCGACAAGCGTTCGGCCGCACGCGGCGCCTGGCCCAGGGCCTCGCGTGCGCCGGCCAGCAGCGACGGCCGCGCGATGACCAGGCGTTCGAAGCGCAGCGCGCGCAGTGCCGCCTCCATCTCGCCCTTGACCCGGTTGTAGAAGACGCGCGAGTTGGGGTCTGCGCCGAGCGCGGAGACCACGGCCATGCGCTTCACGCCCGCTGCCTGCGCCGCACGCGCGCTGCCCACGACGGCATCGAAATCAACGGCGCGAAAGGCTGGCTTCGAACCCGCGGACTTGATCGTCGTGCCGAGCGCGCAGTAGAGATCGTCGGCCGCGGGCAGCGCCGGCGGCAAGCGCGAAAAGTCGATGACATGCATCTGCACGCCATCCGGCGCCGGCACGAGCGGGCGCCGCAGCAGCGCATGCACGCTCGCGTAGCCGCTGGCCGGTGCCACGAGTTGGCGCAGCAGCTCGCGGCCGACGAGACCGCTGGCGCCGATCACCCACGCCGTGCGAATGTGCGTGCTCATCGGCGCATTGTGGTGCGTGCGTCGGCGCCGCGATTGCGCTCGAACAAACGCGGTGGCGGTGCCGCCGCGCTGCTGCTTTTCTAGCGGCCGCTGCGGCGCGGGCCGTTGCTGGCACCGGTGCTCGGGCCGCGGCCGCCGCCGCCGGCAGGGCGCGCCGGTGCGCGGCCACCGCCGCCACCACCACCACCACCGCCTCGCGGTGCACTGCTGCGGCCGCGGCCGCCGCCGCCGTTGCGCTGGGTGCCGCCGATGCCGATCGTCATGCGGCCGAGCACGATCGGCTCGGCCTTCTCGTGCGACGGTGCTTCGAAGCCGGGCACCGCTTCGCGTGGGATGCTGCGCTTGATCAGCCTTTCGATGTCGCGCAGGAAGAGTTCTTCGTCGAGGCAGACCAGCGAGATCGCCTCGCCCTGCGCGCCCGCGCGGCCGGTGCGGCCGATGCGGTGCACGTAGTCTTCGGGCACGTTGGGCAGCTCGAAGTTGACGACGTGCGGCAGCATGTCGATGTCGATGCCGCGCGCGGCGATGTCGGTGGCCACCAGCACCGGCAGCTTGCCGGTCTTGAACTCGGCCAGCGCCTTCGTGCGCGCGGTCTGGCTCTTGTTGCCGTGAATTGCCATCGCGCCGATGCCGTTGTCGTTGAGGTAGTCGGCCAGGCGGTTCGCGCCATGCTTCATGCGCGTGAAGACCAGCACCTGGTGCCAGTCGCCCTGCTTGATGAGGTGCGCGAGCAGCTCTTTTTTCTTATCGCGTGCGACAGGGTGCAGCTTCTGCGCGATCAGCTCGACGGTCGAGTTGCGGCGCGACACTTCGATCAGCGCCGGCGCGTTGAGCAGGCGGTCGGCCAGGGCCTTGATCTCGTCGCTGAAGGTGGCGGAGAAGAGCAGGCTCTGCTTTTTGGGCGGCAGCACCGCGAGCACCTTCTTGATGTCGTGGATGAAGCCCATGTCGAGCATGCGGTCGGCTTCGTCGAGGACGAAGATCTCGACATGCGACAGGTCGAGCGTGCGCTGGCCGTGGTGGTCGAGCAGGCGGCCCGGCGTGGCGACGAGGATGTCGACGCCGCGGCGCAGCTTGTCGATCTGCGGCTGCATGCCGACGCCGCCGAACATCACCATCGATGTCAGCGGTGCGTGCTTGCCGTAGACGCGCACGCTTTCTTCGACCTGCGCAGCGAGCTCGCGCGTGGGCGTGAGGATCAGCGCGCGGATCGCCACGCGGCCGCGTGCGTCCTTCTTCTGCGGCTGCGCCATCAGGCGGTGCAGCATCGGCAGCACGAAGCCTGCCGTCTTGCCGGTGCCGGTTTGCGCGCCGGCCAGCAGGTCGCCGCCTTTGAGCACAGCGGGAATGGCTTGAACCTGGATCGGGGTGGGCGTGTCGTAGCCGTGTTCCTGCACCGCGCGCAGCAACGGCTCGGCCAGGCCGAGGTCAGTGAATTTCATGGGGTAGTGTTCTGTCGCGGCCTGCTGTCACCCGTTGCGGGTGCACCAGTCGGGTAGGCGCGAGGGCGAATGACAAGTCGGAATCGACTGCGGCGCGATGACTGGTGTTCGCGCGACCGGCGCATTGTACGGGCAGGCGGCTGCCTGCCCGTTGCGTGTACCGGTATTACTGGGGCATCGGCTGGCGGCTGTTCAAGTTCATCCAGCCGCGCGCGATGCGGTAAATCGCCCAGATGCCGAGCAGGAACATGCCGACGATCCAGATGCCGAAGCCGATGACGACGATCGCCAGCAGAGCCCCCAGCACGCCCACCAGCACCGCCCAGGCCAGCGCATACCAGAACGTGCGGATCGCCCAGCTGAAGTGCGATTCGAGCCAGGTGCCGCGCGCATCACCGCGGTAGATGTAGCTGACGATCACGGCGATGATCGACGGCCAGCCGAACAGAAACGAGCCGATGACGCTGGCCGCGCCGAACGCGCCGAGCACGAGGCCCAGCGCATGCAGCGCGTAGATGATGTGCAGCGTGCGCACCAGTTCGGGCTTGGTGTCCACAGTGGCGAGGCTGCTCAGTGCTCATGCAACTTTCTCCTTGCGATCGACCGTGACCGCAGGGCTTGAAGTATGAACGGACCAGAGGATAACAAGGCCGGCTGCGACAAAAGGCAGCCCAGCCCAGCCGAGCTGCGCAAAACCGAGACGGGCTGCAAACGCGCCGCCGACGATGGCGCCGGCTGCCGTGCCGAGGTAGAGCATCGAGGTGTTGAGCGACAACAGCATCGGCGCTTGCGTGGGCGCCAGCGCGGCAACACGCGACTGCTGCGGCACCATCATCCCAAAGCCTGCCGTGCCCCAGACGATCAGTGTCGCCATCAACGCCGGCCAGGAGCCCTGGGTCAGCGGCAGCAGCGCCATCGTCGCGCCGAGCACGGTCAGTTGCACGAGCAGCGTGCGCCGCGCACCGAAGCGGTCATTGGCCGCGCCGCCGAGCAGCGTGCCGGCGACACCCGAGAGGCCGAACAGCGCCAGCGTCAGCGACTGCTGCTCGCGGCTCATCGGCGTCAGCGCCTGCAGCACCGGGCCGATGTAGCTGAAGACGGCGAAGATGGCGATGAAGTAGGCCAGCGTCAGCAGCAGCACCGCGAGCACATCGCGCCGCGCGAGCAGCGCCGGCAGGCCGTCGAAGATCGCGCCCGGTGCTTCGATATTCTTGGGCACCCACAGCGCCGCGCCGAGCAGCGCGAGCAAGCTGAAACCCGTGATGACCCAGATCGGCGTGTGCCATTCATAAGCCATGCCGAGCCACGAGCCGAGCGGCACGCCGACGACATACGACAGGCTGATGCCGAGAAAGGTCAGCGCGAGTGCCTTGCCGCGCTGCGCCGGTTCGACCACCGCCACGGCGATGCCGGCGGCGATCGGCGTGAACACCGCGCCCAGGCCCATCAGCACGCGCCCGGCGAGCAGCATCGCAAACGACGACGACAGCGCGCACAGCAGGTTGCCGAGCGTGAACAGCGCCAGCGCCAGCAGCAGCGCGCGCTTCCTCGGCCAACGGCCGGTGGCCAACAGCACGACGGGGGCGAGCAGCGCCGTCGACAGCGCATAAGCCGTCATCGCTTGCCCGGCGGTGGGCTCGCTGATGCCGAGCTGCTGCGCGATCGGCGTCAGGATGCCACCGATGACGAAGGCCCCTGTGCCGATGATGAGGTTGATGAGGCACAGCAGCCAAAGCAGACGCGGCATGGGGCGATTGTGAGGTGCTGCGACAATCACGCTCTTCGGCACGGGCATTCCGTGCCTGCCCTTTATCACCTCAGAAGACCATGGCCCAGTACGTCTTTACCATGAACCGCGTCGGCAAGATCGTGCCGCCGAAGCGGCAGATCCTGAAGAACATTTCGTTGTCGTTTTTCCCCGGCGCCAAGATCGGCGTGCTCGGCGTCAACGGCAGCGGCAAGAGCACGCTGCTGAAGATCATGGCCGGCCTCGACACCGAGATCGAGGGCGAGGCCACACCGATGCCCGGCCTGAAGATCGGCCACCTGCCGCAGGAGCCGTTGCTCAACGCCGGGCAGACCGTGCGCGAGGCGGTGGAAGAGGGCGTCGGCGGCGCCATCGAGGCGAAGAAAAAACTCGACGCGGTGTACGCGGCCTATGCCGAGCCCGACGCCGATTTCGACAAGCTCGCCTCGGAGCAGGCCGAGTTGGAAGCGATCATCGCCGCGTCGGGTGGCGAGAACACCGACCTGCAACTCGAACTCGCCGCCGACGCGCTGCGCCTGCCGCCGTGGGACGCGAAGATCGGCCTGCTCTCGGGCGGCGAGAAGCGCCGCGTCGCGCTGTGCCGCCTGCTGCTGTCCAAGCCCGACATGCTGCTCCTCGACGAGCCGACCAACCACCTGGATGCCGAGTCCGTGGAATGGCTCGAGCACTTTTTGCAGCGCTTCCCCGGCACCGTGGTGGCAATCACCCACGACCGCTACTTCCTCGACAACGCGGCCGAATGGATTCTCGAACTCGACCGCGGCTCGGGCATTCCGTGGAAGGGCAACTACTCCGACTGGCTCGAGCAGAAGGAAAAGCGCCTCGAGCAGGAGCAGAAGACCGAAGACGCGCGCATGAAGGCGATGAAGGAGGAGCTGAAGTGGGTCCGCTCCAACGCCAAGGCGCGGCAGACCAAGAGCAAGGCGCGCATGGCGCGCTTCGAGGAACTCTCGGACGTCGACTACCAGAAGCGCAACGAGACCAACGAGATCTTCATTCCCGTCGCCGAGCGTCTGGGCAACCAGGTGATCGAGTTCAAGGGCGTGTCGAAATCGTTCGGTGACCGGCTGCTGATCGACAACCTGAGCTTCGCCGTGCCGCCGGGCGCGATCGTCGGCATCATCGGCCCCAACGGCGCCGGCAAGTCGACGCTGTTCCGCATGTTGCAGGGCGTCGAGAAGCCCGACAGCGGCGAAGTGATCATCGGCACGACGGCGCACCTGGCCTTCGTCGATCAGAGCCGCGAAGACCTGGCCAACGAGAAGACGGTGTGGGAAGACGTCTCGGGCGGCCTCGACAACATCGTCGTCGGCAAGTTCGTCATGCCGTCGCGCGCTTACCTCGGCCGATTCAACTTCAAGGGCAACGACCAGCAAAAGCGCGTCGGCTCGTTGTCCGGCGGCGAGCGCGGCCGGCTGCACTTGGCCAAGACGCTGGCCAAGGGCGGCAACGTGCTGATGCTCGACGAACCGTCGAACGACCTCGACGTCGAAACGTTGCGCGCACTCGAAGAAGCGCTGCTCGAATTCGCCGGCAGCGCGATGGTGATCAGCCACGACCGCTGGTTCCTCGACCGCATCTGCACCCACATCCTGGCGGCAGAAGGCGACTCGCAGTGGGTCTTCTACCAAGGCAACTACCAGGAGTACGAGGCCGACAAGGTCAAGCGCCTGGGCGAAGAGGGCGCGCGGCCGAAGCGTGTGCGCTTCAAGCCGATCCGTTGAAGATGAGGTAGTGTTGGCGGTGATGCAGTACGAGACGCCCGAAGATTCAGAGCGCCGCGCGCTGATGCGCCAAGCGGCTTGTGTCGCTGGTGCATGGGCCGCCGCGGGCGTGCTGCCCGCGATAGCCGGCGAGCCGCAGCAACACGTGCGCTCGCGGCTCGTCAATCACCTCGGTGACCCGTTTCTCGCCAAGCAGCTCAAGGTGGGTGAACCGCAGCTGTTCAACTACCCGTTCGTCGCCTCGCCGGTGTTCCTGCTGGCGATGGACAAGGCGGTGGCCGGCATGGCGCTGACGACCGAGGCCAAACAAAGCTACAGCGCGCCGGCCGGCGTCGGGTCCAACCAGTCGATCGTCGCTTTTTCGGCGATCTGCGCGCACAAGCTGATGTACCCGACGCCCGCACTGTCATTCATCGGCGTGCGCAAGGGCTTTGCCGGCGAGCCGTCGCAGGTGATCCACTGCTGCGGCGACAACTCGCGCTACGACCCGGCGCAGGGCGCGCGGGTGATGGCCGGCCCGGCGCCGCAACCGCTGGCCGCGGTGCTGCTGGAGTGGGACGACAAGACCGATCAGTTGCACGCCGTCGGCACGCAAGGCGGCGAGATGTTCAAGGCGTTCTTCGACAAGTACGCCTTCAAGCTCGAAACCGAGTACGGCGCACGCGCCCGGTCGGCCAGCGGCGCGACCACCGTGGTGCAACCCGCAGTCGGCGTACAGCAAGCAGTGGCAAAGCTGCAAAGTTTGAGCGCAGCGTGAACTTGCCGCGCGCTGCTGATTCCAAGCGGGTCCGCGCGGGCTCGACCCGATGGCACGGCGGCCGCCCCGCTTCGATAATTTGACCGTGCCTGCAGCCGCTGCGGGCCCATCTCCTGGCAGCCCCCATGCATCACATCCACCGTTTCCTCCGCCCCTCGTTGACGACGCTGCTCGCGGCACTCGCTGCATTCGGCGTGGCCGGCTGCGCAACGACAGCCGCTGCACCGATGAACGCTGCGTCGGCCGCGGCCAGCGCTCCCGTGGCGCCGTTGCGGCCTCTGCCGGCAGCCGCCGCCGCGTCCGCCGCAGCATCGGCCGCCGCGGCAACGGCGCCGCCGGCACCGGGCCAACCGCCGGCCTTCGCCACCGTCATCAAGGACGCGAAGGAATCGAAGGGCCTGATCGCCCTGTGGCAGAAGGAAGAAAAAGTCTGGCTCGAACTCAAGCCCGAAGACTTCAACAAGCCCTTCTTCCTGTCGCCGAAAATTTCGCAAGGCATCGGCGAGGCCGGTATCTACGGCGGCACGATGATCGGCCGCTGGGGCCGCGCCGGGCGCGCGCAACTGGTCGAGTTCCGCCGCATCAACAACCTGGTGCAGCTGGTCGCCATCAACACCGACTATGCCGGCGGCGATGCCAAGTCGCCGAGCGGCCGCGCCGTGGCCGCGGGTTTTTCCAACAGCCTGCTCGGCACCGCGCAGGTGGCCAGCGCGCCGCACCCGGAGCGCAAGACGGTGCTGGTGGAAGCCTCTTCGTTCTTCCTCGGCGACATGCTGGGCCTGGGCATGGCTCTGCAGCGCCAGTACCGGCAGGGTTATGCGATCGAGCCGCGCAACACGTACTTCTCGTCGATCCGCGCGCTGCCCGAGCAGGTGGTGTTCAACGTCAACGCGCACTTCTACACCGGCAGCATCGCCATGCCGCAGCCCGGCTCGCCGCCCGGCATGCCGGCGCCGACGACGCCGAGCACGCTGCCCGATGCGCGCAGCCTGACGCTCGGCCTGTACTACGCCATCGCCAAGCTGCCCGACGTGCCGATGGCGCCGCGCCTGGCCGATCCGCGCCTCGGCCACTTCAGCACCAGCGTCAACGATTTCTCCGACGATCTGCTGCGCACGCCGCGCAAGGCCTACGTCAACCGCTGGCGCCTGGAGAAGAAGGACCCGGCGGCCGCGCTGTCCGAGCCGGCGAAGCCGATCGCCTTCTGGATCGACCGCACCGTGCCGGTGAAGTACCGCGACGCCATCTCGCGCGGCATCCTGGCCTGGAACAGCGCCTTCGAGAAGATCGGCTTCAAGGACGCGATCGTCGTCAAGCAGCAGCCCGACGACGCCGACTTCGACACGCTCGACGTCGGTGTGGCCTCCGTGCGCTGGATGACCAACGCGCAGCCGACCTTCGGCGCCATCGGACCGAGCCAGGTCGATCCGCGCAGCGGCGAGATCATCGACGCCGACATCGGCATGGAAAGCCTGGCCTCGCGCAGCCAGCGCAACCTGCGCTCGCAAGTTCTCAACGGCAACGAGCTGGCGCCATGGGCGCGGCTGCTGCAAGCCAGCGATGCGCTGCGCGAACACGGTGCGTCCTCATCGCCGGCGCCGCACACGCACGGCCCGCAGTGCGATCACGCCGATTTCGCCGCCGAGCAACTCTCGTACGCGCTCGACGTGCTCGAAGCCCGCGGCGAGCTCGACCCGTCCGGCCCCGAAGCCGAGCAGTTCGTCATCGACTACCTGGTCGACGTGACGATGCACGAGGTCGGCCACACGCTGGGCCTGCGCCACAACTTCCGCTCCTCGCGCATTTACAACGACCGCGAGCTCTCCGACCCGCGCTTCACCGCAGCCAACGGCCTGGCCGGCTCGGTGATGGAGTACGCGCCGATCAACCTCGGGCGTCCGGGCGAGCCCGGCGGCACACCGTTCCAGACCGTGCTCGGCCCCTACGACTACTGGGCCATCGAGTACGCCTACAAGCCGATCGCGGCGGAGCACGAGAAGGCCGAGCTGCAGCGCATCGCCGCGCGCAGCGCCGAGCCGCAACTGGCCTACGGCACCGACGAAGACAACTTCCTCGGCATCGATCCCGAGTCGCTGGTCTTCGATCTCGGCCCCGATCCGATGGGCTTTGCCGAGAAGCGCATCGCGATCGCGCGCGATCTGCTGGCTCGCCAGGAAGCGCGCCCGCTCAAAGCCGACGCCGACTATTCGGTGCTACGCCGCGCGATCGGCTACGCCGTGCGCGACGCCGGCCGTGCGGCCGGCATCCTGGCGCGGCAGATCGGCGGCGTGCGCACGCTGCGCGATTTCCCGGGCAGCGGCCGCGACCCGCTGCTGCCGGTCGCTGCGGCACAACAGCGCCAGGCGCTCGACGTGCTGGCGCGCGGCGTGCTGGCAGCCGATGCGTTCGTGCTTTCGCCGGCGTTGCAGCGCAAGCTGGCACCCGACTACACCGACCGCACCGCGGCGGTGTTCGACGCCGGCGACCCCGGCGCCACCGACTATTCGATCGCCGCCGTCGTGCTCGGCATGCAGCGCGCGCTGCTGGCGCAACTGATGAGCGACGGCCTGGCCACACGCCTGCTCGACAGCGAAGGCAAGGTCGATGCCCGCAGCGGCAGCGCTTTTCACCTGTCCGAGCTCTACACGCGGCTGACCAAGGACGTCTGGAGCGAGCTTGGCAAGAGCGGCGACATCAGCAGCGCGCGCCGCGAGTTGCAGCGCGAGCACGTCAACCGCCTGTCGACGATGCTGCTGCGTCCCACGGCGGCCAGCCGCGCCGACGCGCGCAGCCTGCTGCGCGTCGAGGCGCAGGGGCTGCTGGCGCGCATCAACGCTGCGAACAAACGCGCCGGCCTGTCTGCCGAAGCACGCGCGCATCTGGCCGACAGTGCCGATTCGCTGACGCAGGCGCTGCAAGCCAAGCTGCAACGCGCGGGGGTGTAAGGCCGACCGCCCCAGCGGGCGGCGTCGCGGCTCGACACCGCTTTTCCGTGGCCCGTCGCACCGGCCGCGCGGCGTTGGCGCTGCGGCGTGCCGATGGCGCTATCGTCGCCGCATGCCATCGACCGCTGCCACTTCGCACGCGCCGTTCTGGCGCCGCTTCGTCGCCGAGTTGACGCTCGGCCGCGTCGCCTGGGCCGTGGGCTGGGCGGTGGTGGTGGCGTTGCTGCTGGCGCCGCACTTCCAGCCGTCGGGGTGGGTGGTGTTCGGTCGCACGCTGTTCGTCGCCGTCGTCGTGCTGCTGGCCTACACGGCCGCCGGCCAGTGGCACCGCGGGCCGTTGCCGCGCTGGGGCCTGCAGGTGCTGGCCTTGGTGCTGGCGGCGCCGCTGGCGACGATGTTCATGTACGCGCTGTCGGTGGGCGGCGACCTGTCGATCATGTTCGGCTACGGCCGCGTCAGCGGCATGCTGCTCATCGGCGGCTGCGCCATCGCCCTCGGCCTGGTGACCGGCCTCGGCTCGATGGTGCGCGAGCGCGAGGCCCAGGCCAGCGCGCAGGCGCTGCAGTTCGCGCTCGAACGCGAGACGCTGCAGCGCCAGGCTGCCGATGCCAAGCTCGCGCTGCTGCAGTCGCAGGTCGAGCCGCACTTCCTGTTCAACACGCTGGCCAATGTGCAGGCGCTGGTGGAGAGCGGCTCGCCGCGCGCTGCGCCGGTGCTGCAAAGCCTGATCGCCTACCTGCGTGCCGCCATGCCGCTGTTGCGTGATGGGCACGAAGGTGCGCCGACATTGAAGCGCGAGGCAGCGTTGGTGCGCGCCTACCTCGAGCTGATGCAGATGCGCATGCCGGATCGGCTGCAGTACAGCATCACCATCGAGCCGCAACTGCATGCGCTGCGCCTGCCGCCGTTGACGCTGCTGACGCTGGTCGAGAACGCGGTGCGCCACGGCATCGACCCGAGCGAGAGCGGCGGGCGGATCGAGGTCGGCGCCGAGCGCAGCGCGGCCGGCGTGCGGCTGTGGGTGCGCGACAGCGGCCGCGGCCTCGACGAGACGCACGCACCCGGCACCGGCCTGGCGAACTTGCGCGAGCGCCTCGGTGCGACGTATGGTGAGCGTGCGACGCTGACACTGTCCGCCGTGCAACCGCACGGCGTGCTCGCCGAAATCGCCATGCCTGCCGATGCCTGACCCCACCGCGCTCATCTGCGACGACGAACCGCTGCTGCGCGAGCGGCTCGCGGCGCTGCTGGCGCGCGCGTGGCCCGCGTTGCGCATTGCAGCCGAGGCCCGCAACGGACGCGAGGCGGTGGAGCTGTTCGAGACGCACGCGCCGCAGGTCGTGTTCCTCGACGTGCACATGCCGGGCCTGTCGGGCATCGACGCCGCGCGCTCGATGGTCGGGCGCACGCAGATCGTCTTCGTCACTGCTTACGAGCAGTACGCCGTCAAGGCGTTCGAGCAGGGCGCGATCGACTATCTGGTCAAGCCGTTCGACGAGCAGCGGCTGGCACAGACGGTGCTGCGCTTGCAGGATCGGCTGACGCCCGCACCGGCGGCCGGCGGCGCGACCACGGACACGCTGCTCGAGCGCCTGTCGGCCGAGTTGCGCAGCCGCGTGCCGGCGGCCCGCCACCTGCAATGGATCAAGGCCTCCGTCGGCACCGCCGTGCGCCTGATCCCGGTCGAGCAGGTGCACTTCATGCGCTCCGACGAGAAGTACACGCTCGTGGTGTGGGACGGCGGCGAGGCGCTGATCCGCAAGACCATCCGCGAACTCGCCGACGAGCTCGACCCGCAGCGTTTCGCGCAGATCCACCGCTCGGTGATCGTCAACCTGTCGCGCGTGACGCATGTGACGCGCGGCGTGAACGAAACCGCCGACGTGCATCTCGACGGCCGCGATGAAACGCTGCCGGTCAGCCGCAGCTTTCTGCATCTGTTCCGGCAGATGTAGAAGAAAATAACGGGCCGCTTGCGCGGGCCCGTCAAGGAGCAAGGTTCTGATGAACTGCCGATAACGCGGCATGAGCTGCGTTCACAGCGGCTTGGCGGCCTGCTGTGCAGCTTGCGCCATCAGGCTGTTCCCGGCGTGCCCGCTCTGCGCCAGCGTGTCGATACCGGCGAGCATCGACGCGGTGATCAGCGCGGCCATCGCGAGAGAGAACAGGCGGGGCGCGATGCGGTGGACGTTCATGGTGTGCTTCCTTGCGTGGTTCGGCTCATCGATGGCTGAACTCTAGGCAAGCACACCGCGCTTTCACAGCGCGCTGCGACGAAGCACGGCGCGTGCGCGACGAAACGCAGATGCCGCGGATGAGCGGCGCGTCAGATCGGCTGGGTTCTTTCGTTGAGCCACGCCAGCGCATCGCCCGACACGCGCGGCGCCAGCCGCTCGCGCACCGTCGCGTGATACGCGTTCAGCCACGCCACTTCGTCGGCGCGCATCAGCGCGCGGTCGATGCAGCGCGTGTCGATCGGGCAGAGCGTCAGCGTTTCGAAATCGAGGAACTCGCCGAACTCGTTCTTCGGCCCGGCGACGTTCAGCACCAGGTTCTCGATGCGCACGCCCCATTGGCCGTCGCGGTACAGACCGGGCTCGACGGAAGTGATCATGCCGGGCTCCATCGCCATGTGCGCATCGGGCACGGCCTTGCTGATGCTCTGCGGACCTTCGTGCACGTTGAGGAAATAGCCGACGCCGTGGCCGGTGCCGTGGCCGAACTCCATCGCCTCGGCCCAGATCGGCGCGCGGGCGAGGGCGTCGAGCATCGGCGAGAGCGTGCCGCGCGGAAAGCGCGCGCGCGACAAGCCGATCGTGCCCTTCAAGACCAGCGTGTAGTCGCGCTTCATCGCCGCGCTCGCATTGCCGATCGGCCAGACCCGCGTGATGTCGGTGGTGCCGCCGAGGTACTGGCCGCCGGAGTCGATCAGCAGCAGGCCGTCGCCGTTGATCTCGGCGTGCGAGTCTTTGGTCGCGCGGTAGTGCGGCATCGCGCCGTTGGCGTTGAAGCCGGCGATCACCGGGAACGACAGGCCGACGAAGCCTTTGCGCTTGGCGCGTTCGGCGGAAAGCTTCTCGTCGATCGTGATTTCGCTGAAACGCTCGCCGCGCGCCAGTGCGGCGTCGAACCAGGCGTAGAAGTGGCACATCGCGGCGCCGTCTTCGATCATCGCCTCGCGGATGTGCGCGGCTTCGTCGGCCGTCTTGCGGCTCTTGGCCAGCGTGCTCGGGTTGATCGCTTCGATCACCTTCACGGCAGCCGGCACCTGCTCGCGGAAGGCCAGCGTGATGCGCTTCGGATCGACCAGCAGCGTCGCGCCGGGTGGCAGCGCCGCCAGCGCCTTCGCTGCGTCGGCGTAGTCGGCGAGCGCAATGCCGTCGGCGGCAAGTTCTTTCGCCAGCGCCGCATCGATCTTGCCCGCGCTGACGAACAGCGTGGCCGTGCCGGCGTCGATCAGCAGATGGGCGAGGAAGACCGGGTTGTAGTCGACGTCGGCGCCGCGCAGGTTGGTGATCCAGGCCACGTCATCGACGGTGGAGACGAAATGGTGCGTTGCGCCGTGCTTGACCATGCCTTCGCGCACCGCAGCGAGCTTGGCGGCGCGCGGCGTGCAGGCATGCGGCGGTCGATGCGCGTAGACGCGCGCTTGCGGCAGGCCGGGGCGGTCGTCCCAGGCGCTGGCGAGCATGTCGGTGCTGGTGCGCAGCGTGATGCCGGCGGCGTCGAGCGCGGCCTTCAGCTGCTGCGCCGCGGCCAGGCCGAGCACCTGGCCATCGACGGCCAGCGTGCCGCCCTGGGCGACGTTGGCGACGATCCATTCGAGGTGGTGCGCGGCCGCACCGGTGGGGATCTTCACCAGCTCGACGCCGCTGCCGCGCAACTCGTGTTCGGCCTGTGTCCAGTAGCGGCTGTCGGCGAAGAGCGCGGCGCGCTCGGTGGTGACGACCAGCGTGGCCATCGAGCCGGTGAAGCCGGAGAGCCAGACGCGGCCCTGCCAGCGCTCGGGCAGGTACTCGGACAAATGCGGGTCGGCGGACGGCACGAGCAGCGCCGAGACGCCCTGTGCGCGCAGCGCGTCGCGCACGCCTTCGAGTCGAACCGGAATCGGTGAGGTTCGGGTGTCCATCGGCTGCTCCTCTCGCAAGTGCGGCGATTGTAGGCAGCGGCTACTTGACGACGCGCCATGCCCCTTCGACCGTGGCGGCCTGCGCGGCCGGCGCCGTCCACATCAGGCACCACTCGTTGCGCCGATCGACCTGGTGCTGCGCGCGATCTTGCTTCACGGCCTGGCGCTTGACCGGCATCAGCACCTGCTTGTCGACATGCTGGTGCAGGTTGAAGTCGGTGGCCGCGCTGGCCTGCCACTCCCAGGCCAGCGTGTCGCCGGCTTGCAGCGGCATGCAGATTTCGCCGACCTTGCCGGCGGCGATGTCGAGCCGGATCGGCTGGTCATCTGCTGCAAGAACCAGCGCGCCGACAGCCAAGGCAAGTAACGCAATGGCGATTGTCTTCATGAGGGTGTAGGGTTGCGGGGTTCAGCCACGATAGCGCACGTGACGCGATGATGACCGAGCACAACGAAACCCTCGACGAAGCCCTGGCGCGCAACGTGCGCGATGCCCTGGCCGAAGACATCGGCCGTGCCGACTGGACGGCGCTGCTCGTGCCCGCCGGCCGGCGTGTGCAGGCGCGCGTGGTCGCCAAGGAGCCGGCCGTGCTCTGCGGGCGGCGCTGGTTCGATCACTGCATCCATGCGCTCGATGCCAGCGCTTCGGTGCAGTGGCTGGCCGCCGAAGGCGGGCCGCTGCGCGAGGGCATGGAGATCTGCCGCATTGACAGCGATGCGCGCGCGCTGTTGTCCGCCGAGCGCAGCGCACTCAACTTCTTGCAGATGCTGTCGGCGGTGGCGACGACGACGCGTGCTTATGTCGAAGCGATTGCCGGCCTGTCGCCGAACCCCGAAGGTTGCGCGATCCTCGACACGCGCAAGACGCTGCCGGGTTTGCGCCAGGCGCAGAAGTATGCAGTGCGCGTCGGCGGCGGGCACAACCAGCGCCTGGCGCTGTGGGACGGCATCCTGATCAAGGAGAACCACATCGCCGCAGCCGGCGGCATCCGCGCCGTGTTGGCTGCGGCACGCGCGTTGAATGCCGGTGTCACGGTGCAGATCGAAGTCGAGTCGATCGCCGAGCTCGAAGAAGCGCTGGCCGGCGGCGCGACGAGCGTGCTGCTCGACGACTTCACCCTCGACGACATGCATCGCGGTTACGCCATCAACGAAAAGCCGCGCGCTGCTCGAAGCCTCGGGCAGCGTCGATCTGGAGCGCGTGCGCGACATCGCGAAGACCGGCGTCGATCGCATCTCGATCGGCAAGTTGACGAAGGATGTGAAAGCGATCGACCTGTCGATGCGGGTGGGCTCCGGCTTAGTTTAGTGCTGAACAAGTCCCCTGGCCGGGCAATTGCTGCGTCGAACGCCGAGTAAGCACACAGCAGAGGCCGAAGATGAAGCAGCAGACATTGGCAATGGCGGCTCCCAAACGAAATCACGCTGAAACTCTGGCAGTGCCACTGCTCCCTTGTCGATGTCCGATACGAGTTGGGAAAGCGACTCGGTCTTCTGGCTGGTGTCCATCCTGACGGGCCTCCTGGAATACGGTTTGGGCAGCGGCCGCTTAATCGCGACAGCCGGGACGCAACCGCAGTGTATTACTATAAAGACCTTGAGTAACACTTACGGAGAGCAGCATGCCTACCAACCTGACGAGCAAAGGCCAAGTCACGATTCCGAAGCGCATTCGCGACGCGCTGCGCTTGCTGCCTGGTGTCGCCGTTGAATTCTCGGTCAACGCCGGTGGAGAGTTGGTGCTACAACCCGCGCGTCCCAACAAGAAGGGCGGCGCACGCAAAGATCGCTTCGAAGCCGTGCGAGGCCGCGCCGACATTCGCTGGCGTACCGATGAGCTGATGAAGCTGCTGCGCGCGGAGGGCTGATGCTGCTCGTTGACACCAACGTGTTGGTGGACGTGTTGCAGAACGACCCGCAATGGGCCGAGTGGTCGATCGGCCAGTTGCGCGCGCAGTCGCAGTTGCATGAGCTGGCGATCAACCCGGTGGTCTATGCCGAGCTGTCGCTGTCGTTCTCCACGTTCGAGGCGCTCGATCGCGTGGTCGACACGATGGAGCTGGCGATGCACGAGGTGCCGAGGCCGGCGCTGTTCCTGGCCGGCAAGGCCTATCTGCAGTACCGCCGGCGCGGCGGTGGCAAGGCGCAGGTGCTGCCGGACTTCTTCATCGGCGCGCATGCCGCCGTCGAAGGCTGGCCTTTGCTCACGCGCGATGCCAGTCGCTTCCGAACCTACTTCCCCGGCCTGCAAGTCATCGCGCCCTGACGCTTTAAGCCGTCTGCAGCCGCCGCCGCACCATCTGGATGTGGCTCTTCAGCGCATAGAGCTCGTCGGTGTACGACAGCGGCACCTGGATCGCATTGACCTTGTCTTCGATCGCGTCGAGCCCGTCGAGCAGTTCCTTCGCCGGCCGCGTGCGCACGTCGGACTCGATCTGGCGCAGTTGCGCATACCAGCGGAAGACGCGCGAGCGGATGCGCAGCTCGACGATCGGCGGCACGATGCGCGACAGCGGCAGCAACACGGCAACGATCGACAGCATCGCCAGCCACATGCGGTCCACCAGGTTGGCCAGCCAGAACGGCAGAAAGCGCTGCAGCCACGGCACGCCGCTGCGGTAGAAGCGCTCGGCCTCGGGTGCGAGCGCGCGTTCACCGTCGCGCGCGTTCGGGAAGTCGCCTTTGCGCTGGAACCAACCCGAGTCGCCGTGCACCTCGCGCGCTGCCTGCACGAAGAGTTGCGCCAGCGCCGGGTGCAGGTCGTCGCGCACGACGAGCGCGGCCGTCGGCGCGACCATGCGCACGTCGGCCGCGGGCCTGTCGGCCGCCAGATCGACCACGCCGCGCGGCAGCGTCACAGCCGAGAGAAAACCGAAGCGGCGCGTGTAGGCGTCGGCCTGCGCAAAATCGAACAGGGCGATGCCCGGCGTCTGCAGCAGCATCTGCACCATCGCCGACTCGGGCGCCGAGGCCAGCACGAGCGCATCGAGGCGGCTTTCGAGCAGCTCGATCACGGCCGGCGTGACCGGCTGCTGCGACAGCACGATCGTGGCGGCGTCGACGCGGTTGGCGTCGAGCAGCCGCGTTGCCAGGTGCGGCACGCCGCTGCCGGCCGCGCCGATGTTGACGCGCCAGCCTTCGAGTTGCGACAAGCTGCCCAACGTTGGTTTTTTCAACAGGCGCTGCGCGCTGTCGGTGCGGTAGAACAGCCACACCGGCTCGTAGAACATGCTGCCCAGGGACTTCAACGCGCCGTCTGCATCCGGCGTCTCGCTCGCGCCGCCCTGCACGAAGCCGATCTGCACGTCCGACGACGCATCGCGCAGCAGCGCCAGGTTCTCCGCCGCACCCTGCGTGTTGCGCAGCTCGACCGTGATGCCGTGGCGCGCGAGTCGCTCGGCATAACGCTGTCCGAACTCGGCGTATGCGCCTTGTGCCACGCCGGTGGCGAGCACGACGCGCCGCGGCGGGTTCGGGTCGAGCATCCAGTACGCGAGCGCCACCAGCGTGACGGCCAGCAGCACGAACGGCGCGCTGGTGGACAACGCGGTGCGGATGCCGGTGAAGACGTGGTGAGCGGTCATGGCCGCTACGATAGCTGCGTTCGTTGTCTGTGCTGGGGTCGGCTGTGACAACACGTCGCCGGATTGTTCTGGGCTTGTCCACGGCGGCGCTGACCGCCTCGTGTGCCACGGCCGATTCGGTCGATGAAGGCGTGCTGCCGTTCGCCGGCCAGCGCCTGCGTTTCGCCAGCGTCGACGAGGGCCGGCGCGTGCTCTCGGCCGACGACGACTGGCTGCCCGTGACCGGTGGCTTCCAGCGCCGCGCGATGATGAACACGGCGCAGCCGGTGACGCTGGCGCAGTTCCGGCAGTGGAACGCCGACGCGGTGCAAGCCTGGATGCCGGCGCAGCGCGAGCGCTGGCGCGCCGCCGCGCTGGCGATCGAGGCGCGCGTGCGCGAGCTGCGCCTGCCGCTGCCGGCCGAGACGCTGCTCGTCGCCAGCAACGGCCAGGAATCGGCGCGCATGCCGTACACGCGCGCCAACGCCATCGTCATCACCGCCAGCAGCGCCGTGGCGCGCCCGACCGACAGCGTGCTGATGGCGCATGAGCTGTGGCACGTGGTCTCGCGTCACGTGCCCGCGCTGGCCGACCGCGTGTACCGCGAGATCGGCTTCGAGCCGATGCCCGAACTCGTGCAGCCGCCGGCCTGGGACGAGATCCGCCTGGCCAATCCGGATGCACCGGCCAACCGCCATGCGATGCGCGCCGAGGTCGAGGGCCGCAGTGTCTTGCTGACACCGGTGCTGGTGGCAGCGCGCACGGTGTTGCAGCCGGGCGAGCCGTTTGCGGCGCTGTTCGAAGTGCGCTTGCTGGAGGTGCAGCCCGACGCCGACGGCCGGCGCTCGTTGCCCGTGATGCAGGGCGGCGCGCCGCGCTGGCACGCCGCCGGCAAGGTGCCGGCGTTTCTCGAACGCCAGGGCGGCAACACGCCCTACGTGATCCACCCCGAAGAGACGATGGCCGACAACGTGGCGTACCTGCTGACCGGCCGACCGGCGCGCAACGCGCCACTGCTGCAACGCATCGAAGCAGCCTTGCGCGCGGGCGCTTGACGCGGCATCAAGGCGGCGGCGGTGGTGGCCGCAGCGACGGGTCGGTCTTCATCGCTGCCTTGATCAGCAGGTGCGCCGACACCGGCGCGGTGACGAACAGAAAGACGGTGATCAGCAACTCGTGCAGGCTCGTCGTGGCGCTGAGGCCGAACCACAGCATCGACGCCAGCAGCAGGCAGCCGACGCCGAGCGTGCTGGCTTTGGTCGGGCCGTGCAGTCGCTTGCCGAAGTCGCCGAGCTTGGCCAGGCCCCAGGAGCCGAGCAGCGTGAAGCCGGCGCCGAAGAGCGCGAGCGCGGCGATGAGCACCTCGGCCCACAACGCAATGCTGCTGGTCATGGAACGATCCTTCCGCGCAGCAGGAACGTGGCCAGTGCCACGGTGCCGACAAAACCGAGCAGGCCGATCAGCAGCGCCACCTCGAAGTACAGCGCCGTGTTCCACCACACGCCCAGCGCCACCAGCAGCGCCAGCGCGTTGATGTAGAGCGTGTCCAGCGCCAGCACGCGGTCCGGCGCCGACGGGCCTTTGAACAAGCGCCACGCCGCCAGCAGCAGTGCCAGCGTGAGCAGGCCGACGACGATCGGCAAGACGACGGGCAGCACGGTCATGCATCGGCTCCTTCGAAGATACGCATCAGCGGCGCTTCGTAGCGCGCGCGGATGTCGGCGATGAGCGCGGCCTGCGCGGCATCGTCGTCGATGTCGAACGCATGCACGAGCAGGTGGCGGCGGTCGGGCGACAGGTCGGCCGACAGGGTGCCGGGCGTCATCGTGACGATGCCGGCCAGCGCGACGATGCCGCTCGGGTCGCGGATCGCCAGCGGCACCCAGACGAAGCGCGGCGTGATGTGGCGCTCGCTGCCGAGGATCAGGCGGGCCACGGTGAGGTTGCTCTTGACGATGTCGATCAGCACCGTGGCCGCCAGCCGCAGCGCCACGCCGGCGCGGCGCAGGCGGGGCGGGTCGGGACGCCAGGCGTCGTGTGAGCCGGGGCAGCACGAGCGCGAGCGCCGCGCCGAGCAGCAGGTGGCCGGCCGACGCGGACTGATTGAGCATCAGCCAGGCGACGAACAGCGCCAGCGAGAGCAACGGTGATGGCAGCAGCGTTCTCACTTGGCGTCTGCCCGCTCGCGCATCTCGCGCCGCACGTCGTAGGCCGGCGGCACGGAGGGCGCGCCGAGCACGGCCTCGATGTAGCCACGGCGGTCGAAGAGCTGCGACGCCGCCGCGTCGGTGAAGGCCGACAACGGCCGCGCGAACAGCGACGCCGCAGCGACGAGCGCCAGGCCGAGCACGATCGACGCCGTGTGCAGCACATGGTGCTGCGGCGGCTGCGGCGGCGGCGCAGGGGCGGCGGCGCCCGGCTTCCAGAAGACGCTGCTGCCGGCGCGCGCCAGCGCGACGATGATGGCCAGGCTCGACCCCAGCACCAGCGCCACCGCCGACAGCGCCCACGGCGTGTTGCCCGCGGCTTGTAGCAGCAGCGCCTTGCCGAAGAAGCCGGCCAGCGGCGGCATGCCGGCCACGGCGACGGCAGCGACGAAGAAGGCGATGCCCAGCGGCGCCCATGAACGCGCGTGCATCGCGGCCGGTTGCAGCAGCGCATCGCCGCTGGCGCGCGCGGCGGCCACGCGGTCGGCGATGAGGAACCATGCCGCGGCGACGAGCGTGCTGTTGACGAGGTAGAACAGCGCCGCGGCAACGCTGTCGCGCGTGGCCAGCCCGAGGCACAGCAGCAGCGTGCCGGCCGAGCCGACGACGAGGTAGGCGACGAGGCCACGCAGGCGGTTGGCGGCGAGCGCGCCGACGGCGGCCAGCACCAGCGTGGCCAGTGCCAGCAGCGGCAGCATCGGCGTGAAGACGAGTGCCGCGGCGCTGCGCATGCCGTCGCCGCCGTCGGCAAAAAGCAGCGTCGTCGTGCGCGCGATCGCATAGACGCCGACCTTGGTCATGATGGCGAACAACGCGGCCACCGGCGCCGTCGCGCTGGCGTACGCATCGGGCAGCCAGAAGTACAGCGGCAACAAGGCGGCCTTGACGGCGAAGACGACGAGCAGCATCAGCGCCGCGGCTTGCGCGAGCGCGGCGCTCTCGGGTGGCAGCGCCGCCAGGCGGATCGCCAGGTCGGCCATGTTCAGCGTGCCGGCCACGCCGTAGAGCAGGGCGACGGCGAGCAGGAACAGCGCCGAGCCGGCGAGGTTGAAGATCACGTAGTGCGTCGTCGCCTTCAGGCGCTCGCGCTGTCCGGCGCCGCGGCCGTGCAGCATCAGGCCGTAGCTCGCGGCCAGCAGCACTTCGAAGAAGACGAAGAGGTTGAACAGGTCGGCGGTGAGAAACGCGCCGCACAGGCCCATCAACTGGAACTGGAAGAGGGCGTGGAAGTGCGCGCCGCGGCGGTCGTCGCCGGCCAGCGCATAGACAAGGCTGATCAGCGCCACGAGCGCGGTCAGCAGCAGCATCAACGCCGAGAGGCGGTCGAGCGCGAGCGAGACGCCGAAGGCCGCCGGCCAGTTGCCGAGCAGGTAGGCCTGCACCACGCCGCCGTCGGCGCGGCGCAGCAGCGCGATCGCGATGGCGAGCAGGCCGAGCGTGGCGGCGAGCGACAGCGCCGCGGTGGCCCGCGGCCAGCGTGGGCCCGACAGCGTGCACAGCGCGCCGGCCACGAGCGGCAACACGATGGCAGAGACGATGAGGTGGTTCATCGTTGCGGCTCGTCGCCATCGACGTGGTCGCTGCCGGTGGCGGCGTGCGTGCGGATCGCCAGGCCGAGCAGCAGCGCCGTCATCGCAAAGCTGATGACGATGGCGGTGAGCACCAGCGCCTGCGGCAGCGGGTCGCTGGTGTTCGCGAGCGTTGCTGAGATGGCGCTGCCCACGATCGGCGGCGCGCCGGTCTTCCAGCGTCCCATGACGAAGATGAACAGGTTGACGGCGTAGGAGACGAGCGTCAGGCCGAGCACGACGTCGAAGGTGCGTGCGCGCAGCAGCAGCCAGACGCCGCAGCCGGTGAGCGTGCCGATGAATAGGGCGAGCAACAAACTCATGTCATGTGCGCCCCTCGCCCGCCGGGTACGTCGGGCGATCCCCCAAGGGGATGCGGGCCGGCTCGGGAGCGGCCCAGCGCTCGGCCCGCGCGGACCTGCCGATGCGTGTGATCGACAACAGCATCACCATCGTCGCGCCGGTGACGACGAGATAGACGCCGAGGTCGAGCACGCTCGCGCTCGCCAGCGGCACGCCGCCGACGCCGGGCAGCCAGGGGTAGTCGTAGGTGCTGGTGAGAAACGGCGCGCCGAACCACCATGACGCGGCCCCTGTGGCCGCGGCAATGAGCAGGCCGGCGCCGATCCACGCGCGGGGGTCGGTGCGCGTTCTGGCATCGACCCAGGCAGACCCCTGCGCCACATATTGCAGCATCAGCGCCAGCGCCAGCACGAGACCGCCGATGAAGCCGCCGCCGGGCAGGTTGTGGCCGCGCAGGAACAGATAGATCGAAATCAGCAGCGCAAACGGCAGCACGAGCTGCGACACGCGTTGCAACATCAGCGGCGGCGGATCGGATGACCCGTGCAAGAGCGGCAAACCGTGGCCGGCGCGCGGCGCCAAGCCGGACAGCAGCGCCTGCATGGTGAGCGCAGCGATGCCCATCACCGTGATCTCGCCCAGCGTGTCGAGGCCGCGGAAGTCGACGATGATGACGTTGACCGCGTTGGCGCCGCCGCCTTCGGGCAGCGTGTGCGAGAGGAAATACGGCGCGATCGAATCGAGCGGCCGGCCGAGCACGAGCCAGACCAGCGCCGCCGTGCCGAGGCCGGCGGCCAGCGCGATCGCGCCGTCACGCAGATGCGCCAGCGCCGCCAGCGCGCGTCTTCGGCCACGCTCTCGGCCGGCAGCCAGGCCAGGGCGAGCATCATCAGGATCGTCGTCGCCATCTCGACCAGCAACTGCGTCAGCGCCAGATCCGGCGCCGAAAAATGCGCGAAGCCCAGGCAGACGACGAGGCCGGTGACCGCGAGCAGCAGCAGCGCCGTCATGCGGCGGCGGTGCAGCACGACGACACCGAGCGCGGCGGCGATGCCGATCGCGGCAACGGCCGCGACGTCCGCCGTGATGCCGTCGGCATGCAGCGCGCTCGCCGCCGATGGCAACGCGCCCGCGCGCAGGAACGGCCACGCGCCTGCAGCCAGCGCCATCAGCACCAGCAGCGCCAGGTAGCGCTGCAGGCTGCCCGATTGCAGCGCCGCGGTGATTGCGCGCGCGCTGGCCAGGCCCGCTTGCTGCAGCAGCACGAACGCATCGCGCCCGCCGCGCTTCCACAGCAGCGGCAGATCGACCAGGCGGTGCAAATTGATGAAGCGCTGCAAGCCGAAGTACAGCAGCGTGCCGCCGACGACGGCCACCACGCTCATCAGCAGCGGCAGGTTCAGGCCGTGCCAGACGGCCAGCGAGTACGCGGGCAGCGGCGCGCCGGGCGCGCCGTGCAGCGCGGCCTGTGCGGCCACCGCCAGCGCCGGGCCGACGGTTGCGCGCCGGCAGCAGGCCGACGGCGATGCACAGCAGCACCAGCAGCAGCACCGGCAGGCGCATGAAAAACGGCGCTTCGTGCGGTGTCTTCGGCAGGTTCACCGGCTCGCCGTTGAAGAACACGTCGTGCACGAAGCGCATCGAGTAGGCGACGCTGAAGATGCCGGCCAGCGTGGCGCCGGCCGGCAGCAGCCAGTTCATCAGCGCGTGCGACTCGACGGCCACCGTCTCGGCAAAGAACATTTCCTTCGACAGAAAGCCGTTCATCAGCGGCACGCCGGCCATCGACGCCGCGGCCACCATGCCGAGCGTGGCGGTGTAGGGCATCGCCTTGAACAGGCCGTTGATGCGCCGCATGTCGCGCGTGCCGGTCTCGTGGTCGATGATGCCGGCGCTCATGAACAGGCCCGCCTTGAACGTGGCGTGGTTGATGATGTGAAAGACGCCGGCAACGACGGCCAGCGGCTCGTCGAGGCCGAACAGCAGCGTGATCAGGCCGAGGTGGCTGATCGTCGAGTAAGCGAGCAGGCCTTTGAGATCGTGCTTGAAGATCGCGATGTAGGCGCCGAGCACGAGCGTGACGAGGCCCACCGACGAGACGATCCAGAACCAGGGCTCGCTGTTGCCGAGCGCGGGGTAGAGGCGGGCGAGCAGAAAGACGCCGGCCTTGACCATCGTCGCGCTGTGAAGATAGGCCGAGACGGGCGTCGGCGCGGCCATGGCGTGCGGCAGCCAGAAGTGAAACGGCACCTGCGCGCTTTTGGTGAACGCGCCGAGCAGCACCAGCACGAGCGCGGTGACGTACAGCGGATGGGCGCGGATCACGTCGCCCGCGGCCAGCACTGCATCCAGCTTGAACGAACCGACGATGTGGCCGATCGCCAGCACGCCGGCGAGCAGGCACAGGCCGCCGGCGCCGGTGACGGCCAGCGCCATGCGTGCGCCTTCGCGCGCTTCGTCTCGTCTGTGCCAGTAGCCGATGAGCAGAAACGACGACAGGCTCGTCAGCTCCCAGAACACGACCAGCAGCAGCAGGTTGTCGGCCAGCACGACGCCCAGCATCGCGCCCATGAACAGCAGCAGGAAGACGTAGAAGCGGCGTGCCGGGTCTTTGGGGTCGAGGTAGAACGCGGCGTAGAGAACGACCAGCGCGCCGATGCCGCCGATCAGCAGCGTGAACAGCCACGCCAGGCCGTCCATGCGAAAACCGAAGTCGATGCCGAGCGCGGGCAGCCACGGCACCGACCAGGCCAGCACCTCGCCTGCGAAGACCGGCGTCGCGAGATGCAGCGCGAGTGCGCGTGACGCCGAGCGCCGCGAAGCCCGCCACCCAGGCCACGCCGCGCCGCGAACCGGCGCGCAGACAAGCCGACGACTGCCGCCGCGACCCAGGGAAGCAGCGCCAGCGCCAGCAGCGTCATGCGCGCTTCGGCTTGCGCAGCATGACGACGATCAGCGTGATCACGGTGATCGGGATGACGAAGCTCATCATCGCCGTCGAGAACGCCGGCAGCGCGTCATGCTGCTGCGCCGCGAGGATCAGGTAGGCCACATAGGCGACGTAATAGGCGACGAAGACGCCGCCCTCCCAGCGCGCGATCTCGCGGCCGGTCATGAACACCGGCAGGCAGGCCAGCGCCACCGCCAGCATGACCCAGATGTCGAACGCCAGCAGCGACGGCGCCATCGCCAGACCCACATCGGCCGAGACCAGGCCCGAGATGCCGAGGCAGCCGAGGATGTTGAAGGTGTTGCTGCCGACGACGTTGCCGACCGCGATGTCGCGCTCGCCTTTGATGGCGGCGGTGATCGACGTTGCCACTTCGGGCATCGACGTGCCGGCGGCAACGATCGTCAGGCCGATGACCAGATCGCTGACGCCGATCGACTTGGCGAACGACACCGAGGCGCTGACGAGCCACTCCGAGCCGAAGACCAGCGCCACCAGCCCGGCGACGATGAGCGCGATCTGCGCCGGCAGCTTGGCATCCCACGCGCCGGCTTCGGCCGGTTTGTTCTCTTGCGCGTACTCGTCTTGCGCCGCCTTGGTTTCGTTGCGCGACTGGATGACGAGGAAGGCGGTGTAGGCGATCAGCAGCACGAACAGCAGGGCGCCATCCCAAAACGAGAGCTTGCCGTCCAGGCCGAGCACCAACAACAGCACCGACGCGCCGATCATGATCGGCACCTCTTGCCGGATCAGTTGCACGTTGACCACCAGCGGCACGATCAGCGCGCTGACGCCGAGGATGAAGAGCACGTTGAAGACGTTGCTGCCGACGACGTTGCCCAGCGCGATGTCGGTGTTGCCGTCCAGCACCGCACCCACCGACACCGCCACCTCCGGCGCGCTGGTGCCGAAGGCGACGACGGTCAGGCCGACCACCAGCGGCGAGATGCCGAACGACAGGGCGAGCTTCGACGCGCCGCGCACCAACAAATTCGCGCCGACCACCAGGGCCGCGAGCCCGGCCACAAAGAGCAACAGATTCATGCCGCCACATCCCTGCGCGTTGCGATGCGCGAATGTAGCGGCGCCTCGGCCGCATCAGGATTTGCGGGGCTTCTACGCGTGCCCGTCGAGCTTGCGGCCTGCGGGTGCGGGGTGCGCCATCAGCCGGTCGGTGTAGGCGATGGCCATCGCCGAGAGCAGGAAGGTGATGTGGATCACCGTCTGCGCGATCAGCACCTTGTCGGAGTAGTTGGCGGCGTTGATGAAGGTCTTGAGCAGGTGGATCGAGCTGATGCCGATGATCGCGGTGGCCAGCTTGACCTTCAGCACCGAGGCGTTGACGTGCGACAGCCACTCCGGCTGGTCGGGATGGCCTTGCAGGTTCATGCGCGAAACGAAAGTTTCGTAGCCGCCGACGATGACCATGATCAGCAGGTTGCTGATCATCACCACGTCGATCAGCGCCAGCACCACCAGCATGATGATGGTTTCGTTGAGCGCCACCGTTTCGGGGCCGGTGTAGCCGATGCTCTTGACCAGCGCGGCGATCGCCGTCTGGCTGCCGAACGCCGCTTCGATCAGATGCCACAGCTCGAGCAGGAAGTGCCAGACGTACACGCCCTGCGCCGCGATCAGCCCCAGGTACAGCGGCAGCTGCAGCCAGCGGCTCATGAAGATCAGGCGCGGCAGCGGGCCCATGGCGGCGGTGACGGCGTCGGCAGGCGTTTTTTGCATCGGCTTCAGGGATTCCTCGGGTGGCCGGGATTGTAGGGATCGCTTCAGGGTGGACTTCATTTGATGCAAAGTAAGCCATCGGTAAGAGCGTGCGCCTAACTTCAGGGCACGACACCAGGAGACACAGCGATGAGCAGCGAACTGAACACCTACGCGCCCCCGGCCGCCTTGAGCCAATCCGCCCACGTCGCCGGCCCCGCCGCCTACGACAAGCTCGTCGCCGAAGCCGAGCGCGACTACGACGGTTACTGGTCGCGCCTGGCGCGCGAGTTCGTCACCTGGAAGAAGCCGTTCACCAAGGGCCTCGACGACAGCAACGCACCGTTCTTCAAGTGGTTCGAAGACGGCACGCTCAACGTCTCCTACAACTGCCTCGACCGCAATGTGGAGAAGGGCCTCGGCGACAAGACGGCGATCATCTTCGAGGCCGATGACGGCGCGGTGACCAAGGTCTCGTACCAGGGGCTGCTGACGATGGTCTGCCAGCTCGCCAATGTGCTCAAGGCGCGCGGCATCAAGAAGGGCGACCGCGTGCTGATCTACATGTCGATGAGCATCGAGGGCGTGGCGGCGATGCAGGCCTGCGCGCGCATCGGCGCCATCCACTCGGTGGTCTTCGGCGGCTTCTCGGCGCAGTCGGTGCGCGACCGCGTGCAGGATGCCGGCGCGGTGATGGTCATCACCGCCGACGAGCAACTGCGCGGCGGCAAACAACTGCCGCTCAAGGCGATCGTCGATGAGGCGATCGCGCTCGGCGGCTGCGAGTCGATCAAGAACGTCATCGTCTACAAGCGCACCGGCGGCAGCATCGCCTGGAACCCGGCGCGCGACCGCTGGCTGCACGAAGAGATGGCCAGCCAGCCCGCGACCTGCGAGCCCGAGTGGGTCGGCGCCGAGCACCCGCTGTTCCTGCTCTACACCTCGGGCTCCACCGGCAAGCCCAAGGGCGTGCAGCACAGCAGCGGCGGCTACCTGCTGCATGCGGCGCTGACGACGAAGTGGACCTTCGACCTGAAGGACGACGACGTCTTCTGGTGCACGGCAGACATCGGCTGGGTCACCGGCCACACCTACATCACCTACGGGCCGCTGGCGCTCGGCGGCACCGAGATCGTCTTCGAAGGCGTGCCGACGTTTCCCGATGCGGCGCGCTTCTGGAAGACGATCGAGAAGCACAAGTGCACCGTCTTCTACACCGCGCCGACGGCGATCCGCTCGCTGATCAAGGCGGCCGAAGCCAACGCGGCCGTGCACCCGGCGCGCAGCGATCTGTCCTCCCTGCGCATCCTCGGCTCGGTCGGCGAGCCGATCAACCCTGCGGCGTGGGAGTGGTATCACAAGCATGTCGGCGGCGGCCGCTGCCCGATCGTCGACACCTTCTGGCAGACCGAAACCGGCGGCCACATGATCACGCCGCTGCCCGGCGCGACGACGCTGGTGCCGGGCTCGTGCACGCTGCCGTTCCCCGGCATCGCCGCGGCGATCGTCGATGAGACCGGCGCCGACGTGCCCAACGGCTCAGGCGGCATCCTCGTCGTCAAGAAGCCGTGGCCGTCGATGATCCGCACGATCTACGGCGACCCCGAGCGCTTCAAGCAGAGCTACTACCCGCCGGAGCTGAAGGGCTATTACCTCGCCGGCGACGGCGCGATCCGCGATGCGACGACCGGCTACTTCACGATCACCGGCCGCATCGACGACGTGCTCAACGTCAGCGGCCACCGCATGGGCACGATGGAGATCGAGTCGGCGCTGGTGTCGTGCACCGAACTCGTCGCCGAGGCCGCGGTCGTCGGCCGGCCGGACGAGACGACCGGCGAAGCCATCTGCGCCTTCGTCGTCTTGAAGCGCGCGCGCCCGACCGGCGACGAAGCCAAGAAGATCGCCACGGAGTTGCGCAACTGGGTGGCCAAGGAGATCGGCCCGATCGCCAAGCCGAAGGACATCCGCTTCGGCGACAACCTGCCGAAGACGCGCAGCGGCAAGATCATGCGCCGGCTGCTGCGTTCGATCGCCAAGGGCGAGGCGATCACGCAGGACACGTCCACGCTGGAGAACCCGGCCATCCTGGAACAGTTGGCGCAGAGTCTTTGAGCGGCGTAGCATTCATTGCACCGACTCCTCAGGAGGTGCCATGAAAGCTGCTGTCGTTCTTACTGTCGCTTCGTTGCTGATCGCCGGTGCGGCGCATGCCGCGGGCAACGTGCAGATCAGCTTCGTCAAGCCGGAAAACTTCGCCGACGTCCGTGACCGAGCGCATTCGCGCGAGCAGAACTTGAAGGCGCTCGAACAGGTCATCAGCAGCGCGGCGCAGCCGTACGTCGCCGACGGCCAGACGCTGAAGATCGAGGTGCTCGACGTCGATCTCGCCGGCGAAGTGCGGCCCGGCGCGCGCGCCTGGGACGTGCGCGTGATGCGCGGGCGCGCCGACTGGCCGCGCATCACGCTGCGTTGGAGCGTCGACGGTGCGGGTGCGGTGGCGCGCAGCGGCGAGGCGGTGGTGCAGGACATGGCCTACCTGCAGCGCCTGCCGCCGACGATGACCGACACGGCGCTGGTCTACGAGCGGCGCATGCTGGGCGAGTGGTTCAAGCAGCAGTTCGGCAAGGTGGCCGGCTGACAGCGGGCCCGGTCAACTGACCACGTAGGCCGCCGCGCCGGTGGCGATCAGCGTGCCCTGATCATTGACCAGCCGCATCTGCGTCGAGCCGATGCGCCCGCCCAGCCGCGTGACTTCGGCGCTGGCGGTGAAGTGCTCGCCGATGCCGGGGCGCAGGTAGTCGATGCGCAGGTCGATCGTGCCCAGCCGGGCAAAGCGCTGCATCACCTGCGGCGTGGACTCGTCGGCGTGTTTTTCGCCGATCGCCACCATCAGCGCCAGCCCGCCCATCGCGTCGAGCGTTGCCGAGATCACGCCGCCGTGCAGCCGGCCGTGCAACGCACTGCCGATCAGCGCCGGCCGCATCGCAAAGCGGATGCGCGGCGCCGGCGCGCGCGCCGACTCGATGACCAGGCCGAGCATCTGGTTGAAGGTGATGCGGCGCTCGAACAGATCGGTCAGCGCGGCGTCGAGACGGGCTTGTTCTTCCGGGCTGCGGCGTGCGGGTGCGTGCGCTGGGGTGGTCATCCGCCGGATCGTAGCGGCCTCGGCGACCCTTCGATCCGACGTCGAAGGAGACGGTTGATGCAGGTGGCCGCTGTCCGGGTGTTCGTGCTCGATCTGGGTGGCGCATCGACGTTCTTCGGCAACGTGGCTCGGTTTGCGCCGCACCGCCGGCGCTCCGGCAGTACCCCGCCCGCACTGGTCAACAATCTCGTGCTGGACTAGACTAGAAACATCGTCCAGTTCAAGAGTTGCCGATGAGCGCCGTCCTCCAACCTTCAAGAGCCACGCCGGACAGCGGCCAGATGGCCGCTGCCGGCTTGCGCGCCTTCGCCCGCATGGCGGACCACTGGGCGCTGAGCATCGACGAGCAACGCCGCCTGCTCGGCGAGCCGCCGCGCTCCACCTTCTTCGCCTGGCGCAAGTCGCCGCAGCACGCCGCGCTGACGCGTGACACGCTCGAGCGCCTGTCCTTGCTGCTCGGCATCTACAAGGCGCTGCAGATTCTGTTGCCCGAGGCGCAAGCTGCCGATGCCTGGATCAAAAAACCCAACAGCGCCTTCGGCGGCAGCAGCGCGCTGGCGCTGATGCTCGGCGGCAATGTGGGCGATCTGCTGCGCGTGCGCCGCTGGCTCGATGCCGCCAGAGGCGGCGGGTGGTCTTGACGCCGGCCGCCAAGATTGCCGACGGCCTGTCCCTCAAGCGCGTGCAATGGCGCGAGGCCTGCCGCATCGTGCCGACGCGGCATCCGAGCGTGTACCTCTACGACCGCGTCGCCGACGCGGCCGACTTCGATGCGCTGTACGCACTCGAAGCGCTGACCAACGACCGCGTGCGCGACGAGACCGGCGTGGTGCAACTCGTCGCCCCCGAAGACCGCGTCTACGGCGCCGGCAGCGGGCCGATCATGGCGGCGTTCACCCACGTCAATCCCTCCGGCAGCCGCTTCTCGGACGGCGGCTACGGCATGTTCTACGCGGCGCGCGAGCGTGCGACGGCGGTGGCCGAGACGGCGTACCACCACGCGCGCTTTCTCGCCGCGACGAAAGAAGAGGCGATGCACCTGCCGATGCGGCTGTACCAGGTGGCCATCGACGCGCGGCTGCACGATCTGCGCGCCGCCAGCAGCGTGCCGCGCGCCGTCTTCGACCCGGATGACTACGGCGCCTCGCGCGCTCTCGGCCGCGCCCTGCACGGCCGCGGCTCGGCCGGCGTGGTCTACCGCAGCGTGCGCCGCTCCACCGGCCACTGCGTCGGCCTGTTCAAGCCGCGCGGCGCCAAGGCGTGCCTGCAAGCCGCGGTGCTGCTCTACGCGTGGAACGGCGAATGCTTCACCGACATCTATGAAAAGGTGGACGCATGAGCGGCCTGCGCTTCGACCGCCTCGATGCCCTGCGCGGCGCGGCCATCGTCTGGATGGCGGTCTTTCACTTCTGCTTCGACCTGAATCACTTCCGGCTGCTCAGCCCCGTGCAGAACTTCTATGCCGACCCGTTCTGGACGCTGCAGCGCGCGCTGATCGTCACGCTGTTCATGACCGTCGCCGGCTTGTCGCAGGCGGTGGCGCTCGATGCCGGGCAGGGCTGGCCCCGCTTCTGGAAACGCTGGCTGCAGATCGCCGGTTGCGCGCTGCTCGTCTCGGCCGGCTCGGCGCTGATGTTCCCGAAGAGCTGGATCAGCTTCGGCGTGCTGCACGGCTTTGCGGTGATGCTCGTGCTGGCGCGCGTGGCGGCGCCGCTGCGCGGCGGGCTGTGGCCGCTCGGCTTGCTGCTCGTGCTGCTGCCGCAATTCGTGCAACACCCGTTCTTCGACACGCGCTGGACCCACTGGATCGGCCTGGTGACGCGCAAGCCGGTGACCGAAGACTTTGCGCCGCTGCTGCCGTGGCTGGGCGTGATGCTGTGGGGCCTGGCCGCCGGGCAGTGGCTGCTGGCGCGGCGGCGCGGCGTCTTGGCCGGTGCCGTGCCGGCCGTGCTGCGGCCGATGGCGCTGCTCGGCCGCTGGTCGCTGTCGTTCTACATGCTGCATCAGCCGCTGCTGATCGGCGCCATCCTGGCCTGGCTCGCGCTGACGCGCTGAACGCGGCGTGACATTGCGCACGAATACGGCGCTCAAGCCGCGCGCCGGCCTGCCGATCTACACGACAACGCGCGCAGGCCATTGAGGGCGGCGTCGCTTTTCGAAGGATCGCCGCATGTCCACCATCACCGCCGTCAGCCCCACCGCTGCGCTTGCGTCGCGCGCGAGTGAACGCCGAGCGCCGGCCGTGGCAGCGGTTTTGCCCGACATGCCCAAGCCGCTGACGCCGGCCACGGCCGCAGTGCACCTGATGCAGGTGCCGAGCTCGCGCGTGATCGAGGTGCTGGCTTCGTTGCAGCGCGCGCTGGGGCAGCAAGTGCAAAGCAGCCAGTCGCCCGACAACGCCGCGCAGCGGTTGGCCCAAGCCGTCGCGCCCGCTGCACCTGCGCACGCAGTCAACGTGCAGGCCTGACCCTGGGCAACGCTGAAGAGGTCTCTCGCGGCGCGCGCATCCCTGCTTTGGGCGGTCTGCGGCGTTGCGAATCCTCGCCATAGCTCGAGCTATGGCTGCGGTTCGCGCCTTGCAGCCCCTCCCAAACCAGGGCGCGCGCATCCGCGTAGACCTCTTCAGCGCTGCCCTAACATCGCGGGCATGACCCGCCATGTGCTCTTCGGCTTTCACGCCGTCACCGTTCGCCTGAAGACCGCGCCCGACAGCGTGGTCGAGGTGCATCTCGACACGCAGCGCCGCGACGCGCGCATGCGCACCTTTGCGCAGCGCGCCACCGAGGCGGGGGCCAAGGTGGTGGACAGCGACGATGCACGCCTGTCCAAACTTGCCGGCAACGACCGTCACCAAGGTGTGGTTGCGCTCGTAGAGCGCTTGCCGGCGCGGCATTCGCTCGACGACATCCTCGACGAAGCGGGCACACCGCCGCTGGTGCTGGCGCTCGACGGTGTCACCGATCCGCACAACCTCGGCGCTTGTCTTCGCGTGGCCGACGGCAGCGGTGTGCACGCGGTGATCGCGCCGAAGGACCATGCGGTGGGGCTCAACGCGACGGTGGCCAAGGTCGCCAGCGGCGCCGCCGAAACAGTGCCGTACCTGATGGTCACCAACCTGTCGCGCGCCCTCACCGAATTGAAGGAGCGCGACGTCAAGGTGATCGGCCTGGCCGACGACGCCGAGCAGACGCTCTACGACGTTGACCTCTCCGGTCCCGTGGCGCTGGTGCTCGGCGCCGAAGGCCGGGGCCTGCGCCAGTTGACGCGCAGCACCTGCGATGCGCTGGTCAGGATTCCGATGGCCGGCGCGGTGGAAAGCCTGAACGTGTCGGTGGCCGCGGGGGTGTGCTTGTACGAAGTGGTGCGGCAAAGGAGCCGATGACGAGCGAGACGACGATCTACACCTGCATCGAGTCGGGCCGGCTCGAACCGGAGGTGGTGCTGATGGTTCGCACACTGCGCGCTTTCGGCGGCCGATTTGCGCAGTGCCCGGTGCTGGCGATCCAGCCGCGCTCGGGGCCGTCGATTGCGAGCAGCACCTTGCGCGAGCTGAACAAGCTGCAGGTGACCTACATCAAACGGCCGCTGCAGCACCGCTTCAGCTGGCTCGGCTTCGCCAACAAGCCGCAGGCCGCCGTCATCGCAGATGAAGCGGCGAAGACGAAACACATCGTCTGGCTCGACGCCGACGTGCTCGTTATCCAGGAGCCGAGCGCGCTCGACGCGCCGCAGCACGACGCGCAGGAAGTTCTGGCCTGCGTCGAAGAACTCGGCCCCGTCAGCACGGGCCCCGGCGACCGCTTCGAGCCGTTCTGGCAGGCGCTGGCCGAAGGCGCCGGCTTGCCGCAAGGCGTGCCCTTCACCACGGCCGGGCCGAGCGGCAAACGCATCCGCCTGCAGTGCAACTCCGGCGTTTTTCGTTTTCATCGCGGCTCGGGTTTTGCGCAGCGCTACCTCGAGCTGTTCGAAAAACTCTACGCGCTGCGCGTCATGCCCAAGGACGACCCGACGATGTTCCTGCACGAGCAGATCATCTTCTCGATTGCCGCGGCGACGTGGCGCGGCGGCTTCATGGCGCTCGATGCGCACTACAACTTTCACGCCGAGCCGATGTACGAAGCGCTGTACCCGCCGTCGCATTACGAGCGCGCGCTGCTGCTGCACTGGCATGGCGCGCTGCGCATGGAGGACTTTCGCGACACGTTCGTGCAGCGCTTGCAAGCCTCGTTGCCGGCCGTGGCGAAGGTGGTGCAGAACAGCCTGCCGCTCGAAGCGCCGCGATCGCCTGTGCCGCGACTGCACCGCGCGCTGCTCGCGCGCGTGCGCAAGCGTCAGGAAGCCGCTTTCATGCGCGGCGCGATCCGGCTGTAGCGGCTACAAGCCAGTCGCGGCACCGACGACGGCGCCCGCCGCGATCAACCACACCGGGCTGATCTTCGTCGTCACCGACAGCAGCACGGTCGCCGCCACCAACACCGCCGCGCCGGCATGCGTGGCCAGCGGCGCGGCGAGCACGGTGCCGGCGGCCAGCAGCAGGCCGATCGTCAGCGGCGCCATGCCGGCGACGAAGGCGCGCACGCCGAGCGTGTCGCGGCGCTTGCGGCCCCAGCGCGAGGCGAACAGCGCCAGCGTCGTGCTCGGCAGCAGCATGCCGGCCAGGGCGACGAGCGCGCCGGGCAGGCCGGCGATGGCGTGGCCGAGCACCGGCACGAAGAGCAGGTTCGGGCCCGGCGCGGCTTGCGCCAGCGCGATCGACGCACTGAACTGCGCGTCGCCGAGCCAGCCGCGCTGCTCGACGACGAAGCGATGGATCTCGGGCGTCGTCGTCAGCGCGCCGCCGACGGCGAGCATCGACATGGCGAGGAAGTGCGCGAACAGCGGCCACCAATCGGCCGACGAAAACGTGCTCATGCCGTCGCCGCCGGGCCGCCCCAAGGCGACGACGCTCCCCTCGGTGGACGCGAACGCAGTGAGCAAGGGGCGCTCATGTCGGACGCCGCAGCCACCACGCAGCAAAGCCCACCATCGCACCGCCGAGGCCAAGCACGACCCAGGCCAGCGGCACGCGCCAGCCGCCGACCAGCGCCCAGGTGGCGAGCGTGGCTGCGGCGCACAGCGCCAGCGGCAGCGGGTTCTTCTTCAGCGTCGGTGCGAGCTTGATCGCCATCGCGAAGATCAAGCCGGCCGCCACCGCGCCCATGCCGCGGATCGCGCCGGCGGCCATCGGCGTGGCGGCGATCTGCGCATACAGCGATGCCAGCACGAGCACGATGACCAGCGGCGCGGCGAGGATGCCGGCCAGCGCCGCGAAGGCGCCGCGCCAGCCGAAGTAGCGGTCGCCGATCATCAGCGCCATGTTGACGATGTTCGGCCCCGGCAGCACCTGGCCGACCGAGAGCGTTTCGGCGAACTCCTCGCGCGTCAGCCAGCCGCGCTTCTCCACCAGTTCGCGCTGCGCCACCGGCAGCACGCCGCCGAAGCCTTGCAGCGCCAGCGAGGTGAAGGCCCAGAAGAGTTCGGCCGCGGAGCGCGGCGCATCACCTTCGAGGCGCTCGCTCAACGAAGCACTCGGAGGGCTTCGGGATTGACGATGTTCGTCGGCTGCTGGTTGACGAAGGCGACGACGTTGTCGAACGCGGCGCCGAAGTACTGCTCGTAGGTGTCGATCTCGACATAGCCGATGTGCGGCGTGCAGACGGCGTTTTCCAGGCGCAGCAGCGGATGTCCCTGCAGGATCGGCTCGCTCTCGAAGACATCGACCGCCGCCATGCCGGGGCGGCTGCGGTTCAACGCCGAGACGAGTGCGTTCTCGACCACGAGTTCGGCGCGCGAGGTGTTGACGAACAGCGCCGTCGATTTCATGCGCACCAGGTCTTCGAGCTTGACGATGCCGCGTGTCTCGGGCACCAGGCGCAGGTGCAGCGACAGCACGTCGCACTGCTCGAAGAAGGCCTCGCGGCCCGCCGCCGCAGTGTGGCCGTCGGCCACCGCCTTCTCGCGCGAAGCGTCGCGGCCCCACACCACCACCTTCATGCCGAATGCCTTGCCGTAGTTGGCCACGCGCTGGCCGATGCGGCCGTAGCCCCAGACGCCGAGCGTCTTGCCCGACAGGCGCATGCCGAGCGCAAAGTTCGGCGGCATCGCCGCGGCCCGCAGGCCCGACTGCTGCCACGCGCCATGCTTCAGGTTGCCGATGTACTGCGGCACGCGGCGCATCGCCGCCATGATCAGCGCCCAGGTCAACTCGGCCGGCGCGGTCGGGTCGCCGACGCCTTCGGCCACGGCGATGCCGAGCTTGGTGCAGGCCTCGACGTCAATGTGCGGCCCGACGCGGCCGGTCTGCGCGAGCAGCTTCAACTTCGGCAGCTTCTCGAGCAACTGGCGCGGGAACGCGGTGCGCTCGCGGATCAGCACCAAGACTTCGGCGTCACGCAGGCGCACCGAGAGTTGGCCGATGCCTTTGACGTTGTTGGTGAAGACCTTGGCCTGCAGGCGTTCGAGCTTGGCCGAGCACTTCAGCTTGCGCACGGCGTCCTGGTAGTCGTCGAGGATGATGATGTTCACAAAGGGAGCCCGGAGGCTTCAAGCTGCGGGCGCCATTCTGCCTCGGCGCTACCATCGCCCGCCACATTCGGAAACAGGAACCCTCATGACGATCTCCATGCACTCGGCCAGCGCGCCGATCTTCCTCAAGATGCTCGGCAACATGCTGCGCTGGCTCGACAAGGCCGAGGCCCACGCCGCGGCGCGCAAGTTCGACGCCGGCAACTACCTCGGCCTGCGTCTGGCTCCCGACATGCTGACCTTCACGCGCCAGGTGCAGGTGGCCTGCGACTTCGCCAAGGGCACGATGGCGCGGCTGGCCGGCCTGGAGGTGCCGAAGTGGGACGACAACGAAGCGACGATCGGCGAGCTGCGCGCACGCATCCAGAAGACGATCGACTACGTGAAGACGATTCCGGCGTCGCAGGTCGATGGCAGCGAAGAGCGCAAGATCACGATCCCGATGCGCAGCGGCGACGCGCTCGAGTTCAAGGGCGAGGCGTACTTGAAGGAAGCCGCGCTGCCGAACTTCTTCTTCCATGCGACGACGGCCTATGCGCTGCTGCGGCATGCGGGCGTCGAGGTGGGCAAGGGCGACTTCCTCGGCCGATGAGGCCCTGGCTGCGCCGCATCGCCATCGCGTTGGCGATGCTGCTCTTGCTCGCGTCGGCGGCGCTGGCCGCCTACCTGTGGCGTGCCACGCCACAGCACGACGGCGCGTTGCGCGTCGGCGGCATCGGCGCGGCGCTCGCCATCGATCGCGATCGGCACGGCGTCCCGACGATCCGTGCCGCGAGCGTCGAAGATGCCGCCTTCGGTTTGGGCTTCGCGCATGCCCAGGACCGGCTGTGGCAGTTGGAGACGCACCGCCGCATCGGCAGCGGGCGCCTGGCCGAAACCTTCGGCCGCGCAGCGCTCGACAACGACAAGTTCCTGCGCGCGCTCGGCGTGCGCCGCGCCGCGCAGGCGCAGTGGAATCGGCTCGGCGATGAATCGAAGCGCGTGCTGCAAGCCTACGCGGCGGGCATCAACGCCTGGCAGCGCGAGCACCTGCTGGCGCGGCCGCCGGAGATGCTGCTCCTCGGCGTGGCCGTGGAAGACTGGACGCCGGTGGACAGCCTGGCCTGGGCGATCATGATGGCGTGGGATCTGGGCGCCAACTGGAACACCGAGTTGCTGCGCGCGCGGCTGGCGTTGACGCTGCCGGTGGAGCGCATCAACGAGCTGCTGCCGCCGTATCCCGGTGAAGCGCCGCTGGCCACCGCCGACTATGCGGCGCTGCTGCGCTCGTTGAAGCTGGGCGGCTCGCTCACCGCGTTGTCGGCGCAGCGGATCGATCACCTGCAGGCCATCGCGCCGCCCTCGGGCATCGAAGGCGTGGGCTCGAACAACTGGGTCGTCGCCGGCACGCACACGGCCAGCGGCAAGCCGCTGCTGGCCAACGACCCGCACCTGAAGATGACGGCGCCGGCGCTGTGGTATCTGGCGCGCATCGAAGTCAGCGGCGCCAACGGCTTCAAGTCGGCCGGCGCAACGATGCCCGGTTTGCCCGGCGTGGTGCTCGGCCAGAACGAACACATCGCCTGGGGTTTCACCAACACCAGCCCCGACGTGCAGGACCTGTACTTGGAGCGCTTCAAGCCCGACGACCCGATGCAGGTGCAGACGCCGCACGGCTGGGAGCGCGTGGCGGGCGTGTCGGAGGACATCCGCGTCAAGGGCGCGCCGGCCGAGAACCTGGTTGTGCGCGTGTCGCGCCACGGGCCGATGATCTCGGACGCCGGCGGTGTGGCCGGCGAGGTCGCGGGCACCGAGGGCAACGCGCCGTATGGCATCGCGATGCGCTGGACGGCGCTCGATGCCGACAGCGACCCGATCGCAGCCGGGCTGGCGATGGGCCGTGCGAAGTCCGCCGCCGAGTTCGTCGAGGTGGCGACGCGCCTGTGGGCCACGCCGATGCAGAACATGGTGGTGGCCGACCGCGCCGGGCAGATCGCCGTGGTTTCGCCCGGCCGCGTGCCGCTGAGGAAGCGCGACAACGATCTGATGGGCCTCGTGCCGGCGCCGGGCTGGGACGCGCGCTACGACTGGGACGGCTTCATTGCGGCGGCGCAAACGCCGCGCGAAACGCAGCCGGCGCGCGGCTGGATCGCCAGCGCCAACCAGCGCATCCACGGCCGCGACTACCCGCACTACCTGACCAGCGAATGGGCCGCGCCGTACCGCCAGCAGCGCATCGAGCAGTTGCTGCGCGCGCGCGACAAACATGGCATCGACGACATGGCGGCGATGCAGGCCGATGTGCTGTCGCTGGCGACGCAGCGTGTGCTGCCATGGCTGCAGCGCGCGCGCTCGGAGCATGCGCTGGCGGCTGCGGCCCAGCGCGTGCTGAAGGACTTCAACGGCGACATGAAAGCCGACGCCGCCGCACCGCTGATCTTCTCGGCCTGGTCGCGCCAGCTCGTGCGCGCGGTTTTCACTGACGAGCTCGGCGGCCCGGTGGTGTACGAGCGTGTGCTCGGTGCGCGCAGTTTTCGCGATGCGCTCGACGGCGTGCTCGAACGCAACGACGCCTGGTGGTGCGACGACAAGACGACGCCCGACAAAGCAGAAACCTGCGAGCAGCTGAGCGGCGTTGCGCTGACGCGCGCGCTGGGTGAGTTGCAGGTGCGCTTCGGCGGCGACGTGTCGGCCTGGCGCTGGGGCGACGCGCACATCGCGCGCAGCGAACACCGGCCGTTCTCGCGCTTCAAGCCACTGGCGCCGCTGTTCGAGCTGCGCGCGCCGACCGGCGGTGACAGCTACACGCTCAACGTCGGCCGTGTGAGCGTCAAGCCTGATGCGACCACCGGCGAGCTGTACTTGAACGAGCACGCGGCGTCGATGCGCGCCATCTACGACCTGGGCGACTTGTCGCAGTCCCGCGTGATGCATTCGAGCGGGCAGTCGGGGCTGCCGTGGCTGGCGCACTACCGCTCGTTCGCCGCGGACTGGGCGCGGGTGGAGTACGTGCGGCTGTGGAACCCGCAGAACACGCGGGCGCACTCGCTGCTGTTGCAGCCCTGAGATCAGACTCAGTCCCGCCGTGCTGTGCCAACTTCGGCACAAGACCGTGCGGCAATCCAAAGAGAGGCGCGCCTAGATTCCGCATTGCGGAATAATTTGGGGTCAATGTGGAAGTTGGTGGCCTACATTAAGGGTTAACCCGCAAATCAAACCCGAATCATGAAAACCACATTGCAAGTCCTGCGTTCGTTCTTCTCCTCGCTGGCCGCCAACGACCAGGACAACCTCGAGGCCTACCTCGCCCAATCGCACAACCTGGCTGACCTGGAGCGGCGCGAGCGCGATTGGCACCGCACCAGCGCCGACCGCGCGCTGCTGGCGATCGGTGTGCGCTCGCACTGAGCGGCGGCTCACGCCCGACTGTCCAACGCTAAGGCAGGTATTTGCGGTGTCGACCGCGGCCCGCTTTTAAGGTCGCAATTTGCGACCTTAAAGACTCGCCGACTCTTCCTGCGTCAGCACGAACATGAAGTCCGCCGGGAATCGTTCGAGGTTGCGCTTCACGGCCTCGTTGAAGCGCTTTGTCTCCACGTCGTAGAGTGCCGCCAGATCACCGTCGAGGATGACGCGCTGGCTGCGCACGGTCGCAATACGCGGCGCGATGGCGTCGATGGCAAGTGCTGCGGTTGCTCTCATGTGATTGGCGTTTCCGGCAGCGAGTACTGCAGCTCGTAGTGGTGCTGGCCGTTTTCGATCTTGAGCAGGAACTGGCCTTCGATGCCGCGCAACGCGCCGCTGCCCGAGTCCGGAATGACCTTGATCGAGAGCTGTTGGCCGCCGCGTTTGCTCATGGTGCCGCTGTGCTGCATCACGAAGCTGCCGTCGCGGCCGTGCACGCTGCCGATGAAGCGCTCGATCGCCACATAGCCGGCCGAGCCAGCGGTCGGCGTCACGGCGGTCAGCATTTCGCCTGCGCTGCTGCCGGCCATGTCGCCGCTGAAGACCTTGTCGAGCGACATTCGGCCCAGCGGCGTTGCACCCTCGGGCAGCGCGGCGGGCTCGCCTTGCGGCTTCATTTGCACGGTGAAAGTGCCGACGGCGTGTTGGAGTGTGGTCATCGTGCGTCCCCTAAACCGAGCCGTACAAAACCTTGCGTTGCGCCGTGTAGGCCCACCACGGGGCCGGCGCGGCGCCGTTCATGAAATCGACGGCCGCCATGAAGGTGTCGAGCACGCAAGGATCGTTGCGCGCGCCGGTGGCGGCGTTGAGTTTCTGGTAGAGCACAAACGCGTCGCGGCCTTGCAATTCGCGCGGCGTGCGCACGCCGATCAGGCGCAGGTTGGCGGCCAGCGACGGGCCGATGTTGGGCAGGTGCTCGAGCACGGTGCAGTCTTCGGCGCGCGTGGCCTTGGGCGACTTGATGCGCACCACGGTCACGGTCCCTGCACCGGGCCCGCGCCCCAATGCCGCGCGATCACCGGCGCGATGCTGGGATGGGCCTCAATGCGTTCGAGCAGCGCGTGAAACGCCGGCCGTTGTTTGGCCAGATGCTTGCGAGCGCCCGACCAGCGCGAGACCACGGCGGCCAGCAGGTCGGCGGCGCCGGGTTGCGCACCGAAAAGGAAGCGTTCTACTTGCTCTTCGGCAGCAAAGCTGTCGGCAAACACGCACCACAGCTTGTGCAGCCGCCGCCGCGCGCCTTTGCGCAATCGTTCATCGGCCGCCTTGTCGCCCTTGCCGTGCCAGCGCTCGGGGTAGTCGAGGATGCCGATGGCGGCATAACAGTTGGCAGCGACGAAAACCAGCGCGCGGATCGCCTGCGCGCGCTGCGAGGCGGCGGCCGGCAGCAGCCTGGCGCGTGGGTGCACGAGGCCGAGGTGAATCAGGATGGCCGCACTTTCGCTCAGCACCGTGCCGTCGGCGCAGACCAGCGTCGGGATCTGATGCAAAGGGTTGGCGCGCTGCAACTGCGCGAACGTGGCCGCGTCGTCCTTTTTGCGCCACGTGGCCGCATCGACGATGCGGTACGGCGCCTTGGCCATCTCCAGCGCCGCCTCGACGGCTGCCGAGCCGGAGTTGCGGCTGCCGTAGAGCACGTACCCGGCGCGCTTCTTTGCCGCGGCCACGATCACATCAGCATCGTGTTGCGGATGAGGCCGACCGCCAGACCTTCGATCGCAAACACTTCGGCATCGCTCAGCTTGACGATGATCGGCTCGAAATCCGGGTTCTCGGCGTGCAGCTCGATGTGGTTGCGCACGCGCTTGAAGCGCTTGACGGTGACCTCGTCGCCGATGCGCGCGACGATGATCTGGCCGTTGGTAGCGTCCTTGCTCTGCTTTACCGCCAGCAGATCGCCGTCCATGATGCCGGCGCCCTGCATGCTCATGCCGCGCACGCGCAGCAGGTAGTCGGGGCGGCGCGGGAACATCGACGCTTCCACGACGTAGGTCTGCTCGACATGCTCCTGCGCCAGGATCGGGCTGCCGGCGGCCACACGGCCGACCAGCGGCAGGTTCAGCTGCGACAGGCTCGGCAGCGGCAGCATGAATTGCTTGCCGCGCATCTGGTTGACCTTCTTCAGCGCGTCGGGCCGCAGGCGGATGCCGCGCGAGGTGCCGCCGATGAGCTCGATCACGCCCTTGCGCGCCAGCGCCTGCAAATGCTCCTCGGCGGCGTTGGGCGAGCGGAAACCCAACTCCGCTGCGATTTCGGCGCGCGTCGGCGGGGCGCCGGTGCGGGCGATGGCGCTTTGCACCAGATCGAGAATCTGCTGCTGGCGGTCGGTAAGCTTGGCGTGTTCTTCCATGGCGTGGGGCCGCTCAGGTGGCAGCCTGGGAGTTTGTCCAGTGGCTGTATTTTTGTCCAGATAGCAGATCATGGCAAGCACGATCGTCATCCTCGGCAGCGGCGGCACGATCGCCGGCACCGCGGCGAGCGCCGACGACGCGGTGGGCTACACGGCCGCGCAGATCGGCATCGGCCACCTCGTCGCTGCCGTGCCCGCGCTGCGCGAGCAGGACCTCGAGTGCGAGCAGATCGCGCAGATCGACAGCAAGGACATGGATGTCGCCACCTGGCAGGCGCTGGCCGCGCGCGCGGCCCACCACCTCGCGCGCGCCGATGTGGCCGGCGTGGTGGTCACGCACGGCACCGACACGCTCGAAGAAACGGCGTACTTCCTGCACCGCGTGCTGGCCCCCTTCAAGCCGCTGGTGCTGACGGCGGCCATGCGGCCGGCAACCTCGGTGGCCGCCGACGGACCGCAGAACCTGTTCGAGGCCGTCTGCACGGCACGCGATGCGCAGGCCCGCGGCGTGCTCGTGGCCGTGGCCGGCCGCGTCTGGGCCGGCGCCGAAGTGCGCAAGGTGCACAGCTACCGCATCGATGCCTTTGCCGCCGGCGACGCGGGCCCGCTGGCCGCGATCGAAGAGGGCAGGCTGCGCTGGTGGCGCGAGGCGCCGCGTTGCGCCGCGCTCGGGCTGGCGCACATCGCCCGCGACGCCGCCGCGTGGCCGCGCGTCGAGATCGTCATCAATCACGCGGGCGCGAGCGGCCTGCTGGTCGATGCGCTGCTGGCGCAAGGCGTGCACGGCATCGTTGCCGCCGGCACCGGCAACGGCACGCTGCACCGCGATCTCGAGGCCGCACTGCTGCGCGCGCAAGCCGCCGGCGTGCTGGTGCTGCGCAGCACGCGCTGCGCCGCCGGCCCGGTGATCGGCAGTGCGCTGTTGCGCTCGGCCGGCGCGCTGTCGCCGGTGCAGGCGCGTGTGGAGTTGCTGCTGCAGTTGCTGGCGTGATCGCAGCGCGCGGCGCCGCCCCCCGAGCGCTGTAATCGCGGCCGCAGCGGCTCCCCCCGCTTCGTGGTGGCGCTGTCGGCTTCGGGGGTGCAGGCAGGTGTCAGGCGCTCCTAGGATGCCGCCAATCCGCCCGAGGCCGGCCTGCGTGCCTCGTGCCCTTCACAACCGTCTGCGCAACCGAAAGAGCAAACCATGGCCTCGATGACCTTTCTCATCAACGACAGTTCGACCGGCGGCAACGTGCCGACGGTGCGCCTGGTGATTACCGAAAACGCCGACGGCAGCGTGACCATCGATGTCACGCAGTTGAACGGCTATGTCGGCGACTTGCGCGGCCTGTTCTTCGACATCGCCGATGAGTCGCTGATCGGCACGCTCAGCGTCGTCGCCGCGGCTGGTTTGACGGAGCTGCAGCAAGGCAACGACACGATCAAGGACCTCGGCAACGGCGCCAACATGCAGGGCCTGCTCGGCGACGGCGGCGGCTACGACGTCGGCGTCGAGTTCGGCAGCGCCGGCATCGGCCACGGCGACGACATCCGCGCCTTCAGCTTCACCCTGAAAACCAGCGCTGCCGGCGGGCTCGACCTGTCCGACTTCAGCAACGTCGCCTTCGGTGCGCGCATCACCTCGGTGGGTCTGGACAGCAACGGCGACGGCGTCTTCGAGAGCGCGCGCAGCGGCTCGGCCAAGATCGGCGAAACCACCTTCAGCGTCATCAGCCCGGGCAACAACGCCGTCACGCTGGCCGAAGACGAAGCCGCCACAGCCGCCGGCACCAACGGCAACCTGCTGGCCAACGACGGCGCGGGTGCCGGCGACACGCTCAGCATCACCGGCTGGAGCGCCGGCGCCACCAGCCTGGCGCCCGGCGCCACCTTCACCTCGGCCGCGCTCTACGGCGCCACGGTGACGATCAACGCCAACGGCAGCTGGACCGTCGATGCCGGCGCCGCCGACGCGCTGGCCGCCGGCGAGACGGTGAGCCAGACCTTCACCTACACCGTGCTGCAGAACAACGTCGATGGCAGCTCGACACAGACGGCGAGCTTCACCGTCACCATCACCGGCAGCAACGACCCCGCGGTCATCAGCGGCCAGAGCACGGCAGCGCTGACCGAGACCGACGCGGCGCAGAGCATCGGCGGCGACCTCAACGCCACCGACGTCGATGGCCCGGCGACCTTCGTCGCGCAGACCGGCATTGCCGGCACCAACGGCCACGGCAGCTTCAGCATCGATGCCGCAGGCACCTGGACCTACACGATGAACAACGCCCATGACGAATTCGTCGCCGGGCAGACCTACACCGACAGCGTCACCGTCGCCACCGCCGATGGCACGACGCAGGTCATCAGCGTCACCATCACCGGCAGCAATGATGCAGCGGTGCTGAGCGCCGACGTGCGCGATCTCAACGAGACCAACGCGCCGCTCGCCACCAGCGGTGTGCTGACCATCAGCGACGTCGACAGCCCCGCGACCTTTGTTGCGCAGGCCGCTACCGCCGGCAGCTACGGCAGCTTCAGCATCGATGCCGCCGGCGCCTGGACGTACAGCGCCGGCTCGGCGCATGACGAATTCGTCGCCGGCCAGACCTACACCGACACGTTCGACGTTGTCAGCGCCGACGGCACGCACACCAGCGTCACGATCAACATCCTCGGCACCAACGACGCCGCGATCGTCAGCAGCGCCACGCAGACTTGGCCGAGACCGATGCGGCGCTGACCGCCAGCGGCACGCTGACCAGCAACGACGTTGACAACCCGGACAACACCTTCACGCCGAGCGCGACGACGGGCGCGATCGGCGCCTTCGCCATCGACGCCGCCGGCGCCTGGACCTTCACTGCGAACAACGCCTTCGACCACCTCAACACCGCTGACTCGGTGACGGAGACCTACAACGTCACCAGCATCGACGGCACGCCGAGCACGGTGACGATCACGATCACCGGCACGAACGACGCGGCGGTCGCAGCGCGCCGACACCAACGCTGGCCGAGACCAACGCGGCGCCGGCACCAGCGGCGACCAAGCAGCGATGTCGATGACCCGAACACGTCCTTACGCCGAGCGCGACGTCGGCGCGATCGGCAGCTTGCCATCGACGCAGACGGCGGCTAGACCTTCACGCGAACAACGCGGCCTTCACCACCTCAACACCGCTGACTTGGTGGCCGAGCTACAACGTCACGACATCACGGCACGCCGAAGCACGTTGACGATCACGATCACCGGCACGAACGACGACGTCAGCAGCGCCAGTCGCTCGATGCCAACACCGGCGCTGAAGTGACCATCAGCGGCACGGTGGCGACCAACGACGGCGATGCCGACGACAGCGCCGTTCTCGACCTACGCCACGGTCGGCGCGGTCGGCCGGCCTCGCATCGACGCCGACGGCAGCTAGAGCTTCACGCGAGCAAGCCGCCTACCAGCACCTCAACAGCGCGCACGACCGATGTCGTGCGACGCTACAACGTCACCGACCATCACGGCGCGCTCGAGCACCAGTCTGACGATCACGCTCACCGGCACCAACGACGCGCCGTCGTCAGCGGCCAACGTCAACGCGGGCCGAAGACGCGGCGCATCACCGGCAGCGTTGCCGACCAGCAGCGATGTCGATGACGGCGCCGAACTGACCTTCACGCCGAGCGGCGCCGGTCGGCTGGCCTGCGCATCAACGCCGACGGCAGCTACAGCTTCGACGCCAACTGCTGCCTACCACCACCTGGCAAGTGTCACCGCCGACTTGGTGGCCGAGACTACAAGGTCACCGACGAGCATCGGCGCGCTCACACCAGCACGCTCACGATCACGATCACCGGCACCAACGACACGCCGGTCGCAGTCGCCGACACCACTGCCGGACCGAAGCGCGACGATCACCGGCACGGTCGCGACCAACGACAGCGATGTCGATGACAGCGCCGATCTACACCTACGCGCAACGACGGGCGCGATCGGCCGGCTTGACGATCGATACCGACGGCAGCTACATCTTCGACCGGCAACGCGGCCTTCCAGCACCTGCCAAGCGCGACCGACCGACTTGGTGGCCGACCTACAACGTCACCGAGCGTGCACGGCGCTGCGCACGAGCACGGTGACGATCACGATCACCGGCACCAATGACGCGGCGGTGGCAGCAGCCGACGCCACGCTGGCTGGAAACACGGCGCTGACCGGCACGGCTGCTGACCAGCAGCGACGTCGACGACGGCGCCGTCTTCACGCCGCGCGCGACGACAGGCGCGGTCGGCGGCCTGCGATCGACACCGACGGCAGCTAGAGCTTCACGCGCGCAACGCGGCCTTCCACCACCTGCCAAGCCGACCGCCGACGTGGTGACGGGCTACAACGTACACCAGCATGGACGGCACGCCCAGCACGCGTGACGATCACGATGACCGGCACCAACGACGCAGCCGTGTCAGCAGCGCCGACACCACGCGGCCAACGAAGACACGACGATCACCGGCACGGTGGCGACCACGACAGCGACGTCGATGACGGCGCCGACCTCACCTTCACGCCGATCGGCGCCGGTGCGCCGGGCCTTCGCATCAACGCCGACGGCAGCTACAGCTTCGATGCCGCCAACACCGCTTACCAGCACCTGGCTCAGGGCGCTGACCGTGGACGTGACGCCGCTACAACGTCACCGACGCAGCACGGCGCGTCGAGCACAGCACGCTGACGATCACGCTCACCGGCACCAACGACACGCCGACGTCAGCAGCGCCGACGTCAGTGCGGCCGTGACCGAGGACCAACGCCCGGCGCTCACCACCAGCGGCACGCTGACCGACGCAGCGACCGTCGACAACCTGAACAGCGCCACGTCGCAGCCGATCCGGAGCGCCCTCGGCGGATCTTACGGCCGTCGGCAGCTACGCCGCCAGCTTCCGACGCGGCACGGCGCCTGGACCTTCAGCGTCGCCAACTGGCGCCGCGCAGTCACTCAACACCGACTGACTCGTGACCGAGACCTACAACGTCACCAGCATCGACGGCACGGCGCAGCACGCCGTGACGATCACGATGACCGGCACCAACGATGCACCCGTCGTGGCAGCGGCCAATGTCACCGGCGCCGTCACCGAAGCGCTCGACGCCGGCCGGCAACCTGACCGACAGCGGCACCATCGCCTTCACCGACGTCAACCTCACCGACGTGCACAGCGTCGGCGCGGTGACGCCGTCGGCCGGCGCGCTGGGCAGCCTCGATCGCCGCCGTGACCACGGACCGACAGGCAGCGGCCTCGGCGGCGTCGTCACCTGGCACTACAGCGTCGCCGCGGCCGCGGTGGAGTTTCTCGCCGCCGGACAGACCCGGGTCCAGACCTTCAGCTTCAACGTGCAAGACGGCCAGGGCGGCACGTGCCGCGCAGCGTCAGCGTCACGATCACCGGCACCAACGACGCGCCGGACATCAGGTGCGTGCCGACCGACAGCGCGGCAGCGTCGCTGACCGAGACCAACACGACCCTTGGCCGCAGCGGCACGCTTGACGGTGCCGATGCCGACACCACCGACACCGTCTCGTCCGCGTCACCGCGCGTCACGCTGGCCGGCACCACCGGCGGCCTGGCGCCGCCAGCGTGCTCGGCATGCTCACCGTCTCGCCGACCAGTGGCCTGGCGGCCGACAGCGGCGACGCCAACAACCTGACTTGGAACTTCAACTCGGGCGCGCAGGCCTTCGACTTCCTCGAGCGCGGGCCAGTCGCTCGTGCTGACTACGACGTCACCTCGTCCGACGGCCACGGCGGCAGCGACACGCAAGAGGTGCAGGTGACGATCAACGGCACGGCAGACGACGCGGCCACGGACCTCGTGCCGACACGGTGTTCGCTGCGCGGTCACCGATCAACGTCCCGAACGGACGCTTCGCCGGCGACGCTGTCGGCAGGTAGCGGTCCCGAGCCATTGGCGTGCGCGACCTACCGCTGCTGACCGACAGAACTCGGCGCGGCGCCTTCGCGGTCGGACGCGGCCCCAGACGTCACCGTCAGCGCGCGCAGACGTTGTCTCTGCTCGACTTCGAAGGCGGCGGGCGGTCCGAGCGAGGCCGGCGAAGCTACTACAGCTGCAGGTCCAGGTCAGCGACGGCGCGGTCGCCGCCACGCAGACGGCGAGGTCTTCTGAATCGTCACCAGCACGACGTCGATCCGGCCAGACGATCAACTACTTCGACGGCGATGGCGGCGGCGACACCTTCCGCTGGCCGGCGCCGACGCGGCGTTCGGCGACGGCGGCATCGACACGCTGTACGGGCAACCAGGGCAACGACCATATTTTCGGCGGCACCGGCAACGACGTCGCTCGTATGGCACGGCGGGCAACGACACGCTCTACGGCGGCACCGGCAACGACGTGCTCACCGGTGGCAGCCGGCAACGACACCTTCGTCTTTGGCACGGACGCTGGGCGCCGGCAACGTCGACACTTCTCCGACTTCGACCGCCAACATCGACACGTGCTGCTGGCAGCGATGCCGCCGGGCCGTTCGCGCTGCTCGCCGACAGCAGCCGCTGGCGGCCACAGTTCGACGTTGCCAGCGCCGGGGTCGATCGGCCGACAGCGCGAACATCGTCTCGACCCTGCCACCGGGCCGCTGTTCTACGACGCCGACGGCGGCGCGCCGGCGCGGCGGTGCAGTTCGCGACGCTGATCGACCGGGCTGGCGCTGACCAGCGCCAACTTCGTGTTCGGCCCGCCGCCCGGCCCCTGAGCGAAACAGGACGCGAACAGACCTGCGCCCCGGCACCCCCCGACTCGCGGGAGCGCCAGGCGCAGCGCCTGTGGCCGTGACTTCCTGCCGCGTCGGCCGGCCACGCGCCCCTAGCATGCGCCAACACTTTATCGCCGGCATGAACCAACCCCTTGCATCCCTCCTGCGCCGCCCGCTGCTGCACGTCGCCGGCCTGTCCTTCTTCGTCAACCTGCTGCTGCTGGTGCCCGCGATCTTCATGCTGCAGGTCTTCGACCGCGTGCTCGCCAGCCAGAGCGGCGACACGCTGCTGATGCTGCTGCTCGGCTGCGCGATCGCGCTCGTGCTGCTGCTCATGCTCGACCACCTGCGCGCGCGCCTGCAGGGCGTGGCCGGCAATCTGGTGGCCGAGTCGCTGGCGCCGCTGGTGGCGCGCCTGTGCGTCGCCGAAGGTGCGCGGCGCAGCGGCGGCGCCGCGGCCGAGGGCCTGCGCGACGTGGCCTCGCTGCGCGCGCTGTTCTCGTCGCAGGGCCTGCTGGCGCTGTTCGACGCGCCGTGGATCGTCATCTACGTCGCCGTGATCTGGCTCGCCCATCCGGCGCTCGGCATCGCCGCGGCGTGCTGCGCCGCGCTGATGCTCGGCCTGGCGTTGGCCAATGACCGGCTGACGCGGCGCGACATCGAAGCGCTGCAGCGGGCCGCCGGCGGCGCCAACCGTTATCTCGAAGCCTCGCTGGCCAACGCCGAAGTGGCGCAGGCTCTCGGCATGACCGATGCGCTGCTGGCGCGCTGGCGGCAGAAGAACGCCGAGGTCAGCGCACTGCAAGGCCCGACGGCGCGCAAGAGCGTGCTCATGGCCGCGGCCGCGCGCACGCTGCGCCAGGCGGTGCAGGCCGGCATGCTCGGCCTCGGCGCCTGGCTCGTCATCCACGGCGAGGCCACGGCCGGCATCATGATCGCCACGACGACGCTGCTCGGCCGCGCGCTGGCGCCCGTGGAGCAGGTCGTCGGCAGCTGGCGCGTGCTCGCCGACGGCCGCGCCGCGCTGACGCGCCTGCGCGAGTTGCTGGCGCGCAGCGCGGCGCAGCCCGAGCGCATGGCCTTGCCGGCACCGAGCGGCGCGCTGTCGGCGCAGGGCCTGGTCTTTCGCGCGCCGAACAGCGAGCGCCTGATCCTCGCCGGCGTGTCGTTGCAGCTCGATGCCGGACAGGCGCTGGCCGTCATCGGCCCGAGTGCTGCCGGCAAGAGCACGCTGATCCGCCTGCTCACCGGCGTCTGGGCGCCGAGCGCGGGCACGGTGCGCCTGGACGCCGCCGACCTCACGTTGTGGCCGCGCGAGCAGATCGGCCCGCACATCGGCTACGTGCCGCAGGACGTGGAGCTGTTCGAGGGCACGGTGGCCGAGAACATCGCGCGCCTGGGCGAGGTCGATTCGGCCGCCGTGGTGCGCGCGGCGCAGCGCGCGCATGTGCATGAGCTCATCCTCTCGCTGCCCGAAGGCTACGACACGCGGATCGATCCCGCCGGCGCCGTGCTCTCGCCCGGCCAGCGCCAGCGCATCGCGCTGGCGCGCGCGCTCTACGGCGAGCCCAGGCTGCTGCTGCTCGACGAGCCCAACTCCAACCTCGACGGCGCCGGCGAAAACGCGCTCGCCGCCACGCTCGCCGGTCTGCGCGGCGAGGTCACCGTGGTCGTGGTCACGCACCGCAACACGCTGATCCAGCATGTCGACAAGATGCTCGTGCTCGAAGGCGGCCGCAGCCAGCATTACGGGCCGGCGGCCGAGGTCATGAAGGCGATGCAGCAGCGCGCCGCGGCGCCGGAGGCCGCGCCCAATGTCGGCAAGCCGCTTGCCGTGGGGGCCGCACGATGACGCACTGCCGCGATGTCTCTGGCCGACGACGCCGGCGCGCCGCTGCGCGCGCAGCAGGCCGAGGCGCAGCGCCTGGCGCGCGCCGCTGCCGCCGTGCTCGTGCTCGGCCTGGCACCCGTGCTGGCCTGGCTGGCGTTGGCGCCGCTGTCCGACGCCGTGGTCGCCGCCGCCTTCGTCAAGGTCGATCTCGACCGCCGTCCGGTGCAGCATGCCGAAGGCGGCACCGTGCGCGAGGTGCTGGTGCGCGACGGCCAGCGTGTGCAGCTGGGTCAGCCGCTGCTGGTGCTGGGCGACGTCTCGGTCGATGCCGACATGAACCGCCTGACCTACCGCGTGGCGGCCGAGCGCGCCAGTCTGGCGCGGCTCGAAGCGGAGCAATTGCTGGCGCTGTCGATCGCCTGGCCGCAGGAGGTGCTCGCGGCCGCCGCTGCCGACACGCGCGTCGCCGAGCAGGTGGCCAAGGAGAAGTCGCTGTTCGCCGCGCGCCGCGACTCGCTCGTCGGCCAGACGGTGCTGCTGCGCGCGCAGCATGAGCGCGTGATGCAGGAGCGCGAGGCGCTGCGGGCGCAGATCGTCCAGGCGACGGAGTCGATGCGCCACCAGAAGGCCGAGTTGGAGACCCATCGCAACCTGTTGCGCGACGGCTTCATCTCCGCCACGCGCATCGCCCAGCTCGAAGCCGGCGTTGCCGACTACGGCGTCAAGCTGGAGGAGAAACGCTCCGAGCTGGCACGCGCCGAGCAGCGCCTGATCGACAACGACCTGCGCATCAAGGCGCTCGAAGGCGACTACCGGCAGCAGGCCAGCGACCAGCTCAAGGTGGCGAGCTCACGCCTGTCGGAGATTCAGCAGGAGCAGCGCAAGTCGAGCGACGCCTCGCTGCGCCAGGTGATCACGGCGCCGGCGGCCGGCGAGGTGATGAACCTCAAGTTCACCTCGCCCGGCGCGGTGGTGTCGCCGCGCGAGCCGATCGCCGACATCGTGCCCACCGACCCGCGGCTGATGATCGAGGCCCGCATCCGCACCGAAGACGTGAGCCGCGTGCAGCGTGGCCAGGCCGCCGAGATTCGCTTCACCGCGTTCAGGCAGCGCACGACGCCGCTGGTGCGCGGCAGCGTGTTCTACGTCGCGCCCGACCGCCTGGTCGACCGCAACAGCGGCCAGCCGTACTACACGGCGATGATCGAAGCCGATGCGGCGTCTCTGGCGCAGGCCGGCGAGCTGAAAGTGCAAGCGGGCATGCCGGCCGAGGTCTACATCAAGGGCCAGGAGCGCACACCGCTGCAGTACCTGGCCGAGCCGGTGACGCAGGTGCTGCGCCGTGCCGGCCGCGAACGGTAGGCTTGCCTTCAGGTCTCGGCCCTTTGCGTTCTTTGAAGGACCGCAGAGTCCACGTGCTGGCGGGCGCCAAGCCGTGGGCGGGTGTGCGCTGGCGCGCCACTGCGGCGGTCGGCGCCAAAGGCGCGCCGACTGCGCTGCGGTGCTCGGGTTTCGGTCGCGCTGCGAAACTCGCTTCACTCACTGCGTTCGTTGCGCTCGGACAGTCGCAGCGAGTCAGTTGACGAAGCGCGCGGGTACGCGCGCCGACCGAAACCCTGTGCTCCTCGCCGCCGCACAGGCGCGCCACCGCACACCCACCCACGGCTTGGTGAGGCACCGTTCGTTCTTTGTTGGAGAAGTTCGAACGCCAGGCATCGAGCCCGGCCTTCGAACAGGCGCGCGCCTGCGGCGCGCGGCAAGCCGCGGGGCTCGATGCCCCGCGGCTTGCCAAACACCCTTCCCCAAGAACGTTCCTCCCCCGCAAGGCATGGGGCCGGCCGGCGCCCAAGCGATAAGCGCGCCGTTGCCGGCGTTCAGACCACCGTGATCTTCACGTCGAGGTTGCCGCGCGTCGCATTCGAGTACGGACAGACCTCGTGCGCGTCGGCGACCAGCTTCTGCGCCACCGCGCGGTCCATGCCCGGCACCGAAACCTTCATCGCCACGGTGACCGAGAACGCGCCGGCCTTGCCGCTCATCGGGCCGATGGCGACCTCGGCGGTGTTGCTCAGATCGGCCGGCAGGTTGATCTTCTGCTGGGCGGCCACGGCCTTCATCGCGCCGATGAAACAGGCCGAGTAGCCGGCGGCGAAGAGCTGCTCGGGGTTGGTGCCCGGGCCGTCGTCGCCGCCGAGGCCTTTGGGCGTGGACAGGTTCGCGCTGAGGCGGCCGTCCGAAGATTTGGTGCTGCCGGCGCGGCCGCCGGTGGAGGTGGCTTGCGCGGTGTACAGAACGGTGTCGATGGCCATGGAAGCACTCCTGTTGTTGGCTTGGGGCCGGCAGTTTGCCAGTCCTCGCGCAGAATCGCCTCCATGCTGCAACAAACCCTTTTCACCGCATGACCGATGCCGAACTGGCCGGCGTCTGCTGGGTGCGCGCCGTCGAGCAGGGCAGCCGCGAAGGCGCGCCGTGGAGCGACGACGACGCGGCCTGGGCAAGCAGCGAGGCGCGGCGCGCCGTCGGCGAGGGCGGCGATCGTGCCAAAGCCGAGGCCTATGTGATCAAGCGCGCGCAACTGGCGCAAAAGCGCCTGGCCGCGCACGACGCGGCGTGGCGCGCGCCGCTGCAAGACGGGCCCGGCCCGCGCGCCTGGCGCTGGTTGCTGCTGCTGCTCGCGGTGGCGGTGGCAGCGTACATCGTCGGCGACGTGCTCGGTGCGTCACAGCGCCTCAACCTGCTCGCGCCGCCGGTGCTGGCGCTGCTGTTGTGGAACCTGGGCGTCTACGTGCTGCTGCTGTTCGCGTCGGGCCGCGGGCCGTCGGCGTGGATGGCGCGTGCGATCGACGACGCGCGCACGCGCTTTTCGGCGCGCGGCAAGGCGGCGCCGCTGGTCGCCGCGCGCGCGCGCTTTGCCGCCGAGTGGGCCGTGGCCACGCGCGGCGTGCAGCAGGCGCGCGTGGCGGCGGTGATGCACGCCGCGGCGGCGCTGCTGGCGGCGCTGGTCATCGCCTCGATGTATGTCTTCGGCATCGCGCTCGATTTCCGTGCCGGCTGGGACAGCACCTGGCTCGACGCCGAGCAGGTGCAGCGCACGCTGGCACTCGTCTTCACCCCGGCCACGGCGCTCAGCGGGCTCGCCGTGCCGAGCATCGAAGAGATGGCCCGGCTGCGTTTTGCCGACGGCAGCGCCGGCGAGAGCGCGGCGCGCTGGATTCATCTGTACGCGATCACGCTCGGCCTCTTCGTCGTCCTGCCGCGCGCTGCTGTTGGCGGCGTGGGCGGCGTGGCGCGTCAGCCGTGCGGCGAAAAAACTCGCCTTGCCGCAGGGCGAGCCGTACTTTCGCGCGCTGCTGCGCGACGGCCCGGCCACCGCGCGCCCGGTGACGGTGCTGCCCTACAGCTACACGCTGAGCGCACCGCAGGTCAAGGCGCTGGGCAAGGCGCTCGAGGGCGCCATCGGCCCCGGCGCGCAGCCGCGCATCAAGCCGGTGCTGGCGCTCGGCAGCGAGGACGCGCTGCCGCCGACCGCACTCGAAGACGCCGATGGCGACGTCGCCGCGCTCTTCGCCGCCACCGCCACGCCCGAGCGCGAAACGCATGGCGCCTTCGTGCGCACACTGGCCAGTGCCGTCAACGGCCGCGCCACGGTCAGCGTGCTGATCGACGAATCGGCCTTTCGCCAACGCACCGGCAACGCCAGCGACGCCGAGCTGCGCCTGACGCAACGCCGCGCGGCGTGGCAGCGCATGCTGCACGACCTGTCGCTGCCGGCACCCAGGTTCATCTGCCTCGAATGAACGCCGCCACGATTTCGCTGTCGCTCGTCTCGCACACCAACGTCGGTAAGACAACGCTGGCGCGCACGCTGCTGGCGCGCGACATCGGCGAGATCCGCGACGAAGCGCATGTCACCGAAACAGCCGAGTCGCAGGTGCTGATGGAGACCGAGCAGGGCGACCGGCTGCTGCTCTGGGACACGCCGGGCTTCGGCGACAGCCTGCGTCTGGCCAAGCGCATGGCGCAGGCGGGCAACCCGATCGGCTGGTTCCTCACCGAGGTCTGGGACCGCTGGCGCGACCGCGCGTTCTGGTCGAGCCAGCGCGCGTTGAAGCATGTCTGGGAGCAGTGCGACGTCGTGCTCTATCTCGTCAACGCCAGCGAGTCGCCGGACGACGTGGGTTATCTCGATGCCGAGCTGAAAGTGCTCGCGCTCACCGGCAAACCGGCGATCGTGCTGCTCAACCAGCTCGGCGCGCCGGGCGACGACGCCGCGCTCGAAGCGCGCTGGCGCAAGCGTTTGGAGGGAGCACAAGGCGTGCGCAGTGTGCTGCCGCTCGACGCGTTTTCGCGCTGCTGGGTGCAGGAGGGAGTGTTGTGGCAAACGGTCGCGCCGCTGTTGCCCGAACTGCAGCAAGAAGCCTTCGGCCGTCTGCAAAGCGCGTGGCGCGAAAAGAAAGTCCAGCTCTGGCGCGAATCGATGGCCGAGCTCGCGCGCCGCTTGGCCCGCGCGACGCAGGACACGCAGCGTGTCGAGTCCGACGGTTGGCGCAGTTCGATGAAATCCATCGGCGGGCGATTGAGCAAAGCGCTCGGCCTGCGCGACGACGATGCCGATGCGCCGCAGCAGCGCGCGATGGCGCAACTCGCCGAGCGACTCGACGATGACGTGAAGCGCAGCACCGACACGCTGATCCGCCTGCACGGCCTCGACGGCCGCGCGGGCAACGACGTGCTGACCAAACTTGCGCGCCACTACGCCACGCGCAACCCGATCGATGAAGGCCAAGCTGCCATCTGGGGCGGGGTCGTCACCGGTGCGCTCGCCGGCCTGAAAGCCGACATCGCCACGGGCGGACTCACGCTCGGCGGCGGCTTGCTGGCGGGCGGTGTGATCGGCGCGCTCACGGCAGCCGGCGCTGCGCGCGGCGTGAACATGGTGCGCGGCGTCTCGCAACCCGAAGTGCGCTGGGATCCGAAGGTGCTCGATGCGCTCTTCGCCAGCGCGCTGCTCGGCTACCTGGCCGTTGCGCACCACGGCCGCGGCCGGGGTGCGTGGGTGGCGCAGGCGCCGCCGGCATCTTGGACGGCGGCGGTGGAAGGTGCAATGAACGAACAGCGATCGGCGCTGCAAGCGTTGTGGCGCGGCGGCGATGAAAGCGATGCCGCGTCGATCGCCGAGCGCATCGACCGGGTGTTGATGGCCGGCAGCGCCTCGGTGCTGGCGCGCCTGTATCCGCAGGCGCAAGAGGGGCTGGCGCAAGCGAGGCCCAGGTGACGCTGCCTGCGGAGCACAGACGGCTGCGGGACGAGATCGCGGCGTTCGTGCGCGACGAGCGGGAGGCGGCGCTGCACAAGCTGCTCGACGTCTGGAACCGCCCGCTGCAGCAGAAGCTGCACGATGGCTGGTCGCAGAAGCTGACGTGGATCGAGCGCGCCGACGAGCCCGGACTGCTGCGCGCTCATTTCGATGAGGGCCACTCGCGCTTTCGCGAAGGCGACCTGCTGGTGCTGCACACCGGGCATCCTATAGACGACGTGCTCGCGCGCGGCCTCGTGCTCGAGGCCGAAGACGACGACGGCTGGCTGCTGCGCGGCAAGGACATCGACGCGGCAGTGCGCGCCTTCGGCGGCCGCGTCTGCTACGCCGATGCCGACGCGATCGACCTCACGGCGTGGTTCAAAGAGGTGCTCGAAGAGATCGAGAGCACGCCGATCGGTCGCGAGATCGTGTTGCCGCTGCTGGCCGGCACGTCGGCGATCACCTTCATCGACGCCGACGTGAGTGCAGGCGAGCGTGCCGCACTCGCGCGCGGCTTCAACGCCGCGCAAGCGCAGGCGGTGGGTCTGGCGCTCGGCGCCGAACAGGTGGCGTGCATTCAAGGCCCGCCGGGCACCGGCAAGACCGCGGTGCTCGCGCTGGCGGTGCGGCTGATGGTCGAGCGCGGCGAGCATGTGCTCGTCACCTCGCACACCCACATGGCGATCAACAACGCGTTGAACAAGGTGGCGGGCGAAGGCGTGCCGGTGGTCAAGATCGGCGTGCCCACGCAGCGCAAGGGGCTCGACCGCGGGCGTGCCGTGCCACGACGACTTTGCGCAGTGGGAGCGCCGGCCGAGCGGCGGCTGGGTCGTGGGCGCCACGCCGTTCGCCACCATGACGCAGCGCCTCGAAGGCTGCGAGTTCGACACCATCGTCTTCGACGAAGCGAGCCAGATCACGCTGCCGCTGGCGCTGATGGCGATGCGCAAGGGGCGCCGTTTCGTGTTCGTCGGCGACCACCAGCAGCTGCCGCCCGTGATGCAGTCGCGCTCCGTGCTCGACGAGGGCACGATGTCGGCGTTCGAAGCATTGACCTCGCGGCACGCCGATCACTGCGTGATGCTCGACGAGACCTACCGCATGAACCGCTGGCTCGCGGCGTGGCCGAGCCGCATGCACTACGACGGACGGCTGCGTTCGGCCGGGCCCAACCGCGAGCGGCGGCTGGCGCTGCGCGACGTGCCGGCGCGGTTTGCCGCGGCGCTGGACGGCGGCGCGCCGGGCGTGTTCGTGCCGACGCTGGACCGCGCGGCGCGCAGCGCGAACTTTCGCGACGCCGAACTGATTGCCGGCCTCTGCGCGGCCGCGTTGGCCGGCGGTCTGCCGCCGCGCGAGATCGGCATCGTCACGCCGTACCGCGCGCAGGCCCGGGCGCTGCGCAACGCCTTGCGCTCGGCGCTCGGCGCGCAGGCGGCGCGCGACGTGGTGGCCGATACCGTCGAGCGCATGCAGGGCCAGGAGCGCGAGCTGGTGATCGTGTCGCTGGCCAGCGGCGACGCGGTGTTCCTCGCCGCGGTGGCGGGCTTTCTCTTTCAGCCGCAGCGCTTGAACGTGGCGATCACGCGCGCCAGGAGCAAGCTGATCGTGGTCGGGCCGGAGCCGGATCGGCTGCCGCAGCACGAGCATCCCGAAGTCCAGCGCTGGATCGAGCAATACGCCGACCTGGCGCGCCAACTCACGCGCGTCCCGCTGTAGCCGATGGCGCTGTTCATTCCCGAGTGGCAACGCGTCTCGGGCAGCGAGCTGCAGATCAAGCGCGTGCTCGCCGATGCTCGACGACGCGCATGTGGTCCGGCGGCCATTGCGACCGCAGGCCGGGCCGGCCGATCTGTTCGTGCAGCACCCGGCCAAGGGCTGGCTGGCGCTGGCTGTGTCGCCGCTGTCGTTTGCCGAACTCGACCCGGCGCAGTTGTTCGAGAGCCCGCGGCGGAGCCGAGTTCGAGCAGCGCGTGGTCGCGCTGTCGACGCTGGGCCGCGAGCACGAGGCCTCGCCGCACGGCATGGCGGTGCTGGTGGTGATGTGGTCGTGCACGAGCGACCAGACGCGCGTGCTCGCGCGCGAGCACCTGCTGCGCCATGGCACGCGACTCGTCTCGCGCGAGCAGTTCATGCAGCTCGGCATCAAGCTGGTCGGCGGCTTGCTCGAACCGTTGTCGGAGCGTTGTGCGCAGGCGCTGCTCGGCCGCTTCTTCCCGGAGTCCGAGATCGCGCCCGAGCAGACGACGCAGCGCTTGCTGCGTGCGCGACAACAGCGCGCGGCTGCAGCGTTTCTTTCTCGACAGCGAGCAGGAGTGGGCCGTCAAGCTCGACCTCGACCTGCCCGACGAACAAGCGCAGGCCAGCACCAATTTCTCGCTGCGCCTGGTCAACGGCGTGGCCGGCAGCGGCAAGACGCTGATCGCGGTCCACCGGGCGCTGTTGCTGGCCGAGCTGTTTCCGGCACAGCGCGTGCTGCTGCTGATCCACAACACGCCGATCGTCGCCGACCTGCTGGACCGCCTGCGCCGCACGCGCGCAGCGCTGCCGCCCAACCTGGAGGTGATGACGTTCTTTGCCTGGGCGGCGCGGCAGTGGCAGCGCATGTTCGGGCACTGGCCCGAGATGTCGAACGATCTGCCGGCGCTGGTGCGCCACCACCGTCTGCGCTGGCCGGAGCTGAAGCTCGAAGACGGGCCGCTGGTCGATGAGCTCGACTTCATCGACGAGTCGCTGATCGGCAGCCAGCAGGAGTACCTCGCCGCCAAACGCAGCGGACGCGGCTTCGCGCTGCGTGCCGGCGAGCGCGAGCAGATCTGGGCGCTGCGTGAGGCGGTGGCTGCCGCGCTGGGCAAGCGCGGCGAGATGGCGTGGAGCGCGCTGCCGGCGGCGATCGCCGCTGCGAGCCGGCGCCACGCTGCGCTGGAGCGCCGCGAGCACATCCTGATCGACGAGGCGCAGTTCTTTGCGCCGTCGTGGTTCGCGGTCGTCAAGCTGTCGCTCGCGCCGCGCGGCCAGTTGTTCCTCTGCGCCGACCCGAAGCAGGGCTTCATGCGCCATCGCCTGAGCTGGAAGAGCGCCGGCCTGGATGTCGCCGGCCGCACGAAGAAGCTCTCGCGTTCGTACCGCACGACGCGCACGCTGCTCGAATCGGCCAGCGCGATGGTCGATTCGCTGGCGCCGGACGAGTCCGACGACGAAGTGCAGCCCGACTACGCCGGCATGGAGGCCGGCGTACGGCCGATGCTGCTGTACGCGGCGTCGCCGCAGGATGCGATGGACCGGCTGGTCAACGAGATCAATGTGCTGGCCGGCGAGGGGCTGCCGCTCGATGCGTTCCTGGTCGTCTTCGGCGACAACGTCAACCGGCGTGCGCTGTATGCGCAGCTCGCCCGGCGCTTGGGCGCGCGCAGGGTGTGGCAGTTGAACGAGGGCGCGCAGAAGAAGGCGCCGCCGGGCGGCGACGGCGCCGACTGCCTGCGCGTGGCCTACCTCGACACGGCCACCGGCCTCGAAGGCATCGTCGTCTTTCTCATCGGCATCGAGAGTTTGTTTGCCGGCGAAGCCGCGGATGACGAAGGCCGCGATGAACGCCTGCGCAAGCTCTACATGGCGATGACGCGCGCGGGACAGAAGCTGGTGCTGCTGTCGTCGCGCCGTCTGCCCTCGGTGATGGAAGCGCTGTTCGATCGGCCGGACGAATGAGCGTCGAGCCGCCGCTTCTGCTCTCGACTCACACGCGCTGCGCCACCTGCTCCAGCCGCTGCCCGCTGGCGCTGCACACGCGCCGAAAGGGTTCGCTGATGCGCGTGTCCGTCGCCGCGCGCAGCCAGAAGGCGAGGGCGGCGTTGCAAGCTGCCGTCCACACGTCGCGCTGCGTCGGCAGCGGCAGAGGCGGCTCGAAGCTGCGCAGCGGCACTTCGCCGCCGGCCAGCGGCGCGAAGAGCATCGGCAGCGTGTCGTAGGCGGGTGCGAGCGACAGCGCGGCCGGCGGCCCGTGCGGGCGAAAGCTCAGGTTGCCGGGGTGCATGTCGGTGTTGGCGATCAGGCGGCCGAACCACCACAGGTGCTCGGTGCGTTGCACGTCGTCGGCGCCGAGCAGCTTGATCGCGTGCAGACGACGCGCCAGGCGCGGCCAGTCCGAGCTGCCGTCGCCGAGCAGCGCAGCGTCCGCCGTGCCCAGGCAGAGGAGCGCGCTGCGGCCGTGTTCGCCGTGGCGGTCGAAGCGCTCGACTTCGAGGAATGTGCGGCCCTCGCTCATGACGATGCGGCTGCGCGCGCTCGCCACGCCGGGCAGCGTGGCCGCGCATTCGAGCGCGAGGTGTTCGCAGACCAGCAGGTCCGACCAGCGCTGCACCGCGGCCGATGCATCGGCGCCGGAGAACTTGACGAGCACATGCGGCGTGTCGCTGCCGGCCAGTTCACGCAGCGCCGGAAACTTCGGAAACTCGCCGGCCGCGCTCGAACCTGGCACGCCGGCCGCTATGGCCTGCTCGGCCAGGCGCGCGTAGGTGCGTCCGATCACAGCCTGGCCCGCGCGGGCCGGCGGCGAGGCCACGGTGCTCGATTGCCAGCGCTCGAACGCCGCATTGCCGACGACCAGGTTGCCGCTGACATCGCTGCCGATTCGGCTGAGCACATACACCACGTCGTCATCGCTCCACTCTTCAGGATTCGCGGAGACGTTGAACTGGCGGTGCTCGGCGCGCGCGAGCTGGCGACCCAGGTAGCCTTGCGGCCGCATGTCATAAAGCGGGTAGGGCAGGCCGCCCCACCAGCCGTCGCGCGACTCCTCGGGCACCGGCCAGGGTGTGCCGTGCAGATTCATGCACGACCCTTGTGGCTGCACCAATGCGAGATCGCCGAGGTGCTCGGCGCGGCCCGCGGCATTCACCGAATAGACCGGCAGCGGCGACGCATCGCCTCGGATCGAGCGCCGCAGCGCGTAGCGCGTGCGCCGGGCGGCGCCGGTGGCGATGACGGCGCTGCCCTGTTCGCGCAGCAGGCGGTGCAGCGTCGGCACGCTGACGCCGAGTTGCGCGGCGAGCTCCGCCGCGCTCGCGCCGGCGCGGCGCGACAGGGCGCTGGTCAGCTGGGCGCGGGCGGCTTCGTTTCTCGGGCGCATGCCCAATTATGACAAGATACTCGAGAAGATACTTCTAGCCTCTTGCCTCTGCAAAGCCGCAAAAATCGGCTTTGTTTTGAGAAGATTGACGACATGTTCATCCGCCCGATGCCGCCGTCATGCTTTCGAGCCTCTGCTGCAGCAGGAGCCAGCGCTCTTCGAGCACGGTGACTTCGGCGGCGATGTGCGCGAGCTGCCGGCCGGCATCGGCGATCGTGGTGGCAGTGAGCTTGCCGCTGGCCAGCGCAGTTTCGTGTTGAGCGCGCTCGGCGCCGAGCTTGGGCAGGCGCTGGTCGATGCTGGCCAGCTCGTTGCGCAGCGGGCGCGTCTGGTCGGCGAGCTTCGAGCGCGCCTGGCCTTGCGCCTTGCGGTCGTCGCGCGATTTGATCGTCGTTTGCGCTGGCTTCGCGGCCGGCGCTGGCGTGGCTGCCGAGACGCTCGCCGCGCCCGGCACCGGCGGCGCCGGCTGCCCGCGCGCCGCGGCGCGCGAGACGTCGAGCAGCCACTTCTGATAATCGTCCAGATCGCCGTCGAAGGGCAGCACGCCGCCGCGCGTGACCAGCCAGAACTCGTCACACACTTCGCGCAGCATCGCGCGGTCGTGGCTGACGAGCATCACGGTGCCTTCGAACTCGTTGAGCGCCATCGACAGCGCCTCGCGCGTCGTCAGGTCGAGGTGGTTCGTCGGCTCGTCGAGCAACAGCAGGTTCGGCCGCTGCCAGACGATGCCGGCCAGCACCAGCCGCGCACGCTCGCCGCCGGACAGTGTGCCGACGGTCTGCTTGACCATGTCGCCGCCGAAGTTGAACTGGCCGAGGAAGTTGCGCAGGCCCTGTTCGCGTCCGTCCTGTCCCGGCACGTTGAGTTCGCGCGCCAGGCGTGTCATGCGTTGCAGCGGCGTGTCGTCCTCGGTCAGCAGGTCCATCTCCTGCTGCGCGAAGTAGCCGATCGCGAGGCCCTTGCCTTCGGTCATCGTGCCGCCGAGCGGTTGCAGCGCACGCGCGATCGTCTTCACGAGCGTGGACTTGCCTTGGCCGTTGGCGCCGAGGATGCCGATGCGCTGGCCGGCCATCACGGTGCGATTGACGTTGTGCACGATGGTCGTTTTGCCGTAGCCGCATTCGAAATCACGCATCGCCAGCATCGGGTTCGGCAGGTTCTGCGGCTCGCGGAACTCGAAGGCAAAGTCGCTCGCCGTCAGCACCGGCGCGATGCGCTCCATGCGCGCCAGAGCCTTGACACGGCTCTGCGCCTGCTTGGCCTTGCTCGCCTTGGCCTTGAAGCGGTCGATGAAGCGCTGCAGATGCTCGATGCGTTCCTGCTGCTTGCCGAACGCCGCCTGCTGCTGGCTCATGCGCTCGGCGCGCATCTCTTCGAAGCCGGAGTAGTTGGCACCGTAGCGCGTCACCGTGCCTTCATCGACATGCAGCGTCACCTTGGTCACCGCATCGAGAAACTCGCGGTCGTGGCTGATGATGACCAGCGTGCCGGCAAAGCGCAGCAGCCACGCTTCGAGCCAGACCAGGGCGTCGAGGTCGAGGTGGTTGGTCGGCTCGTCGAGCAGCAGCAGGTCGGCCGGGCACATCAGCGCGCGCGCGAGCTGCAGGCGCATGCGCCAGCCGCCGGAGAAGCTGTTCACCGGCGCGTCGAGCTGTTCGCTGCGAAAGCCCAGCCCGAGCAGCATCGCCTGCGCGCGCGAGCGGGCGTCGAAGCCGCCGGCTTCTTCGATCAACAGGTGCGCGTCGGCCATCGCGTGGCCGTCGTGAGACGCTTCGGCCGCGGCGAGCGCCGTCATCGCCGCGGCCAGCGGCAGGTCGCCCTCGAGCACATAGTCGGTGGCGCCCTGATCGGTCTCGGGCATGTGCTGCGCCACTTCACCGAGCCGCCAGCGCGGCGGCATTTCGATGTCGCCGGCATCGGCATGCAGGCGGCCGGCCATCAGCGCGAACAGGCTCGACTTGCCGGCGCCGTTGCGGCCGACGAGGCCGGCGTTCTCGCCCGGATTCAAGGTGAAGGTCGCGCCTTGCAGCACGACTTTGGCGCCGCGGCGCAGGGTGACGTTACGGACGGTGATCATGTTGGCTCGATGAGATCCCACTTGTTGCCGTAGAGATCGTGGAACACGATCACTTGGCCATACGCCTCTTGGCGAGGCGCGTCTTCGGCAAAACGCACGCCATGCGCGCGCAGGTCGGCGATGTCTTGGTCGATGTTGTCGGTGTGCAGGAAAAGAAAGACGCGGCCGCCGCTCTGGTTGCCGACGGCCGCTTGCTGCTCGGACGTGGCGGCTTTGGCGAGCAGCAGCGATGCGCCGTCGTAGCCCGGTGCGACGACGACCCAGCGTTTGGTGGACGACATCGGCGTGTCTTCAACCAGCTTGAAGCGCATGACGCGCGTGTAGAAGTCGATCGCTTCGTCATAGTCGCGGACAACAAGCGCTATCGAGGCGAGCTTGCGGCGGCTGGTCATCTCAAGTGTTGCCTTTCGGCCCGTTGCGGCTGTTGGCGACGGGCGGCTTCCCCCTCCCGTTCGCCCTGAGATTGTCGAAGGGCCAGGCTGAGCTTGTTTTTCCGACCGTCCTGAGCCTGTCGAAGGGAGCCGTTGTGCCATACGCCGAGGGCTTCGACGAGCTCAGCCCGAACGGGGACAACGCGGGGCTTCGATACCTCAGCCCGAACGGTTCTTTGCGGACTTTGAATTCAGCCATTGGGTCGTTGGCGAACAGTGAGCAGCGAGCAGGTTTCATTCCAGAGCCTCACGCGTGATCAGCACCACCTGGTTGTCGGCGTCGTGCGTCGGCAGGTAGGCGAATTCGAGCTGCGGGAACGCGGCTTCGAAGTGCGCCGCTTCGTGTCCGATCTCGAGCACGAGCACGGCGTGGTCGGTCATGTGGTGTGCGGCGTTGCCGAGCAGGGTGCGGATGAAGTCCATGCCGTCTGCCCCGCCGGCCAGCGCCAGTTCGGGCTCGGCGCGGTACTCGGCGGGCAGCGCGGTCATCGCGTCGGCGGTGACGTACGGCGGGTTGCACAGGATCAGATCGAAGCGCTGGCCTTGCACGGCGGCCAGGCCGTCGCCCGCGTGCAACGTGATGCGATCGCTCATCTCGTGGCGCTCGATGTTCACGCGCGCCACGGCGAGGGCGTCGGTGGACAGATCGGCGGCATCGACGTGCACCTCCGGCCATGCCATGGCCGCCAGCACCGCCAGGCTGCCGTTGCCGGTGCACAGGTCGAGCACGCGCTGCGTGTGGTCGGACAGCCATGCGTCGAGCGTGCCGTCGGCGATCAGCTCGGCGATCAGCGAGCGCGGCACGATCACGCGCTCATCGACGGTGAACGGCACGTCTTGCAGCCACGCTTCGCCGGTCAGGTAGGCGGCGGGCTTGCGCGTGGTGATGCGCGCATCGATCAGCGACTTCGATCGACGCCTGCTCGCGCGGCGTGAGTTCGCGCTGCGCCACGCTGTCGAGATCGTCGAGCGGCAGCTCCAGCCTCCACAGCGCCAGCCACACCGCTTCGTCGAACGCATTGCTCGTGCCATGCCCAAACGAAACGCCCGCCTGGGTGAGGCGGGCGCTTTGTTGCTCGATGCACTCCAACAGCGTCATAGCAGCAGATTTTCCATCACGCGGCGGTAGATGTTGGAAAGGCGGTCGATATCGGCCGCTTCGACGCACTCGTCGATCTTGTGGATGCTGTGGTTGCGCGGGCCGAGCTCGATCACCTGCGGGCAGATCGTGGCGATGAAGCGGCCGTCGCTGGTGCCGCCTGTGGTGGAGAGTTGCGCCTGCACGCCGCACTCGGCAACGATCGCGGCACGCACGGCATCGGTCAGCGTGCCCGGTGCGGTCAGGAACGGCTGGCCGCCGAGCGTCCAGGTCAATGCGTAGTCGAGGCCGTGGCGGTCGAGCAGGGCGGTGACGCGCTGCTTGAGGCTGTCCGCCGTGCTCTCGGTCGAGAAGCGGAAGTTGAAGTCGATCACCGCCTCGCCGGGGATCACGTTGCCGACACCGGTGCCGGCGTGGAAGTTCGAGATCTGAAACGTCGTCGGCGGGAAGTGCGCATTGCCGCGGTCCCATTCGGTGGTGGCGAGTTCGGCCAGCGCCGGCGCCACCTGATGAATCGGGTTGCGCGCCAGTTGTGGGTAGGCGACGTGGCCCTGGATGCCTTTGACGATGAGCTTGCCCGACAGCGTGCCGCGGCGGCCGTTCTTGACCGTGTCGCCGAGCACATCCACCGACGTCGGCTCGCCGACGATGCACATGTCGAGTGGTTCGCCGCGAGCCTTCAGGATGTCGACGAGTCGCACCGTGCCATCGACTGCCGGCCCTTCTTCATCGCTGGTGATCAGAAAGCCGATCGCACCGCCGTGCTGCGGATGCGCCTGCACAAAGGCTTCGACGGCGACCACCATGGCGGCGATCGAGCTCTTCATGTCCGCCGCGCCGCGGCCGTAGAACAAACCGTTGCGATGCGTCGGCACGAACGGGTCGCTCGTCCACTGCGCGAGCGGGCCGGTGGGCACGACGTCGGTGTGGCCGGCAAAGGCCAGCGTGGGGCCGGGCTTCGTGCCACGGCGCAACGCCCACAGGTTGGTGACGCGAAAGTGATCGGGTCCGCTGGCGATGCTTTCGCAGTCAAAGCCGAGCGGCTCCAGGCGCGACTTCAGCAGCTCCTGGCAGCCGGCATCGTCGGGCGTCACCGAGGGCCGCGCGATCAGCGCTTCAGCAAGCCGCAGCGCCTTCATGACCGCCCCTCGTCTGCGGCATACCGCAGCCGGTCCCCCGAGGGAACCGCCGCTTGCTTGGGGCGGCCCGGCGCGCCGCGGCGTGCCCTCATCGACACATCAAACGAGGCGCCCGAAATTTGTCGACAGCTTGGCTTCTTCCGGCCGCACGTCGAGGATGATTTCGGAGAAGCTCGCCGGGTCCGGCTCTTCGGGCTTGGGCGGTTGGCGCGAGGCCGAGGTGTCCTGCTGGTTGGCCAGGCGCCAGAGCAGGTTGCTCGGCGAATCGGCGAAGGCCAGGGCTTCTTCGCGTGTGATTGCGCCTTCGTTGATCAGCCGCGCCAGATCTTCTTCAAAGGTCTGTGACCCTTCGGCCAGCGACTTCTCCATCGCCTCCTTGACGCCGGGGATGTCGCCCTGTTCGATCAGCTCGGAGACCAGCTTGGTGTTGATCATCACCTCCGCGGTCGGGCGGCGGCCACCGGCCGCGGCGCGCACGAGGCGCTGGCAGACGATCGAGCGCAGGCCCGAAGCCAGATCGGACAGCAGCGCAGGACGCGCTTCGGGCGTGTAGAAACTCAGGATGCGGCCGAGCGCGTGGTAGCTGTTGTTGGCGTGCATCGTGGCCAGCACGAGGTGGCCCGACAGCGAGTACGAGATCGCCGAGGTCATCGTTTCGCGGTCGCGGATTTCGCCGATCAGGATGCAGTCCGGCGCCTGGCGCAGCGCGTTCTTCAGCGCGATCTGCAGGCTGTTGGTGTCGCGGCCGACCTCGCGCTGGTTGACCACCGACTTCTTGTTCGAGAACAGGAACTCGATCGGGTCTTCGATGGTGAGGATGTGGCCGGTGAGCAGTTGGTTGCGGTGTTCGAGCATCGACGCCAGCGTCGTGCTCTTGCCGGTGCCGGTGGCGCCCACCATCAGGATCAGGCCGCGCTTTTCGAGCACGAGCTGGCTCAGGATTTTCGGCACGCCCAGCGTGTCCATCGTCGGGATGTTGAACGGGATGCAGCGGAACACCGCCGCGATCGAGCCGCGCTGGCGAAACGCCGAGAGGCGGAAGCTGCCGACCTTGGCGATGCCGACGCCGATGTTGAGCTCGCCGGTGTCGTCGAGTTCTTCCAGCTGCTGCGGCGTCAGCAGCTCGGAGAGCAACTGGCGCGGCTGCGTGTGCGACAGCGGCTGGTCCGACAACTGCAGGATCGCCCCGTTGATCTTGATCAGGATCGGCGTGTTGGCCGAGAGATAAACGTCCGACGCGTTCTTCTCCGACATCAGCCGGAGCACGCGCTCCATGTTTCCACCGCCGGCAGCGCTCATGGCGCCCCCCGCGCGGTGAGTACACCGCACGACCCCCCGAGGGGAGTGCGGGCCGGCTTGGGAGCGGCCCGGCGCTTCGGCCCGCGCGCGTCTATCGACGTTCATTTCATAACCTCAAGAGCTCGTTGATGCTCGTCTTGGCGCGCGTCCCCGCGTCGACCTTCTTGACGATCACGGCACAGTACAACGAGTGGCTGCCGTCGGCGGCGGGCAAATTACCGGAAACGACGACCGAGCCGGCGGGGATGCGGCCGTAGGTCACTTCGCCGGTGGCGCGGTCGTAGATCTTGGTGCTCTGGCCGATGTACACGCCCATGCTGATGACCGAGTTCTCCTCGACGATCACGCCCTCGACGACCTCCGAGCGCGCGCCGATGAAGCAGTTGTCTTCGATGATCGTCGGACTGGCCTGCACCGGCTCGAGCACACCGCCGATGCCGACGCCGCCCGACAGATGAACGTTCTTGCCGATCTGCGCGCACGAGCCGACGGTGGCCCAGGTGTCGACCATCGCGCCTTCGTCCACGTACGCGCCGATGTTGACGTAGCTCGGCATCAGCACGACGTTCTTGGCGATGTAGCTGCCGCGCCGCGCCACCGCCGGCGGCACCACGCGCACGCCGGTGGCGCGCATCGCCGCATCGTCGAGGTGGGCGAACTTGGTCTGCACCTTGTCGTAGAAGCCGAGGTCGCCGGCGCGCATGACCTTGTTCTCGGACAAGCGGAACGACAGCAGCACCGCTTTCTTGACCCACTGGTGCACCGTCCATTGGCCGACGCTCTGGCGCTCGGCCACACGCAGGCGGCCGGCGTTGAGTTCGCGGATGACTTGCTCGACGGCGCTGCGCAACTCGGGCGCGTTCGTCGGGTCGAGCTTGGCGCGGTGTTCCCACGCAACGTCGATGGTGGCTTGCAGGTCTTGAAGGTTCATAGAAGATTTCTCGTGTAGGAGGCGATACGCTCGGCCGCTTCGACACATTCATCGACGCCGGCAACCAGCGCCAAACGAATGCGCCCTGCGCCCGGGTTGACGCCATGCGCCTCGCGGGCGAGCAGGCTGCCGGGCAGAACGGCGACATTGTATTGAGCGAGCAGGCCGCGGGCGAAGGCGATGTCGTCGTGCCCCGGCACGCCGGCCCACAGGTAGAAGCCGGCATCCGGCAGCTTCACATCGAGCACCTCGGCCAGCAACGGCGTGACGCGCGCAAACTTGTCGCGGTAGAGCGCGCGGTTGGCCACCACATGCGCTTCGTCGTTCCATGCCGCGATGCTCGCCGCCTGCACGACCAGGCTCATCGCGCTGCCGTGGTACGTGCGGTAGAGCAGAAACTTCTTCAGCAGTGCGGCATCGCCGGCAACGAAGCCCGAGCGCATGCCGGGCACGTTGCTGCGCTTGGACAGGCTCGTCAGCGCGATCAGGTTCTTGAAGTCGCTGCGGCCGAGCGCCGCGGCGGCTTGCAGCGCGCCCAGCGGTGGCTCATCGCGGAAGTAGATCTCGCTGTAGCACTCGTCGCTGGCGATGACGAAGCCGTGCCGGTCGCTCAGCTCGAACAGCGTTTGCCACTCCGACAGCGGCATCACCGCGCCCGCCGGGTTGCCCGGCGAGCAGACGTAGAGCAGCTGGGTGCGCGCCCATGTGGCGGCGTCGATCTGCGACCAGTCGGCAGCAAAGTTTCGCGCCGGGTCGCTGTTCGCAAACGCGGTTTGCGCGCCGGCAAGCAATGCCGCGCCTTCGTAGATTTGATAGAAGGGATTCGGGCAGACCACCGTCGCACCGGGCTGCGACGCATCGACCACCGTTTGCGCCAACGCAAACAGCGCCTCGCGCGAGCCGTTGACCGGCAGCACCTGCGTGGCGTCATCGAGGATCACACCGTAGCGTCGCTGCACCCAGGCCGCGCAGGCCTGGCGCAGCTTCGGCTCGCCGGCCGTGGCCGGGTACGACGACAGGCCGCCGAGCGACGCGCGGATCGCCTCTTCGATCAGCGCCGGCGTGGCGTGCTTCGGCTCGCCGATGCCCAGCGAGATCGGCCGGTGATCGCGTGACGGCACCACATCAGCCATCAGCTCGCGCAGCCTCTCGAAAGGGTAGGGGTGCAGCCGCGCCAGCAGAGGGTTCATGCGGTCGATGATAGGGCGCAAAATCAGCACGTGGGCTCGTTGCAGGACTACCGTTTCGCTCTCGCATGGACGCTGCCACTGGCCGTGGGCGTGGCGGTCTGGCGCTCGCCGTGGGCGGGTTGGGCCACGATGCTCGGCATTCAGGTGACGCTGGCTGTCATCGAGCGGGCGACGCCAGGTTGGCGCTCGCCGGCCGCCGCAAACGCATCGCGGCCCTGGTTCGCCTGGTGCTTGCGTCTGCATGTGCTGTGGCAGGCCGCGCTGCTGGGCCTCGGACTGTGGTTGGCCCACGAGGCCCCGTGGCCCGCCGCCGTGGCGCTCGGCTTGGCCATCGGCGGCATCAGCGGCGGCCAGGGCATCACGTTCGCGCATGAACTCGGGCATTCGAAGTCTCGCACCGACCGCGCCTGCGCGTGGCCGTTGATGAGCAGCGTGCTCTATGCGCACTTCATGGTCGAACACTACCGCGGCCACCACCCGCGCGCGGCCACGCATGACGACCCGGCGAGCGCGCGCTTTGGCGAGAGCCTGTGGCGCTTCTTGCCGCGCACGCTGGGCGGCAGCTTCATCAGCGCGTGGCGGCTCGAAGCGCAGCAGGGCAAACAGCGTCGCCGCGGCTGGCAGCGCAGCCCGCTGCTGTGGGCCACGCTCGCTCAAACGGCCGGGCTGCTGTTGATCGCGCTCGCACTCGGCCCGGCGGCGCTGCTGTTCTGGCTGGTGCAAGCGGCTTATGCCGTGTTCCTGCTCGAAGCCATCAACTACATCGAGCACTACGGTTTGGTGCGACACGCACCCGAACCCTTCGCGCTGCATCACGCGTGGAACGCCGACCATGCGCTCACCAACTGTCTGATCGCCAACCTGCAACGCCACAGCGACCATCACATGCACGCCTGGAAGCCCTACGCCACGCTCGACGCCTTGCCCGGCCCGCAACTGCCCACCGGCTATGCGGGTTGCCTGTTCCTGGCCTCGGTGCCGCGGCTGTGGTTTGCGGCGATGCATCCGCGCATTGCGGCGTTGAAGGCGGGTGCGGCATGAAGCGCCTGCTCGCCGCGGCGGCGATCGGACTCGGCTTGGCAAACTGCGTGGCGGCCCAGCCGCGCTACAGCTTCGAGCAGACGCGCACGCTGTTGCCGAAGACGGTGGTGCCGTCGCACTACAGCCTCGCATTGCAGCTCGACCCAGCGCGTGACCGCTTCGAGGGTCAAGCCACGATCCGTGTCAAGGTGAGCCAAGCGGTGCCGGCGATCGTGCTGCACGCGCAGGCGCTGGACGCGCAACGCGTCACGCTGCGCAGCGGCAAGTCAGCGCGCGAGCTGCGCGTTGTTGCCGACAACAAAAGCCATACCTGGCGTCTCGTCGCCAAAGACGGCAAGCCCGTCGCTGCCGGCGAGCAGCGCATTCACATCCGCTACCGCGGCCGTGTCAACGCCACCGGCCAGGGCCTGTACCGCGCCAGGCACCGCATCGACGGCAAGCCCGCGGCAATGCTGGCCACGCAGTTGCAGGCCGTCAACGCGCGCATGGTCTTCCCCAGTTTCGACGAGCCGATCTTTCGCGCCGCGTTCGATCTGCAGGTGACGGCGCCGCGCGAGTACGAGGTGCTGGCCAACCAGCCGCGCACGCAGCGCACGGTGCTGGGCCGCAACGTGCGCCACCGCTTTGCCACCACGCCGCCGATGCCGGGCTATCTTTTTGCCGTGGCCGTCGGCCGCTTCGACATGCTGCAAGACCAGGCGGCCGGCGTGCCGCTGCGCATCGTCACCGCGCCGGGCAAGCGCGAGCAGGCGCGTTATGCGATGGGCATCACGCAGCAACTGCTGCCGTACTACAACGGCTATTTCGGCACGCCCTATGCGCTGCCCAAGCTCGACCAGCTCGCCGTGCCCGGCACGCGCGACGGTGCGATGGAAGACTGGGGTCTGATTTCCTACGTCGAAGACGGCCTGCTCTACGACCCGCAGCGCAGCAGCCCGCGCACGCAGCGCGGCGTCTTCAGGTTGCTCGCGCACGAGATCGCGCACCAGTGGTTCGGCAATCTCGTCTCGGTGGCGTCGTGGGACGAGATCTGGTTGAACGAAGCCTTTGCCACCTGGATGGAAGGCAAGGCCGCCGAGCACTTTCACCCCGAGTGGCAATCGCAACTCTCGGCGCGCGGCTGGCTCGACCGCACGATGGAGCGCGACGCCACCGCCGCCACACGCGCCATCCGCTCCGGGCCGGTCAACGAAGCGCGCGTGTTCGAGGTCTTCGACGGCATCACCTACAGCAAGGGCGGCGCGGTCCTGTCGATGCTCGAACAGTGGGTCGGCGCAGAAGCGTTTCAGCGCGGACTGGCGGCGTACATGCAGGAGCGTCGCATGCAGCCGGCGACTGCGGGTGACCTGTGGCACCACGTCGGCGCTGCGGTGGGCCAGCCGGTGGCCAAGGTGGCCGCGACGTGGACCGATCAGGCGGGCTTCCCGCTCATCGAGGCCAGCGCGCAGTGCGTGCAGGGCCGCACCGCCGTCACCTTGCGCCAGCGCCGCTTCATGCTGGGCAGCGACCAACACACGGGCGATGCGACGCAGTGGCAGGTGCCGGTGCGCCTGGCGCGAGACTCGGCACTGGAAACCGTGCTGCTCGACGCGGCCGAGCGCCGCTTCGAGTTGCAAGGCTGCAGCGACGCCGCGCTCGTCGTCAACGCCGGCGGCCGTGGCTTCTACCGCGTGCGCTACAGCGACGCGATGCAGGCGCGCCTGGTCGAGCGCTTCGCGTCGCTGCCCGCGGCCGACCGTGTGGCGCTGCTGGCGGACAGTTTTGCACTGGCGCAGGCCGGCGTGCAGCCGCTGTCGCGCCACTTCGAGTGGCTGGCGCAACTGCCGCGCGTGGCCGACAGCGGGCGCGCGCCGCTGTACGCGCTGGCGATCGCGCAGCTCGCGCAACTCGACGACACGCTCGCCGGCACGCCGTCTGCCGCGGCGCTGCGCATCACCGCACGCGCGTTGCTCGCCCCTGAACTCGCGCGCCTGGGCTGGCAGGTGCCGGCCGACGAAGACGCCGAGGTGACGCGTGTGCGCGGCGACTTGATCGGCGCTCTGGCGCACTACGGCGACGACGCGGTGGTCGCCGCGGCGCGCGAGCGCTTCGCGGCGGCGCTCGCGCCGCGCGGTGCCGCCGCGAGTGCATTGCCGTCATCACTGAGAAGTGCGGTCATCGGCGCCGTCGGCAAACATGCCGACGCGCGCGAGTTCGACGCGCTGTGGGCCGCGCTGCGCAAGACCGACGACATGGAAGAGCGCTGGCTCTACGTCGGCGCGCTGGCGGCCACGCGCAACGCCGCGCGCGCCAAGCAAGTGCTCGGCCTGGCGCTGGCCGAGTGGCTGCCGTCGAACGTGGCCAGCGACGTGCCGGGCATCGTGGCGCGCACGCCCGAACATGCGGCTGCTGCGTATGCGTTTTCGGTCGAGCAGTGGCCCAAGCTCTCGCGTGCGCGCCGGTGCGGGGGTGTTCGGCGAGCGCGCGTGGCTGTTGCCGTCAGCCGCCGGCAACTTCAACGACCGCCCCGCCGCCGCGCGCCTGCGCCAAGACCAGAAGCGCCTGGCCGGCCCCACCGGCGTCGGGCCTGCCGAGCAGATGGCCGCGCGCATCGAGCTGCGCGCCGCGCTGCGCGAGCGCGAGGCCGAGCGGCTCGGCACCGCGCTGGCGGCGTGGCAGCCCGCGCGTTGAAGGCGCTGCTCGGCGCGCTGCTGACGGCGGCGCTGCTGTATGCGGTGCTGCTCGCGCTGGTCTGGTGGCAGCAGGAGCGACTGATCTTTTTGCCGAGCCCGTTGCCGGCCGCGCACCGCTTCGATGTGGGCGCCGATGTGCACGAAGCCTGGGTGGACGTGCCGGGCGCTCGCCTGCACGCGCTGCACCTGCGCAATCAACGGCCGCGCGGCGTGGTCTTCTTTCTGCACGGCAACGCCGGCAACCTCGACGGCTGGTTCGTCAACGCCGACTTCTATCGGCGGCTGAACCTCGACCTGTTCATGCTCGACTACCGTGGCTACGGCAAGAGCAGCGGACGCATCGACAGCCAGGCGCAGTTGGAGGCCGACGTGCGCGCCGCGTGGGCCAGCATCGCGCCGAACTACCGCGGCATGCAGCGCGTGTTCATGGGCCGCTCACTAGGCAGCGCGCTCGCCGCCGGCGCTGGCCGCCGATGTGCAGCCCGAACTCACGGTGCTCGTCTCGCCGTACGAGAGCATGGCCGCGTTGGCCGCAGAGCACTACCGCTGGGTGCCGCAGGCGCTGTTGCGTTATCCGCTGCGCACCGACGACGCGCTGTCGCGGGTCAAGTCACCGGTCTTGCTCGTGCATGGCGAGCGCGACTCGATCATCGGGCCCGAGCACAGTCGAGCGGCTGTTGGGTGCGGCACCGCACGCCGAGCGCGTGCTGATCGACGGCGCGGGGCACAACGACTTGCAGCAGTTCCCGGCGTATCTGGACGCGTTGGCGGCGCGGCTACCCTGAACGCGGTGCAGTCTCACGGGGACGCCAGCGCCGGTGCAGCACCAGCGCAGCGAGCCCCGCCATCAGCAACGCATAGGTCGAGGGTTCCGGCACCGCGGTCGTGATGTCGAGCACGCGGTCTGGAAGGTCCGACGGCGACAACACGAATGCGTAGCGGTCGCACACGAACTCAGTGCATGCGAAGCGGTTGTAGGCCTGGCCGGCGATCCAGCCGGCGTCGTTGATGCCTGTGGCCGCCGCCAGAACCCAGCCTGCCTGCACGCTGTCGGCGCGCAGCAGGCCATTCAAATCCTTGCCGGCGCTACCGTTCCACAGCGCGGCGCGGGAGACTAGAGGCAGGCCCGAACGCGCATCGTTGAAGCTGCCCACCGCCAGCCCGTTGTTGTTGATGCCGGCCACCACCGAGTACTCGCCGAGCAGATCGAGCAGATCGACGGATTGCCTGCCGTCCCAGACGAAAGCCCTGCCCGTGTTCGGGAACAGGCCAGCGATCTGACCGCGGTCGTTGATGTTTTTTGCCCAGGTGTTCTCTTGCGGGGCATCGAACAGCGTGGCGCCGTTGCGGTCCCACAGTGTCGCGGTGATGAGCGGCTGGTAAGGGTCGAAGCCCACCGCCTGGCCGAAGTTGTTGACGGCGTAGGCCAAGCCCGGCCCCAGATCGACCCGCTCGGCGAAAGCGTTGCCTTGCCATAACGACGCGCGATACACGCCGTCGGCGGCAATCTGGTAGCCCGCGATCTGTCCTTGGTCATTGATGTCGAAAAACCGCGCGCTCTCGGGTGGGGCCATCGCCCGGCTTGCCGCGGCAACGTCCCAGCAGCGCCGAGCCGACGATCTGATTGCGGTTGTTCATTGCGCTGGCGCTGCCTGCGCCGAGGTCGGCCGCCGTCGCTCCGTCCCAGAAGAACACCCGCTGATCGAAGCTGCTGTTGAAGCCGTTGAGCACGATGCTGCCCGCGTCGTTGATGTCGGCTGCGCTCGTCGACTCGTAGCCATTCACGTCCAGGATCGTCAGCCGGTAAAACGTCGATGGCGTTTGCGCCCAGGCACCGCCCAGGACGAACGCGCCGCAGCCAGCGGCCAAGGCCATCTGCACCACGCGGTACCACGCGCTGACTTGCATCATGTTGTGTGTGCTCCGATGTTGGAGGCACCGTAGCGCGCCACGCGCGCGCTGTATTGATCGTGCTCAATCGGCGCCGCTGCGCGCCGCTTACAACGCCCCGCGACACCCCGGTGCGCCGCAGCGGCAGGGCAGTTGGCCGTCGTGGTGTGTCTCGCCGTAGTCGACGGTCAGTTCCTCGCCGAAGGTGATCGCCCGCAGGGCATAGAACTCGACGCGGCCGTTGCGGATGCACAGCCGCGCGTTCGGCTGGCAACTGTGGTTCGTGAAGCGCATCGGGTCGCTCGACTTCGAGAAGTCGATCGCCCGCCGCGCCGACAGCTCGACGATCATGATGCGCTCGTGCCGCGTCGCCCGGATGCGCGCCTCTTCGACGCTGATCGCCTCGCCGCGGATCTCGCCGATCTTCTTTTGCGGGCCGATCGGCTCGGCGGCGAACACGCCGTGGCCGTCGATTGCGCTGGGCTTCACGTCGACGGCGTACTTCTGGTACGCGCGGCGTTCAATCGCCGTCGAGGTCATGCACGTACTCCAGCACCGGCGAGCCCAGCAGATCGCGCTGGCCTTCGAGCCGCGCGCCGAGCGCCTCGGCCACGCGCGCCGAGCGCTCGTTGCCGGGCGCGATGAAGCTTGCCAGGCGCTCGGGTTTCAACACCCGCCGCGCGTAGTCGAGGGCCGCACGCGCGCCTTCGCGCGCGTAGCCGTGGCCCCAGGCCGCGCGCGCCAGCACCCAACCGATTTCGAGGCAGGGCCAGTAGGGCGGGTGGTACAGGCCGATGCGGCCGATGAAGGCGCCGTCGGCCTTGCGCTGGGCCGCCCACATGCTGACGCCGCACAGCGACCACTGGCCGTTGAAGCCGGCCATCGAGCGAAAGCTGCCGTTGCGATCGACCGTGGCGCCCGTGCCGACGTAGCGCATCACGTCGGGGTCGGCGCTCATGGCGGCGAAGGCATCGAGATCGTCACGGCGAAACGCGCGCAGCACCAGGCGCTCGGTGTCGACGCTCGGAATCTCGAAGGTGTTCACTCGCCGGACTTCGGCAACTCCACTCGCGGCGCCGCCTTCCAGCCTTTCGCGCGGTGCTCCGCGGTGACGAAGGTGCGGATGCCGCCGCGCACGAACCAGTCGGCGTGGATGCGCGCGAAGCGTGGGGCCGTCGCCGCCACGAGATCATTCAAGATCGTGTTCGTCACCTTCTCGTGAAATGCGCCCTCGTTGCGGAAGCTCCAGAAGTACTGCTTCAGGCTCTTTGTCTCGACGCAGTGTTTGTCGGCGATGTATTCGATCGTGAAGTGCGCAAAGTCGGGCTGGCCGGTGAGCGGACACAGGCAGGTGAACTCCGGCACGTCGAAGCGGATCACGTAGTCGCGCTCGGGCGCGGGGTTCGGGAAGACGTCGAGCTGCTTGCTCGGCGTCGACGGCGGCGTGGCCGGGGGAGTGCGTTGGGAGACTTTGAGTTTGGGCATGGCGCGGCGCCATCGATGGGGCCGCGATGCTAGCGCAGCGGATCGTTTCAACCCGTTTCGCGTGGCCGCCGCGCGAGTGCGCCGGCGCGAGGGCCGCTGATATCATCCTTCGCGATGCGCTCACCGGCCGGTGGCGCATTTTTCATTCAAGATCAATGACTTAGTACCCGGTTTCACGATGCGCCTCACGTCGATCAAGCTGTCTGGTTTCAAGTCCTTCGCCGAGCCGACCACCTTTGCGTTGCCCGGCCAGTTGGTCGGCGTCGTCGGACCCAACGGCTGCGGCAAGAGCAACATCATCGACGCCGTGCGCTGGGTGCTCGGCGAGATCCAAGGCCAGCGAGCTGCGCGGCGAGTCGATGCAGGACGTGATCTTCAATGGCAGCGGCCAGCGCAAACCGGCCAGCCGCGCGTCGGTGGAGCTGGTGTTCGACAACACGCTGGCCCGCGCCGGCGGACAGTGGAACCAGTTCAGCGACATCGCCGTCAAGCGCGTGCTGACGCGCGACGGCACGAGCAGCTACTACATCAACAACCAGCCGGTGCGCCGCCGCGATGTGCAGGACGTGTTCCTCGGCACCGGCCTCGGTCCGCGCGCGTACGCGATCATCGGCCAGGGCACGATCAGCCGCATCATCGAGAGCAAGCCCGAAGAGCTGCGCATGTTTTTGGAAGAAGCGGCCGGCGTTTCCAAGTACAAAGAGCGCCGCCGCGAGACCGAGAACCGGTTGAAGGACACGCGCGAGAACCTGGTTCGTGTCGAAGACATCCTGCGCGAGTTGAACGCGAATCTCGACAAGCTGGAGAAACAGGCCGAGGTGGCGCAGACCTACCGTGCGCTGCAGGACGAGGGCACGACCAAGCTGCACCAGTTGTGGTTCCTCAAGCACCGCGATGCGTCGAAAGAAGAAGAGCGCGTCAAGAAGGCGGTGGCCGAGGCTCACACCGCGCTCGAAGAAAAGATCGCGCAACTGCGCCACACCGAGACCGAGCTCGACACGGTGCGCCAGGCGCATTACGCGGCCGGCGATTCGCTGCACGGCGCGCAGGGCCTGCTGGCCGAAGCGGCGCTGGAAGCGAGCCGCCTCGAAGAGCGCATCCGCTACGTGGTGGACAGCCGCACGCGTGTCGAACAGCGCATGGCCGAACTCGCGGCGCAGGACACCACCTGGCAGCAGCGCAACAGCGAAGCGCAAGCCGAGATCGAGTCGATCGCCACCAAGCTGAGTGGTGCCGATGACGAAGCCACGACGCTGGCCGCGCAGGCCGAAGACCACGGCCAGCAGTTGCCGACGTTCGAAGAAGCGGTGCGTGCCGCGCAGGCCAAGAGCAACGAGCAGCGCGCCAAGGTCAATGAGGTGCAGCAGCAGATCCAGGTGCTCGCGGCCGACAGCCGCAACGTCGAAGAACAGTCGCGCACGTTGAAGGCGCGGCGCGACAAGCTGGGCGGCGAACGCCAGGGCCTGTCGGCGCCCGACCTGGTGCGACTCGACGAGCTGACCAACAAGAGCACTGCGTCGGCGCTGGCGCTGTCGCAGGTCGAAGGCCGCCTCGCGTCGCTCACCGACGAGGTGCCCACGCTCGACGAGCAGCGCCGCGGGTTGCAAGACAAGTCCAACACCGAGTCGGGCAAGCTCGCCGAACTTTCGGCCAAGCTCGAAGCGCTGCGCGCGATGCAGGAGAAAGTGCAGACGGAGGGCAAGCTCAAGCCCTGGCTGGCACAGCACGGCCTGGACTCGCTGCAAGGTCTGTGGACGCAGGTTCACATCGAGTCCGGTTGGGAGACCGCGCTCGAAGCGGCGCTGCGCGAAAAGCTGAATGCGCTCGAAGTCGGCCGCATCGATACCGTGCGCGCGTTTGCCAGCGACGCGCCGCCGTCGAAGCTGGCGTTCTACACGCGGCCCGCGGCAGCACTGCCGAGCACGCACCAGACGCTGCCGCGCCTGTCGGAAAAGTTGCGCCTCGGCGATGCCGGCCTGAAGGCGCTGCTCGGCGATTGGCTCGAAGGCGTGTACACGGCGGGCAGCTTCGATGAGGCGCTGGCCAACCGCGGCAAGCTGACGCACGGCGAAGTCATCATGACGCGCGAGGGCCATGCGGTGACGCAGTTCGCCGTGAGCTTCTACGCACCGGACGACGAGCGCGCGGGGCTGCTCGCACGCGCGCAGGAGATCGAGAACCTCGAACGCCAGCAGCGTGCGCAGTCGCTCATCGCCGAAGAAGCGCGTGCCGCGTTGGTGCGCTGCGAAGCGCAATACACCGAAGCGTCGTTGAAGCTCGCCAGCGTGCGTCGCGACGCCGCCGACGCGCAGACGCGCGCGCATCAGTTTCAGGTCGAGCTGCTGCGCTTGACGCAACTGGCCGACGCCGCCAGCGCGCGCAGCACGCAGCTCGACGAAGAACTCGCCGAAACCGACGCCCAGCTCGAAGCACTGGCCGAGCGCCGCGCCACTGGCGAAGCGCGCTTCGAAGAACTCGACATGCAGCTTGCAACGACGCAGGAGCGCCATGCTGAGTTGGACGAAGGCGTGATCCAGGCTGAACGCAAATGGGCCGACGCGCGGGAGCAGGGCCGTGCGTTGGCGTTGCGCGCGCAGGAGGCGCAGTTCCAGTCGCGCACGCTGATCACGCGCCGCGAGGAATTGCAGCGCGCCATCGAAACCGCAACGCAGCAAGTCGCAGCCAACGTGCAGGCCGTCGCGTTGTTGAAGGATGAACTCGGCACGCTCGACGACGCCGCCGCGCAAGCGGGCCTGCAAACGGCGCTGGCGCTGAAGCTCGAACGCGAGTCGATGCTGGCCGCGCAGCGCAGCCAGTACGACGACCTCTCGGCCAAGCTGCGCAGCTTCGACGAGCAGCGCATGGGCCTGGAGCGCGGGCTCGATCCGCTGCGCGAGAAGATCACCAAGCTGCAGCTCGAAGAGCAGGCGGCGTCGCTCGGCGGCGCGCAGTACCTGGAGCAGTTGACGGCGGCGAACGTCGATCGGGAGCTTCTGGCCAAGAGCATCGAAGACGGCGCCGTGAAGTTGCAAGGGCTGCAAGGCGAGATCGATCGCCTGCACCGCGAGGTCGAAGCGCTCGGCGCCGTGAACCTGGCGGCGCTCGAAGAGCTGACGACGTCGCGCGATCGCAAGACCTTCCTCGATGCGCAGGACGCCGACCTGCGCGAGGCGATGACGATGCTCGAAGCGGCGATCAAGACCATCGACAGCGAAACCCGCGAGCTGCTGGCCACCACCTTCAACCAAGTCAACGAACAATTCGGCCGCATGTTCCCTGTGTTGTTTGCGGGTGGAACCGCCAAGCTCGTCATGACCGGCGACGAGATCCTCGACGCCGGCGTGCAGGTGATGGCGCAGCCGCCGGGCAAGAAGAACAGCACGATCCATCTGCTGTCCGGCGGCGAAAAAGCGCTGACCGCGATTGCGCTCGTCTTCGCGATCTTCCAGTTGAACCCGGCGCCGTTCTGTTTGCTCGACGAGGTCGACGCGCCGCTCGACGATGCCAACACCGAGCGCTACAGCAAGCTCGTCACCGAGATGGCCAAGGCCACGCAGTTCCTCTTCATCAGTCACAACAAGATCGCGATGGAGATGGCGCAGCAGTTGATCGGCGTGACGATGCAGGAGCAGGGCGTGTCGCGCATCGTGGCGGTGGACATGGATTCGGCGGTGTCGATGGCCGAGGCGGCATGAGCAAGGTCGCGGTCGTGCCGATCGCGCTTGAACATGCTGCCGGCTTTCACGCCTGTCTCGATGCGGTGGCCAAAGAAAAGCGCTACCTCGCGCAGACGCAGGCACTTGCTCTGGAGCGCATCGAAGGCTTCGTGCGCGACAGCGTCGCCAACGATGCGGTGCAGTTCGTTGCGCTCGATGGCGGCGCGGTCGTCGGCTGGGCCGACATCTTCCCCGCCTGGGCCGAGGCGGTGAAGCACTGCGGCGCGCTCGGCATGGGCGTGCTGCCGAGTTATCGTGCACAAGGTGTCGGTGAGCACCTGCTGCGTGCATGTCTATTGAAGGCGAAAGCCAAAGGCATCACACGCGTCGAGCTCGAAGCCCGCGCCGACAACGAGCGTGCGATCAAGCTCTATGAACGAGTCGGTTTCCAGCACGAAGCCGTCAAGCGCAACGCGATGCGCTTCGACGCCGTGTACTACGATTCTGTGCAGATGAGCATCCTGCTGGCATGAGCCTCACCGTCGCCCTTCTTGTTGCCGCCGCCGCCGCATTGGCTGCGCTGGCGGGGCATGGTTGGTGGAGCGCGCGGCGAGCGGTGCCGCGCAAGGCCGACGGCATCGTCATGCCGGTCGAGCCGGCGGGGCAGCGTGTCGAGCCGACGCTCGGCAGCGCAACCGCCGCCGTGGCCGCGACGCCGGCGGCCGCAGCCGCGCGCCGGCTCAGTACACGCGTCGATGCGCTGATCGATGCCATCGCCACGCTCGGCCTCGAAGCGCCGGTGGCGGGCGAGACGGTGATCGCGCACTTGCCGGCGTCGCGCCGCGCCGGCGGCAAGCCGTTTTTCATCGAGGGCCTGAACACCGAGTCGTCGCAGTGGGAAGCACCGCAAGCCGGCGCGCGCTACGGCGAGCTGCAAGCGGGCGTGCAACTGGCCAACCGCAGCGGTGCGCTGAACGAGATCGAGTACTCCGAGTTCGTGCAGAAGGTCCAAGCCTTTGCCGACGCGCTCGGTGCCGTGCCCGATTTCCCCGACATGCTCGACGTGCGCGCCCGCGCCAAGGAGCTCGATGCGTTTGCCGGTGCGCACGACGCGCACCTGGCGATTCACTTGCAGGCCAACGCGGCGGCGTGGAGCGTCGGCTACCTGCGCCAGTGCGCCGAGCGGCACGGTTTCGTTCCGGGCACGATGCCCGGCCGCCTGGTGTTGCCCGGTAGTCATGACGGCCCCGTGGCGGGTGATTGCCCCCGCCACCCCCCGAGGGGGGCGAATCAGCTCGGGAGCGGCCCGGCGCTGATTCAAGAGGGCGCACCGCCTGTCCTCGTGCTGTCCTTCGACGCCCAGGCCGCGCTGTCCGAAGACCCGCAGCAAGCGGCGGTGCGCCGTCTCACGCTCTCGCTCGATGTGGCGCAGACGAACGAAGCGGCCGACCCGTTCGGCGCCTGGCAAGCGGCGATTCGCGCGCTGGCCACCGAGATGGACGCCACCGCGATCGACGACGACGAGCGCCCGATCACCTTGCAGCACTACACGACGATCGCGTCGGAGTTGAAGACGCTGTACAGCGCACTCGAATCGCGCGACATGGCCGCGGGCAGTGCGGTGGCGCGGCGCCTATTTCAGTGAGCGTTTCGAAGGCTGCCGCACGTGCCGGCGAGTTGCGCCAGCAGCTCAACCATCACGCGCACCTGTACTACGTGCTCGATGCGCCGCAGATCCCCGACGCCGAGTACGACAAGCTGTTCCAGGAGCTGCAGGCGATCGAAGCGGCGCACCCCGAGCTGCTGACGCCCGATTCGCCGACGCAGCGCGTCATCGGCACCGTGCAGGATGGCCTGGCGCCGGTCAGGCATGTGGTGCCGATGCTGTCGATCCGCACCGAGACCGACACGACAGAAGGCGGCGCGCGCGATTTCGACAAGCGGGTGCGGCGCGACCTGAAGCTGGCGGAGGATGCGCCGTCGGTCGAGTACGCGAGCGAGCTCAAGTTCGACGGCCTGGCGATCAACCTGCGCTACGAGCGCGGCGTTCTGGTGCAGGCCGCCACGCGAGGCGATGGCGAGACGGGCGAGGATGTGACGCACAACATCCGCACGATTGCGCAGATCCCGCTGCGCTTGATCGGCATCGATGCGCCGGTGCTCGAAGTGCGCGGCGAGGTTTACATGCGCCGCGATGACTTCGAGGCGTTGAACGATGCGCAGCGCAGCAAGGGCGAGAAGACCTATGTGAATCCGCGCAACACCGCAGCCGGCGCGGTGCGGCAGCTCGACTCGTCGATCACGGCGTCGCGCAAGCTGTCGTTCTTTGCCTATGGCCTCGGTGATGTGCAAGGCTGGACAGTGCCCGCCACGCACGCCGAGCTGCTCGACGCCATGGCGGCGATGGGCCTGCCGGTCGATGCGCGGCGGCGCGTCGTCGCGGGCGCCGACGGCCTCGTGGCGTTTCACGCCGAGATCGCCGCGCAACGCGACGCGCTGCCGTTCGACATCGACGGTGTGGTCTACAAGGTCAACAGCCGCGCGCTGCAGCAGCAGCTCGGCTTCGTCTCGCGCGAGCCGCGCTGGGCGGTGGCACACAAATACCCGGCGCAGGAGCAGATGACGCTGCTGCGCGGCATCGACATCCAGGTCGGCCGCACGGGCAAGCTGACGCCGGTTGCCAAGCTGGAGCCGGTCTTCGTCGGCGGCACGACCGTCAGCAATGCGACGCTGCACAACGAAGACGAAGCCAAACGCAAGGACGTGCGCCTCGGCGACACGGTGATCGTGCGCCGCGCCGGCGATGTGATTCCGGAGGTCGTGGGCGTGGTGCTCGACAAGCGCCCCGCCAACGTTGGCGAGCCGTTCGACCTCTACAAGAAACTCGGTGGCCACTGCCCCGTCTGCGGCGCTGCGATCGTGCGCGAAGAAGACGAAGTCGATTGGCGTTGCTCAGGCGGCATCTCGTGCCCGGCGCAGCGCAAGCAGGCGATCCTGCATTTCGCGCAGCGCCGCGCGCTCGACATCGAGGGCCTGGGCGAGAAGATCGTCGATCAACTGGTCGAGGCCAGCGTCATCAAGACGCTGCCCGATCTGTACAAGCTCGGCGTGGCGTCGCTGGCACAGCTCGAACGCATGGCCGACAAGAGCGCGGCGAATCTCGTTGCCGCGATCGGCAAGAGCAAGCAGACGACGCTCGCACGGTTTCTCTACGCCCTCGGTATCCGCCACGTCGGCGAAACCACGGCCAAGGATCTGGCGCGCCACTTCGGCGCGCTCGACCGTTTGATGGATGCGAGTCTCGAACAGCTGCTCGAAGCGCCGGACGTCGGGCCGGTGGTCGCGCAAAGCATCCGCACGTTTTTCGAGCAGCCGCACAACCGCGAGGTCGTCGAGCAGTTGCGCGCCGCGGGCATCACCTGGGCCGAACACGACGGCGAAGCCGACACCTCGCCCAAGCCGCTGGCCGGCAAAACCTTCGTCCTCACCGGCTCGCTGCCGACGCTCGAACGCGAAGACGCCAAGGCGCTGATCGAAGCCGCCGGCGGCAAGGTCTCAGGCTCGGTGAGCAAGAAGACGCATTACGTCGTCGCCGGCGAAGCGGCGGGCAGCAAGCTCGACAAGGCGCGCGAACTCGGCGTCGAGGTGATCGACGAAGCGGCGCTGCGTGCGCTGTTGGCCGCCGAATGAACGATGCGCTCCTTTTTGGCGTGGACCTCGGCGGCACCAAGATCGAGATCGCTGCGCTGTCGCGTGATGACGGTGCGATCGTCTTGCGCGAACGCATCGCCACGCCGAGCGGAAGCTACGACGCGGTGCTGCAAGCCATCGCTGCACTGGTGCGCAGTGCGGAAGCCAAGCTCGGCGTGCACGGCGTGCCGCTGGGCGTCGGCATCCCCGGTTGCATCTCGCCAGTGAGCGGCCTGGTCAAAGGAGCCAACTCGACCAAGCTCAACGGCCGCGCGCTCGACCGCGATTTGCAGCAGTTGCTCGAACGGCCGGTGCGCGTTCGACAACGATGCCAACTGCCTCGCGGTGAGCGAGGCCGTCGATGGCGCCGCGGCGGGCCAGCGCGTCGTCTTCGCGGTGATCCTCGGCACGGGGGTCGGCGCCGGCATTGCCATCGATGGCCGGTCATGGCCCGGCCATCAAGCCATCGCCGGCGAGTGGGGTCACAACCCGGCGCCGCTCGTCGAGGGCGACAACGCCGTGCCGCGCCTGCGCTGCTGGTGCGGCCGAGGTGAGTGCACCGAGACGCTGCTCTCGGGCCCCGGCTTCGCGGCCGACCACGCGCGCCACGGCGGCGCCGCCCTCGACGCGCCGGCGATCGTTGCCGCCGCAGCGGCCGGCGACGCGGCCGCGCAGATGAGCACTCTGCGCTACCGCGAACGCCTGGCGCGTGCGCTGGCGCAAGTCATCAACCTGCTCGATCCCTCGGCCATCGTGCTCGGCGGCGGCATGAGCAATGTCGCTGCGCTGTACGACGACGTGCCGCGGCGCTGGGCGCCGTTTGTCTTTTCCGATACCGTGACCACGCCGCTGCTGCGCGCCACACACGGCGACTCGTCCGGCGTGCGTGGTGCGGCGTGGTTGTGGAGAGTGAAAGCTCGGTATCGACCGTTCGCGAGATCCTGAAAATGGGCGACCCGCGTCTGCTGCGCGTCGCGCCGCCCGTGACGCAATTCGACACGCGCGAGCTGCACGCCCTCGTCGCCGACCTGTTCGACACGATGGAGGCCGCCAACGGCGCCGGTCTCGCCGCGCCGCAGATCGGCGTCGATCTGCAAGTGGTGATTTTTGGTTTCAGCCAGAACCAGCGCTACCCCGACGCGTCGCCGGTGCCGCTGACGGTGCTCTGCAACCCGGTCATCGAGCCGCTGGACGACGCGCTGGAAGACGGCTGGGAAGGCTGCCTGTCGGTGCCCGGCCTGCGCGGCGTGGTGCCGCGCCACGCGCGCATCCGCTACCGCGGACTCGATCCCACCGGACGGCTGATCGAGCGCGAGGCCGAGGGCTTTCACGCCCGCGTCGTGCAGCATGAGTGCGACCACCTGATCGGCCGCCTGTACCCGACGCGCATGACGGACCTGACGAAACTCGGCTTCACCAGCGTCTTGTTCCCGGATCTCGACCCGGCGTCGGACGATTGATGCGGTTTTGCACTCTCCGAAGCTGTTTGAAACGTAAAGCAACGTCAAGTTCGTCAGCGCTGCCCCTGCTCTGGGCGTTGTCCGGCCCAAGGCGCGTTGGCACACAGCCGCGCCGCAAGAGGAGCTGATATGTCATCCGCCGTCTCGCACACCACCCCCTGGGCCACGCGCGCCTTGCACAGCCTCGTCGCGCTGACGCTGGCGTTCCTGGCCCTGGCCGCCAGCAGCCCCGCCTGGGCCGACCCGCCGGGCCGCGTCGGCCGCATCGCCGAGATCGACGGCAACGTCTGGCTGTTCGACGACGAGCAGGGCGAGTGGGTGCAGGCGCGCCGCAACCACCCCGTCACCGAAGGTGACCGCATCTCCGCCGAGCAGGGCGGCCGCGCCGAGGTGCAGATCGGCGCGGCCACGCTGCGTCTGGACGGCGGCACCGAGGTCGAGTTCACGCAGTTGGACGATGCCCGCGTGCGCGCGCGTCTGCACGGCGGCAGCGTGGCGCTGCGCGTGCGCAGCAGCGAATCGGCGCGCGAGTTCGCCGTGGTCACCAACGAAGGCCGCTACGAACCGCTGCGCCCGGGCCACTACCGCATCGACGTGCGCGAGCAGAGCAGCCTGGGCGAAACGCTGGCCGGCGCGATGCGCTTCGAGGCCCGCGACAGCGTGCTCGACTTGAACGATGGCCGGCGCGCCGAGTTCTGGCAGGAGCGCGGCGTCACCAACTACGCCTGGGCCGCGCAGAGCAGCGACCGCTTCGGCGACTGGGTGGCGCGGCAGGACCGCGAAGACACGCGCGATCGCAACCGCTACGTTTCCAACGAGATGACGGGCGCCGAAGACCTCGACCGCCACGGCCGCTGGGACACGCACCCCGACTACGGCAACGTCTGGTACCCGACCGTGGTGGAGGCCGGCTGGGCACCGTACCGCTACGGCCAGTGGGTGCACTCGCGCCGCTACGGCTGGACCTGGGTCGACGACGCACCGTGGGGCTTTGCGCCGTTCCACTACGGGCGCTGGGTGCATTGGGGTGGCCGCTGGGCCTGGGCGCCGGGGCAGTACGTCGCCCGCCCGGTCTATGCGCCGGCGCTGGTGGCCTGGTTCGGCGGCCCTCACGTCAGCGTCGGCATCAACATCGGCGGCCCGGCCGTCGGCTGGGTGCCGCTGTCGCCGCGCGAAATCTACTACCCGCACTACACCGTGAGCAACGTCTATGTGCGCAACGTCAACCGCACGCATGGCCGCTGGCACGGGCCGAACCCGCGCTACGAGCGCACCGTGCCAACGGGCCCGATCATGTACACCAACCAGGGCGTAGCCGGCGGCGTGACGGTGGTGCCGCAGAACGTGATGCAGTCGCGCCAGCCAATCGGCAACCGCGTCGTCGTGCCGGTGGACAACCGCACCGTCGCCGGCTGGCAGGGTGCGAGGTCGCGCAACGAACCGGGTGGCGCAAACGCTGCGTTCGTGCCGCCGGCACCGCCGGCCGCGCGCGTGGTGGCCGCACCGGGCGGTGCCGTGCCTGCCGCGCCCGGGGCCGTGCGTCCTGCGCCGTGGGGTGGCGCAGCAGCACGGGCCGGTGGCGCAACACCCGGCGACGATGGACAACAAAGCCGCCGCGGCGGCGAGCGTTTGCCGCCGTCCAACGCGCGCGATTCCAACGCGCGCGATTCCAACGTGCGCGATGGTGGCGGCAATGCAGGGCTCACGGGCCGCGGTGTCGTGGCGCCGCCGTCTGCCGTGCCGTCGCCGAACGTGCCGCGGCCGCTGCCGCCGTCCGCAGCGCCGCAGGGCCAGCCGCAGATCGTGCAGCAGCCGACGCTGCCGGCGCAACGCGAGAGCGTGCCGGTGCGCCAGCGTGAGCCGCGTGACCAGCGCGCCGAGCGTGACGATCGCGACAATCGCGGCGGCGAACGCCGCATCGTTGCGCCGGTGACCGTGCCGCGCGCCGTGCAGCCGCAGGCGCCGGCGGTGCAGCCGCCGCCGCAGGTGCAGCGCCCGTTGTCGCCGCCGCAGGTGCAGCGGCCGGTTGCGCCGCCGCCGGTGGTGACGCAAGCGCCGCCACGGCCGCAACAGCCGCAAGGCAACCCGGGTCAGGTGCAGGAGCGCGAGCGCGAGCGCATGCAAGACCGTGCACAAGATCGCAACGACGATCGCCGTGGCGAAGGGCCGCGCGGCATGCGCGATCAGCAGGTGCGCTGACGCTTACCTGCTGCTGCCGCGGACCAGCGGCAGCAGCACCGGCCACACATTGCCGAGCATGATCGGCTGGGCCGCGCTGTTCGGGTGAATGCGGTCGGCCTGAAACATCTTCTCTTCGCTGTCGGCAATGTCGGCCACGCCCTTGAGCAGAAACGGCACCAGCGCCGCGCCTTCGCTCTTGGCCACGCCGGCGAACATCGACGCAAAGTCTTCGGCGTATTGGCGGCCGTAGTTTGGTGGCATCTGCATGCCGGCGATCAGCACGCGGGCGCCGCTGTCCTTGGCAGCGCGCGCCATCGCGGCCAAGTGGTCCCGCGTCATCGGCAGTGGCAGGCCGCGCAGCGCGTCGTTGCCACCGAGCTCGAGGATCACATGCGTCGGCTTGTGCTGCGCCAGCAGCGCCGGCAATCGCGAGCGGCCGCCCGACGTGGTGTCGCCGCTGATGCTGGCGTTGACGACGCGCGCGTTGACCTTCTCGCGCGCCAGGCGCTGTTCCATCAGCGACACCCAGCCGCTGCCGCGCGCCAAGCCGTACTCGGCCGAGAGGCTGTCGCCGACGACCAGGATCAACGGCGCCGCGGGCGTCTGTCCTACGGCCACAGGGGGCAACAGCACCGACACTGCGGCGAGCAAACCGATGCGGCTACAGTGCGCCAGCCATGCCCTGCGGGCCTTCACAACAACATCACTCATGAGCTTGTCGCCACCTCTGATTGAAGTCGAACACGTCACCAAACAGGTCAGCGATTCGACCGGCACGTTGACCATACTCCACGACATCCACTTCTCGCTGCCGGCGCGCGAGTCGGTGGCCATCGTCGGCGCGTCGGGCTCGGGCAAGAGCACGCTGCTGTCGATCATCGCCGGCCTCGACGTGCCGACCTCCGGCACGGTACGTCTGGCCGGCAAGGATCTTTTCAAGCTGAACGAAGACGATCGCGCCGCGGTGCGCGCCAAGCGCCTGGGTTTCGTCTTCCAGAGTTTCCAGTTGCTCGCCAACCTGAACGCGGTCGAAAACGTGATGTTGCCGTTGGAGCTGCTCGGCAAACGCGATGCCCGCGCCACCGCCGAAGAGATGCTGCAACGCGTCGGACTCGGCGAGCGGTTGACGCATTACCCGAAGGTGCTGTCGGGCGGCGAGCAGCAGCGCGTTGCTCTTGCGCGGGCCTTCGTCGTCAAGCCCGCCGTGCTGCTGGCCGACGAGCCCACCGGCAGCCTCGACTTCGCCACCGGCGAGCGCGTGATGGAGCTGATGTTCGACATGAACCGCGAAGCCGGCACGACGCTGGTGCTGGTGACGCACGACCGCGCGATCGCCGAGCGCTGCAAGCGGCAGATTCGGATCGAGGCGGGCAAGGTGGCGGTGGCGTGAGCCGCGCCGCGCCTGCAAGCGATAGGACAATCGCCGAATGCACATCGCCATCCTCACCTTCCAGGGCTTCAACGAGCTCGATTCCTTCATCGCGCTCGGTGTCCTGAATCGCATCAAGAAGCCGGGTTGGCGCGTGTCGATCTGCTGCCCGCAGCCGAGCGTGACGTCGATGAACGGCGTGACGGTGCATGCCCAGTCCACGCTGGCGGAAGCAGCAAGCGCCGACGCGGTGATTGTCGGCAGCGGCATCAAAACGCGAGAGATCGTGGGCGATCCGGCGATCATGGATGCGCTCAAGCTCGATCCGGCGCGACAGCTCGTCGCGGCCCAATGCTCGGGAACGCTCGTGCTGGCCAAGCTCGGCCTTCTCGGCGCCGTGCCTGCGTGCACGGATCTGACGACCAAGCCGTGGGTGCAGGAAGCCGGCGTCGAAGTGTTGAATCAGCCGTTCTTCGCCGCAGGCAACGTGGCCACGGCCGGCGGATGCTTCGCGTCACCGTACCTCGCCGCCTGGATCATCGGCAGAACCGAGGGACGCGAGGCCGCGGCCAGTGCGCTTCACTACGTGGCGCCTGTTGGCGAGAAAGAAGACTACGTGGCGCGGGCGATGAAGGCTGTTTCGCCGTATCTTTGAAGTCACTGTTGAGTGCTTTCGGCCCGTAGCGGCTGTTGACGACGGTCCGCTCTCCACCCCCGTTCGCCCTGAGCTTGTCGAAGGGAGCCTTCGTGCTGCACGACAAGGGCTTCGACAGGCTCAGCCCGAACGGTGAGGAGGCGGGGCTTCGATACCTCAGCCCGAACGGTTCTTTGCGAACCTTGAAGTTCGCCAACGGGCCGTCAGCAGACGTTGACAAGCGTGCGGTTCTCACCTCAGGCCTGTTGCGGCTCGCACCGCACCTCGCTCTTCACCGAGTTGGCAATGAAGCATTCGTCATGAGCCTGGTGGTGCAGCGCATCGAGCGCTTCGGGTGTCGGGCCTCGGCCTTCGGCGAACGTCACCTTCGGCCGCAGCGTCACCAGCGACACCCACAGTTTGCCCGCGGCGTTCTTCGTCATCACGCCAACGGCTGCGTCGCTGTAGCGGTCCACGACATGTCCGGCCTTGGCAGCGAGCGAGAGGAACCACAGCATGTGGCACGACGCGATCGCCGCGACGAGCATCTCTTCAGGGTCGATCGCGCTCGGGTCGGACCAGGGCAGCGGCACGGAGGACACCGCCGATGACGCCGGCACCACGGCGCCACCGTCGAAGCGCAGTTCGTGGCGGCGGCTGTAGCGCTGGTCGGTGAAGGATTCGTTCGCGGCACGCTGCCAGGACACGTTGGCTTCGTATTGATGCGCCCTCATGGTTTGATCTCCAGAAAATCTAGCAACGGGCGCGAGGCTGCGCACTGGGTCTTCTTCTTGCGGCACATGGCCGAGGCCGTCGAGCACGACGACACGCGCGCCTGCAATCTCGCTGCCGAAACGGCGTGCGTTCTCGGCAGGGATGAGCTGATCGGCGCCGCCCCAGAGCACGAGCGTCGGCACGGCGATGGTTTTCAGGCGCTCGACTGCCGCGCCGGGTTCGAGTTGCTGTGCGCGCAGGCCGAGCGCGCGGCGGTTGCCTTCGCGCAGCGTCAACTCGTAGTAGCGATCGACGACAGCCTCGGTGATGCGCGCATCGTCGGCATAAACGCTGGCCACGCTCGCTGCGACGAGCGCGCGCGGCAGCAGGTGCTCGCCGATGCGACTCAATGCCGGAATGCGAGCGATGCGAAAACCGAGCGGCACCGAGCCCGGCGTGAAGTCGTGGCCCGACGCATCGACGAGCACCAGCCGCGTGAAGCGCGCCGGTGCCAGCGTGACGGCACGCCAGGCCACCTCGCCGCCGAGCGAGTTGCCGCCGACGGCGGCGCTGCTGACCTGCAACGCATCCATCACGTCGAGCACGAAACGCGCGTAGGTGTCGCCGCGGTAGTCGTCTGCGGCGTACTGGCCGGTGAACGGGCCGGTGAGACCGAAGCCCGGCAGGTCGAAGGTGATGATCCGTCGCGTCTTCTTCAGCGTGCGCACCCAGCCTTCCCAGGTGTGCAGGCTGGCGCCGGTGCCATGCAGCAGGACGATCGGCGACGGATCATTGCGCGGACCTTCGTCGCGGACGTGAACGATCTGGCCTTTGACATCGATGAAGTCCGACGGCGGCGGTGCCCAGCGGGCGACCAACGTTTGCACCGGCCGATCCGGCGCGCGCGCGAGAGGGATGGCGAGCGCCGTCAGCATCAGCAGCAGGCCGAACAGTTTCAGCAGCCGCTGCGTCACTTCGCAACGCCTTGCAGTTGCAAGTCGAGGGACTCTCGCTCGTCGAAGACGAAACAGCGGCCATGCCAATGCGGCGCATCGCGCATCACCTCCAGATAGCGCAGGATGCCGCCGTCGAGTTGCCACACGTTTTCCACACCGGCGTCGCGCATCGCCAGCGCCGCCTTCTCGCAGCGGATGCCGCCCGTGCAGTAGGTGACGACGGTGCGGTCTTTCAGCTCGTCGCGGTGCGCGGCAAGCGCAGCGGGGAAGTCGGAGAACTTGTTCAAGTGCCAATCGAGCGCGCCGTCGAACGCGCCGTGCTCCAGCTCGAAGGCGTTGCGCGTGTCGAGCATGACGAGTTCGCGGCCGTCGTCGTCGTGACCCTGGTCGAGCCAGCGCGCCAGCGTGGCCGCATCGACGGCTGGCGCACGGCCGGCGGCCGGCTGCACCTGCGGCTGGTTCATGCGGATGATCTCGCGCTTGACCTTGACGCGCAGATGGCGAAACGGCTGCTGCTCGCTCCAACTTTCCTTGACGTCGAGTTCCGCGAAGCGTTCGTCTTCGCACAACTGCGCCAGCCAGTCGCGCAACGCGCCTTCCTCACCGGCGAGGAACAGGTTGATGCCCTCGTGAGCCAGGATCACCGTGCCGCGCAGGCCCGCGGCCTGCGCCAGGCCGTGAAGTCGTTCGCATTGCAAGGCAGCGTCGGGCAATTCGACGAAGCGGTAGGCACTAAGGTTCAAGAATCGGTGCGGCACACCGAAATTCTACGAACTGCCTTCATTCCTTCACGACGGGCGCCATGGCCAGCGACGCATCACATCCCTCTGCCACCACCGGCCTCGTGCTGATGGGCGGCGGCGCGCGTGCGGCGTATCAGGTGGGCGTGTTGCGTGCGGTGGCGCGCTTGCGCCGTGAGGTCGGCGCGCCGCGGCACAACCCGTTCGGCATCATCGCCGGCACGTCGGCGGGTGCGATCAATGCGGCGGCACTCGCGTGCCAGGCCGATCGTTTTGACGAAGCGGTGGCCGCGGTGGCGCGCGTCTGGCACGGCTTCCATGCCGAGCAGGTTTATCGTGCCGACGCCTTCGGCGTCGTTCGTTCCGGCGCGCGCTGGTTGACGATGCTCTCGCTCGGCTGGGCGTTGCGCCGCTGGCGGCGCTCGGATCCGCGCTCGCTGCTCGACAACGCGCCGCTGGCCGAGTTGTTGTCGCAGGTGGTCGCGTTCGACCGCTTGCCGGCGCTGCTCAATGAAGGCCACATCAGCGCGCTCGCCGTCACCGCGTCGAGCTACTCGAGCGGCCAGCACGTGACCTTCTGCCAGACGGCGCGGCCGTTCGAGCCGTGGCTGCGCTCGCAGCGGATTGCGGTGCCGGCGACGATCGGTGCCGATCACCTGCTGGCCTCGTCGGCGATTCCGTTCGTGTTCCCGGCGCAGTCGCTCAACATCGCCGATGCCGCCGAGTGGTTCGGCGACGGCTCGATGCGCCAGTCGGCGCCGATCTCGCCGGCCATCCATCTCGGCGCCGAGCGTGTGCTCGTCGTCGGCGCGGGGCGGCTCAATGAACCGCCGGGTGAGCAGCGCGCGGTGGCGGGTTACCCGAGCCTGGCGCAGATCGCCGGCCACGCAATGTCGAACATCTTTCTCGATGCGCTGTCGGTGGACATCGAGCGCCTGCAGCGCATCAACCGCACGCTGTCGCTGCTCGACCCCGCAGCGCGTGCGCGCTCGCCGCTGCGGCCGGTGGAGGTGCTCGTGATCTCGCCGAGCGAGCGCCTGGACGACATCGCCGCGCGTCATGTGCACGCACTGCCCAAGCCGGTGCTGAGCCTGCTGCGCGGCATCGGCGTCAATGGCGACGGTGCCGACCAGCGCGGCGGCGCGGCGCTGGCCAGCTACCTGCTGTTCGAGGCCGGCTACACGCGCGAGCTGATGCGGCTGGGCGCGGCCGACACGATGGCGCGGCGCGACGACGTACTGGCGTTTTTCGGCTGGCCGCAACAGGCTGCGGCCGGCGCCGTGCACGACCCTTCACCGACCGCGTGGAGCGAGCTCGAGTCGCCGGTGTGAGCCAACGGTCCGTCTGCACGGACGGTCGATAATCCGCGCCGGGAGGTTTTTGCACCGATGCTCGACAAACTCAATCAACTCAGCGAATCGCACGGCGAACTCAAAGCCGGCCGCGGCATGGTCTCCGGCGTCATCGCGCTGTCACTCGCCATCCTGTGCTTCCTCGGCGTGCTCGCGTTCCACTGGCCCGAGTACCTGACGACGCCGCAACTGCGCAAGAGCTACAACGTCGACATCCTGCGCCAGGTGATGTACTGGTCGCTCGTCATCTCCGGCGGCATTGCCCTTTTCAACATCGTTTTCGGCCGCGTGCGCTGGCTGTCGGCGGGGGCCTTCATCCTGATTGCGTTGACGCTCATGCTCGGCGCGCACCAGGTCGAGGTCGATCCGAACTTCCCAGACGACACGCCGTACATCGGCCTGGACTGGTTCATCCTCGACCTGCTCGGCTCGACGCTGATCTTCGTCTTCGTCGAGAAGCTGTTTCCGCTGCGCAAGGAACAGCCTGTGTTTCGCCCCGAGTGGCAGACCGACTTTCACCACTTCATCGTCAACCACATGATCGTCGGCTTCGTGCTGCTGGCGGTGAACCTCTTGGTGCACAAGCTGTTCGGCTGGGCGGTGAAGGACGGCGTGCAGGCCTGGGTGCGCGACCTGCCGTTTCCGATCGCGCTATTCCTGATCGTGCTCGTCGCCGACCTGGTGCAGTACTGGACGCACCGCGCCTACCACGAGGTGCCGACGCTGTGGCGCCTGCATGCGGTGCATCACAGCGCCAAGCACATGGACTGGATGGCCGGATCGCGGCAACACATCCTGGAGCTGATCCTCACGCGCACGATGGTGCTGGCCCCGATCTTCGTGCTCGGCTTTTCGAAGAACGTGATCGACGCCTACATCGTCGTCGTCGGCTTCCAGGCGGTGTTCAACCACGCCAACGTCAGCGTGCGCCTCGGCCCGCTGCGCTACCTGATCGTCACGCCGAACTTTCACCATTGGCACCACTCGCAGGACGACGAGGCGATCGACAAGAACTACGCCGCGCATTTCGCCTTCATCGACCACCTGTTCGGCACCGCGGTGCAGTCCGATCGCAAGTGGCCGGAGCGTTATGGTGTGCAGGGTGACTACATGCCCAACGGCTTCTGGTCGCAGTTGAAGTTTCCGTTCACGTGGAAAGGCTGATGGTTTTGTTCCTCGCGGGGCCCGAGGACGGCGCGGTGCCGTCGCTCATGCTGGAGTACCAGAAACGCGCCGTCGCCGCACCGCCCTCGGGCCTGCCTGCGGTGTTGGTTTTCGACGCCCCGTAGATTTCACTGAGTTGGGCGGCGCAGGGGAACGCCGTTGCAGTCCGCCACTGTTTCCATACAATGTATGCATGCATTCGAGTGGGATGCTGAAACCTGCGCAAGCACAAAGTGTCTTTCGAGGCTGCGCAGTCGGTCTTCTATGACGAACTCGCCGTTCAGTTCTTCGACGAAGAGCACTCGGATCACGAGGACCGGTTTCTCATGCTCGGCATGAGTTCGGACGGAAGGTTGCTGCTGGTCTGCCACTGCGAGCTCGAGCGCCACGAAGTCATTCGCATCATCTCTGCCCGCAAAGCAACCGCGACTGAAGCCAAGTTCTATCCTGGGTGAACGAAATGAAGGCTCAATACGATCTGTCGAAAATGAAGTCGCGACGCAATCCTTACGCGGCGAAACTCAAGAAGTCGGTGACGATGCGCCTTTCCGAAGACGTTGTTGTCTACTTCAAAGGCATGGCTGCTGAAGCAGGCGTGCCGTACCAGAGTCTGATCAACCTCTACCTAAGAGACTGTCTTGCGAGTGGCCGCCGCATTGACATCAAGTGGCCGCGCGCTGCCTGACCCATCGAGCGGACGCCCTACAGCATGCGGCATGCTTCGCATGTCTTCGGCCGCCACGCATGGCGAACGTTGGGCTTGGGCGTCTCCAGACCGCGCGACAATTGCCGCCGCTTGATTCAGTAACCCTCGTATGCAACTAATCGCTGTGCTCACACCCGCCGAGGAAGGCGGGTTCATCGCGCTCAATCCAGAAACCGGGACGACGAGTCAGGGGGAAACCGTCGAAGAAGCGGTTGCCAATCTGACGGAGGCCACCGCTCTCTACCTGGCGGAGTTCCCAATGTCTGCTACGGGCCATCCGTTCATAGCGACGTTCACTGTGCCCGAAACACTGCATGCCTAAGCTGCCTCGCATTTCGCAGTTGAAGTTTCCGTTCACGTGGAGAGGCTGATGGTCGTGTGTCTCGCGGGGCCCGAGGGCGGCGCGGTTGGTTTTCGACGCGCTGCAAGTCATCACTAAGGTAGGCGGCACACGCACACACTTCAGCACACCATGGCCAAGCTCCGCGACACCCCCATCGGCATAACCGACCTCGAAGAGTACATATGCGACCACGATGACTTCGCTCTTGAACTCGATCTTTTCCAGCACGCGCTGCAGTTGGATGCGGCGGCTGAGCACGGTGGCATGTATGTCGACCCTGTGACTGGAAGGCATAGGCAATTTGATCTACGCATTCGAATCGAAGCGCCCGAACGATTGCTGCTTCTTGCGGTTGAGTGCAAGAACATCGGAAAGAACAGTCCACTGCTGGTGTCTCGAATCCCGCGTGAGCGGGATGAGGCCTTCCACGAAGTGCTTCACTCGTACGCTCACCGAGCGCCGGGCGAGCTTCAGGGAGTGGCGCGTGATCGAGCAGAGGTATTGCTAGTTTCCGATCAGAGCGGTCTGTACCCTGCCGGTCGCCCAGTTGGCAAGTCCACGGCACAAGTCGGACGCACGTTGCAGGGCGAACTGACCAGCGCAGACACGGAGAGCTACGAAAAATGGAGTCAAGCGTTGTCCTCTGCTCACGACCTCGTCGATCGAGCTCTCCGCGGGTGCGAGATCACACAAACTCCAGCGTGCTTGTCGGTCGTCATCCCCGTGCTTGTTTTGAGCGACGAGACGCTCTGGACCGTCGACTACAGCTCTAGCGGCAGTCCGTCAGGTCCGCCAGTAAAGTCGGAAGAGGTTCACCTGTTTGTGGATCGGAGCTACTCTGTTGGGCAAAGTACGAAATACCGAATCTCGCACCTTCATATCTACACACGCAGCAGGTTTCGCAATGTGTTGACGGACATCGTCCACGCCGACACTTTCCTCAAAAGAGCATTCCCGCGCGGCCTTGTCCCCAAGTGACGACTGACCCTTCCATCGATCGGGCAGTCAAAGGCTGTGCCTTTTGTGTGCCGCTCTTGTCGAACGCCGGCTGCGCGGTGGGTGGTGCGCGGGGCGGGCGATTTCTGGTACTCCAGCATGAGCCCGCACCGCGTACCGCCCACCGCGCTGCGCACTAACGCCGCACTATGAGTTTTGTTCACCTTCGCACCCACACTGAGTATTCGGTCGTCGATGGCATCCTGCGCGTCGATGACGCGATCGCCGCTGCCGCGCGCGATGCGCAAGTCGCCTGCGCAATCACCGATCTGAGCAACCTGTTCGGCGCGATCAAGTTCTACACCGCGGCGCGCAAGAAAGGCGTCAAGCCGATCATCGGTTGCGACCTCTGGTTGGAGCCCGAAGAAGGCGACAAACACGGCAGCCGCTTGCTCGTGCTGGTGCAGAACCACCAGGGCTATCTGAATCTGTGCGAGTTGCTCGCGCGCGCGTGGAGCGGCAACACGCAGCGCTCGCATGCGTTCGTCAAGTGGGAGTGGTTCGAAACGCATGGCGCGGGCTTGCTGGTGCTGTCGGGCGCAGACGGTGGCGCGGTCGGGCAGGCGTTGCTGGCGGGGGATGTCGAGCGCGCCGAAGCGTTCGCGCGGCGTTTGGCCGCGCTGTTTCCGCAGCGCTTCTTCATCGAGTTGCAACGCGCGGGCCTTGCCAGCAACGAGCGTCATGTGCGCGCTGCGGTGCCGTTGGCGGCCAAGCTGCAACTTCCTGTCGTGGCGACGCACCCGGTGCAGTTTGCGCAGCCCGATGACTTCGAGGCGCACGAGGCGCGCGTGTGTGTTGCCGAGGGCGAGACGCTGGCCAATCCGAAGCGCGTGAAGCGCTTTTCGCGCGAGCAGTATTTCAAGACGCAGGCACAGATGGAAGCGCTGTTCGCCGACCTGCCCGTCGCCGTGAGCAACAGCGTGGCGATCGCGCAGCGCTGCAACCTGCTGCTCACGCTCGGCAAGCCGCAACTGCCGGACTTTCCGACGCCCGGCGGAGTGCCCGTGGATCAGCATTTCCGCGATGCCTCGCACGCGGGCCTTGAAGTGCGGCTGGCGCAGCTCTACTCCGATGCAACCAAACGCGAGGCCGAGCGCGCGCGTTATGTCGAGCGACTGAACTTCGAGCTCGACACCATCGTCCAGATGGGTTTCCCCGGCTACTTCCTGATCGTCGCCGACTTCATTCAATGGGCCAAGTCGCACGGCTGCCCGGTTGGCCCCGGCCGCGGCTCGGGCGCGGGCTCGCTGGTGGCGTACTCGCTGCTGATCACCGACCTCGACCCGCTGCAATACAACCTGCTGTTCGAGCGCTTTCTGAACCCCGAGCGCGTCTCGATGCCGGACTTCGACATCGACTTCTGCCAGGCCAACCGCGAGCGCGTGATCGACTATGTGAAAGACAAGTACGGCCGCGATGCCGTGAGCCAGATCGCGACCTTCGGCACGATGGCGGCCAAGGCCGCGTTGCGCGACGTGGGCCGTGTGCTCGGCATGGGCTACGGGCATGTGGATTCGATCGCCAAGCTCGTCGTTGCGCCGCCAGGCAAGACGGTGACGCTCGCGAAGGTGCCGGAGCAACCGATCGAAGGCGTGATCTACGCGCGCAAGGAAGAGCCCGAGATTGATCGCCGTGAGGCCGCGGAAGAAGAAGTCGCCGAGCTGCTGTCGTTGGCCACGCGCGTCGAAGGCATCGTGCGCAACGTCGGCATGCATGCGGGCGGCGTGCTGATCGCGCCGGGCAAGATCACGGATTTCTGCCCGCTGTACCAACAGCCCGGCAGTGACAGCGCAGTCAGCCAGTTCGACAAGGACGATGTCGAAGCGATCGGCCTGGTGAAGTTCGACTTCCTCGGTCTGGCGACCCTGACGATCCTCGAACTCGCCAAGGAGATGGTGCGCGCGCGGCGCAAGGGGCGCGAGGACTTCGACTTTGCGCAATTGCCGCTCGATGATGCGGCCACCTACCGCATCTTTGCCGAAGGCAAGACCGAAGCGGTGTTCCAGTTCGAATCGCGCGGCATGGTCGGCATGTTGCGCGAAGCCAAGCCGACGCGCCTGGAAGACCTGATCGCGATGAACGCAATGTTCCGGCCAGGGCCGATGGAAAACATTCCGATGTTCTGCCGGCGCAAAAACAAAGACGAGCCGATCGAATATCCGCACCCGCTGCTCGAAGGGCTGCTGTCCGAGACCTACGGCATCTTCGTTTACCAAGAGCAGGTGATGCAGGCCGCACAGGTGCTCGGCAACTACTCGCTCGGCGGCGCAGACTTGCTGCGCCGCGCGATGGGCAAGAAGAAGGCCGAGGAGATGGCGCAGCAGCGCGAGATCTTCCGTGCCGGTGCGGCGAAGAACGGCATCGATCAAGAGAAGGCCGACGAGATCTTCGACTTGATGGAGAAGTTCGCCGGCTACGGCTTCAACAAGAGCCATGCCGCGGCCTATGCCTTGCTCGCGTACCACACCGGCTGGCTCAAAGCGCATTGCACGGCCGAGTTCTACGCCGCCAACATGACGGTCGAGCTCGACAACACCGACAAGTTGAAGGTGCTGCTGGCCGACGCCAAACAGTTCAACGTCAGCTTCGAGTCGCCGGACGTCAACCGCGGCGCATACCGCTTCGAGCCGGTGAGCGACAGCGTCGTGCGCTACGGCTTGTGCGGCATCAAGGGCACGGGGCAGGGCGCGATCGAAGCGATCATCGCCGCGCGCGAAGGGACGGCGGGCGAGGGCGGCGGGCCGTTCCGCAGCCTGTTCGACTTTGCCGCGCGCATCGACCGCCAGCGTGTCAACAAGCGTGTCGTCGAGGCGCTGATCAAGGCCGGCGCGTTCGATGCGCTGCACGCCGATCGTGCGAGTGCGTTGGCGAGTGTGGGGCTGGCCTTCGATTGGGCCGATGCGCAGGACATCAATGAACACCAGAGCGGCCTGTTCGACTTTGACGATTCGCACGCCGCGAGCACGCAGGAGCCGGCGCTGGTGCGCGCTGAGCCGTGGAGCATCAAGGAGCGGCTGACGGCGGAGAAGGCGGCGCTCGGCTTCTACTTGTCAGGCCATCTGTTCGAAGAGTACGCACCCGAGGTGCGGCAGTTCTGCAAGCGGCAGATTGCCGACCTCGTGGACACCGGCCGCGAGCCGCAGGTGCTGGCCGGCATCGTCAGTGACCTGCGCGTCGTCAACGGGGCGCGTGGCCGCACAGCCATCTTTCGTCTCGATGACGGCAGCGAGTACATCGAGGCGGTGGCCGCCGAAGAGCTGTACGACGCCAACCGCGAGCGGCTGCGCGAAGACGAGCTGGTGATCATCCAGGGCAAGGTGCAGAACGATCGTTTCAGCGGCGGTCTGCGCCTGCAGTGCAACGCGGTCTGGGACTTGCCTTCCGCGCGCGCGCGCTTCGGCCGCTACCTCAGCGTGGCGGTGAACGGCAAGGCGCCGCCGGTGGCCGACGTGATCAAGACCTGGCCGCCCAAGCGCGTGGACACCGAGCAGGGCGAGTTGCAGCAGGGCTTGCCGATTCGCCTGCAGCTTCAGCGCGAACGTGCGGAAGGCGCGCTCGATCTCGGCGATCAGGCGCGCTTCTGGCCGTGCGACGAAGCGCTCGCACGCTGGCGCACGCTGGCGCATGAGGGGCGCGCTGCGGTGGTGTACGAGTGAGCAGCGTCGTCAACGTCATCTGCATGAAGTGGGGCAAGCTCTACGGCCCCGAGTACGTGAACCATCTGCGCGCCGGTGTGGCACGGCATCTGTCGCGGCCGCATCGCTTCGTCTGTTTCACCGACGATGCGACTGGGCTGTCATCTGATGTTCCAGCACAGCCGCTGCCCGAGCTCGGCCTGCCGGCCGGCCAGCGCGACCGCCGCTGGCAAAAGCTCGCCGTCTTCCGCGAGCAGCTCGGCGACCTCTCCGGCCCGACGCTGTTCCTCGACCTCGATCTCGTCGTCGTCGATGCGCTCGACCCGTTCTTCGATTTGCCCGGCCGCTTCTTCATCATCCGCGACGACGATCTGTTCCGCCGCAAGCCGCTGCGCAAACTCAATGCCGAGCGCGACCGTTTCTTGCACAGCGTCGGCAACTCGTCGGTGTTCCGCTTCGACATTGGTGCGCACCGCTACATCCTCGATGCGTACGTCGCCGATCCAGTCGCTGCCGCCGCGAACTTCGAAATCTCGCAGCAGTTCCAGAGCGCGCAACTCGCGGCGCATGGCGACTTGCACTACTGGCCGAGCGACTGGTGCGTGAGCTTCAAGAACGCCTGCGTGCCGCGAGGGTTGAAGAGCTACTCGCGCGACCCTGCGATGCCGGCCGGCGCGCGCATCGTCGTCTTCGCCGGCGAGCCGAAGATGTCCGAAGTGCTCGCCGGCGGCGGCCACAAGTGGTACCGGCGCATCGGCAACATCGATTGGTTGCGGCAGGCATGGCAGTGACCGCGCCCAGCACCTGGGCCGTAGCCGCCAACGAAGTGCGCAAGCGCAGCCTGCGCAGCGTCAAGCGCCTCGTGCGGCCGGCGTGGATGGCGCGGCTGGAACGGCGCAACCAGCAAGCGCGCGAGCCGCTGCTGTCGGCCGACGGCCCGGTGGTGTCGCTCACCACCTACGAACCGCGCTGGCACAGCGTGCACTACACGGTCGAGAGCATCGGCGCCGGCGCGCTGCGGCCGTCGCGACTGGTGCTGTGGGTCGCGCCTTCGGTGCTCGAAGCCGGCACGCCGCCGGCTTTGCAGCGCCAGATCGAGCGTGGGCTCGAGCTGCGCACCTGCGAAGACCTCGGCCCGCACAAGAAGTATTTCGCGATGGTCAATGAAGTTATCGACACGCGTGATCTGGTCACGGCCGACGATGACGTGCTGTATTGGCACGACTGGTTGGGCGGCCTCGTCGGCCGCAGCGCAGCGCCACCCGGGGCTGATCCACGCGCACCGCGCCAGCGTCATGTCGTTCGACGCACAGGGCCGCTTTCTGCCCTACCGCGAATGGCCGCCGTGCCGCTCGACGATGCCGAGCGCGCTGCACTTCTTCACGGGCGTCGGCGGTGTGCTCTACCCGCCGCGCATGCAGGAGGCGTTGCGCCGCGCCGGCGACGGCTTTCGTGAATGCTGTCCGCGCGCCGACGACATCTGGCTGAACGCCGTGGCCTGGCGCAACGGCATCGCGGTGCGCCAGACGCAGCGCTTCAGCCCGCTGCTGTTCGAGGTGCCGGGCACACGCGCGCACGGCTTGGCGCAGGACAACCGCGAGAGCGGCGGCAACGACCGCCAGTTGGAGATGACCTACACCGAACAGGAGCGCGCGCAATTGCAGGCCCTGGTGCGAACAGGAGCCCTCGCGATGAAGCAGATCGTCTGCGTGAAGTGGGGCAGCGGCTACGGCCCCGAGTACGTGAACCGCCTCTACGGCATGGTCTCGCGCCATGTCACCGGGCCGTTTCGCGTGGTCTGCCTCACCGATGACCGCAGCGGCATCCGCGCCGAGGTCGAATGTTTCGATCTGCCCGAGCTCGGCTGCCCGCACCCGCAGCGCACGATGGGCAAGTGGCGCAAGCAGGTGCTGTGGGGCAAGACCGTGCCGGGGCTCGAAGGCGTGGCGCTGTTCGTCGATCTCGATTCGGTGATCGTCGATTCAATCGATCCGTACTTCGAGCACGGCAGCGCGGACGACGTGATCCTGGCGCGCAACTGGGCGCGGCCGATGCAGCGCCTGGGCCAGACCTCGGTCTTTCGCTTCAAGGTCGGCGCCAACGCGCACGTGCTCGAAGACTTTCGCGCTGATCCGCAAGGCATCGCCGACAAGCATCGCTTCGAGCAGCACTACGTGACGGCGGCGGTGACGGGCGGCATCAAGTTCTGGCCCGAAGCCTGGACGCGGCACTTTCGCCTGCACTGCCTGCCACCGTTTCCGCTGCGCTACTTCGTCAGCGCGAAGCAGCCGCGCGGCGCACGCATCGTCACCTTCCCCGGCGGGCCGAACCCGGACGACGTGATGGTGGGGCGCTGGAACAAGAAGTCGCCGCCGCATCCGTCGGCGTGGGCGCATGTGATGGCCACCTTCGGCCCGCATCGCGTCGATAGCAGCCGCTGGCGCCACTTGCAGCGTTTCGTGCGGCCGGTGGCGTGGATCGAAGCGCATTGGAAAGACTAGGGTGTGTTGACATATGAATCGTGCCCGCGTGGGACCCCAGAAAGGGCCCAATCCAGGCGCAAGGCACAGCCGGGGTTGGGCCCCGGCGAAGCCTTGCAACACCGAGTGGGCCCTCTCTGGGGTCCCACCCGAAGGGCCGGGGTACCCAAGGGCACTGGCGGGTGTTGCGCCGCTTGCCCGGGCGTCGAGCCCGGGCCGCGCGGCGCGCCTACGCCAGTGCCCTTGGCCACCCCGGCGCGGGCACGATTCATATGTCAACACACCCTAAAAGCCGATGACGATGAACGACCCGATCGCCAACTGCATTGACCACAATTCGCCCTGGGGCAGCCATGCCCCATCGCGCTTGGCCGGCGCGATGCTGCGTCTGGCGCATGCGGTGCCTGAGCGCTGGACGCTGGCGCCGCGCCTGGTCAAAGTGCTTCGTCGGCCCGTCAAGTATGGCCGCCAGCCCTGCTACGACGTGACCGTGTGGGACCATCGCCTGCGCCTGACGCCGCACGGCAACCGCTCCGAGATGCTGCTTCTTTATGCGCCGCAACTTTTCGATGCGCGCGAGCGTGAGTTCCTGGCCATCCACCTGAAACCCGGCGGCACCTTCGTCGACATCGGTGCCAACGCCGGCGTCTACACCTGGTGGGCCAGCCACTGCCTGGGCGGCCGCGGGCGCATCGTTGCCTTCGAGCCCGACGACGAGATGCGTGCCCGGTTGGTGTTCAACCTGAAGGCCAATGCGCTCGGCCACATTGACGTGGTGCCGGTGGCGCTGTCGGACCACCAGGGCACGGCCGTGCTGTACATCAACCTCAGTCAGCGCGGGCAGAACACAGTGGAGGCCTCGCAGGCGAGCGCCGCGGGCGGCGACCGCGTGACGCAGACGGTCGAGCTCGACACGCTGCACGACCGTTTGCAAGCGCTCGGCGTGCAAGGCATCGACGCACTGAAGATCGACATCGAGGGCCACGAGCTGCCGGTCCTCAGACACTTCTTCGGACACGCACAGGTCGGCATGTGGCCGCGCATCGTGCTTGCGGAGTACGCGCACGATGCGGACAACTCGACGACCGATCTGCTGCACTCCGTCGGCTACCGCACCGTGCTCCAGACAGCCCTCAACCGGGGCTATCAGCGCGACGACGGGGCGCACGGTACAGGGTGAGCGGTCGGCGACCGTCAGAGCAGAAAGCCGGCGCGCCTGGCCCGTTCGATCGCATCGGCAAGGAAGCTGCCGGCGGGGGCCTGCCCACCGTAACGCGTGCGCAGGCTGTCGCGGATACGGCTGCCCCAGAGGTGAATGCACCAGGTCTGCGGGCCGAAGTCTGTCTCGGCCAGCCGCCCTGGTTCGAGCAGCTGGGCGTGATCGGCTACCGCGACAGGGTAGTAAGCACTGATCGGCTGGGCGTGCCGCAGTTCGTCATGGCGCTCGAGGAAAAGCGTCAGTGCCTTGGGACCCGTGCTTCCCCAAGCCCAACGGTCGATCGGATAGCCACGACCGAAGGACTTGACGTGGTACTTGAAGCGGCGCAGGCCGGTGATATGCGGCGCGATGCCGCGCGTGTCGGCTGTGAAGGTCAGCAGGTCACCCAGCGCGCGCGACTGTGCCGGCAGCCGCAGCACCGCGTTGTTGACGGACTGGGGCGTCTCATACCCGAACACGTAGTCCGTCGTGATGGCCAAGGGGCGAAGCGCGATGATGTCCAGGTCCACCCATACCTTCTGGGTCTGCGCGATCATCGCGTATCGAAACAGGTTCGCATGCAGCGCCGGGCTCGGCTTCTTGCGGTCGCGGTAGTACAGGATCGACGTCGACGGGAGTATCTCGTTGGCATCGAGCGCCTCGATGCACGAAGGCAGGTTGGAGATCGGCGTGTAGCTGTACACACTCATGCGATGGCCTTGGGCCACGAAGGAGTGCAGGCTTGCGAGTTCGATCGGACTGAGCACGTCGCCGATCCACAGGCTCGCGAGCTCATGCATGGAAAGGCTCCGTGGATGGGCTTGCTTCACTCATACCAGTGCTCGGTGATCCACGTGGCGGGCTTGGCCCGGCGCCAGTTGCCGTTGCTCCGGCCGGCCAGCGCGTCGGGTGGGTTCATCACGCCGTGGAAGACGAGTATGCGCGCGCCGGCAGGAATCGACGGCGCCCGCACGTAGTTCAGCGGCCACGTCGGCACGCAGTGGTACTTCCAGCTCGCGCACCACTCGCGCGGCCAGTAGCCGAGCACGCCTTGCTCGTGCATGAACTCGGACAACCATGCCTGCTCGTTGCGCAGCCGCGCGCGGATGCTCTCGTGCTCGCGACGAAAGCGCTCCAGCACCTGCGGGTGGGCGCCGATCTCGAAGCGATAGACCGATGAGTTGCCGGTGACGCGCCACGGCCGCTTCCAGTCGTGAATGATCAGGAAGTCGCCGGGCTGCTCGAAGAACGGCGTGATGTCGTCGACGATGACGACGTCGAGGTCGAGAAAAAGCGCGGTGCCTTTCAAGCCGTGCAGATCGGCGGCGAAGGTCGTCAGCTTTTTCCATCCTCGCTCGGGAATGCCTGCGGGCAGCGCCAGGTCGGGGATCGGCAGGCATTGCACCTCGGCACGGATGCCCTCGCTGAGGTCGGTCAGGCAGACGAAGCGGAACTCGCCGCGCAGGTGGCGCCGCACCATGCCGTAGAGGCGGTTCACATAGTCGGCGCCGTACTTGGTGCCCCACTTCATGCACAGGATGGTGCGCGTCGGCGCTGCGCTCACAGGTCTTCGATCCGCTGCGGCGGAAAGCTGTCCCAGCTCATGCAGCCCGGGCATTGCCAGAAGTAGCGCTGCGCTTCGAAGCCGCAGGCCGCGCAGCGAAAGCGGGCCAGCGGCGCCGCGGCGCGCTCGACAACGCTGGCCAGCGTGCGGCCGGTGTCGTCTTCGGCGCGGTCGCGCAGCACGGCGGCTGCTGCGGCCAGGCTCGGCTGGCGCGCCAGTTGCTCGGCATGGCGTGCACGTGCCTGCGCGGCATCGCCTTCGAGGGTGACGATGGCGGCCATCAGGTCCGTCGACGGCTGCTGCGTGTGCAAAGCCTGCAGCGCGGCCAGCGCTTCGCCGGACTGCGCCACGGCCTTCGAGCTCGCCGCATATTCCGCCGCGACGAGCGGGAACACGGCAGGGTGGCGCAGCCGCAGCTGGTTCCACGCGTCGAGCGCCTGCAGATGGCGACCCGCGCGCGCGTGGCGTTGCCCGGCCTGCACCCACGGCCGAGCCGCGCTGGCCGCGACCTCGCGCGCTTGGGCGAGCGCGCCGTCGGCGCCTTCGTCGTCGCCGCGCGCTTCGGCTTCGAGCGCGATCTCGCACCAGTGGTGCGCGATGCGCGAGGTGAACGAGCCGGCGCCGGCTCTCTCGAGGTGCGCCGCGTCGTCGGCCGCCGCACGCCAATCGCGCGCGCGTTCATGCAATTGCAGCAGCGCCAGGCGGGCGTCGGTGTCGAACGGGCTGCCGGCCAGCGCGCTGAAGGCCTGTTCGGCGCGGTCGAACAGGCCCGCCTTCATGAAGTCTTGCGCCAGTGCGTGCTGCGCGCGCTCGCGGTCGGCGTTGGTCAGGTCGGCGCGTTGCAGCAGATGCTCATGGACACGGATCGCGCGCTCGAACTCGCCGCGGCGGCGGAACAGGTTGCCCAGGGCGAAGTGCAGCTCGGTCGTGTCCGGGTCGTTTTGCACCACTTCGATGAAAGCGTCGATGGCTTTGTCGGGTTGCTCGTTGAGCAGCAGGTTCAGGCCCTTGAAGACGGCTCTGGGTTGCGCGCGCTGCTCCTTGCGCCACTGCCGCACGTCGATGCGCGAGCCGATCCAGCCGAGCGCAAAGGCCAGCGGCAGGCCGATCAGCAGCCATTGGATGTCGAAGTCGAACATCAATAACGATCCTGAGGCGGCAGCGCCGCTTCGGCACCGAGCTGCGAAGTGGCGTGATCCGCCAACGAAGGCGAGTGCGGCGCGGGTGCCGCCACGGCGGTGGCCGCTGCGGCTGGTGTTGGCGCCGCCGCGCGCCGGCTGCGCCACCAGCGCGGCACCATCGCCAGCACACCGATCGTGCAGCCGGCGATGAACGCGGCGAGCACGACGTAGATCATGCGCGTCTGCCACTCGATGCCGAAAAACGAATGCAGCGTCACCGCCTGCTGGTTGTTCAACGCCAGCGCGAACAGCGCCAGGAAGACGACGAAGCGCAGGGCCCAGACCAGAAGTCTCATGCCGGGAATGTTAGAAGCAAAACGCGCCCGTGAAGGGCGCGTCTGCAAGCTTTAGGTGGCGCCACTCGGCGGGTCGTCCACCGGCAAGCGCGCATCGACCGCTTCGCGCAAGGCTTTGCCGGGTTTGAAGTGTGGCACCAGCTTTTCGGGGATCGTCACCTGCTCGCCGCTGCGCGGGTTGCGGCCCACGCGCGGCGGGCGGCGGTTGATCGAGAAGCTGCCGAAGCCGCGGATCTCGATGCGGTGCCCGCGCGAGAGCGCGTCGGACATGGCGTCGAGGATCGTCTTCACTGCGAACTCGGTGTCGCGCTGCGTGAGCTGGCCGAACTTGTCGGCCAGCGCTGCGACCAGGTCGGAGCGGGTCATGACAAGACAGCGTTAAGGCGTGTCCTTGTTGTCCATCTTGGCGCGCAGCAGCGCCCCCAGACTCGTCGTGCCCGCGCTCTCGCGCTCGTTGCTCTGCGACAGGCGCTGCATCGCTTCTTGCTGGTCGGCGCTGTCTTTGGCCTTGATCGAGAGCTGGATGTTGCGCGTCTTGCGGTCGATGTTGACGATCATGACGTTGACGTCGTCGCCTTCCTTCAACACGTTGCGCGCATCTTCGACGCGGTCACGGCTGATCTCGGACGCCCGCAGGTAGCCGACGATGTCATCCGACAGCGTGACTTCGGCGCCGCGCGGATCGACCGTCTTGACCTTGCCGTTGACGATCGCGCCACGGTCGTTCAACGTCGTGTAGGTGGCAAACGGGTCGCCATCGAGCTGCTTGATGCCCAGGCTGATGCGCTCGCGCTCCACGTCCACGGCGAGCACCAGGGCTTCGACTTCCTGGCCCTTCTTGTAGTTGCGCACCGCGCTCTCGCCCGGCTCGTTCCACGACAGATCGCTCAAATGCACCAGGCCGTCGATGCCGGCGGTGAGGCCGACGAAGACGCCGAAGTCGGTGATCGACTTGACGGGGCCCTTGACCTTGTCGCCGCGCTTGACGGTGGACGAGAACTCTTCCCAAGGATTCGCCTTGCACTGCTTCATGCCCAGGCTGATGCGGCGCTTTTCCTCGTCGATCTCGAGCACCATGACCTCGGTCTCGTCACCGAGCGTGACCACCTTGGCCGGCGAGACGTTCTTGTTGGTCCAGTCCATTTCGGAGACGTGCACCAGGCCTTCGATGCCGGGTTCGATCTCGACGAACGCGCCGTAGTCGGCGATGTTGGTGACCTTGCCGAACAGGCGCGTGCCCTGCGGGTAGCGGCGAGCCACGCCCATCCACGGGTCGTCGCCGAGCTGCTTGATGCCCAGGCTGACGCGGTTTTTCTCAGCGTCGAACTTCAGCACCTTGGCCGAGAGTTCCTGGCCGACCGTGACCACCTCGCTCGGATGGCGCACGCGGCGCCACGCCATGTCGGTGATGTGCAAGAGGCCGTCGATGCCGCCGAGATCGACGAACGCGCCGTACTCGGTGATGTTCTTGACCACGCCGTGGACGATGGCGCCTTCGTGCAGCGTTTCCATCAGCTTGGCGCGCTCTTCGCCCATCGAGGCCTCGACCACAGCGCGGCGCGACAACACGACGTTGTTGCGCTTGCGGTCGAGCTTGATGACCTTGAACTCCATCGTCTTGCCTTCGTACGGCGACAGGTCCTTGACCGGCCGCGTGTCGATCAGCGAGCCGGGCAGGAAGGCGCGGATGCCGTTGACGAGCACCGTGAGGCCGCCCTTGACCTTGCCGTTGACGGTGCCGGAGACGAAGTCGCCGGACTCGAGCGAGGTCTCGAGCGACAGCCACGAGGCCAGGCGCTTGGCCTTGTCGCGCGACAGGATGGTGTCGCCGTAGCCGTTTTCGATGGCGTCGATGGCCACCGAGACGAAATCGCCGACCTGGACTTCGAGGCCGCCGGTGTCGTTCTTGAATTCTTCAATCGGAACATAGGCCTCGCTCTTGAGGCCGGCGTTCACCACCACGAAGTTGTAGTCGATGCGCACCACCTCGGCGGTGATGACCTCGCCGGCGCGCATCTCGCTGCGCTTCAGGCTTTCTTCGAACAGGGCGGCAAATGATTCGCCGCCGCCGGTGTCGGTGGCGGATTGGGTTTGTTGCATGGAGGAGGGGGTGGCTATGCCACGGGCGTGGCGGGTTGGTTGCTCAACCGACGCAGCGCAGGGGAAGCGTCGGACCTTTCACCGCCTCTGCGTCTACAGAAACGGCCTGCACGCGCTCCACATCTCCAACACCTTTTCGACCGACTGTTCGATCGAAAGGTCCGAGTTGTCGAGCAACTGCGCATCTTGCGCTGGTTTGAGAGGTGCGACGGCGCGGGTGGTGTCCCGCTGGTCGCGCGCTTCCAGGTCAGCACGAAGACTGTCGATATTAGCCGCAATGCCCTTTGTAATCAATTGCTTATGACGTCGCTCGGCCCGCTGCGCGGCGCTGGCCGTGAGGAAGACCTTGAGCGGAGCGTCGAAGAAGACCACGGTGCCCATGTCGCGCCCGTCGGCCACCAGGCCCGGCGCGCGGCGGAACGACAGTTGCAGCTCGTGCAGCGCGCGGCGCACGGCGGGCAGGGCGGAGACGCGCGACGCGGCCACGCCGACGGCTTCTTCGCGCAGCGCGTCGGTGACTTCCTCGGTGCCCAGGCGGATGCGGCCGCCGGGTTTGAAGGACAGCGGCAGCTTGGCGGCGAGTGCGGCGATCGCGTTCTCGTCGAGTGGCTCGTTTGCCATCAGCCCGGCCCGCAGCGCGGCCATCGCGGCCACGCGGTAGAGCGAGCCCGAGTCGAGCAGGCGGTAGCCCAGTCGCTCGGCCACGGCGGCGGCCAGCGTGCCCTTGCCGCCCGCGGTGGGGCCGTCGATCGTGATCACCGGCACGTCGTTCGGCTCGGCGGCGGCCACCTTGAACAGCGTCTCGAAATAGTCGGGGAAGGTCTTGGCGACGCAGGCCGGGTCGAGGATGCGCACCGCGACGCCGCCGAACGTGGCGAGCGACGCGCACATCGCCATGCGGTGGTCGTCGTAGGTGTGGATCGCAGCGGCGTGCCACTCGGCGGGAGGCGTGACGCGCAGCCAGTCGGGGCCTTCCTGCACCGACGCACCGAGCTTGCGCAGCTCGGTCGCCATTGCAGCGAGGCGGTCAGTTTCCTTGACGCGCCAACTGGCGATGTTGGCCAGCGTCGTCGGGCCGTCGGCGTAGAGCGCCATCACCGCCAGCGTCATCGCCGCGTCGGGGATGTGGTTGCAGTCGAGCGTGATCGCGCGCAAGGGCCACGCGCCGCGCTTGACTTCAACGGCGTTGGCCTCGGTGCGGATGTCGGCGCCCATCGCGCGTGCAGCATCGATGAAGCGGATGTCGCCCTGGATCGAGTCATGGCCGACGCCTTCGATGCGCACGGCTTTCTTGATGCCGGCGATGGCACCGAGCGCGATGAAGTACGACGCCGACGACGCATCGCCTTCGACATGCACATCGCCCGGCGAGCGATACGCGCTGTTGGCCGGCACGACGAAACGCTGCCAGCCGTCGCGCTCGATCGTTATGCCGAAACGCGCGAGCAGCGCCAGCGTGATCTCGACGTAGGGCTTGGAGATGAGATCGCCTTCGACATCGATCGTGATCGGGCCTGCGTGCGACACCAGCGGCAGCGCGAGCAGCAGCGCCGTCAGGAACTGGCTCGAGACGTCGCCGCGTACGCGAATCGGCTGCGACAGCGCGAGCGCGCTCGGGCCGCTCACGGCCAGCGGCGGAAAGCCGGGCGTGCCGAGGTCATCGATGCGGCAACCGAGCTGGCGCAGCGCGTCGGTGAGGTCGCCGATCGGCCGCTCGTGCATGCGCGCCACGCCCGACAACTCGAAGCGGCCGCCGTCGCGCGCGGCGAGCAGCGCCAGCGCGGCGGTCAGTGGCCGCATTGCGGTGCCGGCATTGCCGAGAAAGAGCTTCGCCTCGGTCAGCGCGAGCTTGCCGCCGAGGCCGCGAACCACGCACACATCGCTGGCTTGCGTCACGCCGCAGCCGAGCGCGCGCAAAGCGTCGAGCATCACGCGCGTGTCGTCCGAGTCGAGCAGGTCGTGCACGCGCGTTTCGCCGTCGGCCAGGCCGGCCAACAGCAGCACGCGGTTCGAAATGCTCTTCGACCCCGGCAGCTTCACGGTGCCTCCGGCACGCGAAAGGGGAGGTAAGTCGAGAAACGGCAGCGCGAACATCGGCGATGTCCGCTTATCTAGAGCCTGGTGTTTTGTTGGTCGCGCTCATCTGCCAGTTCGCGCGCGCATCGGCCGACTGCTTGATCAGGTCTTCGAGCGCTTCGCCATTGCCCGAGCGCATCACATGCTCGATGGCGTCGAGCGTGTGCCGAAAGCGCAGCGACTGCTTGAGCACTTCCTCGCGGTTGGCCAACAGGATGTCGCGCCAGACCGCTGGGTCGCTGGCGGCGATGCGCGTGAAATCGCGAAAGCCCGGGCCGGCGAGTGTCAGGTAGTCGCTGCCGGCGGGCTGTCGTGCCACGGCGCTGAAGTATGCAAACGCCAGCAGGTGCGGCAGGTGGCTGACAGCCGCGAACGCGGCATCGTGATCGTCAGGCGACATCTTCAGTATGTGGCAACCGATCGCGCTCCAGACGTCGGCGGCCTTCTGCACCAGCGCCGGATTGGTCGTTGGCAGCGGCGTCAGGATGACCTGGCGGCCTTGGTACAGCGTGGCGTCGGCATGCTGCACGCCGCCGGACTCCTTGCCCGCGATCGGGTGCGCCGGCACGAAGTTGGCCACGCGCTCCTTCAACACCCGGCGCGCCGCATCGACCACGTCGCGCTTGGTCGAGCCCACGTCCATGAACAGGCAGCCCGGCTCGACGAGGTGGCGGATCGCCTTGAACGTGGCTTCGGTCGCGGCCACCGGCACCGCGATCAGCACGATGTCGGAGCCCGACACGGCGAGCAGCGCCGACTCGGCGGTGTCGTCGATCACGCCGAGCTTCTTGGCGCGCTCGGTCGTCGAAGGCGATTTCGAATAGCCGATGACCCGCTGCACCAAGCCTGCGCGCTTCAACGCCAGCGCGAACGAGCCGCCCATCAAACCGGTGCCGATGACGCCGAGCTGTTTTGAACATCAATGCGTGTCCAACGGGTAGGTGCCGAGCATCTTGAAAAACGCGCAGGCGTTGCGCAGTTCGGCGAGTGCGGTGGCGACGTGCGGCTGATCCGGGTGGCCGTCGATGTCGATGTAGAAGTAGTACTCCCACTGGCCCGAGCGGGCCGGGCGCGACTCGAAGCGCGTCATCGACACGCCGTGGTTCTTCAGCGGCACCAGCATGTCGTGCACCGCACCCGGTTTGTTCGGCACCGAGACGACGAGGCTCGTGCAGTCGTTGCCCGAAGCGCGCGGCTGCGGGTGGTGGTTCGGCAGCGCGACGACGGCGAAGCGCGTGCGGTTGTGCGGGTCGTCCTGAATCGCCGGCGACAGCACATGCAGGCCGTACTCGCTGCTAGCGCGCTCGCTGGCGATTGCCGCGAGCTTGTCGTTCGTCGAGGCCTGGCGTGCACCTTCGGCGTTGCTGGCCACCGGCCGGCGCTCGACGTTGGGCAGATGTTGCGTCAGCCACGCATGGCACTGCGCCAGCGCCTGCGGGTGCGCACACACCGCCTCGATACCGGCCATGCCTTCGATCTTGCGCAGCAGGTTGTGGCGCACGTACAGGCTGGTTTCGCCGACGATCGCCAGCGGCGTCGTCAAAAACAGATCGAGCGAGCGTGCGACCACGCCTTCGGTCGAGTTCTCGACCGGCACGACGCCGAAGTCCGCCGCGCCGCCGCTGGTGGCGCGAAAGACCTCGTCGATGCTGCCGCAGGGCACGTGCACGATCGACGCGCCGAAGTAGCCGAGTGCTGCCAGCTCGCTGAACGTGCCGGCGGGGCCGAGGTAGGCGATGCGCAGCGGCGTTTCCAGCGAGCGGCTGGCCGACATGATCTCGCGCCAGATCGGCGCCACGCATTCATTGGGCAGCGGGCCGCGGTTCTCGGCCTTCAGCCCGTCGATGACCTGCGCCTCGCGCTCGGGGCGAAACACCGCCGAGCCTTCGCGCTTCTTGATCTCGCCGACTTGCAGCGCAAGACCCGCGCGGCGGTTGAGCAGTGCCAGCAGCTCGCGGTCGAGCGCGTCGATCTGCGCGCGCAGCGATAGCAGCTCCGGCGCCGGCTCGCTCATGGCTTCTTCTTGGGCGCGGCAGGTTTTGGAGCCGAAGCGCTGCCTTCATTGCCCGTCACGCCGAGACGTTTGGCGACGGTGGCTTCGAGCGCCTTCAACTTCGGCTCGATCGCGGGCCGCGTGTCGGCGACGACCTTTTCAGCGAGCGCGTTGCCCTGGTCGCGGTCCATCTGCGCGTACTTCTTCGACACCGGCGATTCGAGCCAGGCGATGATGACCTTCAGCTCGTCTTCGCTGAACTTCTCTTCGTACGCCGCGCCGACGGTGGCCGGCGCGAGTTCGACCGCGCGCTTCTTCAGCAGCGGCTCGACATCGTCGTAGAACTTCTTCACGTCGTCCTGGATCTCCTTGCCGACAGCCTCGCGCTTGTCGGCCGCCACGCGCGGCAGCGCCTGGCCGGCGGCCTGCAGCATCTGCTGCGAGGTCTGGCCGGCGATGACGCGGCCGACGTTTTCGATGCCTTGCATGTGCAGTTGCACGACCTTGGCGATGAGGTCCTTCTTCGTCTGCACCTGTGCGTGCGACGCGCCGGCGGCGAGCGCCAGCGTTATCAGCGTCATTCCCAACTTCATGTGTTTTCTCCGTTGTCGCCATTTGCGCCGCCGCCGCCGTTGCCGGTGTCGTCAGCGTCGCTCTCGACGATGCGTTGCAGGCCTGACAGCTTGGAGCCGTCGTCGAGTGCGATCAGCGTCACGCCTTGGGTGGCGCGGCCGAGTTCGCGGATTTCGCTGACGCGGGTTCGCACGAGCACACCCTTGTCGGTGATCAGCATGATTTCGTCTTCCGGCCGCACGAGCGTTGCGCCGACGACGCGGCCGTTGCGCTCGCTTTGCTGGATGGCGATCATGCCCTTGGTGCCACGGCCGTGGCGCGTGTACTCTGTGATCGAGGTGCGTTTGCCGTAGCCGTTTTCGGTGGCGCACAGCACGCTCATGCGCGCGGTTCCCAGCACCACGTTCTGCGTTTCGTCCTGCTCGGCGACGAGCATCGCGATCACGTTCTGCCCCGGCTCGAGCATCATGCCGCGCACACCGCGCGCGTTGCGGCCCATCGCGCGCACGTCGTCTTCGTCGAAGCGCACCGCCTTGCCGCCGTCACTGAACAGCATCACGTCGTGCTCGCCGTCGGTGAGTGCGGCGCCGACGAGCTGATCGCCCGGGTCGAGATCGACGGCGATGATGCCGGCCTTGCGCGGGTTGCTGAATTCGTCGAGCGCGGTCTTCTTCACCGTGCCGAGCGCCGTGCCCATGAAGATGTAGTGATCGGCCGGGAAGGTGCGGAACTCACCGGTCAGCGGCAGCACGACGGTGATCTTCTCGCCGGTCTGCAGCGGGAACATGTTGACGATCGGCTTGCCGCGCGAGTTGCGCGTGCCCTGCGGCACTTCCCAGACTTTGAGCCAATAGACACGGCCGCGATCGGAGAAACAAAGAATCCAGTCATGTGTGTTGGCGATGAAGAGCTGGTCGATCCAGTCGTCTTCTTTCGTCTGCGCGGCCTGCTTGCCGCGCCCGCCGCGGCGCTGCGCGCGATACTCGGCCAGCGGCTGGCTCTTGATGTAGCCGGTGTGCGAGAGCGTGACCACCATGTCGGTGGGCGTGATCAGGTCCTCGGTGCCGAGGTCCTGCGCGTTGCGCTCGATGTGGCTGCGCCGCGCGGCGAGTTTCGTGCCGCCGAACTCGTTCTTCAGCGCGATCAGCTCGTCCGAGATGATCGTCGTCACGCGCGCCGGCGTGGCCAGCACGTCGAGCAGGTCGGCGATTTCGCTCATCACCTCCTTGTATTCGCTGACGATCTTGTCTTGCTCGAGGCCCGTCAGGCGCTGCAAGCGCATCTGCAGGATCTCTTGCGCTTGATCTTCCGACAAGCGGTACAGGCCGTCGGGCTGCATGCCGTATTGCGGCGCCAAGCCCTCAGGCCGATAGGCGGCGCGTCCGCCGGCCGTGTCGGCTTCGGCGCGTTGCAGCATCTCGCGCACCAGCGACGAGTCCCAGCTCTTGCTCATCAACGCGGCTTTGGCCACCGGCGGCGTCGGGCTGGTCTTGATCGTCTCGATGAACTCGTCGATATTGGCCAGCGCCACCGCCAGGCCTTCGAGCACATGGCCGCGCTCGCGCGCTTTCTTCAACTCGAACACCGTGCGCCGCGTCACCACCTCGCGCCGGTGCTCGAGGAAGATGTCGATCAACATCTTCAGGTTGCACAGCTTGGGCTGACCGTCGATCAGCGCCACCATGTTGATGCCGAACGTGTCCTGCAGCTGCGTCTGCTTGTACAGGTTGTTGAGCACGACCTCGGGCACCTCGCCGCGCTTCAACTCGATGACCACGCGCATGCCGGACTTGTCGCTCTCGTCCTGGATGTGGCTGATGCCCTCGATCTTCTTCTCGTTGACGAGCTCGGCGATGCGCTCGAGCAGCGTCTTCTTGTTCACCTGGTACGGAATCTCGTCGACGATGATCGACTGGCGCGAGCCCTTGTCGATGTCTTCGAAATGGCACTTGGCGCGCATGATCAGCTTGCCGCGGCCGGTGCGGTAGCCGTCGCGCACGCCCTCGATGCCGTAGATGATGCCGGCGGTGGGGAAGTCCGGCGCCGGGATGATCTCCATCAGCTCTTCGATCGTCGCCTGCGGCTGCTTGAGCATGTGCAGGCAGGCATCGACGACTTCATTCAGGTTGTGCGGCGGGATGTTGGTCGCCATGCCGACCGCGATGCCGGCGCTGCCGTTGATCAGCAGGTTGGGCAGCCGCGTCGGCAGCACCAGCGGCTCGCGCTCGCTGCCGTCGTAGTTGGGCCCGAAGTCGACCGTCTCCTTGTCGATGTCGGCCAGCATCTCGTGCGCGATCTTCGACAGGCGGATTTCCGTGTAGCGCATCGCCGCCGCGTTGTCGCCATCGACCGAGCCGAAGTTGCCCTGGCCGTCGACCAGCATGTGACGCAAGGAAAAGTCCTGCGCCATGCGCACGATCGTGTCGTAGACCGCGGTGTCGCCATGCGGGTGGTACTTGCCGATGACGTCGCCGACGATGCGCGCGCTCTTCTTGTAGGGCCGGTTCCAGTCGTTGTTGAGCTCATGCATCGCGAACAGCACGCGTCGATGAACGGGTTTCAATCCGTCTCGTGCGTCGGGCAGGGCACGTCCGACGATCACGCTCATGGCGTAGTCGAGGTACGACCTGCGCATCTCCTCTTCGAGGCTGATGGGCAGGGTTTCCTTGGCGAAGGAGGTCATGCAGGAGGCGGGGAAAGCGGGTCGCGGGGCCCGCGATTTCGCGCCGGCCAAGGGCCAACGGCGGCAAGATCAGCGCGGGAAAGCGGTAATTCTATTCGGCGCGGCTTGTCGCTCTGACGCAACATTGCGGCTTCCGTCCTTGCGTGGTGCGCCCAAAATGCAGTCGTCCGAAGAAGCTCTGGCACAATGAATTGATCGGCGGTGAGCGCTCGTCGAACCGGGTGTTTGCCAGGTTTTCTCGCTTCCGATTTGGACGTTCCGCGCCGCCATTGCGGCCATCCTCGAGAGGAGATTCAATGAAGAAACTGAACAAGGTGGCGATGCTGTTTGCGTCTGCTGCTCTCGCTGCGCCCATGGCAGCGTTGGCCGCAGCGCACACTGGCGCTGCTCCGAAGGTGCCGACCGCCGAAGAGTTGAAGGCGGCCAACGCTGCCGACAACTGGCGCAATGGCGACGGTACGCTGATCTGGAGAAACGGCACCAACGAACATTGCTGGCGCGATGGTTTCTGGACGCCAGCCACAGCGCATCCGTTCTGCGATGGCGCTGCCAAGCCGCCGCCGCCCCCGCCGCCGCCTCCCCCGCCACCTCCTCCGCCGCCGCCACCCCCGCCGGCACCCCCGCCGCCGCCCCCGCCGCCGCCCCCGCCGGTGGCTGAGAAGGTGACGTTTGCGGCTGACGCATTCTTCGATACCGGCAAGTCGGTGTTGAAGCCCGAGGCGCGTGCGAAGTTGGATGACCTGGTCAGCAAGACTACAGGCATCAACCTCGAGGTGATCATCGCCGTCGGCCACACCGACAGCGATGGCTCCGACGCCTACAACCAGAAGTTGTCGGTGGCCCGTTCCGAAGCCGTCAAGTCCTACCTGACGAGCAAGGGCGTGGAACGCAACCGCGTCTACACCGAAGGCAAGGGCGAGAAGCAGCCTGTGGCCGACAACAAGACCAAGGAAGGCAAGTCGAAGAATCGACGTGTCGAAATCGAGGTCGTCGGTACGCGCACCCGGAAATAAGGCGCTTCGCTGAATCAACAAACCCCGCCTCGGCGGGGTTTGTCCGTTTTGTTCTTACTATTCACGGCATGATCAACGCCGACCCGCAAGAGCTCGCCAAGTTCAGCGAGCTGGCCCACCGCTGGTGGGACCCGCACAGCGAGTTCAAGCCGCTGCACCAGATCAACCCGCTGCGCCTGGAGTGGATCGAGCGTGTGCTCGGCGGCTTTGCCGGCAAGTCGGTGCTCGATGTCGGCTGCGGCGGCGGCATCCTGGCCGAGGCGGTGGCGCGGCGCGGCGCCGCCAGCGTGCTCGGCATCGATCTGGCGATCAAGCCTTTGCGTGTGGCGCAGTTGCATGCGATGGAGGCCGGCGTCGACAACGTCGACTACCGCGAGATCGCTGCCGAAGCGCTGGCCGAAGAGCAGCCTGGCGCATTCGATGTCGTGACCTGCATGGAAATGCTCGAGCACGTGCCGGTGCCGGCTTCGGTGGTGCGCGCCTGCGCCCGCCTCGTGCGGCCAGGCGGGCATGTGTTCTTCTCGACGATCAATCGCAACGCCAAGGCGTTTCTGTTTGCCATCGTCGGCGCTGAACATGTGCTCAAACTGCTGCCCAAGGGCACGCACGAGTACGCCAAGTTCATCCGTCCGAGCGAGTTGTCGCAGGCCTGCCGCGACGCCGGCCTGGCCGTGACGCAAACGCGCGGCATGGAATACAACCCGCTGACCGAGCGCTACTGGCTCAGCGACGACACCAGCGTCAACTATCTGTTTGCCTGTCAGAGGCCGCTGTGACGACACAACACGCGCTGGTGCTGTTCGACCTTGACGGCACGCTGATCGACAGCGCGCCCGACCTGGCTGGTGCGGCCAATGCGATGCGTGTGGCGCGCGGACTCGAGGCCTTGCCCGTGGCGGCACTGCGCCCGATGGTGGGCGCCGGCGCTCGCGGCATGGTGCGCCTGGCTTTTGGCGTGCACCCGGGCGAAGCGAACTACGAAGACTTGCGCAGCGAGTTCCTCGATCGCTACGAGCACGCCTCGCTCGTGCACACCGCCGTGTTCGACAGCGTGCGTCCTGTGTTGACGCAGCTCGATGCGCAGCGCCGGCCTTGGGGCATCGTCACCAACAAGGCCGAGCGCTTCACGCACCGCATCGTCGAAGGGCTCGGCCTGCGGCAGCGCGCCGCCGTCGTCGTCTGCGGCGACACCACGCCCCACAGCAAACCGCACCCGGCGCCGTTGCTCGAAGCCGCAAGGCGCGCCGGAGCGGCCGCGGCCGAGTGCGTGTATGTGGGTGACGACGCACGCGACATCCTGGCTGGCCGCGCCGCGGGCATGGCCACGCTCGCGGCCGCCTGGGGCTACCTCGGTGAGGGCGAGCCGATCGAGGCCTGGGGGGCCGACGCCGTGCTCGAAGTTCCTGCCGCGCTCTTGCATTGGTTGCGCGTGGCCTAAACTACCCCTCATGGGGCCGACCTGGTTTCGACGCGGGTTCGGATCCGACGCAGGGCATGCCGAGCACCAGTTCGCTCGTAAATCCACTGGAAACAAAGTAACTGCGAACGATCAAACGTACGCACTCGCCGCTTAAAACCGGTGAGCCTCTCAACGGCAGGCCGATGGGCCGGGTTGAAGGTCGCAAGACCAACGACTGAGAGGTCATTCACATCGGCTGGCGTTGCATCGGGTCACTTGGTGCAACGTGAGATTAAGGTGACTGGCTCCTCCCGCAGCGTGTGCCTGCGCGGCGATGGGGTGAGAACCAAATCAGAGCACTACGCATGTAGAACTGTCCGGTGATGGCTTGCGGACGGGGGTTCGATTCCCCCCGGCTCCACCATTTGAAGATCTCATGGCGTCCAAGGACGTCCAGAGAAGTCCAAAAACCTCCTTGTGATTCAATCACTTGGAGGTTTTTTCTTGCCCGGATGGTCTGATGACATCTCCGTGAATCCGACTGCTTAGGCTTAGGGTGACTTTCCCCGGCTGCTTCGTATTTGCGGCACGCTGTCAGCACGACGAGCCGCATCGCGATTCGCGTCTCGATGGCGAGCGACTCGGTGGCGTCAGACCAGGGCAATCGGCGCGCCCGGTCCGCGAAGATCGTTGAGTTCGACGCTGGCGCCGTCACGGACAAGTCGGCGATTGACACGACGCGACGCTCGAGCACGTGACGTATCTCTGCGGCGACACCTGGAACGTCAACCCGATCGCGCTGGCGCGCATCGAGCGGCTGTTCTGCCGCAACGAGCGCGCCGTGTTGCGCGTGCGCTTGCACACCGGCCACACGATCGCGCTGGTGCCGGTGGCGGCGATCCTCGTCGCCAGCATCCGGCTGCATGCGCTCGACGTGCTGCTGCACCTCGAGCACCGTGGCGCCAACGAAATACCGTGCAAAGCGCCGCTCGTCAAAGGTCAGGAGATGGGCTGGTTCGAGCACGGCTCGACGATCATCGTGTTTGCGCCGCGCGGCTTCGCGCTGTGCGAAGGCATCGAGCCCGGCGCAACATTGCTCGTTGGCCAGGCTTTGATGCGGCTGCCGTCATAGCGAAGTCATGCGCCGCCGCCACGATGCCGGCATGAAGACCATCGACTTCGTGTACCTCAACGCCGACGGCGGCCACCGCGCGGCGGCGCTGGCCTTGCAGGCGGTGATCGAGCAGCAACAACGACCGTGGCAGGTGCGCCTGATCGACCTGGCGCGCGTGCTCGACCCGCAGCAGGGTTTTCGCCGCGTCATGGGGTTCGACCCGGAAGACTTCTACAACAAGCGCCTGCAACGCGGCTGGACGCTTGGCCTGGCGCAGGAGCTGAAGCTGCTGCAAGGCGCGATCCGCCTCGGCCACACGTCGATGCTGCGCGTGTTGCAACGCCACTGGGCGCGCACCGAGCCAGACCTCGTGGTGTCGCTGGTGCCCAACTTCAACCGCGTGCTGTGCGAGTCGGTGGCCAGCGCGCTGCCGGGCGTGCCCTTCGTCACCGTGATGACCGACATGGCCGACCACCCGCCGCATTTCTGGATCGAGCCCGATCTGCCGCAGACGATCGTCTGCGCGACGCCGCGCGCCGTTGCGCAGGCGCGCGCCGCGGGTTATGGCGACGCGCAGATCGTGCCGAGTTCGGGCATGGTGATCAAGCCGACGTTCTACAACCTGCCGCCGATCAACAACGCCCACCGCCGCGCCGCGCTCGGCCTCGATCCGTTGCGCCCTACCGGCGTGGTCATGTTCGGCGGCCGGGGCTCGCAGCAGATGCTGCGCATCGCGCGCGAGTTGGGCGACGTGCAACTGCTGTTGATGTGCGGCCGCAATGAGCTGCTGGCCAACCAACGCCGCACGCTGCGGCGCCCGCCAAAGCAGGCCGTCATCGGCTTCACCGACGAAGTGGCCGAGGTGATGCGCCTGGCCGATTTCTTCGTCGGCAAGCCAGGCCCGGGCGCCATCAGCGAAGCGGTGCAACTGGGCCTGCCTGTCGTCACGATCAAGAACGCCTGGACGATGCCGCAAGAGCGCTACAACGCGCAGTGGGTGCGCGAGCAGGGCGTGGGCATCGTCGTGCCGTCGCTGTCACGCATCGCGTCAGCGGCCGACGAGATGCGGCGGCGCTTGCCTGAATTTCGAGCCACCGCCTCGCGCATCGACAACCGCGCGGTGTTCGAGGTGCCTGAGGTGATCGCCCGTCTGCTGCACGCGCAGCCGGCATCGCGCCGTTGGACCTACGGCGCTCTCGCGCGCAGCGACACCGCGGAGCGCCGCGCGATCTCGTGAAGGCAAGCCGTCGCCGCTGTTGTTCAGCAGGGTGAAGCCGTCGCCGCCGTCAGCGGCGCCGCGCAGGGCTGCGGCACGGCCGCCGGCCGAGGCTCAGCCACGGGCTGCGTCTTGTTAACCGCCCGTGCACTGCGGTCGATGATCTCGAGCCGGCCGTCATGATGCTCGACGAGCGCCGTCAGGCTTTCGACCCAGTCGCCGTCGTTGCAATACAGCACGCCGTCGTAGCTGACCGCGCGCTTGACTCACGCTCAAGGTCAACCGCTGGTTCAACCGCGCGGGGGCGCGGCTGGGCCTGCCGTACTGGAGCCTGTCGCGCTACCTGAAGCACAAGGCTTCTGCACGACATCGTTGTGCGTCTGCGGCCAGTACCACGAGCGTCGCAGTTGCCAGCCGTCGATGATGTCGCCGACGAGGTACAGCGTCTGGCACTGCACGTCGCGCAGGAACTCGAGCAGTGCGACGGCCTGGCAGCCCGGTGTGCCGAGGTGCAGGTCGGAGATCCAGACCGTGCGCACACGCAGCGCGCCGACGACCTCATCGTCGTGCACATCCACGAACTCGGGACGAGGCAACATGGGTGCCGATGTTGGCGCCCGCGCGTGACGTGAGCATGAAAGCGCGCCGCAGGCGGGGCGCACGGTGATCGCGTTGCGACGGTCGCGCCCGAACCAGGGTTTTTTAGCCGGCGTCACACAAGCGTCTCGTCGCCGCGCTAAGGTGTTGGCGTGAGCAAGAGCTTCAAGGTTCAACGCTGCCTGCGCCTGCCGTCGAATGCACAGGGCCGCGACCTGGTGGTCGGCGACCTGCACGGCCACCGCAGCCTGCTCGAGCGAGCGCTGCCGCTGGCTTTGCATGTCGAAGGCTGCACACCCTTCAACGTGATGCATGGCGACCTGCATCCGATCGGCTCGCGTCAGGACGATCTGTTCGCTGTCAGGTCGATCTGCGTGCGCGAGGCCGATGCCGCCGCCCCGTCGCGGGCCAACTTCGCTCGCGCGCTGGAGTCGGACTTGCGCACGACCGTGCTCGACCATCGACGGTTCGCGCATTGGCTTAACGGCGTCGCCAACGCGCGCAAGCAGGTCGCAGCTGTTTGGCCAACGCGATGGACGGTGTGCGAACAGCCTTGAAGCGCCCGACCGAAATCGAACTCAAGTTTCTGGTCCCGCAGGCCGCGCGAGCCGGCATCGTTGCGGCGTTGGCGCGCGGATCGTCGGCGCCCGGCCGCATGTCGCTGAGTGCCCTCTACTTCGACACGCCGGACCGTCGGCTCGCGCGGGCCGGGATGGCCTGGCGTGTGCGCCGCGAGGGGCGGCGCTGGGTCCAGACGTTGAAGGCCGGGGGTTCGAGCGCCATCGAACGCTTCGAGCACGAGGTGCCTCGGCCCGATGCGAGCGCCGATGCCGCAGCGCATGCCGGCACGGAGGTCGGCGAGCTGCTCCTGGCCGAGCTGCGCAAGGCGAGCGAGGAGGGCATCGAGCCGGTCCTGCGCTTTCGCACCGAGGTTCGGCGCACCACGCGCCGCATCCGCACGCGCGGCGCGCTGGTCGAAGTGGCCTTCGACGAGGGTCGCATCGTGGCGGCCGAGGCGAGCGTGCGCATCCGCGAGATCGAGTTCGAACTTGTCTCGGGCTCGCCGCTGTCGATGCTGGGCTTGGCCGAGCGCTGGCGCAAACGCTTCGACCTGACCTACGACCCGCGCAGCAAGGCCGAGCGCGGCGACCGCCTCGCCGAAGGCACACCGCACCCGCCGCTGCGCAAGGCGGGGCGGCCGGGTTACGGCGCCGGCGCGACGCCGGCCGAAGCCTTTGCCGCCGTGCTCGACGACTGTCTGGCACAGATCGGCCACAACGCGATCGGCGTCATCGAGGGCGATCCGGCGCTGCGCGTGGAACATGTGCACCAATTGCGCGTCGGCATCCGCCGGCTGCGCTCGGCGCTGCGCAGCTTTCGCGGCTGGGCGCCGGCGCCGCCCGGAGAACTCGTCGTGGGCATTCGCGCGTTGTTCGCCACGCTCGGCAGGTCGCGCGACAGCGACGTGTTGGCAGGCAGCGTGATGGCGCAACTCGCCGAGGCCGGCGCACCGCCGCTGGCACCGCCTGCAGACGCCGAAGCGCCCGATGCCGCGCAAGCCGTGCGGGCCGCCGCGACGCAGCGCCTGCTGCTCGCCTGGCTTGCCTGGCGCGTGGCGCTGCCGACGCTGCCGATGCAGGCCGACGGTCCGGCGACCGAGACAGCGCCGACTGTGGCCGCGCCGAGCGCGCCGGCGCCGCCGCCCGACGATTCACAGACGCTGCGCCGCAACGTAGCACGGCGCCTGCGCCGCTGGCACGCGCGCCTCGCGGCCGACGGGAAGCGCTTCGACGGTCTCGACCAGGCTGGCCTGCACGCGCTGCGCAAGCGCATCAAGCGCCAGCGCTATGCCGTCGAGTTCTTCGCGCCGCTGTTGCGCCGACGCCGTGTCCAACGCTACACCGACGCCCTGGCCGCGATCCAGGAGCGCATGGGCGCGTTGAACGATCTGTTCGTCGCGCGCAACCGCTACCAGGCGCTCGCAGCGCCCGACCCGGCCGCCTGGTTCGCGCTCGGCTGGCTCGCGGCGCGCATCGCGGAGCTGCGTGCGCTGGCCAGGCCGGAGCTGGAGCGTCTGGCAAAGGCCGATGCGCCTGCGTCTTGAGCCGAAGCTCCACCAAGCCCCGCCGCGCTTGGCGGCGGTTCGAGTGCGGCTCACGCTCGGACCCGGCGCCGACTGATATCAGTTCACGCCCGGCAACCAGGTCGCCAGCTTCGGGAAGATCAGCAGCAATCCGACGCCGACGAGCTGCAGCAGCATGAACTGCACCATGCCGGCGTAGATGTCGCGCATCTCCCATTGCGGCACGACGCCCTTCAGGAAGTACGCCGACAGCGCCACCGGCGGACTCAGCCACGCGGTTTGCAGCGTCACCGCAACCAGCGTGCAGAACCAGATCAGGTCGATGTTGGCGGCCTGCACGATCGGCAGCACGATCGGCACGACGATGAGCACGATCGGCACCCACTCCAGCGGCCAGCCGAGCACGAAGATCAGCGCCAGGATGACGATCAGCATCAGCATCGGCGGCAGCGACAGGCTGAGCAGCGCCTGCGCCAGCAGCTCGGCGCTGCCCAGTCGCGAGAACACCGAGCCGAAGAGGTTCGACGCCGTCACCAGCAGCAGGATCATGCTGGAGATCTCCAGCGTGGCGTACACGGCGCTGCGCAGCTTGGCCCACGACAAGCGGCGCGCACCCACGGTCAAGAGGAAGGTCGCTGCGCAGCCGACCGCGCCGGCGTCGGTCGGCGTGGCGATGCCGGCCAGGATGACGCCGAGCGTGGACAGGATGACGACGATCACCGGCATCACGCCGATCAGCAGATCGCGGATCACCGGGCCGAGCGACTGTCGGCCGCATCTCCATCGGCAGCGCCGGGCCGAGCGCGGGGTTGCGCCAGCAGCGAAACAGCGTCCAGGCGATGAAGATCGCCGACAACAGCAGGCCCGGCAGCACGGCGGCGGCGAACAGGTCGGTGGCCGGCACGCCGACCACCGGGCCCATGACGATCAGCATCACCGACGGCGGGATCAGGATGCCCAGCGTGCCGCCGGCGGTGATCGCGCCGGCGCTCATCTTCGGGTCGTAGCCGCTCTTGATCATCGACGGCCCGGCCATCACGCCGAGCAGCGTCACCGACGAGCCGACGATGCCGGTGGCCGCGGCGAAGATCGTTGCGGTGATCAGCACCGCCAGGTACAGCGAGCCGTTCAGGCCCGCCAGCAGTTGCTGGATGCCGTTGAACAGCCGCTCCATGATGCCGGACTGCTCGAGCAGGAAGCCCATGAAGAGGAAGAACGGGATCGCTGCGAGCACCGTGTCCTTCATCACCGAGAAGGTTTGCAGCACGGCGAGGTCGAAGACCACCGGGCCGAGGGCGATGAAGCCGGTGGCCAGCGCCACCGCGCCGAGCGTGAAGGCGATCGGGTAGCCGATGAAGATGACGGTGAACAGAACGACCAGGGCGACGAGCCCGAGCACTTCATTGCTCACAAGGGTGTGCTCCGTCGCGATCGAACGCACGTCAGGCCACTGCCCGGTCTTCAGCGTGTGAACGCACTTCAGGCACTCGCTGGCGCCCTGGATCAATAGCAGCAACCCAGTCAACGGCATCGCCAGCTTGAACGGCCAGGTGATCGGCTGCCACGAGCTGCTGACGAAGGTTTCGTTGGTGACGTAGGCCTTCATGAAGTAGCCCCAGCCGACGAACAGCAGCACGCTGGCAAAGGGCAGCAGCATCAGCAGGTGGCCGCCGAGGTCGACCATCGCCTGCCGCCGCGGCGTCCATTTGGCGTAGAGCGAATCGGTGCGCACATGGCCCTTGCGCTGCAGCGTGAACGCCGCGCCGAGCATGAAGAAGGTGCCGTAGAGCATGAAGGTCATGTCGTAGGCCCACTGCGTCGGCGCGTTGAAGACATAACGCGACACGACCTCGTAGCACAGCGACAGCACCATCGGCACGATCAGCCAGGCGACGACGCGGCCCGAGAAACGGGCCACGTGGTCGAGCGCCAGCGCGATCCGCAACAAGCTCACTTCGCGTTCGGCGAATCGCTGCCGAGGTTGAAGTACAGGCCGTTGATCTTGTTCCAGTACGGCACCACCAGTTTGGCGAAGGCACGCTGCGAGTCGAGCGCCTCCTTGAAGAACGGATTCTTCGACGCCTCGCGGTCGTAGATCGTGTTGGTCGCCTTGATGAACGCCGGGAAGATGTCGCGCGGCGTGTCGTGGATCTGCACCTTGTGCTCGTTCTTCAGCTTGTCGAGCGCCTGTGCGTTGCGGTGCACGTTGAAGGTGTAGGTCTCGGTCATCGTCGCCATCGCCGAGGCTTCGACGATCGCCTTCAGATCCGCAGGCAGCTTGTTCCACGCCGTCTTGTTGATCAGCAGCTCGCCGACGTCGGTGCTCTGGTGCAGGCCCTGCAGGTAGTAGTGCTTGAAGACGTTGTGAAAGCCCAGCGCCATGTCGTCGGCCGGGCCGATCCACTCGGCCGCGTCGAGCACGCCGCGCTGCGCCGCCGGCACGATCTCGCCGCCGGGCATGGCCACCGCGTTGATGCCCATCTCCTTGAAGATCTCGCCCACCAACCCCGGCGGCGAGCGGTACTTCAGCTTCTTCATGTCTTCGAGCGAGGCGATCGGGTTCTTGAACCAGCCCAGCGGGTCGGGCCCCATCGGCTGCACCATGAAAGGCTCGATGTTGAGTTTCAGCGCATCGCTGTAGAACTTCTTGTACAGCGCGTTGCCGCCGCCCTGGAACAGCCAGGCGACGTGCGAGAGCTGGTCCATGCCGGTGCCGCCGCCCGCCGCCGGGTTGCTGAACAAGCCGGCCGCCGTGTTCTTGCCCGACCAGTAATGCGTCCACGCGTAGCCGCCATCGACGACGCCCTTGTCCACCGCGTCGACGATCTCGAACGCGGCGACCACGGCACCGTCGGGCAGCATCTCGAACTTCAGGCGACCGCCCGACATCTTGTCGACACGGTCGGCGAAGCGCTTCATCAGGTCGAAGTAGATGCTCGAGCTCGGCACCGCCGTCTGGATCTTGAGGCGCGTCGCCGCTTGCGCGCGCGCCACCGTGCCGGTGGCTGCCAGCGCCGCCGCGCCCGTGCCGAGCACGAGTCGTCTTGTCAGTTGAGTCATTGCTGTCTCCATCACCTTGCCGTTGGAAAAATCGGAGCTCGCCACGTCTCGGATCGTGGCCGCTCCACCCTTGCGCGAGTCTTCGCGAATCATGTCCACCGCCTTTTCGGCCATCATCACGGCCGGCGCATTGGTGTTGCCCGAGACCAGCGTCGGCATCGCCGAACAGTCGATCACGCGCAGGCCCATCACGCCGTGCACGCGCAGCCGTGCATCGACCACCGCCATCGGGTCGGTGCCCATCTTGCAGGTGCCGGTCGGGTGAAAGATCGTCGCGCCGTGGTTGCGGCAGAACTCGAGCAGCGCTGCGTCGTCGTGCGCATCGGGGCCGGGCTTGACTTCGCGCTTGATGAACGGCCGCATGACCGACGACGCTGCGATGGCGCGCGCGGCCTTCATGCCGGCGACGGCCGTGCGGCGGTCGAGATCGGTGGCCAGGTAGTTGGGCTGCATCTCCGGCGGCTCGAGGGGATCGGCCGATCGGATGCGGATGTGGCCGCGCGACTCGGGGCGCAATTGGCAGATCGACATCGTCATGCCCGAGAACGGGTGCACCTTGCCGCCGGCCATGTCGGCTGACAGCGTGGCGACGTGGAATTGGATGTCCGGCGTTGGCGATTCGTTCGGCAGCGCGCGCATGAAGCAGCCGCCCTGGTTGATGCCGACCGCGAGCGGGCCGCTGCGGTGCATCAGCCACTGCAGGCCGAGCCGGGCCTGGCCGAGCCAGGAGCCGAGATCGTCGTTGGTGGTGCGCCGTGTCGATTCGAAGATGAGGCGGATCTGCAGATGGTCCTGCAGGTTTTCGCCGACGCCTGGCAGGTCATGCACGACGGGGATGCCGTGCTTGGCGAGCAACGCCGCAGGGCCGATGCCCGAGAGTTGCAGCAACTGCGGCGACTGGATCGAGCCTGCACTCAGCAAGACCTCGCCGCGACAGCGCGCCACCTTGTCGACGCCGCCTTGCCGGTACTTGACGCCGACGGCGCGGCGGTTCTCGATCACCAAGCCCGTGGCCTGTGCGCCGGTTTGCACTTGCAGGTTCGCGCGGCCACGCGCCGGTCGCAGATAGCCCTTGGCCGTGCTCCAGCGCCAGCCCTTCCACGTCGTCAGTTGGTAGTAGCCGGCGCCTTCCTGCTGCGCGCCGTTGAAGTCGTCGTTGCGCGGCACACCGATCTCGCCGGCGCCGCCGATGAAGGCTTCGATCAGTTCGTTCTTCGTGCCGATGTCGGACACCGACAACGGGCCGTCGCCGCCGTGAAAACCGTTGGCGCCGCGCTGGTTGCGCTCCGACTTGATGAAGTAGGGCAGCACGTCGTCATAGCCCCAGCCGTCGTTGCCGAGCGCGGCCCAATGGTCGTAGTCCTCGCGCTGGCCGCGGATGTAGATCAGGCCGTTGATCGAGCTCGAGCCGCCGAGCGTCTTGCCGCGCGGCCAGTAGATGCGCCGGCCGTTCATGTTCGGGTCAGGGTCGGTGTGGAAGCACCAGTTGTAGGTGGGGCTCCACATCGTCTTGCCGTAGCCGATGGGCAGGTGGATCCAGAACGAATCGTCGGGCGGCCCGGCTTCGAGCAAGAGCACTCGCGTGTTCGGATCTTCCGACAGCCGCGCCGCGAGCACGCAGCCCGCCGAGCCGGCGCCGACGACGATGTAGTCGGGGTCGGCGCTCATGCGGGCCGCGTCGGGTTGCAAAGCAACATGGTTGGTTGCATCATAGGTTTGCATTTTTCGGAACACAACGTTCCGCTTTAGATGTTTTCCCGCATGCCCGAAGACCACGACGCCGCCGCCGACACCGCAGACGAACCGCGCGGTTCGAGCTCGGCCGCGTCGCGCAGCCTGGCGCTGCTGGCGCTGCTCGCCGGCACCGGGCGCGCGCTGTCATTGGCCGAGCTGGCGATGCGGCTGTCGTTGCCCAAGGTCACCACGCACCGCCTGTGCGTGCAGTTGCAGGAGGGCGGCTACATCACGCGCGGTCTGTCCGAGCGCGAGTTCGTCGTCGGCCCGGCGTTGCGTCAACTGGCCCTGGACACGCTCAACCACGGCACGGTGCGCGGGCTTCGACACGATGTGCTGGCCGAGCTGGTGCGCGAGGTCGGCGAGACCTGC
>CAVTAM010000003.1:0-235306 GCA_963732625.1 uncultured beta proteobacterium | reverse complement strand
TGCACTCGGCGCTGAAGCACCAGGGCCGCGCGCTCTACGAATACGCGCGCGAAGGCATCGAGGTCGAGCGCGCCGCTCGGCATATCACGATCCACCAGCATCACGGTGATCGAATGGCAGCAGCACACGCTCGTGCTCGACGTGCTGTGCAGCAAGGGCACCTACGTGCGCACGCTGGCCGAAGACATCGGCGCGGCGCTCGGCTGCGGTGCGCACCTGTCGGCGCTGCGCCGCACGCCGAGCGGCGCCGCTGACCATCGACGAGGCGATCACGCTCGATGCGCTGGCTGCGTTGACCGACGCCGAGCGCGATGCGCATCTGCTGCCGCCCGATGCGCTGCTCGCCGACTGGCCCGAGCACCGCCTGCCCGCGCACGAAGCCGCACGTTTTCTCACCGGCCTGCGCCGCCGCGTCAACGCCCCCGACGCGCCGCGCATTCGTGTCTACGGACCCGAGCAGCATGCGCTGCTCGGCTCCGCCCACATCATTGCCGGTGAACTGATCCCTGATCGCCTGCTGTCTCCGCTGGAAGTCCAAAGTCTATGAACACCCAAATCCGCAACATCGCCATCATTGCCCACGTCGACCATGGCAAGACGACGCTGGTCGATCAGCTGCTGCGCCAGTCCGGCACCTTCCGCGAGAACGAGAAGCTCACCGAGCGCGTGATGGACAGCAACGATCTCGAGCGCGAGCGCGGCATCACCATCCTGGCCAAGAACTGCGCCGTGAAGTGGAAGGGCACGCACATCAACATCGTCGACACGCCCGGCCACGCCGACTTCGGCGGCGAGGTCGAGCGCGTGCTGTCGATGGTCGATGGCGTGCTGCTGCTGGTCGATGCCGTCGAAGGCCCGATGCCGCAGACGCGCTTCGTCACCAAGAAGGCGCTGGCGCTGGGCCTGAAGCCGATCGTCGTCGTCAACAAGGTCGATCGCCCCGGCGCGCGGCCCGACTACGTCATCAACGCCACCTTCGATCTCTTCGACAAGCTGCACGCCACCGAAGACCAGCTCGACTTCCCGGTCATCTTCGCCTCGGGCCTGAACGGCTGGGCCACGCGCACGCAAGGCGAGATCGGCACCGACCTGGCGCCGCTGTTCGACGCCGTGGTCGAGCATGTGCCGCCGCATGAAGGCAGCGAGACCGAGCCGCTGCAGTTGCAGATCTGCTCGCTCGACTATTCGAGCTATGTCGGCCGCATCGGCATCGGCCGCGTGCACAGCGGCATCTTGAAGCCGATGATGGACGTGGCCGTCTATGAAGGCCCGGACAGCACGCCGCGCAAGGCGCGCGTGAATCAGGTGCTGAAGTTCGAAGGCCTGGTGCGCATGCCGGCCGAGAGCGCCGGCCCCGGCGACATCGTGCTCGTCAACGGCATCGAAGACATCGGCGTCGGCGTCACGCTGACCGACATCGACAACCCGCGCCCGCTGCCGATGCTGAAGATCGACGAGCCGACGCTGACGATGAACTTCTGCGTCAACACCTCGCCGCTGGCCGGCCGCGAAGGCAAGTTCGTCACCAGCCGCCAGATCTGGGAGCGCCTGCAGCGCGAGCTGCAGAGCAACGTCGCGCTCAAGGTCAAAGACACCGACGAAGACGGCATCTTCGAAGTCTCCGGCCGCGGCGAGCTGCACCTGACGATCCTGCTCGAGAACATGCGCCGCGAAGGCTATGAACTCGCGGTGTCCAAGCCGCGCGTGGTCTTCCATGACGTCGAATGGCGAGAAGCACGAGCCGATCGAACTCGTCACCGCCGACGTCGAAGACAGCCACCAGGGCGGCGTGATGCAGGCCTTGGGCGAGCGCCGGGCCGAACTCGTCAACATGGAAACCGACGGCATGGGCCGCGTGCGCCTGGAGTACCGCATCCCGGCGCGCGGCCTCATCGGCTTCTCCAACGAGTTCATGAACCTGACGCGCGGCACCGGCCTCATCAGCAACATCTTCGACGGCTACGAGCCTACAAGGGCGAGATCGCCGGGCGCAAGAACGGCGTGCTGATCAGCCAGGACGACGGCGAGATCGTCACCTACGCGCTCGGCAAGCTCGACGACCGCGGCCGCATGTTCGTCAAGGCGGGCGACCCGGTCTATGAAGGCATGATCATCGGCATCCACAGCCGCGACAACGACCTCGTGGTCAACGCGGTGCGCGGCAAGCAGCTCACCAACTTCCGCGTCGTCCGGCAAGGAAGACGCGATCAAGATCACGCCGGCGATCGACCTCTCGCTGGAGTACGCGGTGGAGTTCATCGAGGACGACGAGCTGGTCGAGATCACGCCGAAGAGCATTCGCCTGCGCAAGCGCTACCTGAAAGAGCACGACCGCAAGCGGGCTTCAGCCGCGAAGCTGCATGAAGCCGTATGACCCACGGCCGCGCCGTCGCGCTGATGGTGCTGGCCACGCTGATGTGGAGCATCGCCGGCGTCGTCACGCGCTGGCTCGACGGCGCGCCGAGCTTCGAGGTGACGTTCTGGCGCAGCGCGTTCAATGCGCTGGCGCTGGTCGTGCTGCTGTCGTGGCTGCGCGGGCCGGCGCGGCTGTGGCGGTTCGCTGCGCGCGGGCGGCCGCGCGCTGTGGTTGTCGGGCTTGTGCTGGTCGGTGATGTTCACTGCCTTCATGCTGGCGCTGACGCTGACCACGGTGGCCAACGTGCTGGTGACGATGGCGCTGGCGCCGCTGTTCACTGCGCTGATGGCGCGCTTCGCGCTCGGACACCGCCTGGCCGCGCGCACCTGGGGCGCGATCGTGCTGGCCGGCGCCGGCATTGCATGGATGTACGGGCAGGAGCTGCAGGGCGGCAAGCATCTGCTGGGCACACTGGTGGCGGTGGCCGTGCCGATTGCCGCAGCCGTCAACTGGACGCTGATCCAGAGCCTGCGCGGCAACAGCGAAGCGCCCGACATGCTGCCCGCGGTGCTGATCGGCGCGCTGATGTCGGCGGCAGTGACGCTGCCGCTGGCGTGGCCGCTGCACGCCTCGCGGTCACGACGTCGGCTGGCTCGCGCTGCTCGGCGCTGGTGCAACTTGCGATCCCGTGCCTGATCTCGGTGGTGGTGGCGCGCACGCTGCCGGCGCCCGAGATCTCGCTGCTGGCGCTGCTCGAAGTGATGTTCGGTGTGGCCTGGGCCTGGCTGGGTGCCAACGAAGCGCCGACGGCGGCGGTGCTCGGCGGCGGCGCGCTGGTGTTGGTGGCGCTTGGCGGGCAATGAGTTGCTGGCGCTGCGAGCAAGCGTTAGGGTCAACACGCAAGCGCGCCCACGCGGCGCGGCCTAGCATCGACCGCATGAAACGCCTCTCCGGCCTCGACGCGACCTTCCTGCATCTCGAGACGCCCGAGACGCCGATGCACGTCGGCGCGCTGCACATCTTCGAGTTGCCCAAGGGCTTCAAGGGCAAGTTCGTCACCGCGCTGCGCCAGCACATGACCGAGCGCCTGCCGCTCGCGCCGCCGCTGCGCCGCCGCCTGTGGATGATGCCGATGAACGTCACCAACCCGGTCTGGGTCGATGCCGAGCCGGACATGGCCAAGCACGTCGTCGAGCACAAGCTGCCGCCTCGCGCGCACTGCGCAACGACTTGCAGCGCTGGAGAAGATCGTCGGCACGCTGCACGTCGAGTTGCTCGACCGCCGCCGGCCGCTGTGGAAGTTCCATGTCATCGAAGGCCTGGTCGCTTCGGCCGATGGCAGCAAGCGCGTGGCGATGTACACGCAGCTCCACCATGCCGCCGTCGATGGCCAGGCCGCGGTGGCGCTGGCCAATGCGATCCTCGACCTGAGCGCCGCAGCCGCAAGCGCGTGACATCAAAGCATCGACGCGAGAGAAGCACTTCAAGCTGTCGATGGTCGAGATGATCTCCGGCGCGATCACGAGCGAGGTGCAGCAGATCACGCACCTCATCCGCTCGCTGCCAGAAACTGCGGGTTCGCTCGGCAGCGCCGCCGGCCGCATGGCGGCGCGCAGCGCGCTGATCAGCGGCCGCAAAGCCATCGGCAGCCTGGGCCTGGCGCCGCGCATGGCGCTCAACGAGCCGGTGACGGCGGCGCGCGCGTTTGCCGCCGTCACGCTGCCGCTGCCCGAGCTCAAGGCGCTCGGCAAGGCGCATGAGGCCACGCTCAACGACGTCGTGCTCTGGCTGTGCAGCACGGCGATGCGCGAGCACTACGCGGCCAAGGGCGAGTTGCCGAAGAAGTCGATGGTGGCCGCGGTGCCGGTGTCGCTGCGCGCCAAAGGAGACACCTCGGCCGACAACCAGGCCTCGATGACGCTGCTCAGCCTCGGCACCAACGTCGCCGACGCGCGCAAACGCCTGGCCCACATCAAGGCCGCCACCAAGTCGATGAAGAGCACGCTGTCGAAAGTGAAGAACGTGCTGCCGACCGACTTTCCGTCGATCGGCATGTCGTGGCTCACCGAGGCCGCGTCGGCCGTGTACCGCCGCGCCACCGAGTCCGACAAGATCCCGTCGGTGGCCAACGTCGCCATCTCCAACGTGCCCGGCCCGCCGGTGCCGCTGTACCTGGCCGGCGCGCGCATGCTGACCAACTACCCGTGCTCGATCGTCACGCACGGCATGGGCCTGAACATCACCGTGCAGAGCTACGACCAGTCGCTCGACTTCGGCCTGATGGCCGATGCGAAGGCGATGCCCGATGTGCGCAAGCTCGCCGATGCGGTGGCGGATGCCTTCGACACGCTGCGCACGCTGCCGCTGCATGATGACGATGTGCCAGCCGCACGGCCCGACCCGCAAGCCCGCGCGCGCCAAGGCGGCACGCAAATGACGCAAGCGGCCGCGGCATATGTCGCGACGGCGACCGCTTCCTAGGGCAACGGCTCCAGACCGGCATCACACGCGCCCGATACATTCGAGCCTCATGACGCTGAAGTCCCGCAAGCCCAGCATGCCTGCGCCGCCATCCGCTGTTCCACGAGGCCGATCTGCGCGCGCCCAATGCGCTGATGCTGCTGCTCGAAGGCCGCGCGCCGTGGGAGTACGCGGCGATGCTGGCCGCGCTGCCGTGGTTGAAGCGCCTGCCGCGCGGCGACGGCCACCCGGTGATCGTCTTCCCCGGCCTCGGTGCGGCCGACATCACCACCGCACCGCTGCGCAGCTTCCTGCAAGACCTCGGCTACAGCGCCTACCCGTGGAAGCAGGGTTTCAACTTCGGCCCGCGCCGCGGCGTGCTCGAAGCCGTGCGCCAGCAGGTGCAGCGCATCGCCGAGCGCCACGGCGAGCCGGTGAGCCTGATCGGCTGGAGCCTCGGCGGCCTGTATGCGCGCGAGATGGCCAAGGAGTTTCCGCAGCTCGCGCGCTGCGTCATCACGCTCGGCTCGCCGTTTGCAGGCCACCCGCGCGCCACCAACGCCTGGCGCTTCTACGAAATGTTCAGCGGCCAGAACGTGCACGACCCCGCGCTGATCGCGCAGTTGCGCGGCGTGCCGCCCGTGCCGACGACGTCGATCTACTCGCGCACCGACGGCGTCGTGGCGTGGCAGTGCAGCCTCAACGACGAATCGCCGTTGGCCGAGAACATCGAAGTCCACGCCAGCCACATCGGCATGGGCATGAATCCGCTGGCGATGTTCGCCATTGCCGACCGTCTGCGGCAGGACCCGGAGAAATGGCAGCGCTTCGACGCGCAGGGTGCGCGGCGCTGGTTCTACAAGACCACCGGCATGGCGCCGTTCACGGCCGCAGCCTGACGTGCAGATTCAAGCCAACGGCCTGTCGATCGAAGTCGATGTGCAAGGCCCCGAAGACGGCACGCCGCTCGTTCTGCTGATGGGCCTGGGCATGCAGCTCACCGGCTGGCCTGAACCCTTCGTCGAGATGCTCACGCAGCGGGGCCGCAAAGTCATCCGCCTCGACAACCGCGACGCCGGCCTGAGCCAGGGCTTCGATCATCTTGGCACGCCCAACGTCGCCTGGGCCGCGCTGCGCTACGCCTTGCGCCTGCCGGTGCGAGAGCGCGTACACAATTGACGACATGGCCGCCGACACCATCGGCGTGCTCGATGCGCTCGGCATCGACCGCGCGCACATCGTCGGCGCGTCGATGGGCGGCATGATCGCGCAGCACATCGCCGCCAAGCATCCGCAGCGCGTCTCGGCGCTGACGCTGATGATGACGACGAGCGGCGCGCGCAGTCTGCCCAGGCCGAGCGCGAAGGCGAGGGCGGCGCTGCTCGACCGGCGCGGGCTCGATTCGAAGAACATCGACGCTGTTGTCGATCGGCTCGAACGCGTGTTCACGATCATCGGCAGCCCGGCGTACCGGCCGGCGAATGAACAAGCACGCGAGGCCTTTCGCGCCGGCCTGCTTGCATCGGTGCAACGCGCCTACCGGCCCGCGGGTGTGGCGCGGCAACTGATTGCCGTTGCGGCGGACGGTGACCGCTCGCCGATGCTGGGCCGCATCACAGCGCCGACGCACGTCATCCACGGTGCGGCTGACCCGCTGGTGCCGCCGGCATCCGCGCACGACCTGCGCGAGAAGATCAACAACACGGCGCTCGACATCATCGATGGCATGGGTCACGACCTGCCTGCCGCGCTGTGGCCGCGGTTGGCGGCGTTGGTCGCGCACTGACTTTCAGCGGGCTGGGGTGCGCAAGTCGCCATGGAAAGATGCGTGCCGCATTGCCATCTGCGGAGGCAACACGCCATGGCACTCGATAACCATCCCCCACAGGCGCTGTCGCCGTCCGTATCTTCCCCCAAGTCATCCGAAAGATCCGAGGCAAGCGCTGTCTCGAAGCACGTCACTCCGCGCGCTCGCTCCAGTACTCCGGCCGCTTTCTTTGATGCGCAACTGCAACGATGACAACCTCCTCATCGTTGGCGCGGTAGATCACGCCGAACGGAAACGACTTCACCAGCCAGCGCCGCGTATTCTTCGATCGCGGCGCGCCGTGGTCCGGGTGAACGACGGCGCTGCGCACGGCATGAGCGACAGCCTGTTCGAACCGGACGCCGAGTTCGGGCCGGATCGCTGAGTAGTAGGAGATTCCTTCGAGCAACTCCGCCTGCGCGGCCGGAAGGAAGCGAAAGTTCATCGACGCGCGAGTGCTTTTGCCTTGGCCAGGACTTCTTCGCCGTCAATGGCTTGCACATCGCCGCGGTCGTAGGCCGCTAAACGAAGCTCGGCTTCTTCATCCCACGCGGCCTCGATCTCGCCCAGAGATTGCTCGTTCAACGATTCGAGAAGCATGTCCACGAGACGCGACCGATCTTCAGGGGCAAGCGCTTTGCCCCGCTTCGCAAGTTCTGCTACTTGATCGCTCATGGTGGCCTCCCGTGTGCAAGCATCAAGTTTACTTCTGGAGCGCAGCGATGGCCTTCTTCACCACCCCCCCGCCAACGCCCGGTACACCCCCACCAACGCCGTCGCCGCCTGCGTCTGCCCCTGCGCCAGCAGGTCTCGCGCCTGCAGCAGTTGGCGCTCGGCATCGAGCACAACGAGGAAGTCGATCGTGCCCGCATCCAGCCTTGCGCGAGCGATCTTGGCGGCCGCCTCCGATGCTTTCGCAGCAGCGAACAGGTTCTCCGTGCGCTGCTGCGAGCGCGTGTAGTTGACGAACGCGCCTTCGGCTTCTTCGAGCGCCACGAGCACCGCTTGATCGAACTGCGCGATCGCGCCTTCGCGGCGCGCGTCGGCGGCGTCGATGTTGGCGCGGCGCTGGCCGTTGTCGATCACGGCCCAGAGCAGATTCGCGCCGAGGCTGGCGACGAACGAGCCGGAGTCGCCGAGATCGCTGATGCGCCCGGCGTTCAAGCCCAGGCTTCCGGACAGTGTGAGCGACGGCCAGAGGCGGCTGCGGGCGATGCCGGACTGCGCGTCGGCCGCGTTCAACTGCTGCTCAGCCGCCGCCACGTCCGGGCGGCGTTGCAGCAGCGTCTGCGGTGAGCCGATCGCGGCCAGCGGCGTTGCCGGCAGTCCCGGCAGCGGCTTCTGTTCGGCCAGGCGCGCATCGAGTGCGCTCGGCGCCACGCCGGTGAGCACGGCCAGCCGCATGCGCGTGCGCGCGAGCGACGATTCGAGCAGAGGCAGCGCAGCCGCGGTGCCTTCGACGAGAGCGCGCGCACGTTCGGTGTCGAGCGCCGTGCCGCGGCCGACGGACAGGCGCGCTTCGACGAGCTTGAAGGCGTCGCGTTGCGTGCCGAGGTCGAGCCGCGTCACGCGCAACTGCTCCTGCAGGCCGCGCAGTTCGAAGTAGTTGCGCGCCACTTCGGCAGCCACCGTCACTTGCACGCCGCGGCGCTGGGCTTCGGCGGTTTGCGTCGTCGCACGCGCGAAGCGCTGCTCCGTGGCAACGCGGCCGAGCAGGTCGATCTCCCAGGCCGCGGCCAGGCCAGCGCTGAACTGGTTGCGCGTGCCGGGCTGTCCGCTGTTCTCGGCGAAGCGCGAGCGGCTGACACCGCCGGTGACGTCGAGCGTCGGCCGACCGAGGCCGCGCGTGCCGCCTTCGATGGCCTGCGCTTCGGCCACGCGCGCTGCGGCCACGCGCAGATCGCGGTTCGCCGCCATTGCCTGCGCGATCAGCGCATCGAGTTCGGCGTCGTTGAAGGCGCGCCAGAATTCCGCGACCGGTTGCGCTTCGCTGTTGGCGGCTTGCGCGAACGAGTCCGGTGCTGCGGGTTTCGCGAGCGGCGGCGGCGGTGTCGCACAAGCCGCCAGCGTCGCCGCAACCAACAACGAAACGGCAACGCGGCTCATCGTGCGTCTCCCGCCGGCGGCAGCGGCGCCCCATCGACCGGGTGCGCCGAGGCGTCGATCGCCCGCCGCAGCTCGCGCGCCTTCTCACGCCGATGCTCGGTGCCCTTGCGCAGCAGCGCGTAGAACACCGGCGTGAGGAAGATGCCGAAGAAGGTCACGCCAACCATGCCCGAGAACACGGCAATGCCCATCGCGCGCCGCATCTCGCTGCCGGCGCCGCTGCCGAGAATCAGCGGAATGCACACCGGCGCAGAACGCGATCGACGTCATCAGGATCGGCCGCAAGCGCAGCCTGCAGGCTTCGATCACCGCACCCTGCATCGACTTGCCATGCTCTTCCAGCTCTTTCGCAAACTCGACGATCAGGATGGCGTTCTTGCACGCCAGACCGACGAGCACGACGAGTGCCACCTGCGTGAAGATGTTCAAGTCACCCGGTTGCATGAACGGCGGAAAGCTCGACAGCCAGACGCCGAACAGCGCTGAGAGCACGCCCATCGGCACGATGAGGATGATCGCCAGCGGCAGCGACCAGCTCTCGTACTGCGCCGCGAGCACGAGGATGACGAAGATCACCGACAGCGCCAGCACCGCGGCCAGCGTCGGCGCGCGCCAGCTCGTGCCGGGCACGGCGACGTCGCGCGTCAGGCGGTCCTGGTAGCTGAGGTCGGTCCACTCGTAGGCCATGCCGCGCGGCAGTTGCGTCAGCAGCTTTTCGATCTCGCCTTCGGCTTGCGCGCTCGAAAAGCCGGGGTTGGGCGCGCCGTTGATGTCGGCCGACGGGAAGCCGTTGTAGCGCGTGACGCGGGTCGGCCCGAACGTGGGCTCCACCGTCATCAACGCCGACAGCGGCACCATCTCGCCCTTGGCGTTGCGCGTCTTCAGCTGCGTGATCGACTCGGCGTCGCTGCGAAACGGCGCATCGGCCTGCACGATCACCTGGTAGGTCTTGCCGAACTGCGTGAAGTCGTTGACGTAGAGCGAACCGAGGTTGATCTGCAGCGTGTCGTAGATGTCGGCCAGGCCCACGCCCATCTGCTTGGCGCGCGTGCGATCGACTTGCGCCAGCAACTGCGGCACGTTGATGTCGTAGGTGGAAAACGGCGTGCCGATGCTCGTCTTCGGGTTGCCATAGACCTGCCCGAGCGTGCCCCACACCGCGCCGAACAAGGCCTGCTCGCCCAGGCTGGCGCGGTCCTGCACCTGGATCTTGAAGCCGCCCGCGGCGCCGAGGCCATCGACCGCCGGCGGCGGCACGACGAACATGCGCGCGCCTTGTATTTGCTGGATGGCGCCGTTGACCTGGCCGAGGATGGCGAACTTGCTCTTGTCGGCCGACGTTCGTTTGTCGAACGACTCCAAACCGAAGAAGACGAGGCCCTCGTTCGGTGCCGCCGAGAAGCCGGCGATCGACAGGCCGGGGAAGGCCACCGAGTCGACGATGCCCGGCACCTTGAGTGCAATCGCGCTCATCTCGCGGATCACGGCTTCGGTGCGGTCGAGCGACGAGCCGGCGGGCAGTTGCGCAATGCCGATCAGGTACTGCTTGTCGGGTGCCGGCACGAAGCCGGCCGGCACGCGCGCAAAGAGCACCAGCGTGGCGCCGATCAGCAGCGCATAGACGACGAGCGCGATACTCTTGCGTTGCAGGATGCCGGTGACGCCGCGGCCATAGGCGTTGCTGCTGCGTTTGAAGACGCGGTTGAACCAGCGGAAGAAGCCGCCGAACAGTTTGTCCATGCCGCGTGTGAGCCAGTCCTTCGGCGCGTCGTGCGGCCGCAGCAGGATCGAGGCGAGGGCGGGTGAGAGCGTCAGCGAGTTGAAGGCCGAGATCACCGTGGAGATGGCGATCGTCACCGCGAACTGGCGGTAGAACTGGCCCGACAGGCCGGGCACGAAAGCCAGCGGCACGAAGACCGCGCACAGCACCAGCGCAATGGCGATGATCGGCCCGCTGACCTCGCGCATCGCCTGCACGGTGGCGTCGCGCGGCGTCAGGCCGCGCTCGATGTTGCGCTCGACGTTCTCGACGACGACGATGGCGTCGTCGACAACGATACCGATCGCCAGCACCAGGCCGAAGAGGGTGAGCGTGTTGATCGAAAAGCCCAGCATCAGCAGCGCCGCAAAGGTGCCGACGATCGACACCGGCACCGCCAGCAGCGGAATGATCGAGGCGCGCCAGGTCTGCAGGAAGACGATGACGACGAGCACCACCAGCAGCACGGCTTCGATCAGCGTCGTGATGACCTTCTCGATCGAGGTCTGCACGAAGCGCGTCGGGTCATAGACGATCGCGTACTTCACGCCCTCGGGAAACGACGGCGCCAGGCGGTCCATCACCGCGCGCACATCGTTGGACAGTGCCAGCGCGTTGCTGCCCGGCGCCTGGAAGACGGCGATCGCCGCGGCCTCCTTGTTGTTGAGCAGGCTGCGCAGCGCGTAGGTGTTGGATGACAGCTCGACGCGGCCCACGTCCTTGATGCGCACCAGCGCACCGGAGGCGGTGTCGCTGCGGATGATGACGTCGGCGAACTCGGCTTCGCTCTGCAATCGCCCCTGCGTGTTGATGGCGAGCTGGAACTCGACGCCCTTGGCAGCCGGCGGCGCACCGACCACGCCGGCCGCCACCTGTGCGTTCTGCTCGCGCAAGGCGCCGACCACGTCGGCCGACGTGAGGCCACGCGCGGCCAGCTTGCCCGGATCGAGCCAGACGCGCATGGCGTAGTCGCCGGCGCCGAACATGATGACGCTGCCCATGCCCGGGATGCGCAGCAGTTCGTCGCGGATGTTCAACTGGCCGTAGTTGCGCAGGTACAGCGCGTCGCGCGAATCGTCCGGCGACAGCAGGTGCACCACCATCGTCAGGTTGCTCGCCTGCTTTTCGGTGACGACGCCGATCTGGCGCACGATCTCCGGCAGCCGCGGCAGCGCGCGGTTGACGCGGTTCTGCACCGCCGTCTCGGCAGCCTCGGGGTTGGTGCCGACCTTGAACGTCACCGTCAGCGACATCTGGCCGTCGGCGGTGGCCTGGCTCTCGAAGTAGAGCAGATTCTCGATGCCGTTGATCTGCTCTTCGAGCGGCGTCGCCACCGTCTCGCTGATGACACGTGGGTTCGCACCCGGGTACTGCGCGCGCACGACGACCTGCGGCGGCGCGACCTCGGGGTACTCCGACACCGGCAACTGGAAGATCGACAGCGCGCCGATGAGGAAGATGAAGATCGACAACACCGTCGCGAAGCGCGGCCGGTCGATGAAGAAGCGCGAGATGTCCATTACTTTTTCTCGCCGCCGGGTGCTGCCGGAGGTGCGGGCGCAGGAACGATCGGCATGCCCTTGTCATCGACCTTCAACACCGTCGGCGTCACCGGCGTGCCGGGCATGACGCGTTGCAGGCCGTCGACGACGATCAGCTCGCCGGCCTTGACGCCGCTGACGATGCGCATGCCATCGGCCAGCGCACCGAGCTTGACCTCGCGCGGCGTGACGACGTTTTTCTCGCCGACCACCATCACCACCTTGCGCGTCTGGTCGGTGCCGATGGCCCGCTCGGGCACCAGCGTGGCCGGCGCAGCGACACCGCTCGCAAGACGCACCCGTGCCGACAGCCCGGGCGTGAAGCGGCCCTCCTTGTTGTCGAGGATGGCGCGCACGCGGATGCTGCCGGTAGCCGGGTTCAAGCGGTTGTCGACGAAGTCCACCGTGCCGGTGTGCGGATAGCCTTCTTCATTGGCCAGACCCACCGCCACCGTCGGCGCCGCGCCGCCGGCGCGCATCGCTTGCGAGAGTTTCAGGAAGCTCGACTCGCTGGCATCGAACCAGACCTGCACCGTGTCGCTGGCGACGATGGTCGACAGCACCGGCTCGCCGACGCCGACCAGATTGCCCGGCGTGACATCGGCGCGCGAGATGCGCCCGGCCACCGGTGCCGTGATGCGCGAGTAGCCGAGCGAGAGCTGCGCTGTGCTCGCCGCCGCGCGCGCCGATTTCTCCGCGGCCTGTGCGTTGCGTTCGGCGGCGCGCAGCTGATCCACCTCCTGCGCCGAGATGGCCTGCATCGGCAGCAGCTTCTCCGCGCGCGTGCGCTCGCTGGTGGCCAGCGCGCTCTGCGTGCGCGTGCTCGCCAGTTGCGCTTGCGCGCGTTCGACTTCGGCGGCAAACGGCTTCGCATCGATGGTGAACAGCAGCGCACCTTTGGCGACACGCTGGCCGTCCTTGAAGTGCACGCGATCGACCGTGCCGGCGACACGCGAGCGCAGCTCCACGGTGGCCTGCGCTTCGATGCGCGCGCTGAAGTCTTCGCTGGTCTGCAATGCGCGCTGTGTCACCGGCGCCACCGACACCGGCGGTGGCCCGGGCGAGCCACCGCCTTGCGCCTGGGTGGGGTTGCAGCCGCTGGTCGCCGCAGCGGCCAAGGCCAATAGGAACAGCCGCATGGCTTGCGCCTGACGAGAGTGAAGCGAGAGCATGGATGGAACTCCTGGCACGCGGGCTGTTTTATGGCGAAGGCCCGTCGCTGAGGCGGCGATCCTAAAGAAGATCGCGTTGCTTTGCATTGGCTGATTGCGACGGCCTTGCAAGCGACAATGACACCGTGATGTCAGCAGCAAGCCCAAATTTGTGGCGGCTGTCCGTCGCCCCGATGACCGATCGCGCCGCACTGATCACCTGATAAACTTTGGTCTATCAACTGGGAGTACGCCGAATGTATGCAGCTGTTGTCGAGCCGAGCAAGATCGCCCAGGTGCTGGGCCTGCGGCGCAAGGTCACCTCCATCGAGCAACTGGATCGGCAGGTCGAAGCCGGTCTGCCAAAGGCGTCCCTCGGCACCGTGGCGCGCCATGTCTATGGAACCTCACCCGATGCGGCGGCCCTGATGCAGCGGGTCATCCCGTCGGCAACCTTCCACCGGCGGGGTGACGATCTGAAGCCACAGGAAGGCGAGCGGGTGGAGCGTCTGGCGCGCGTCATCGCCACCGCGGAACATGTGTGGGACGACGCCCGCGACGCGCGGACTTTTCTGTCCACCGGCCACGCCATGCTGGGCGGCAAGCGGCCGATCGAGGTGGCGCTGACGGAACTCGGTGCCCGCCGCGTCGAGAACCTGCTCTGGTCACTGTTTCATGGCGTCGCCGCGTAAGGTTGCGGTCCGTACGAGATCGAAGGCAGGGGCCGACACGCGGGCCCGCGGCCTGGCAGGCGTGGCGCATTGCCGACGGGCGCTTCGATCCGTTCAGCGCCGCCGGTGCATCGCTGGTGGGTGGCCGCTGGAATTCGCCGGGGTTCGGTGTCATCTATGCCAGCCTGTCCTACGCTGGCGCGATGTTGGAGTGCCTGGCCCACGCCGGCATCGGTCGCGTGCCGCGCACCCATGTCGCCGTCGAGATCGCCATCGCAGAGGCGGTCGCTGTGGAGCGGCTCGACCAGAGCGGCCTACCTGCGGGTTGGGACCAGTCGGACCTGCGCATAGCCAGGGCCTTTGGCGACGCATGGATTCGACAGCGGAGAACAGCAGTCCTGGTCGTTCCCTCGGTCGTGGCGCGCAGGGAAGGCAACGTTCTCATCAACCCACAGCATCCCGATTTCACAGCCATCGTCGCCAGTAAACCGGAACGGGTCATCTGGGATGCCCGGCTCTTCGCGCGCCACTGACTATTGCGCGCAACCCATTGACTGACGAACTTCCGGTATGAATCGATCCCTCAGCCTCTGGCGTTTGTCCGTCGCCCCGATGATGGACTGGACCGACCGCCACTGCCGCTACTTCCATCGCCGCATCACGCAGCGCACGCGCCTGTATACCGAGATGGTGACCACCGGCGCGCTGCTGCATGGCGATGTGCCGCGTCACCTCGACTTCAATGCCGAGGAGCATCCTGTTGCGTTGCAGCTCGGCGGCAGCGAGCCGGCGGATCTGGCTGCCTGTGCCCGGCTCGCGCAGCAGTGGGGCTATGACGAAGTGAACCTGAACTGCGGCTGTCCGAGCGAGCGTGTGCAGCGGGGCTCGTTCGGCGCCTGCCTGATGGCCGAGCCGGCGTTGGTGCGCGATTGCGTGCGCGCAATGCGCGATGCGGTGGACCTGCCGGTGACGGTCAAGCACCGCATCGGCATCGATCGCGGCGAGGACTACGCCTTCGTGCGCGACTTCGTCGGCACGGTCAGCGAAGCCGGCTGCGATGTCTTCATCGTGCATGCGCGCAACGCGTGGTTGAAAGGCTTGTCACCAAAAGAAAACCGCGACGTGCCGCCGCTGCGCTACGGCTTCGTTGCGCAACTCAAGCGCGACTTTCCGGCGCTCGTGTTCGTTGTCAACGGTGGCATCACCACCGCCGCGCAGATCGATGCGCAGCTCGGTGCGGTCGATGGCGTGATGGTGGGCCGCGAGGCCTATCACCATCCGTGGTCGATGGCGTCGTGGGACACCACCTGGCTCGGTGCGGCGCCAACGGCTGCGCTGACGCGCGAAGCCGTCGAAGCCGCCATGGTGGACTACATGGCACGCGAGGCCGCGGCGCATGGCACGCCATGGTCCAATGTGGCGCGCCACATGATGGGCTTGTACAACGGCGTGCCGGGCGCACGGCGCTGGCGTCAGGTGTGGAGCGATCACCGATTGAAAATCTTGCCGCCGCACGCCGTGCAGGTGCGCGCCACCGCGGCGCGGCTGGCGGCACTGCGTGAAAGTGAGACGGCATGAACGCAGCGAGTACGCGACGACACTGGCTGGCCACGCTGGCGGCGGCTGCATCGCTCGGCGCAGCGCCGGCCACGGCGCAACGCAACCCGCGCGATGTGATCAAGGCGCGCCCGCGCATGGGCATCAACCTCGGCGGCCTGCACTACTGGAACACCGAGCTGCCGTTCGTCGATCTGATGCGCACGTCGGGCGAGTGGAGCTTCTGGCGGCGCGACACGCCGGGCGTGCAGGTCAAGGAGGTGACGCCGAACGTCGACGCGCGCGGCTGGCTGCGCGCCTTGCCCGAAGGGCTGGTGGCGATGCTGCCGCTGGCCGCGAAATCGCACCTGCCGCAAAGCAAGCGCGCGCCGTGGGTCGTACGCTTCGACGGCCGCGGCGAGATCGAGTTCGATGGTGCATTGCGCATCGTGCGCAGTGCGCCGGGCCGCATCGAATGCGAGTCCGTGGCGCAGAACCCGCTGCCCGATCCGTCGCTGTGGCTGCGCATCACGCGCATCGACGCCGACGATCCGCTGCGCAACATCCGCGTCTTCAAGCCCGGCACCGAGAACCAGCCCGCGAGCAATGTCTGGGACGCTGCGTTCATCACGCGCTGGACAGGTTGGGCAGCGATCCGCACCATGGACATGCAGAACATCAACAACTCGAGGCAGACCCGCTGGAGCGACCGGCCGCTGCCCGATGACCGCACGTTCGCGCCGCAAGGCATTGCGCTCGAGCTGTTGATCGACCTGGCCAACCGCTGCGGCGCCGGGCCGTGGCTGAGCATGCCGCACCGTGCCGACGATGATTACCTGCGCCGCGCCGCGTCGCTGGTCAGCGACAAGCTCGACGATCGCCTGCCGCTGTGGATCGAACATTCGAACGAAGTCTGGAACCCCGACTTCGAACAGTCGGCCTATGCGTCGCAGCAGGGCATGGCTGCCGGCCTGGCCCCCGATGCGAACACGGCGCGCTGGCGCTGGCACGCCAAACGCTCGCGCGAATTGTTTGCCATCTGGTCGCAACCCTTCAGTAGCGGCCAGCGCTTGAAGCGCGTGCTCGGCACACAAACCGGCAACAGCTGGGGCACGCAGCTGCTGCTGCGCGACCCAGTGATCGAGGTCACCGACATGCTGGCCGTGGCGGCCTACCTGCCGCTGACACCCAGCGCCAACACCACGCCCAGCGCGGCGGACGTGGCGCGCTGGTCGGTGGAGCGTGTCTTCGAGCACCTCGAGAAAGAACTCGAGCAGTTGGAGCAGTGGCAGGCTGAACAGCGCCGCTGGTGTGCGCGCCACGGTCTGCTGCTCGGCGCCTACGAGGGCGGGCAACATGCAGTCGGCGTCGGCACGGCCGGGGGCGACCCCGCGCTCGAGCGCTTGTTCACGCAAGCCAACCGCGACGAGCGCATGGGCCTGATGTACCGCCGCCTGTTCGACCGCTGGGAAGACGCCGACGGCGATCTGTTCTGCCACTTCTCTGCCATTTCGGCGCCGAGCCGCTGGGGCAACTGGGGCTTGCTCGAACACCACGACGACGATCCGGCCACGCGGCCCAAGTACCGCGCGACGTTGGATCGCCTGCGGCGCTGGCGGTCATAGAACCCCCCGAAGCGGCTTCGCCGCCTCCCCCCAGGGGGCACGCCAGCGGCCGGGCAAAGCCCGATCCGCGGCGTTCGCATGGACCTGCCGCTCGTTTCAGCCGTCTCGGGTGGCGTGCAGCAGCGTCGTCGGACACTGACATGAGCGCTCGCGCGTTGAGGCCAGCGTGCTCTACATGCCGGCGTAGTTCGGACCGCCGCCGCCTTCGGGCGTGACCCAGACGATGTTCTGTGTCGGGTCCTTGATGTCGCAGGTCTTGCAGTGCACGCAGTTCTGCGCGTTGATCTGCAGGCGGTCTGTCCCGTCTTCGTTCTTCACGTACTCGTACACGCCGGCCGGGCAGTAGCGTGCCTCGGGGCCGGCGTAACGCGCCAGGTTGATGCCGACCGGCACCTTGGCATCGACCAGGGTCAGGTGCGCCGGCTGGTTTTCTTCGTGGTTGGTGTTGCTGATGAAGACCGAGCTGAGTTTGTCGAACGTCAGCACGCCGTCGGGTTTGGGGTAGTCGATGCGTGAGCATTCGGCCGCGGATTTCAGGCGCACATGATCCGGCTGCGTGCGGTGAATCGTCCACGGCGGGCTCTTGAAGCCGAGCTTGGGCAGCAGCCAGTGCTCGATGCCGGTCATCAGCATGCCGACCCAGTTGCCCTTCTTGAACCACTGCTTGAAGTTGCGCGACTGGTTCAGCTCGTCGTAGAGCCAGCTGCGCTCGAAGGCTTCGGGATACGACTTCAGCTCGTCGTGGCGGCGGTCGTGCTTGAACACCGCTTCGCAGATCGCCTCGGCGCACAGCACGCCGCTCTTGATCGCGGCATGGCTGCCCTTGATGCGCGCCGCGTTGAGCGTGCCGGCATCGCAGCCGATGAGTGCGCCGCCGGGAAAGACCAGCTTGGGCAGCGACAGCAAGCCGCCGGCGGTGATGGCGCGTGCGCCGTAGCCGATGCGCTTGCCGCCTTCGATGTGCGCGCGGATCGCAGGGTGCGCTTTCCAGCGCTGCATCTCTTCGAACGGAGACAGCCAGGTGTTCTGGTAGTCGAGGCCGGTGACGAAGCCGAGCGTGACCTGGTTGCCATCGAGGTGATAGAGAAATCCGCCGCCGTAGGTCTCGTTGTCCATCGGCCAGCCGGCGGTGTGCACGACGAGGCCCGGCCTGGCCTTGTCGGCCGGCACTTCCCACAGCTCCTTGACGCCGATGGCGTAGCTCTGCGGATCGCGCCCGCCGTCGAGCCGGTGGCGGTTGATGACCTGCTTGCCGAGGTGGCCGCGCGAGCCTTCGGCAAAGATCGTGTAGCGGCCGCGCAGCTCCATGCCGAGCTGGAAGGCATCGTGCGGCTGACCGTCCTTGCCGACGCCGACGTTGCCGGTGGCCACGCCGAGCACGGTGCCGTTGTCGGCGAGGATCAGTTCGGCCGCGGCGAAGCCGGGAAAGATTTCGACGCCGAGCCCTTCGGCCTGCTCGCCGAGCCACTTGGTCACGGCGCCGAGACTGATGACGTAGTTGCCGCCGTTGTGCAGACAGTCCGGCACCAGCCAGTTGGGCGTGCGCCGGGCGCCGCGTTCGCTGAGCAACAGCACCTCGTCGGTGGTCACGCGCTGCGTCAGCGGCGCGCCGAGCTCCTTCCAGTTGGGAAAGAGCTCGGTGATCGCACGCGGGTCCATCACCGCGCCGGAGAGGATGTGCGCACCGGGCTCGCTGCCTTTTTCGAGCACGACGACCGAGATCTCCTTGCCGTCCATCTGCGCGATCTGCTTGCAGCGGATCGCGCAGGCCAGCCCCGCCGGCCCGCCGCCGACGATGACCACGTCGTATTCCATGGCCTCGCGCGGGCCGAATTTGGCGATCAGTTCTTTGGAATTCATGGCGATGATTTTAGGATGACGTGCTATCGTGAATCGAACATTCGCAGCAGGAAGATTCGTATGGCCTACAGCATAGATTTATCGGGACGCGTGGCGATGATCACCGGCGCCTCCAGCGGCCTGGGCGAGCAGTTCGCCAGAGCGTTGTCCGCAGCCGGGGCGGGTGTCGTGCTGGCGGCGCGTCGCGTCGAGCGTTTGAAGACGCTGCGCGCCGAGATCGAAGCCGCCGATGGCGATGCGCATGTGGTCGGCCTCGACGTCACCAGCATCGACAGCATCCGCGCCGCGGTGGCGCATGCCGAGACCGAGATGGGACCGATCGACATCCTGGTCAACAACGCCGGCGTCGGCACCACGCAGCACCTCACCGACGTCACGGCCGAGGACTACGACTTCATCATGAACACCAACGCGCGCGGCGCCTTCTTCGTTGCGCAGGAGGTCGCCAAGCGCATGATCGCTCGCGCCAAGGGCACGGCGCCGGGCACCTACACCGGAGGGCGCATCGTCAACGTCGCCTCGGTGGCCGGCTTGCGCGTGGGCAGCCGCATCGGCGTGTACTGCATGAGCAAGGCCGCGGTGGTGCACATGACGCGCTCGATGGCGCTCGAATGGGGCCGCTTCGACATCAACGTCAACGCCATCTGCCCGGGCTACATCGACACCGAGATCAACCACCACCAGTGGGCCGGTGAAGCCGGGCAGAAACTGATCCAGCAACTGCCGCGCAAGCGCGTCGGCAAGCCGTCCGATCTCGACACCACGCTGCTGATGTTGTGCGCCAACGAGAGCCACTTCGTCAACGGCGCGATCATCGCCGCCGACGACGGGTACGGTGTGTGAGGCTGTTGACGGCACTGAAGCGCGCGTGCTCGGCGTGCTGGTCGAGAAGCAGGCGACCGTCCCCGACACCTACCCGCTGTCGCTCAACGCATTGGTTGCGGGTTGCAACCAGAAGACGGCGCGCGATCCGGTGATGAGTGTGAGCGATGCCGACGTGCTGACGGCGATCGACGGCCTGAAGTCGCTCTCCCTGGTCTTCGAAGGCAGCGGCAGCCGCGTCGTCAAGTTCGAGCACAACACGGCGCGCGTGCTCGGCGTGCCGGGGCAATCGGTGGCGTTGCTGGCCACGCTGATGCTGCGCGGCCCGCAGACGGCGGCCGAGTTGCGCTTGAACTGCGAGCGCCTGCACCGCTTTGCCGACATCTCGTCGGTGGAAGGTTTTCTCGACGAGCTCGCAGCCAAGGAGCCTGCGCGGGTGGCGCGGCTCGCTCGCGCGCCGGGCGCTCGCGAGTCGCGCTGGGTGCATCTGTTGTGCGGCGATGCGCCGCACGTGCAGCACACAGCAGACGAGCCCGCAGCCACGCCATCGCAATGGGAGCAGCTCGAAGCGCGCGTGGCCGCGCTCGAAGCGCAGCTGGCGGCGCTGCTGCGCCGTGACTCAGGCGGCGCCGAGTGACGGCGGATCGAGCACGCTGTCGAGCCACGACCAGCGCGACGCACTGACGTTGCGCGACGGCCTGGCTTGCGGCAGCGAGCGCAGGAAGGTGGCGAAGTACTCCATCAGGCTGCCGCCCAGGCGCGGGTTGATCTCCAGCAGTTGCAGCCGCTCGCCCGCCATCTTGAAGTTGGCGCAGCCGATGCCGTTGTAGCCGATGGTGCGCAGCATCGCGGTCAACGTCTGCGCATCGGGGCAGGGGCAGATCGTGCGCGCCAGCGCCGGCTGCGCCGCAGCGCCTTTGATGTACAGCGCCGTCTCGTGGTGGTAGGCCACCGTCAGCTCGCGCTCGAGGCGGCCTTCCTTCATCACGAAGTGCGTGGCGTATTCGATGTCGCCGGGCACCGCCGCCTGGCGGAACAGCCCCGGCCGGTCGAGCGCCGCGCCCAGGCGCAGCATGGCGGCGTAGTCGGCCACCAGCAGACAGTCGTCGCTGTTCTCGCCATGCGCAGGCTTGCAGACGAAGGGCGGCGCGAGGTCGGCGCCCATCGGCGGCACATGGGCAGCGAAGCCCGCGGCGATCAGCGCCTCGTTCAGGCGCGGCTTGTCATGGCACAGCGCGCTGCACGCCTCGTCGGGCAGTGGCACCGCGTGGGCGCGGATGTGATCCGGCTGGCTGCGCACAAAGCGCGCATCGGCCAGCGACAGCGGCACGATCAGGTCGAAGCGCGACAGGTCGGTGCGATCGAGCGGCGCGAACGTCAGCTTGTGCGGCAGGCCGGCAAAACCGCGCCGCGTGGGCATCTCCCACCCGTCATGCTGCGAGAACAGGATGCTGAGCGATCGCGGCGATGCGGCGGCGGCCAGCGGCCGCTCGCGTTTGAGGTACCAGGCGCGCTGGACGAGACTGCGCAGCTTCAACAGCGGGCGTTGTAATGGTTGCATGAGGACTCTCCGAATGCAGGCGATCGTATGCAGCCGCCGCGCCGGCGAACGGTACTAATGCACCGGGCCGCAGCCGTTACAGTGAGGGCATGCGAATCGAGGTGCCGCACGACAAAAAGCTGACGCACGAGATGGTGATCCCGATCCGCTGGGGCGACATGGACGCCATGGGCCATGTCAACAACACCATCTATTTCCGCTACTTCGAGATCGTGCGTCTGGACTGGCTGTTCAAGATCGGCGCGCCGACCGACCCGCAAGGCCTCGGCCCGGTGATCGTCAACGCGTTCTGCAACTTCATCCGCCAGCTCGAGTTCCCGGGCGATGTGCTGGCCCGGCACTACGTCGCCAACCCGGGGCGTTCGAGCTTCGACACCTTCATCACGCTGGAGCGCACCGACAACCCGGGCGTGATCTACGCCGAGGGCGGCAGCAAGACGGTGTGGACCGATTTCAAGGCGCAGAAGTCGGCGCCGATGCCGGAGTGGTTGCGGGCGTTGGTGAGTTGAGCGGCGCCCGCCGCGGCAGGCGCCCCTGCTATCCCCACGTTTGAAGGCCTTTGCGCGGCGCGTATTACCCGTTTGGGCCATGGAGTCCGGTGCGGCTTTCGCTTTCTAGACGTTCTCTGCAGATCGCTCATCGGGCGATGGAGGAGCCGAGGTGGCGCAAGCCGATTCGCCGCGGGTCAGGTGCATCGGAGCGCATTCATCGGCCGTCATGCGTCCTGCTTGCGGCCTGCTGGTCGCTGCGGCGGCACTGAAGATCGCGTGGTGCCGCAGGGCCAGCGCGAACGTGCGCTGGGCCAGCGCGGCGCAGGTGCTGGTCGCCGGCCGCTGCGGTACCGTCCGATCGAAACGGCAGCGCATGGCTGCGTTCGCCAGGTCAAGTCGGCGCTGAAGAGCAATGCGCCGAAGGTCAATGCCGACTGCCTTGCCGGCACCTACTTCGGCGTCGATGCGCGCGGCAAGGAGTGCTCGCTGCACATCGCCGCCAGCCAGGGCCGTTTTCGTTTCTGTCGAGCGCGACAAGACGCTTGTGCGTCGAAGCCGATGTGCCTGCCGCTGCCAGCGTATCGCCTGCCTACGCGATCGAGCAGTCTGCACGACGTCGAGATGAGCCGAGCTCGGCCTGCAGTTGAGCCGACGCAGCGCCGAGCAGCCGGGCGACGTGGAGACGCTGGTGCTGGCCGCCGGGCGAGACGAGCAAGGGTCCGCTTGGACCTGGCGTCAGTCAAGTTATTCGCGTGCGTGAAGTCGGGCGGCTCGACGATCGTCCGCTGTTTTTTCGATACCTGAGGGCAGGGAGCGGCCGGGCGTCTCGGTGCCCCCGGTCGTCTATGCGGATGGTATCAGCAGGCGCCGGGTAACGCCACTATCTAAAGGGGCAGTCATGGCGCATTCCAGAACTCAAGGCGCTTCTGGCGACAGGTTCGCTTGCCGCAGCAGCCTTCTTCGGCCTGTCGCAGCCGGCGTACCCGGTGCACGACACCACCATCTTCGAACTCGACGGCAACGTCGCCGACAGCGGAGGTGGCGGGCGACGACTGGTCCACGCGTGAACAGCGCCGGCGGCCTTCCGTCAGCCCGCACCGGCGTCATCGCCGACGCGGCGCCGCCACCATCTTCACCGGCGGCGGCTCCAAGGACGACCTCGACTTGAACGGTCCCTCTGTCCGGCGCCGGCGGCTGGAAGCACAAGAGCGGATCCGTGCCTGACAAGGACAACATCACCAATGCCTATGCCGCGGCATACAACGTCGACGGCAAGCTGGTGATCTATGCCGGCGCCGATCGCTTCGACAACAGCGGCGATGCCTTCATGGGCTTCTGGTTCTTCCAGAGCGCAAATCGGGTTGGGTCCGGGCGGCGGTGGCGGCGCCGGCCCCTTCATCGGCCAGCACGCCTTCGGCGACGTGCTGGTGCTCGCCAACTTCACCGGCGGCGGTACCACCGTCAACATCGAAGTGCTGCGCTGGATCGGCAACGTTCGTCACGGGGTCAACCCGGCCAACATCGTCAACGGCACGTTGGAGCGCATTGCCGGTGTTGCCGGCGGCACGCCGGCCACCTGCTCGGGTGGTCTGGGAAATGACCCGTTCTGCGGCATCACCAACACCACGGCCGGCGAGACGCCACCCTGGGCCTACCTGCTCCAAGAGCGACACGACGTCGTTCCCAACGGCCACCTTCTTCGAGGTCGGCATCAACATCAGCCGATGTGTTCGCGGCGGCAGGCGCCGGCGCGGTGCCCTGCTTCTCGTCCTTCATGGCCGAGACGCGGTCATCGTCGTCGGTCAGCGCGGTGCTGAAGGACTTCGCGCTCGGTGGCTTCCCGGTGTGCGGCATCAAGTGTCAGCAAGGCAGTGCAGGAACCCGGTACTGGTCGAGCGACACGACGCCTTCGGCTACACGATCGAAGGGCGGGTGCAGAACACCGGCTTCGGCACCGTGACCGACTTGTCAGCTCGAGCGACAACCGCGGCGGCTCGACGCAGTTCCGTACGCTATGCCTGCAACGCCAGCAATTTCGCCGACTGGCGCTGCGCTCGGCGGCTTCCACGGCGTTCGCTCGCCCCGCTGGCATCGGTGTGCTACCGCTCCAGTTCAATACGCACGACCAATGGTCAGGACGACGTGGTGACCGCCAGCGCAAGCGCGGGCGGCTCAACCGTGACCGCCATGGCGGCGGCGGACTGCCCGAACATCATCTGTCGCCGGCGATCGCTGTCACCAAGACGTGCACCACTACGCTGGCGCAAGTCGCCCATAACCTCGTGGTGCAGGTCTCGGTCGCAGGTACGGTGTGACAGGCACCAGGTGCCATCGGTAACACGCCGCTGTTGACCGTGGTCGTCGACGGACAACGTGGTGTGTGCCGGCAACCTGCTGGGGACGCCGCAGTCGCTGACGCTTCCCGGGACGCCGGGGGCCTGCAAGAGCTTCAGCAGCTTCGTACTTCCCCTCGACGGCGCTGAGGATCGGCTGATCCTAGACTCCAGAGCACCGCTGATTCCCGGATCTTGCAAGGTTCAGCGATACGGTGACGGCCACAGCAATGGCGACCGCTCGGCTTCAGCGTCAATGCCGGACAGCGCCACGGCCGAATGCACGCTCTGCCCGACCTGCACCGTGGAGCCATGCACGGGCACGTCTGCCCGAGCTCGGTCACGGCGCAGACCAACAGCTTGCTGGCAAGACGCGCTGAGGACTGAGCGATCGCGCTGCGCGCAGACGCTGCGATCTGATAAAAAGGGCGGGGCGTAACCTCCGCCCTTTGTTTCTGTGACGTCACCGGCTACTGCACCGCGAAGCCGCCGTTCGCGCTGGCTGATCGAACCCTGGTAGCTCGCGTTGTTCGCGCACCTGCCAGGTTCCGCTGAGGATCCTTGCGTGTCACGCGGTAGCTCGCAGCTGGCCAAGCCCGCCGCATTGGTCGTCGCGCTCTGCATCACCGTCGCCGCCTTCGGCTTGATGAGCGTGAAGGTCACGCTGCATTGGCCACCGCGGCGCCGCCGGCCGCGCACGCGTGGCCGTCATCGTCACGTTGTCGTTCCTGCGATACACCGCCTTGTTGGTCGTGACCGCCGTGGCCAGCGCGGCCGCGGCAACGGTGTAACTCGTGGTGGCCGCACGGCGCTATTGGCCGTGCTCGAGCCGTTGCTGGCGCCCACGGCCGATCGTGATAGCTGCCGGACGCCGTTGACCGGATGCCGACGTGACGGTGAGCGTTGCTCGCGGCTGTGGCGCCGGGCATCAATGTCAGCGCTGGACTTGGCAAAGCTAGCGCTCCAGCCGGCCGGCGGCGTGGTCCTGGAGAGTGAAAGTCGAAGCGCCGCAGCCGGTGTTGTCGTTGTTGGTGATGCTGGCGCTATAGCTCACCGAGCTGCTGCGGCGGCTAGCCGTTGCCGCCCGCCGATACGACGAGCGTCGGGTTAGCGCGCATGCAACCCGAGGGCGCGCCGAGGGTCACGTTGACGCTGGCCTGCGTGGTGTCGCGACCGGTCAGCGTGATCGTGATGCCGGCCTGGCTGTCGACGAAGGCCTGGCCGGGCAGCAGCGCGGCGTCGGTCATGTCGAAGGTCGGCACGGTGTTGGGCGTCATGTCCAGCAGGTAGCTGCTGTTGCGGTCGCCTTCGGTGGCGGTGCGGATCAGCAATGCCGTTGACGAGGTTGGATCTGGTACAGGCCGGCCAGGGCTGCGTCGAATCCGATCGGTTGGCGGTATTCGATGTAGTACCAGGTCTTTGCGCCGGTGGCGGGGTCGGTGCCCTTCAGGCACCTTGAGCGCCTTGGCGTTGGGCGCGGACGTTTCATAGGCGCCGATAGTGTACGTGCCGCTGGCTGTGACGGTGACGATCGGCGGCTGCGCGCCGCTATTGAGCCAGCCCAGGCGCTCCTTCTGGAAGGCGTTGAAGTGGCTCGGCCGTGTTGGTGCCCATCATGTCGGCGACATCGCCGTAGTCGTAGGTGGTGCAGGTCGGCCCGAGCGGCGTCGGGTCGCAGTCGTTCGAGTGCGAGTGCTGCAGGCCGAAGTTGTGGCCGAGTTCGTGGGCCACCACCTTGAGCTCCAGGCGCCCGTTGATCCACGCATCGGACGGTCGCGCCTCCGACCGTGCCTACGCCCGACCAGCCGCAGCTGGCGATTGCGCGGGAAGACATAGACGAAGCGCGTGTATGGCGACAGATTGATTCCTGCGCTGCCCGCGGCCTGCCGGCCGCGGCGGCGATGCTGCTGGTCGCGCAGGTCTTGGCGATCGGCAGCGTCAGCCAGCCGAGACGTATTGCCGGTGAACCAAGTCTGCTGAAAAGAGTTCTCGCGCATGAAGGCGCTGACCTGATTGAGCACGACATCATTGGCCTGCGCGACCGTGTAAAGGGCCGGCTCGTGTCGTCCTGGAAGTTGACGAGCAGCACCGCCACCTTCTGCTCGCCGAGCGTGTTGGGCAGCGGCGCGGCGCGCCGTGACCGTCAGGCTCGAGTTGACCCGCTGTCGTCCAGTTCCATCACGGTCGCCGACCTGACTGGTCCGCTGACGCGCAACCGTGCGAACCGCTTGCGGCGCCGGCGCCTTGCCTCTTGCAAGACGCAGTTCGATCACGGCCCTTGTCGGTCTTCAGGAAGTGGCGCGTGCGGCCGTGATCGGGATGGTCCTCGACGATCGTTTCCAGCGTGCCTTCGAGCGTGGCGGGCGCTGCCGCAGCCGGTTGGGACACCAGCAGGAGGGCGGCCATTGCGCCGGCCAGCATGGCCGCCCAGATGAACCTCGCCGGCTGCGCAGTTTCTGTCTATCTTCGACACACGACGGCCCGCAGGCCGCGGCGCGCGTGGCGCCGACTCTTCGTTTTGCATTGATTTCCCAGCGACGTTATTGAGAGTCGGGCGTCGCATGCCCTCTGTCGCGCAGTCTGTTCAATCATGGATGGTCCCGGCGTTTGCAGCTGTAACGGCCACGCGCGTTCGATCCGGCCACGGTTACATGCGCCTGGGTCGTGCGCCTTACACAATCGCGCCGCGAAGGCGCGAGATGCAAGAACTGTTGCGAGACGATCTTCGTCTGTCAGCTGTGACCGAATTCACGCCACGCAGTTACTGGCCGTGCATCACGCAAGCACATACAGCAGATTCTTTGCGCGATGCACGGGTCATGGTTCAGAGGTGCATCCGGTACAGCACCTGATGCGCCTCGGTGTATTCGGCCAGTGGGCCGTGGTGGACCGCGTCGCTGCGCAAGACGTGCGGCGGCTGCCGAAGTAGGCCAGCACCTGCAACGCGCTCGCCGCCACCGACCGGCGCGCACGACGAGCGCGCGCCGCGTGTACCAACCGGCGTCGTCGACGCGTTCGAGCACATCCATCGCTGCCAGCGCTTCGTCGTCAACCTCGAACACCTGACCGATGACGCGATGACCTTGACCTGGCTCATGCACCAGCCACGGCAGGCCGAACTCGCCGATGACGTAGAGCGGGAATGCCTGCTCGGTGATGAACTCGCCGGGCAGTCGCAGGCCGCGGTTGACGTGGAAGTTGCGAAAGCCCTGCTTCAACGTGCCGTAGACGAAGACGCGATGCAGCGGCGCCACCGTCAGCGCGCCGTCGTCAGCGTGTTCGAGCCGTTGCCGCGCGCGCGCGCTCGGCCACCGCCGTCGCCCAGCTCGATCACCGCCAGCGCGTAATAGCTCGACCAGTTGTAGCGCGTCACCGCCCAGAAGTTGCGCGTGCCCGCCACGTGGCTCGGCGCGGCGGCCTCGCCGTTGTGCAGCTCGACGAGCGCCAGCGGGCCCTCGTGGGCGCGGCCTTCGGCGGTGAGCGTGGCGCCGCGCTCGGTGAACTCGTCGGCCGAGAACAGCGGCAGGATGTCGGGGCCGAGCAGCAGCGCGCGGCTGGCTTCGTCGTCGGGCGCGCGCACGTCGAAGTGCGTCGCCAGCCCGCGCTGCCAGCCGAAGTAGTTGAGGTAGTGCGCGACGCTGCCGATGGCGTCGGCGGGGCTGCCGGCGAGGTTGATGCGGCCGTCGCCGTCGAAGTCCACCGCCCAGGTGTTGAGGCTGCTCGGCATGAACTGCGGCAGGCCCATCGCGCCGGCGAACGAGCCTTGCACCTGCGCGGTGTCGCAGCGCTCGCGCGCGCACCAGAGCAGGAACTGTTCGAGCTCGCTGCGGAAGAAGGGCGCGCGGTCGCGGCGGCCTGGGGGGAAGTCGAAGGCGAGGGTGGCCAGCGCGTCGATGACGCGGATGTTGCCCGTGAGGCGCCCGTAGTAGGTCTCGACGCCGATGACGCCGACGATGATCTGCGCCGGCACGCCCCAGCGCTCTTCGGCGCGCTGCAGAGACGCTGCGTTGGCGCGCCAGAAGGCGGCGCCGGCAGCGATGCGTTCGCGCTCGACGAAGCGGGCGCGGTACTCGGCCCAGTTCTTGACCGTGGCTTTGCCGTTGTTCACCGGCATGATGAGTTTTTGCACCGTGCCGGTGAAGCGCGCGCGCTGCAACTGCTCGCGCAGCCAGCGCGCATCGAGTTCATCGTGGCGCGCCGCCAGCTCGGCGGCGAAACGCATCACGTCGTCGCGCGTGCCGTACGCCGACGGCTCGGCGGCCTTGCCGTTGGGTGCCTGCGCCGCGGCCACGCTGCCGAGCAACGCCAACACGCCCAGCGCCCAGCGCCATCGTCGTTTGTTCATGCGCCGATTATCGCGAGGCAGCGCGCGCGGCCGCGGCCGCGGCATCGAAGCCGCGCCACCACGCCGCCTGCGGCCGCGCCGCGGCCGCGCGCCCGTAGCGCATCGCGTCGAGCGCGTCGAGCTGCGCCGCCACCGCGTCACCCGCCGTGCCCAGGCGCTTGCGCACACGCTCGGCCCAGCGCCGCGGGCCTTCGTGATCGGCGGCTTCGACATCGAGCGTGTCGAGCCGCTTGGCCACGCGCGCGGCCAGGCGCTGCCAGGGATCGCGGCGGTGGCGGTCCCACCAGGCCCAGGCCGCGCCGGCCAGGCTGCCGATGCTGACGAGGCCGATCAGCAGGTAGGCCAGATCCGACCGCCTGCGGCTGGCGCCAGCCCAGGCGCTGCAGCAGATCGAACTGCTCGCTCTTCGAGTAGCGCAGCACCCATTGATTCCAGCGGTTGTTGACACGTTCCCACTGGCTGCGCAACGTGGCCATCAGCTCCGGGCTGAGGCCTTCGATCGCGCCGGCGACGAAGCCCGGCCGCGGGCGCAGCGAGCGCGAGCGCACGATGCGCTCCGGCGCCACGGCAGCCGTGGGATCGACGCGCTCCCAGCCGCGGCCTTCGAGCCAGATTTCCGCCCACGCATGGGCATGGCTGTTGCGCACGATCATGTCGCCGTCTTGCAGCAGCGGGTCGGCGCCCTGGTAGCCGGTGACGATGCGCGCCGGCACGTCGAGCGCGCGCATGATGACGACGAAGGCGGCGCTGAAGTGCTCGCAAAAACCTTGGCGGCGGTCGAGCCAGAACTCGTCGATGGCGTGGCGGCCGTTCTCGTCGCCGTACTCGCCGGGCGTCAGGGTGTAGGTGAAGCCGCTGTTGATGTGCGCGAGCACGGCCTGCGCCAGCTGCTCGGGCGGTGCGTTGGCCAGCTCGGGCCGGCGCTGCAGAGCCACCGCCCAGGCCAGCGTGCGCGGGTTGTAGCCGGAGGGCAGGTCGGTGTCGTCGCGCAGCGCGATGTCGGCTTGCAGCGGGCCGTGCGAGTGATCGAGCCAGGCCTTGGCGGACAAGCGCAGGCGCTCGGTGATCGGGCGCTCGGTGACCCATTGCAGATCGCCGCGCTGGCGGGTGCGCAGGTCGCCGAGTCGCCGGCGGCTCGGCGGTGGCTTCGAGCAGCGGCAGCATCGGCAGGCGGCTCGGCTCCAGCGTCATCTCGTACGTCAGCGGCGAGCCGCGCACCTCCAGGCGCGGTGGGCGTGACAGGCCGCGGGCGAGGGTCTCGCCGCGCGTCCACTCGGCGCCGTCGAAGCGCGACAGCACCGGGCCGCGCCAGTACAGCGCTTCGGCCGGCGGCACGCGGGCCCGCGAAACGCACGCGCAGCGCGATCGAATCGTCGACCGCCAGCTCGGCCACACCGCCCATGCGCAGTGCACCCGACAGGCCGGTCTTGGCCAGCGACCTCGCTGGGCACCGCCCACAGCGGCGCCACGCGCGGGAACAGCATGAACAAGACCAGCATGATCGGCGCGCCGAACAACGCCGCGCGCGCCGCCACGCGGCCGGCGCGCGCGATCGGCGGCCGGCCGACCGGCATGTGCGCCAGCACGAGCGCGGTCAGCAGGCCCCACACCGAGACCACCATCGCCGCGGCCACGGCGATCGACTGCGTGTAGAGAAAGTTCGTCAGCACGATGAAGAAGCCGAGGAAGAAGACCACCAGCGCATCGCGGCGCGCGCGCAGCTCGAGCGTCTTCAGCACCATCAGCACGACGAGCAGCGTCACGCCGGCGTCCTTGCCCAGCACCGTGCGGTGGCTCCACAGCGTCAGGCCGACGGCCAGCGCGAGCACGGCGAACAAGACCGGCCGGCCGGGCAGCGGCGACTGCGAAATGGCAACCACGGCGCGCCAGGCGATGACGAACGCCGTCAGCGCCAGCACCCAGAACGGCAGGTGCACGAAGTGCGGCGCGACCGTCCAGGCGATGACGCCGAGCAGGAACAGCACGTCGCGCGCCTCGCGCGGCAGGTGAGACCAGCCGGGCCACTGGAGTGTTGACAACGCTGCGCTCACTTGACGACCGCCAGCGCATCCAGACTCGCGCGCCGATGCGCGACACCGCTGCCGGGCGCAATCTCCACGCCGGGCAGACGCAGGCCGTGCGACAGGCCGGCATCGTCGGCCGCCACCACCCACGCCGCCAGGCGCGACAGCCGCGGCTCGGTGCCCGACAACTGCGCCTGCTGCCAGTCGAACCACAGCTCCTGCTGCACGGCGCTGACGTGATCGCGGCTGACGAGATCGCCGCCCTTGGCGGTCTTCTTCCAGACGATGCGCTTCAACGCATCGCCGCGCCGGTAGGTGCGCACGCCGTCGAACTCGCCGCTGTCGCTGCGCTGGTGCTGTGCCGCCTGGCCGGCCGCGCTCGGCGAGGCCGGCCACGGCGCCAGCGGCATTTCGGGCCGCGGCCAGGCCAGCGCGCGCGCGGCGGGCTTCCACACCGTCCAGGCGCGAAACAGGCCGAGCGGGTAGCGCGTTTCGACATGCAGCGTCGGCAGCGCATGGAAGCCGCGCTGCGGCGGCACGAAGGCCAGGTGCGCCGAGGTCTGGCCGCCGCCGGGCACATCGACGAAGATTTCGTGGCCGCGTTGCAGCGCGTCGGCAAAGCCGAGGCCGACACCATGCTGCGTGCGGCTCGGGCTCGACAGCACCACCTCCAGCGGCATCGGCTCGCCGGCAAAACCGGAGGCCGGCGTCTTCAGATGCAGCGTCATGCCGCGCAGCGTGTTGTGCGTCATGTGCATCGAAACGAAGCCCGCGCCGGCAAGCAGAAAGGTCAGCACGTAGCCGAGACTCAACTGGTAGTTGATCGAGGCCAGCAGCATGACGACCAGCACAGCGGCGAACGCCAGACCGGCGCGCGTCGGCAGGATGTAGATGTTGCGCTGCGTCAGCAGCCAGGTGTCGGTGCGCGACAGCCGCGACTCGAACCAGGCTTGCACGCGTTGGCGGATGCCGAACATCAGGCGCCGCCGCCGGGGACGTGTTGTTGAAAACCGGGCCGCTCGCTCAAACGCGCGTGGTACGACGCGAGGTGAGGTAGCGCCGGGCGCTCGATCGGCGTGGACAGCCAGCGGTGCGTGGCCACACCGAGCACGACATCGGCGAGCGTGAACTGCGCGCCCGCGGCGTAGGCGCCGGTGCTTTGCAGCTGCGCGTCGAGCAGGGTCATCATGCGGTTCCACTGCCGCACGCTGGCCTCGATCTGCGCGGCATCCTGATGCTGCGGGCTCTTGCGAACCAGCGCATAAAAGGCGTAGCGCCACGCGCTGTTGAGCTCGGTGGCCTGCCAGTCCATCCAGCGCTCGACCAGCGCGCGCTCGCGCGGTGGTGCCGGCAGCAGGTCGTCTCTCCCATGCTCGGCAGCCAACCAGCGGCAGATCGTGTTCGACTCCCAGAGCACGAAGTCGCCGTCACGGACGACGGGCACGAGTGCGTTCGGGTTCAGCGCCGTGAACGCCGGATCGCTCGTCGACTTGAAGCCGGCGCCCCAGTCTTCACGCTCGAACGGCAGGCCGATCTCGGCGCAGGTCCACAGCACCTTGCGCACGTTGATCGACGAAGCGCGGCCGAGAATTTTCAGCACGGCTCAATGCACGGCAATCGTCTTGACCATCGCCATCACTTGCTCGGCCGCGCCGCGTCCTGCGCCGGGCAGCGGGTTCAGGCGGTGCGCGATCGTTTGCACCAGGATCGCCTGCACATCGTCGGGCGCCACGTAGTCGCGGCGGTCCATCAGCGCGTGCGCTTTCGCGGCGCGCAGCACGGCGATGCCGGCGCGCGGCGACAGCCCCTCGCTGAACCACTGGCCGCTGCGCGTGGCCGCGATCAACAGTTGCAGGTAGTCGAGCAGCGGTTCGCCGGCGTGGATGGCGAGCACGGCTTGTTGCGCCAGCTGCAACTCGGCCGGTGTCATCACCGGCTGCAAGCGTGCCACCGTGCTGCGCCGGTCTTCACCGGCGAGCAGCGCGCGTTCGCTGGCCTTGTCCGGGTAGCCGAGCGTGATGCGCATCAGGAAGCGGTCGAGCTGGCTTTCCGGCAGCGGGTAGGTGCCGACCTGGTCGGTCGGATTCTGCGTCGCGATGACGAAGAACGGTTCGGGCAGCGGGCGCGTTTCGTTCTCCACCGTGACCTGATGTTCTTCCATCGCTTCCAACAGCGCGCTCTGCGTCTTCGGCCCGGCGCGGTTGATCTCGTCGGCCAGCAGCACCTGCGCGAACACCGGCCCCTTGTGAAAGACGAACTGCTCCTTGCTGCGCTCGAAGACGGACACGCCGACGAGGTCGCTCGGCATCATGTCGGCGGTGAACTGCACGCGCCGAAAGTCCAGGCCGAGCGAGACCGCCAGCGTGTGCGCCAGCGTCGTCTTGCCGACGCCCGGCACGTCTTCGATCAGCAGGTGGCCGCCGGCCAGCAGGCAGGCGATGCAGTCTTCGATGCGCTGCCGTTTGCCGACGATGACCGTGCTAATCTGGTCCGCGAGCCGCGCCAGCCGCGACGCCAGCGCGGGATCAACATCTTTGTGCCCCATGCGCCGCACGTTAACCGAAAACGACACGTGTTCTCATGACTCTCGCCTTCTACAGCCACCCCGACTGCCGTGCGCATTTCATGGGCCGCGGCCATCCGGAATGCCCGGAGCGGCTCGACGCGATCGCCGATCACCTGATCGCCACCGGCCTGGCCGACGCACTCGACGCCCGCGAGCCGCCACTGGCCACCGACGAACAACTGGCGCGCGCGCACTCGGCCCTGCACGTCGCCGAGCTGCGCGCGGCGATGGAGCCGCTGACGCAAAGCGGCGAGAAGGTGCAGATCGACCCCGACACCAGCGCCGGCCCCGGCAGTTGGCAGGCCGCCTTGCGCGCCGCGGGGGCGGCTGTCGCAGCCACCGATGCGGTCATCGACGGCAGCGCGCGCACCGCGTTCTGCGCCGTGCGCCCGCCCGGCCACCACGCCGAGCGCGCGGCGGCGATGGGTTTTTGCTTCTTCAACAACGTGGCGGTGGCGGCACGCCACGCGCTCGACGTGCGCGGCCTGCAGCGCGTGGCGGTGATCGACTTCGACGTGCACCACGGCAACGGCACCGAAGACATCGTCGCCGGCGACGAGCGCATGCTGATGGCGAGCTTCTTCCAGCACCCGCTGTACCCGTACAGCGGCGGCGTGCCCAAAGGCACCAACATGGTCAACGTGCCGCTGCCGCCCTATGCGCGCGGCGCGCAGGCGCGCGAGGCCATTGAGCAGATGTGGCTGCCGCGCCTGGAAGCGTTCAAGCCGCAGATGCTCTTCGTCTCCGCCGGCTTCGACGCCCACCGCGAAGACGAGCTCGGTCAGATGGGACTGGTCGAAGACGACTACGCCTGGATCACGCGCCAGCTCGTCGCGGTGGCGAACAAACATGCGCAGGGCCGCATCGTCTCCTGCCTCGAAGGCGGCTACCACCTGAATGCGCTGGCACGCAGCGTGGCCGCGCACCTGCGCGTGCTCGCCGGCCTGGACTGATCGATGGCGGTGCAGAGGGGTCTGGCGCCGACGCCGGTGGAAGATATCGGCGCGCTGCTCGAATCGCTGCTCCGCCCGTCGGCGCTGATCGAACTCGCGATCCTCGCCGCCTGCCTCGGCTTGGCCTGGCTCGTCGTGCGCACCGCGCGCGGCAAGACGCAGCGGCCGACCAGCGTCTGGTTCGGCGAGCGCATCGTCGACGGCGTGCTCTTCCCGGTGCTGGCGCTGTTGCTGGCGCTGCTGGCGCGCTGGCTGCTGGCGCGAAGCGGGGTGCTGCAAGCCGTGGCCGTGTTGCAGATCGCGGTGCCGATCCTGGCCTCGCTGGTCATCATCCGCGTTGCCGTGCGCGTCTTGCGCGTCGCCTTTCCGCAGTCGCAACTGGTGCGTGTGGTCGAGCGCACGATCTCGTGGCTGGTCTGGCTGGCGCTGGTGCTCTGGGTCACCGGCCTGCTGCCGCTGCTGCTGGCCGAGATGGACGGCGTGCGCTGGACGCTCGGCGGCGCCGACGTCAGCCTGCGCAGCCTGCTCGAAGCGTCGCTGTCGGCCGTCGTCGTGCTGGTGGCAGCGCTGTGGATCTCGGCAGCGATCGAGTCGCGCCTGATCGCCGGCGCGGCCACCGACAACCTGTCGCTGCGCAAGATCGCCGCCAACGCGGTGCGCGCCGTGTTGCTGCTGGTCGGCCTGCTGCTGGCGCTGAGTGCGGCCGGCATCCCGCTCGGCGCGCTCAGCGTGCTCGGCGGCGCGGTCGGCGTCGGCATCGGCTTCGGCCTGCAGAAGTTGGCCGCCAACTACGTCAGCGGCTTCGTCATCCTGGCCGAGCGCTCGCTGCGCATCGGCGACATGGTCAAGGTCAACGGCTTCGAAGGCCGCATCAGCGACATCCACAGCCGCTACACCGTGATCCGCGCGTTGAACGGCCGCGAGTCGATCGTGCCCAACGAGTTGCTGATCACGCAGCGCGTCGAGAACGCCTCGCTGGCCGATCCCAAGGTGTCGATCAACACGCGGGTGCAGGTCGCCTACGGCAGCGATGTCGACGCGCTGATACCGCGGCTGGTGCACGCCGTGGCGGCGGTGCCGCGCGTCATCGCCGATCCGGGCCCGGTGGTGAACCTGCTGGGCTTCGGCGCCGATGGTCTGGACCTCGAGATCGCTTTCTGGATCCGCGACCCGGAGAACGGCCAGGGCAACGTCAAGAGCAGCGTCAACCTCGCCATCCTGCGCACGCTCGGCGAGGTGGGCGTAGAGATCCCGTATCCGCAGCGTGTGGTGCGCCATGCCGCAGATGCCGCCGGCTAGCGGCGGCTAGCGGCGGCTAACGGGTCTGCGGTTCAGGGCCGCGCGCGGTCCGAGATCAACAGCATCGCCGCCGCGGAGCTTGCCACGGCGAGCGCGGCGCTGATCGCCATGATCCAGCGAAAGCCGGCGACGAACGCGTCGGACACGGCACGGTGGATGCTGGCCGCGTGCACCGGGTCGATGCCGCCCGGCAACGCCACCGCAGCGAGCTTGCTGCGTTGCGCCTGCACCGCGCTCACCAGGGCGTCGGGCAAATGGGATGCGCGCAGAGCGTCGTCGAGCTTGTTCTGAAATGCCCACGCCATCACGCCGCCGAAGATCGCAATCGCCAACAGCGCAGCGACGCGCGAGACCGCGTTGTTGACGCCGGATGCCGTGCCCGCCGCGTCCGGGTCGACGGCGTTCATCACCGTCGTCGTCAGCGGCGCCACGGTCACCGCCATGCCCAGGCCGAGCACGGCGATGGCAGGCAGGAAGCTGCTCCAGTAGCTGCCGCCCGTGGAGGGCAGGGCCAGGCCGGCGAATCCCGCCGCCGCGATCAGCGGGCCGATGATCAGCGGGCGCCGTGGTCCCACCTGGTCCACCAGCCGCCCCGCCCAACCCGAGAGCGCGAACATGATGAAGATGAAAGGCAGCAGCGCCGCGCCGGCGGCGGTGGCCGAGTAGCCCTGCACCTGAATCAGGTTCAGCGGCAAGAAAAACAAGCCGCCGCCGAGCGCGGCATACAACCACAGCGTCAGCAAGTTGGCGCCGGCGAAGTTGCGGTTGCGCAACAGGGCCAGCGGCAGCATCGGTGCCGCGTGCCGCCACTCGGCGATGGCGAAGCCCAGGAGTGCAGCGACACCGCCCGACAGCGCGAACAACACGAGCGGTGCGCTCCAGCGCTGCGTCGGCGCTTCTATGAAGGCATAGACCACGCCGCCGAGACCGAGCGTGACCAGCAGCGCACCGCGAACGTCGAGCGTCGGCGGCGCCTGCGGGTTGCGGCTCTCGGGCACATGCCGCCACGTGATCGCCAGCACCGCGAGGGCAAACGGCAGGTTGATGAGAAACGCCCACGCCCACGAAAAGTGGTCCACCAGGTAGCCGCCGAGCACCGGACCCAGCGCGGCCGTGATGCCGCTCGCACCCGACCAGATGCCGATGGCACGGCCGCGCTCGTTCTGCGCGAAGGTGGCGCTGATCAAGGCCAGGCTGCCCGGCACCAGCAGCGCTGCGCCCACGCCCTGCACGGCGCGTGCGGCAATCAATTGCTGCACGTCGCGCGACGCGGCACAAGCCAGCGATGCCGCGCCGAAGATCGCCACACCGATGGCGAACACCTTGCGCCGCCCGACGCGGTCACCCAACGAGCCGCCGACCAGCAGCAGCGCCGCGAGGAACAGCGCGTAAGACTCGACGACCCACTGCGCCTCGAAGACGCTGGCACGCAGATCACGCTGGATCGCCGGCAGCGCCACGTTGACGACGGTGCCGTCGATGAAGGCCATGCTGGAGCCGATGATGGCGGCGACGAGCACCCAGCGTTTCTGGCTGGCCGTGCAAGACGTTGCGCTCGCGCCGTGACGGATCGCGGCCTCGTCGCAAGGGCTTCTGACAGCGCTGCTCAGCATGGCCCGCGTGACGGAGTTCCTTGCCGCCCTGGCGGGCACGCCGCTGCGGCGCTCGTGTCCGCAGCTTCAGCCTGCAGGCTCGGCCTCGACGCCTTCGAACAGTTCGTCGCGGTCGATGGCGCAGCCGACAGACGCGAGTTCGATCCGCGCCGCGTTGCTGAAATCGTGCAGGGTGAACAGGCCGTCGGCGCCGCGGCGAAACAAGCTCGCCTCGCGTGTGTCCGGGTGCACGAGCAAATACTCAGAAAGGCTCGGCAGCGCGCGGTAGAGCGAGAACTTGAGGCCGCGGTCATAGCCTTCGGTCGAAGGCGAGAGCACCTCGACGATCAGCTTCGGGGCGCGGAAGATTTGCTCCGTGCGCAGGTCTGCGGGGTCGCAGGTGACGAAGACATCGGGATAGAAGATGTCCTGGCCGATCTGCAGCTTCATCGAGTCGGCGAACGCGCGCCAAGGGGTGCCCCGCAACTGCTGCTTGAGCGAGGCGAAGACGTTGCCGAGCACGACTCCATGCACACGCCGCCCGCCCACCATGGCAAACACTTCACCGCGCACGAACTCATGCTTCTCGGGCTGCGCGTTCTCCCAGTCGAGGAACGCGTCCGGACTCATTTTCGGCAGGGGAGTTCCCATGGCTGTATCTCCTTGCCGTCGATCCTAGCGCGGATACCTCTGGAGCAGCAGGCCGGCGGCGCGCCGGCGCACCCGGGTCAGCAGGAAGACGACGATCGCGAGGTTCAGCAGATTCCAGCCGATGCCGTTGATGAACGCCGCCTGGTACGAGCCGGTGAGGTCGAACACCTTGCCCGACATCCAGCCGCCCAGCGCCATGCCGAACAGCGTGGCCATGAGCACGGTGCCGACGCGCGCGCCGGCTTCGCGCACCGGGAAATGCTCGCGCACGATGATGGCGTAGCTCGGCACGATGCCGCCCTGGAAGAGGCCGAACAGCGCCGAGATGATGTAGAGCGAGACCAGGCCGTCGAACGGCAGGAACAGCAGCAGCGCCAGGCCTTGCAGCACCGAGCCGAGCACAAGCGTGCGCAGGCCGCCGATGCGGTCGCAGATGGCGCCGCTGACCAATCGGCTGACGATGCCGCAGGCCAGCATCAGGGAGAGCATCTCGGCGCCGCGCGCCGCGCCGTAGCCGAGATCGCCGCAGTAGGCGACGATGTGCACCTGCGGCATGGCCATCGCCACGCAGCAGGCCACGCCGGCGATGCAGAGCAGCGTTTGCGCTTGCGCCAGCGACAGGCCGAACGGACGGCTCGACACCACCGCTGCCGTCGATGCCGAGGCCACCGCGGCCGGTGGCCGTGCACGCAGGCCGAGTGCCAACAGCGGCATCGTCAGGCGCAGAACACGCCCAGGCCGATGTAGGTGCTGCGCCAGCCGACGCTCTCGACGAAGTGCTGCACGATCGGCGGCCAGATCGCACCGGCGGCGTAGTTGCCGCTGGCGCAGATCGCCACCGCGATGCCGCGCCGCTTGACGAACCACAGCGAGGTGTCGGCCACCAGCGGCGCGAACGTGGCGGCGCTGCCGCAGGCGCCGAGCAGCACGCCGTGCACGAGCGCGAACATGACGAGGCTGCCCGACATGCCGGCAACGATGAAGCCCGCGGCCAGGCCCACCGTGCCGAGCAGCACGACCGACATCACGCCGAAGCGGTCGGCGAGTTTGCCCATGGCGATGCCGCCGAGGCCGAAGCCGACCATCATCAGCGTGTAGGGCAGCGAGGCGTCGGCGCGCGCCACGCCGAACTCGGCCTGCACGGCCGGCAGCACGACGGCGATGACGTACATCGCGCCGCTGCCGATGGTCATCAGCGCCAGCACGATCATCAAGCGCGTCCAGGCGTAGCGGGAGTCGGCGGCAGCAGCGGCGGCGTGCATCGCGCCATTGTCACCGCGTCACCGTCTCGCGGTACCAGGCCTTGATGCGCTGCGAGATGGCGACGATCGAGAAGCGCCCACCGAGCAGGCAGGCGCTGGCCAGCGCCGCTTCGGTCAGGCCGGTGACGGGGCAGCGCAGCGCTTCGCGCGCAGCAGCGTTGTGTCTTGCGCCGTCATGCCAGCACGTCCGCCACCGCCTGCGCGGCCAGCAGCACGTTGTCGAGCACCGGCACCGACAGCCGCGGTTGCAGGGAAGGTGCCAAGCCGGCGAGCGCGGCGCCGCCGAGCAGAAGAGCGTCGGCGCCGGCATCGATGCCGCGCTGCGCCGCGGCCACCAGCGCGTCGCGCGCGCCGTCGGGATCGGCCGCGATCTGCGCGCCGGTCCAGTCGATGGTGTGGATGCCGACCAGGTTCGCGTCGAGCTGGTGTGCGCGCGCGAAGCGACGCAGCATCGGGCTCCAGGCGTGGCCGCCGGTGACCACGGCGAAGCGCCCGCGCCGTGCCGCGGCTTCGAAGCTCGATTGCGCCAGGCCGACCACCGGCACCGGCGCGCGCTCGCGCAGCGCCAGCAGCCCCGGGTCGCCGAAGCAGGCCAGCAGCACCGCGTCGTGGCCGGCGTGGAAGGCCTCCAGCGCATCGAGCGCGGCGTGGCCGGCGATCGCGTACGAGGCCTCGTCGGCGATGTAGGCGGCGCCGAAGCGCGCCGTCGCGCCGTCCCACTGCACGGCGGGCTGCGCCTGCCGGCACGCGGCCAGCACCTTGTCGGTGATGGCAGCGGTGGTGTTGGGGTTGATCAGCAGGCAGCGCTTCAACACGTTCAAATCTTGCCACGGCCGCTGCGACAACTCGCCGAAGTCGATCGCCGCGCCGGTGCCTGGCCCGGCGCGGGTGAGGTTGCCGCGCAGACTTCAGTTCGCGTTCAACCAGCGCAGGCCTTTGCACGCGCCATGACGGCCGTGCCTGCCTTGCACCAGGCACTTCGCCGCATCCGGGTCGTTCTTCAACACCCACAACGAGCGCGCCACGACGGCCGTGTCGGCGAAGTCGGAGAACAGGCCATCGACGCCGGCTTCGTAGAACGCCAGGTACTCGTTGACCGGCACGCCCTTGTAGTCACTGGCCAGGCGGCGCTGCTCGTTGCGGAAGGTGTACGGGTGCACGAGCAGGCCCTGCGCGTGCGCGTTGGCGATGACGGCGCTGGCGGGCAGTAGCTTTCGGTCGGCGTCGTTGACCAGGCCGTCGCCGTTGATGTCGGCGCAGGCGCCCGCGACGACGGTGACACAGGCCGAGCTGATGAGGTACGGCTTCCACGGCCCGATGCCGTCGGCATAGGTGCGCACCTCGGCCAGGCCTGCGGGGGTCAGCAGGTCGCCGAAGGTGCCGGCGCGGCCGGCCACGGCCCAGTCGTATGGGCGGTCGAACGGTGCGGCGTAGGTGATCGTGCCGTCGGGCGCCACGTCGTCGGCATCGACCAGTTGCACCAGCCGCACCGAGGTCTTGCTGCGCAGGTACTTGAGGTTCGCCTGCTCGAAGCTCTGGATGAACACCGGTGCGTTGCGGTGGTTCCAGCCGTGGCGTTGCAGCACGGCGAGCACGCGGTCTTCGAGCGCCAGGCCGAGGCTCTGGTGCAGCGTCGGGTGCTTGGTCTCGGGATAGATGCCGATCGTGCGGCCTTCTTCGGCGCCCTTGCGTTTGGCCAGCTGGATGACCTCGTCGAACGTCGGGATCGAATAGCGTCCGTTGAAGCCCTGGTCGCGTTCGCCGAAAGCCTGCACGGCGCGCAGCGTCTTGATTTCGGCGAGCGTGAAGTCGCTGGCGAAGAAGCCGACCTCGGCCACGCCATCGACCACCTGCGTGCGCCGGCGCGACGCGAACTGCGGCAGGTCTTTCACGTTGGTGGTGTTGATCATGTTCGGCTCGTGTCGCGCGATCAGGTGACCGTCCTTCGTCGCCACCAGATCGGGCTCGATGTAGTCGGCGCCGAGCTCGATGGCCAGTGCGTAGCTCTCCAGCGTGTGCTCGGGCAGGTAGCCGCTGGCGCCGCGGTGGCCGATGACGAGCGGGCGGCCTTTTTCGCTGTTCCAGCCGCGCTGGCGTCCGTTGCCGTCGTTGTCGGCGAACGCGGGCGCCGACGACAGCGCCGCGGCGAGCGCGAGCGCGCCGATCAAACTGGCCTGCTTCTTCATGTCTGTCTCCTGTTGTTGGGTCGAGGGCAGCATGCGACGGTAGTCTTTCGCGCGTGTGACAGCAAGAGAGACTCTGCGGGTGCTGGCTACACTGCGCGCCGTCATGACAGACCTCTTTACCCCTGATCCTCCCGCCGGCGGCGACAGCGTTGCGCTGGCCGAGTACGCCGAGCGCGCTTATCTGGAATACGCGCTGTCGGTCGTCAAGGGCCGCGCGCTGCCTGACGTGTGCGACGGCCAGAAGCCGGTGCAGCGCCGCATCCTCTATGCGATGCAGCAACTCGGCCTCGGCTGGTCGGGCACGTCCGGTGCCAAGCCGGTGAAGAGCGCGCGTGTCGTCGGCGACGTGATCGGCAAGTACCACCCGCATGGCGACACCGCGGCCTATGACGCGCTGGTGCGCATGGCGCAGGATTTTTCGCAGCGCTATCCGCTGATCGACGGCCAGGGCAACTTCGGTTCGCGCGACGGCGACGGTGCGGCGGCGATGCGCTACACCGAAGCGCGGCTGGCACCGATCTCGCGCTTGCTGTTGGACGAGATCGACGAAGGCACGGTCGATTTCATGCCGAACTACGAGGGCTCGTACCAAGAGCCCAGGCAGTTGCCGGCACGCTTGCCGTTCGTGCTGCTCAATGGGGCGAGCGGCATCGCGGTCGGCCTGGCCACCGAGATCCCGAGCCACAACCTGCGCGAAGTGGCGGCGGCCGCGGTGGCGCTGATCAAGAACGACCAGCTGTCCGACGACGCGCTGTTCGAGCTGCTGCCGGGCCCCGACTTCCCCGGCGGCGGGCAGGTGATCAGCGCCGACGAAGACATCCGCGAGGCCTACCGCACGGGGCGCGGCAGCCTGAAGGTGCGTGCGCGCTGGGCGATCGAAGACCTGGCGCGCGGGCAGTGGCAACTCGTCGTGCACGAGCTGCCGCCGGGTGTCAGTTCGCAGAAGGTGCTTGAAGAGATCGAGGAGCTGACGAATCCGAAGGTCAAGGCCGGCAAGAAGACGCTGTCGCAGGACCAGGTGCTGTTGAAGCAGACCGTGCTCGCGGTGCTCGATGCCGTGCGCGACGAGTCGAGCAAGGATGCGGCGGTGCGTCTCGTCTTCGAGCCGAAGACGCGAACGGTTGAACAACAAGAGTTGATCAACACGCTGCTCGCCCAGACCAGCCTCGAGACCAACGCGCCGCTGAACCTGACGATGATCGGCATCGACGGCCGGCCGGTGCCCAAGAGCCTGCGCCAGATGCTTGCCGAGTGGGTCCTGTTCCGCCAGAGCACCGTCGCGCGGCGCACGCGGCACCGCTTGGGCAAGGTCACGGATCGCATCCACGTGCTCGAAGGCCGGCAGCTGGTGCTGCTCAACATCGACGAGGTGATCCGCATCATCCGCAACGCCGATGAGCCGAAGCCGGCGTTGATGGAGCGCTTCAAGCTGAGCGAGCGGCAGGCCGAAGACATCCTCGACATCCGCCTGCGTCAACTGGCCAGGCTCGAAGCGATCAAGATCGAGCAGGAGTTGAAGGCGCTGCGCGAAGACAAGAGCAAGCTCGAAGAGATTCTCGGCAGCGCGGCGGCACTGAAGAAGCTGCTCGTCAAGGAGATCGAAGCCGACGCGAAACAGTACGGCGACGATCGGCGCACGGTGCTGCTGGCCGACAAGCGCGCCGTCGCCGAAGTCAGGATCGTCGATGAGCCTGTCACCGTGGTCGTCAGCATGAAGGGCTGGGTGCGGGCGTTGAAGGGCCACGAGATCGATGCGGCGACGCTGGCCTTCAAAGCCGGAGACGGTCTGTACGGCGTGTTCCCCTGCCGCAGCGTCGACAGCCTGGTTGTGCTCGGCAGCAGCGGGCGCGCCTACAGCGTGGCCATTGCCACGTTGCCGGGCGGACGTGGCGACGGTTCGCCGATCACGACGCTGGCCGACTTCGACAACGGCTCGCAACCGGCGCACTACTTTGCCGGCGCCGCCGACACGCTGCTGCTGCTGGCCAACAGCGGCGGCTTCGGCTTGCTCGCGCAGGCGGGCGATCTGGTGAGCCGCCAGCGCGCCGGCAAAACATTCCTCTCGCTCGAAGCGGGTGAACAGGTGTTGCCGCCGGCGGTCGTGCAGGCTGCGCACAAGCGTGTCGCGTGCCTGGCGGTCAGCGGCCGGCTGTTGGTCTTCCCGTTGTCGGACATGAAGCGCCAGGCCAACGGCGGCCGCGGCCTGACGCTGATGGACGTCGATGCGAAAGACCCGCTGCGGTCGGTGGCGACCTGCGCCGATGCGCTCACGGTGCAGGGCATCAACCGCGGCAAGCCGAAGGACGAGTTGCTGCGCGGCGCGGCACTGACCAGCTACGAAGGCAAGCGCGCACGCAAGGGGCACAAGGTAGCCGGCTTCAAGGAAGTGGCGCGTGTGACGGCGGGGTGACATCGGCGCGTCATCGTGCTCGGGCACACTGCGCGCCAACACGAGGAGATCAATGATGGATCGCAGACAGTCCCTGGCCTGGCTCGGCGCGGCGGCGCTGCCTTCGCTGACGCACGCGCAGACGGCGCCGAACCTGAACCTCGTCGTGCCGGTGCCGCCCGGCGGCTCGGTCGATCTCACAGCGCGCCTGCTCGGCGAGCACCTGCCGAAGGCGCTGAAGCAGAACGTCGTCATCGAGAACAAGCCCGGCGCGTCAGGCTCGATCGCTGCGGCCGGCGTGGCGCGGCAGGCCGGCGACGAGAACACGTTGATGCTGGTCTTCGACTCGCACGTCACCAACCCGCTCGTCTATCCGAACCTCGGCTACACGCAACGCGACTTCACGCCGATCTCGCGGCTGCTGAGTTTCCCGCTGGTGTTCGCCGTGCCGGCGTCGCTGCCGGTGAACACGCTGCCCGAGTTCATCGCGCTGGCGAAAAAAAAGCCTGGCGCGCTCAACGTGTCATCTGCGGGCCTGGGCACGCTCAATCACCTCGCCGCCGAGCTGTTCAAGATGCGCACCGGCACGCACATCGTGCACATCCCCTACCGCGGCGGCGTGCCGGCGTTGCAGGCGGTGATGAACGACGAGGTGCAGTTGTTCATGGGCTCGTGGGTGGCGATCGGCCCGCATGTGAAGAGCGGACGGATCAAGGCGCTGGGCGTGACCTCGGCCAAGCGCTACTCGGTGGCGCCGGAGCTGCCGACGCTGCAGGAAGCCGGCGTGAAAGACTTCGACGTCTCGACGTGGATCGGCGCGCTGGCGCCGGCGCGCATCGGTGCACAGCGGCAGCAGGCGTTGCACGAGGCGGTGACGCAGGCGCTGTCGCAGCCGAGCGCGCGGACGACGCTGGCGCAACAGGGCCTCGAATGGGTCGGGTCGAGCCCGGCCGAGTTCGAGGCCTTCATGGCAACAGAAGCCAGGCGCTGGAACGATCTGGTGATCGCGCAGCGCCTGGCCTTCTCTTAACGACGCCAGGGGTTGTTGTCGTGGCGGTCGTAGCGGTTCGGCACGCCGTCGCGATCGCGGTCCCAGCGCGGGCTGTCGTTGCGGTCGTAGCGATCATGGCGGTTCGGGATGCCATCGCCATCGACGTCCCAGCGCGGGTTGTAGAGGCGGTCATGGCGATTCGGGATGCCGTCGCCGTCGCGGTCCCAGCGGGTCGGCTGCTGGTAGCGCTGCATGGGGTACGCCGGCTGCTGGTGGTACACCGGCACCGGCACGCCGTACACCGGCTGCGGGCGGCCGTGGGCCGGCGAGCCGATCGTCACCGACCATTGCACATCGGCGTCTCGTGCCTGGGCGATGCCGGTGCCGAGCGCGGCAACCAGGGTCAGCGCAGCAGCGATCGCGAAACGGGTCTTGCTCATCGAAGCTCCATGCGGCCCGGATGAAGGTGGGCCGTGCGCTGACAACGCCGCGGTGTGCGGCGGCGCTCACCGCGGCTGGGTTGCCGCTGCGTAAAGCTGCGTGAAGCTGGCGCGCTGCCTGAAGTCGCTGTCGGCTTGCGGCCCGTTGCAGCTGTTGGCGGCGGTCGGCTTCTCCACCCCGTTCGCCCTGAGGTATCGAAGGGCCAGGCTGAGCTCGTCGAAGCCTTCTTGCCGCATGCCGCAGGGGCTTCGATACCTCAGCCCGAACGGGATTTTTCTTTACGTTCGCCCTGAGCCTGTCGAAGGGCAGGCTGAGCTTGTCGAAGCCTTCGTGCCACACACCAAGGGCTTCGACAGGCTCAGCCCGAACGGGGACAACGCGGGGCTTCCTTCGATACCTCAGGACGGTCGGAACAGCCACCTCAGCCCGAGCAGTTCTGTTGCAGACCTTGAACGTCGCCAACGGGCCGAAACCCGACCGTCCTATTCGAGTGATCTCAATGTCAGACGGCGCTGGCCAGCCGCGCGCTGTTGCCGCGCCTTGTTTGAAGCGCGACACCCAACCCTTGCCGCGTGACCACAGGTCTTGCAGCTCACGCGCGCCGCATGCGCACCAGCAGCCACACCACCACCGCCTCGACGACGACGAACAGCGCCAGGCTCCAGAACTCGTAAGGCACGCCCGCCAGATCGACCGCGGCTTCGGCGCAACTGGCGGTGGCCTGGAACACGTCGGGCAGCAGTGCATCGAGGCGCAGGCCCGAGACGATGCGGTCGGCCAGCGTCAGGTTGCACGAGGCGCTGGCCGCGGCCACGAAGTGCTGCCACAGCGCCGCGGCAATGCCGCTGCCGCACAGCAGCAGCATCACGAACAGCGTCACGCGCTGACCGAGCACCGAGCGCCAGGCCAGCCCGAGCAGCGCGACGATGCCGATGGCGACGAAGATCAGGCGCTGCAGCACGCACCAGGGGCAGGGCGCCATGTCGAACCAATGCTGCGTCACCAGCGCCGCGCCGACGCCAGCGAAGCACAGCGCGGCAATCGCCAGCAGCCCGTGCGAGCGGCATCATCACGCCACTTCGGCGATCAGCTCGATCTCCACGCAGGCGCCCATCGGGATCTGCGCCACGCCGAAGGCGCTGCGCGCATGCGCGCCGATCTCGGGCCCGAAGACCTCGCCGAGCAGCTGCGAGCAGCCGTTGGTGACGAGGTGCTGCTCGGTGAAGGTGGGCGTGCTGTTGACCAGGCTCATCACCTTGACGATGCGCTTGACCTTGCCCAGCTCGCCGATCGCCGCTTGCAGCGTGCCCAGCAGATCGATCGTGATGGCGCGCGCCGCGGCCTGGCCTTCTGCGGTGGTCATCGTCAGGCCGAGCTGGCCGACCCAGGGCTTGCCGTCTTGTCTTGCGATGTGGCCGGAGATGAAGACGAGGTTGCCCGTGCGCACGAAGGGCACGTAGGCGGCGGCGGGCACGGCCAGCGGCGGCAGCGTGATGCCGAGGGCTTGCAGTCGGGCGGCGGGTGTGGTCATGACGGTCGTGTAGCGAGGGTGGCGGACGATCCTACACTGGCCCGATGAGGGCAAGGGGCAACACCGGCGTCGGTATCGCGGCGTGCGCGCTGGCGTTGATCGCCGGCGCGGCGCTGCAATTGCAGCAGGCGGCGCTGTGGCCAACGAGCGCGTACGTTGGCGTCATCGCCGCCGCGCTGCTGGTGCTCGTGGTGGCGCTGCGCTGGCAGCGCAGCGCAGCGCTGATCGGCCTGGCCGCACTGGCCTTTGCCGGCACCGGACTGCGCGCGCAGTGGCGCCTGGCCGATGCCCTGCCGGCGGCGCTCGAAGGCCGCGACATCGTCGTCACCGGCATCGTCGCGCAATTGCCGCGGCGGCTGCCCGAAGGCGTGCGCTTCGTCTTCGACGTCGACGGCGCCACGCTGCAAGGCCAGCCCGTGCGCGTGCCGTCGCGCATCCTGCTCGGCTGGTACGGCGGCTGGCAGGACGAGGTGCTGATGGCAGCGCCGTACGAGCAACTTGCCGCCGGCCAGCGCTGGCGTTTCGCCGTGCGCCTGAAGCAGCCGCACGGCAGCCTCAATCCGCATGGCTTCGACCACGAGCTGTGGATGTTCGAGCAGGGCCTGCGTGCCAGCGGCGCGGTGCGCGCCACCGAGCGCGGCGCGGCGCAATTGCTGCAAGCCGGCGCCGGTGCGCCGATCGAGCGTCTGCGCCAGCGCGTGCGCGATGCGCATCGAAGCGCGCGTGCCCGATGCGCGTGCTGCCGGCGTGCTGGCCGCGCTCGCCGTCGGCGATCAGGCGGCCATCGAGCGCGCCGACTGGGACGTCTTTCGCACCACCGGCGTCGCCCACCTGGTCAGCATCAGCGGCCTGCACGTGACGATGTTCGCCTGGCTCGCCGCAGCGCTGATCGCGCGCGGCTGGCGCACGAGCGCGCGCGCGATGCTGTGGCTGCCGGCCGCGGCCGCCGCGCGCTGGGGCGGCCTGGCCGCGGCGACGGCGTATGCGCTGTTGTCGGGCTGGGGCGTGCCGGCGCAACGCACGCTGTGGATGCTGGCCAGCGCCGCGCTGCTGGCGCAACTCGGCCTGCGCTGGCCGTGGCCGCTGGTGCTGCTCGTGGTGGCCGCCGTCGTCGCCGCGATCGATCCGTGGGCGTTGCTGCAGCCCGGCTTCTGGTTGTCGTTTGCCGCGGTGGGTCTGTTGATCGCTGCGACGCCGTTGGAGGATTCAGCAACGCCGCGCGGCCCTGCCGGTTCGGCGTGGAGCGCCGCCGCGCTCGGGCACGCGCTGCGCAGCGGCCTGCGCACGCAGGCGGTCGCCACCGTCGGCCTGGCGCCGCTGACGCTGCTGTTCTTCCAGCAGGTGTCGCTGATCGGCTTCATCGCCAACCTCGTCGCCATCCCGCTGATCACCTTCGTCATCACGCCGCTGGCCTTGGCCGGCGCGTTGGCGCCGCCGCTGTGGACGCTGGCCGCAACTTGCGTGCAGGCATTGACGAAGCTGCTGCAGCACCTCGCCGCACTGCCGGCCGCGGTGTGGACAGCCGCCGCCGCGCCGTGGTGGATGCAGGCCGCGGCGCTGCTCGGCGCGGCGCTGCTGGTGATGCGCCTGCCGTGGACCGTGCGTGCACTCGCGCTGCCGCTGATGCTGCCGCTGTTCGCGCCGCCCGTCGAACGCCCGGCCGAAGGCGCGATGCACGTCACCGTAGCCGATGTCGGCCAGGGCAGCGCGATCCTCGTGCGCACGCGCACGCACACACTGCTGCACGACGCCGGCGCGTTGTACACACCCGACAGCGACGCCGGCTCGCGCGTGCTGACTCCGTTGCTGCGCGCGTTCGGCGTGCAGCGCCTCGACCTGCTGATGCTCAGCCACCGCGACAGCGACCATGTCGGTGGCGCTGCGTCCGTGATGTCGGCGTTGCCCGTCGCCGCGCTGTCGTCGTCGATCGAAGCCGCGCACCCGCTGCGCGCGCGAGCCACATCGCACCAGCGCTGCGAAGCCGGCCAGTCGTGGCAGTGGGACGGCGTGCGCTTCGACGTGCTGCACCCCAGCGCCGAAGACTACACACGCACCGATGCCAAATCGAACACGATGAGCTGCGTGCTCGCCGTCACCGGCGCGCAGGGCCAGCGCCTGCTGCTCACCGGCGACCTCGAAGCCGAGCAGGAGGCGCGCCTGGTCCGCGAGCAGCCGGGCCTGCTGAAGAGCACCGTGCTGCTGGTGCCGCACCACGGCAGCAAGACCTCGTCATCGCCGGCCTTCCTCGACGCCGTGGCGCCGCGCGTGGCGCTGGTGCAGGCCGGCTATCGCAACCGCTACGGCCACCCGGCGCCCGCAGTCGCGGCGCGTTATGCGCAGCGCGGCATCGCCTTCATCAACACCGTCGGCTGCGGCGCGTGGAGCGCAAGCGGCGACGGCACCAGCACTTGCGAGCGCGAGCGTTCGCGCCGTTACTGGCATCATGGCCTGGAAGTTGCTCCCGACGGGGCTGAGACTCACACCACGGAGACCGCGTCTTGGCCATCCACGTTGCGCTGAACCACATCACCCGCTACCGCTACGACCGCCGCGTGGCGATGTCGCCTCATGTGGTGCGGCTGCGGCCGGCGCCGCACTGCCGCACGCCGATCCTGTCGTACTCGCTGCGCATCGAGCCGGCCGAGCACTTCATCAACTGGCAGCAAGACCCGTTCGGCAACTACCTGGCGCGGCTGGTCTTCCCCGAGAAGACGACGAGCTTCGAAGTCAGCGTCGATCTGGTGGCCGAGATGGCGGTCTACAACCCGTTCGACTTTTTCCTCGAGCCCGAGGCGGAGAGCTTTCCGTTTCGCTACACGCCGCAGGCGCTCGCCGAGCTCGCGCCGTACCTGGTGAAGCAGGAAGCCACGCCGCGCTTCGCGGCGCTGCTGGCGAGCATCGATCTGAAGCCGCAGCGCACGATCGACTTTCTGGTCGGCTTGAACCAGCGCCTGCAACGCGACATCCGCTACCTGATCCGCATGGAGCCGGGTGTGCAGGCGCCCGAGGTGACGCTGGTCAACGCCAGCGGTTCGTGCCGCGACAGCGGCTGGCTGATGGTGCAACTGCTGCGCCACCTCGGCCTCGCGGCGCGTTTCGTCTCCGGCTACCTGATCCAGTTGAAGGCCGACGTCAAGGCCCTCGACGGCCCGTCCGGTGCCGAGACCGACTTCACCGACCTGCACGCCTGGTGCGAGGTCTATCTGCCCGGCGCCGGCTGGATCGGCTTGGACCCGACCTCGGGCCTGATGGCCGGCGAAGGCCACATCCCCGTGGCCTGCACGCCCGAGCCCGGCAGCGCCGCGCCGGTCAGCGGCGCGGTGGACGACAGCGAGGTCACGTTCGAGCACCACATGGCGGTGACGCGCATCCACGAGTCGCCACGTGTCACGCAGCCGTACAGCGACGAGCAATGGCGCGCCATCGCTGCGCTCGGCGACGCGGTGGACAAACAACTCGTCGCCGGCGACGTGCGCCTGACGATGGGCGGCGAGCCGACCTTCGTCTCCATCGACGACCGCGAAGGCGCCGAGTGGAACACCGACGCGCTGGGGCCGACCAAGCGCGGCCTCGCGCAAGGCCTGACGCTGAAGCTGCGCGAGCGCTACGGTGCAGGCGGCTTTCTGCACTTCGGCCAGGGCAAGTGGTACCCCGGCGAGCAGCTGCCGCGCTGGGCGCTCACGGTGGCCTGGCGCGCCGATGGGCAGCCCTGCTGGAGCGACGCTGCGCTGTTCGCCGACGAGCGCACGCCGCGGCGTTGCACGAGCGACGACGCCGAGCGCTTCATGCACACGCTGACCGCCAAGCTCGGTGTGAATCCCGGTCACGCGCAGCCGGCGTTCGAGGACGTTTACTACTACCTCTGGCGCGAGCGCACGCTGCCGGTCAATGTCGATCCGTTCGACTCGCGGCTCGAAGATGAGATGGAGCGCGCGCGTTTGACGCGCGTCTTCGATCAGGGTTTGAAGCAGATCGTCGGGTTCGTCCTGCCGCTGGGCCGCGCCGACTCGCCGGCCGGGCCGCGTTGGCTCTCGGGTGCGTGGAAGGTGCGTGGCGATCGCTTGCACCTGCTGCCCGGCGATTCGCCCATGGGCTGGCGCCTGCCGCTCGATTCGTTGCCGTGGGTGCGCGAGGGCGACTACCCGTATGTGTTCGAGCAGGATCCGTTTGCGCCGCGGGCGCCGCTGGCTTCGCCTGTGGAGTTGCGCATGCAGTCTGCCCACACCGTCACCCCGGAGCGCGCCAGCACAACGCCGCAGCGCTTCGTCAGCGACGCCAGCGTCATCCGCACCGCACTCTGCATCGAGGTGCGCGACCCGAACCGCGCCAACGGGCCTGAAGCGGAACTTGCCGAACTCGCCGTCAAAGACAAGCGCGGCCTGCTCTACGTCTTCATGCCGCCGCTGGTCGAGCTCGAGGACTACCTCGCACTGCTGACGGCGATCGAAGCCACCGCGGCCGCGTTGAAGATGCCGGTCGTGCTCGAAGGCTACCCGCCGCCGCGCGACCCGCGGCTTGAAGACGCTGGCCGTCACGCCCGACCCCGGTGTGATCGAGGTCAACATCCACCCCGCGCACAACTGGCGCGAGCTCGTCGATCACACCGAGTTTCTCTACGAGGCCGCGCACCAGACGCGCCTGGCCGCCGAGAAGTTCATGGTCGATGGCCACCACAGCGGCACCGGCGGCGGCAACCACTTCGTGCTCGGCGGCGCCACGCCGGCCGACAGCCCCTTCCTGCGCCGGCCCGATCTGCTGGCCAGCCTGCTGACCTACTGGCACAACCACCCGAGCCTGTCCTATCTGTTCTCCGGCCAGTTCATCGGCCCGACGAGCCAGCACCCGCGTTTCGACGAGGCGCGCAACGACCAGGTCTATGAAGTCGAGATTGCGCTCAAGGAGATCGAGCGCCAGTTGGGCCTGCACAAGACGGTCACGCCGTGGCTCGTCGACCGCACGCTGCGCCACCTGCTGATCGACGTTACCGGCAACACGCACCGCGCCGAGTTCTGCATCGACAAGCTGTACTCGCCCGACAGCGCCACTGGCCGCCTGGGCCTGCTCGAACTGCGCGCCTTCGAGATGCCGCCGCACGCGCGCATGAGCCTGGCGCAGCAGTTGCTGATGCGCGCGCTCGTCGCCTGGTTCTGGCGCACGCCGTACCGCAGTGGAGGTGGCGGCGGCGGCGAGACGCGCCTCACCCGCTGGGGCACCGCCGTGCACGACCGCTTCATGCTGCCGACCTTCGTGCGCATGGATTTCGACGATGTCATCGCCGACTTGCAGCGCGCCGGTTTCGCCTTCGATCGCGAGTGGTTCGCGCCGCACGCCGAGTTCCGCTTCCCGCGCATCGGTGAGGTCAAGGTGCAGGGCATCGAGGTCGCGCTGCGCAGCGCGCTCGAACCCTGGAACGTCCTGGGCGAAGAGAACAACGCCGGCAGCACGGCGCGCTTTGTCGATGCCTCGCTCGAACGGCTCGAAGTCAAGGCCACGGGCTCTGAACGGCAACCGCCACGCCATCACCGTCAACGGCCGCCCACTGCCGCTGCAGCCCACCGGACGGATCGGCGAATTCGTCTGCGGCGTGCGCTATCGCGCCTGGCAGCCGCCGTCGGCGCTGCACCCGACGATCGGCGTGCATGCGCCGCTGACCTTCGACGTCGTCGATCGCTGGAGCGAACGATCGCTCGGCGGCTGCCGCTATCACGTCGAGCACCCGGGCGGGCGCAACGAAGCGACGCTGCCGGTCAACGCCTACGAGGCCGAGAGCCGGCGCCTGGCGCGTTTCGAATCGCTCGGCCACACGCCCGGGCGCATGGTGGTGGGCAGCGCCACGCCGAGCCGGGAATTCCCGTTCACCCTCGACCTGCGGCTCGGCTAACGTCAGCCGCTCATGTCCAGCCTGCCTCTACCCGCGCCCGCCGCGCCGGCATTCGCCTTCGCGCCGCAGGAGCCGGGCGATCCCTGTTGGGACGAGCTGCGCGAGCCCTCGGGCACGCTGCGGCCGACGTGGCAGCGCTTTGTCTCCACCACACCGGCGCTGCGCGACAACGCCGCGGCCACGTTCGCGCGCCACCGCGCCGCCATCGCGCAGCAGATCCGCGCCGACGGCGTCACGCACAACCTGCACGAGCAGGCCGCGCCGGGCCTGTCGGCGCGTGCCTGGTCGCTCGAAGCGCTGCCGCTGATCGTCGAAGCGGCCGACTGGGCGCAGATCGAGCGCGGCGTGATCCAGCGTGCACAACTGCTGTCGCGCATGCTGGCCGATCTGTATGGGCCGCAGCGCCTGCTGCACGACGCGCTGCTGCCGCCGGCGCTGCTGTTCCGCCACAGCGGCTACCTGCGCCCGGTGCACGGCATCACGCCGGCCGGCGGCATGCACCTGCACATCGCGGCTTTCGACGTGGCGCGCGGCGTCGATGGCCGCTGGTGGGTGGTCTCGCAGCGCACGCAGTCGCCGTCCGGACTGGGCTATGTGCTGCACAACCGGCTGATCGTCTCGCGCCTGTACCCCGAGGCCTTTCGCGAGCTGCGCGTGCAGCACATCGCCAGCAGCTACCGCCGCCTGCTCGACACGGTGCAGCAGCAAGCTGCCGACATTGCCGCGCGCCTGGGCGACAGCCACCTGCCGCGCATCGTCTTGCTCACGCCCGGTCCGTACAGCGAAACCTACTTCGAGCATGCGCACCTGGCGCGCTACCTTGGCGTGTCTCTCGTCGAAGGGGCCGACCTCAGCGCCCGCGGTGAGCGTTTGTTCCTGCGCACGGTCGAAGGCCTGGAGCCGGTGCACGGCGTCATCCGCCGCTTGGACGACGACTACTGCGACCCACTCGAGCTGCGTCCCGACTCCGCGCTCGGCGTCGCCGGGCTGGTGCAGGTGGCGCGCGCCGGCAACGTCGTCATGGCAAACGCTTTGGGTAGCGGCTTTCTCGAATCGAGCGCGGTGCAGGGCTTCCTGCCGGCCATCAGCCGAGCGTTGTTGCGCGAGGATCTGGCGCTGCCGTCGCTGCCCACCTGGTGGTGCGGCGAAGACGCAGCCTGGCAGGCCGTGCGCGGCGAGCTGCCGGGGCGCGTGCTGCGCGCGGCGTTTCCCGGCCACCGCGACGGCGCACTGCGCATGGCTGCGCACGAAGTGACAGCCCTGCAAGCGCGCATCGAAGACGACCCCGACGCCTTCAGCGTGCAGGGCCACATCGCGCCGTCGCGCGCCGCGCTGCCGCTGGCCGACGGCACGCTGGCCGCGCGGCCGGCGATGCTGCGCGTCTATGCGATTGCCGACAGCGCAGAGCGCTGGTACGTGCTGCCCGGCGCGCTGACGCGCGTGGCCACGAGCGCGCCGCTGTCGGTGTCGATGCAGCAGGGCGGCACGAGCCTCGACACCTGGGTCGTCGCTGCCGGCACCGTCGACGGTTTTTCGATGCTGCCGCAGCGCCTGTCGGTGGACGATCTCGCCGAGCGCCGCGCGGCCGTGGCCAGCCGCACCGGCGAAAACCTGTTCTGGCTCGGCCGCTACACCGAGCGCAGCGAGCAGGTGGTGCGCCTGGCGCGCGCCGCGCTGGCGCTGATCGACGGCGACGACGACGTGCCTGCCGCCGCTGTGGGCGGCGATGTCGGCCTTGGCCACGTGGAGCGGCCTCGTCAACGCGGGCACACCGGGCGCCGAGCGTTCGCCGGCGGTCTTCGAGCGCAGCCTGCTCGCCGCGTTGAACAGAAAAGCCGACAGTGCGATCGGCCGCAACTTGGGCGCCATGGCGCGCACGGCCGGTGTGCTGCGTGACCGCCTCTCGCCCGAACAGTGGGGCCTCGTGCGGCGCATGGGCGACGAGTGGCGGGCGCACTTCGACAGCCTGGGCACGGCGGTGCCGGCCACCGCGCAGGCGCTGCCGGCGCTGCAACGCCTGGCGCTGCAACTGGCCGCGGTCACCGGCACGCAAACCGACCGCATGACGCGTGATCACGGCTGGCGCCTGCTCTCGGTGGGGCGTCTGGTCGAGCGCCTGGCCGGGCTGTCGCAGGCGATGCAACACCTGATCGGTGTCATCGACGGCCGTGGCGGCTCGGCCGTGGCCACGGCGCTGCTGCTCGATTTGTTCGACAGCGGCATCACCTTTCGCGTGCGCTACCAGCGCCACGAAGATTTGCTGGCGCTGGTCGATCTGCTGGTGCTCGACGACATCAACCCGCGCTCGTTCGCCGGCACGCTGCGCCGCCTGCGCACCGAGATCGGCAAGCTGCCCGGTGCGGCGGCCTGGCGCGACGAGATGCTGGCGCTGTGGCCCGAGCACGGCGCCGGTCTGGCGCTCGAAGAATTGCGCGGCGACAGCGATGCGGCCACGCAGCAGCGCGTGCTTGCGCTGGCCAAGCAACTCGGCGCGGCGGCGGCGCGCCTGTCGGATCTGATCGGCCAGCGCTACTTTGCGCATGCCGACGTCGATACGAGTCAGAGCGTGTGATGGCCGAGACCACGTTGCTCGAAGTGGAGCATGTCACCGTCTATCGCTACGCGGCGCCCGTCGAGTTGGCACATCACGTCGCCCACCTGCGGCCACGCAACAGCGAGCTGCAGGCCGGCGAGGCCTTCGAGATGCAGACCGTGCCGCCGCCGATGCACCAGGCCAGCAGCAGCGACTGGCTGGGCAACCAGCGCACCTGCTTCACCGTCAGCCAGCCGCACCGCGAGCTCCTGGTGCGTGCGCGCAGCCGCGTTCGCGTGACGGCGCCGCCACCGCTCGACGCCGAGGCCACCACACCCTGGGAAGCGGTGCGCGCGCAACTGCGTTACGCGGCCGGCCGCGCCTGGCAACCCGCCAACGAGTTCGTGCATGCCTCGTCGTACGTGCCGCTGCTGCCGGCGCTGCGCGACTGGGCGGCGCCGTCGTTCACCCCCGGCCGCGCGGTCGCCGGCGTCGGCCTCGAGCTGATGGCGCGCATGCATGCTGATTTCCGCTACAGCAGCGACAGCACCGACATCGACACGCCGCTGGCCGACGCGCTGGCGCGCCGCGAAGGCGTCTGCCAGGATTTCGCGCACCTGCTGATCGGCGCCTTGCGGTGCATGGGCCTGGCCGCGCGCTACGTCAGCGGCTACCTGCTGACCACGCCGCCCGATGGTGGTGCCCCCGGCGCACCGTGGTTGGGCGCCGACGCGTCCCACGCCTGGGCGGCGCTGTGGTGCCCGATACCGGGCGGCGGTGCACCGCGCTGGCTCGAACTCGACCCGACCAACAACATCGTGCCGGCGGCCGGCCATGTGCGGCTGGCCGTCGGCCGCGACTACGGCGACGTGACCCCGCTGCGCGGCGTGATCCGCGGCGGCGGCGAGCATCAGCTCGAGGTGCGCGTGCGTACTCAAGAGTGCAGTGACTGGCAGAAGAATTGCGAGGAGCCAATGATGAAACCCCCACGTCGCTTCGCTCCTGCCCCCCGAGGGGGCGGTCAGTGGCTTCGGGCGCCGACGCCACTGCCATGTTTGACGAGATGTACCGCCAGGAGCAGGACGTGCGCGCGCATTACGCGGCGTATGCGCAGTGGCTGGCCGCGCAGCCGGCCGACGTGATGCTGACCCGGCGCGAAGAAGCAGCGACGATCTTTCGCCGCGTCGGCATCACCTTTGCTGTTTACGGCGACAAGGACGAGAGCGGCGCCGGCACCGAGCGCCTGATCCCGTTCGACGTGATCCCGCGCATCATCCCGGCCGACGAGTGGCGCGAGTTGCAGCGCGGCCTGGTGCAGCGCGTGACGGCGCTCAACCGCTTCATCCACGACGTCTATCACGGCCAGGAAATCTTGAAAGCCGGCATCGTGCCGGCCGAGCAGGTGCGGGGCAACGCGCAGTACCGCCCGGAGATGGTCGAACGTCGATGTCCCCGGCGGCGTGTACTCGCACATCTCGGGCGTCGACATCGTGCGCGCCGCCAACCCCGACGGCACGGGCACCTACTACGTGCTCGAAGACAACCTGCGCGTGCCCAGCGGCGTGAGCTACATGCTCGAGAACCGCAAGATGACGATGCGCCTGTTCCCCGAGCTGTTCTCGCAGGTGCGCATCGCGCCCGTGGCGCATTACCCCGACCTGCTGCTCGAAACGCTGCGCCAGGTCGCACCCGCCTCGGCCAACGACCCGACGGTGTGCGTGCTGACCCCCGGCATGCACAACAGCGCCTACTTCGAGCACGCCTTTCTGGCGCAGCAGATGGGCGTCGAGCTCGTCGAAGGCAAGGACCTGTTCGTGCGCGACGGCTTCGTCTTCATGCGCACCACGCAAGGGCCCAAGCGCGTCGACGTGATCTACCGCCGCGTCGACGACGACTTCCTCGACCCCAAGGCCTTCCGCGCCGACAGCACGCTCGGCTGCGCCGGCCTGCTCGACGTTTACCGCCACGGCAACGTCACGCTGGCCAACGCCATCGGCACCGGCATCGCCGACGACAAGAGCATCTATCCGTACGTGCCGAAGATGGTCGAGTTCTACCTCGGCGAAAAACCGATCCTGGCCAACGTGCCGACGCACCTGTGCCGCGACGCGAATGACCTGGTGTACGTGCTCGACCATCTGAACGAACTCGTGGTCAAGGAAGTGCACGGCGCCGGCGGCTACGGCATGCTCGTCGGGCCGGCGGCGAGCAAGGCCGAGATCGCACGCTTTCGCGAAGTGCTCGTCGCCAACCCGAGCAACTACATCGCGCAGCCGACGCTGTCGCTGTCCACCTGCCCGACGTACGTCGAGTCCGGCATCGCGCCGCGCCACATCGATCTGCGGCCGTATGTGCTCTCGGGCACCAGCGTGCAGACGGTGCCCGGCGGCCTGACGCGCGTGGCGCTGAAGGAAGGCTCGCTGGTCGTCAACAGCAGCCAGGGCGGCGGCACGAAGGACACCTGGGTTCTCGAGACATGGAGAACTGACATGCTCTCACGCACAGCCGATCACCTCTTCTGGATGGCGCGCTACATGGAGCGCGCGGGTCAAGCGCGAAGCGCTTGCGGCGAAGCCACAACACAGCGGCGCGCGACAGCGCGCGGCGGGGTTTTCGGCTTGGTGGAGGTGTCACATGCTGTCTAGAACCGCCGACCATTTGTTTTGGATGGCTCGTTATATGGAGCGCGCCGAAAACACCGCGCGCATGCTCGACGTCAACTACCAGATGTCGCTGCTGCCGCAATCGGCCGAGCAGGCCGAACAGGGCTGGCGCGGCGTGCTCGGCATCTCGGAGCTGACGTCGAGCTTCGAGGAGCACTACCCCGAGTGCGACGCGCGCAACGTCATGGAGTTCATGGTGCGCGACGCGCGCAATCCTTCGTCGATCGTCTCCTGCATCGCCGCCGCGCGCGAGAACGCGCGCGCGGTGCGCGGCACGCTCACCACCGAGGTCTGGGAGACCACCAACCAGACCTGGCTCGAGTTCAACCGCCTGCATGCGCGCAACGACTTCCACCGCGACCCGGGCGCGCTCTTCGAATGGGTCAAGTTCCGCTCGCACCTGAGCCGCGGCGTCACCGTGGGCACGATGCTGCAGGACGAGTCGCTGCACTTCCTGCGCATCGGCACCTTCCTCGAGCGCGCCGACAACACGGCGCGGCTGCTCGACGTCAAGTTCCAGAGCCTGCACAGCGACTACTTCGGTCCGCGCCCCGCGCATCGCAGTCGCAGTCGCAGTCGCAGTCGCAAGGTCCCGTGGCGCGCGACGCGCCCGAGGTCGACTTCTATCACTGGAGCGCTGTGCTGCGCTCGGTCTCCGGCTTCGAGGTCTACCGCAAGGTCTACCGCAACGTCATCCGGCCCGACAAGGTGGCCGAGCTGCTGATCCTGCGCCCGGACATGCCGCGCTCGCTGGCCGCCTGCATGACGGCGCTGATGACCAACCTGCAACTCGTGGCCAACGCGCAAAGCGCCGAGACGCTACGCCGCGCCGGGCGCCTGCACAGCGATCTGCAGTTCGGCCGCATCGACGAGATCCTCGCCACCGGCCTGCACGCCTACCTGACGCAGTTCCTCGATCGCGTCGGCGATCTGGGTGTGGGCATCAGCCGCGACTTCCTGGTGCCGATGGCGGCGTGATGTGGCCGCGCGTCGTGCTCAGTTTTCCCACCTGTGCAACCTCAATTTCGAAAGCGAAGTCGGCTTCGTTGCCGCCACGGGCCCGCGCGAGAGCCCGCAGATCGTCGGTTGACGGCGCTGTTTTGATACCGACTTGCGTTCACGAAGACACGAATCGCGGAGCACCAATGCCCGTTCGCACTGAGCCTGTCGAAGTGCCACGCCGGGGCTTCGACAAGCTCAGCCCGAACGGTTTCTATGCGATCGAACGCACATCCGTTTGAGGCGGCAGCAGGCCCGATGACCCTCGACCGCCGCCGCGCGCCCTGGGCGGGCGAGATCGCCGGCGGCGTCGTCGGCTCGGTGGTGATGCTGGCCGTCGTGCTGACGCTGGGCCTGCTCGGCTACGCGCCGCTGGGCGAGGCCGCGGCGCCGCTGGGTCTGGCGGCGGCCTTCGTGTCGGTCACCATCGGCGGCCTGATGCTGGCGTTCTTCGGCCACAGCGCGATGCCGGTGGCCGGCCCGAGCTCGGCCACCGCGCTGATCTTCGCCGGCGCGTTGGCGCCGTTGGTTCGCGATCCGGCCGTGCACGCGGCCGGCGCCTCGGGCCTGACGCTCGTGATCGCCGCCGCCGGCTCGATGGTGGTGGCGATGGGCCTGCTGCAGATCGTCATGGCGCGGCTCGGGCTGGGACGCCTCGCGCAGTTCGTGCCGCAGCCGGTGCTGGCCGGTTTCATGAACGGTGTGGCCGTGCTGATCTTCCTGTCGCAGCTGCCGACGCTGCTCGGTCTGCAGCCGGGAAACGGCCTGTCCGGCTTCGCGCCCGGCACGTTGGCGGTCGGGCTGGCCACCGCCGGCTGCACCTGGTTCATCGCTTGGCGCTGGCCGCGAGCGCCGTCGCAGCTGCATCGGCCTGGCCTTCGGGCTGGCGCTGTACGCGGCGCTGCATCGGCTGTGGCCGGCGCTGGCGCTGGGCGCCACCATCGGCCCGCTGCCCGCGGTCGTGCCGCTGCCCGACCTGCCGCTGCGTCTGGCCGATGGCGCAACGGCCTCTTTCGTGCTGCGCCATGCGCTGCCGGTGTTGACTGGGGCCGCGGTGCTGGCGCTGATCGGTTCGCTCGAATCGGCGCTCAGTGCGTTGGCGATCGACCAGCAGCTCGACACGCACCAGGACGCCGGCCGCGAGCTGATGGTGCTGGGGCTGTCGAACATCGTCGTCGGCCTGTTCGCCGGCCTGCCGGTGGTGATCCTGCGGGCGCGTGCGCTGGCCACCTTGCGCGCCGGCGGCAGCGGTCGGCGCTCGGCCCTCGTCGGCGCACTGGCCTTCGGCCTCATGTACGGGCTGCTCGGGCCGCTGCTCGCGTTGCTGCCGACCACCGTGCTGGCCGGCATCATGCTGACGGTGGCGCTCGGGCTGGTCGACCGCTGGACGCGACAGCTCGTCGGCCAGTGGCGCAGCGGCGAGCGCTCGGCCGACGTCTGGGAGACGCTGGCCATCGTCGCCCTGGTCTGCGCCGTCACGGTGTGGCGCGGCTTCGCGGTCGGCGTGGCTGTGGGTGTCGCAGTGGCGTTGGGGCTGTTCGTGCGCAGCATGAACCGCTCGCTGGTGCGCGCGCGCTACACGGCCGCGGCCGAGCCGTCGCGTCGCGTCTACCCGCCACCGCAAGAGGCCGTGCTGGCCGCGGCGCGCGAGCGCATCGCCGTGCTCGAACTGGAGGGTGCGCTGTTTTTCGGCAGCGCCGAGCGGCTGGCGCGCGAAGTCGATGCGGTCGGCGGCGAGCACCCGCTTCGTCGTCCTCGACCTGCGCGGCGTCAGCACGATCGACGCTTCCGGCGCGATGCTGCTGCAGCAACGCTCGACCGAGCTCGCGCCGGCACGGCCAGACGCTGCTGCTCGCCGGCGTCACGGCCGAGCATCCCCATGGGCTGCGCCTGCGCGCCTTCGGCTGTTTTCGCGATGCCCGCCGCGACGACTGGTTCGCCGACCTCGACCATGCCGTCGAGGCGGCCGAGCAGCGCTTGCTCGCCGACGCCGGGCTCGCGCTGGGCGACAGCGCGATCGCGCCGCAGCAGAGCAGCCTGTTCGCCGGCCTCGACGCCGCGCAGTCCGCGGCGGTGCTGGCCCACATGCGGCCGCGGCGGCTGGCCGCGGGCGAGGTGCTGTTCAGGGAAGGTGATCCGGCCGACGGCCTGTATGTGCTGATCCGCGGCTCGATCACCGTCGAGGCCGGCAGCGGGCCGGCGCATCGGCGGCAGCGCTTCGTCAGTTTCTCGGCCGGCCTGATGTTCGGCGAGACGGCGATGCTCGATGGCGGCGGGCGCAGCGCCGGGGCCACCGCCGATGCCGATGCCGAGCTGCTGCAGCTCACGCAGCAGGGGCTCGACGCGATCGGCCGCGAACAGCCGGCCCTGGCGGCACAGCTGTACCGCAACATCGCCGTCCACCTCTCCGCACGGCTGCGCCGGGCGACGTCGCTGCGGCGTCAGGCAGCGTCATGACCTCTCGATTACGAGGGGGTGTGCGGTCGGGCGTTCAGAGGTAAAACACAAGCGGTGCGAGACGACCCGAGGAGACACCATGAACTTCATTTCTCTGAGACAGCGCGCGCGAGCCACCCTGCTGAGTTGCGCCTGCGCAGCCGCTCCGATGGCCGCGTCGGCGGGCGCCGGCGTGCTGACCACCACCGTGAAGCCGCTGTCGCCCGCGGTCACCTACAGCTCGCTGGCCAGCGCCTCGCCGGCGCGGCCCGCGCTCGACACCTACATCGGCTACACGGTCAGCATCGTCAACGCCGGCGGCAACACGATCAACAACGTCAGCTTCACCGGCTCGACGCAGGTGACCGACGGCGACGAGAAGGCGGTCTTCAGCTCGATCGAAGGGGCGACCTGCACGACGCCGACCACGACGACGATCCGCTGCGTGATCGGGCAGCTCAAGGCCGGCCAGGCCGTGCCGACCTTCGCGGTGTTCTTCAAGGCCCCGGTGAAGGACGCCGCGAGCCCGCTGCCCGATGGTCTTGCCGGCAGCTGCGCCACGACCGACTGCGTGACCTTCAGCGGCATCACCTCCTACGCCGAGACGACCGGCGGCGCGAACTCCCCGGTCGACAACTCCATTTCTGAATGGACGGCCGGCGCGGTGACGCTGGGCACCTTCAACCCGGCGCTGGTCAAGTCCGCGGTGCAGAAGGCCGGCGGCCGCCTGTTCACCGGCTCGGGCGCCGTCAGCACCAGCGCCGACCCGTTCACCACCAGCGTCGTCGTGCCGGCCGGCACGACCTTCACCACGGCCGAGATTCTCAGAGACGCCGGACGGCATCAACTGCACCAACAACTTCAGCGCCTGCTTCCGTTCGGACATCACCATCCCCGGTGTCTTCAGCCCCTACCTGACGATCGTGCTGCGCCAGGACGCCTCGACGATCCTGAAGTGGCACGAAGATCGACAGCGTGCTGATCGAGTACACCGGCAGCGCGCGGCACGGTGTTCGTCGGCAACTGCGCCAGCCCGACGACGCCGCGCAGCGACGGCATCCCCTGCATCGCCAAGCGCACGCTACTACAAGAGCAGCAGGACCCCGGGCTGGACGCTGGAACTCGACGGCGACTTCGAGTGGACGCTGATCAGCCCCGGCAACGGCTCGTACAAGGTCTTCTGACCCTGCCGGCGCGTAACGGGCTCGCAGGCCGAGCGCGCTGCAGCGCTCGGCCATCACCCGGTTGCCCTTGGCCTCGTACAGCGCGATCGCCTCGGCGCGGTGGGCTTGGGCTTCGTCGTGGCGCTGTCGCGATGCGCAGCACCACGGCCAGCTCGGCCAGCGCATCGGCCTGCAGCATCGGCGACTCGGTCTGCCGCAGCCAGTCTCGACGGCATGGCGCGCCAGTTCCTCGGCCTGCCGCAGCTCGCCGGCGCGCGCGAGCATCGGCGCGCGCACCATGCGCCACAGCGCCTGCGACTCCATGTCGTCGGCGGCGGTGGCCTGCTCGGCCGTGCGTCGACAGCGCCAGCGCTTCATCGTCGTGCCCCTGATCGCGCGCGAGGCGCGCCAGCAGCGCCGGCCATCGTCGACAGGTAGTAGGTCTCGCCTTTCGCGATGAGCAAGTCGCAGTCGGCCTGCACCTCGCGCTGCGCGAGCGCGAGGTCGCCGCCGTGCAGTTCGACGCGCGCCAGGTCGATGCCGGTCGATGCCGCATAGACACCCTGGCCGAGGTCGCGCAGCAGCGCGCGGCTGCGGCGGTAGAGCGTGCGCGCGGCGTCGAACTCGCCGTTCATCGCCTTCAGTTGCGCAATGCGCGCACTTGACCTTGCACTCGACCTGCCGGTCGCTGAGCCCGGCGGCAAGCAACTGCTCGCATTCGGCGATGGCCTGCGCCACCGGCAGTCGGGCCATTCAACGCGATGATCGCCAGCATCAGCCCGTTGCGCGCCACCAGCAGCTCGTTGCCGGCCAGCCGCGCATGGGCGATCGAGCGCGCCACGCCGTCGCTGGCCAGCGCTGTAGCGGCCGGCGATGCCGTGCACCAGCACGACCAGCCGCCACGCGGTCGCGAGTTCGTTGTGGGCGTTCTCGCGCTCGAGCGCCGGGATCATGCTCGTGGCAGACGCGCAGCGTCTCTTCGCTCCAGCCCTGCTGCTGCTCGCCGCTGTACAGCCGTGCCAGCATGCCGAGCAGCCGGCTCGTGCGGCCTGCAGCCGATGTCGCCGCTGTGTTCGGCCGCGGCAGTGGCTTCGTCGAGCGCGGCGCGCGCGCCGGCGAAATCGCCGACGCCGATCAGCGTTTCGGCCAGCTCGGGCAGCAAGCCCAGCGCTTGCGGGTCGGCGGCGTCGAGCATCGCCACCGCGCGGCTGTTGCAGATTGGCCGCGGCGTGCATGTCGCCACGCGCCGCAGCGCGCCGGCCCGCGGCCGACAAGCGCCTGGCCGCGTCGCTGCCGGCCGCCGCCCCCTGCGCGTCCAGCGGGCCCGAGCTCGCGCAAGTAGCGATGCGCCTGTTCGAGGTGGTAGCCGAGGATCTCCTCGAACGCCAGGCCGCGTTCGCTGTCGGCGTTGGCGCGGTCGGCCCAGCGCACGAATTCCAGGTGCAGGTTGGCGCGCGCGCGTTTGAGCAAGCCGTTGTAGACCGTGTCGCGCACCAGGTGGTGGTGGAAACGGTAGATCAGATCGGCGTCGGTGGACTGCGCGGGGCGGATGAACTGCTTGCGCGTCAGCGTGCCCAGATGCGCCGGCAGCTCGGTGCGCACCGCCGGCGGCGCCAGCGACTCGAGCGCCGTCTGCGGAAACTCCAGCCCGATCACCGAGGCCGGCTCGACCGCTGCGCGCTCGGCACGGCCGAGGCCGTCGAGCCGCGCTTCGAGCAAGGCGTGGATGGTCGGCGGCACCGCGATCTCGGCGCTGTCGTCGGCGCGCACCCAGCGCCCGTCCTGCAACTGCAGGACGCCGCTGTCGATCAGCATCGACAGCATCTGCTCGGCGTACAGCGGGTTGCCCTCAGCGGCGTCGACGATGCGCCGCGTCACCTCGCCGGACAGCCCGGCCGAGCCGAGCAGGTTGGCCACCACTTGCGCGGCCGCATCGTCGGCGAGCGGTTGCAGCACGAGCCGCACCGAGCCGGGCTGCGTGCCCCAGGCGGCACGCTCTTCGATCAGGTCGTGGCGGGCGGTGGTCAGCAGCAGGATCGGCGCGTCCGCGGCCGTGGCCTGCACATGTTCCAGCAGATCGAGGAAGGCCGGTTCGGCCCAATGGATGTCGTCGATGAAGGCCAGCAGCGGCCCCGCGCTGGCCCAGCGCTCGAAGAATTTGCGCGCCGCCCAGTTCAGCTCGGCCAGCGGAAACGAGGCGCTGGTCAGGCCGGCGGCGCTGGCCAGCCGGTCGGCCACCTCGGTGTCGCCCACCGCTTGCAGCAGCTTGGCCTGCGCGGCCTCGGGCGAGTCGGTGTCGCGGATGTCGGCCGCCTCGCGCACCATCATCAGCAGCGGCCAGAAGGTGATGCCATCGCCGTAGGGCAGGCAGCGGCCGGACAGGACGCGCGCGCCGACGGCGATGTGGTCGATGACCTCGCGCACCAAGCGCGACTTGCCGAAACCGGCGTCGCCGATCACCGTGACCAAACGCGCGCTGCGCTCGCGCACGCACCTCGCCGAACAGCGCGGCCAGCGTCGCCAGTTCGGCGTCGCGGCCGACCAGCGGCCGGTCGTGGCGGCGCACCAGGCCGTCCAGCCCCGGCGCCGCGACCAGGCGGAACGCCGCCACGCGCTGCGCCTTGCCTTTGAGTTCGAGCGGCGCGACAGCCTCGACCTCGACCGCGTCGCGGACCAGCCGGTAGGTCACGTCGCCGAGGAAGATCTGGTTTTCCGGCGCGGCCTGCTCCAGGCGCGCCGCGACGTTGACCGCATCGCCGGTGGCGAGCTTCTGGTCGGCCGCCGGGTCGTCGCTGGCCACCACCTCGCCGGTGTTGACGCCGGTGCGGTTGGCCAGCGCGAAGCCGTAGCGCGCCGTCAGGTCCTCGTTGACGCGGCGCAGCGCCGGCCTGCATGCCCAGCGCCGCGCGCACGGCGCGCAAAGCGTCGTCCTCGTGGGCGCGCGGCAGGCCGAAGACGGCCATGATCGCGTCGCCGATGTACTTCTCGATCTTGCCGCCATGGCGCGTGATCTCGGCCGCCATGGCAGCGAAGTAGCGCGCCTTGACCTCGTGCAGCGCTTCGGCGTCGAGCTGCTCGCCGAGTGCGGTCGAGCCTTTCAGGTCGCAGAAGACGATGGTCACCGTCTTGCGCATCTCGCGCGCCGGCAACGGTGCGGCGGCCGCCGTCAGCGCCGTCCCGCAATAACCGCACAGCCTGAACTTGGGCGGATTCTCCTCACCGCAGCCGGGGCACTTCAGCATCCGTGCAGTCTAGCGGCCGTATTGACTGGCGTTGACGCGCGTTCAAAGTGCCTGCGCCAGCGCCACGTACTCGGCCACCGGCACCTCTTCGCCGCGCCGTTGCAGATCGAACGTGCCGCTGAAGCCGCGCTCGTCGAGCCAGCGGCCGAGGCTGTGGCGCAGCAGCTTGCGGCGCTGCGAGAAGGCGGAGGCGACGAGGGCTTCGAGCGTCGCGCGGTCCACCGCCGCCGGCTGCGGCCAGGGCAGCATGCGCACGACGGCGGAGTCGCACGCGCGGCGGCGGCTCGAAGGCTTCGGGCGGCACGTCGAGCATGTGTTCGATGTGGTAGCGCCATTGCAGCATCACGCTGAGGCGTCCGTAGTCTTTCGTGCCCGGGCCGGCGGCCATGCGCTGCACGACTTCCTTTTGCAGCATGAAGTGCTGGTCTTCGATCTGCGCCGCAGCAGTCGAGCAGGTGAAACAGGATCGGCGTCGAGATGTTGTAGGGCAGGTTGCCGACGACGCGCAGCTTGGTCTCGCGTTGCGTGCCAGCGATGGCTTTGAAATCGACGCTGAGCACATCGGCTTCGATGACATCGAGCGCGGCGTTCTTGCGCAGGCGCGCGGCCAGATCGCGGTCGAGCTCGATCACGGTCAGGCGCTCGCAACGCTCCAGCAGCGGCAGCGTCAACGCACCGAGGCCGGGGCCGATTTCGATCAGCGGCTGGCCGGGCTTCGGATCGATTGCGCTCACGATCGCGTCGAGCACGCCGGTATCGGTCAGGAAGTGCTGGCCGAAGCGTTTGCGCGGTTGGTGCTTCACGCGGTTGCCCCGGTCAATCCCGTTCGCACTGAGGTATCGAAGTGCACGCGCGAGCCCTTCGATACCTCAGGGCGAACGGAGCCACCACCACCCCCTCGCTCTGAGCTCGTGCTTCGACAAGGTCAGGGCGATCGGCAATGCAGGACTTCGACAGGCTCAGTCCGAACGGGGTAGAGGCGGACAGGCGCAAGCAAAAAACAGCATCACTGCGGCGGCTCGCGGAACTCGACGTAGGCGCGCCCGCGCACTTCGCGCACCCACTCGCCGTACGCTTCCTCGAACTTGCGCTCACGCAGCGCTTGCCGTGCCTGGTCGCGCAACTGCTTGGTGTCGGGGGCGACCGTGCGCCGCTCCTGGACCTGGATCAGGTGCCAGCCGAAGCGGGTTTCCACCGGCGCCGAGACGCCGCCGAGGGCCAGGTTGTTCATCGCCTGTTCGAACTCGGGCACGAACTGGCCGGGCGAGGCCCAGCCCAGGTCACCGCCGGCGCTGGCCGAGCCGTCGAGCGAGTGTTCGCGCGCAATGTCTTCGAAGCGGCGCTGGCTGCTTTCGATCTGGCGCTTGAATTCGGTCAGCCGCGTGCGCACCGCCGCTTCGGTCAACTGCTCCGACGGCCGCAGCAGCACGTGGCGCGCGCGTGTTTGCGTGACGCGCAAGGCGCCGCCTTCGGCGCGGTCGAGCAGCTTGATGATGTGAAAGCCGGCGCCGGTGCGCAGCAGCGCCGGTGCGAGCTGGCCGGCCTGCAGCGGGCGCACGGTTTCGAGAAAGATGTCGGGCAGCTTGTCCGCCGGGCGCAGGCCGATCTCGCCGCCGCGCTCCTTGTTGTCGTCTTCGCTGACCTGGCGCGACACGGCCGCAAAATCTTCGCCGTTGCGGATGCGCACCAGCGCGGCCTCGGCGCGCGCGCGGCGCTCGGCCACGGCGCTGTCGCCGGCGCCGTCGGGCACCTTGATCAGCACCTGCGCGATGTTGTATTGCACCTCGCCCGATGCGCCACCGCCGCCGCCGCCGCCGCTGCGCTGCTTGTCGATGAGGGCGTCGATCTCGCCGTCGGTGATGCGGATGCGCTGCGCCACCTCGCGCTCGCGCACGCGCTCGACCATCATCTGGTCGCGCAGGTTGGCGCGAAAACGCGGCACGTCCATGCCGTCCTGCACCAGGCGCTGGCGCAATTGCTGCGGCGTCAACTGGTTCTGCGCGGCGACCACGGCCACGGCGCGATCGACCTCGTTGTCGTCGACCTTGATGCCGCTGTCGCGCGCATGCGAGAGCATCGCCCGCTCTTCGATCAGCGACTCGAGCATCAGGCTGCGGAACTCGCCGTCGCCGGGCAGGCGCTGGTTCTTGCGCTGCGCTTCGGCGCGGGCCAGCGCCATGCGCTGGTTCAACTCGAACGCCGTCACCAGCTCCTGATTGACAACGACGGCGATGTGGTCGCCGGGGCGCAGCGTCGGCGCGCCACGCAGCGTTTGCGCGCCGGCGGCGGGCGCGCACAGCGCCGCTGGCGAGCGAGCGCCAGCGCGGCGAGCAGGGTGGGGGGGCGGGGGAGTGTCTTCATCGGTCGGTTGAAGCAGGTGCGCTGCTGCCGGTGTAGGAGCGCAAAGGCGGGTCGCTGCGGTCTTCGCGCAGCAGCGTGTAGCCGGGGATATTGTCCTTCAAGACCGAGAGCGGGTTTGAACCCAGACGTGACAACCCCACCAGCTCCAACTGCAGCAGCAGCCGCGTCGTCGCTTCGGCGCGGCCGGTGGAGATGCGCTCGGCCACCACGCGGCCGATCCAGCAGCCGGCGTCGTACTCGAAGCCGGCCAGCGAATCGGTGATGCGGCTGTCCTTCAGCGAGTAGTTGACGCGGCCCACGCCATAAAGCGTGCCGCGGCACTCGCTGCCGCCGCCGGCCGCTGCGCTGCGCTCGCGTGAATACAGCGGCCATTGCCAGCCGACGTCGAGCTGCTCGCTGGCGCCGCGCGTCAGGCGGTAGGCCATGGACAGCGTGCGAAACGGCCCCGGCTGATAACGCGCCGAGAGCAGCGAGCGCGTGGCCCGGTCGAGCTCCGGGCTGTACTGCACCGCGGCACCGAAGGTCCACTTCGACGACAGGTGCGCGCTGCCGTCGAGCAGCACATCGGAGAAGCGCTGCTCGAGCGGCACGCCATCGGGCGTGATGCGCTGATCGCGCAGCAGGTAGCGCTGCGCGATGCCCAGACGCAGCGCCTCGTTGCCGTTGGCGCTGTCGATGAGGCGCGTCGTGATGCCGGCGGTGACCTGGTGGGCGTCGCTGACGCGGTCGACGCCGGCAAAGGCGTTGTCGCTGAAAACCGAAATCGTGTTGAAGTCCTTGGCCGCGGTGTCGAACAGCGGCAGCGTGTCCTGCGCCCGGTACGGCGTGTTGACGTAGAGCACGCGCGGCTCCAATGTTTGCGTCAGCCGGCGCGCGCCCCACAGCACGGGGCGCTCGAGCTGCAGGCCGCCGTCGAGGGCGAGCGTGGGGATGGCGCGCGAGGCGCTGCGCCGGCCGTCGCTCATCGGCGTGTCGGTGCGGTACTGGGCGACGTTGAGTGCCGCGCGCGGCGTGATCCAGGCGGCGGCGTCGCGCCAGGTGTGGCTGGCCTGCGCCAGCAGGTGAACGCGTTCGCCGTCGGGGCGCGGCGGTGCGCCGGGGTCGTCGCGCGTCAGGGCAAAGCGGTTGGCCTCGGCCTCGAACGACAGCTCGGGCCCGCTCGCCCACGGCCGGCCGAGCCCGCGCCATCCGACCTGCGGCGCGCGGTGGTAGGGCGCAGTGATGAGCGCAAACGGATCGGCGTCCTGCAGCACCTGCCAGTACTGCACGCGGGCGTAGCTCGTCGTCTCCATGCCGGCGATGCGCCAATCGCGCTCGGCGGCGGCCGACAGCGGCAGCAGGCGCGGCGTGAACGAGCGCATCGCGCCGCCGAAGTCTTTCCAGTACGCGTCATCCGACACGCGCAGGCCATCGTGCCGCCAGCGCCACGCGTTGCCGGCGTCGCTGCCGAAGGCCAGGCCCTGCTGCTTCCACTTCAGCGCGCTGCGCGAGGCGTCGAAAACGCGGTCGTTGGGCAGCCAGTGCCAAAGCAGCTCGCCGCCGTGGCGCGGCTCGAGGTAGCGGGCTTCGGCGAGTGCACCGAAGCCGCGGCGCGTGTAGACGATCGGCGTCAGCGTGGCGTCGCGCTGCGGCGCGATGTTCCAGTACCACGGCACCGCCACTTCGAAGCCGCTCTTGCTGTCGAGGTTCAAGGTCGGCGGCAGCCAGCCCGACTTGCGCTCGTCGGTGAGCGGAAACGACAACACCGGCGCACCGAGGATCGGCACGCCAAGAAAGCGCAACACCGCCCCTTCGGCGATGCCCTCGTTGGCCTCGAAGTCGAGCTTGACGCGATCGGCACTCAAAAGCCACGCCGGCATGCCGTCGCCGTTGCGGGTGCAACTCGTGTAGTCGGCGCGCGTCAGGTGGGTGCGCTGCTCGTCGATGAAGTCGATGCGCTCGGCGCGGCCACCGGCCTGCGTGCGCGCGAAAAAATACTCCGGCTTGGTGAACCAGCCTTCGAAGCGGCCGAGCGTCAGCGACAGCTCGGGGCCGGTGAACCAGTTGCCGTCTGCCGTCTCGATGCGCACGTTGCCGCGCGCGCCGGCGCGGTCGGTGACGTTGTCGTACTCGAGGCGGTCGCTCTGCAGCGTCAGGCGCCCGCGCTGCAGCAGCACCTTGCCTTCGGCGACGAAGTCGAGGTCCGGCCGGCCGCGCAGCTCATCGGCTTCGAGCGTCAGCGGCAATTGGCGCTCGTCGATGCCGGTGCCGACGTTCGCACGCGGCTCCTGGGCCGACACGTGCGGGGACGTGAGCAGCAGCAGCAGGGCGGCCAGCGCCAGAGCGTGGCGGTCAAAGGACATCAGGCAAAGAGCGGGGGGCTGGATTGGATTTGTAGAATCAAAATTATCCATGACAGACACCACCGCGCCCGCCGAGGTCCCCTGGGCCGACCTGAAACGCAAGAGCGAGTTCGAACAGTGGCTCGCGCCGCTGGCGTCGCAGCACGGTTTGCGCACCGAGACGTTGCGTGCCGCGTCGGCCGATGCGAGCTTTCGCCGCTACCTGCGCATCGATGCCGACAAGGGCGCGAGCCTGGTGGTGATGGACGCGCCGCCGCCGCAGGAAGACGTGCGGCCCTTCGTCAAGATCGCGCGGCTGATCGAGCAAGCTGGTCTGCACGGGCCGCAGGTGCTGGCCGCCGATGTCGAGCGCGGCTTCCTGCTGCTCACCGACCTCGGCCGCACGCTTTACCTCGACGCCTTTGCCGACGCCAGCCCCAAGCAGGCCGACACGATGATGCGCGACGCCATCACGGCGCTGGTGCAATGGCAAAGCAAGGTGCCCGGCGAGACGCTGCCGCCGTACGACGACGCGATGCTGCGGCGCGAGCTGCAACTCTTCCCCGACTGGTGCGTGGCCCGCGAGTTCGGCGTGACCTGGGGTGAGCGCGAGCAACAGACGTGGCAGCAGGTCAGCGATGCACTCGTCGCCGCCGCACTGGCGCAACCGAAGGTGGCTGTGCACCGCGACTGGATGCCGCGCAACCTGATGGTCTCGGATCCGAATCCTGCCATCCTCGATTTTCAGGATGCGGCGTATGGGCCGATTGCGTACGACGTGGCGTCGCTGTTGCGTGACGCGTTCTGGTCGTGGGACGAAGAGCGGGAACTGGACTGGGCGGCGCGTTATTGGGACAAGGCGCGGCGAGCGGCGCTGCCTGTCGGCGATGACTTCGGCTTGTTCTGGCGCGATGTCGAGTGGATCGGCTTGCAGCGGCACTTGAAGGTGCTCGGCATCTTCTGCCGCTTGAAGCATCGCGATGGCAAGGCGAAGTATTCGTCCGATTTACCGCGGTTCTTTGCTTATGCGACGAAGGTCGCTGGGCGGTATCGGGAGCTGGTGCCGCTGCTGTCGCTGATCGAGCCGTTGTCGGGGATGAAGGCGGCTATCGGCTTCTCGATGCGCTGAGTTTCGGTAGTGTGCTGCGCGCGGCCCGAGGACGGCGCGGCGCCGTCGCTCATGCTGGAGTACCAGAAATCGCGCCGTCGCCGCACCGCCCTCGGGCCTGGGATGGGCTCGGGCAGCGGTAGCCGGGCTAAAGCGAGCATGAGTAGATGTGGCATCGGCCCAGCTCGTCGGTGTACTCGCGCTCGAACTGCATGCCGGCCTTTCGCGCCACACCGACGGATGCCGAGTTGCCCGGCGTGATGAGGCAGATGAGCCTCTCGAGGTGCAGAACGTTGCGCGCATGTTCGACAATGCCGAGCGCGGCCTCTGTAGCCAGGCCGTCGCGCCAGCGCGACTTGGCAATAAGGAAGGCGAGTTCGACCTCGTGTTCACCGTCGATCTTCCACGGCAGCAGGCCACACCGGCCGAGGAAGGCGCCGCTCGCTCGCTCCACGGTCGCCCACAGTCCGAGTTCCGGAAACTCGGGATGGCCATCGAGGAAGAACTCGAGTTCAGCCTTGGTTTCCTCCAGCGTGCGGGTGCCGTCCGGAAAATAGCGGCGTATCTCAGGATCGGAATACAGCGCGTACAGCGACGGCAAGTCTTCCGGCAACAGGCGCCGCAAGTTCAACCGCGGTGTCTGCAAGATGAGCGCGTGCGCACTACAGGTCGCACCGGTGAACTCCTGATAGACGACCACAAACCGCTCACAGGCAACGAGCATGTTTTCGGCGAACTCGCGGCCGGCTGCGCCGCACTCGCGGGTGAAGTACTCCCGATGCGCCGCCCGCCAGAAAGCCAACGATCCGTCTCCCTCGCCTTCGGCAGCCGCGAACTCAACGCTGACCTCGTTGAAAGGTACGACTTCGACCGACTGCGTCTCGATGACGCACAGTGGCTTGCCCGACCAGGCCGTGACGATGCTGAGATCTCCGGCTGCAGGCAGCCTCTTTCCTTCCGCTTCGAAGTGCCACACTGAACCTGCCGTTGCGCGCTTGATGCCCTTCAGCACCAGCTCGGCAAGCGAGTCAGCCAACTCCTCGCCGTCGCCGAAGGAAAACGCTTCATAGAAGCGCTTTTCCTCCACGCCTCCGACGGAGGCAGCAAAGGTCTTCCAGAACTCGGCCACGTGCGCAGGGATGGTCATGCTGTGCAACCTAACGCGCTCGATGCAGCGGTTACGTCACTGCGACGCTGAAAGACTTCATGGCAGCGTCCGATGGTTGGTTGTGACGCCTGGCTAAGCGTTTAGAGCCGTATCCGCAAACTCGCTCATCGGAATGCAAGAGCAAAACAGGTTGCGGTCGCCATAGACGTTGTCCACACGTGCGACCGGGCTCCAGTACTTGTTGTGCTTCAAGGCCGGCACCGGGTAAGCCGCCGCTTCGCGTGAGTAGGGATGCTTCCACTCGTCGGCGAGCAAGGACACGGCGGTGTGCGGCGCGTTCTTCAGCGGGTTGTCGTCCTGCGGCCACTCGCCTTTTTCGACGCGCCGTATCTCTTCTCGAATCGCGATCATCGCGTCGCAGAAGCGGTCGAGTTCGACCAGCGGTTCGCTCTCGGTCGGCTCGACCATCAACGTGCCGGCCACGGGGAAACTCAGCGTCGGCGCGTGGAAGCCGTAGTCGATCAGGCGCTTGGCGACGTCTTCGGCGCTGACGCCGCTCGTCTCCTTCAACGGCCGCAGATCGAGGATGCACTCGTGGGCCACGCCACCGCCCTTCAAGCCCGCGACTTCGCTGCTGTAGTGGATGTCGTAGTGCTCCGACAAGCGCGCGGCGACGTAGTTGGCGGCGAGGATCGCGGTCTCGGTCGCGTGCGTCAGTCCCTCGGCGCCCATCATGCGGATGTACATCCACGAGATCGGCAGCACGCCGGCGTTGCCGAGCGGCGCGGCCGAGACGGCGCCGACGGGTGACTCTTTGCCCGTGCCGGTGTGATGGCCCGGCAGGAAGGGCACGAGGTCTTGCACCACGCACACCGGCCCGACGCCCGGCCCGCCGCCGCCGTGCGGGATGCAGAAGGTCTTGTGCAGGTTCAGGTGGCTCACGTCGCCGCCGAACTCGCCGGGTGCGGCCACGCCGACGAGCGCGTTCATGTTCGCGCCATCGACGTAGACGCGCCCGCCGTGCTGATGCACCAGCGCGCAGAGCTCTTTGACCTTCGGGTCGAACACGCCATACGTGCTCGGGTAGGTGATCATGATCGCGGCGAGTTTGTCGCTGTTGGCTTCGACCTTCGTCGTCAGATCGGCCATGTCCACGTTGCCCAGGGCATCGCACTTGACGACGACGACGCTCATGCCCGTCATCTGCGCGCTCGCCGGATTCGTGCCATGCGCCGACTCGGGAATCAGGCAGACGCTGCGATGGCCTTGGCCGCGCGCGCGCTGCCAGCCGCGGATCGCCAGCAGCCCGGCGTACTCGCCCTGCGAGCCGGCGTTGGGCTGCAGGCTGATGCCGGCGTAGCCCGTGGCCTGGCACAGCCACGCGCGCAGTTGCTCGTCCATCAGCGCATAACCCGCACGCTGCTCGGCCGGCGCGAACGGATGGATGTGCGCGAACTCGGGCCAGGTGATCGGGATCATCTCGGCCGTGGCGTTCAACTTCATCGTGCACGAACCGAGCGGGATCATCGTGCGGTCCAGGGCCAGGTCCTTGTCCGAGAGCATGCGGATGTAGCGCAGCATCTCGGTTTCGCTGTGGTGGCTGTTGAACACCGGGTGCGTCAGGAACGCGCTCGTGCGGCGCAGCGCCAGCGGGATCAGCGGCTCGATGCCGCGCTCGAACTCGGTGAAGTCGGGCAACGCGGCGCCGGCCGGCGCGAACACGCGCCACAGCGCAACGATGTCGTCGCGCGTCGTCGTCTCGTCGAGCGCGATGCCGAGGTAGGCGTCATCCCATTCGCGAAAGCGCCGCAGGTTCATGCCTTGCTGCGCCGCCGCTTCGACGAACGCGCCGGTGCGCCCGTCGGTCTTCAGCGACAGGGTGTCGAAGGCGCCGTCGAGGTTGCGCGGCGCGTGGCCCAGGCGTTTCAGCCCTTCGGCCAGGATCGCGGTGTAGCTGGCCACGCGCTGCGCGATGCGCTTCAGGCCCGCAGGGCCGTGGTACACGGCGTACATGCTGGCGATCACGGCCAGCAGCACCTGCGCCGTGCAGATGTTGCTCGTCGCCTTCTCGCGGCGGATGTGCTGCTCGCGCGTCTGCAGCGCCAGGCGATAGGCCTTGTCGCCGTGCGCGTCGATGCTCACGCCCACCAGCCGGCCGGGCAGGCTAGCGCTTGAACTCGTCGCGGCAGGCCATGAAGGCGGCGTGCGGGCCGCCGCCGCCCATCGGCACGCCGAAGCGCTGGCTGTTGCCGACGACGATGTCGGCACCCCACTCGCCGGGCGGCGCCAGCAGTGTCAGCGCGAGCAGATCGGTGCAGACGATGAAGGCGGCGTGTTTCGCATGCACGATGCCGGTGTCGGCGCGTAGATCGTGAATCGAGCCGCTGGTGGTCGGGTAGCCGATCAGCACCGCAAAGTAGTCGTCGCCTGCGAGCAGTGCGTCCCACTCGGGGCCGGAGTTCGCTTGCCTGATGACGATGCCCAGCGGCGCGGCGCGTGTTTGCACCACCTCGATCGTCTGCGGGTGGCAATCACCCGCCACCACGATCACGTTGCCCTTGGCCTTGACGCTGCGCTTGGCCAGCGTCATCGCTTCGGCGGCGGCTGTCGCTTCGTCGAGCATCGACGCGTTGGCGATCGGCATCGCTGTGAGGTCGCAGACCATCGTCTGGAAGTTGATCAGCGCTTCCATGCGGCCTTGAGAGATCTCGGCCTGGTACGGCGTGTACGCCGTGTACCAGGCCGGGTTCTCGAGGATGTTGCGCAGAATGACGCCGGGTGTGATCGTGTCGTGGTAGCCCTGGCCGATGAAGGTCTTCATCACCGTGTTCTTCGCGGCGATGGCCTTCAACTCTTTGAGCGCTTGCGCTTCACCGATCGGCGCCGGCAGGTCCATCGGCTTGGCGCGCGCGATCGAGCGCGGCACGACCGCGTCGATCAACGCGCGGCGCGAAGCGGCGCCGATGACCGACAGCATGTGCTGCTCGTCGCCCTGCCACGGGCCGATGTGCCGGGCGCGAAACTCGGCGGCGTTTTCCAGTTCGGACAAAGGCGAGGTGGCGGACTTGAGCATGGTTCAGCAGATCAAAGGGTCGTCAACAGCTTGTCGTACGCCGGCGGGTCCATCAGCTCGTCGAACTGCTCCATGTGCGTGACGTGCACCTTGAAGAACCAGCCGTTGCCCATCGGGTCGGTGTTGGCCAGCGACGGATCGGCGCGCAGCGCTTCGTTGACTTCGACCACCTCGCCCTCGGCCGGCATGTAGAGATCGGCCGCCGCCTTCACCGATTCGACGACGCCGACGACCTCGCCGCGCTTGTAGGTCTTGCCGACCTCGGGCAGATCGACGAACACGACGTCGCCGAGCGCGTCTTGCGCGTGCAGGGTGATGCCGACGACAGCGGCTTCGTGGTCTTCGATGTTGATCCACTCGTGGTCGGGGGTGAACATGGTCGTCATGGGCAGGGACTCCTCGTGGGTTAGCCGCGGTAATAACCGGGGGGAACAAAAGGCATGGAGGTAACGCGCATCGGCTGTCGCTTGCCGCGCACTTCGGCATAGACCTCGTGATTGGCGATCGCGTGGTTCGCTGCGAGGTACGCCATCGCGATCGGTTGATTCACCGTCGGCGCCAAAGTGCCGCTGGTGACGTGGCCGAGCTTGTGTCCTTGTGCATCGACGATCATGGCGCCTTCGCGCACGGGGATGCGCTCCAGGCCGAGCAGGCCGACACGCTTGATCTGCACGCCGCTCGTCAACTGCGCGCCGATCTTGTCGGCGCCGGGGTAGTGGCCTTCGCGCGCCCCGCCGGGGCGGCGCACTTTCTGCATCGACCAGGTGAGGCCCGCTTCCACCGGCGTCGTCGTCTCGTTGATGTCGTGGCCGTAGAGGCACAGCCCGGCTTCGAGGCGCAGCGTGTCGCGTGCGCCCAGGCCGGCGGGTTTGACTTCGGGCTGTGCGAGCAACTCTTTCGCCAGCTTCACCGCGGCATCGGCCGGCACCGAAATCTCGAAGCCGTCTTCGCCGGTGTAGCCCGAACGGGTGACAAAACAATCGGCGCCGGCGATCGTGAACGAGCCGCCCGTCATGAAGGTCAGCTTCTCGACGCCGGGTGCCAGGCGTTGCAGCGCCTGCACTGCATGCTGGCCCTGCAGCGCCAGCAGCGCGCGGTCGGGCAGCGGGATCACCTGGCAGCGGTGGCCGATGTGGGTCATCAGGTGCCGCGTGTCGGCGTCCTTGCACGCCGCGTTGACGACGACGAACAGATCGTCGGGCCGCCGCGCGATCATCAGATCGTCGAGGATGCCCCCGGCCGCGTTGGTGAAGAGCGCGTAGCGCTGCTTGCCGACCGCGAGGTCGATCACGTCCATCGGCACCAGCGTTTCGAGCGCGGCGGCGGCGTCCGGGCCGACGAGCCGCAACTGTCCCATGTGCGAGACGTCGAACAACGCCGCCTGCTCGCGGCAGTGACGGTGCTCGGCAATGATGCCGCCGGGGTAGTTGACCGGCATCTCGTAGCCGGCAAAGGGCACCATCTTCGCGCCGAGTTCGAGGTGCAACTCGTGGAGTGGCGTGCGCAGGAGGGCAGGGGTCATGGTGCGGCGTTCTCCAAACAAGGGTCAGGGGCACCACCGACTCTACGTCGGCGGAACCCATCTGCCCCCGCTGTCCGCTTTACCTGAGAGATTGACGCCGCGAGCCGTTTGCACCCGCCGCGCTTGCCCCTTCGGTGGACGCCTCGCATCGCTGCGAGCCGCCTCTCTCCAGTGAGGTGACACCGGTCTTTCAACCGATGCTTGCCAGTCCTTTTGCCTGAGCGTTCGAGAGGCGTCGAAGCCCCTTCTGCGCCGTCGGCGGCACGCTCTTTCGAGAGTGCTCTCTCCTGGCGGGGGGCAGTGTACCGCTACAGTCCTCGGCAAGATGAAGCCCCCAAGCTCGCTTTCGCTCGCGTCCCCCCGAGGGGGTGCTCAGCGGCTTCGGGCGGCCGGGCACCGCTGATGGCCGACCCATTAAAGAAAATAGAGATCGCCGCGTTGCCTGTGCGCCGCTATGAAGAGGTGCGAGAAGAGATCCGCTCCGGCGACCTCGCGTTCTGCTCCGGCTCGTACGTCTTTTCGAAGTGGATTCAAGGTTTCACCAAATCGGTGTGGAGCCACGTCGGCCTGATCTACCGCGACGATCACCTGCGGCGAGTGTTCATCCTCGAAAGCGAAGTCGGCATCGGCGTGCGACTGGTGCCGATCTCGAAGTACCTGCGCGACTATCACGGCCGCCGCAAACCGTACCGCGGCCAGATGGTCATCGCGCGCGTCAACCCGGCACTCGGCGACGAGAAGGTGCGCGATGCGGTGAGCTACGGCATGGACCTGCTGACCAAGCCGTACGACAACTTCGAGATCCTGCGCATCGCAGCGCGCATCGCCTTTCGCATCGGCCGGCGCACGCAGGACCGCAAGTTCATCTGCTCGGAGCTGGTCGATGAGTGCTACCGCGCGGGTGGCGTCAAGTTCGTGCGCCGCGACAACTACATCAGCCCGGATGACATCTGGCGCGATCCGGTCGTGACGAAGATCGCACGCATTCGTTGATCCGCAAAGCGGATCAAAAGCGCTCGCGGTACGTCACCTGCAACCCGCCGCCACGGGGCTTGAAGTGCACTGCCGCATCGCCGCTCAGTTGCACCCGCATCAGGCCATCGCGCAGGCTGGATACCGGCGACTTCTTCGACTTGAACTCCAAGGCGATGCGCGCCGTTCTGGGCGTGGCGCTGCCGCTTTCAGCGTTGCGCCACGGCCGCGCGGTTTCGGTTTCGTAGATCACGCGCGTGCGTGGTGACAACGTCGCCCGCACGCCAATCACCTGGCTGCGCGGCTGTGCTGCGGTGGCATCACGCCAGTCGGCACCGGCGCCAACTTCGATCGCGCCGCGGCCCCACCAGACGCGTGTGCGCAGGCCGTCGTCGCCACTCGCGGGCTGGCTCGCGAGGCGCTGCGCTGCGACGCTGTCGCGCACGGCGGTGTCCCACTGCGGCAGTGTCTCGACTTCGAGGCGCGGCGCCCGAGCCTCATCGGTTTGCGCCTGCGCAGCGGCACAGCAAAGGGCCAACATGCAGGTGATGCCGCGGCTGCTGTGCACTACGTTCATATCGACGCCTCATGCTGGTGTGGACCTTGGCATGAAAGTTATCCGGCGGCCGATCACCGGTCAGCCAGCGGCCACCCGGTCGCGTCGTCAGCGGCTGCGCGCGTGCGCTGTAGGACGCGACGACGCGGTCTGCATCGGCGGCGTCATCGGCGGGTCACCGATCGGCGTCGGCGGCGTTTGCGTCGGCTCCTCGATCGGCGGCGTCGGCGGCATCGGCTGGTCCGGGTCGGGTGGCAGTGGCGGCACGGGCGGCATCGGCGGGTGGCCCGGCTCGGGCGGTGAGGGGGAGTGCGTGTGGGCCTGGATGAGGTGCATGGTGTGTCAGCGCTTCAGCGCACGTTCGAGCTGCAACTTGTTCATCGACGAGCGGCCCTCGATGCCTTGGGCTTTGGCGTCTTCGTAAAGCTGGCGATGCGTGCGCCCCTGCGCGCCGCTGTGTGAGCGCAGGCCACCGCGGCGGCTCGGCGACAGATCGTCGACCGAGGCCGCGCTGGCTTCGGCCGCTTCACCTTCCTGTGCCCGCACCTTGTTGACGGTGCGTGCGGCAATTTCTTCCGCCTCGTCTTCGGGCGTACCGCGTTCGAGCAGACCGCTCTTGATGTGGCTGTACTGGCGTTCGCGCTTGGCGCTCCAGGCGGCTCGTGGCATGGCGGACTCCTTCATCACGGTGTTGACCCGCAGCGCAGGGCAGGCGGCGTGCCCGCCGCGCGCGGGCACGCACCTCCTTACGAGCCGCTGCCGCCGTCCGGCACCGTCCAGTGCACCGTGTTGCCGCGCGCGCTCACCGTCACAGCCCGATTGAACACACGGTCATCTATGCGCGCCTGCAGCGTGTACTTGCCGGGCGGCAGATCGATCAGCAGCCACGGGCCGGCCGCTGCGATCTTGACCATCGCCGTGCTGCCTTGCATCACCGTGAACTCGTCGGGCACGGCGTAGTTGCCGCCGGGCACGCTGAAGACCACGCGCAGCGGATAGCGCCCGGCGGCCTGCTTCATGCGTTCGGCTTCGTCGAGATCGACGCCGCCGCTGATGACGGTGACGGCGCCCGACTCGGTGGCCATCGGCAGCGTATCGCCGGGTTCGGCATAGACCTGGAAAGCGCCGAGGCCAGTGGCCAGGGCGACGGTGGAAAGCCAATTTGCGGCACTGGCGGTACGTGCGGTGCTGTGCATGCGTTGCTCCTCGAGAACGATGCCTCACCCTAGGCCGCGCCGCTGCTGCCCCCTGTCGGTGTTCTGCGCGCAGCCGTGTCGGACAACGCCTTCAATGCCCGGCAGTGCTCATCCCCACACTTCGGCCGCAACCTCCACCACCAGCCGCAGCTTCGCGCGCTGCGCTTCGACGGCGATGTTGTTGCCGTGCACCGTGCTCGAAAAGCCGCACTGCGGGGAGAGGGCCAGCTGATCGAGCGGCGCGTACTTGGCCGCTTCGTCGATGCGGCGCTTCAGGCTGTCCTTGCTTTCCATCTCGCCGAACTTGGTGGTGACGAGGCCGAGCACCACGATCTTGCCGGGCTTCAGATAACGCAGCGGGCGGAAGTCGCCCGAGCGGTCGTCGTCGTACTCCATGAAGTAGGCGTCGAGGTTCATCTCGGCGAGCAGCGCCTCGGCCACCGGCTCGTAGTTTCCGCTGGCCGCATGGGTGCTCTTGAAGTTGCCGCGGCACAGGTGCATCGCCAGCGTCATGCCGGCGGGCTTGTGCGCCACCACCTTGTTGATGAAGTGCGCGTAGCGGTGCGGCAGCTCGTTCGGATCGTCGCCGCGCTGGCGCGCCGCCTCGCGCATCTTCTCGTCGCAGAGGTAGGCCATGTTGGTGTCGTCCATCTGCACGTAGCGGCAGCCGGCGTCGTAGAGGCTTTGCAGCTCGTCGCCGTAGGCCTTGGCCACATCGTCGTAGAAGACCGGGTCGAGTTCCGGGTAGGCCTGGCGGCTGATGCCGGCGCGGCCGCCGCGAAAGTGCAGCATGGTGGGCGAGGGGATCGTCACCTTCGGCGTCATGCCCGCGCTGACTTGCGACTTCAGGTACTCGAAGTCGGCGCGCTGGATGTCCTTGACGTGGCGCACGGTGTCCACCACCTTGATCAGCGGCGGCGCCAGGCTCGTCGTGCCGTCGGCATTCTGGATCGCCAGTTGCCCGGCCTCGGTGACCACGCCGCCGAGCTGCTCCAGGAAGTCGAGGTGAAAGTAGGTGCGGCGGAACTCACCGTCGGTGATGCTCTGCAGGCCCGCGTCCTGCTGGAACTTCACGATCTCGGCGATCGCGCGGTCTTCGATCTTGCGCAGTTGCGCCGCGTCGATCGTCTTCTTGACGAAAAACTCGTCGCGCGCATCGAGCAGATACTTCGGGCGCAGAAAGCTGCCGACGTGGTCGGCGCGAAACGGCGGCGTGGTGCGGGTGGTCATGTCATCTCTCCTTGGGGTGGGTGTGAACTCAGTGGCGGGCGGTAACGCCGAGCCAGGTGTCGAGCGGCGCCGGGTCGGCGAGCAGCGCGGCGCTGCTCGCCCGGTAAGCCACGCCGCCGCGGTCGAGCACGATGGCGTCGTCGGTGACGGCGAGCACCATGCGCGGATGCTGCTCGACGACGATCGACGGCAGCCCTTCGTCTTGCGCCACGCGGCGGATCGCGGCGAGCAGCTCCTGCACGATCAACGGCGCCAGGCCTTCGAGCGGCTCGTCGAGCAGCAGCAACTTGGGGTTCAACACCAGCGCGCGGGCAAAGGCCAGCATCTGCTGCTCGCCGCCCGAGAGCTGGTGGCCGAGGTTGCCGCGCCGCTCTTCGAGGCGCGGAAAGAGCGCGAACACCTTGGCCGTGCTCCATGGGCCCGGCCGCGCGACGGCGCTCAAGTTTTCTTCCACCGTCAGCGACTTGAAGATGTTGCGCTCCTGCGGCACCCAGCCGATGCCGGCTTCGGCGCGGCGGTGCACCGGCAGCGTGTGCAGCTCACGCCCGGCGAGCACGATGCGGCCGGCAAAGCGCCGCGTCACGCCCACCAGCGTGTCGATCAGCGTCGTCTTGCCGGTGCCGTTGCGGCCGAGCAGCGCCAGCGAGCGGCCGGGCGCGAGGCAGAAGCTCACGTCGCTGAGCACGACGGCGTCGCCGTGGCCGCAGGTCAGGCCGTGCACTTCGAGCAGGGGATCAGGCATGCATCACCTCGGCCCCAATCTCGGCGTCCCCCAGGTACACCGCCTTGACGCGCGGGTCGGCCGCGATGGCCGCCGGCGCGCCTTCGGTCAGCACGGCGCCGTTGACGAGCACGGTGATGCGCGTGGCGAAGCTGAAGACGAGATCCATGTCGTGCTCGATCAGCAGCACCGCCACGTCGGCCGGCAGCGCGGCCACGGTGGCCAGGATGTCGGCACGCTCGGCTGCGGGCACGCCGGCGGCGGGCTCGTCGAGCAGCAGCACCTTCGGCTGCTGCGCGACAGCCAGCGCGATCTCGAGCAGGCGCCGCTTGCCGTACGGCAGCTCGCGCGTCGGCTGCTCGGCGTGCTCCAGCAGACGAAAGCGCTCGAGCAGCGACTGCGCTTCATCGGCGATGGCGGCGTCGGCGCCCACCGGCTGCCAGAAGCGCCGTGCCGCGTCGCGCCGGCTCGACACCGCGAGCGCCAGGCTTTGCAGCGGCGTGAAGCTGGCGAACAGCTGGTTGATCTGGAACGTGCGCACGAGGCCGAGGCCGACGCGGCGGTGCGCCGGCAGTGACGTGATGTCCTGCCCCAGCAACTCGACGCGGCCGGAGGTCGGCGGTGACACGCCGGTGAGCAGGTTGATCAGCGTCGTCTTGCCGGCACCGTTGGGACCGATCAGCGCATGGCGCGCGCCTTGTTGCACCGACAGCGAGACGTCGTTGGTGGCGGCGATGCCGCCGAAGCGTTTGACGAGGCCGTGGGTGCGAAGAACGACATGGCTCATCGCTTGCACGCCCATGAGTCTCCTTCACCGCAGAGGCGCAGAGGACGTGGAGTTGCGCAGAGAAAAACAGGATTGAATTCCTCTGCGTTACCTCTGAGTCCTCCGCGCCTCTGCGGTGAATGGAACTGAGTTTTCATCGCTTCCACCACGTCCATGGTTTGAACAGTTTTTCACGCCCGACCAGCATCAGCACGACGAGGAAGGCGCCGATCCAGAACGTCCAGTACTGCACGGTCACGGCCGAGAGCAGGTCGTGCAGCACCTTGAACGCCAGCGCGCCGACGAGGCCGCCCCACAACCAGCCGACGCCGCCGATGACCAGCGCCAGCATCACGTCAGCGCTGCGGTGGAAGTCGAAGGCGTCGAGCGAGGCGAAGCCGGTGGTGTGCGTCAGCAGCGCCCCCGCTGCGCCGGCGAGCGCGGCCGACAGCGTGTACACGGCGGCCAGCCGCCCGTTGGTCGACAGGCCGATGGCCGACAGCCGCAGCCGGTTGTCGCGCAGCGCCTGCAGCGACGAGCCGAACGGCGAATGGACCACGCGCCGCAGCACGATGAAGGCGACGAACAGCACCGCCATCGAATAGAAACTCGCCACGCGCGCGCCGAGGTCGAACTCGAAGGTGCCGAGCAATGGCCCGATGACAACGCCCTGCAGGCCGTCGGCGCCGCCGGTGAGCGTGTCGAACTTGTTGGCCAGCTCGTAGAGCACCAGGGCCACGCCCATCGTCACCATCAGCCGTGTCAGGTCGGTGCCGCGCACGATCATCGGGCTGGTCAGCAAGCCGAGCAGCGCCGAGGCCGCCATCGCCACCAGCAGGCCGGCGAGTGGATCGGGCATCACATGCTTGGCGAACAGCCCGGCGGCGTATGCGCCGATGCCGAAGAACGCCGCGTGGCCGAGCGAGACGATGCCGGCGTAGCCGAGGATCAGGTCGAGCGAGAGGGCGAAGAGAGCCAGGATCGCGATCTCGTTGATGAGTGCTGCGTGCGAGGTCAGCACCAGCGGCAGCGCCCAGAGCACGGCCCAGGCGGCGATCTCCCACGGCCGCCAGCGCGACGGCGCGAGCAACGACGCACGCAGATTCATCTCGAACCCTGCCGCACGAACAGCCCCTGCGGCCGCCAGAGCAGGATGGCGATCATCAGCGAGTAGACGATGAAGCTGCCGAGCTTGGGCACGTAGTACTTGCCGAAGACGTCGGCGATGCCGAGCACCAGCGCGGCCACCAGCGGCCCGGTGATCGAGCTCGTGCCGCCGACCGCGCAGACGATGAGGAAGTACACCATGTACTTCAACGGAAAGGTCGGCTCGATGCCGAGCAGATCGGCGCCGAGCGCACCGCCGAGTCCGGCCAGGCCCGAGCCGACGGCGAAGGTGAGCATGAAGACGCGGTCCACCGGAATGCCCAGGCCGGCCGCGACGCGCGGGTCATCGACCGCGGCGCGCAGGCGCGCACCGAAGCGCGTGCGCGAGAGCAGCGCCTGCAGCACCACCGCGAGCAGCACGCAGACGACGACGACGAACAGCCGGTACGCGCCCATGCCGAGCGTCCATGCGCCACTGCCGAACTCGAAGCGCTGGCGAAAGACTTCAGGCAACTGCACGTATTTCTGCTCCGAGCCGATGCCCCAGTCCACCGCTGCCACGGCCATGAAAACCAGGCCGATCGAGAACAGCACCTGGTCGAGGTGCGGCTTGGCGTACATCGGCCGGTAGAGCAGCCGCTCCATCACCGCGCCGAGCAGCGCGGTGAGCACGAAGGCGGCGGGCAGGCAGGCCAGGAACGGCCAGCCTGCCTTCTGCATCAACAGCACCAGGATGTAGCCGCCGGCCATGGCGAAGGCGCCGTGGGCGAGGTTGATGAAGTTCATCAGCCCCATCGTCACGGCCAGGCCGAGCGAAAGCACGAACAGCAGCATGCCGTAGGCGATGCCGTCGAAGAGCAGGGTCAGCACGGTCGCGGACCTACTTGCTCTTGCCCGGATCCTTCAACGCCTTGATCGAATCGAACTCGATGTTCCAGAGCTGTCCGTCGCGCTTCTCGACCTTGCGGATGTACATGTCGAGCACGATCTCGCGTGTCTGCGCATCGATGTACACGGGGCCGCGCGGGCTCTCCCAGACCTGGCCTTTCATCGCGGCCATCAGCGCCTCGCCGCCGGCGCCCTTGGTGGCTTCGAGTGCGGTGGTGATCAGGCGCATGCCGTCCCAGCCGCCGACGGCCATGAAGTTGGGGCGGAACTTGTGCATCGCCTGGAAGTCGGCGACGAACTTCTTGTTCACCGCGCCCGGGTGCGCGGCCGAATAGTGGTGCGCGGTGACGATGCCCAGCGCCACGTCGCCGATCTCGGCGAGCTGATCGTCGTCGGTGATCTCGCCGCTGCCGATCAGCCTGACGCCCAGCTTGTCGAGGCCGCGCTCGACGAACTGCTTCATGAACGGCGCGCCCTGGCCCGAGGGCAGAAAGACGAACAACGCATCGGGCTTCAAATCGCGCACCTTTTGCAGCATCGGCGCGAAGTCGGGGCTGCGCAGCGGCGTGCGCACCTTCTCGAGCACGCTGCCGCCGTTCAACGTCACGCGGTCGGCGTAGAACTTCTCGGCGTCGATGCCCGGGCCGTAGTCGGCCACCAGCGTCATCACCTTTTTGATGCCGTTCTTGTTCGACCACTCGGCCATGCCCACCGCCACCTGCGGCAGCGTGACGCTGGTGCGGGTGACGAAGGGCGAAGCCTCGGTGATGCTCGACGTGCCGGCGGCCATGACCACCAGCGGCGTCTTGCTCTGCGTGGCGATCGGCGCGGCGGCCAGCGCGCAGGGCGTGAGGCCGAAGCCGGCGATCACCGCCACCTTGTCGTTGACGACCAGCTCCTGCGCCAGGCGGCGCGTCGTGTCGGGCACGCCGGCGTCGTCCTTGACGATGACTTCGAACTTCTTGCCCGCGACCTTGCCGCCGTTCTGCGCCATGAAGAGTTTCACCGCGGCGTCGATCTGGCGCCCGGTGGAGGCCTGCGGCCCGGTCATCGGCAGGATGACGCCGATCTTCAGGCTCTCGCCTTGAGCGTGGGCGCCGCCGGCGCCGAGCAGGGCCGCGAGCGCGGCCAGGTGTTGTCTGCGGTCCATCATCGATGTGCTCCAGTCGTGGGGTTGGGGTGAATAAGGTGGCGTTGCTTCAGGTGTCGGGGCGCCACGCCGAGTCGATGACGACGCCGCCGCCGGCGACGCGCGAGACGCAGGCGCACAGGCGTTTGTTCTCGTGCTGCTCGGCCGCGCTCAAGTAGACGTCGCGGTGGTCGATGCGGCCGTGCAGCGCCAGCACGTCGACCGTGCACAGGCCGCACTCGCCGCGTTGGCAGTCGGCCAGACAAGCCACGCCGTGGCCTTCGAGCGCATCGAGCAAACTCTCGCCGGCAGCCACGGTAAAGCGCAACTGATGGCGCGGCAGCTCGACCCAGAACGCCTCGCTCGGCAACTCGCCGCTGGTGCCGAAGGTTTCGAAGCGCAGCCGCTGCGGCGCGCGCCCGGCCTGCGCCCACGCTGCCTGCAGCGCATGCAGCAGCCGCACGGGGCCGCAGGCCAGCAGTTGCGCGTCGGCCGGCAGCGCGGCGATCTGCACGGCGGCATCGAAGCGCTCGCCGCGCGAGGTGACATACAGGCTGAGCCGCTCGCCGAGCGCGGCGCGCAACTCGTCGGCGTAAACCAGGTCCTGCGCGTGGCGCGCGCTGTAGGCCATGCGCACATCGCCCGCACGCCGCGCCAACGCCAGCGCCGTGCCGAGCAGCGGCGTGATGCCGATGCCGCCGGCAACGAGCAGCGTTGGCCGCGCTTGCGCCGGCAGCTCGAAGTGGTTGGCCGGCGCTTGCACAGCGAGCACAGCGCCGGCCTTGAGCGTCCACATGAAGGCCGAGCCGCCGCGGCTGGCATCGACGCGCTTGACGGCGATGCGCCACGGCGCGCCGGGCTCGGGCAGGCCGAGCAGCGAGTAGCGGCGCTCGGCACGGCGGCCGTCGGCGAGCATCACCTGCACGCGCAGATGGCTGCCCACCGTCCAGCGCGGCGCCGCGGCCGGCGGCAACAAGGTGATCTCGCGCACGCTCGGGCTGAGATCGCGCGTTTGCAACACGCTCGCTTCGAGCCACGGCGCGCCCGCCGTCACCGCATCCTCCGGATCAGGCTGGCGCCGGGCAGGCGCTGCATGGCGCGATGGTTCTTCAGCGCGTCGGCCAGGTTGCGCTGCGCATTGCGCGCGTGCTCGCGGGCCACGCTCTCGGCACGCGCGCCTTGACGCAACGCAATGGCGTCGAACAACGTTTGGTGCTGGTCGTGCGCCACCAGCAACCGGTCACGCGCCTGCGGCCCCTGTGCATCGACCATGACGAAGCCGTTGGGCGAGGCGAAGGGCAGCGTCATCACACGCTCGATCTGGCGCTGCAACAGCGGGCTGCCGCTCATCTCGGCGAGCAAGACATGCAAGCGCGCGTTGTGCGCCACGTAGGCGGCAAAGGACGAGGGCGTGAGCTTGGGCGCGGCGAGCAGCGCGTCGATGCGTTGCAGGCGCTCGCGTGCCTCGGCCATCACGCCGGCCGGCACGCCGCGCTCGGCAGCCAGCCGCGCCGCCAGGCCTTCGAGCGTGCCGCGCAGCTCGATCGCGTCGTGGATGTCGGCCTCGGAAAAATCGCGCACGACGAAGCCGCCGGTGGGCAGGGCTTCGAGCAGGCCTTCTTCCTGCAGGCGCACGAGCGCGGTGCGGATCGGCGTGCGCGACATCGCCAGGCGCTCGACCATGGCCAGCTCGGCGATGCGCTCGCCGGCTCGCAGTTCACCGCCGACGATCAGCTGGCGCAGTTGCAGCAGGGCGCGCGCGGTCTGCGAGGCGCCTTCGTCCGGCTCGGGCGCGCTGTTGCGCAGCAGGGTGGTGGTGGTGCGTGCCACTTCAGGCGGTCATGAAAAACCAGTCTCCTTCACCGCAGAGGCGCAGAGGACGCAGAGGTAACGCAGAGGAATTCAATCTCGGTTTCCTCTGCGGACCTCTGCGTCCTCCGTTCCTCTGCGGTGAAGGAGACTTCATTGCGCGCATGTCATGCCATCCGCAGCGGGATCACCGGCCGACCGGGGTCATGGCCTTCGGCGGCGATCAGGCCGTCGATCAGGCGCCGCGCCCAGAGCGCGCCGGCGTCGATGTTGAGGTTGTTGAAGGCGCGCCCCGGCCGCGCGTCCATGGCGCGCTGTTGCGCTTCGAGGATCAGCTCGTCCTCGTGGAAGATGCGCGCCACGCCCTCGCGCAGCTCGTGCGTCAGGCGCTGCTCGGTGGTTCGGTAGTTGCGCGCAAAGGCCCAGAAATAGTGGCAGCTGGTCTCGGTTTCCGGCGTGATGGTGTTGAGCACGTAGCCGTTGACGCCTTTGGAGCGGTCGCCGTCTTTCGCGCCGCTGCCGGCCTCGGCCACGCCGACGTCGATGGCGATCGTGCACGGCGCCTCGAAGCGGATGATCTGCCAGCGATCGACCGGCCCCTCGTAGCCGCGCGCCTGGCGCATCTGCCCGGCCCAGAACGGCGGCGGCGCGATGCCCTGCATCCAGCGCGTCACGGTGGCGCTGCGGTCGCCGTGCGTGGCGACGAAGGGCGCCTCGGCCACCGCGCGGTCGCCGATCGAGCCGCCGTGGACGAAGGTCTCGTGCGTCAGGTCCATCAGGTTGTCGAGCACCAGGCGGTAGTCGCAGCGCACGGCGATGCGGCCGCCGCCGGCAGCCCACGCCGGGTCGTCGTTCCAGTGCAGATCGGGCACACGCGCCGGGTCGGCCAGCGCCGGGTCGCCCGGCCAGATCCAGACCAGGCGATGGCGCTCGACCAGCGGGTAGGCGCGCACGCAGGCCGACGGGTTGAGGGTCTCCTGCGACGGCATGTGCGTACACTGGCCCTCGCTGCTGTATACAAGGCCGTGGTAGCCGCAGACGACTTCGTCGCCTTCGAGGCGGCCGTGGGAGAGCGGCAGCAGGCGGTGCCAGCACGCGTCGTCGAGCGCCACGGCCGTGCCGTCGCCCCTGCGGTAGAGCACCAGCTGCTGGCCGCAGACGGTGCGCGCCAGCAACTGCCGGCCGCACTCGGTGTCATAGGCGGCGGCGTACCAGGCGTTGAGCGGAAACGAGGGCATGGCGGCTGTGTTGTATACAGCCTGTATTCTGCTCGGCGCGCCGGCCGGCGCATCGGGGTTTGCCCGTGATGTCGGGCCGGGCCGCGAAGTGCGAGCTGCGAGGGCTACTCAGCAGCGGCGAGCTCGACCGCGCCCGCGGGCCGCGCGGCCGGCCGCTGCCAGCGGCCGCTGCGGATCGCGTCGTGCGTCAGCCGCGTCACCTCGACGGCCGCGACGCCGCCGATGCGCAGCCGCTGGGCCGCGGCGTGGCTGAGGTCGATGACGCGGCCGGGCTTGAACGGCCCGCGGTCGTTGATGCGCACGATGACCTCGCGGCCGTTGGCCGGGTTGCGCACGCGGGCGTAGCTCGGCAGCGGCATCGTCTTGTGCGCCGCCGTCATGGCGTGCATGTCATACACCTCGCCGCTGGCGGTGCGCCGGCCGTGGAACGGCTGGCCGTACCACGACGCGATGCCGTTTTGCACCAGCGCCACGTCGCTGTGTTCGGGCGCGTAGCGCTCGCCGTTGACCTCGTAAGGCGCGTTGGGCGCGCCGCGGGCGATGCGCTCGACGCGCGGTACTGCATCAGCTGGCACGGCCGGTGGCGGCGCAGGTGTGGGTGTGGGTGCAGGTGTGGCCGCGCGCGCGGGTGCAGGGAGCGGCGCTGGTGCGGCCACCGGCGCAGGGGGCGGCGGCGCCACGACGGCAGCGCTGTCGCCACCGGGCGCACGCAAGGCACCGCAGCCAACGAGCAGCAGCGTGGTGGCCAGCAGTGCGGTGAACTTGCCGTGACGCAGCGTTTGCATGAGTCAAAGGTAGCGCTGGCGGCGCGATCGGCATGGGTGAAAGTAGGCACGTTCGCGCGTCGCGTTGTGTCGAGATGAACGGGGCAGGGCCTGTCCTGTGGCTCCACGGCGGTGCGTCGGTTGACCGGCATTCGCAATTCCCTCGCGTTGCGGTCAGCGCTCGCAAGGCGACAAACGGTCCACTGGACCGACAGAGCCGCCCGAAGGATGTCCCGAAACAGCGGGAACGCAAAGGGGCGGCACGCGGGCCGATTGCGGGAACGCGCGGACCGTGCCGCGCCCCGCTCGGCAAACCCGCCGCCACGCCTGTGGGTTCCTGCCTGCCCGCCGTCGAGCGCAGCGTCTACTTCGCCTGCATTCGGTTCATGTACTCGGCGAGCGCCAGAATCCGGGCGCGGACATAGGCCTCGGAGTTGTACGGAACGTCCATGTAGTAATCGGCCGCCTGCATGCTGTAGGCCTTGCCCCACGCGGGCATGTCGCGAGTGCCGTGACCGGGGCCGGCGCCTTCGACGACGTCGTAAACGCGCGCCAGCGGGAAGACCCCGCCGTTGCGCTTGCTCAGCGTGGTCAGGTCGGGCGGCGATTTCTTCAGCAGGTCGGTGATCGAGCCGGCACCCTTGCCGTCCTTGCCATGGCACGCGGCACAGTTGTTGTCGAACTCGCGCTTGCCGGTGTCGAACTTGGCCTGTGCGAGCGCGGCACCAGTGGCCAGCAACGCGGCAAGCATCACGGCCGGCTGAATGATCGACGTGGTTCTCATGCAGGTCTCCTTGACGATGGTTCAAGATTCGATGGCGAATGTTCGCGATCCCCCACCCCCGCTCGAATATTCTTGCGCCCGGGCGCGGACCGCATTGATTCGCCTCAATGCGAGATCGAACGGAGGGCAGCCTCGTCGCTGTTCTGTCCTTTGTCTTTCGCGAAGCTGATCAGTGCATGACGCCCGAGTCAGATTTGGACAGTGATACTCGCGCAGGTACATCGAAGTGCCCATGGCTTTGCGGCCGAGGTTGGTCACGCGCCAGCGGCAAGTGCGCACTACAGACCCGGGCGCCTGCAGCGGACTGTCGGGAGTACCCTCGCCTGGCCGGTTGCAGCCGACGGGTCACCACTACGCAAGGGCCGATAGATAGTGCTTTGCTGACGATCGTTGCACGAGCGTCCAAGCTCCACTTCAGCCCGCAGCGCGCCGCCGCAGCGGCAGCGCCACCAGGCCGCTCGCCAGCGCCGTGCCGGCGAGGATCACCGCGCAGCCTGCGGCCATCGACAGCGTGATCTCTTCACGCAGCCACAGCGCGCCCCAGAGCACGGCGAAGACCGGGATCAGGTAGGTGACGGTGATCGCGCGCGATGCGCCGACGTGTGCGATCAGGCGGAAGTACAGCAGGTAGGCGACGGCGGTGCACAAGACCGCGAGCACGAGCACGCTGGCCCACGCGGTGGCGCTGGGCATGCTGCGCGGCAGCTGCCACAGCGCCGGCAGCAGCAACACGATCGTGGCCGCGGCCTGGCTGCCCGCGGCCACCGCCAGCGGCGGCACGCCAGTCAGGCGCTGGGTGTAGTTGGCGGCGAAGCCGTAGCACAAGGTGGCCAGCAGGCAGGCGCCGACCGCCAGCCCGGCGCTGACGCCGTGTTCGCCCGGCGTGAAGCTGGCCTTGTCCCAAGCCAGGAAGATCACGCCGACAAAGCCGATTAACAGGCCGAGCACGCGCGATACCGAGAGCTTGTCGTGCAGCCACAGCCAGGCGACGAGCGCGCCCCACAGCGGCGCGGTGGCGTTGAAGATCGACGACAGGCCGGCGTCGATGGCCAGCGCGGCGATGCTGAACAAGACGAACGGCAGCGCCGAGTTGAACAGGCCGACGATGGCGATCGCCTTCCAGTGTTTGCGCATGGTACCGATCTGGCCGTGCCACAGCAGCAGCGGCAACAGGCACAGCGTGGCGCCGCCGACGCGCAGCGCGGTCAGCGCCAGCGGCCCGAACTCCGGCGCGCCGATGCGCATGAAGAGGAAAGAAGCGCCCCAGATGGCGGCCAGCGTGATCAGCTCGGCGATGTCGGCGGGCTTCATGTCAACAGTTCCAGCGCGCAGGGCGCGAGCGGCGTTGCGTGAAGCGGGCGTCTGCCCGCGGCCCTTTGCGGTCTTTGAAGGTCCGCAGAGTCGACGTGCTGGCGGGCGCCCAAGCTGCGGGCGGGTGCGCGGTGGCGCGCCACTGCGGCGGTCGGCGCCAAAGGCGCGCCGACTGCGCTGCGGTGCTCGGGTTTCGGTCGCACCGCATAACTCTCTTCACTCGTTTTGCTCGTTTCGCTCAAACAGATGCGGTGAGTCAGTTGTGGAAGCGCGCGGGTACGCGCGCCGACCGAAACCCTGTGCTCCTCGCCGCCGCACAGGCGCGCCACCACACACCCGCCCACAGCTTGGCGAGGCACCGTTGGTTCTTTGTTGGAGAAGTTCGAACGCCGGGCATCGAGCCCGACCTTCGAACAGGCGCGCGCCTGCGGCGCGCGGCAAGCCGCGGGGGCGGGTGCCCCGCGGCTTGCCAAACACCCTTCCCCAAGAACGATCCTCCCCCGCAAGGCATGGGGCCGGCCGGCGCCGGGCTGCTTATGCGACGGCGAGGAACGCAGCCCTGGGGTCGGCGCGCGTACCCGCGCGCTTCCACAACTGACTCGCCGCAGCTGTTCGAGCACAACGAGCGCAGCGAGTGAAGAGAGTTCTGCGGCGCGACCCCCGGGCGAGTACCGCAGCGCACCCCGCGCAGCGGGGAGTCGCATCCGCAGCCCGGCGCCGGCCGGCCCCATGCCTTGCATTCGGCACATCACAGGCGAAGCACCGTATTTGCGGACGGTCGCGAACTCACACAACGGGCCGTAGGCGGATGTCGATGCGCGTGCACTTTTCATACCAACAGCACCCCTTCATGCTGCAACAGCTTTTCCTTGCGCGGCAGGCCGCCCGCGTAGCCGGTGAGCGAGCCGTTGGCGCCGATGACGCGGTGGCAGGGCACGAAGATCGACACCGGGTTGCGGCCGACCGCCGTGCCCACCGCGCGTGGTCCGGAACCAGGCGTCGCGAGCTGCGTCGCGATCTCACCGTAGGTCCTGGTGCGGCCGAACGGAATGCCGAGCAGTGCCTGCCACACGGCGCGCTGGAACGGCGTGCCGTGCAGGTCGAGCGTGACGTCGCGCGGCGATGGGTCCTGATTCGACCAGTACGCATCGAGCCAGCGCCGCATCGCTGCGATCTGCGGGTTCTTTGCATCCAGCGGCGCGTCGAGATCGCCCGGGTGATGCTGTTGCGCGTCGAACCATAGGCCTGCAATGCCCTTGGCCGTGGCCAGCGCCGTCAGCGGGCCGACGGGCGAGTCGATGACGGCTTGTGCCACCAGCGGCACGCCGTCGAAAGCGGTTTTGATCGTCGTCATGTTCCAGTCTCCAAAGATCGCCACAACCGCATCACGGCGTACGAGCGCCACGGCCGCCAGGCCTCGGCTCGTTGCGCCGCCGCCTTGGCGTCGCGCGTGCCGAGCGCATTCAAGACGCCGATGTCGGTGGCGGGAAACGCATCCGGCCAGGCCAGTGCGCGCATCGAGATCAACTGCACCGTCCACTCGCCGATGCCGGGCAGGGCGCGCAACGCCTCTTGCGTGGCGGCCAGCGGCGCGCCGCGGTGCAGGGCGATGCGGCCGGCGTGCACTTCACGCGCCAGCGCCTGCAACGCACCGACGCGCTGGCGCACGATGCCGAGCGTGCCGATGGCTTCGGCGCTCGCCGCAGCGAGCGTGGCCGCATCGGGGAAGCAGCGCGTCAGGTCGGCATGCGGCGTTGCTATGGCCGTGCCGAAGCGCTCGACCAGGCGCGAGACGAGCGTGCGCGCGGCGGCCACCGTGACCTGCTGGCCGAGGATCACGCGCACGGCGGACTCGAAGCCGTCCATGCCGTTGGGGGTGCGCAGGCCGGCCGTCGCCGGGCCCGGCACGCCGTGCAGCACGGGGTCGATCAGGGCAGGGTCGGCATCGAGATCGAGCCCCTGGCGCACGCGCTCCAGCACCGTGCCGAGCGCCGGCAACAACGACGCCGAGACCTGCAGCGCGAACTCGTAACGCTCGGCGATGAAGCGGCCGGCCAGCCAGCCAGTGAGGCGCTGGCCGCGGTGCATCACGCCGAGCGTGCGCCGCAGCGACAGCGTGGCCGCATCGACCGCTTCGACGCCGCGCACGCAGCGCGCGGCGATGAAGGCCAGCACCGCGTCGATGTCGTACGGCGGCCGGTACGCCAGGCGCAGCACCAGCACGCCGCGTGGCATGAAGTCGCGCTCTTTGCGCAGCGCCGTCGGGCTCATGCGGTAGCGCGTCGAAAAGGCATCGTTGAAACGGCGCAGGCTGGCAAAGCCGCTGGCATGCGCGACCTCGGTCACGGCCAACGGCGTGTCGGTGAGCAGGCGCTTGGCGAGCAAGAGGCGCTGCGTCGTCAGGTAGTCGATCGGCGAGACGCCATGCGCGGCGGCGAAGATGCGGCGCAGGTGGCGGTCGGTGACGCCCAGCCGCTCGGCCACCGCGGGCAGGTAGAGGTCATCACCGCTGCGCGCCGCCTCGTCGATCATGCGCGCCGCATGTTGCGCCAGCACCTGCGGCGAATCGACCAGCGACAGCCCCGGCGCCAGTTCGGGCCGGCAGCGCAAGCAGGGCCGAAAGCCGGCGCTTTCGGCGCTCGGCGCGTTGTGGAAGAAGCGGCAGTTGCGCTGCATCGGCGTGCGCACGCGGCACACCGGGCGGCAGTAGACGCCGGTCGAGGTGACGCCGACGAACAGGCGCCCGTCGAAGCGCGCGTCGTGCGCCAGCAGCGCGCGGTAGGCGGCCTGCGCGTCGATGGGAGTGGGGCGGTGCTCTGCGCTCACGGTGCAGCCATGATAGGCCGCACGCGGATCGGGACTCGCCGTTTTCGGACCTGTGCCTGCGCCCGCGGGCGCAGGCGTCAGAGCGAGCTGCGCAGCACCGTCAGGCGCACCGGCTCGCCTTGCAGCAGCGTCTTGCCGTCGGCGGCCAGCAGCGCCGGCTGCAGCTCGACCTCGCCGCGCGGCAGATCGAGCACGGCCTCGGTGCGGCCGTCGCTCCAGACATGGCGGGCCAGCGGCTTGCCGCCTTGAACGACGGTGACAACGAAGTGGCCGGTGTCCTTGACGGGCTTGTCGGCCGGCGCGATGCCGAAGCCCACGGCGCCGAGGCCCAGGCGCAGCGGGCTGACCACCTGCTCGCCGTCGCGAACGTTCTTCGCGTAGACCTCCTTGGCCGCCGCGCGCGGCGTCGTCATCACGTCCTGGTACCAGGCGGCGCAGGTGGCCGCGAAGTCGCGCTCGTCGATGCGCGGTGCGGCAGCACCACGCTTGGCGAGCACGTTGACCGTGATCTCGGGGCTGAAGACGAAGTGCGGCCGGTGCTCGTGGTCGGCGAAGAGCAGGCGCAGCGTGTGCTTGCCCGGCGGCAGGTCGATCGCGGCTGCGGTCTGGCCCTTGCCGAAATGACGGTGCGAATCGTCGAACGGGATCTTCTCGCGGTGGTTCGCCGGCAGCGCCTTGTTGACGAGCAGGTGGTGATGGCCGGCCTTGTCGTGCGCATTGCCGGCCGGAACGACCCCCATGCCGCGCACGCCGAACTCGACCCAGAACGGCGAACGCACCGCGTAGCCGTTCTTCATGTTGGTGAAACTCACCGCCACCGGATCGCGCAGATCGACCGCGGTGCGCTCGGCCGTGGTGGCCTGCCAGCAGCGGCGCTGCAGCGCGTCGTCGGCCGCGCTCTGGGCCGCGGCGGCGGCGGGGATGAGCAGGGCCACGCACAGCGCGGCCCCGTGGATCAGACGGTGCAGGTCCATGTTGCTTCCTTTTTTTGTTTCAACTGGATGGATCGGGCCATTGTTGGGCGGGCAGCGAGGGCAGCAGGGGGCCGTTGGCGGCTCGGCGTGCACTGCATCACGCGAACTCTTCACGCGGCCGGCCTGTACAGTGGTTCGCATCACAAGGAGCGCGCCATGGAATCGCTGCGCCAACGTTTCGGCCGGCCGCTGCGCCTGGGGGTGATCGGCGGCGGTCCCGATTCGTGGATCGGGCAAATGCACCGCAGCGCAGCCGAGCTGGACGGCTGGTGGCGCGTGTGCGCCGGCGTGTTCTCGAGTGACGCGGCGCGCTCGCGTGCCGCCGGGCCGCTGCTCGGCGTCGACGCCGTGCGCAGCTACGGCAGCGCAGGCGAGATGCTGCGCGGCGAAGCGCAGCGCGCCGACGGCATCGAGGCGGTTGCGATCATGACGCCCAACGACACGCACCACATGCATGCTGCCGCGGCGCTCGATGCCGGCCTGGACGTGATCTGCGACAAGCCGGTCACCGAGACCCATGCCCAGGCGCTGGATCTGGCGGCACGTGCGCGGCGCTCGCAGCGGCTGGTGGCGATCACGCACGGCTACTCGGCCTATCCGATGATCCGCCACGCGCGCGCCCTGGTGCGCAGCGGCGCCATCGGTGCGGTGCGCCTGGTGCAGGTGGAGTATCTGCAGGGCAGCATGGCGGCACGGCTCGAGGACGGGCCGCAGAACAATCGCACACGCTGGCTGCTCGACCCGGCGCGCAGCGGCCTGGCGCTGGTGATGAGCGCCATCGGCTGCCACGCGCAGCATCTGGCCTGCTTCGTCAGCGGCCAGCGCGTCGCGCGCGTGGCGGCCGACGCCGGTGCGCTGGTGCCGGGCCGCCAGGTGATCGACCATGTGTCGGCGCTGCTCGAGTTCGGCAACGGCGCACGCGGCACCTTCACCGCCACGCAGGCCGCGGCCGGTGCCGAGAACGACATCCGCCTGCGCGTCTGCGGCGAGCGCGGCCTGCTCGACTGGTGGCACCGCGAGCCGAGCTACCTCAAGCTGGCGTTGCAGGGCGAGCCGCTGCGCACCATCGGCCGCGGCGATGCCGGTCTGTCAGCCGACGTGATTGCCGCCGGGCGCACGCCGCGCGGCCACCCGGAAGGGCTGCGCGAGGCCTTCGCCAACATCTATGCCGAAGTGGCGCAGGAGCGCATCGCGCTGTCGCTCGGCGAAGCCGTGGTGGCGCGCCCGTATCCGCGCATTGAAGACGGGGTGCACACGATGGCGTTCATCGAAGCCTGCCTGGCGTCGCAGGCGGCCGCGCGCTGGGCCGACGTCGCGCCGTGACCCGACGTGCGCTCAAGACAGCGCGCGCTCGATCTCGGCAAAGGTGGTGGCGATCGGCGTGATGGCGATCGCCTGGCCGGTCTGGCGTTCGATCTGCGAGCGCGAGACGACGCCGCGCACGCGCTGCGGCGCGGCTGCGTCGCCGGGCTCGACGACGAGCAGGTGGTTGCGGCCGAAGCGCTGCAGCGTGGCCACCAGATCGCCCACCGACGCGCTGCGCAGCGCCGCGAACGGAATCGCGTCGAGCGCCGACAGTGCCGTCATCACGTCGGCGACGCAGAGCTCGTCCCAGTGCACGCCGCGCTCGTGCACGAGGCGCATCTGGCGGTCGCCGTGCAGGTCGGTCGTCGTCACCAGGCCAACGATGGCCGGCATCTCGCTGACGACGAAGAGCATGCGCACGCCGAGGTAGATCATGGCCTGCTCGGCCTGGCGCAATTGCGCCGAGGGCGGCACCGTGGCCGCCTTGACGCGCGACAGATCGGTCATCACCGACACGGCCGGCGAGTCGAGTGTTGCCGGCTGCGTCTGCCAGGGTTCGGCCGCTGCGATCGAGGCACCGTTCTGGAGGCGAAACGTCGGCAGGACGGCATTGCGGTTCATGGCAGCGGCTCCTCGGCAGGTGGCGCGGCACGGGCTGCGCCCTGGGCTTGAACTTACGCCGATTGCGCCGTCATGGATAGGGCTCCATTCGGCCGCCGTCAGCGCGTGCAGCCTCGTCGCCGTGCCTACAATCGCCGCCCAGAGCAGGAGAAGCCCATGAAAGTTGCCGCCTCGATCTTCAAGGCCTATGACATCCGCGGTGTGGTCGGCCAGACCATCGACGAGCGCTTTGCCGAACACCTCGGCCGGGCCTTCGGCAGCGAGGCCATCAAGGCCGGCGAGCGCGCGGTGGCGGTCGGCCGCGACGGCCGGCTCTCGGGGCCGGGCCTGGTCAAGGCGCTGATGAAGGGGCTGGCCTCGACGGGCCTGGACGTGGTGGACATCGGCGCGGTGACGACGCCGATGCTGTACTACGTGGCCGCGACGCGCGCCCAACACGGCTGCCGCTCGGGCATCCAGGTCACCGGCAGCCACAACCCGAAGGACTACAACGGCTTCAAGATGGTGATGGCCGGGCGCGCGATCTACGGCGACGAGATCCAGCGCCTCAAAGCGCGCATCGAGGCCGACGATTACACGCAGGGCAAGGGCCGCACGGCGAAGATGGACATCGGGCCCGAGTACACGGCGCGCATCGCGGGTGACGCCAAGCTCTCGCGCAAGATGAAAATCGTCGTCGATTCCGGCAACGGCATCCCCGGTGCATCGTCGCCGCAGATCCTGCGCGCGCTCGGCTGCACGGTCGACGAGATGTACTCCGAAGTCGATGGCGACTTCCCCAACCACCATCCGGACCCGAGCAAGCCGGAGAACCTGGCCGAGCTGATCGCGCGCGTGAAGAGCACCGACGCCGAACTCGGCATCGCCTTCGACGGCGACGGTGATCGCCTCGGGCTCGTCACCAAGGACGGGCAGATCATCTACCCCGACCGCCAGTTGATGCTGCTGGCGACCGACGTGCTCTCGCGCAACAAGGGCGCGACAGTGATCTACGACGTCAAGTGCACGCAGCGCCTGGCACCGGCGATCCGCGCCGCCGGCGGCGTGCCGATGATCTACAAGACCGGCCACTCGCTGATCAAGGCCAAGATGGCGGAGTTGAAAGCGCCGATCGCCGGCGAGATGAGCGGCCACATCTTTTTCGGCGAACGCTGGTACGGCTTCGACGATGCGACGTACTGCGCCGCGCGCATGCTGGAGATCCTGTCGCGCTCCAAGAACCCGAGCGCGGTGCTGAACGCGCTGCCGACGAGCTTCAACACGCCGGAGTTGAACGTGCCGTGCGAGGAGGGCGAGCACCACCGCATGGTCACCGAGCTGCAGGCGCGTGTTGCCGACGGCCGGTTGAAATTCGACGGCGCCGAGATCAACACCATCGACGGCGTGCGTGTCGATTGGCCCGACGGCTTCGGCCTGATCCGCGCCAGCAACACGACGCCGGTACTGGTGATGCGCTTCGAGGGCCACACGCAAGAGGCGCTGCATCGCATCGAGGGCGTGATGATGGCGGCATTGAAGTCTGTGAAGCCCGACGCCAAGGTCGCCGCTGCTGCCCACTAGCCTTCGTGCTCGAGACCCTGATCCGTGGGCTGTACTCGATCGTCCTGCGTCTGCTGACGCCGGTCTATCTGGCGCGTCTGTGGTGGAAGGGCCGCCATGAGCCGGTGTACCGCAAGCGCATTGGCGAGCGCCTGGGCCACTACGCCATCAAGCCGCGGCGCGGCCGCGGCGGCGTGGTCTGGGTGCACGCGGTGTCGCTCGGCGAGACGCGCGCGGCCGGGCCGCTGATCAAGGCGCTGCGCACCGAGTTGCCGGAGATGCGCCTGCTGCTGACATGCAGCACCGCCACCGGCGTGCAGGCCGGGTTGGAACTGCTCGAACACGAGGACGACCAGGCCTGGCTGCCGTACGACACGCCGGGGGCGGTGCGGCGCTTTCTCAGTCGCTACCGGCCGGCGGTCGGCATCATCATGGAAACCGAGGTCTGGCCGAACCTGATGGCGCGCGCGCAGGCGCTGCACATCCCGATGGTGCTGGCCAACGCGCGGCTGTCGCCGAAGAGCCAGCGCCAGGGACGGCGCTTCGCGCGCCTGCTGCTGCCGGCGCTCGATGCCTTCACCCGCATCCTGGCGCAGACCGCGCGCGACGCGCAGCGCTTTCGTGAGCTCGGCGCACGCGCGGTCGAGGTCTGCGGCAACACCAAGTTCGATCTCACGCCGCCGCCGAAACTGCTGGTGCGCGGCCACGAGTGGCGGGCGCTGCTGCAGCGCCCCGTGGTGCTGATGGCGGTCAGCCGCGAAGGCGAGGAGGAGAGCCTGTTCGATGCCTGGCGTGCGTTGCGCGAGCCGCGGCCGTTGCTGGTGGTGGTGCCACGCCACGCGCCGCGCTTCGACGATGTGACGCAGATGGCCGAGCAGGCCGGTTTTTCCGTCGCCCGCCGCAGCACCTGGACCGATGAGCCGCCGCCCGAGGCGCTGCAATGCGACGTCTGGATCGGCGACTCGATGCACGAGATGCCGCTGTACTACGCGCTGGCCGACGTGGCGCTGCTCGGCGGCAGCTTTGCGCCGCTCGGCGGCCAGAACCTGATCGAGGCCGCGGCCTGCGGCTGCCCGCTGCTGATGGGCCAGCACACCTTCAATTTCGAAGAGGCGGCGAACATGGCCATCGACGCCGGCGCCGCGGCGCGCGTGCAGGACATGGCCAGCGCCGTGCACCGCGCCGTGGCGTTGGTGGATGACCCGCAGCGCAACGAGTGGGTCGAGCAGGCGCTGTCGTTCGGCATCTCGCACCGCGGTGCCAACGAGCGCATGGCGCAGCGCATCGCGATGCTGCTCACCGGCCTCGACTCAGGCAGGTAGATGACTGCGCCGAAAAAAGCATCGAATGCATGATGCGCCGATGGCCATGCCATCGCCTCCATCACCGCCGCCCGCAGCGCGCCCCTGGCCGATGGCGGTGCTTCTCGGCGCGGCGTTCATGGCGCTGCTCGTGCTGGCGGCCCTGGCCGCGGCGTTTCTCGACGCGCGCTGGAGCGCCGAGAGCGACAACGCGCATGCCGAGGCCGAACTTGCGGCCCGGGCCTCGCGCGACGCCGCCGCCGTGCGCGCGCTGCTCGATGAACACCAGCGCCTGCTGGCGCTGGTGGCCGCACAGCCGCAATGGCGCGCGGCGCTCGGCGACGACGCCGCCGCGGCGCGCGTTGCGCAGTCGATCCGCAGCGCCTGGGCCGACGCGCCGGCCATCGTCTGGATCGACGAGCGCGGCCGCGTCGCCGTCGGTGGCGGCGACTTGCGCAGCGGCGCCGACGTCAGCGGCCGGCGCTGGTTCGACGAAGTCGTGCGCGGCCCGCTGCTCAGCGACGAGCCGGCCAACGGCGCCGCCGTGCTGCGCGCGGTGCAGCCGTTGCGTGACAGCGCCGAGCGCCTGTCGGGCGTGATCGTGTCGTCGATCGGCTGCGAGGCGATCGCGGCGCGGCTGCTGCCCGACGCGCTGCCTGCCGGCGCGGCCTGGGCGCTGGTCGGGCGCGACGGCCAGGCGCGGTGTGCGCAGGCTGGTTTTGCGGCGGCGCTGCTGGCGCGCACGCCGCCGGCCGCACCCGAGTGGGTGCGCACGGCGGGCACGGCGCCGACGCTCGTCGCCGGCCGGCGAGTGCAGGGCAGCGCCGCCGTCAACGCCCTCGGCCTGCGCCTCGTGCAGGCGCAGCCCGAGGGCCTGGCACTGCCGCGCGCCAACGGGCAGGCCGCGCGCGCCTGGGGCGCCGCGGCGCTCGGTGCGCTGTTGACCTTGCCGCTGGTGCTGTGGCTGGTGCAGCGCCTGGCGCGGCCGCTGCGCGAGCTCTCGGCGGCGTTCGACCAGGCGCGCCAACGCTTCGACTACTCGCCGCAGCGCATCCCGGTGCAAGGCACGCGCGAGTCGGTGATGCTGGGGCAAGCGGCGCGCGCGATGCTGCAGCAGATCTCGGCGACGCAGGCGCTGGCCGACGACAGCACCACCGGCTACCGCGAGCTGTTCGAGCTGCACCCGCTGCCGATGTGGGTGGTCGACGAAGAGACGCTGCACTTTCTCGAAGTCAACGCCGCGGCGCTGCACAAGTACGGCTGGCGGCGCGACGACTTTCTCGGCATGACGGCGCTCGACGTCTGCCTGCCCGAAGCGCGCGACGACCTGGCCGCCGCCTTCGCCGAGACGCGGCAGCAGGAACACCACGCCGTGGTCTGGCAGCACCGGCTGCGTTCGGGCGAGACGATCGACGTCGAGATGGCGTCGCGGCAACTGCGTTGGGCCGGCCGCGCGGCGCGCATCGTTGCGGTGATGGACGTGAGCGTGCAGCGCCACGCGTCGATCGAGCTGCACCGCCAGCGCCGCGACCTGTCGCAGCTGACGCACCAGTTGATGAGCACCGAAGAGCGCGAGCGGCGCGAGCTGGCGCAGGTGCTGCACGACCGCTTTGCGCCGACGCTCTACGGCGCCAAGCTGAGCCTCGAAGCGCTGCGCGCGCGCTCGGCCACGCAGACCGACGCTGCCGTGCTGCGCGGCGAGGTGGCGCAGGTGGTGGGGCCGCTGGTGCAGGCGCTCGACGTGTCGATTGCCGACACGCGCGGCCTGATGTCGGAGCTGCGCCCGCCGCTGCTGGTTGACCACGGCCTGGCCGCGGCGCTGGCGCACGAGGTGCAGCGCCACCAGCGCAGCGTGCAGGACGTGGTGGTGGTGCAGTTCACCGGCGCCGACACCAACGGTGCTGCCGTGCACCACGACACCGCACTCGAATACGCGCTCTTCATGATCGCGCACGAAGCCTTGAACAACGCCATGCGCCACGCCCGGCCGCAGCGTGTCACGGTGGACCTGCGGGCCACGCCCGAGCGCATCCGTCTGGCAGTGCGCGACGACGGTTGCGGCTTCGACAGCGCCGCGCCGCCGCCGCCCGGGCACCTCGGCCTGGTCGGCATGCAGGAGCGCGCGAGCTGGATGGGCCTGCGCTTGTCGATCGACAGCGTGCGCGGCGAGGGCACGACCGTCAGCGTCGAATGGCGGCACGACGGCACGACCGTCGGTGCAAACTAGCGTGATGCCGTCCACCGCTTCGAGGATCCGCGTCTTCATCGTCGACGACCACCCGATGGTGCGCACCGGCCTGGCCGCCGCGATCGGCGCGCAGGCCGATCTCGAACTCGTCGGCGAGGCCGGCGACGGCCGCGAAGCGCTCGGCCTGATCCCCGCATTGCAGCCCGACGTGGTGCTGATGGACATCTCGATGCCGCACCTGGACGGCATCTCGGCGATGAGCCGCTTGCGCCAGACGATGCCGAGCACCCGATTCCTGATGCTCACCAGTTCAGGCGAGCCGATCGAGGTGCGGCGCGCGATGGCCGCCGGCGCCAACGGCTACCTGCTGAAGAACGCCTCGGCGGTGGACCTGGCGCAGATGATCCGTGCCGCCCACGGCGGCCGACGCGTGCTTGCGCCCGAGGTCGCCGAAGCGATGATCAGCGCCACGCTCGAACCCGCGCCCGGCGCCGACCTGACGCCACGCGAGCGCGAGCTGCTGGCGGCGATGACGCGCGGCCTCAACAACCAGGAGATCGCCGCCGAACTCGCGGTGGCGCTGCCGACGGTGAAGTTCCACATCACCAACATCCTGTCGAAACTGCAAGTCGACAACCGCACCGAGGCGGTGTTGAAGGCGCTTAAACACAAGATCGTTCCACCGCCGGCGTGAAACGCAGTTGTTGCCGACTGCGTGGGAACCGTTCGGGCTGAGGTATCGAAGCCCTTCGATACCTCAGCCCGAACGGCTGTTTATCGGCCGCCAACCCAGACCTGGGTATAGGTCCGAGCCCAACAAATGACCGATGTGCGGCGTGCCCGCAAAACATACGCTGTGAACAGTGGCCAGAGCGGCGTGTGGCCGGGTGCTATTTGAAGATTCGAAAGATCGAGATACAGCATGAAGCGTTTTGTATTCACCCTCGTCGTCGCTGCACTGGCAGCCGCGTTCGGCCCGCACGGCAGCAGCGCGATGGCCCGAGGCAAGGCGCCGTCGCCGCAGCAGACCGCCGCCGCGGCGCAACGCTGAAGGCCGCACGATGAGCGCAGCGACGACCACGTTGGCAGGCCCTAGACTGCGCCGCCACAACGAAAGCCCGGCCCCGCCGATGAACGTTCCTTCGATCGCCACACCGCGCAGCGCCTGGTCGCTGCGCAAGATGCTGATCCTGCCCTCGGCGGCACTCGTCGTTGCGGTGGCGGCGGTGATCGGCTGGCTGTCGTACACGGCGGGCCGCGAAGCGGTGGATGCCGTGGCCACGCGGCTGCTGCTCGAAACGCGCGGGCGCATCGGCCAGGCCGTCGAGCGCCACGTCGTCGGCTCGCGCGCCGTGCTCGAAGCGGCGTTCCCCGACGGCATGCCGATGCCCGATTCGATCGAGGGCGAACTGAGCGCCTTGCGCCGCCGTTTCTGGATCGCCACCTCGCTGCACACCGACCCCAACGACTACGTCTACTACGGCTCGCGCAGCGGCCAGTTCTTCGGCGTCAAGCGCCTGTCCGACCGCGAGGCCGAAGTGCGCGTGAAGACGACGCCGGCGCAGCAGCGCCGCATCACGCGCTTTGCCGGCATCGACGGCGACGAGCGCCTGATGTCCGAAGAGACGCGGCTGTACGAGCCGCGCGAGCGGCCCTGGTACAAGGCCGGCCAGTCGGCCGATGCGCACACCTGGACCTCGGTCTACATCGACTTTCGCACCAACGAGCTGGTGTCCACGCGCGCGCGCAAGGTGCTGTCGCCGCAGGGGCAGGTGCAGGGCGTCGTCGCCACCGACGTCTCGCTGCGCGCGTTGAATGACTTCGTCTCCGCGCTCAGCATCTCGGCGCACGGCTTTGCCTTCATCGTCGAGCCCGGCGGCGACCTGATCGCCACATCGGCCGGCGCCAACGTGGCCCGCGGCGGCGATGGTGCGATGACGCGCCTGCAAGCCTCGGCGAGCACGCAGCCGCTGGTGCGCGCCGGCTTTGCCGAAATGCAGCGCGCGCTCGCCGCCGCGCCCGGCCTCGAGCTGCCGCAGACACGCAGCTTCACCGACGACGACGGGCAGCCGGTGTACATCGCCTTCGACCGCCTGAAAGACGCCGCCGGGCTCGACTGGCTGGTCGTCGTCGGCGTGCCCGAGCGCGACTTCACCGCCGGCATCGCCGGCAACCTGATGCGCACCGTCTGGTTGGCGGCGCTGGCGCTGCTGATCGCGGTCATCGGCGGCGGCTTGTTCTACGCCTGGGTGGCGCGCGACCTGCGCGCGCTCACCGACGCCGCGCGGCGCATCGGCGACGGCGACTTCGATGTGCCGGTCGGCGTGACGCGGCGCGACGAGATCGGCGACCTGGCGCGCGGCTTCGAGTCGATGCAGTCGCGCCTGCGCACCGACGCGCTGACCGGCCTCGCCAATCGCGAAGCGGCGACGCGGCGCCTGAACACGCTGATCCACGGCCACCGCGTCGGCGCCATCCGGCGCGCCATCGGCGTGCTCTTCATCGACCTCGACGGCTTCAAGCGCGTCAACGACGAGCTCGGCCACCAGGCCGGCAACCAGGCGCTGGTCGACGTGGCGGCGCGCCTGAACGCCTGCGTGCGCGATGGCGACCTCGTCGCCCGCTACGCCGGCGACGAGTTCGTCATCGTGCTGCCCGATCTGCCCGACCGCGTCACCGCCGAGCATGTGCGCGCCAAGGTCGAGGCCTCGCTCAGTGAAGCCTCGGCCGACAGCCAGGGCCAGAGTTCGGTGGCCTTCACCGGCTCGGTCGGCCTGGCCGTGTACCCGGGCGACGCGGCCGATGCGGAGGCGCTGGTCAAGCATGCCGACCGCGACATGTATTTGCGCAAGAAGGCAGCGCGGCTCGAAGCGGTCACGCAGTTCTAGAGTCGCCGCTGTGCAAGGGTCAGGTCGAGGTCAGGCCGTTGGCTCTACCTGGCCAGCAGCGCGTTTACCGCCGAGACATCGCCCGGCTGCAGATTGCCGGCGGCCTGGCGCAGGCGCAGGCCGTTGACGACCACGTCGTAGCGCGCGCGGGACAGGTCGCGCTGCGTCTGAAAGAGCTGCGTCTGCGCATTGAGCACGTCGAGGTTGACACGCACGCCGACGCGGTAGCCGAGCTGCGTGGCTTCGAGTGCCAGCTTGCTCGACGACTCGGCGGCTTCGAGCGCCTTGACCTGGGCCTGCCCGGACTGCACGCCGAAGAAGACCTGGCGCGTGCTCTGTGCGACGCCGCGGCGTGCGGCGTCGAAGTTGTTGCGCGCCTGCTCTTGCAGCGACACGGTTTCCTTGACGCGGTTGTCGATCGCGCCGCCGGCATACAGCGGCATCGACAGGCGAACGCCGATCGACGCGTTCTTGGTGTTGCCGGCGTTGCCCTGCAGATCGGGAAAGCTGCCGGTGGCGCGGCTGCCGCCGAGCGAGCCTTCGAGCCTGACGGTGGGCAGGTGGCCGGCCTTGGCCTTTTCGTTTTCGATCTGCGCGATGTCGTAGTTGAGCTGCGCCCGGCGCACCAGCGGCGCCTGATCGACCAGGCTCACCCAATCGTCCACGGAAGGCGGCTGCAATGCCGGCAGCGCCACCGGCGCAGCCAGCGGCTTGGGCTGCACGTTGGTGCGGCCGACGAGTTGATCGAGCGCGATGCGTTTGGTCAGCAGGTCGTTGTCGGCGGCGATCTCCTGCGCCGTGGCCAGGTCGAACCGCGCCTGCGCTTCGCGCGTGTCGGTGATCGTCGCCGTGCCGACTTCGAAATTGCGCTTGGCCGAGGCGAGCTGCTCGCTGATGGCCTTCTTGTTGGCCTGCGCGGTGGTCAGGGCGTCCTGCGCAGCCAGCACGTCGAAGTAGTTCTGCGCCAGGCGAACGACCAGCTCCTGTTCGGCGGTTTGCAGATCGGCCTGCGCCAGCACCAGCGATTTCTCGGCCTGCGACATCGTGGCCGCGTTGGCGCGGTTGAACAGCCACTGCTCGGCGGCCAGGCCGGCCTGCAGCGAGTTGGTGTTCTTGCGCGAGAACGCCGGCGGGTCGATTTCAGCGCGCGAGCCGACGGCGTTCAAGCCGACGCTCGGCCGGCCGAGCGCCTTGGCCTGCTCGGCGCGGTACAGCGCCGAATCGGCGAGCGCGCGCGCCGCGAGGTACGTCGCGTCGTAGGCCCGTGCGGCTTCGTAGAGCTCTTGCAGGCTCTGCGCGCGCGCGGGCAGCGCAGCGAACAGGGCCAGGGTCAGCACGGTGAGCAGGGGACGGGTCATCATGGGCGACTCTCTTGGCGAAGCGTGTGTTGTACCGCGGGGCATGCCCACGGCGTCGTGACCGAATGCGTCAAAACTGGAACCGCGTCGGTTCGCCGAAGCCCGACAGCCGCGGCGCCACGGTGTCGAACAGTTCGACGCGCTTGTATTGCTGCTCGGCGACGCGGCTGATGTGCACGGCGTGCATCACCGGCTCCTGGCCGACGATGGCCACCAGCCGGCCGCCGATTTTCAGCTGCGCCAGCAGCGCCGCCGGCACCTCGGCCACCGAGCCCGAGAGCACGATGGCATCGAACGGCGCCTGCGCGGGCAGGCCGTGCGCGCCGTCGGCCTCTGTCACCGTGGCGTTGCTGATGCCGGCGCGCTGCAGGTTGGCGCGCGCCATGGCGGCCAGGGCCGGGCGAATCTCGAGCGTCGTCACGCGCTGGGCCTGATGCGCCAGCAGCGCAGCCATGAAGCCCGAGCCGGCGCCGACTTCGAGCACCTGTTCATGGCGCGCCAGCTTCAACTCCTGCAGCAAGCGCGCTTCGACGCGCGGCGCCAGCATGCACTGGCCCTCGGGCAATGGCACTTCGGTGTCGATGAAGGCCAGCGCGCGATACGCCGGCGGCACGAACTCCTCACGCTGCACCACGGCGAGCAGCGACAGCACGCCCTGGTCGAGCACTTCCCAGGGGCGGATCTGCTGCTCGATCATGTTGAAGCGGGCTTGTTCGACGTTCATGACGGTGGTTGGTTTCGAAGTCGGCGGCATTCTAGGCGCGGGCCTCGCGCAGCCCGCGCACGACCAGCGCCACATGCTCGGCGATGAAGCGCTGGCCATCGATCTGGTGCGGAGTGCACGCTGCCAGGCCATGCTTGTGCACGCACAGCATCACCATCGGCAGCACCAGCGAGTGCACGGCGCTGTCGACGGCAACGGCGCGAAACTCGCCGCTGGCGATGCCGCGCGCGATGATGCCGCCGATCAGCGCCGAGCCCGGCTCGATGACCTGCTGCACGTAGTACTCGGCGATCTCGGGGAAGTTGCGCATCTCGGAGATCAGGATCTTGAACACGCCCGAGGCCGGGCTGGCGTACGTTTGCTGCCACCACTGCACGAGCAGGCTGTCGAGCAGTGGCGCCATCTCGCCGCTCCAGGCCTGCACCTGCTGCGCGGTGTCGGCGATGCGCGACGTGAGATTGCGCACGATCACCGCTTTGAACAGCTCTTCCTTGCTCGGGTAGTAGAGGTAGAGCGTGCCCTTGGAAACGCCGGCGCGCTGCGCCACCTCTTCGGCACGTGCGGCAGCGAAACCTTTCTCGACGAAAAGTTCGAGCGCGGCATCGAGCAGCTCCGAGCGGGCGCGCGTCCTTGCGCCGCTGGCGTTGACTGATCGTCGTGGTGGCAGGCATCTGTTTACTGACCAATGGGTCAGCAATGTAGTGCCGGCCTCTGCCGGGGTCAACGCATGCGGGGTCCAGGGTTGCGCGAGATCAGAGCATCCGGCGTGAACAATGCCGGCGTCGCCGCCGCACGCTGCTTCGAGCTGCGGTTCTCGCCGCTGCGCTGAGTATCATCCGCGCCTTTGTGCGCGAGGCGGTGGCGGCTGTGGATTGGATGATGTGGGTCAAGGCCGCAGTGATGGGCATCGTCGAAGGTCTGACCGAGTTCCTGCCGATCTCGTCCACCGGCCATCTGATTCTTGCCGCCTCGCTGCTCGATTTCACCGGGCCGATGGTCAAGGTGTTCGAAGTCGCCATCCAGACCGGCGCGATGTTCGCCGTGATCGTCGAGTACCGGCGGCGCTTTGCCGACACGCTGGCCGGCATCACCAGCCAGCCGGTGGCGCAACGCTTTGCGCGCAACCTGCTGATCGCGTTCTGCCCGGCGGTGGTGGCCGGCCTGCTGTTCGGCAGCTTCATCAAGTCGCACCTGTTCCATCCGGTGCCGGTGGCGCTGGCCTTCATCGTCGGCGGCATCCTGATTCTCATCGTCGAGCGCCGCCACCGCGCGTACTACGGCGAGCGTGATCTCGAAGGGCAGCGCCAGGCGCGCGTCGAAAGCGTCGACGACATGACGGCGATGGATGCGCTCAAGGTCGGCCTGGTGCAATGCCTGGCGCTGATCCCGGGCACCAGCCGCTCGGGCGCGACGATCATCGGCGCAATGGTGTTCGGCTTCTCGCGCAAGGCGGCGGCAGAGTTCAGCTTCTTCCTCGCCGTGCCGACACTGATCGGCGCCGGCGCGTACTCGGTGTGGAAGGACCGCGAGGTCTTGTCGATGGCCGACGCGCCGCTGTTCGCCGTTGGCACGGTGTTCGCGTTCTTCAGCGCCTGGCTGTGCATCCGCTGGCTGATCCGTTTCGTCTCGAGCCATGACTTCACCGGCTTTGCCTGGTACCGCATCGTCTTCGGTCTGCTGGTGCTGCTCTCGTCCACCACCGGCTGGGTCACCTGGCACGCATGACTGCGATGCACGAAGCGCATCGCTGAGCCGCGGCGCTTCGCTAGCATGCGCGCTTCGTTTCGGGAGACACGCATGCTGCAACTGGTGATCGGCAACAAGAACTATTCGTCGTGGTCGATGCGGCCGTGGGTGCTGATGCGCCAGTTCGACATCGCCTTCGAAGAGATCAAGCTGCGCTTCGACAGGCTCACCTACTCGCCGGACTCGGCGTTCTACCGCGCGCTGGCGCAGTACACGCCGGTGGCCAAGGTGCCGGTGCTGCTGATCGACGACTTCGCCGTCTGGGACACGCTGGCCATCGCCGAAGCGCTGGCCGACCGCCACCCCGAGTTGCCGCTGTGGCCGAAAGACACGCTGCAACGGGCGCGCGCGCGCAGCATCTGCGCCGAGATGCATGCCGGCTTCGGCGCGCTGCGCAGCCACTGCCCGATGAACATCGAGGCCTCGTTGCCCGAGGTCGGCGCGCGCGTGCTGGCCGAACAGTCCGGTGTGCGCGATGACCTGGCGCGCATCGATGCGATGTGGTCGCAGCAGCTCGCTGCCAGCGGCGGGCCGTTTCTGTTCGGCGCGTTCGGCATCGCCGATGCCTACTACGCGCCGGTCGTCGCGCGCGCGAGAACTTATGCGCTGCCGCTGTCGGATGCAGCCCGCGCCTACGCCGATCGCGTTTGGGCCGCGCCTGGTGTGGCGGCGTGGGTCGCCGATGCGTTGGCCGAGAAAGACTTTCTCGACTTCGAAGAGCCGTACCGCCGCTCGCGCTAGAGCGTTTTTTCTCGCGCGGGCCTTGGCCCGCGCAGCGATCGTGGCTACCATCGTTTCGCACCAGGAGGAGACGACGATGGCCACGGCAGCTGACGGCATCTGGGGCGTCAAGTTCGGTCTGCTGACCCCCGCCACCAACCTCACGGTCGAAGACGAGTACTGGTCGATGCGCGTGCCCGGCGCGACCCTCGCCACGGCGCGCATCGTCATCGACCAGGTGCAGTGGCAGGCGCCGGGTGACCTGGCGGTCTTCGTCCAAGGCGTCGAGAAGCGCATCCCCGATGCCATCACGCATGTGATGCAAGCCCAGCCCGATGCGCTCGTGCTCGGCATCTCGATCAGCGTCTTGTGGGGTGGCCTTGCGGGCAACGAGGCACTCAAGGCCAAGGTCAAAGCCGACACCGGCCTGCAACTCTTCACCGCGGTCGATGCGTTGATCGCCGGCTTGGCCGCACTCGGTGCGAACAAGATCGGCGTGGTGACGCCGTATCCGCAACTCGCCGACCAGCCGGTGGCCGACTTCTTCGCCAGCATCGGCGTCGAGGTGCTGGCGCAGAAGAGCCTGCGCGCAGGCTCGGCCACCGCCATCGGCGAGATCCCGCCGCCGCAGTTGCGCCAGGCGATGAAGGACGCGGCGGTGCCCGGCGCGCAGGCCATCGTCGCGCTCGGCACCGACCTGAAGATTTCGCGCATCGCCGCGCAAGCTGAAGACTGGCTCGGCCTGCCGAGCGTGGCCGTCAACGCCGCCACCTGGTGGCTGGCGCTGCGCGGCATGGGCGTGCGCGCGCAGCTCGAAGATTGGGGCGCACTGCTTCGCGCCCATTGAGACCCGACACCACAGGAGACCACCATGGCCAGCCCACGCAAGATCACCTACGGCTCGCTCTGGCCCGAAGGCCATTTCGGACGCGACGTGGCGCACGGCTTTGCCGATGCCATCGCCACCGGCACGCAGGGCCGCATCGCCGTCGAGGTCACGCCGCCGTCGTCCGACGACGACCTGACCGACGACGTGCTCGCCGGCAAGATCGAGATGACCTCGGGCCACGCCATCCAGGACCATGTGCCCGAGTTCGGCCTCGGCTACCTGCCGTACCTGTACAAGAGCTACGACGACTACACGCGCATCTGGTCGCTCGGCACGCCGATCTCCGACGCCATCGCCGCCCACATCGCGCGGCGCAAGATTCCGGTGCAGTTGCTCGGCTACTCGGTGATCGGCTTTCGCGACGTCATCCTGCGCCAGCGCTGCATCGACAGTGCCGACAGCTTCAAGGGCCTGAAGATCCGCTTCGACGGCTCGACCACTTCGCACGACACGTTCATGGCGCTGGGCGCCGAGCCGGTGGGCATCGAGTACCACCAGGTCAAGGACGCGCTGGCCAAGGGCGAGATCGACGCCGCGGCCAACACCTCGTACAACCTGATCTACATGCAATGGGCCGAGGTGGCGAAGAACGTCAGCCTGACCAGCCACCAGCTGCTGACCAACTTGGAGATCGTCAACATCGATTTCTGGAACAGCCTGGCGGCCGACGACCAGGCGCTGTTCCGCAGTGCGATGGCCGCCGCCTGCGCGCGCTTCTGCGCCACCGCCAAGGCCAAGCGCGAAGAGGCGGTGCAGTTGCTGTCGAGCCAGTACAAGCTCAACGTCAACCCGGTGCCCGACAGCGTGAAGGCGCAGTTCGCCACCGTGCTGGCGCCGATGAAAAAGGCCTTCGTGCAGACCTACGGTTTGGACAAGGAATACCAGGCCGTGCTCGCGGCGCAGAACATCACGGGAGACTGACCATGGCCGACAAGCCCAGCCTGCGCCGCGCCTACGAAGCCTGGGCACGCGCACACACACCGCCCGGCACGGCGGACCCCGGCGCGCACCCGAAGGTCGATCCACGCCAACTCAAGGTCGGCATCGTCGGCGGCGGCATGGCCGGGCTGTACGCGGCGCGCCGCCTGCAGGTCGAGGGCGCGTCGGTGCATGTGTTCGAAGCCGACCCGCTGCGTCTGGGCGGGCGCATCTACACGCACCGCTTCAACTCGAACCCGAACCAGTATTTCGAAGCCGGCGCGATGCGCCTGCCCGAGATTCCCGAGCAGCAGCCCGTGTTCGACCTGATCGACGCCTTGAACCACAGCGACCCGCAAGACCCGATCGAGACCATGCCCTATGTGCTGTTCGACAGCCAGGGCCGCGATCTGGTCTACGTCAATGGCCAGTGCGCGCCCGACGGATCGGCGATGACCGCGAAGTACGCCGCCGCCAACCCGCAGAAACTTGGCTTCTCGCACGCAGCCACCGGCGGCAAGAGCGCAGCGCAACTGCTCGACGACGCCTTCAAGCCGATGATCGACCTGCTGGAGAAAGACTTCGACGCCGGCTTCAAGAAGATCGTCGAGTACGACGACTATTCCTTCCGCGCCTACCTGGCGCAGGTGCTGAAGTGGTCCGAGGAGCGCATCAACTACGTCGAGGTCATGACCTCGCAGACCAACCAGTTCCAGAGCAGCTTCACCGAGCTGCTGATCGAGAACATGGACTTCGGCCAGGCGCAGTGGAAGACGATCAAGAACGGCATGGACCGCCTGCCCAATGCGTTGGCGCGTTGCGTCGGCGCGGCCAACATCACGCTCGGCGCTCGCGTCACGGCGGTTGCCGATGCGCCCGGCGGCGGCGTCGCGGTGAGCTGGGACGGCGCTGGCGTGCCGGCCGTGTTCGACAAGGTGCTGATGGCGCTGCCGCCGGCCGCGCTGCGCATGATCGACACGCCGCGCTGGAGCCCGGCCAAGACGCACGCCATCCGCGCGCTGCATTTCGAGCCGCTGTACAAGATCGGGCTGCTCTTCAAGACGCGCTTCTGGGAGCAGGTGGCCGCACCGGCGAACGGCGGCCAGAGCATCACCGACCTGCCCAGCCGCTGGTTCGTCTATCCGTCGTACGGCATCGGCGACCAAGGCCCGGGCGTGCTGCTGCTCTACTCGTGGATGACCGATGCGGTCGGCTGGCTGGCACAGCCCGAGGGCGAGCGTGTGCGCCTGGCGCTGCGCGATCTGCAGACGGTTTATCGGGGCCAGGTCGAGATCGCGCCGCTGTTCGTCTCGGCCTTCGAGGTCAACTGGTGCGAGCAGCCGTCGACCGGCGACGCGATGTTCTTCCCCGGCCAATTCAAGAACCTGTTCAACGTCGCCCGCCAGAGCGAGGGCAACGTGTACTTTGCCGGCGAGCACCTGAGCGTGCACCACACCTGGATCGCCGGCGCGATCGACTCGGCGCTGCACGCCTGCCGGCAGATGCTGGGCGCGCCCGGGCTGGGGCCTTTGCGGGTGTCGCGCGCCCAGGTCTGACCGGCCGTCTTCAGGCGTGGGCCTGCGCCGTTTGCAGCCGGGTCACCACGTCCTGCATCGCCGCGGCCGTATCCGTGTGGTGATGGACCAGCTTCCACGCGCCGCCTTCGCGCTGGTAGATGTTGGTCACCCGATGCTCGATCGTGACCGGCTGTCCCGCCAGCGTGATCCGGCCCTGCTCGATGCCCGCTTCGTAGGCCATGTCGCCGACGACGCGGATGAGCGGGTCCTTCAGGGCGACTTCTCCGCCCGACGCGAGTTGGGCCACGCCGTCGAACGAGGCCTTGACGGCCTCCCAGCCGACCTCGCGGCCGCCGATCGGGTGCATCGCCGTCACGGCCGCGCTGTGCGACCAGCAGTCGGCCATCGCGCCACTATCACCTTGGGCCATGCGGCAGAGGGCGGCATAGAACTGCTTCGATGCCTTGCGAACTTCGTCTTCTGTGGTCATGACGTTCCCCTTATTGGCCAGGCGGCCGGTAGGCCGGCGACTTGCGCGTGGCCAGGTCCATCTCTTCGGGCGTCAGCAGCACGGTGGTGCGGCCCGTGGCGCCGCCGCTGGCAGCCAGCGCCAGCGTGATGGCCGCCACGCTGGGGTGATCGGGCATCTCGGCGATGACAAAGGCGTCGGTGTCGCCGAACGCGAAGTACATCGACTCGATGCGTCCGCCGAGCGATTCGGCCGCCTTTTGCGCCGCGCTCTTGCGCGCCGAGCCGCCGTCCTTGATCAGGCCTTTGGCGCCTTCGGCGGTGTAGTTGACTTGCAGCAGGTACTTGGGCATGTGGGTCTCCTCGGGGTTGGGGTTACTTCGCGCTCGCCACCGGCGCCGGCGCCGAGCGAACAGCCTGTTCGGCTTGGGCGGTGGCCGCCGCGTTGCCGCGGCCCCAGTCGCCGATCGATTCGATCGATGCGGCCAATTCGTCGCTGCGCACCGTGGCGCAGCCGGTGCCGAGGCACAAGATCATCAAGCACGCGGCGTGGATCAGCAAGTTCTTCATCAGGGTCTCCTTGAAGGTGAAGGACGAAGGGTCTAGCGGCTGCTTTGCAGCGCCGCCATGCGGGAAGACTGCGGCGCGGCCGCCGTTGGCGCTTGCGCAGCAGTGGCTGGGGACACTTGGTTCGCAGCCAGCGACAGCAGGCGATGGTCCTGGTGCTGCGGCTCGGCCAGCGAAACCACGAAGTGCATGAGCGTCGAGGTCACGGCGGCCGCGGCGACGGCGGCAAACAGGCGGGTGCTGCGGGGGATGTTCATGGTGGGGCTCCTGGGGTTTCGGTGGAAGGGCAAGCGGTGACTGCACTGTCTGCCGACACCCCCTTTGCCGTACTTAGGCCGCCTGATTCAGACCTTAAGCGTTGTGAAACGCGAACCTAGAATCTGCGCACCCCATGGCCCACGAGCAGGACTTCCAGTCGGGACGCATCTGTCTGCGGCCGTCGCGGCGTGAACTGCAACTCGACGGCGCGACGGTGGCCATCGGCGCGCGCGCCTTCGATGTGCTGACGGCCCTGATCGAGCAGCGCGAGCGCGTCATCAGCAAGAACGAGCTGATGCAGACGGTGTGGCCGCATGTCGTGGTCGAGGAGAACAACCTGCAGGTGCAGATCTCGGCGCTGCGCAAGTTGCTCGGGCCGGCGGCGATCGTCACCGTGCCCGGCCGCGGCTACCAGTTCGTCGCCGCCGACACGCCACCGCCCGATACTGCTGTGCCGTCGGCGCCGGCGCGGCCGCACGGCAACCTGCCGGCGCAGCCGCCGCTGCTGTTCGGCCGCGAGCGCGACCAGGCGGCGCTGTGCTCCGCGCTGGCCCGGCAGCGCCTGGTCAGCGTGGTCGGCCCCGGCGGCATCGGCAAGACGCGTCTGGCGCAGGCGGTGGCGCATGCCTGCCGCGAGCAGCATGCCGACGGCGTGTGGCTGGTCGAACTGGCGGCGCTGACGGCGCCCGAGATGGTGACGCAGGCGCTGGCGCAGGCGCTCGACCTGCGGCTCGAAGTGACGCGCCCGGAAGCCATCGCCGAGGTTCTGCGCCCGCAGCGCCTGCTGCTGCTGCTCGACAACTGCGAGCACCTGCTCGACCCGCTGTGCACGCTGGTCGGTCTGCTGCTGCGCCACTGCGCCGGCGTGACGATCCTGGTCACCAGCCGCGAGCCGCTGCACGTTGGCGACGAGCAGGTCTATCGCCTGCCGCAGCTCGCCGTGCCCGAGGCCGACGACGTTGCCGGTGCGCGCGGCCACGGCGCGTTCGACCTCTTCGCCGCGCGCGCGCTGCAAGCCGATCCGCGCTTCGAGGCGACGACGCCGGACAACGTGCGCGCGGCGATCGAGATCTGCCGCCAGCTCGACGGCCTGCCGCTGGCCATCGAGCTGGCCGCCGCGCGCGTGGCGCTGCTCGGCGTGCAGGGCGTGCGCGCGCGCTTGGGCGAGCGCTTTCACATCCTGCGCGGCGGCGTGCGCGGCGCGCTGCCGCGCCAGCAGACGCTGCACGCCTCGCTCGAATGGAGCCTCGACCTGTTGACGGACGACGAACGCGCCGTGTTTGCGCGGCTGGGCGTGTTCGTCGGCGGCTTCTCGCTCGAAGCCGCGCAGACCGTGGCCTGCGACGACAGCATCGACCCCTGGGCGGTGATCGATTGCCTGGCCTCGCTGGTCGACAAGTCGCTGGTCCTGGCCGACGACAACGACCCGCCGCGCTACGGCCTGTTCGAAAGCGGGCGCGCCATCGCCCTCGAGCGCCTGGCGCAGAGCGGCCAGATCGAAGCGCTGCGGCGCCGCCATGCCGACGCGATGAGCATGCTGGTGCAGGAAGTCGATGCGCTTTTTTTCGCGTCCAACGGCTACGGCCCGGCGCGCACGCGCTTGGTGGCCGAACTCGACAACCTGCGCGCCGCGGTGTCGTGGGCGCAGCAAGCCGACGTCGCCACCGCCGCCGCGCTGATGGGCGCGTCATGCCGGTTGTGGAACCGCTGCGGCGTGCCCGGCGAAGCGCTGCAGCATTTTCAGCGCCTGGCGCCGCGCATTCACAACGGCATCGACGCGCCGCTGCGCGCCGCGTTCTGGATCGGCATGGTGATCGTCACGCCCGAGTCGCCACTGGCCCTCGTCAGCGAAGCCGGCACCCGCGCCGTCGCGCTGTACCGCGAACTCGGCGATGCGCGCCGCCTGGCCCATGCGCTGGCATGGACGGCAATGCTGCGTTGCCAGAGCGGCGACCTGGCGGGCGCGCGCGAGCTGCTCGACGAAGCGCAGGCCGTCGAAGACCCGCTGGCGCCGGCGCTGCCGCGGGCCACGCGGCTGATGGCGCTGGCCAGCCTGCACACGCGCGCCGGCAACGCGGTGCTGGCGCGCGCCAGCCGCCAGGCCGCGCTGGCGCTGGTCACGGCCAGCGGCGACCACCCGAACATGCAGCTCAACATGCGCAAGCTCGCCGACGCCGACATGCACGCCGGCGACTTCGAAGCCGCGATCCGCGTCAGCAATGCGCTGATCGACAACGCACGCCAGCATGGCCCGGCGAGCGCGGCGCTGTTCGGGCAGGGCTACCTCGCCGCGGCGCTGATCGGCAGCGGCGAGTTGCAACTGGGCTTGGCGGCGGCGCGCGAAGCCCTGCCGGCGTGGCGCGGCGCCGGCTGGACGACGTGGTTGCTCGACCACCTGGCGCTGCGCGCCGCGCGCCTGGCGCGCTGGCCGCAGACCGCGCAGTTGCTCGGCTACGGCGACGCGGTCTATGCCGCGTCGCGCACGCCGCGCCGCGCGGCCGAACAACGCGCCGCCGACGAAGCACGCGCGCTGCTGGCCGCAGCCGTCGACGCTGCGGCGTTGCAGCAGGCGATGGCCCAGGGCGCCTTGCTCGACGAAGACGCGGCGCTGGCCTTGGCGCTGCAGGATTGATGCCGCTCAGGCGCTGCTGCTGCGCCTGACGAACACCAGGTCCCACACGCCGTGGCCGAGCGCCAGGCCGCGGTTCTCGAACTTGGTCAACGGCCGGTACGCCGGCCGCTCGGCGTAGCCGTCGGCCGTGTTGGCCAGCAGCGGCTCGGCCGACAGCACCTCCAGCATCTGCTCGGCATAGGGCTGCCAGTCGGTGGCGCAGTGCAGCGTGCCGCCGGGCGCCAGGCGCGAGGCCAGCAGCGCGACGAACGGCGGCTGGATCAGGCGCCGCTTCCAATGCCGCTTCTTCGGCCACGGGTCGGGGAAGAAGACATGCACTGCGGCCAGCGAGGACAGCGCGATCATCTCGCGCAGCACCTGCACCGCGTCGTGCTGCACGATGCGCAGGTTCGTGAGCTGCTGCTGATCGATGCGCTGCAACAGCGCACCGACGCCCGGCTCGTGGACTTCGATGCCGAGGAAGTCGTCGTGCGGACGTGCGGCGGCGATTTCCGCCGTGGCTTGGCCCATGCCGAAACCGATCTCGACGATCAGCGGCGCATGGCGGCCGAAGACGCGTGGTGCATCGAACGCTGCCGCGCTTGCCGGCAGCACGTAGCGCGGCGCGAGTTCGCGCAGCGCGCGCACCTGCCCCGTGCCCATGCGGCCGGCGCGCAGCACGTAGCTCTTGATGGCGCGCTGCGCCGCGCTGGGTGGGTCGGGGGATGCACTCATGGCCGCACGCATTGTCGCGTGCGGTCACGAGGCGTCACGGCTGCCAGCGGTGAGCGCCGACGCCGGGCCTGAAGTTCAAGGTGTTCGCGCCATAGCCCTGCAGCGCGAGCTTGATGTCGCCGAGGTTGTAGTGGAACTTCTGCAGGCCGAGGTTCATGCGCGCCAGCGGGCCGCTGCCGTCGTAGGGGTGGCCGTAATGCATGGGCATCACCGGCGCTGCGGCGGCGAAGCCGATGCCGCTGACCGCGGACGACACCGTCATCAGGCCGTTGGCATCGGTGCCGACGATGTAGACCTTGGGCTCGGCGCCGGTGTAGTCCACGGCGAAGCCGTAGATGCGGGTCTGGTCGAGATTCAGCGACTCTGAGCTGATCTGTTGCAGACGCCTGAACACGCCGCCCACCGAGTTCACCGCCAGCGACGGCGGCGTGCCGGCGTAGGGCACGAGCGGGTCGTGGTCGGGGTCGCCCGGGTCGATGAAACAGCAGTACGGGTCGATCGGCGCAGCCGCCGCGACGACGCCGTGGCCGATGTTGCGCAGAGGGTCGTTCTGCGCGCCGAGGCGCTCGCTCTCGAAGTAGCGGAACTCGCCCGGCGTGATGCCGACGTTGGCGCGGATCGCGCGCTTGCGGCAGCGCTCTTCCGGTCCAAAGGCCGAACTCGAGTAGACCGGGTCATCGAACGGCGCCACGTGCGCCACGCACGCCGGGTTCAGCTCGCCGGTGAACGTGACCGAGAGGCCGTCATCGCCGACGACCAGGCCCGGGCTCGTGCCGACTTCGCGCACCATCGCGCCGCGCCGCGGCAGCGACGCGCTGGCATCGTTGTCGGCGACGAGTGGGTTCTTGAGCAGCGCCACTTCGGCGCCGTCGGACAGGCCGTCGCCGTCGCTGTCGGCGCTGCCCGGGTCGAGGCCGGCCGCGATCTCCTCGTCGTAAGCCAGGCCGTCGCCATCGTGGTCGCTGTTGTCGCCGGCCGCAGCCACCAGCAGCCGCACCCGCGTTTCGCCATAACGGCCGTTCTGCGGATTGACGACGCTGGCGGTCAGCACATGCTCGCCGGCACCGAGCGCCGTCATCAGCGCGCTGTCGATGGTGATCGACGCGCCGCTGCCGCGCGTCGTGCCGAGCTCGTCGGTCCAGGTGATGGCACCCGCAGCGGCGTTGCTGGGCGTGAGCGTGATCGCACGCAACGGCGCGGTGTCGTCCAGGCGCATCACGGCGCGGTCGCCGCGGGTCGGCGTCAGCGTCGGCAGTGACGCCGGCCCGCTGGCAGCCGGCCATTGCGGATTGAAGCCGACGGCGCCTTGCAGTCGCTTGTCGCGCAGCAGGGACAACACGGCGCCGCTGGCGTAAGCGTAGGGGCGCGCGAGCTGATCGCTGCCGGTGTTGATCGACACGCGCGGGCCGTTGGTGCCGTCGCCGTTGCCCCAGGCATAGATCGAGAGTGCCGTCGCCGGCGCCGCCGATTGCCAGCGGTAGATGATGCACGGCGCAGTGGCAGCCAGACCGTCGCAGGCAGTGGGGTTGGCGCTCGCCGCGGCGATGACGCTCACCGCCGGATAGCCCGAGCGCAGATCGACCGCGAAGCCGAACACGGTGCCGGTGCCGGCGGGGTTCGTCACCAGCGTGCCGGCGCTGTCCTTCGTCAGCAGCTCACTGCCGCTGACCACGAGTGTGTCGGCACGCGGCACGAAGCCGCCAGCGGGCGGCTCGGTGGCGGCCGTGGCGCTGATGCCCAACACCACGTCGGCAGCTTGCGAGCGCGTGGCCTCGAAGTAGTAGAAGCTGCCTTCGCCCAGGGCCACGGCCACGTCGGACGTGGCACCGGCCTGCGCCGTGCCGAGGAAGCAGGCCGACAAGCCGTTGCTGCTGATCTCGACGCTCGATGCCGCGGCCCCCACCGGCGCGGCGAACTTCACCGTCGAGGTGGCGGCCGGCGTTGGGTCGATGCAGCGCGAAGCGGGCGGCGGTGGCGGTGGAGGGGGTGGCGGGGGCGGCGTGGTGCCGCCACCACTGCTGCCGCCACCACCGCCGCAAGCGACGAGCAGCGCCGTGGACATCGTGGCCGCAAAGGCTGCGAGCAGGCGCAGGCGTTGGCTGGGGGGTGTCAGTGAATCCTCCTGATGCATCGGCGGCAAGGCGGGTTACCAGCGGTGGATGCCGACGCCACCGGCCATCGCGTCGGCGTTGACGCCGCGCGTGGTGATCGCGGCGCGCACCTCGGCGAGCGAATAGTGAAACTTCTGCAAGCCGAGGTTGATGGCCGCATGCGGCCCTGCGCCGTTGACCGGATGGCCGTGCAGCATCGGCATCGCCGGCGCACCGTTGAAGGCGCCGGGGTCCAGGGCTCGCGAAACAACGAGGGCGCCGCCGCTGGTGCGTGCCACAACATGAACCACCGGATTGGCGCCGCGATAGTCCACTGCAAAGCCGTAGAAGTCGGTTGCACCCAGATCGATGTCCGGGCCCGGGCTGAATGGCGTATCCGCCTGGACCAGCCGCACGAACACGCCGCCGACGGCGTTGACCGTCATCGACGGCGGCGTGATGTTGGCCGCCGTCGGCGCCGGCGGCGAACCGCTGACGTAGGTGGTGTAGTCGTCGTCACCGGGATCGATGAAGCAGCAGTACGGGTCGATCTGCGCCGACGGCGTGATGATGCCTTGGCCGATGTTGGGCAGCTCAGTGCTGCTCAAGCTGCCGAAGCGGCGCGTCTCGAAGTAGCGGAACTCGCCGGGCCGCACACCGACATTCGCGCGCACCGCGCGCTTGCGGCAGCGCTCCACTGCATCCGTTGCGCTGCCGCTGTAGATCGGGTCGGTGAATGGCGCCGTCTTGTTGACGCAGGCGGCGTTGAGCTCGTCACCGAACGTGATCGACAGCCCGTCGGCTCCGATGCTCACGCCGGCACTCTTGCCCGTCTCGTTGGCCATCAGGCTGCGCGGCGGCAGCAAGGCCCCGCCCGTGCCGTTCAAGTTGCCCAATTGCGCGCCGTCGGCGACGCCGTTGCCATCGCTGTCGGCCTTCGTCGGGTCTGTTCCCAGGCCCGCTTCCGCACCGTCGGCCAGGCTGTCGCCGTCGGTGTCGCCGTTGCCGGGTTCGGTGCCGGCCGCCTTCTCTTGCGAGTACGTCAGGCCGTCGTTGTCGTCGTCGGTTTCTGCGCCATCGGCCAGCACGAGCAGGCTGAACGACTTTTCGGCGGAACGGCTGTTGGCCGGGTTGGTGACGCTGGCAGTGAGCGTGTGTTCGCCCGCAGCCAACCCGGCGGCGGCCGTGGCGAGCGGCAGGGTGTTGCCGCCGCCCCGCGACGTGCCCGCCTCGTCCTTCCAGGCGACGGTGCCGGTGCCGGGGTTGCCGCCCACCGTGACGGCGAACGAGGCGGGCAGCGGCGCTGTATCGCCCTTGCGCACGACTGCGCGGATTGCGCCCTGCGCCGACAGCGTCGGGGGTGTTTGATCGACCGGGGGATCGCTGCTGCCGCCGCCACCGCCGCAGGCGAAGAGCAAAGCGGTTGAAAAGGTTGCGGCAAGCAGGCGTAGAGGTGTCGAGTTCATGGCGGGGAAGTTTATGGGTTGCGCCCGGACCGACGGTCACCATCCGTGTCGCCGTGGGCGTGCCGCGACACCATCGCACACTTTGCGTCGCTTAAACTCCCCGGGAATGCGGGTGTAGTTCAATGGCAGAACGGCAGCTTCCCAAGCTTCATACGAGGGTTCGATTCCCTTCACCCGCTCCACTTTTCCGATGAGCCGAACGGCCACCGCCAAACCCACCGCGACGATGCTCGCCGTCGGCATCGACGTGCCGGGCGCCGTCTGTTGCGCCACGCTCGACGAGGCGGCGGCGAAACTGCGCGACGTCGCTTTCGAGTCGCTGCTGGCGGCCGTGCCGGCGGCCGATCTGCTGGCCTGGCCGGCGCTGTCGCATGCCGTGCTCGACAGCGCGGTGGTCGCGGTGCTGCCGGCGCCGGCCGACGCCGCGCTGCAACTGCTGTTGCTCGAACGCGGCGTGCAAGACATCGTCGTGCCTGGCGATGCGCCGGCCGACGCGCTGCGCCGGCGGCTCGAGATCGCGCTGCAACGCAAGGCGCTCGATCGCATCGCGCGCAAAGCCTTCGCCACCGATCTGGCCACCGGCCTGCCCAACCACACGCAGTTGCTCGAACACATGACGCACCTGGTGGCGCTGCGCGAGCGCGAGCCGGCGCCGATGGCGGTGATCGCGCTGCGCGTCGAAGGGCTGGCGGTGGTGCGCGCTGAACTCGGCCTCGAATCGTCGAACGTGCTGCGGCGCAAGGTGGCGGTGCGGCTGCGCGCGAGCTTGCGCGCCAGCGATGTCGTGGCCTCGATCGGCAACGACGCGTTCGTCGTGCTGCTGGCCTGGATCGATGCGCCCGCCGACGGCCAGCGCGTCGCCAAGAAGCTCGTCGATGCCCTGCACCAGCCGTTCTCTGTGGCCGGCAGCGACTTGTCGGTGGCCGTGCACGCCGGCCTGGCGTTGTACCCGGAGCACGGCAGAACGGCCGACGTGCTGCTGCGGCGCTCGGTGGGGCAGGCGGCGAGTCTGGCGTCGATGGGCGCCGAGGGCATTGCGTCGTCGATCGAGCGCAGTGGCGACGCGGCAGCCAACGACACCTGACTCAAAGCCTGCGAGGCGCGCTGCGATAATTCGCAGCATGAAAGCCTCCGACATCCGCTCCACGTTCCTGTCGTTCTTCGAGAGCAAGGGCCACACCGTCGTTGCTTCGTCGCCCGTCGTGCCCGGCGACGACCCGACGCTGCTCTTCACCAACGCCGGCATGAACCAGTTCAAGGACGTGTTCCTCGGCTTCGACAAGCGCTCGTACACGCGCGCCGCAACGGCGCAGAAATGCATCCGCGCCGGCGGCAAGCACAACGATCTGGAGAACGTCGGCTACACCGCGCGCCACCTGACGTTCTTCGAGATGCTGGGCAACTTCAGCTTCGGCGACTACTTCAAGCACGACGCGATCCAGTACGCGTGGGAGCTGCTGACCGTCCACTTCAAGCTGCCGAAAGAAAAGCTCTGGGCCACGGTCTATGCCGAAGACGACGAGGCCTACGACATCTGGCTGAAGGTCATCGGGCTGCCCGCCGAGCGCATCGTGCGCATCGGCGACAACAAGGGCGCCCGCTACATGTCCGACAACTTCTGGATGATGGGCGACACCGGGCCGTGCGGTCCGTGCTCTGAAATTTTCTACGACCACGGCCCGGCGGTGGAGGGCGGCCCGCCGGGCTCGCCCGAGCAGGACGGCGATCGGTATGTAGAGATCTGGAACAACGTCTTCATGCAGTTCAACCGCACCGAAGATGGTGTGATGCACAAGCTGCCCAAGCCGAGCGTCGATACCGGCCTCGGGCTGGAGCGTCTGTCCACCGTGCTGCAAGGCGTGCACACGGTGTTTCAGATCGATCTGTTCATGCGGCTGCTCGATGCGGCGAAGAAGGCTGTCGATGCGACGGGTGGCGGCGACTGTGACCGCGAGTCGCCGTCGTTGAAGGTGATCGCCGACCACATCCGCTCGTGCGCGTTCACCGTCGCCGACGGCGTGATCCCCGGCAACGAAGGCCGCGGCTACGTGCTGCGCCGCATCGCGCGGCGCGGCATCCGGCATGGCTACAAGCTCGGTGCACGCAAGCCGTTCTTTCATGCGCTCGTCGCGACGTTGGCCGCCGAGATGGGCGACGCGTATCCCGATCTGCGGCGCCAGGCGCAGCGTGTGACCGAGGTGCTGAAGCAGGAAGAGGAGCGTTTCTTTCAGACGATCGCCAATGGCATGGAGATCCTCGAGACGGCGCTGCGCCCGCTCACCGTTCGCCCTGAGGTATCGAAGGGCCAGCGTGAAGGCTTCGATACCTCGGGAGCCCGAACGGGTGCGATGGCGGTCCTCGACGGCGAACTCGCCTTCAAGCTGCATGACACCTTCGGCTTCCCGCTCGACCTCACCGCCGATGTCTGCCGCGAGCGCGGCGTCACGGTCGATGAAGCCGGCTTCAACACCGCGATGCAGCGCCAGCGCGAGCAGGCGCGTGCGGCGGGCAAATTCAAAGTGGCTCAGGGGCTGGCCTACAGCGGCGCCGACACTTCGTTCGACGGCTACGAGCACCTGACGGTCGAAGGCGCGAAGGTCACGGCGCTGTATGTCGATGGTGCGTCTGTGAAGCAAGCGAAGGCCGGCGACGACGTGGTCATCGTGCTCGACAAGACGCCGTTCTACGCCGAGAGCGGCGGCCAGGTCGGCGACGCCGGCGAGCTGCGCAATGCGACGACGCTGGTGAAGATCGAAGACACGACGAAGATTCAGGCGGCGGTGTTCGGTCACCAGGGCCGTGTCGTCGAAGGCGAGATCAAAGTTGGCGATGCCTTCACTGCCCGCGTCAACGCCGAGCAGCGCATCAAGACGGTTCGAAACCACAGCGCCACGCACCTGATGCACAAGGCGCTGCGCGAAGTGCTGGGCGCGCATGTGCAGCAGAAGGGCTCGCTCGTCAACGCCGAGCGCACGCGCTTCGACTTCAGCCACAACGCGCCGCTGACCGATGAGCAGATCGCGCAGATCGAAGCGATCGTCAATGCCGAGGTGCTGGCCAACGCGGCCACGCAGGCGCGCGTGATGGCGATCGACGACGCGCAGAAGACCGGCGCGATGATGCTGTTCGGCGAGAAGTACGGCGACACGGTGCGCGTGCTCGACATCGGCTCGAGCCGCGAACTCTGCGGCGGCACGCATGTGCAGCGCACGGGCGACATCGGCTTGTTCAAGGTCGTGGCCGACGGCGGCGTGGCCGCCGGCGTGCGCCGCATCGAAGCGGTGACCGGCGACAACGCGTTGGCGTACTTGCAGCAGCTCGAGAGCACGGTCGGCCGTGTCGCCGCGTCGCTCAAGGTCACGCCGGCCGAAGTCGGCGCGCGCGTTTCGAACGTGCTCGAGCAGGTGCGCGCGCTCGAGAAGGAGATCGCGCAGTTGAAGGGCAAGCTGGCCTCATCGCAAGGCGACGAGCTGATGTCGCAAGCGGTCGACGTGAAGGGCATCAAGGTCCTCGCCGCCACGCTCGACGGCGCCGACGCGAAGACGCTGCGCGAGACGATGGACAAGTTGAAGGACAAGCTGAAGAGCGCGGCCATCGTGCTGGCCGCGGTGGATGGCTGTCGGCAAGGTGCAGCTCGCCGCCGGCGTCACGGCCGATCAGATGGGCAAGGTCAAGGCCGGCGAGCTGGTGAACTTCGTCGCGCAGCAGATCGGCGGCAAGGGCGGCGGCAAGCCCGACATGGCGATGGCCGGCGGCAGCGATGCGGCGGCATTGCCGAAGGCGCTGGCCTCGGTGGCCGGGTGGGTGGGTGAGCGCGCCTAGAGAACCCATCGTCATCCGCCGCCCGCGCCCCGACGACGCGGCGGCGATGGTCGCGATCATGGGCGACCTCGAGGTGCTGCCCGGCCTGCTGCAGTTGCCCTACGCCACCGAAGCAGCATGGAAGAAGCGCATCGAAGAGATGCCGACCGGGCCGACCTCGGCCGAACTCTTCATCGTCGCCGAGCGCGGCGGCCGCGTCGTCGGCAACGCGGGCGTGCATCCGGTGGCGCACATCCGCCGCCGCCACGCCGCCGGCATCGGCATGGCGGTGGCGCGCGATGCGCAGGGCCAGGGCGTGGGCAGCGCGCTGATGGCCGCGATCATCGACTGGGCCGACAACTGGGCGCAACTGCTGCGCCTCGAGCTGACCGTCTACACCGACAACCAGGCCGGCCTGGCGCTGTACCGCAAATTCGGCTTCGTGGCCGAGGGCACGCACCGGGCGTATGCGATGCGCGATGGGGTGTATGTGGATGCGGTGTTCATGGCGCGGCTGCATCCGAAGCCGCCGTGCTTGGCCTGAGCTCCGGGGGCAGTGTCATCCGCCACGAGCCAACCGTTATCGAGGCAAAGCGACCACGGGCTTGGCAGCATCGCTTTGCTTCGAACTGAAGTGACATGAACTGCGGGGGAGACGCATGCTGAAAGGTTTTGGCATCAGCGGCTATCGGAGCTTCGGCCCGAAGCCACAGTACTTGGCACCACTGACCAAGATCAACTTACTGGTTGGGCGAAACAACTCCGGCAAGTCCAACGTTCTCCGAGCACTGCCGCTCATCAAGCAGTTTGCCAGGGGTAACAAGCCGCCGTCTACGTTCGATCCCGTGCGCGATCTACACAAAGCCCGGTCGCAAGCAACGCCTCTGTGGCACTTCCCGATCTTCCGCGACCCCGCCAGCATCAAAGAGCTGACAGCCCGAATCTTGCACGATAGAGCGACGACTGGCTGGGAGAACACGGCGTCGGAGCTACTTGCATCTCTGGACGCTGGCATGCAGGGGGCCGTTTGGTTTACGTTCGACCCCTTGAATGGCGCATTAGTGTCGCCTGTGCATGAAGAGATTTCTCTTCGATTGGTCGGAAATCCAATTTCGCGAACATGGGCTAGCTTCTGGACGGTGATGAGAAACGGCGCCACAGGTGGCGGCTTTCGTGAGCACCACCTGCCCGAGGTGCTCAATCAGCTTTCTGCTGCTGCGTTGCCTCGCATGAAGGAGGTCCACGAAGTCGGAGCGCACCGACAGGTGGGTGCTTCTGGCTCCGCGTACACAGGCCTGAACGGTGCAGGACTGATAGCTCACCTGTTGACACTGCAGCACCCAGAACTCAATCAGCGCGGCGATCTGGCGAGGTTCCAGAAGGTGAATTCGTTCTTGCAGACCGTGTTGGAGAGCAGTGACGCGCAACTCGATGTTCCCCATTCGGGCAACGAGCTTCTGGTTCATCTCGACGGCAAGCTCTTACCCATCGAGTCATTAGTCTTACTGTGTTAGCAAAATCAAGGCATTATGCGCACGTCTTCAAGCCAAGGGTGAGCATCGATGGAAGACTTGCTTGAGTTTGAGCGGTACATGGCTCATCTGAACGAAGGTTTGGGCCACGCTGACCGGCATGCTGGCCTGCGTGGGTACTGCACGGGGTTGATGTCACCGCTGTCGCGCAAGAGCGTGGAGCCGATGGCCGCGCACGTGGATCCGCTGAAGGTGCGTTCGCGCCACCAATCGCTGCACCACTTCGTGGCCGATGCGAACTGGTCGGATGAGCAGATGCTGCTGCGGGTGTGCGCAATGGGTCGTGCCGGTGATGGACTTCAGTGACGGGGGCTGGTGGATCATCGACGACACGGGTTTTCCCAAGCAGGGCCGGCATTCGGTGGGCGTGGCGCGTCAGTACTGCGGGATGCTGGGCAAGCAAGACAACTGCCAGGTCGCGGTCAGCGTGTCGTTGGCGTGCGCGGCCGCCAGCGTGCCTGCGGCTTGGCAGCTGTACCTGCCCAGGGACTGGGCCGACGATCCGGCGCGACGCGACAAGGCCGGCGTGCCCGAGGCGCTGGAGTTCGCGACCAAGCCGAAGATTGCGTTGCAGCAGATCGAGCACTTGATGAGCCAGGGCGCGCCAGCGCACTGTGTTCTGGCCGACGCTGGCTACGGCGTGGACACCGCGTTTCGTCAAGCTCTGAGCGAGCTGGGCTTGCGCTACGTGGTGGGTGTGACCGGCAGTGTCACGGTGTGGCCGCCCGGACGCGCGCCGTTGCCCCCGCCAACCTACCGGGGTCACGGGCGCGTAGCCAAGAAGCTGCGTCTGGGCGGGGCCACCTTGCCACAACACCATCCGCAGTCGATCAGGGCACTGGCCTTCGAGCTGGGTGCCAAGCATTGGCACACCGTCACTTGGCGTGAAGGAGCGAACGCGGCGTTGCGTTCGCGCTTCGCCCGCGTGCGGGTGCGCGCAGCGCACCGGGACCACCTGCGCGACGAGGTCCGTGCGCCCGAGTGGCTGCTCATCGAGTGGCCCAAGGGCGACGCCGAGCCGCTCAAATACTGGCTGTCAACGCTGCCCGAAGCAGTGCCGCTGAAGCGCATGGTGTTTGAAGCCAAGATGCGCTGGCGTATCGAGCGTGACTACCAAGACCTCAAGCAGGATCTCGGCCTGGGTCACTACGAAGGCCGTGGCTGGCGGGGATTTCACCATCATGCCAGCCTGAGCATCGCCGCCTACGGCTTCCTGCTCGCTCAGCGGCTACGACACCCCGACGAGATCGGGGGTAAAAAAAACTCCGCTCAACGCCAAGAGCCTGCCCTACCCACGCATTACAAACCTCGCGGAAGCCCACCGGGCGCAGCGCCACGTCCCCTCCTCAATCACGAGCTTGCGAATGCGTATCGGATCGCTGCTGGCACAAACTCTCCCACGATGTCCCTGCTGCCTACGCGTTCGAGATGGATAACTTTACTAACACAGTAAGATTAGGCACTGGCATACATCAGGTCGTCATCTTTGCGGTGGCTGCAACTGTTGCGGAGGAGTCGATCATCTGCATCGAGGAGCCCGAAGTAAATTTGCACCCCCGCCTGCAGAGAAAGCTCCTCGAATACTTGCAGCAGCAGACGAACAACCAGTACTTCATTTCCACTCACTCGGCCTCGCTGCTTGATGCCCAGGGGGTATCGATCTTTCACGTCAGCATGGGCGAAGATGGTGCTTCAGCCGTTGACACGCTTGCTGAAGTGGGCACAAGAGCGAAGGTCTGCTTCGACCTCGGTTACAAGGCCTCGGACTTGGTGCAGGCAAACAGCATCGTGTGGGTTGAGGGACCCTCAGATCGCATCTACGTGAATGCATGGCTGCACGAGATTGACCCAGAACTGGTCGAGGGGCTTCACTACTCGATCATGTTCTACGGCGGGCGACTGCTCTCGCACCTGTCTGCGGATGACAGCACCGTCTCCGATTTCATTGCGCTGCAGCGACTCAATCGCCATGTCGCGATCTTGTTCGACAGCGACAAAGACAAAGCTGCGTCGCACATTAGCGCGACGAAACGAAGAGTCCGGCAGGAGGTGGAGCGGGCCGGGGGCTTTGCCTGGGTGACACGAGGGCGAGAGATCGAGAACTATCTTCAGCCTGCCACGCTGAGCGGTGCATTGACTGATGTGCACCCCCGGAAGACCTTCCTCGCTGCGGCTGATGAGTTTGCCTATTGTTACGCCCCGGCAGATGGTGATCGCAAGTCCATCGACAAGATTGCGCTGGCGACGCACGCCGTGCAGGTAGTTGACTTGGATCGTTTAGACCTACGAAGTAAGGTCAGTGGACTGGCGAAGTTCATTCGCGACGCCAATGCATAGTCAACTTAAGCGTAGTCGAGCGCACTCGCCTTGCCCCAGAACACCCGATACGCATACACCGTGTACAGCGCAATCGCCGGCACGGTGATCGCGCAGCCGATCAGGATCACCACCAGCGATTCGGTGGCGCTCGCCGACTGCCAGATCGTCAGCCGGTCGATGACGACGTACGGGTACAGGCTGTAGGCCAAGCCGATGCCGCCGAGCGTGAACACGGTGACGATGAGCGCGAACGGCAGCCAGCACAGGCTGCCCAGCACCTGGCGCGAGCGCAGCACGGCGAGCGTGCCGAAGAGGCAGATCGCGCTCATCAGCGGAATCGCCGACAGCGCGATCAGTTGCGGAAACGCGAACCAGCGCTCGAACACGGTGCGGCTGACCCACGGCGTGGCCAGCGAGATCAGCAGCAGCCCGAGCGCCACCGGCCCCCAGGCCTGCTGCCCCCAGGCCTGCGCGCGGCGCTGCAGCTCGCCGTCGGTCTTCATCAGCAGCCAGCAGGCGCCGAGCAGCGTGTAGGCGGCGGGCAGGCAGAGCGCGATGGCGGCGGCGAAGAGGGTGAACGTCCAGCCTTCGGCGAAGCCGGTGATGTAGCGGCCGAGCATCCAGCCCTGCGCCAGCGAGGCCAGCATCGAGCCGGCGAAGAACGAGCGGTTCCACAGCTTGCGATGCTCGTCGCGCGCCTTGACGCGGAAGTCGAAGGCCACGCCGCGCAGGATCAGGCCGACCAGCATCAGCGCGATCGGCAGGTAAAGCGCGGTCATGACGACGCCGTGCGCCTTCGGGAAGGCGATCAGCAGGATGCCGATGCCGAGCACGAGCCAGGTTTCGTTGGCGTCCCAGAACGGGCCGATCGAGGCCACCATCAGGTCTTTCTCGGCATCGGGCGCGCGCGGCAGCAGCATGCCCACGCCGAGGTCGAAGCCGTCGAGCACGACGTAGGCGAACATCGACAGCCCCATCAGGCCGAGAAAGATCACAGGCAGCGCCTGCGGCCAATCGATGTTCATGTCGTCGCCTGCGCCACTTCAACGGCCACCGCCTTCGACGAATGCATCGGCGGCTCGACAGCCGTCTTCACCGGATGCTCGGCCATGTACTTCAGCACCGCGATGTAGGCCGCCGTCAGCGCCAGGTACAGCGTGACGTACAGCGCCAGCGTGAAGGCGACGATGCGCGGCCGGCGTCGACGAAACCACGTCGGCGGTCTTGACGAGGCCGAAGACGATGAACGGCTGGCGCCCGATCTCGGTGACGTACCAGCCGGCCACGGTGGCGAGCCAGCCCGAGAACGTCATGCCGACGAACAGCCACAGCAGCGGCCGCGGCAGCGCGTCGGCGCGCCAGCCGCGGCGCTTGTAGAGGAACAGGCCGAGCCAGCTCGTGGCCAGCATCAGCATGCCGGTGCCGACCATGATGCGAAAGCCGAAGAACAGCGGCGCGACGGGCGGGTGCGCGCCCTTGAAATCGTCGAGGCCCTTCAACTCGCCGTCGGGGTCGTGGCGCAGGATCCAGCTCGCGCCTTTGGGAATGCCGATGGCGTAGCGGTTCTCGCGCGCCTGCTCATCGGGCCAGGCGAAGAGCAGCAGCGGCGCGCCGCGCTCGGTTTTCCAGATGCCTTCCATCGCCGCGATCTTCTGCGGCTGGTGTTCGAGCGTGTTCAGGCCGTGCATGTCGCCGACGACGATCTGCAGCGGGATCAGCAGCGCACCGAGCGTGAGCCCGGTGCGCAGCATCTTCGGCGTGGCGATGTTGGCGAAGCCGCGCAGTTGCTGCCACGCGGCCACGCCGGCGACGAGGAACGCGACCGTCAGCCCCGAGGCCAGCAGCATGTGCGTGAAGCGGTACGGGAACGACGGGTTGAAGATGATCGCCAGCCACGACTCGACGAAGAACTCGCCGCCCTCGATGCGGTAGCCGGTGGGCGTCTGCATCCACGAGTTCAGCACCAGGATCCAGAACGCGCTGAGCGTGGTGCCGAAGGCGACGAGGAAGGTGGCCAGCAGGTGCACCTTCTCGCCGACGCGGCCGTGGCCGAACAGCATGATGCCGAGGAAGCCCGCTTCGAGGAAGAACGCCGTCAGCACCTCGTAGCCGAGCAGCGGCCCGGCGATGTTGCCGACGCGCTCCATGAAGCCCGGCCAGTTGGTGCCGAACTGGAAGCTCATCGTGATGCCGCTGACGACGCCGAGCGCGAAGGTCAGCGCGAAGACCTTGGTCCAGAAGCGGTAGGCCATCAGCCAGGCGTCGTCGCGCGTGCGCAGCCAGCGCAGGCGGAAGAACAGCAGCACCCAGCCGAGCGCGATGCTGATCGTCGGGAACAGGATGTGGAAGGTGATGTTCGCGGCGAACTGCATGCGCGCGAGAATCAGGGCGTCCATCGGTTAGTGTTCTCCTTCGGGTACATTGCGCGCCACCATGACAGCCCTGCAACTCGACGGCCGCCACATCGTGCTCGGATTGTCCGGCGGCATCGCCTGCTACAAGGCGGCGGAACTGACACGCGAGTTGACCAAGGCCGGCGCGACAGTGCAAGTGGTGATGACCGAAGCCGCCGAAAAGTTCATCGGTGCGGTGACGATGCAGGCCTTGTCGAACCGCCCGGTGGTCACGAGCCAGTGGGATGCGCGGCCCGACAACAACATGGCGCACATCAACCTGACGCGCGAGGCCGATGCGGTGATCGTCGCGCCGGCCAGCGCGGACTTCATCGCCAAGCTGGCACAGGGTCGCGCAGACGAACTGCTTTCGTTGCTCTGCCTGGCGCGGCGTATCGACGAGTGCCCGCTGCTGGTGGCGCCGGCGATGAACCGTGAGATGTGGGCGCATCCGGCGACGCAGCGCAACGTGGCGCAGATCGCAGCCGACGGCGCGGTCGTGCTCGGCCCTGCAGCCGGCGACCAAGCCTGCGGCGAGATCGGCGACGGCCGCATGCTCGAAGCGGCGGAGTTGTGCGATGCGCTGATCGCCTTCTTCCAGCCCAAGCTGCTCGCCGGCCGCTTCGTGCTCGTCAGCGCCGGCCCGACCTATGAAGCGATCGATCCGGTGCGCGGCATCACCAACCTGTCGAGCGGCAAGATGGGCTTTGCGATCGCGCGCGCTGCGGCCGAAGCCGGCGCGATCGTCACGCTGGTGGCCGGGCCGGTGGCCCTGCCGACACCGGCGCGCGTGACGCGCATCGACGTGACGAGCGCGCGCCAGATGCACGACGCGGTGCTCGCGGCCGCCGGCGCGCACGACGTGTTCGTGGCCACTGCCGCGGTGGCCGACTGGCGGCCGGCCGACGCGGCCGAGCAGAAGATCAAGAAGGTGGCCGGGCAGGGCGCGCCCACGTTTGCGCTGACAGAGAACCCGGACATCCTGGCCGCGGTGGCCGCCCTGCCGACGCCGCCATACTGCGTTGGCTTCGCAGCCGAGAGCCACGACGTCGAAGCGCATGCGCGCGCCAAGCTCGAGCGCAAGAAAGTGCCGCTGATCGTCGGCAACCTCGGCCCGGCGACATTCGGCAAAGACGACAACGCGCTGCTGCTGGTCGATGCCAAGGGCACGCGCGCCTTGCCGCATGCCGACAAGCTGACGCTGGCGCGGCAGTTGATCGCCGAGATCGCAAGCAGACTCGACGCATGACAACGACCCTTCGACAGGCTCAGGGCGATCGGGAAATACAGGTTCGCGTGCTCGACGCGCGCATGAGCGAGCACCTGCCCGCCTACGCCACCCCCGGCAGCGCCGGCCTCGACTTGCGCGCCTGCCTCGATGCGCCGCTGGTGCTCGCACCGGGCCAGGCGCAACTCATCCCGACCGGGCTGTCGATCCACATCGGCGACCCCGGCTTGTGCGCGATGCTGCTGCCGCGCTCCGGCCTCGGCCACAAACACGGCATCGTGCTCGGCAACCTCGTCGGCCTGATCGACAGCGACTACCAGGGCCCGCTGATGGTGAGCTGCTGGAACCGCGGCCAAGCGGCATTCACCGTCGAGCCGATGGAGCGCATCGCGCAGATGGTGATCGTGCCGGTGGTGCAGGCGGCATTCCGGCGCGTCGACGAATTCGAAACGTCGTCGCGCGGCGAAGGCGGCTTCGGCTCCACCGGAAAAAAGTAGCCTACTGCAGCCGCGACGGCGTCGGCATCAGGCTGGCGATGTCGAACACGTTGGCGCCGACGCTGCTGGCTTGCACCTCCTCGTCGCTGGCCGCGCGCACCCCCTGCACCTTCAGATGCAAACGCAGCGCCATGCCGGCCAGCGGGTGGTTGCCGTCGAGCACGACATGCGACGGATAGACCTCGGTCACGGTGTAGATCGCATCGGCCGGCATGTCTGGCGTGGCGTGGCCTTCGGGCAGGCCTTCGAAGCGCATGCCGGGCTCGATGCCGTCGGGGAACAGCGAGCGGTTCTCGAAGCAGACCAGCTCGCTGTCGTAGTCGCCGAAGGCATGTTCGGGCTCGAGGTGCAGGTGCGCCTCGAAACCGGTGCTCTTGCCGTCGAGCGCTTCTTCGACTTTGGTCAGCAGGTCGTCGCCGCCGTAGAAAAACTCGACCGGCTCGGTCAGCTCGTCGATGTCCGCGCCGTGCGCGTCGGAGAGCTTCCACGTCAGCGCCACGACGCAGGGCTTGTGAATCGTCATCAGGGTATCGCTCATGGAACGACGATATTACAGGGCGAGAATGTTGCCGATGATCGACATCGACCAGCCAACGAGCCTGCTCGGCGGACTCACGCCGTCGCGCTTCATGCGCCGGCATTGGCACAAGGCTCCGCTGCTGGTGCGCCAGGCGGCGCCGGCGATCGAGCCGCCGCTGTCACGCACCGAACTGTTTGCGCTGGCGGCACGTGACGACGTCGAGTCGCGCCTGGTCGTGCGCGACGGCCGGCAGTGGCGGCTGCGCCAGGGCCCGCTGCCCAGGCGCGCACTGCCGCCGCTGTCGCAAGCGAGATGGACGCTGCTGGTGCAGGGACTCGATCTGCATGTCGATGCCGCGCATGCGCTGCTGTCGCGCTTTCGTTTCGTGCCCGATGCGCGGCTCGACGACCTGATGGTGTCGTACGCCAGCGACGGCGGCAGCGTCGGGCCGCACCTCGATTCCTACGACGTTTTCCTGCTGCAGATCTCGGGCCGGCGGCGCTGGCGCTACGGCCGCTGCGCGCGACCCGTGCTGCGCGACGACGTGCCGCTGAAAATGTTGAAACGCTTCGAGCCCACCGAGTCGCATGTGCTCGAACCCGGCGACATGCTTTACCTGCCGCCGGGCTGGGCGCACGAGGGCACGGCGGTCGGCGGCGATTGCATGACGGCGTCGATCGGATTTCGTGCGCCGACGCAGACCGAACTGGCGCGTGTGCTGCTCGAGCGTCTGGCCGACAACGGCAGCGATGGTCCTTCGACGCGCTACCGGGATGCTGCACAGGCCGCAACCACGCAGCCCGGCGCGGTGCCCGCGGCGTTGCACGACTTCGCTCGGCAGGCGCTCGCGCGTGCGATCGCCGAGCCCGGCGCCGTGGCGCGCGCGCTCGGCGAGTGGCTCACCGAGCCCAAGCAGCAAGTCTGGTTCGATGCCGACAGCAGCGTCGCCCTGGGCGCACGAGACGGCCTCGTGCTCGACCGCCGCACGCGCATGGGCTATGACGAGCGGCAGGTCTTCATCAACGGCGAGTCCTTTCGCGCCGGCGGCCGCGACGCCACGCTGCTGCGGCGCCTGGCCGACGCGCGCACGCTCACCGCCCCCGATGTGCGGGGCTTCGGCGCCGACGCGCGCACCTTGATTGCAGAATGGCTGATCGCAGGCTGGTTGCACGCGCACACAGGAGACGATTCCCCATGCATGACGCGACACAAGACGCTGACCGCGGCGCGTTGATCGACGGGCGCAGCGACTTCACGCAAGCCGTGCGGCGTTGCCTCGCGCAGGCCCTGCGCCAACGCGAGCGAGAACTGTGCTTCGTCGACCCAGACTTCGAGATCTGGCCGCTCGATGACGCCGAGGTCCTTGGCACCTTGAGCGCGTGGGCGCGACTGCCGCAGCGCCGTCTGCTGATGGTCGGCTCACGATTCGACACCATTCCTCGACTGTTCTCACGCTTCACGACATGGCGCGGCACATTCGCGCATGTCGTCGACGCGTTTGCTACCGAAGTCGAGCCGTCGCAGGTGCCGACGCTGCTCTTGGCCGGGCCGTCCAGCCTGATGCTCGCCGATCGGCTGCGCTGGCGTGGGCATGCGCTGGACAGCGACAAGGCCGTGGCCGATTGGCGCGAGGTCGTTGACGTATTGCTGCAACGCTCGGAGCCGGGATTCGGCGCCAACACGCTCGGTCTCTAGGGAAAGTCCCCCCGGGCGATACAATCGAAGGCTAGGCGCAGCGGCACAGCAATCTCTCACGAGGTCGTCCGCTCGCCTTGACGGAACCTGCCGATTGTCGGCAATCGTTTCACTCACCCAAGGAAAACTGCTCATGAACAAGTCGCTCGTCCTGGCCTCTTTGCTGGCCGCTGTTGCTCTGGCCGCTTGCGGCAAAAAAGAAGTGGCTGCTCCGGCTGCCACGCCGGCCATCGTCGCTCCTGTGGCTGCTGCCGCTTCGGCTGCCGTGAATGACGCCGCCTCGGCCGCCGCCGCTGCAACCACCGCTGTCGGTGGCGCCGCTTCGGCCGCCGCCGACGCTGCGGCCACCGCGGCCAAGGACGCCGCCGGCAAGGCCGTCGATGCCGCCAAGGATGCAGCCGCCAAGGCTGCCGACGCTGTCAAGAAGTAATCGCACCGCCGATTCGCTTTGCGACACAAGCCGCCTTCGGGCGGCTTTTTTCTGCCCGCCGCCTTCGGGCGGCTCTTTCTGCCCGCGCTTTTCGCCGCTACGCGACGACGATCCAGCCGCAGCCGTTGGCTGCGTCAGCGACCTGCAGCGCGTGATCGCAGGTTGCCATGCCATCGCGCAGCGCACCGCGCAAGGCGGCAAGCGCGCGTGCCGGCTGGTTGTTGCGCAGGCTCAGGTGCGCCGCCACGACATGGCGCAGGCCGGCGTGGCGGCAGGCGTCGAGCAGGGCCGCGGATTGTTCGTTGGCGAGGTGGCCGCGCACGCCACCGATGCGCCGCTTCAGCCACACCGGGTACGGGCCCCCGTCGAGCATCGTGCGGTCATGGTTGCACTCGAGCAGCAGCGCGTCGCAGCCCTGCAGCGCGCGCGCCACTTCGGCGTTGGGTTCACCCAGATCGGTGACGATGCCCAGCCGCGCATCGCCGGCGCGGCAGACGAGCTGCAGCGGCTCGGCAGCGTCGTGCGGCACGGCGAACGGCAGCAGTTGGAGCGCACCGATCGTGATGCCGACGCCGTGCGACGCCGTGTGGGCCACGGGCGTCGTTTTGCCTGCGCGTGCCAACGCGGCCAACCAGGTGCCCGCGCTCGTCCACACCGGCGTGCCGTGGCGGCGCTGCAGCGCGAGCACGCCGCCGAGATGGTCGCTGTGCTCGTGCGTGACGAAGACGGCGTCGAGGTCGGCGGGGGTGCAGCCGCGCTCGGCCAGCGCGGCCGTCAGGCGGCGCAGCGTCAGCCCGCAGTCGACCAGCAGGCGCGTCGGCCGATCATGGTGGCTGCTGCGCGCTTCGACCAGCGTGGCGTTGCCGCCGCTGCCGCTGGCCAGGCTGGTGAAGCGCAGCACGCCGCGCGCTATCTCAGGTCATCGACCAGCAAAGCGACGATGCGTTGGCCGACGTCGCTGGCCTCGGGGGCGCCCTGCGAGTTCTGCACCGTGACGTTGGTCTTCTCGCCCTCGCCCTTGACGGCAATGCGCAAGCGCACCGGCGCCGCGGCGCTGTCGGACTTGCCGAAGCTGAAGAGCTTGCTGAAGAAGCCCGGCTCGGCGTTGGTGGCGGCATTCTTCGGATCGACATAGCGCACGAAGTACAGGCCGCCGGCGCGGTCGCGGTCTTCGACGGTGAAGCCGCTGCGGTCCAGCGCCAGGCCGACGCGGCGCCAGGCGCGGTCGAAGCCTTCATCGACCTGCAGCGCCGGCTGCCCACTGACGGCACGGGCGCGGGCCGGCGCCGCCGACGATGGTGCGGAAGCGGCCTTGGCGAGCACCTCGCGTGCCGCCGTTTCCTTGCTGCCGAGCTTGACCATCAACCGCGTCAGGAACTCGGCTTCGAGGCCGGGATCGGCGGGCCGCGGCCCCCAGGCCGTGGTGCCGTCGCGGTTGCGGTCGCCGATGAACTCCTCGACCATGCCGCGGTGGCTGATGTAGACCTCACTGGTGTTGCCAGTGCGCTCGACGCGGGTGCGGTAGCGGTCGCGCTCGCCGGTGTCGTAGAGGCCATCGATCACGCGGCCGATCGTGCGCCGCACGATGTCTTGCGGGATCTTGGCGCGGTTCTCGGCCCAGTCGGTTTCCATCACGCCGGCTTGCGCGTTGTCGACGACGAGGTTGAAGCCGCGCTCGGTCCAGAACTCGCGCAGTTGCGGCCACAACTGCTCTGCCGGCATCGGCACGACCAGCCAGCGCTGGTTGCCTTCGCGTACGACACGCATTTCGCCGAGGGTGGTGGGGGCGACGCTGACGGCAGCGGCAGCGGCAGCGACGTCGAAGCCGGGTTGAGCGTTGCGCCTCCGGCCTGGTAGGCGTTGGCGCTGACGCTGCCGCTGGCCGGCGCGTAGCGGCCATCGCGTTGCAGTTGCGTCAGATCGGGCGGCACTTCGAGCGGCGCCGTCTTGACCGATTGGCTCTTGTAATCGACCTTGTCGCCTTGCAGGAAGTTGTCGACCGAGGAGCAGGCGCAGAGGCCCAGAGCGAGCGCGAGCAGCGTGCCGGCAGGAGAGAGCTTGTGAAGAACTTGCATGTGGGAACCAGGCCGCGATGAGCGGCGAATGCGAAAGGAGGAGGGTCTACAACGCGCCGGCTTCGCGCAGCGCGGACTCGAGCGGCGCATGGTGGGCATCGCTCAACCGCACCAGCGGCAGGCGCAGCGCCGGGCCGATCTTGCCCATGCGATGCAGCGCCCATTTGACGGGGATCGGATTGGACTCGACGAAGAGCTGCTTGTGCAGTGCCAGCAGCTTCATGTGGATTGACGCGGCACGTTTGCCGTCACCAGCCATTGCCGCGACGCAAAGGTCAGCCATGGCGCGCGGCGCCACGTTGGCGGTAACGCTGACGTTGCCGTGGCCGCCGAGCAGCATCAGGCCGATGGCGGTTTGATCGTCACCCGAGTAGATCGCAAAGCCTTTGGGCGCCTGCTTGATCAGCCACGCCGCGCGGTCGATGTTGCCGCTGGCTTCCTTGATGCCGACGATGCCCGGCACCTGCACGAGGCGCATCACGGTGTCGTGCTGCAGATCGGCCACCGTGCGGCCGGGCACGTTGTAGAGCACCACCGGCAGATCGACACTTTCGGCGATCGTCTTGAAGTGGCGGTACAGGCCTTCCTGCGTCGGCTTGTTGTAGTAGGGCACGACCTGCAGCGTGCAGGAGGCGCCGACCTCTTTGGCGAAGCGCGTCAGCTCGATCGCTTCGGCGGTGGAGTTGCCGCCGGCGCCGGCCATGATCGGGATGCGGCCCTTGGCGTGCTCGACGCAGACGCGGATGACTTCGCAATGCTCTTTGACGGTGACCGTCGGCGACTCGCCGGTGGTGCCGACGGCGACGATGCACGACGTGCCTTCAGTGATGTGCCAATCGACCAGGCGGCGCAGCGCGTCGTAGTCGACTTTGCCGTCGTCGTGCATCGGCGTGACGAGGGCGACGAGGCTGCCGGTGATCGGATTCATGGGCCAGATTCTAGCGGCGCGGCATCTGCCGCCTGCCGGCGCGCGGCGATGCGCTGCACGCGCCGCGGCGGGTCGCTGAGCAGACCATCTTCATAGGCCACCACCTGCAACGTGGCGCACGCCCACAGCAGCTCGCCCGGGTGCAGCAGGAAGTTCGGATTCGACGGCTTGCCGAAGGCTTCGTTGCCGGCGGCGAAAGTTTCGTAGATCAGCACGCCGCCGACCGCAACGCTGGCGACGATGGTTGAAAGCAACGGCCGCCAGAGGTAGTTGGTGACGACGACGGCGTCGAAGGTTTCACCGGCCAAGGGCCAGGGCGCCTTTTCGATGTCGGCGACGATCACGCGGCCGAGCGAACGCAAAGACTCGACCGCCGCGGCGTCACGATCGACACCCGTGACTGCAAAGCCTTGCGCGTGCAGCCGGCGCAGATGCCGCCCACTGCCGCAAGCCACATCGAGCACGGTGCCGTGCGGCTTGATCAGCGGCGCCCAGCGCTGCACCCACGGCGACGGTTCGAGGCCCGCGTGCTGGTTCAGAAGCAGCTCCACACCGCGGTGGCCAGCGTGAGCAGCATGTCCGGCCGCAGGTAGGCTGCGAAGACGGCTGCGCAGGCCGCGATCGCGGCGAGCATCCAAGCCCCGTGCTTGACGTTCACGCCGGTGCTCCTGCGGGCCGCGCGATCGCCGTCTCACGCACGGGCAGATTGACGACCGCCGCAAACACACCCAGCGCCACCGCGATCCACCAGACGATGTTGTAGCTGCCAGTGGCGTCATAGAGCTTGCCGCCGAGCCACGCGCCGAGGAACGATCCAACCTGGTGCGAGACGAAGACGAAGCCGGCGAGCATCGACATGTACTGCACGCCAAAAATCTGCGCCACCAACGCATTGGTGGGTGGGATCGTCGACAGCCACAGCAGGCCCATCACGGCGGAAAAGATGTAGACGCTCCACGGCGTCAGTGGCGCAGACAAAAAGGCGACGATCGCCACGGAGCGCGCCAGATAGATGCCCGACAGCAGATAGCGTTTGGGAAAGCGCTGGCCGAGCGAGCCCGCCGCATAGGTGCCGATGACGTTGAACAAGCCGATCAGCGCCAGCGCCGTCGTCGCCACGTCGGGCGTGAGGCCGTGGTCCTTGAGGTAGCTCGGCATGTGCACGCCGATGAAAACCACCTGGAAGCCGCAGACAAAGTAGCCCGCCATCAGCAACTGGAAGCTCGGGTAGGCAAAGGCCTCGCGCAGCGCCGCGCCGATGCTCTGCTGCGGCCGCACGAGGCCGCCTTCGAGCCCGCGCTCGCGCAGGCCCGCGGCCAGCGGCAGGATCAGCAGCGCCAGCGCGGCCAGACCGAAGAGCGCGCCTTGCCAGCCGATGCCGCCGATCAAACCGTTTTCCACCGGCACCATCAGGAACTGGCCGAACGAGCCGGCGGCGGCCGTCACGCCCATCGCCCATGAGCGCTTGGACGGATCGATGTTGCGGCCGATCACGCCATAGACCACGGCGTAGGTCGTGCAGGCCTGCGCAATGCCGAGCAGCACACCGGCCGTGGCGGTGAAAGCAATCGGCGTCGGCGCCAGCGCCATCAGCGCCAGACCGAGCGCGTAGATCACGCCACCGGCCAGCAGCACGCGGTAGGCGCCGAAGCGGTCGGCCACCATGCCGGCGAACAGACCGGCGATGCCCCAGGTGATGTTCTGAATCGCGATCGCAAATGCAAAGGTCTCGCGTGTCCAGCCGCGCTCCATCGTGATCGGCTGCAACCACAACCCGAAGCCGTGGCGGATGCCCATCGACAGTGTGACGATGGCGGCGCCGCAGATCAGCACCTGGGTCATCGACAGGCGGGTGGGAGTGGGGGCGGCGGGGGGCATGGGGGCACTGTAGCGGGAGTCGCGAGGCTGTGCTGGCGGCGGTGCGAGTGCGAAAAGCAGTGCTATGTTTCAGTGGTGGACAGCAAACGAATGCGGTCGAAAAGCTGGGACCAACATGCAGTGGCGAAAACTCACAAACTGGAGAGAAGAACCGCTCTGGCGCGGTACTGTGTTGCGCCTCGATCACTGGCGTCGATCCTCGGCATGAACATCGTTGTCGCCCATCTTTTCAAGCAACCACAGCGTCGCGATGCCGTGGCAGCGCTGATCCACAACGAGTTCTGGACCGCAGTGCCCGGCGCAAGCGTGGAGAAGATGGCCGCGCGTTTGGGTGAGGCTTCGACTGCTGATGCGTTGCCGCTGTGTTTGATCGCGCTGCACGGCGATGAGCTGCTCGGCGCGATCAACCTCGTTGACAACGACGACGATGACCACACCGACTGGCATCCGTGGCTGGCCGGCATGGTGGTGGCCGAGTCGCATCGAGGCCAGGGCATCGGCTCGCAGCTCGTTGGGGCGCTGCTGGTTGAAGCCAAGCGGCTGAACTTCGATCGCGTTTACTTCGGCACCGACGGGCCACGCTTCTACGAGCGGCTCGGCGCTGTCGTGCATCACGTGCCGCGTGAGGGGTTTTGGTTCATGCGGTTTGATCTGTCACGCACGACACCCACCCGTTCGGGCTGAGCCTGTCGAAGCCCTTGTTGCGGTGCGCGGGCCCTTCGATACCTCAGAGCGAACGGGGTGGGGTGGGATGGTTGGTGCAGTCCATAGAATCTCCCGCCATGCCCAGCACCAAGCCACCCGCCAAGTACGCCGAAGACTCGATCCGTGTTCTGAAAGGCCTCGAGCCGGTGAAGCAGCGGCCGGGCATGTACACGCGAACCGACAGCCCGCTGCACACGATTCAAGAGGTCATCGACAACGCCGCCGATGAAGCGCTCGCCGGTTTCGGCAAGCGCATCGTGTTGACGCTGCACACGGATGGTTCGGTCAGCGTCGATGACGACGGGCGCGGCATTCCTTTCGGCATGCATGCGGAAGAAGGCGTGTCGGTGCTGGAGATCGTGTTCACGCGGCTGCACGCCGGCGGCAAGTTCGACAAGGGCGGCGGCAACGCCTACAGCTTCTCGGGTGGTCTGCATGGCGTGGGCGTGAGCGTGACCAACGCGTTGGCGAAGAAGCTCGCGGTCACCGTGTACCGCGAAGGGCAGGTCGCCACGCTCGCCTTCTCGGGCGGCGACGTGACCGAGAAACTCGCCATCCGCAAAGCCGCGGCGGGCGACCGCAAGCAGGGCACCAGTGTCCGCGTCTGGCCCGATGCGAAGTACTTCGACAGCGGCGAGCTGCCGAAGAGCGAGCTCGTGCACCTGCTGCGCAGCAAGGCGGTGCTGATGCCGGGCGTGGTCGTGACGCTGACGCACGAGAAGACGAAGGAGACGCAGACCTGGCAGTACAAGCAGGGCCTGGCCGACTACCTGATGCAGAGCATTCCGGCCGAGCCGTTGATCCCGCTGTTCGAAGGCGAGCACTACGCCGAAGAGGGCGAGGCCGAGAACAACGCCGAGGGCGAGGGCGCGGCCTGGTGCGTGGCCTTCACCGAAGACGGCAGCACGCTGCGTGAGAGCTATGTGAACCTGATCCCCACCGTGGCCGGCGGCACGCACGAAGCGGGGCTGAAGGACGGCTTGTTCGCGGCGGTCAAGGGCTTCATCGACATGCATTCGCTGCTGCCCAAGGGCGTGAAGCTGATGCCCGACGACGTGTTCTCGCGCGCCAGCTTCGTGCTCTCGGCCAAGGTGCTCGACCCGCAGTTCCAGGGGCAGACGAAGGAGCGATTGAACTCGCGCGATGCGCTGCGTCTGGTCGCGAACTACACACGGCCCGCGCTGGAGCTGTGGCTGAACCAGCATGTCGAGCAGGGCAAGAAGCTCGCCGAGCTGGTGATCCGTCAGGCGCAGACGCGGCAGCGCGCGTCGCAAAAAGTGGAGAAGCGACGAGGCTCCGGTGTCGCCGTGCTGCCCGGCAAGCTCACCGATTGCGAAAGCCGCGATCTCGAATTGAACGAAGTCTTTCTCGTCGAAGGCGACTCGGCCGGCGGCAGCGCCAAGATGGGCCGCAACAAGGAGACGCAGGCCGTGCTGCCGCTGCGCGGCAAGGTGCTGAATGCCTGGGAAGTGGAGCGCGACCGGCTGTTCGCCAACAACGAGATCCACGACATCGCCGTCGCGCTCGGCGTCGATCCGCATGGCGCGAACGACGAGCCGGATCATGACAGTCTGCGCTACGGCAAGGTCTGCATCCTCGCCGACGCCGACATCGACGGCTCGCACATCCAGGTGCTGCTGCTGACGCTGTTCTTCCGCCACTTCCCGAAGCTGATCGAGCGCGGCCACATCTACGTCGCCAAGCCGCCGCTGTACCGCGTCGATGCGCCGGCGCGGGGCAAGAAGCCGGCGGCGAAGATGTACGCGCTCGACGACGGCGAGCGCGACGCGATCCTCGACAAGCTGCGCAAGGAAGGCGCACGCGAAAGCTCATGGAGCATCGGCCGCTTCAAAGGCCTGGGCGAGATGACGGCGGTGCAGTTGTGGGAGACGACGCTGAACCCCGACACGCGCCGCCTGCTGCAAGTGAGCTTTGCCGAGCTCGGCGCGCTCGCCACCACCGATGCACTCACCAAGCTGATGGGCAAGGGCGAAGCTGCTGCACGCAGAGAGCTGATGGAGCTTCGCGGCGATGCGGTGGAGGTCGATGTTTGAGCCGCGTTCGCCTGCGGCCGACGATGCTGTCGGACCTCGACTGGGTCGTCTCGGTGGAGCACGATGCGGCGAACCTGCCCTTCATCACGCCGTGGGAGCGCCCGCAGCACGAAGGCGCGATCCGATTCCCCGACTCGCGCCACTTCATCATCGAGGCCGGCGATACCTACGAGCGCGCGGGCTTCGTCATCCTGCAGGGCTGCCGCAACCCGCAGCGCAGCGTGGAGTTGAAGCGCATCGTCCTGCCGCCCGCCGTGCACGGGCAGGGCCTCGGGCGGCGCTGCGTCAGGCTGCTCAAGCAGATGGCCTTTCGTGATCTGCACGCGCACCGCTTCTGGCTCGACGTGAAGAGCCTGAACACGCGCGCGCTGGCGCTGTATGCGAGCGAGGGCTATGTCGAAGAAGGCCGCCTGCGCGAGAGCGTGCGCGCCGTCAGCACCGAGAGCGGCTACGACTCGCTGGTCGTCATGTCGATGCTCGACCGCGAGTACGAAGCGCGCGTGGCGCTCGGTGCCGAGTAGGCGGCGCCGCAACATACTGGGGCGCCATGTCCGAACGTGCCGCGTTCATCAACCGCTCGGCGTGCATCAGTTGCCGCGGTGCAGCGCTCGAAGAATTGTCCAGCGGCGCCTTTGCCGACGAACCGCTGCACGGCATCCTGGCCGCGCAGGCCTGGGGCGAAAGCCCGCTGCCGTTCATCGCCCATGAGCGCTGGCGTTATGTGCGCTGCACCGCCTGTGCTCAGGCCTTTCACCAGCGCGTTCTCGATCCGGCATGGATGCAGCGCCTGTACGCGCGCTGGGAGACGCAGGAGGCGATGGAGTCGTTCGTCGCTGCGCACCACGCCTGGCCCGAGCAGTTGTGGCGCGGCCGCGAGTTCGTCGAGCATGCGCTGCGCCTGCAGCGCGCCACGGTTGCATTGACGCGCCAGCGCCCGCCGCGCGTGCTCGACTTTGGTTGCGGGCACGGCGAGTTCGTGGCCATCTGCCGCGCCTTCGGCTTCGAGGCGCTGGGTGTCAACTTCGCGCCCGACCGGCGCGAGCACGGCCTGGTCACGCCGTACAGCTCGCTGGCCGAGCTGCGTTGCGACCGGCCGCAGGACAACGGCTTCGACGCGGTGACGCTGTTCGAGGTGCTCGAACACCTGTCCGATCCGCGCGCCGTGCTCGAAGATCTGGCGCAGATCATGAAGGTGGGCGCGGTGCTGGTGCTGGAAACGCCGGACACCACGGGCGTGGCCGGCTTGCAGTCGTTTGCCGATTACCTGGCCATCGGCCCGCTCGGCCACATCAACGGCTTCACGCCGGCCACGCTGCGCGGCATCGCCGAGCGTGCCGGTTTTCATGCGCTGCGCACACCGTCGACGTGGGTTGCCGCGTCGTGGCCGCAGGTGGCACGCAACAGCGCCAGGAACCTGCTGGCGCCGCTGCGCCGGCTGCGCACGCAACAGTACTTCGTGCGCGGCTGAGGGCGTGACGAAGACCGCGCCGCTTCAGCGGCGACAGCGCAAATCGTCGAAGCCAAGCCCTTCATCGGCGATGTGCGGCGGCAGCGCGTGGCCGAGGATGCGCGCCGCGCACGCTGCGCCCATCGCTGCGCTGGTCTGGATGCCGTAGCCGCCTTGGCCGCAGCACCAGAAGAAGCCCGGCAGCGCATCGTCGAAGCCGCCGACGAGCGCGCCGTCGGGCACGAAGCTGCGCAGCCCCGCCCAGGTGCGCAGCGGCCGGCGGATCGTCAGCGTGGTCGCGGCTTCGATGCGCGCGATGCCGGTGGCGATGTCGAGTTCTTCGGCGACGACGTCGTGCGCTGCCACCGGGTCGGCATTGGCCGGCGAGCCGAGCAGCACGCCGGCATCGGGCTTGAAATAGAAGTCTTCGTCGATGCCGATCACTGCCGGCCAGGCGCGTGCGTCGAGCCCGGCGGGCGCTGCGAAGGTGAAGGCGCTGCGGCGTTTGGGTTGCAGGCCGAGCGGGCGTGCACCGGCGAGCGCGCCGAGCATGTCGGACCACGCGCCGGCCGCATCGACCACCACGGGGGCACGCAAGGTGCGATCAGCGCAAGCCACCTCCCAGCGGTCTTGCGCGAACACGAGTCGGGTCACGTCGAAGTGGCACATCACCTCGGCGCGCGCTGCTTTGGCGATGCGCAGGTAATGCTGGTGCAGCGTGTGCACGTCGATGTCACTGCCGTTCGCGTCGTGCAGCGCGGCCGCCACCGCTTGCGCGCGCAGCACCGGCACCAGGGCTTGCGCGGCTGGCGTGTCCAGCTGCGTCACGCCGCGCCCGCCTTCGGTGGTGAGGCGCTCGCGCAGGCGGTGCATGGTGTCGAGCTGCGAAGCCCGCGCCGGAAACAACGCTGCGCGTGGTGTGAGCACGCCGGGCACGGCTTGCACAAACGCCCGGCTCGCCCGCGTCAACGCGCGCACCTGCGGCGGCCCGTAGCTCGGCGAGAAGTAGGCCGCCGAGCGGCCGGTGCTGTGATAGCCCGGCTGCGCCTCGCGCTCGACGAGGGCCACGCGCGCGTGCGGCGCCAGAAAACAGGCGATCGACGCACCGGCAATACCGGCGCCGATGATGACGGCGTCGAAGTCTTGGGGCTGGCTCACCCGGCGATGTTAGGCGCGCTGCATGTTGCGCTCGCGCGGCGGCTTGCACGGCGCGGCGGCCTGCATCGACCAGCCGTCGGTGGCCGCGGCCTGCGGCAGCCACTGCCAGCCGCGCCCACCGAGGCGCAACTTCGCCGCCATGCGCACCGCGCGCTCGCACGCCGCTTCGTCGAGTTGCAGCGCGAATCGCTGCCAGCGGCGGTTCACGGCAGCATCGGTCCACAGGTCTTCGAGCGCGTGGCGCAGATCGGCACCGCTGGTTTTCATTCCGACCGCCAGGCGCCGCGCCTGCAGCGTCAGCACGAAGACCTGGAAGTCATGGCGCGCGGGCGCCGGCAGGTGCGCCATCAGCTCGCGCAGCCGCGGCACCGCCTGCGCTTCGGTGAAGGCCAGCGTCACCACCGCCTGCAGCGTCTGCACCGGGTTGAGCAGTCGCAGCCGGTTGGGCGGTAGCACCAGCAGCGGCAGGCAGGCTGCTTCGCCGTGCTTCATCAGCGTGGCAAAACTCATCAGCACGGCCAGCCGCGACCATTGCAGCGTGTTCAGGCCGTCGAGCGTGTCGAGGCCCGAGGCTTCGAGTTGTTTGACGACGACGAGCGCGTCACGGCAGCCGAGGTCGGCCTTGGCCTCGTTGGCGCGCGTGCTCATGACTGCCAGGTTGCCGGCGGCATAACCGGCCTGGTTGCAGACGCGGTCCACCGAAGCGTCGCTGCCGGCGCCGCTGGCGTGGGTGAGGGGGGTGCGGGTGATCGGGCAGGTTGCGGCGTCGATCTGCGACAGGAAGTTCGGCGTCACCTGCGTGCCCTCGAAGGCACGGCCGCGGCGCCAGGCACCGAAGCGCAGTTGCAGCCACTTGCGCACCTGCGGTGTCGGCTTCAAGGTGCGGCTGCCGAAGACCGCGCTGCCAGCCAGCCAGCCCTGGCGCACCGGGTGGCCATCGGTCAGGGCGTCGGGCGGCGGCGTCAGGCGGTAGTGGGCGTAGTCCCAGCCGAGTTCGAAGGCGGTGCGGTCAGTGCCCTGAGTCTCACGGACGGCAGGCAGGGTGTCGGCAAACAGGTCGAGCGTGGTGGACATGGCGGCTTCTTTCGGTTCAGGGCGCCGGAACGACTCCGGCGCCGCCAGCTTCGCCGCTGACTGGCTCATAGAGTGAGCCAGCCAATCCCGACTTGTTAGAATGGTGGCTCACTATTTGAGCTACTCCGATGGCAAAAACCGAACGCTTCTACAAGATCGAGCTGCTGATCCGCAACCGAGGCAGTGTGAGTTTTGCCGAGCTGATGGACGAACTCGGCGTCAGCCGCGCCACGCTGAAGCGCGATCTCGAGTACCTGCGCGAGCGGCTCGACGCACCCATCGTCTACGACCGCGAGAGCAACGGCTACCGTTTCGAAGCGGCGTCGCGTGACCGCCAGGACGTCAAACACGAACTGCCGGGCCTGTGGTTCTCAGAGCGCGAGATCCACGCGCTGCTGACGATGCACCAGTTGATCGAAGGTCTGGATGAAGGCGGCGTGCTCGCGCGCCACCTGCAGCCGCTGCTCGACAAGCTGCACGGCATGCTCGGCGCCAGCGACGCCGAATCGCGTGAGATGGTCAAACGCGTCAAGGTCCTGTCGGCGGCGCGGCGGCCGGTGCCGGCCAGGCACTTCGAAGTCATCGGCGGCGCGCTGACACGGCGCCTGCGAGTGCACCTGCACTACTGGGTGCGCAGCCGGCGCGAGATGACCGAGCGCGTGGTCTCGCCGCAGCGCCTCGTGCACTGGCGCAACACCTGGTACCTCGATGCCTGGTGCCACGCCAGCGACAGCCTGCGCCGCTTCGCGCTCGATGCCATCCGCGAGGCCGATGTGGTGGAGCAGCGCGCCAAGGACGTGTCGATCAAGGCCATCGAGGCCGAACTCGACGCCGGCTACGGCGCCTTTTCCGGCGCCAAAGTGCAGTGGGCCACGCTCGACTTCACGCCCGAAGCGGCGCAGTGGGTGCGCCACGAGCAATGGCATCCGCAGCAGGAGGCCAAGCTGCATTCCGACGGCTCGCTGACGCTGCGGGTGCCGTACGCCGACGCCACCGAGTTGGCGATGGACCTCCTGCGCCATGGCGAACAGGTGCGGGTGGTTTCTCCGGCGCCGCTGGCCGCGCTGGTGCGCAGCCGCCTGCTGCGCGGCGCTGCGCGCTATGAGCAGGCGTAGGCGCAAAGCACGACGTCGTTCAGTCCTTGCCGAGCAGCGGAATGTCGTTGCCGCTGTCAGTGCCGAGAAGGCCGGTGCGCGAGTACACACCGAGCTTGTGACGTGTGTCGTCGATATCGAGGTTGCGCATCGACAGCTGGCCGATGCGGTCGGCCGCGGTGAACGAGCCAGCGCCGCTTTCCATCGTCAGCCGCTCCGGGTGGTAGGTGAGGTTCGGGCTCTCGGTGTTCATCAGCGTGTAGTCGTTGCCGCGGCGCAGTTCGAGCGTAACCTCGCCGGTGATCGCGCGTGCAACCCAGCGCTGCGCCGTCTCGCGCAGCATCAGCGCCTGCGGGTCGAACCAGCGGCCGTGATAGAGCAGCTTGCCCAGGCGGCGGCCGTTGCTGCGGTACTGCTCGATCGTGTCTTCGTTGTGGATGCCGGTGACCAGGCGCTCGTAGGCGATGTGCAGCAGCGCCATGCCCGGCGCCTCGTAGATGCCGCGGCTCTTGGCTTCGATGATGCGGTTCTCGATCTGGTCGCACATGCCCAGACCGTGACGGCCGCCGATGCGGTTGGCTTCTTCGAGCAGCGCGACGGCGTTGGCAAACGTCTTGCCGTTGAGCGCCACCGGCACGCCTTCGTCGAACCGGACGCTGACCTGCTCGGCCAACACCTTCACGTCGTCGCGCCAGAAGGCCACGCCCATGATCGGCTTGACGATGTGCAGGCTGGCGCCGAGGTGCTCGAGGTCTTTGGCTTCATGCGTTGCGCCGAGCATGTTCGAGTCGGTCGAGTACGCCTTCTCGACGCTCATCTTGTAGTCGAAGCCGTTGGCGATCAGGAACTCGCTCATCTCCTTGCGCCCGCCGAGCTCGTCGATGAAGGTCTGGTCGAGCCACGGCTTGTAGATGCGCAGCTTCGGATTGGCGAGCAGCCCGTAGCGGTAGAAGCGCTCGATGTCGTTGCCCTTGTAGGTGCTGCCGTCGCCCCAGATGTTGACGCCATCCTCGCGCATCGCGATCACGAGCGCGGTGCCGGTGACGGCGCGGCCGAGCGGCGTGGTGTTGAAGTAGGTCGCGCCGCCGGTGCTGATGTGAAACGCGCCGGCCTGGATCGCGGCGATGCCTTCGGCGACGAGCTGCGGCCGGCAATCGACGAGCCGCGCGATGTCGGCGCCATAGGCTTTGGCCTTGCGAGGAATCTCGTCGTAGTCGCTCTCGTCGGGCTGGCCGAGGTGCGCGGTGTAGGCGCAGGGGATGGCGCCTTTCTTGCGCATCCATAGCACCGCAGCGCTGGTGTCGAGGCCGCCGGAGAAGGCGATGCCGACGCGTTCGTTGCGGGGAGGGATTGGAGGATGTGGGTGGGCATGTCGGCTAGAACGGAATCCTGTCGTCTTTTTTCTTGTCTTGGCGCTGTAGAACAAATCTCGATTCATTGGCTTCGATCCACTGCCAGCCGGTCTCGGTTATCGCGATTGCCGGATAGGGATCAGTGTCTTCACCATAGATGTCTTCAAGCTGAACGAACTTCTTGGCCGTCAGTTTTCGTAGAGCGAGGTTGAACCCCATCTTGGTTACTCCTGCTCGCTCGGATTCGTGCTTGGCGCTCGAGATGGCCACGGCATGGTCCGGCATAAAGGCGTCACCAGCAATCACTGCAAGAACCAATGTCTCCATTGGAGTTAGACCCTCAATTGGGTTGACTGGCGTTCAACTCAGCGATTTGATCAAGGACCTCACTGCGCTCGGAAATGGCCTTTAGCTTGGCCGTCAAGCTCTCGCGTAGCTTGTCAAAGTCGCTCGGCGCGTCCGCCATGTACGGAATGATGCTTCGGTGCTGAATGTCGAAGGGATACTTTCTCCCAGCGCGCTCTTCAGAGCAAACCATCACTACCGGTCTATCAGATGCAAACGCAAAGCCCAGCTCGTACCAGACGTTCGGGTTGTCGGCTGAAATGTCTGCGAGGCAGATCGCAGCTTGCTTGATGCCCTTTTCAATTGCATCGATCGGCACGAGTACGCCGGGGTCATAGTCAACGCGGTACGGCTCAAGTCCAGCGGCGATGACTGCCGGTTTGTAGATGTCATGGAATCGCTTGTCGTACTTGCCCGAGTCAAACGGCTGGATGACAAAGCAGGTGGGCATTGAATGTTCCTGATTGGTTTTCAGATTGGCGTAATCGTCACGCCACCGCCACCGAAATCTTGCGCTCCGCGCGCGGCTTGATGCGGGCAACCAGCGCCACGCTCAGCCGCGCTGCTCGAGTTTCGCGAAAAGTTCGTCGGCGGAGATGCCTTCTTCGCGGTCGGCCTCAGCCAATGCATCTTCGACTTCAGCCTGCAAATGCGCGGGCAGCTTGACGCAGGCCTGCACCTCTTGCGCGAGCACGGTCACAACGGCGCCTTCGGGCAGGGTGACTCCCGATAGAACGACTTTTCCTTCAACAACGGTGCCGGTGACGAATTGCATAACGAAATGGTACTCCAACGTAATTCCCTTCAACATCATCGGACTCAGCCTATCGTGGCCGACTGGCCTCACGCGCCTGACCACGGATCGGCAGTGCGCCGCGATGGTGTCGGGCGCAGAGCGACATGTCTCACTTCAAAGCCCGCGGCTCGTTGACCGTCAACCATCCTTCGGTTTCCGCCAGCAGACGATCAGCCCATGCAATCGCACGTGCCAATGTTGGTTCATCGTTGAACGGCGCGGCGTCGTAGCGAATCGCGTGGCGCGCCAGCATGCTGATCCTGGTTTCGGTGACCGTACTGCCTTTCAACTTAGCGTACTGAAAAAGAAGTCGAAGGCCACTTGATGATCGTTTTGCGCGTTGACTTCGAGCTTGCTGCATTCGAGCACGACGAGTGCGCATTGCAGGCCGCAGTCGTACCCGGATGAAGCTCGTTGGCGATCAAGTCGCGCCGGCGCTCGAACTCGTTCAGATGCAGCACCGGCGACTCTGAAAGCTTGCGCTCCTTGTCGTTCGAGTACGCGCGCAGCGGCCTCAGCTCTGTTGCCACGTTAGGCGCCTTTCAATCGATGCGCGGGTTGGCCAGAATGCTCAGCGCAACGGTCACGCTCGAGCTTTCGCCGCACTCGCTCACAGAATAGACTCGGCTTGATCGGGCCTTTGACCTTAGCGGTCCTTTCACCAGCGACGTATCACAGCGAAGCGGTCGAGTCCGGGTTGTTCGAGCACCAGCACATCGATGTCGCTGTGGCGTTGCGTCTTGCCGGATGCGAACGAGCCGAACACCGCGGCGTAGGCGATGCCCTTCGCCGAACGCAAGGCACGTCTGAGCTGCTGCACGATGGCGCTGTCCTGGCGCACCAGCAGAAACAAGCCGGCCAGTCGTGGATCTTCATAGGGCGCCCGGTAGGCCGGACCGTGCGGCGTCTCTTCGCGCCCACCAGCTCTTTGGTCCACTTCTTCCACGTCGTGTCGATCGAGCCGTGGCCACGCAGCTTCTCGCGCAGGCGGCGCGCCGCAGCGGTCACTGCCCGGCCGCTCAGGTACTGATCGACAGGACTTTGGCTTTGGCGCCGAACCGACGGACTTCGACAGGGATGGCTCATGGATGACATTTCGAGGACTCCGCATGAGCTCAATTTGGTAATTGTATGGCTACCTTTGATCGTTGTGTCGCGCCTTTTGGTAGTCGCTTTGGTCCTCGCACCATAGGGGTGTCGTCGCCGCATGCGCCCTGAGTAAACTGCGCCGACAGGCCGAAGGAAGCGAAGTGACCCAGGTCCCGCTCGACGGTGCGTCGGCGGCAGCCGTTCCGCCTGTCGCTGCGCGCTCGACCAACGAGTGGTTCCAGGCGCTGTACCACGAGCTGCGGCGCCGGGCGCGCGGCGAGTTGTTCCGCCACCAGGCGATGACGCTCGGCCCGACGACGCTGTTGCACGAGGCCTGGTTGCAACTCGGCCAGCGCGAGCTAACGTTCGTGACGCAGGCCGAGCTGGTGGGCTACGCCTCGCGCACGATGCGCGGCATCGTGATCGACCATGTGCGCGCGCGCATGTCCGGCAAGCGTGGCAGTGGCAAGGACGATGTGAGCTACGACACCTTGCCCGACTTGCAGCGCAATGCCCGACCGCGAAGTGGTGGCGATCAACGATGCGCTCGAAGCGCTCGGCCAGGCCGACGCGGCGTTGTGCGAGCTGGTCGAGTTGAAGTTCTTCGCCGGCCTGACCTTTGCCGAAATCGCTGCACTGCGTGCCGTCTCCGAGCGCACCGTGCAGCGCGATTGGGAGAAGGCGCGGGTGTTCCTGTTCGACGCGATGCCCCGGTGAGGCATGAGCCGGCCATGCCCGCGCAGCCGCCGCTCAGCCTGGGCCGAACTGTCGCCGCAGCTCGATCGCCTGCTGACCCTGCCGCCGTTCGAGCGCGAGCGCGCGCTCGATGACATGGCGGCCAACGATGCGGCATTGAGCGGGCGCCTGCGCGAGTTGCTCGCGCAGCGCGACGCCGCCAGCCGCGATGGTTCTTTGTCCGGCGTGGCCGAGCCGCAGTGGGTGGACGCGCCGGCGCTCGTTGCCGGCACCGTGCTCGGCGCGTGGACCTTGCAGGAGCCGATCGGCGAAGGCGGCATGGGCAGCGTGTGGCGCGCGCGGCGCAGCGACGGCCGCTTCGAGGGCGAGGCGGCGATCAAGGTGCTCAAAGGCGGCGCAATCGATGCCACCGTGCGCGAGCGTTTTCGCCGCGAGGGCGCAATCCTGGCGCGGCTCAAGCACCCGGGCATCGCGCAACTGTTCGACGCCGGCGTCACCGACCAGGGACTGCCGTACCTCGTGCTCGAACTGGTCCACGGCGAGCGCATCGATCGCTACTGCGATGCGCACCGCCTGCCGACAGCCGCGCATCGAGCTGTTCCTGCAGGTGCTCGACGCGGTGGCCGCGGCGCATGCGCAACTGGTGATCCACCGCGACCTCAAGCCCTCGAACATCCTGGTCGATGAGCACGCGCGCGTGCGTCTGCTCGACTTCGGCATCGCGCATCTGCTGCCCGGCAGCGAAGGCCCACAGACCGCGCTGACGCGCGAGGGCGCGTTCGCGCTGACGCCGCAGTACGCGGCGCCCGAGCAGGCCAGCGAGGCGGCAGCGCTGTCCACCGCCACCGATGTCTATGCGCTCGGCGTCGTGCTGCACGAGCTGCTGACCGGCGTGCATCCGAGTGGCCTGTCCGATGCGGGCGCCTTGGCCTACCTGCGCGCCGCCACCGAAGGCGCCGAGGTGCGGGCCAGCGTGCGCGCGCTGCAGGTATCGGCCGGCAGCAGCGCGCCCGAGCAGCGCGCGCTGGACCGCGACACCACGCCGCACGGGCTCGAGCGCGGCTTGCGCGGCGACCTCGACAACATCCTGGCGCGCGCGTTGAAGCCGCTGCCCGCCGAGCGCTACGCCACCGTGCCGGCGCTGGCCGACGATCTGCGGCGCCATCTGCGGCAAGAGCCGGTGCTGGCCCGTCCCGACAGCGCGGCCTTCGCGCGGCGCTCTTCGTGCGCCGCCACCGCAGCGCCGTGGCCGCTGCGGGCCTGGCGGCAGCGGCGCTGCTGGCGGGCGGCCTGGGCACCGCCTGGCAGGCCGTCGAGGCGGCGCACCAGCGCGACCGCGCGCTGGCGCAGGCCGAGCGCGCGCGGGCCGCATCCGACTTCGTCGATCTGATGTTGTTCAGCACCTGGGGCTCGGAAGAACGCATCTCGCGCGCCGAGTTCCTGGCCCGCAGCGAGGCCTTGGCTTTGCGCCAGATGCCCGACAGCGGCGAGGCGGCTTCGGTGGTGCTCAGCTCGCTCGGTTTTTATCAGGCCTCACTCGCCGACCAGGGCAAAGCGGAGGAACTGCTGCGCCGTGCAGTGGCTGCGCTGCCGGCGCAGGCCGATGCATCGTGGCGGGCGCAGGTGGAGTGCGGCCATGCCTCGGCGCAAGCCCAGCTGGGGCGCACCGACGAGGCCCGCGCCCGGCTGCAGCAGTGGCTGGCGCGCGCCGACATCGAGCCCGCCGCGGCGGCGCAGTGCGAGATGTACCTGGCGCAGCTCGCGCAGACGCAAAGCGACGCCGCAGCGGCATTGCGCCACGCCGAGGCTCGACCGCGCGCGCGCCAGTTGCGGCCACCGAAGCGGGCAACAACTTGCACGGCCTGGCCATCACACAGGCGAGGTGTTCCAGCTGCGCCGCCAGCCGCAACAGGCGCTCGAGGCCCTTGAGCCGGTATTTGCCGCCCAGGCCAACGTCACCCGGCCGAGCTCGACGCACGCCGCCGCGCTGCGCCGCCGCAGCGAATTGCGGCTCGAAGCCGGTGATGCGGCCGCCGCGTTGGCCGACGCCGAACAGGCCGCCGACATCGGCCGCCAACTGCTCGGCGGCCGGCCGCATGCGCTGCGCATCGGCCAGGCCTGGCTGCTGGCCGCCCGCGCCCGCGCGGCGCTCGGGCAGGCGGCGGCAGCACGCGACGCGGCGGTCACGGCGCGCGAGCATTTGTCGGCCATGCTGCATGAGGGCCATGCCGATCTGCTGCTCGCGCAGCGGCTGGCGGGCAATAAGCGGCGCACGGCCGCTGCCAGCCGCGCGACCCCCTAAGTCGAATCCGTCGGCGATGTCGCCTTCGCGCGGCGCCGTGCCGATCTCACCTGCATGCCCTGGGCTTTCACGTGATGGCCCAGGGCTGCCCAGCCATCGACCAGGGAGCCCGCCATGACCACCGCCTCCACCCACGCCACCGCGCCGAGCGGCGACTGCCCGCTGTCGATCGCCATCGACGCGCGCGGCGACGTCAACATCCATCACCACTGCGCGCCGCCGCCGCCCGGCCCGCCCCCGAGCGACGAGACGGGGGGTTGTCCGCCGCTGGGCGAAGGCAACACCTGTCTGCCCCCGGTGGCCGGCAGCAAACACAAGCGCAGCCCGGCGCAAAAGCTGGCCGCGCGCCAGGCGCGCACGCGCGTGCCCAGCGTGCTGGCCGCCAGCACGATGCACCTGGTGCGCCGCTTCCTCGCCGGCACGACGCCGGGCAACGAGCTCGAGCAGCGCGCCTTTGCACGCCTGGCCGCCATTCCCGCGGCGCAGCGCAGCACGCTGGCCTGCGCGGCCGAGCGGCTGAAGGCGTTGCCGCCGGAGCAGCAGCAAGCCTTGTTCGACCCCACGCTGCCGCAGGGCGATGCGCAGCCGCTGTCGCCCGATGTGCTGTCGGCAGCGTTCGGCCGCGAGATCGCGCAGCGCGCCAGCTTGGCCGGGTTCGGCGACGTTGTTCCGTTCACCGAGCAGCCGGGGCGCATCCGCGTCTTCGATCCCGGCCCCGAGAGCTTTTTCTCCCAGGTGCGCATCTGCGCGATCAACGAGTTGCGCAGCGACGACTTCATCCCCACCTTGCCGGCCGGCGCCTACGGGCCGGCCGAGATCGCGCAGGACTGCAACACCGTGCTGGTGGACGGGCAACCGCAGGTGGTGTGCCAGGTGCGCACCGGCAACTGCGTCGGCGGCCAGGTCGAAGGCGTGTGCCTGCGCGTGCCGGTCATCACCGCCGGCAACGGCGTGCTGCTGCACGGCGTCAACTTCTTCAGCACCGATTCGACCGTGCAGTTGACCTCGCGCGAGCTCGGCACCGTGCACAGGATCGAAGGCTTCGTCAACGGCGACACCGACACAGCGGTGACCGAAACCGTGGACGGCGAGACGCGCCTGGTCAACGACTGCCGCGTGCGCGACCACCTGAGTTTCACGCTGCCCGCCGACCTGCCGCCGGGCCACTACGACATGCAGGTGGTGGTGCCCAACATCACCGGCATCGCCGCGTTGGGCGAGCGCATCCTGTCCAACAGCGAGGTGATCGAGGTTGTGCCGCCGGACACGGCGCGCTTTCAGATCAGTCTGGAGAAGCTGGTTTGCCGCAAGGAGACGTCGCCCGCCTGGGCCGGCTCCGACGAAGTGGGCTTGCGCCTGCTGGCGGTGCCGCTGCTCGCGGACTTGAGCGTCGGCGCGGCGCAGGTGTCGAGCCGGCGCTTCGGCGACGTCGATTCAGGCGACACGCGCAACCTCGGCCAGCTGCTGTTCGACCAGCGCCAACCGATCATCGCGGTGGCGCTGGCGGTGATCGGGCATGAGGTCGACGGCGAGGAGGCTTATGCCAAGCAGGTGACCGCGGTGACCGACGTCTTCATCGACCTGGTCAAGGAGCAGGCCGAGTTCGTCAAAGGCGCGCTGGCGGCCGCCGGCATCAGCCCCAAGGACATCGCCAAGCTCGGCACCACCGGCATCGTCGTCGTGGCCATCGCGATTGCGATCGTGCTGGTGATCGACCTGCTGGTCGCGCTGTGGGCGCCGGCCGATCTGATCATCGAAGACCCGACCGGCTACACGCTGCTCGACCTCGTCGAGCGCACCGGCGCGGCGTTCCCGATGCCGGCGGCGTCGGCGTTTCGCACCGAGGGCGACATCGACGTCGAGGTCAAGCCGCTCGACAAGCTGCCGCAGCAGTACCGCGAGATGCGCGAGTACGCGAGCGACGACGAAGACAGCCGCTATGAGATCACCTACCGATTCAACCGCGTCGCTTGAGGCGCAACAGGAGCTGCCATGAACCACACCGGATCGATCCGCTTCGCGCGCCGCCGTTGCCTCGGCGCTGCCGCTGCCGCCGCTGCATCGCTGACCCTGCCGAGGCTGCACGCGCAGCAAGAACGGCGCGGCGACGCACGGCCGTCGCCGCAGCATTTCGGCCGCCTGTTCCCGTGGCTGCCGGCGTTTGCCGAAGCCACGCCGCCGATGCTCGGCGCGTTGGCCGACCTCGGCCGCGGCGGCGGCATGATGGATGCGAAAGATCCGCTGTCCGCCGGCCCGGCCGCGCTGATCACCGATCCGGCACTGAGCGCGAACAACCCCAACGCGGCAATGCCCAACGGCGCCGCCGGCAGCACCTTCATCGGCCAGTTCGTCGATCACGACATCACCTTCGACATCAGTTCGCGCCTGGGCGTGGCCACCGTGCCGCAGCGCACGCCCAACGCGCGCAGCCCGGCGCTCGACCTCGACTCGCTCTACGGCGCCGGCCCGGTGGCCGATCCGACGCTGTACGACGGCGACGACCGCGCCAAGTTCAAGGTCGAGTCGGGCGGTGCCTTCGAAGACCTGCCGCGCCTGGCGGACAACCGCGCGTTGATCGCCGACCCGCGCAACGACGAGCACGTGATGATCTCGGGGCTGCACGCGGCGATGCTGCTCTTCCACAACCGCGTGGTCGAGCGCGTGCGCGCCGGCGGCGAGAGCGACGAAGCGCGCGTGTTCGCGGCGGCGCGGCGCCTCGTCACCTGGCACTACCACTGGATCGTGCTGACCGAGTTGCTGCCCTCGCTGGTGGGTGCCGAGATGGTGGGCGAGGTGCTGCACGCGCGGCGCGCACGCCTGTTTCGCCCCGACGCCGGCGAAGCCTTCATGCCGATCGAGTTTCAGGGCGCGGCCTACCGCTTCGGGCATTCGCTGGCGCGGCCCTCGTACCGCGCCAACCTGAAAGGCGACCGCGGCCAGCCCTTCTTCGCCTTCCTGTTCGATCCGCGCGCCGAGGGCCAGGCCGACCCGAGCGACCTGCGCGGCGGCGCGCGCGCGGCGCGGCGCTTCGTCGGCTGGCAGACCTTCTTCGACTTCGGCGACGGCGAGGTCAAGCCGCGCAAGCTGATCGACACGCGCATCTCGACGCCGCTGTTCCAGCTGCCGCTGGGCGCGATTGCCGACGGCCGCGCACCAACCTCGCTGCCGCAGCGCAACCTGCTGCGCCAGTTGACGTGGCAGATGCCGAGCGGGCAGGCCATCGCGCACGCGATCGGCGTGCCGGCGCTGCGCGCCGGCGACCTCGCCGAGCTCGCCGGCTACGGCGTTGCCCTCGAGCGCAGCACGCCGCTGTGGTACTACGTGCTCAAGGAAGCGCAGCTCGCGACAGGCGGCCAGACGCTCGGGCCGGTGGGCGGGCGCATCGTCGCCGAGGTGTTGATCGGGTTGATGCAGAGCGACCGCGCGTCGTGGCTGCACGGCGAATCGAACTGGCGGCCAATGCTGCCGTCGCGCCGCGGTGCGGGCGAGTTCGACATGGTCGATCTGCTGACGCTGGCCGGCGTCGATCCGAAGAGCCGCGGGCAATGACCGGTTGCTGCCGCGGCGCGGCCGCGGCAGCGTTCAGTGCCTCGTGTCGGCGTAGGTGTCGAACGTCTGCTCGCGCTCGAACGGCTCGCAGGCGGCCTTCTCGATGATCTTGCCCGGCTTGCCGCGTGCCTTGCCGTCGATCTGGTTCATCGTGCAGACGAACACTTCGCCGGTGACGCTGTCGATCTTCATCAGCTCTTTGCGCTTGAATTCTTCGCCGCGGCTGGTGGTCAGGCGGTACTCGCCCTGGATCAGCTGGAAGCGGCCGGCCTTTTGCGGCTGAGCGGGCTCGGCAGCCTGGCCGGCGCTGGCGGCGAGTGAAGCGCCCGCCAAAAACAGGCAGCGTGCGATGACCGGGATTTGCATGTTGTTGTTCCTGCTCAGTGGCCATCGACGTCCGTGTTGCGTCGTGCCGTTGCCATTGTGGTGCGCACAGTGGAAGCAGGTGAACCGGCAGCGCAGCGCTTGCGCCAACTATTGGCGTCAACTATTTGTGCAAACAGGCCGCGGAGTGCGGCAGGACGCTTTTGACTCAGGCTGTCGTCACGGGAATCTTGCCGATCCGGGCCTGCCACTCGCGTGGCCCGGTGTTGTGCACGCTGGTGCCGTCGGAGCTGACGGCCACGGTGACCGGCATGTCTTTCACATCGAACTCGTAGATCGCTTCCATGCCGAGATCGGCGAAGCCGACGACCTTGGCGCCCTTGATGGCTTTCGACACGAGGTAGGCCGCGCCGCCGACGGCCATCAGGTACGCGCTCTTGTGCTTCTTGATCGCCTCGATGCCGGTCGGCCCGCGCTCGGCCTTGCCGATCATCGAGATCAAGCCGGTCTGGCCGAGCATCATCTCGGTGAACTTGTCCATGCGCGTCGCCGTGGTCGGGCCGGCCGGGCCGACGACTTCGTCGCGCACCGGATCGACCGGGCCGACGTAGTAGATGACGCGGTTGGTGAAGTCCACCGGCAGCGTCTCGCCCTTGGCCAGCATGTCCTGGATGCGCTTGTGCGCCGCGTCGCGCCCGGTCAGCATCTTGCCCGACAGCAGCAGCGTGTCGCCGGGCTTCCAGCTCGCGACCTGTTCCTTCGTCAGCGTGTTCAGGTCGACCTTCTGGCTCTTGTTGTAGTCGGGCTGCCAATGCACGTCGGGCCACAGGTCGAGGCTCGGCGGCTCGAGGTAGGCGGGCCCCGAGCCGTCCATCACCACATGCGCGTGGCGCGTGGCGGCGCAGTTGGGGATCATCGCCACCGCCTTGCCGACGGCGTGCGTCGGGAAGGTCTTGATCTTGACGTCGAGCACGGTCGTCAGGCCACCCAACCCCTGTGCGCCGATGCCCAGCGCGTTGACCTTGTCGCACAGCTCGACGCGCAGTTTCTCTTCGTCGGTCTTCGGCCCGCGCTGCTTCAACTCGAACATGTCGATGTCGTCCATCAGCGCTTCCTTGGCCATCGCCATCGCCTTCTCGGCCGTGCCGCCGACTCCTATGCCGAGCATGCCCGGCGGGCACCAGCCGGCACCCATCTTGGGCACGGTCTTCATCACCCACTCCACGAGCGAATCGCTGGCCTTCAACATCTCGAAGTTGCTCTTCATCTCCGAGCCGCCGCCCTTGGCCGCGACACCGACGCCGAGCGTGTTGCCGGGCACGACCTTCATGCTGACGACGGCGGGCGTGTTGTCCTTGGTGTTCTTGCGCGAGAACAGCGGGTCTTCGACGATCGAGCCGCGCAGCTTGTTGTCGGGGTCGAGATACGCCCGGCGCACGCCTTCGTTGACGGCGTCGTCGATGGTTCCGTTGCCGAAACCTTCCCAGCGCACCTCCATGCCGACGTCGAGGAAGACGTTGACGATGCCGGTGTCCTGGCAGATCGGGCGCTTGCCTTCGGCGCACATGCGCGAGTTGGTGAGGATCTGCGCGATCGCGTCCTTGGCCGCGGGGCCTTGCTCGGCGGCGTAGGCGCGCGCTAAATGGGCGATGTAGTCCGCAGGGTGGTAGTAGCTGATGTACTGAAGTGCGGCACGCACGGTTTCGATCAGGTCGTCGCGGCGGATGGTGGTCGTGGGCATGGCGGTGGCTCGGTGGGCGAGGGGACAGGTGTCGATTGTGCCGCGGCCGATCAACCGTTTCGGCGCTTGCCGCGTTGCAGGCGCTGCGCGGCGCTGGTGCTGCTGAAAGGTCGCTCATGGAACGTCTGACCTCCCGCCTGGCCTGCGTCGCACTGGCCGCCTGTTGCGTCGTTTCGCTCGGTGCTCGCGCTGCTGCAGCGTCGTCGCGCGGAGACTCGCTGTACGAGGATGCCGCTGAGGCCAGCGCGGCTTACGGCACCGTCAGCGCCGTCGAATCGGGCGGCGGCGTCGCCGCCGACGCGCCGCGCGGTTCCGGGGCCGTGATCGGCGGTGTGCTCGGCGCCGTCATCGGCCGCCAGATGGCCGACGGCAGCCGTGGCAAGAACATCGCCGCGGCGGTGGGCGCCGGGGTCGGAGCGCTGATCGGCCACGAGATCGAAAAGAACGTCCGCCGCGATCGGGGCGGCGTGCGCGTTACCGTGCGCCTGGACGACGGCCGCACGCGCCGCTTCGATGTGAAGGACAGCGACGGCTTGCGCGTCGGCGACCGCGTGCGCATCGACGGCGACCGGCTCTATCGCCTGTCCTGAGACGCTAGAATCGCCGCAACTTCAATCCACAAGGGCGAGAAAGGCATGACGGTTATGACACCGCGAACTCTGAGCACCGCTGACGCGGTGTAGTCGTTCGCGCACGTCCACCGCAATCCTCTTTCTCACTCACTAAGGCGCGGCACTGTCCGCGCTTTTTCTTTTCTGGAGTTGCACATCATGATTTCGGTTCAATTGCCCGACGGCAGCAAACGCGAGTTCCCGCAGCCGGTGACGGTGGGCGAAGTCGCTGCGTCGATCGGTGCCGGTCTGGCCAAGGCAGCGCTCGGCGGGCGCGTGGACGGCAAGCTGGTCGATCTTTCCCACAGCATCGAGCGCGACTCGCAACTGGCGATCGTCACGGACAAGGGCGCTGACGGCCTCGAGCTGATCCGCCATTCGACGGCGCATTTGCTGGCCTACGCGGTCAAGGATCTGTTCCCCGACGCGCAGGTGACGATCGGGCCGGTCATCGAGAACGGCTTCTATTACGACTTCTCGTACAAGCGCCCGTTCACGCCCGAAGACCTGGTGGCGATCGAAGCCAAGATGACGGAGTTGGCGAAGAAGGACGAGCCGATACGGCGTCGCGTGTTGCCGCGCGATGCGGCCGCTGTGTACTTCAAGATGATCGGCGAGCACTACAAGGCAGAGATCATCCAGAGTATTCCGGCGGGCGAGGACGTGTCGCTGTATAGCGAAGGCAAATTCGAAGACCTGTGCCGCGGCCCGCATGTGCCGTCCACGGGCAAGCTCAAGCACTTCAAGCTGATGAAGGTGGCCGGCGCGTACTGGCGCGGCGACCATCGCAACGAGATGCTGCAACGCATCTACGGCACGGCCTGGGCGACGAAGGAAGAGTTGCAGCAGTACCTGACGATGTTGGAAGAAGCCGAGAAGCGCGACCACCGCAAGCTCGGCCGCGAACTCGACCTGTTCCACCTCGACGAGCACAGCCCCGGCACGGTGTTCTGGCACCCCAAGGGCTGGACGCTGTGGCAGGAGGTCGAGCAGTACATGCGCCGCGTCTATCGCGACAACGGCTACCTGGAAGTCAAAGGTCCACAGATTCTTGATCGTGCGCTGTGGGAAAAGACGGGCCACTGGGACAAGTACCGCGACAACATGTTCGTCACGGAGTCGGAGAAGCGCGATTACGCGTTGAAGCCGATGAACTGCCCCGGCCACATCCTGATCTTCAAGCAGGGCATCAAGAGCTACCGCGATCTGCCGCTGCGCTACGGCGAGTTCGGGCAGTGCCACCGCAATGAGCCCACCGGCGGGCTGCACGGCATCATGCGCGTGCGCGCGTTCACTCAGGACGACGGCCACATCTTCTGCACGGAAGACATGATCCTGGACGAGTGCGTGGCGTACACGGCGCTGCTACAGAAGGTCTATGCCGACTTCGGCTTCAAGGACATCATCTACAAGGTGGCGACGCGGCCCGAGGCGCGCATCGGCTCCGACGAGAGCTGGGACAAGTCCGAGTTCGCGCTGATGGAGTCGCTGCGCCGCTCGGGCGTTGAATTCGAAGTCGCGCCCGGCGACGGCGCCTTCTACGGCCCGAAAATCGAATACACGCTCAAGGACGCACTCGGCCGCCAGTGGCAGTGCGGCACGATGCAGGTCGATTTCTCGATGGCCGAGCGCCTGGGCGCCGAGTACGTCACGGAGTCCAGCGAGCGCAAACCGCCGGTGATGCTCCACCGCGCCATCGTCGGCAGCCTGGAGCGATTCATCGGCATCCTGATCGAGCAGCACGCCGGCGCTTTGCCTGCGTGGCTGTCGCCCGAGCAGGTGATCGTTGCCTCGATTACCGAGGGGCAAGCCGATTACGCCGAAATGATCGTCAAATCGCTGCAAAAACAAGGAGTTAGAGCGCGAGCCGATGGACGAAACGAAAAAATCACGTATAAAATCCGCGAGCATTCTTTGCAGAAGGTGCCGTTCATTCTTGTCGTGGGTGACAAGGAGAAGGCCAACGGTACCGTTGCAGTGCGCGCCCGGGGCAATCAGGATCTCGGTGCGATGCCCCTCGAAGCCTTCACGCAGAAGATCGAGCAAGACATCCGCACCAAGGTCTGAGGCAAGCTCGAGGCGCGTTTCATTTTTTGTTCGGGCGCAACGGCCTTGCGCTTGAGAAGAGGCTGCCACCATCGCTACTTTCTTTGACCGTCGTACTCCCAACGTCGAGCGCAAGCACCGACTCAACCGAGAGATCATGGCCCCCGAGGTGCGCCTGATCGGCCCCGAAGGAGAACAACTGGGCGTCGTGAGCATCACGGAAGCATTGCGGCTTTCGGGTGAACAGGATGTGGACCTGGTGGAGATTGCCTCCACCGCGGTGCCCCCGGTGTGCCGGTTGATGGATTACGGCAAGTTCAAGTACCAGGAGCAGAAGAAGGCAGCCGAGGCCAAGAGCAAGCAGAAGGTCGTCGAGATCAAGGAAGTGAAGTTCCGCCCCGGCACGGATGACGGCGACTACAACATCAAGATGCGCAACCTGCGCCGCTTCATCTCCGAGGACGGAGACAAAGGCAAAGTGACATTGAGGTTCCGCGGCCGCGAGATCACGCACCAGGACATCGGCATGCGCATGTTGGAGCGCATCCGCGACGAGCTGGCCGATGTGGCGGTTGTGGAGCACATGCCGAAGTTGGAAGGCCGCCAGATGATCATGGTGCTGGCGCCGAAGCGAAAGCAGTAAAGAGTTCAGAGGTTTCCGTGCGCTGGTCTGGTCACCGCCGCATGTGAAGAAAAGCCGTTGCAGGCCAACCAAGCATCACGACACGTGATCGCCTGCAGGGGTGTCAAAAAAGGAGCAATCAAATGCCCAAGATGAAGACCAAGAGCGGCGCGAAGAAGCGTTTTCGCGTTCGTCCGGGTGGCACCGTCAAGCGCGGTCAGGCGTTCAAGCGCCACATCCTCACCAAGAAGTCCACGAAGAACAAGCGCCACCTGCGTGGTGCTGTGAACGTGCACGAGACCAACATGGGCCACATCGCGCAGATGTTGCCTTTCGCTGGCCTCTGACCAACTGTTGAAGGAGAAGAAATATGCCTCGCGTCAAACGTGGTGTCACCGCCCGCGCACGTCACAAAAAGGTCCTCGCCCTAGCCAAGGGTTTCCGCGGCCGCCGCAAGAACGTCTTCCGCATCGCCAAAGAAGCGGTGATGAAGGCGGGCCAATACGCCTACCGTGACCGCCGTACCAAGAAACGGGTTTTCCGTCAGCTCTGGATCGCGCGTATCAACGCCGCGAGCCGCGAGCTGGGGGTCAGCTACAGCAAGTTCATGGCCGGCCTGAAGAAGGCCCAGATCGGCATCGACCGCAAGGTCCTCGCTGACATGGCCGTGAACGATCCGGCCGCATTCGGCAGCATCGTTGCCAAGGTGAAGGCCCAGCTGGCTTGAGTTTTATCGCGCTGCGAAAGTGGCGCGTTGAAGTTGAAGCATTCAAAGGCCGTCACCTGGGTGGCGGCCTTTTTCTTTTTGTCTTTGGAAACGATGAGCGATCTCGACACCTTGGTCAGCGCGGCGCGAAGCGACTTCACCGCGGCTTCGACGCCTGCCGATCTGGAGAACGCCAAGGCGCGCTACCTCGGCAAGGCCGGACGCGTGACCGAGCTGCTGAAAGCGCTCGGAACGCTTTCGGTCGAAGAGAAGAAAGCGCGCGGCGCGCAGATCAACGCCACCAAACAGCAGATCGAAGCGGCGCTGGACGTGGCGCGCGAAGCGCTGGCATCGGCCGCGCTCGATGCGCAACTGAAGGCAGAAGCGCTCGACGTCACGCTGCCCGGCCGCCAGCGCGGCGTCGGTGGCCTGCACCCGATCGCCCGCACGATGGAGCGCATCGAAGCGATCTTCGGCTCGATGGGCTTCGACGTTGCCGACGGCCCCGAGATCGAGACCGATTGGATGAGCTTCACCGCGCTCAACAACCCGGAGAACCATCCGGCGCGTTCGATGCAGGACACGTTCTACGTTGACATGAAGGACAGCGACGGGCGTTGGTTGAACCTGCGTCCGCACACGAGCCCGATGCAGGTGCGCTACGCGCGTGCGCATGCCAAGAGGTACGCCGGCGTCGAGCCGATGCCCGAGATCCGCGTCATCGCACCGGGCCGCACGTATCGCGTCGACAGCGACGCCACGCACTCGCCGATGTTTCATCAGGTCGAAGGCCTGTGGATCGGCGACAACGTGAGCTTCAAGGATCTGAAGTTCATGTACCTCGAGTTCATGAAGGCCTTCTTCGAGACCTCGGAGCTGGCCCTGCGATTCCGCCCGAGCTACTTTCCGTTCACCGAGCCGAGTGCCGAGATCGACGTTCGCTTCGATCGTGGCCCGCTCAAGGGCAGGTGGCTCGAAGTGGCCGGCTCGGGGCAGGTGCATCCGAATGTGGTGCGCAACTTCGGCCTCGATCCGGAACGCCACATCGGTTTCGCCTTCGGTTCCGGCATCGACCGTCTGGCGATGCTGCGCTACGGCGTGAATGACCTGCGCCTGTTCTTCGAGAACGACCTGCGTTTCCTGTCTCAATTCCGGTGAATATGAAGCCCCCACGCTCACTTCGTTCGCTGCCCCCCGAGGGGGTGCGTCAGTCCCTTCGGACGGCCGGGCGGTACTGACATGCAGTTCCCTGAAAGCTGGCTGCGCGAGTTCTGCAACCCGCCGCTATCGAGCCAACAACTCGCCGACGTGCTGACGATGTCGGGCATGGAGGTCGAAGAGCTGCGACCGGTCGCGCCGCCGTTTGCCAACATCGTCGTCGCCGAAATCGTCGAGGCCGAGCCGCATCCGAATGCCGACAAACTGCGCGTCTGCCGCGTCGATGCCGGCCGGCACTCGAAGGACGGGCCGCTGCAGATCGTCTGCGGTGCGCCGAATGCGCGCGTCGGCATTCGAGTGCCATTGGCGCTCGTCGGGGCCGAGTTGCCGCCCGGTGAGGACGGCAAGCCGTTCAAGATCAGCGTCGGCAAGCTGCGCGGCGTCGAGAGCTTCGGCATGCTGTGCTCGGCGCGCGAACTGAAGCTGAGCGATGACCACGGCGGCTTGCTCGAGTTGTCCAACGATGCGCCGCTCGGCGAAGACGTGCGCAAGGCGCTGGCGCTGGACGACCATCTGATCACGTTGAAGCTGACGCCGAACCTCGGCCATTGCCTGTCGGTCTACGGCATCGCGCGCGAACTGTCGGCGCTGACGGGCGCGCCATTGAACACGCCCCCGTTCCCCCCGGTGAAGACATCGCACAACGACAAGTTGCCGGTGCGCATCGAAGCCACGGACCTGTGCGGTCGCTTTTCCGGCCGCATCGTGCGCGGCGTGAATCCGAAGGCGAAGACGCCGCCCTGGATGGTCGATCGCCTGGCGCGCTGCGGCCAGCGCAGCGTCACCGCACTCGTCGACATCTCGAACTACGTGATGTTCGAGTACGGCCGGCCGTCGCACATCTTCGATCTTGACAAGATCGAGCGCGAGCTGATCGTGCGCTGGGCAAAGAAGGGCGAGTCGCTGAAGCTGCTCAACGGCAACACGGTCGAGCTCGACGAAGAGGTCGGCGTGATCGCCGATGCGAAGGCGGTCGAGTCGCTGGCCGGCATCATGGGTGGCGACCACACGGCGGTCGGCGACGAGACGAAGAACGTCTATGTCGAAGCCGCGTTCTGGTGGCCTGAAGCGGTGATGGGCCGATCGCGCCGTTATGCGTTTTCCACCGACGCCGGTCATCGCTTCGAGCGCGGTGTCGATCCGGTCGGCACAGTGGAGCACATCGAGCGCATCACGCAACTCATCATCGATATCTGCGGCGGCCCGGACACGATTTGCGGGCCGATCGACGACCAGCAACCGGCGATGCCGCAACGCGCGCCGGTGACGCTGCGCGTGGCGCGCGCAGCGAAGGTGATCGGCATGCCGCTGACACAAGCGTTGTGCGCCGACGTGATGCAGCGCCTGCACTTCGAGCACACGCAGGGCGAGGGCACGATCACCGTGATGCCGCCGTCGTGGCGCTTCGACCTGAACATCGAAGAAGACCTGATCGAAGAGGTGATCCGCGTTCACGGCTACGACAAGCTGCCGGGCAGCGCGCCGCTGGCTCCCATCACCGCACGCGTGGCACCTGAGTCGCAGCGCAGCGTGCATGCGTTGCGCCGCATGCTGGCCGCACTCGACTACCAGGAAACGATCGCCTACAGCTTTGTCGAAGAGCGCTGGGAGCGCGAACTGGCGGGCAACGCCGACCCGATTCGCGTGCTGAACCCGATCGCAGCACCGCTGGCTGTGATGCGATCGAGCCTGATCGGCAGCCTGGTTGCCACGCTGCGTCATAACCTGACGCGCCGCGCGCCGCGCGTGCGCATCTTCGAAGTTGGCCGCGTGTACCACCGCAACGCGGCTGCGACCGACGGCGCGGTCTCTGTTGCCGGCCTCGACCAGCCGATGCGCGCGGCAGCGCTGGCTTACGGCGCTGCCGACGCATGGCAATGGGGCATGCCTGAGCGGGCGATCGATTTTTTCGACGCGAAAGGCGATATCGAAGCATTGCTCGCGCCGCTGCAGCCGCGCTTCGTTGCTGCTGAGCATCCTGCCCTGCACCCCGGGCGCAGCGCGAGCGTGCACGTGAACAGCAAAGCCATCGGCTGGGTCGGCGAGCTGCATCCGCGCTGGTGCCAAGGCTACGAGTTGCCGCATGCTCCGGTCGTCTTCGAACTCGATCTCGACGCACTGCAGGAACGTCCGGTGCCCGTCGCCACACCGCTGCCACGCCAACAATCGGTGCTGCGCGACGTGGCGCTGGTGGTGGGTGAGGGCGTGACGCACGACGCGCTGATCGCAGCACTCGAGGACGACGCCAGCGGCCTCGTTCGCGCAGCACAACTTTTCGACCTGTACAAACCCAAGGCGGCAGACAACAACGAACGCAGCATGGCCGTGCGCCTCGAACTGCGTGATGACGACACCACGCTCACCGACGAGCGCATCGAGGCCGTGATGCAGCAGGCGATCGAGCGCGTGAGGACGCGGCTCGGCGCGCGTTTGCGAGCATGACGATGACGGAAGACACCCCCATGACCACGCCGCCCACCGTGCCCAAGGCCGTCATCCTGCCGTCGATCGAAACGCCGACGCTGACCAAGGCCGAGCTCTCCGAGCTGCTGTTCGACAACCTGGGCTTGAACAAGCGCGAGTCCAAGGACATGGTCGAAGCCTTCTTCGACATCCTTCACGACGCCCTGGTCAGCGGCCAGGACATCAAGCTCACGGGTTTCGGCAACTTCAACATCCGGCGCAAGGCGCCGCGGCCGGGGCGCAACCCGCGCACCGGCGAGGCGATCCCGATCACGGCGCGCAATGTGGTCACATTTCACGCCAGTCACAAATTAAAGAGCTTGGTTCAGGGCGAAACGGCGGCCGGAGAAGACTTCGAGTAGATTCTGAGCTTTCGCGTTGAAACCCATTGATTTCCTTGGAGAAAGCTCTTCCAGCCATCCCGGCGAAACGTTACTTCACGATTGGTGAAGTGGCGCAGCTGTGCCAGGTCAAGCCGTACGTCCTGCGTTACTGGGAACAAGAGTTCACGCAGTTGAAACCGATGAAGCGGCGCGGCAACCGGCGCTACTACCAGCACCACGAAGTGCTGCTGATCCGCCGCATCTGCGACCTGCTGTACGAGCAGGGCTTCACCATCAGCGGCGCGCGCCAGCAACTGGGCGACGCCGCGGCGAGCGAGCGCCGCAACGGCCACGTCGGCGCGCATGACGACGCGCTGGCCAACGGCGCCGATCACGGCCTGGACGAGCAGGCGCAATCGATGCCGCTGCCTGAGGTGACCGAGCTGACGCCGGGACAGATTCGCGCCGAGCTGCTGGCGCTGCGCGAGCTGCTGAGGGATTGAGTCCGTGAGCGCACCGCTATACTCGCGGCCTCAGTCGGGGCGTAGCGCAGCCTGGTAGCGCACTTGCATGGGGTGCAAGGGGTCGCGAGTTCGAATCCCGCCGTCCCGACCATCGATACCAACGGGCTACGTCAGTGATGACGTAGCCCGTTTGCTTTTGGAGCTGAGCATGACGCAATGGCGCAAGAAAACGGTCGATGAGGTCTACACCGCTGAAGAAGTCGCGGCGCGCCTGTCCGCCGAGTTGCCGAAGTGGACCTTCGAGGACGGCTGGATCCGCCGCAAGTACAAAACCAGCGGTTGGAAATCAACGCTGATGGTGGTCAACACCGTTGGCCATCTCGCGGAGGCGGCATGGCACCACCCGGACCTCACGGTGTCGTATGCCTTCGTCACCGTCAAGCTGATGAACCACGCGGCCAAGGGCATCACCGACAAGGACTTTGCGCTGGCGCGCAAGATCGAAGAGGTGGTGATGTGGCAGCCCGGCGCCGAGCCCGATGCGGTGCTTGAAGGCACGCCGGACGACCCGCGCTTCAAGTACCTGAAGTACGACTGAGCGCACAGTCTGTGCCTCGCACGGCACAGTCTTCGCGTCGATCATGCGCTTGGCGTGGCGCCGATGGCGGAACGGCGCTTGCTTGCAGCGTCATACTCGACGCAACCCATGTCTGCCCTGTCGCCACCCACGATGAACCCGCACACCGACGCTGTCGTGTCGGTCGATGCGCCGGCGCGCCTGCATCTGGGCTTTCTCGACCCATCGGGCTCGCTCGGCCGGCGGTTCGGCAGCATCGGCCTGGTGATCGATGGGCCGGCCACGCAGGTCGAGATCAGCGCCGCCGATACAGACAGGGTGCTCGCCGCCACGCCCGCGGCGCAGGCGCAAGCCGCCCGTGCGGCAGAGCACCTGCACCGCTTGCGCGACCACACCGGCTGCCGCCAGCCGCTGCAAGTGCGCCTGTCGCAAGTGCTGCAGCCGCATGCCGGCTTCGGCTCGGGCACGCAACTGGCGCTGGCGATCGGCACGGCTTTCACGCGCTGGCATGGCCTCGATGCCGATGCAGCCACGCTGGCAGCGTGGCTCGGACGCGGGCTTCGCTCGGGCGTCGGCATCGCCGGCTTCGAGCACGGTGGCCTGCTCGTCGATGGCGGCCCCGGCGCTGACGGCCGGCCGGCGCCGCTGCTGTCGCGCGTCGATCTGCCGGCGGCCTGGCGCGTCGTGCTGGTGCAAGACGCGCGTGCGCAGGGCCTCTCGGGCGGCGACGAAAAACAAGCGCTCGTCGCGCTGCCGCTACTCGCACAATCCGCTGCCGCCGACGTCTGTCATCAGGTGCTGATGCGCATCCTGCCCGGCGCGGCTCTGGGCGAGTTCGCCGCGTTCGCTGCCGGCGTGACGCAGGTGCAGCGCGTGCTCGGCGAACACTTCGCACCGGCGCAGCAGGGCCGCGCGTTCACGAGTGCGGCGGTCGGGCGTCTCGTGTTGTGGCTCGGCGGCAATGAAGTCACCGCCCGTGCCGCCATCGGCCAAAGCTCGTGGGGCCCGACCGGCTTTGCCATCCTGCCGTCGCAGGCCAGCGCCGAAGCGCTGCTGTTGGCGGCGCGCGCGGCGGGTGTCATCGACTCTGCACTCGACGTGCGCATCGTCGCCGCGCGCAACCACGGCGCGGTGTGGCGCGACACGCGCTCACGCTGACCATTCACTTCTGCAAAGAGCACGCCCATGGAACGCCCCTACGTCCTGCACATGTTCACCCCGGGCAAGCAGATGAGCCCGTTCGACGTCAACATGGCCGCCGATGCCGGCTGGCAGATCATCGTGCCCTATGGCGAGGTCGGCGCCGACAGCATTGCTGCGATGACGCAGGACACGATCTTCTCGCGCGGCCCCAAAGGCGCGCGGCGCAGCGGCATCTTCATCGGCGGGCGCGACGTCATGCTGGCGCAGGACATGATGGGCAAAGCGCGCGCCGCCATGTTCAAGCCCTTCGTCGTCTCGCTGATGGCCGATCCGAGCGGCGCCTTCACCACCGCCGCGGCGATGGTCGCCTCGGTCGATGCCGCGCTGCAACGCGCCCACGGCGCGGGCCTGGCGCAGCGCCGCGTGCTGATCGTCGGCGGCACCGGCCCGGTGGGCCGCATCGCCGGCGTCATGGCCGCACAGCTCGGTGCCGTGGTCACGCTGGCCGGGCGCAGCGCGCCGTCGTCGGCGCAGGCCGCGCGCGAAACGGGCGAGCGCTTCGGCGTGGCGCTGCAAGGCGGCGCATCCGGCGATTCCGATCTGCTCGCCGCCGCCGATGTCGTGCTGGCCTGCGCGACGGCCGGCGTGCAGGTGCTGAGTGCAGACCAGCTCGCCGCGGCAAGACAACTCAAGGTCGCAGCCGACGTCAACGCCGTGCCGCCGGCCGGCATCGCCGGGCTGGGCGTGATGGACGACGCCAAGCCGCTGGCCGGCAGCAGCGCTTTGGGCATCGGCGCTCTGGCCATCGGCAACGTCAAGTACCAGACGCAGCAGCGCTTGCTGGTGCAGATGCGCGAGGCCGGCGACGCCGTGACGCTCGGCGTGGCCGAAGCGCTGGCGATGGCGCGCGCGGTGCTGGCCGAGCCGAAGGGCGCGTGAAGCGCATCGCGGTCGCTGCAATATCGGCGCGCGCGCTGGCCGAGGCGGCGGCACGCGAGGGCTTCGGCGTCGTCGCACTCGACGTTTTCGGCGATCTCGACACGGGCCGCGCGGCAACCCGCTGGCAGTCGATCGGCGCGCCGCAAACGTTGCAGATCGACGGCACGTTGCTGCTTGATGCGCTCGACCGGATCGCGCGCGACGACGAGGCGCAGGGCTGGATCGCCGGCAGCGGCTTCGAAGGCCAGCCTGACTTGCTCGCCGCCGCCGACCGCCGCCTGCCGCTGATCGGCAACAACGCGGCAACGGTGCGCCGCGTGCGCGACCCGCACGCCTTCTTCGGCGCGCTCGACGCGCACGGCGTGGCCTATCCGCCGGTGCGCTTCGACGCGCCGGCCGACGCACGCGGCTGGTTGCGCAAAGACTTCGCCGGCTGCGGCGGCCGGCAGGTGCAGCGTGCCGAAACGGCGGGCACCGAGGCGCTCGGTGCCACGCAGTACCTACAACGCTGGCACGACGGCGCACCGATGTCGGCCACCTTCATCGCCGATGGTCATCGCGCGCGTTTGCTCGGCAACAATCTGCAGCTCTCGCGCGAGGTCGGCCAGGCGCCGTTTGCGTGGCGCGGCGTCATCGGCCCGCTGCCGCTGTCGGATGCGGTGCAGCTGCAGGTGATGGCGGCGTTGCAGGCGCTCGTCGGCGCGTTCGGCCTGCGCGGCCTGTGCAGCCTGGACTTCCTGTTGCGCGAGCCGGGGCCGCGCGTCGAGGTGCTCGAAGTCAATCCGCGCCCGCCGGCGAGCCTCGATCTGTATGCGGCGCACGGCCTGCCGGTGATCGACGCGCACCTGCGCGCGTGCGACAGCGGCGGCCTGGACGCTGTGCCGACGATGCCGGCGCTGGTGCCGCGCGGCCTCGCCGTGCTCTTTGCGCGGCGCGACATGATGCTCGGCCCCGCTGCCGCGCAGTGGCTGGCGGCGCAGCCTCACGTGCACGACGTGCCGTCGCGGGCGGCGAGCTTTCTCGCGCACGCGCCGGTGTGCAGCATCAGCGCCGCCGGTGATGACATCGCCGCGGTTCAAGACCAGTTGCAGCAGCGCGCCGATGCGCTGCTTGGTGCCTTGGAGACTTTCGAATGAGTCAGAACGCCCCAGTGCTCAGCGTCAACGCGAACGCACGCCCACTGGTCGAGAGGTTGTTGCGCGATGCCGCTGCGCTCGGCGTGCTGGTACAGCGCGATGCGAGCGGCATCTGCATCGTCGATGGCGGCATCGGCACATCGGGCAGCATCGCCGCCGGCCTGCTCATCGGCGAGATCTGCATGGGCGGCTTGGGCCGCGTTGGATTGCGCAGCAGCGCCGCCGACGGCTGGCCGACGTGGCTCGAAGTGCACAGCGCACAGCCGGTGCTGGCCTGCCTGGCCAGCCAGTACGCCGGCTGGAGCCTCGCCGCCAGCAAGGAAGAAACCGGCGGCAAGAAATTCTTCGCCCTCGGCTCGGGCCCGGCGCGCGCGCTGGCGGGCAAGGAGCCGCTGTTCGCCGAGCTGGGCTACCGCGACCGTGCGGACCACGGCGTGCTCGTGCTCGAAGTCGACAGGCCGCCGCCCCGAGTGATCATCGACAAGGTGCTGCGCGACTGCGCGCTCGCGCCCGAAGCGCTGACGATCGTGCTGACGCCGACGACGAGCCTGGCCGGCACGACGCAGGTGGTGGCGCGTGTGCTCGAAGTGGCGCTGCACAAGGCGCACGAGTTGCACTTCGAGCTCGCGCACATCGTCGAAGGCAGCGCCAGCGCACCGCTGCCCGCGCCGAGCCCCGACGGCGTGCAGGCGATGGGCCGCACGAACGATGCCATCCTGTACGGCGGCCGCGTGCACCTCACCGTGCGCGGCAGCGACGACGCGGCGCGTGCGCTCGCCGAGCAACTGCCGTCGCGCAACTCGCGCGACTACGGCAAGTCCTTCGCCGACATCTTCAAGGCCGTCGAGTACGACTTCTACAAAATCGATCCGGCACTGTTCGCGCCGGCCGAGGTCTGGATCAGCAACCTCGACAGCGGCAGCACGTTTCACGGCGGCGGCGTCGACATGGCGCTGCTGCGGCAGTGGTGGATGGCGTGACCGCGGGCCGAGCGCCGGGCCGCTCCAAGCCGGCCCGCATCCCCTTGGGGGATCGGCTGCGGTACGCCGCAGACGAGGGGCTCCATGACCGCGTTGCCATCATGACCGATGAGGTCGGCTGGCACACGCGCCAGTTGCAGGCCGCGCTGAGAAAGCGCGGCGCCGTCGGCCGCTGCATCGACCTCGCCGATTGCCGCATCGACACCACGCTGTCGTGGCACGGCCTGGCGCTGCCGGGCTTCGGCCGCGAGCTGCCCGACGCGGTGCTGGTGCGTGGCATCGCCGGCGGCAGCTTCGAGCAGGTCACCAAGCGCCTGGGCGTGCTGCACGCGCTGCGCGAACTCGGCGTGCCGGTCTACAACGATGCGCGCGCGATCGAGCGCAGCGTGGACAAGTCGATGACCAGCCTGCTGCTGCATGCCGCGCGCGTGCCGACGCCGCCGACCTGGGCCACGGAATCGTTCGCCGAAGCGCAGCGCATCGTCACCCGCGAAAGCGCCGCCGGCCACGCGCTCGTGTTCAAGCCGTTGTTCGGCTCGCAGGGCAAGGGTTTGCGGCGTGTGGGGCTCGTCGATGGCGTGCACCAGCCGCTGCCCTCGCTCGATGCGGGTCTGGCGTACCTGCAGCGTTTCATCGAGCCGGTGAGCGCGCCGGGCTTCGACTGGCGTGTGCTCGTCATCGGTGGCCGCGCGGTCGGCGCGATGCGGCGCATCAGCGAGCACTGGGTGCACAACGTCGCACAAGGCGCGCGCTGCGAAGCGGCGGCGTTGACGCCCGAGCTGGCGCTGCTGGCCGAGCGCGCCGCGCAGGCGCTCGACATGGACTACGCCGGCATCGACCTGATGCCGTCGGCGCAAGGCGCGCCGATCCAGGTGATCGAAGTCAACGGCGTCGCCGCCTGGCAGGGCTTGCAGCGCGTGTGCGGCTTCAACATCGCGCGCGCGATCGTCGCCGATCTGCTCGAGCGCAAGCTCGCCGCGCACACCGTCGCCCGCCGCGCGAAGGTGGCCTGATGAGCGAGCGCGCGCGGCAAGCGTTTCTGCGCGCCTGCGAGCTCGACGTGGCGGTGCGCAAGCCGGGCAACGTCAGCAGTCGCGTCGCCCGGCCACGGCATGACGGCCGCGCAGTTCATCGCCAGCGCGCAAGCGGCGGCGGCACCGCTGTTTGCCGAAGGCGCGCGTGTCGGCCAGCGCATCGAATCCGCGGTCGCCGCGAGCTGGGCCGCAGCGGGCTGCAACACCAACCTCGGCATCGTGCTGCTGTGCGCGCCGATCGCCGCGGCGGTGGAACGCCGGCCGCTGGGCCGATCTGCGCCGGCGCTCGAAGCCGTGCTCGCCGACCTCGACCGCGACGACGCTGCTGCCGCCTTTCGCGCCATCACGCGGGCACAGCCCGGCGGCCTCGGCGACGCGCCGGCCGAAGACGTGCGCCGCCCGCCGAGCATGGCCCTGCGCCAGGCGATGGCACTGGCGGCGTCGCGCGACAGCATCGCCCGCCAGTACGCCAACGGCTACGCCGATCTGTTCGACATCGCCGTGCCGAGGTTGCCGGCAGCAGGCCTCACCGGCCTCGCGGTGCAGCGCGCCTACCTGGCGCTTTTGGCGCGCCTGCCCGATTCACACATTGTTCGCAAACACGGCGAGGCCGTGGCACAGACTGTCATGAGCGCGGCGCAGCGCTGGCATGAGCAGGCCGAGGCGGGGGCCGTGCTCGACGCCTCGCCGGCCTTCATCGCCTGGGACGAAGCACTCAAATCAGCCGGTATCAACCCCGGCACCACGGCCGATTTGACCGTGGCCGCGCTGCTGCTGGCTTCTTTGGGGTAATCACCGCGCCGCGATCGGCCCTTGTGGCATGGATCGTGATACCTCCTGCAGAGCGCTGTGTCGCAGCGCGTGTCCATTGGACGCTCGAGAACCGCAACCAGGAGATAAAACAGCCATGGCAAAAATCGATCGCATGATGGTCGGTGAATCCCTCGTCGGTGACGGCAACGAAGTTGCGCACATCGACTTGATCATCGGCCCCCGCGGCAGCCCCGTCGAGTCCGCGTTCGCCAACGCGCTGACCAACAACAAGGACGGCTTCACGTCATTGCTGGCCGTGGTGGCGCCGAACCTGCTCACCAAGCCGGCCACGGTGATGTTCAACAAGGTCACCATCAAGGGCGCCAAGCAGGCGGTGCAGATGTTCGGTCCGGCGCAGCGCGCGGTGGCGATGGCCGTGGCCGATTGCGTCGAAGACGGCACCATCCCGAAGGACGAGGCCGACAACCTGTTCATCTGCGTCGGCGTCTTCATCCACTGGCTGGCCACCGACGACAAGAAGATCCAGGACTACAACTACCAGGCCGTCAAGGAGTCGATCAAGCGCGCCGTCGCCGGCTCGCCGACCGCCGCCGAAGTGGTGGCCAAGAAGGGCTCGATGGCCCACCCGTTCGCGGCCAAATAGACAGGACGTTTTCAGGAGCAGCGGCGTCCTTGACGGGACGCTGCTTCACAAGAGCCAGCCGGCAAACCGGCTGGCTCTTTTTTGTCAGCGATCCGGCACCATGCCGCTGCCGATCAAGTGCAGGACGGTGGCATGGTTTTGCGGTGCCGGGTTCGCCGCGCGGCGCTCGATCTGCACGCCCACCGCCGCCACGTCATCGAATTTGTTCGGCTTGACGACCTTGACGCGCACCCAGGCCGCACCGAATTCGCCGAGCAGGATGTCGGCAATGCTCTCCGCAAAGGCCTCGAGCAGCGTCAGCCGGTGCTCGGCCAGCAGGCGCAGCAGCCGCTCGCGGACCACGCTGTAGTCGATGGTGTCGCCGATGCGGTCCGTGTCGCAGGCGCGGGCGCGCGGCACGCCGGCATGAACGTCGATCACCAGCGGCTGCGGCCGGTGCAGCTCGCTGGCATGGATGCCGATCACCGTCTGCCCGGCGAGGCCTTCGATGAAGATCAGGTCGAGCGGCTGATCGGCCGGGGCGGGCGCGGTTTCCGCTGCCGACGCCAGAAGTCTGTTTGAAATCAAGTGTTATCCCTTGCGGCGCAGGCGGCCGTTGACGATCGGTTGCAAGATGCAGGCCTATCGAGGCACCGTCAACGGTGTTTCACCCGGTGCGCGGGCGCCCGATGACGAGCAGGATACCGCCCGCGTCAGCAGCCGATCAGCAGCAGAAAAAGGCAGCCCAAGGATCCCATGTCATTGACCGTGCACGACAGCCACCGCCACACCGACCGCATCTTCGAGGTCGTGCGCGGCGGCCTGCATGAACCCGCCAAGGATGTCGTCGCCGAATCGTGGCGGCGTTGCCTCAACGACTACCAGCTGCACCCGGACAAGCCGCGTGTGCCGTCCTTCCTGGCCCGCGTCGAGCTGGAAGAACACCGCGCGCGCTGCGCCGACGTGATCGCCTGCGCGCGCTACGAAATGACGACGCTGTACCAGCAGTTGGGCGACGCCGAATCGGCTGTCGTGCTGACCGACACCAACGGCGTCATCGTGCACATGGTCTCATCGCCCGAATTCGCGTCGCAGGTCGGGCCGCTGGGCCTGCGCGTCGGCGGCGTCTGGAGCGAAACCGAGGCCGGCACCAATGGCATGGGCACCTGCCTGGCGGCCGCCGGCCCGGTCACCGTGCAGCGCGACGACCATTTCTTCACCCAGTTCACGCAGCTCACCTGCTCTGCGGTGCCGGTGTTCGACCCTTCCGGCGAGATCGCCGCCGTGCTCGACGTCACCAGCCGCTCGAGCCTGATGCAGCAGCACCTGCTGGTGCTGCTCGGCATGACGGCGCGCATGATCGAAAACCGCCTCATCGACCAGCGCTTTCGCAACGCCCACCCGCTGCACTTTCACAGCCGGCCCGAGTTCGTCTACACGTTGCATGAAGGCAAGCTGGCGGTGGATGACGACGGCCGCATCCTCGCCGCGAATCGCAGCGCGCTGTTCCAGCTCGGCATGCAGTCGATGGACGAGGTGCGCTCGCGGCGCATCGAAGACCTGTTCCAGACCTCGCTCGAAGACATGCTGGCGCGCAGCAGCTCGTCGTCTTTTCATCCGGTCGTCACCTACCGTGCCAACGCAGCGCTGCGTTTCTTCGCGGTGATGCGGCGCCCGGCGCAGGGCGCCGTGGAGCCGAATGCGGTGGTCCCTGCCGCCACGCCGCCGCTGTCGATCGTGCCGGCGCGCGCGCCGCTGCGCCGCGCCGCGGCCACGCCGGCCAGCGAATCGGCCGTCACCTTCGACGACCCGCGCTTCGTGGCCCACCTCGACACCGCACGCCGCGTCATCGCGAGGCGCACGCCGGTGCTGCTGTGCGGCGAAACCGGCTCGGGCAAGGAAGTCTTTGCGCGTGCGGTGCATGAGGCCAGCCCGCACGCCGGCGGTGCGTTCGTCGCCGTCAACTGCGCCAGCCTGCCGGAAACGCTGATCGAGTCGGAACTCTTCGGCTACCGCGCCGGCGCCTTCACCGGCGCCGTGCGCTCGGGCCGCCGCGGCAAGATTCTGCAGGCCGACGGCGGCACGCTGTTCCTGGACGAAATTGCCGACATGCCGCTCGAATTGCAAGCGCGCTTGCTGCGCGTGCTCGACGAGCGCCAGGTCACGCCGCTGGGCACCGAAGAGGTCATCCCGGTCGACTTCCAGCTCATCAGCGCCAGCCACGAGCACCTGCCGTCGCGCGTGCGCGAAGGGCGCTTCCGCGAAGACCTGTACTACCGGCTGGCGGGCGTCGAGCTGCAACTGCCGCCGCTGCGCGAGCGCAGCGACCGCCGCGAGCTGATGCGCCGCGTGCTGCTGGCCGAAGGCGGCGCACAGGCCACGTTCACGGCCGAGGCTGAACGCGCGCTGCTCGAACATCCGTGGCCGGGCAACATCCGCCAGCTCTGCCATGTGCTGCGCACTGCAGCCGCGCTGGCCGACGGCCAGCCGATCACCCGCGAGCACTTGCCGTCGATGCAAGCCGTGTTGGCGCCGACGCGCCCCGCGCCGGTGGTCGATGCGCCGCAGCCCGACGTGCTGCCGGGTGACTTCGCCAGCGACAATGACGTGCCGCCCGTCAAATTGAATCCGATCCAGGCCAACGAGCGGCAGGTGCTGCTGCAGATGTTGAAGCAGCACCGCTGGAACGTGAGCAACGTCGCCAAGGCGCTCGATGTCAGCCGCAACACCCTCTACCGCAAGCTCCACAAGCTCCATATCGAAGTCTCGCACCCCGAGTGAGACGGCGCGCTCGCGCTTCGCTTGGTGCATCACCGGCTCGGGCCACTTTCTCGAAGAGTCGATAGCGATCGCAGTGCGCCTGCCGCAGCTCGATCTGTTCCTGTCGGACGCGGCAGAGGAAGTGCTGCCGATCTACGACATCCGCATCGAAGACCTGCGTCCGCGTTTCGCGCCGGGCTTTCGGTTGCTGCGCGACAAGACGGCGAGCGCGGTGCCGGTGGGCATGCTCTACGACGACGTTTATCACACCGTCGTCGTCGCGCCTGCCACGAGCAACACCGTGGCCAAGTGTGTCGTCGGCATCAGCGACACGCTGCCGACCAACATGTTTGCGCAGGCCGGCAAACTCGGCATCGCCAGCATCGTCTTCGCCTGTGACACCGAGCCGGTGGTCATCACCAAGTCGCCGCACGATTGGGTGACGCTGCACCCGCGCCGTGTCGAGCTCGACAACGTCGAACGCTTGCGCGGCATCGAGCACTGCCAGGTGGTGTGTTCGCCAGCCGAGCTGGAAGCCGCGTTGCAGGCGCGGCTGCTGCAATTGAATCTGTCATGGAACACATCGTCTTCCTGACCGGCCACCTCGCCCAGGCGCAACTGCACAAGGTGCTCACCGGCATGGCCGATGCACCGTTCACGTGGGAGGTGCGCGACGTGGGCGTGCAGGTGGCCGCGTTGATGACGGCCGAGCTGATCCGCCGCCGCGTGCCGGCGCCGCTGCAAGCGCAGCGTTTGATCGTGCCCGGGCGCTGCCGCGGCGACATCGATGCGTTGAGCATGCACTACGCGTTGCCCGTGCAGCGCGGGCCGGAAGAGATGAAAGACCTGCCGCAGTTCTTCAACCGCCAAGCGCAGCCGGTGGACCTGAGCCAACGCGCGGTCGACATCTTCGCCGAGATCGTCGATGCGCCGCGGCTGTCGGTGGCGGCGATCGTCGAGCGCGCACGCAGGCTGGCGCGCGACGGCGCCGATGTGATCGATGTCGGCTGCCTGCCCGAAACCGCATTCCCGCATCTCGAAGACAGCGTGCGCGCGCTGAAGAGCGAAGGCTTTCGGATCAGCGTCGATTCGGTCGATGCGCAAGAGCTGCTGCGCGGTGGCCGCGCCGGCGCGGACTTCTTGCTGAGCCTCACCGCCGACACGCTGTGGGTCGCCGATGAAGTCGCGTGCACGCCGGTGCTGATCCCGCGCACACCCAGCGACGAGGCCTCGCTCGACGAAGCCATCGCGGGCATGCGCGAGCGCGGCCGGGCTTTCCTCGCCGACCCGATCTTGGACCCGATCCCGTTCGGCTTCACCGCGTCGATCGTTCGCTACCACGCGCTGCGCCAGCGCTTCCCCGACGTGGCCATCATGATGGGCATCGGCAACCTGACCGAGCTCGTCGAGGCCGACACCAGCGGCATCAACGCACTGCTGCTCGGCATCGCCGCCGAGCTGGATGTTGCCGCCGTACTGACGACGCAGGTCAGCGCGCACGCGCGGCGCGCCGTGCGCGAGGCCGACTGGGCGCGGCGCATCATGCACGCCGCCGCGAGCGAGCGCCGCCTGCCCAAAGGCTTGACCAACGCGTTGATGACGGTGCACGCCAAGCATCCGTTCCCCGACAGCGCCGAAGAGATCGCGACGACCGCCGCGCAGGTGCGCGACCCGAACTTTCGCGTGCAGGTCTCTGCCGAGGGCCTGCATGTCTACAACCGCGACGGCATGCGGCAAGGGCAGGGCGCTTTCGAGCTCTGGCCGCAACTCGAGTCTGGAGCACGACGCATCGCACGCCTTCTACATGGGCGTCGAACTGGCCCACGCCGAGATCGCGTGGCGCCTGGGCAAGCGCTACGTGCAGGACCAGCCGCTCGATTGGGGCTGTGCGGTGGAGCGCGACGCAGACGACTTGAATGCGTGGTGCGCGCCGGGCACGACGATGAAGAAACCCGCGCCATGAACGACCAGATCTTCGAAACCGTCGTCACCACGGTCGCCGCCGACGGCACGCCGCATGTGGCGCCGATGGGCGTGCGCTACCAGGGCGAGCGCATCGTGCTGATGCCGTTCAAGCCGTCGACGACGCACGACAACATCGTTGCGGCAGGCCATGCCGTGCTTAATATCGTCACCGACACGCGCGTCTTCGCCGGCTGCGTCACCGGCCGCAAGATCTGGCCGACGCTGCCGGCCGAGCGGATGCCCGGCGTGCGGCTGGCCTGCGCGTTGGAGCACATCGAGCTGCGTCTGGCCGAACGCGATGACGATGAGCAGCGCCCGGTCCTGAAGCTCGACCGCGTGTACGCAGTCCGCCATGCGCCGTTCGCCGGCCTCAACCGCGCCCAGGCTGCGGTGATCGAAGGCGCGGTGCTGGTCAGCCGCCTGCACATGCTGCCGATGGAGAAAATCGCCACCGAAATGGCTTATCTGCAGATCGCGATCGACAAGACGGCGGGGCCCGAGGAGCGTGAAGCCTGGGGCTGGCTGCTGGAAGCGGTGGCGGCACACAAGGCGGGACTGAAGTGAAACCAGCATGCGTGTCTATTTCCGCTTGCGGCCCGTTGGCGACGTTCAAGGTCCGCAACAGAACTGCTCGGGCTGAGGTGGCTGTTCCGACCGTCCTGAGGTATCGAAGGAAGCCCCGCGTTGTCCCCGTTCGGGCTGAGCCTGTCGAAGCCCTTGGTGTGTGGCACGAAGGCTCCCTTCGACAGGCTCAGGGCGATCGGAAATACCAGCTCAGCCTGCCCTTCGACAGGCTCAGGGCGAACGTAAAGAAAAATCCCGTTCGGGCTGAGGTATCGAAGCCCCTGCGACATGCGGCAAGAAGGCTTCGACGAGCTCAGCCTGGCCCTTCGATACCTCAGGGCGAACGGGGTGGAGAAGCCGACCGCCGTCAACAGCTGCAACGGGCCGAAAGCCGACGCCCGCTTCACACACCCGGGCTCGTACTTCGCTCGGTGGAGACACTGAAACAATGAAACTGCTGATCAGCGTGCGCAGCGTCGATGAAGCGTTGATCGCTGCGCGCGGCGGCGCGGACTTCATCGACTTGAAAGAGCCGCGCCACGGTGCCCTTGGCGCGCTGCCGCTGGCAACGATCCGCGACTGCGTGGCGGCGCTGCGTGGCTTTGGCCTGCCGATCAGCGCGACGATCGGCGATGCGCCGCGGGACCTCGTCGGCGCCGTGCAGCGCGTCGCCGATTGCGGTGTCGACATCGTCAAGGTCGGCATCGAGCGCAACGACACGGCGCGCGACGTACTGGCCATGCTCGCCGGCTGCGGCCGTGCCGTCGTGCCGGTGCTTATCGCCGACCGCGGCCTCGACGCGGCGCTGGTGGCTCACGCAGCGAGCCTGGGCTTTTCGGGCCTGATGGTCGACACCGCCGACAAGCGCGCCGGCAGCCTGTTCGATTGCGTGCTGCTGTCCGAGCTGCAGCACTTCATCGGCAGCGCGCGCGACGCGTCGGTGATGTGCGGCCTGGCCGGCGCGCTGCGTCTGGAGCATCTGCCGCAACTGATCGCGCTCGGCCCGGACTTTGCCGGCTTTCGCACGGCGGTGTGCAGCGGCGCGCGCACCGCAGCGCTCGACCCCGATCGCCTCGGCGCGCTGCGTCAGGCGGTGTCGCGCGGACCAACGTCACCCAGCAGCAGCGCGCGCATCGAGTCCAGCGCACTCTTGTGAACGATGTGGATCGGGAACGCGGCGCCGGCGGCGATCGTGGCGAAGCGGCCATCGAGTACGCCCTGCTGACTGAGTTGCAAGAGCGTCGCCGCGCCGTCGATAGCGCATGACTTGACGACCACCAGGCGCTCGGCATTGAGCTGGCGCGCCAGATGAACGGCGATGCTGTCGGCGCTGACGTCCCAGTTGGCCATCGGGTCCGCGGCGGCGCGAATCCACTCCATCGGCAGCCAGACGGCGGTGTGGCCGCCGTGGAGCACGCGCCGGATCTCGGCCTCGGTGCTTGCCAGTTGCAGCTGCGGGTTCAGGCCGCGTGCCATGTGCGCGTTCTGCGCCATCGCCAGCACGGCCATGTTGTGCGCCGCCACGTCGTCGAACTGCCACAGCGCCTGCGCATGCCGTACCTCGTCGGCAAAACGGCCGCCGCCGCAGACGACGGTGACGCGCCCGCCGCCGAGCTGCGTCAGCAGCGCCAGCCACTGCGGCAAAAGCGGGTCGCCGGCAAGGCTGCCTCCGAGTTTGACGACCCACATGTCAGCGGACTCGAACACGCAGCAGTGCTGCAACTGCCACGCTCGGCGCGCAGACCTGCACCCAGCGTGCGGCGTGCGGCATCGCCTGGGCCGACACGCGCGCCACGTCGCTCGCATAGTGCTGCACATTCGCGCCGAGTTCGCGGGCGAGGAAGTCACCGCAGCCGGCGCTGATCAGCGGTGTGTCGCCGTGCAGGCCATGCAGTTGCTTCACGCGCGCGAGTTGGCCGCGCAACGCGCACACCTGATGGCGCTTCCACTCGCGCGCGAATGCCAGCCAGTCATCCGCCGTGCCGTCGCGCGCGTCGAGGCCGATCATGCGCGCCAGGCGCTGCTGCGTGCAGGGCCAAGCCTTCGCCGCGTTGTCGGCGCTGGCGGCCTGATCGTGCGCGGCATCGAGCTCGCCGGTCGCCCGATAGACGTCGGCCGTGCTGGCGAAGAACTCGTTCATCACGTTGTGCTCGCGGCCACGCCAGGCGATGCGCTGCGCCAGTGCGCACAGCGGCGTACGTACGACGCCGTGATAGAGCAGCTCGCCGCTGGCCAGCCGATCGGCGTCGGTGCGCGCGGCGGTCAGCACGCGGCCACGGCGCAGCGCGATGACGTCGGTGGTGGTGCTGCCGATGTCGACCAGCAGCGCGTCGCCTTCGGCGACCTGCATCGCGCAGTGCAGGGCGGTTGCCAGCCAGTTGGCCGAGGCCACGTGCCGCCATTGCCCCGTCACCTCGCCCGGCGTGCACCAGCCGGCATCACCGGCAAAGAAGTGCAGCGTCCGGGCGGCGAAGGTTTGCGCTATCACAGCGGCGATGCGCTGCACGCCCTCTTCGCGGTCGGCAAACAGATCGACCATCTCGCCGCTCATCGTCACCGCGTGTTCGGCCTGGTGCAGCGCCGGCCAGCGCTGCTGTGCTTCGGACAGCGCGTGGTGAAGATGATCGAGCCCTTGCCACAGCGGGCAGGGCCATTGCGCCGCGTCGATCACCTCGCCGCCGCGCAACAGGCTCGCCTTGACATGCGCACCGCCGATGTCCCAGCCGATGATCTCCGCATCACGCATCGAGCAGCTCCGCGGCGAGGTTGCGGCCGAGCGCGGCCGAGAGTCCGACATAGGCGCAAGTCAGCCGCGGGTTGACTTCGATCACCACGGGGCCGCGCGCCTCGTGCCACACAACGTCGATGCCGATGAAGCCGCGCAAGCCGGGGATCGCCTGCACCACGTCGCGCGCCACGCGCGCCAAGGCCTCGTTGCCCGATGACTCACGGTCGATCGACACGCCTTCGAACGAGACATGACCTCGTGCGTCGATGGCGATCTGCTGCCGGTTCACACACAGCAACTCGAAGCGTCCCGGCCTGCACAGCAGCGTCACGCTCATCGCGGCACCCTCGACCCAGGGCTCGACCAGCAGCGACAGGCCCGCATGGTCACGTGCTGCGCTCAGGTCGGCGTGCAACTGCGTGTTCTCTGCACCCGCGCCGTCATCGGGCTTGGTGACCCAGCGGCGTATCGATGCATCACCGGCAAACGCCAGCGGCGTCAGCACGCCGTGCACCGCCAGCCGCTCGGTGGTGGCGCGTTTGCTGCCGGCCAGGGCGATCGAAGCCGCATCGCAGCCCAGCCAGCGCTCGGCCGGCACGGCACGCTGCAACTGCGCCAGCAAGCCGCCGGTCTCCGGTGCAACGAGCCAGACGGCGTCGTGCTCGGCGGCTTGGCGTGCGACGAAGGCCGCCGCGGTCTCGCCGGCACGCGCCGTCTTCGCGGCTGCACCACGCGGCAGAACAGGTGCGCGCGCGCAGGCCGCGGCCGACACTTCGCAGCCGGGCACTTGCAGCAAGTCGGCCACCATCGCATCGCGCATCGACACGCCCATCGCCAACAGCGCATCGCCGTGGAACTCGCCGCCGCCGCTGAGATACTCGTACACCCAGACCCGCTTCATTGTTGTGTTGTCGCTCCCGAGTTCATGAACCTCATTCCTGTCATCGATCTCATGCACGGCCAGGTGGTGCGTGCGCAGCGCGGTCAGCGCGCGACGTATCGGCCGATCGTCTCTGCGCTGTGCGATGGCACCGAGCCTGCAGCGATGGCGCGCGCCCTGGTCACGCACTGCGCGGCAAGGCAGCTGTACGTGGCCGACCTCGATGCGCTGCAGGGCCGCGCAGCGCAGGTCAGCGCGCTGCGATCGATCTTGCAAGCGCTGCCGCAGATCGAGCTCTGGCTCGATGCCGGCTTTGCCGATGCCGCCGCAGCCAGCGCGCTGCACGCACAACTCGGCAGCGACGCAGCGCGCGTGGTCAGCGTCTTCGGCAGCGAATCGTTGCGCTCGCGCCAGGACTTCGAGGCCTGCGTCGCAGCATCGCCCGACGCCGTGCTCTCGCTCGACCGCCGCGACGGCCAGCGCCTCGATGCCGCCGGCTGCTGGGATCTGCCCGCGCAATGGCCGCCGCGCGTCATCGTCATGACCTTGGAGCACGTCGGCGCCGATGACGGCCCTGACCTCGCCACGCTGCGCAGCGTGCAGGCCCGCGCGCCCAACGCGGCGCTGATCGGCGCCGGCGGCATCCGCGGTGCGGCCGACCTCGAGCGCGCACACGCAGCCGGCGCCTGCGCCTGGCTCGTTGCGAGCGCGCTGCACGACGGCCGCCTGCCGGCCGCCCAGTACCACTGACGCGCAGCGGCCGAAGCGATGTTGCGCCTGTCCATGCCCGCTGCTGCATCACGATTCGTGCCATCGCCTGCGCCCATCGCCCTTGCCACGCCGACCGGCGCGCAGCGCCTGGAAACGCCACACTGTGTGGCAGTTCTGGGGGCCGGCGTGTGCAAGCGCAACGCCGGCCGCCTTGCGCCATCGTGGCACATCGCTTGCGTGACACCCTGCTCATGACCAACGTTTCGCCGCGCGCCGTTGCGGCCCCAAACCGCTGGACCTGTCCGTTCTGCCCCTTGCTGTGCGATCGCTGGCAGGCGCGCCCTGCGCCCGACGGCCGCGGCCTCGAACTCCGCGGTACCGACTGTGCACGCGCTCGCGCCGGCCTGGCGCAATTCAGCGCTGCAACGGGCGCCGTGCAGCCGTTGGTCGATGGCCGCGCTGCCACGCACAGCGATGCCGTCACCGCTGCCGCGCGGCTGCTGCGCGCCAGCCGCCAGCCGCTGTTCGGCGGCCTGGGCACCGACGTGGCCGGCGCGCGCGCGCTGTACCCGCTGGCCTGCGCCACGGGCGCCATCTGCGACGCCGCACAGGGCGCGGCGCTCACGCAAAGCCTGCGCGCGCTGCAAGACCGCGGCGGGTTCACGACCACGCTGGCCGAGGTGCGTGCGCGTGCCGACGTCATCGTCTTTGTCGGGGGTCTCGGGCTCGAACAGGCGCCGCTGCTGTTCGATCGCCTCGGCCTGGGCGATGCGGTGGTGCCGCGGCGGCATGTCGTGGTCATCGGTGGTTCGGCGCAAGAAGCATCGCAGCTTGTAGCGCTGGGCAAGACCGACGGCATCAGCGTCGAGTCGGCTCCGTTGCAGGGCGATCTGTTCGACACGGTGTCGCTGTTGTGCGCGGCGGTGGCCCAGCGTGTTCACGACGCACCACCGCAGCTGGCCGCGCTCGCAGCGCGTCTGCGTGATGCGCGCTACAGCGTCTTCATCGGCGCGCCGGGTGGCTTGCCGCCGCACGGCGCGCTGTTGATCGAGGCCGTGCACCGCACCGTCGGCGATCTCAACGCGACAACGCGCGCTGCGGCGCTGTGGCTCGGTGGCGGCAATGGCGCGGCCACCGTGAACCAGGTCTTCACCTGGCTGTCGGGCCTGCCGCTGCGCTCGCGTGCAAGCCCGCGCGGGCTGGAGCACGAGCCGCTGTGCTTCGACACCACGCGCCTGCTCGCCGACGGCGCTGTCGATGCGCTGCTGTGGCTGTCGTCGTTCGATGCCACGTCGGCACCACCTCCGACCAACCTGCCGCTGATCGTGATCGGCCATCCGCATCTCGCCGCGTCATGCCAACGCGCGGGCTCGGTGTTCATCCCCGTCTGCACGCCGGGCATCGGTGCGGCGGGCCATCTGTTCCGCACCGACGGCGTGGTGCTGCTGCCGCTGTTCGCCGTGCGCGACGATGGCTTGCCGAATGCCGCCGACGTGCTCGCGCAGATCGCGCTGGAGCTCACCGCATGACCACGTTGCGCTTGAAGGGAGGCCGCGTGATCGACCCGACGCAAGCCGAACCCGACAAGGTGCGCGACCTCTTCGTGCGCGATGGGTGCATCGCTGACGCGATCGATGCCGAGCAGGAAATCGACGCGAGCGGCTGCGTTGTCATGGCCGGCGGCATCGACATGCACACGCACATCGGCGGCGGCAAGGTCAATCTCGCGCGGTTGCTGATGAGCCAGGACCATCGCAACGGGGCTGACCCGTTCGCACTGCCCACCAACGCACTCGAACTCGCCTCCTGCGGCACCTGCACCCCAGGCACGCTGGCCACCGGCTACCGCTATGTCGAGATGGGCTACACGGCAGCCTTCGAGCCGGCGATGGTGGCCAGCAACGCGCGCCATGCGCACATGGAGATGGGCGACACGCCGATCCTCGACCACGGCGCCTACGTCATGCTCGGCAACGACGAGCTGTTTCTGCAGCTACTGCATGAGGGTGGCGCGGCGTCGAAAAACTTCGCGCAGATCCGCGACTACGTCGGCTGGACGATCAACGCCACCAAGGCGATGGGCGTGAAGGTCGTCAACCCCGGTGGCATCTCGGCCTTCAAGTTCAACCAGCGCAAGCTCGACGTTGACGAGAACCACGTGCACTGGCAGGTCACGCCAAGGCGCGTCGTGCACACGCTGGCGCGCGCGTTGAAGGAGCTCGGCGTGCCGCACCCGCTGCACATCCACGGCAGCAACCTCGGCGTCGCCGGCAACATTGCGTCCACGCTGGAGACCATCGCCGCGCTCGAAGGCCTGCCGGCGCATCTGACGCATGTGCAGTTCCACGCCTACGGCACCGAGGGGCCGAAGAAGTTTTCTTCGGCCGCGTTGCAGCTCGCCGAGGCGGTCAACGCCAACCCGCAGATCAGCATCGACATCGGCCAGGTGATCTTCGGCCAGACCGTCACCGCCTCGGGCGACACGATGCGCCAGCATGCGAATGCGTCGCTCGCCAACCCGCGCAAATGGATCGGCGCCGACATCGAACTCGACGCCGGCTGCGGCGTGGTGCCGTTCCGCTACCGCGAACAGAGTTACGTCAACGCGCTGCAGTGGGCGATCGGGCTCGAGCTGTTCCTGCTCGTTGCCAACCCGTGGCAGGTGGTGCTGACCACGGACCATCCCAACGGCGGCCCATTCACCAGCTACCCGCATTTGATCCGCTTGTTGATGGACCGCAGCTTCCGTGAAGAGCAGATCGCGAAGCTGCACCCCGAGGTGGCGGCGAATTGCGCGCTGCGCTCGATCACGCGCGAGCTGACGTTGCAGGAGATCGCGGTGATGACGCGTGCTGCGCCGGCGCGGCTGCTTGGTTTGAAGGACCGCGGGCGGCTCGGCATCGGTGCTGCAGCGGACATTGCGGTCTACCGTGAAGAGGCGAACCGCGAGGCGATGTTCAGCACGCCGGAGTTCGTCTTCAAAGACGGCGTGCAGGTGGCGCGCGCCGGGCGCATCAGCGCGCTGCCGGTCGGCGGCACGCACTTTGTCGAGCCGGGCTACGACACGTCGATCGAGAAGTGGCTGCGCAAACAGGTCGATGCGCGCGGCTCGCTGAACTTCGATCACATCGCGATCGGACGCGATGAGCTGTGCCGCTGCTGCAACGGCGGGCGCTTGTTGCCGGCGGCTTGCTTCGAAGGGAACGCGTCGTGATTCGCAACGGCGTGACGGTAGACGACACCTTTGCCGAGGCCTTCCCGATGAAGGCCACGCGCCTCGTCGTCACCGCGCACAACATCGAATGGGCGCGTCACGCGGCGATGTCCGCCACCGGCTTTGCGACGTCGGTCATCGGTTGTGGCTGCGAGGCCGGCATCGAGCGTGAACTCGCCGCTGACGACACGCCCGATGGCCGGCCGGGCATCAGCCTGCTGCTGTTCGCGATGTCGGGCAAGGAATTGGCCAAACAAATCGAGCGCCGTGTCGGGCAATGCATTCTCACGTGCCCAACCACCGCCGTGTTCGCCGGCATCGCCGAAGGCGAGGCCGTCGCTCTCGGCAAGAACCTGCGCTTCTTCGGCGACGGCTGGCAGATCAGCAAGGTCATCGGCGGCGTGCGCTATTGGCGCGTGCCGGTGATGGACGGCGAGTTCGTGGCGCAGGAGACCACGGCGGTGGTCAAGGGCGTCGGCGGCGGCAACCTGCTGCTGCTGGCGCGCGACACCGACGCGGCGCTCGCAGTATCAGAGGCCGCGGTGGCGGCGATGCGCAAACTGCGCAACGTCATCATGCCGTTCCCCGGCGGGGTGGTGCGCTCGGGCTCCAAGGTCGGCAGCAAGTACCCGTCGCTGATGGCCTCGACCAACGACGCTTTCTGCCCGACGCTCTACGGCCTGGTACCGAAGAGCGAACTCACGCCCGAGACCCGCTGCGTGATGGAGATCGTCATCGACGGTCTGACCGAAGCCGACGTCGCCGCCGCGATGCGCGCAGGCCTCGACGCCGGCATCGCCTTCGGCGCCGAGCGCGGGCTGTTGCGCATCTCGGCCGGCAACTACGGCGGCAAGTTGGGGCCGTTTCACTTTCACCTGCACAAGCTGATGATGGGTGAGAAGGCATGAGCGGGTTCACGCTGCGCTTGAAGCAGGCGCCGTCGTTGCGTATCGACATGCACGGCGTGCTGCCTTCTGCGGACGTGCCGCACCTGCATGTTGGCCACGGCAACGCGCTCGTGCCGCTGGCCGAGCTGTTCAACATCACACCGCGTACCGACGGCAAGCTCGTGATCGAAGGCGATTGCTCGCGCTGCGACCGCATCGGCTGGCAGATGGACGGCGGCACGCTGATCGTCGAGGGCGACGCAGGCGACTACGCCGGCGCCTGCATGAGCAGCGGCGAGATCATCGTGCGCGGCGATGCGCGCGACCTCGCGGCCTGCGAGATGGCAGGAGGCTCGCTGACGATCGAGGGCAACGCGCGAGACTTCGCCGCCAGCACCTTGCCCGGCAGCATGGATGGCATGCGCGGCGGCACGCTGATCGTCGAGGGCAACGTCGGCCAACGCTGCGCCGACCGCATGCGCCGCGGCAGCGTCGTCATCTTCGGCAACAGCGGCGACTTTCTCGCTTCGCGCCTGGTGGCCGGCACCATCGCGCTCGGCGGCCGCGCCGGTGCGCATGCGGGCTGGGGCATGCGCCGCGGCAGCATCGTCTTTGCCGGCGCCGCGCCCGCGCCGTCGCCGACCTTCGTGCCGGCCATCGCCGACGTGCCGGTGTTCTGGCAACTGCTCGCACGCGAACTGTCACGGCACGGCGGCGTCTTCGCCGGCCTGCCGCAACGCCGCATCGATCGCTACCTCGGCGACCTGGCCGCCGACGGCCGTGGCGAGCTGATCGCCGCGCGCTGACAATCGTCTCCTTCCAAAAACGCACATCAACATCGCAACACCATGCCAACCGACTACCTCTTCCACGCCGGCGAAGCCACCGTGCTCGCACGCGACGGCCAGTTCACCGATGCCATGCCCGAAATCCTGATCGGCCGCACCAGCGGTCCGGTGGGCCAGGCCTTCGCCGCGATGATGGCGCAGAGCAAGGGCCACACCGCGATGTTCGCCATCCGCGCCTGCAACCAGCTCGTGCGCCCGGCAACGATCATGGTGCCGAAGGTGACGCTGAAGGACACGGCCAACATCGACCTCTTCGGCGGCGTCGTGCAAAGCGCCACCGCCGATGCGGTGGTCGATTGCCTGATCGACGGCACGATCCCGAAGAGCATCGCCAACGAGCTGTGCATCATCAGCCTGGTCTGGATCGATCCGCGCTGCGCCAAGGATGCGAACCTCGACAAGAAGGACATGTACCGCACGAACCACGAGGCGACGATGCTGGCGATCAAGCGGGCGCTGAACGACGAGCCATCGGTCGAAGCGCTGATCGCCAACCGGCACAAGATCAAGCACGACATGGACGATTGGTCTTGAGGCTGGCGCTGTTCGACCTCGATCACACGCTGATCGCGTTCGACAGCGGCATGGCGTGGACGCGCTGGCTCGTCCGCGAGGGCGCGTTCGATGACAGCGCCGAGGCGCGTTACCTCGGCTTCTGCCACCAGTATGTGGCCGGCACGCTCGACATCCACGCGATGGTGCGCGCCAACCTGCTGCCGCTGGCGGCGTTCGAGCCGGCGCAGTTGGCACGGTGGCGCCAACGTTTCGAACGTGAGATCGCAGCGCAACTGCCCGATGACGCGATGCGCGCACGCGTCGCACACCATCAGGGCAGCGGCGACCTGTGCGCCGTGGTGACTGCAACGGAACGCCTCGTCGCCGAACCGTTCGCGCGCGCCTTCGGCATCGAGCACCTCGTTGCCACCGAAGGCGTGATGCTCAATGGCCGCCCCACCGGCGAGATCGACGGCCTGCCTTGCTTTCGCGAGCACAAGCCGACGCGCGTGCAGCAGTGGCTCGCCGGCTCGAACACCGCACCCGACACCATCGCCGCCTTCGACGAATCGTTTTTCTATTCCGACTCGATCAACGACCTGCCGCTGCTCGAAGCGGTGACGCATCCGGTGGCCGTGCGGCCCGACGCACGGCTGCGCGCGCTGGCACAGTCGCGAGGGTGGACGGTGATCGACGGCCAAGCAGAGCAGGGCGGTCCGCACATCGGGTGAGCCCCATGGGAGCGGGCGCCATGCGCGGCTAGAGTCGGTCGCTCAATCCGAGGAGACCACGATGACGATCCAGCGCCGTACCGTCCTGTCCCTGGTGGCCGCAGCCGTTGCGCTGCCCGCGCAGGCGGCCGAGTGGACGCTCAACATCAACACCGCCTTGACGGCGGATGACCCGCTTTTCAAGGGCCTCGAGGCGTTGAAGGCCAACGTCGAGCAGCGCACCAACAAGCGCATGGAGGTCAAGCTGTTCCCCGGCTCGCAGCTCGGCAAGGACGAAGACGTGCTCGAACAGGCGCGTGCCGGCGCCAGCGTTGCCGTGGTCGTCGATGGCGGGCGCCTCGGCGCCTACGTCAAGGAGCTGGGCATCCTCTCGGCGCCCTATGTCGCCAAGGACTACGACGAGTTGCGCAAGGTCGTCACCTCGCCGATGTTCGAGACCTGGGTCACCAAGCTCGGCCAGACCTCGGGCCACCAGATCCTGTCGTTCAACTGGTTCCAGGGCCAGCGCCACCTGCTGACCAACAAGCCGATCGCCAAGCCGGCCGACCTCGCCGGCCTGCGCATGCGCACCCCCGGCGCGCCGGTGTGGCTGGAGACGGTGCGCGCGATGGGCGCCACGCCGACGCCGATGCCCTGGGCCGAGGTCTATTCGGCGCTGCAGTTGAAGGCCATCGATGCGGTCGAAGCGCAGCACCCGGCGACCTGGGGCGCCAAGCTCTACGAGCAGGTCAAGTACGTTACCAAGACCGCGCACTTCAACTTGATCACCGGCGTCGTCACCTCGCGCGCCTGGTTCGAGAAGCTGCCGCCCGATGTGCAGACGATCTTGCGCGAAGAGTCGCTCAAGGCCGGCGACATCGCCTCGCGCGGCACGATCGATTCGCTGGCCGGCTACGAGAAGCAGATGAAGGACAAGGGCCTGGTCATCAGCGAGGTCGATGTCGGGCCGTTCCGCGAAGCGACGAAGGTCGTTTACGACAAGCTCGGTTATGTCGATCTGCGCAAGCAGGTCGAGGCCGTGATCGCCGCGCGTTGATGCTGCGGTGAGCAGCAGCGACAACGCGCCGCAGCCCGCCGCCGCGGGCGACGGTTATGCGCTGCTGCGGCGCGCCGAGACCGGCCTGGGCATGCTGTTCTTCGCGCTGACCTCGGCGCTGGTCTTCGTCGGTGCGCTGGCACGGGCCGTGGGCTCGCCGCTGATCTGGTCGATCGATCTCGCGCAGGCGGCCTTCGTCTGGGCCTGCGTCATCGGCGCCGACATCGCGCTCGAACGCGGCGCGCACATCGAGATCGACATCTTCATCCGCCGCGTGCCGCAGGGCGTGCGCCGCGCGCTGGCCGTGCTCTGGTGGCTGGCGATCGCGGTCTTCCTGGCCACGCTCGTCTGGTACGGCGTGCAGCTGACGCGGCTGAACGTCGAGCGGCCGATGGGCGACACCGACATCAGCTATGCCTGGGTCACCGCGGCCATTCCCGCCGGCGCGCTGCTGATGTTGCTGACATCGCTGCGCAAGCTGTGGCGAGGCCTCACCGGCCGCGAGCCGTTCTCGCTCGAAGGGCGCGACGGGACGGTGCTTTGAGCGGTGGACTCTCACGCTGCTCTTTCTCGTGCTGATGTTCCTCGGCATGCCGGTGGCGTTTGCCATCGGCATCGCGGCCTTCATGTTCTACGTCTTCGGGCCGGTGCCGGTGTCGATCAGCGTGCAGAAGATCGCCTCGGTGACGCAGTCGTTCCCGCTGCTGGCCGTGCCGCTGTTCGTCTTCGCCGGCCACCTGATGAACGAGGCCGGCATCACCTCACGCCTGATCCGCCTGTCGACCGTGCTCACCGGCTGGATCGCCGGCGGCCTGGCGCAGGTGGCGATCCTGCTGAGCGCGCTGATGGGCGGCGTGTCGGGCTCGGCCGTGGCCGACGCGGCAATGGAAGCGCGCATCCTCGGCCCGGCGATGCTCGAGCGCGGCTACACGCGCGGCTTTGCGTCAGCGACGATCGCCGTCGGCTCGCTGATCACGGCGACGATCCCGCCGTCGATCGGCCTCATCCTCTACGGCTTCATGGGCAACGTCTCGATCGGCCAGTTGTTCCTCGGCGGCATCGTGCCCGGCCTGCTGATGACGGTGCTGCTGATGGGCACGGCCTGGGTCATCGCCAAGCGCCGCGGCTACCAACCCGAGACGCCGCGCCCGCCGAAGCTGCGCGAGGTGGCGGCGGCGGTGTGGGACTGCAAGTGGGCGCTGCTGTTCCCGGTGTTCCTGATCGTCGGCATCCGCTACGGCATCTTCACGCCGTCGGAGGCCGGCGCGTTCGCGGTGGCCTACGCCATCGCGGTCGGCTTCCTGGTCTATCGCGAGCTGACGTGGAGCAAGCTGATGGCCTCGCTGCGCCAGAGCATGGTCGACAACGGCATGATCATGCTCATCATCATGTTCTCGGCCATGATCGGCTACATGATCACGCTCGAAGGCGTGCCGCAGACGGCGACCACTTATCTGGCGTCGATCACGCAGCACCCGGGCTTGCTGATGCTGCTGCTGATTGCCTTCATCATCGTGCTCGGCATGTTCCTGGAGAGCACCGTGATCGTGCTGCTGCTGACGCCGATCCTGGTGCCGGTGGTGACGCGCCTGGGGATCGACCCGGTGCACTTCGGCCTGGTGATGATGACCTGCGTCACCCTCGGCAGCATGACGCCGCCGGTGGGCGTGGCCATGTTCACCGTCTGCGGCATGCTCGACTGCCCGATGGACGAGTACACGAAGGAAGCGCTGCCGCTGATCGGCGCGGTGATCGCGCTGGTTGTGCTGATGATCTTCGTGCCGGAGATCGTGCTGTTCCTGCCGCGGTGGGCGTTCGTTTAAGCTTTACGCCACACCCGTTCGCCGCGACACCCCGTTCGCCCTGAGCTCGTCGAAGGACGCATGAAACCGACATCTCCTGCCGCCCTCGTCCCCTGCGCGCGGACGACCATGAAGACGCCGCGCGCGTCGCCGTCGAATGGCTTGCCGAGCGCCATCGCAAAGGCTGGAACCGCGCCTTCGCGGAGCTGCTCGATCTGTGGCGGCCGAACGCGCCGGCCAGCGGCTGGCAGTTGGACGACGACGGCATGACGATGGTGTCGATCAACGTCGGCGAGTGGCTGATCGCGCGCGGTGCGATCCACGCCCGCGGCGGCTTGCAGAACATCAACGAGTACCTGCTCGGCAGCAGCGGGCCCTGCCTGACGCCCGGCCAGCAGCGCTGGATCGAGCAGTTGGGCGAGAACCCGCTGCGCCTGTACCGCGTGACCGAGGTGCGGCCGGGCGAGGGGCTGACGCTGGTGGACGAGCTCGACGAGCAGGCCGCGCCGCTGGTGGTGCAAGAGCGCAGCGGCAGCCGCAGCGCGCGGCCCGGCATGCTGATGGGCGCGCGCATCATGCAGGCCGACCAGCCGCCCGCCGATCACCTCGAACTCTCGGGCGCGCTCTATCCCTTCGCCAAGCTGCGCGAGGCGCAGGTCATTGCGCAGGTGCGCAGCACGGCCGCAAACGCCGCGGACACGTCGCTGCACGGCGACGACAACGCGCGCGACCTGGCCGAGACCGCGATTGCGCGCGCCTGGCTGGCGCAATGGTTCGAACCGGCACCGCTGCCGCAGATGCGCGACGCCACCAGCGGCGACGCGCTGTTGCTGATCACCGACCATTACCGCGTGCTCGATGCTTCGGCCTTGTCCGCAGCGCTCGCTGCCCAGCCCGACGTCAGCGGCGATGCCAGCAGCGGCTGGCATCGCGACGTAGCGGCCGAAGGCGGCATGCAGCGCAGCCTGGCCGCCATCAACCCCGGCAACGCGCGCGACCGCATCGAAGTCTTCTATCGCACGCAGCGCCTGGCCGACGGCGGCCGCGCCTGGTTCGAGGCAACGGCGGGCACGGCCGTGTTGCACCTGACGCGCGATGTCGTCGATCCGGCGGCTGCGATGTCGCAGTCCCGCGGCGCCGGCGAATCAGCGCATGCGCCGCAGCCGATGCCCGGCCTGCCGCCCGAGCAATTGGCGCTGGCCCTCGAGCAGCTGATGCGCCGCCACTACGCCAACTGGTGCGACGAACCCATCCCGGCGCTCGGTGGCCGCACGCCGCGCCAGGCGATGGCCACGCCGGCCGGGCTCGAGCGCGTCAAGGGCTTGCTGCGCGAGTATGAGGACAACGAGGCGCATCAGAGCGCCGCGCAGGGCCGCCCGCCGTTCTCGTACCAGTTCCTGTGGGACGCGCTGGCGATCGGCCGATGAACACGAAAGGTCCGGTTGGCGATGGCGACGGCGCCGCCGCCGCGCAACGGCCGCTGGCCATCGACCTCGACGAGCTGGCCTGGGCATTGACCTGGCGCGACGACTTGATGGGCAGCGGCCACTGGCTGAACCTCGACAGCGGCGAGGTGGTCTTCGTCGGCGACCCAGGGGATGTGGGCGAGCTGCCCGAGGACCCGCGCGACAACGATCGCTACATGCGCATCGAGGCCATCGATTCGTCGGAGTCTTTTCGCATCATGGAGGACTTCGTCGAGCAACTCGCCGACCGGCGCTTGGCGCAGACCCTGGATCGGGCGCTGCAGCAGCGCAAACCCTTCCGCCGCTTCAAGGACGAACTGGCCGGCCACCCGGCGCAGCGGCAGGCTTGGTTCGACTTCGAGCGCAATGCGCTCGAGCGCATTGCGCGCCGCTGGTGCGCGGGCTTCGGCATCGACCCGCAATGGACGAAGCCCGGGCAGCATTCCCCTGAATGACGCCATGGAACGGCAGCTCGACATCTTCGACGACAGCCGCGACCTGGCGCTGCGCAACGACGTTGCGCAAGCCTTGCTGCGCGGTGAGGTGCGGGCCGCGCAGCGCAGCGCCGACGCGCTGCAGGCCGAGTTCGGCAGCGATGCCGTGCTGGCGCCGACGGCGATGCTGATTGAGCACCTGCGCCGGCAACAGTCGGCGGCGCAGGGCGCGAGCGCCGACTTGGCCGAGGTGCTCGACATGCGGGGCCGGCTCGATGGCGCCATCGCCGCCGCCGCGAGCGCAGTGCTCGGGACACAGGACGCATCGGCCTGGCTCGCGGCGCAGTGGTGCTGGTTGGCCGAGCGCGCCGGCAAGGTGGCATGGCATCCGGGCCACGCCGACGCGCACGCCGCCGCCTTGTATGTGCGCGGGCAGGCGTGGCCGCAGGCTGCCGTGGCGGTGGCGCGCATCGAGTCGTGGCGGCGCATCCCGCAGCCGCTGCTGTGGATGACGCACGCAAGGTGGCGCAGCGACGGCGCCGATGCCGCCTGGCCGCTGCTGGCCGAAGCGCTGTGGCTCGCGCCCGCACGTGCGGCTGCGCTGCTGCCGCAACTCGCCGATGCGGGGCTCGACAAGGCCACACGCCGCTTCGAAGAATTGTTCGAACCCGAGGCTGATGGCTGGGCTTGGCTGCCGGCCTGGGCGCTGGTCGATCAGCCGCTGCTGGCCGGCCCGCTGTCGGCCGCAACGCCGCCGCCCGACAGTGCGCCGGGCGATGCCTTCAAGCTCGTGATGGCGCTGCTGCGGCTGGAGCGCGAAGGGCGGCACCGCGAGATCGTCGAGCATCGCAGCCGGCTCAAGTCGCTGTCGGCGCCGCTGTTCGCTGCGTACATGGGCACGCGTTGAAAAAGGAGGGGTCAAAAAGGCGGGGTCAAAAAGGCGAAAAGGCGGGGTCAAGTCTCAAATATCAACCCCCAGCAACTCTCAACCGATTGCTACCCCTCACACCGCCAACAACCCCCACTGCAACGCCACCAGCGTCAGCTCCGATTGGTTGTTCGCACCGAGCTTCTGTTTGACGTGATAAAGGTGCGTGCCGACGGTGCTCGGTGAGAGCTTCAGGTCTTCGGCGATCTGCGCCACGCTCTTGCCGCGGGCAAGTTGGATGAAGACCGAGAACTCGCGCTCGCTCAATGTCTCGGCCGGGCTGCTTTCGCCTTTGACCTGCGCCACCGCCAACGCGCGCGCGGTGGGCGCATCGACGTACGCTTCGCCGGCGGCAACCGCCTTCACCGCGCTGATCAACGCATCGGGGGCGCTGCGTTTGGTCAGGTAGCCGAGCGCTCCCGCACGCAGTACACGCCGAGGGTGCGCTGTGTCCTCATGCGCCGACAAGACGAGGATGCGCGCCTTGCTGTCCTGCGCCAACAAGCGGCGCACGGCTTCCAGTCCGCCCATGCCGGCCATCGACAGGTCCATCACCACCACGTCGGGCTTGATGCGTGCGTACTCGGTGCAGGCCTGCTCGCCGCTGTCGAACTCGGCCGAGACTTCGATCTGCGCGTTGCCGAGCAGCATGCGAAAGCCCATGCGCACGAGCGCGTGGTCGTCGACGAGCATGACGCGGATCATGGTGTTGGTGTCGTCTGTGCGATCGGGATGAGGATCAGCAGCTGCACACCGCGCGGCGTGTTGGCCTCGACGCGCAGCTCGCCTTGCAAGCTCTCGACGCGCTCGGCCAGCCAGCGCAGGCCGTAGTGGCCGGGGCGGCGCCAGCCGTCCGCCGGCAGTCCGATGCCGTCATCCGTGAGTGCGAGCGTGACTTCGCGCGCGTCGGCATGCACTGCCAGGCCGATCGCCTTGGCCTTGCCATGCTGCAACGCATTCGTGATGCCCTCTTGCGCCGCGCGGTACAAGGTTAGCGCGAGTTCGGCGGACAGCGCCACGTCGCCGAGCGCGAAGTCGGTGTCGATGATGATGTCTTGCTGGCTGCGCCGCGTGCGCTCGACCAGATCGTTCAGCGCTTCGACGAGGCCGAAGTTGTCGAGCACCAGCGGCGCCAGCCGCGGGATGATGCCGTGCATCGCGTCGTACAGGCGGGAGGACTCGTCGGCGATGACGCGTGCGGCCTCGGCCGACTGCGCATCGCTCGCCGCCACACGCTGCTCGATCGACACCGCCAGGCTGCGCATCGCCGTCACCGATTGGCCGAGTTCGTCGTGCAGTTCGCGCGCGATCAGCCGCCGCTCCTGCTCCACATGCTGGTCGATCCAGCGCGCGAGCTCGCGGCTGTCGTGCAACTGCGCTTCGGCGCGCGCGGCGCGGCGCTCGGTTTCGATGTGCGTGCGCAGCTCGGTCACCATGCGGTTGAACGCCGCGCCGATCGCTCCCGCCTCGCGCCCTGGCAGCTTGGGCAGCGCGACGTCGAACTCGCCGCCTTGCAGGCGGTTCAGCGCTTCGGTGATCTGGCCGAACGGCCGCACCGCGCGGCCGACGAGCCAGAACACCGCGGCGTTGACCAGCACCAGCAGTGCGAGTGCGGCGCCGGCGAGCTGGCGCATTTCGTCCCAGGCGTCGAGCACGGCGCGAGAAGCGTTGGCGCGGACTTCGAGCTTGCCGTCGGGAAAGTCGAAGGCCTGCACCGACGGCGGCGGGGCGACGAGTTTGGCAAACCATTTCGGCGCGTCGCGGCCCGCCTTGTAAGGCGACGGCGGTGAGTTGTAGAGCGCGCGGCCCTTGGCATCGAAGAGCGTGATGTCGTTCGAGCGCACGCGGCCCAGGCTCTGCAAGAACGCCGTCAACGTTGGTGTGCCCTGCGCGGCATAGCGCCACACGGTGCGGTTCAGGAGCTGCGAGGCCACGCGGTTGGCGGCCACCACTTCTTCATTGACGGAATCGTGCATGTTGCGGAACTGCAGCGCCATGATGCCGATCGTGAACAGCACCGTCAGCGCGCCGACGATGAGGTTGATGCGCAGGCGCAGCGTCATGCGGGTTGCGTGCTCGGCTTGAGGGCCTGCGTCATCGCGGCGAGCATCGCGGGGTGCGCGGCATCATGGCCGACGTCGTCTAGCCATTGCAGGCGCGAGCCGGGCAGGGCGTTGCGCAACAGCACTGCGCCTTGAGCACGGCAAACGCGGTCGGCGCGGCCGTGGATCAGCCAAATCGGCACGCGGGGGACATCGGCGCACCGGTCCAGCAGCGGGCGCGTGTTGAGAAAGCAGTCGTGTGCGAGGTAGTGGCTTTGCACGCGGTAACGATCGATCAATCGGTCGATGAGTGCGGGCATGTTGTCTCGCGGCGGCGGCGGCGTGGCGGCGGTGCCGGCGAGCGCCTGTTCCCACTGCCACCACGCGAGCGCGGCTTGCTGCTGTTGCGCTGGCGTGCCGTCACGCAGCGTGCGCGACAACCACGGCAACAGTGCGCCGCGCTCAGCCGGCGGCGCGACCTGTGCAAAGTGCTGCCACGCTTGCGGCTGCTCGGCGGCGGCGCCTTGAAAGAACCAGTCGATGTCTGCACGCCGCCCGAGAAACGCCGAGCGCAGCACGAGCGCCCTCACGGCGTGCGGTTCTGCAGCAGCATGCGCGATAGCCAGCGTCGCGCCCCACGATCCGCCGACGACGAGCCACTGCGCGATGCCGAGCAGCTCGCGCACGCGGCGCAGGTCATCGAGCAGATCGTCGGTGGTGTTGTGATCGAGGCCGCCGCGCGGTGTGCTCGCGCCGGCGCCGCGCTGGTCGATGCTGATGACGCGGTAGTGCGTCAGATCGAAGCCGCGGCGCAGCAGCGGCGAGCTGCCCGAGCCGGGGCCGCCGTGCAGCACCACGGCCGGCGTGCCATCGGCACGGCCGAACTCCTGGACCTCGATGACATGGCCGCCGCCAACGGGCAGGGCATGGCGGCGCATCGGTGGAGCATCGAATGTCTGGGTTTGCACAGGGCGATCGTATCGGCAGCGCGCGAGCGTGACCTCGGGTGCTCCCGTAGATCGGTTCATGAAAATCATGAGGTGTGATTCATGATCGGCGGGCTGGTCCGCACGCGCTGATGCGCACACCATCAGCCATGGGACGCCGTCCCTGCGAGCACCGTCCGGCGCTTGTGTCACTCGCTGAAAGGAAACCTCATGACCTGGCAAACTCCCGCCGCCACCGACCTGCGTTTCGGTTTCGAAATCACGATGTACGTCTCGGCCCGCTGAGCTTCTCGGTGACGGCGCCGCCGCGAGGGACCTGAAGTCTCGCGCGGCGGCTTTCTTCTTTCTAGAAACGTCCCATGCGCATCACGATCCTCGGCTCGGCCGCCGGCGGCGGCTTCCCGCAGTGGAACTGCAATTGCCGCAATTGCAAGGGCGTTCGCAGCGGCGCGGTGAATGCGAAGCCGCGCACGCAGTCTTCCATCTTCGTGCGCAACGATGCCGACGTCGACGGCGTGCTGTTCAACGCCTCGCCCGACATCCTCGAGCAGATCCGCTCGCACCCGGTGCTGCAACCGGCGCGTGCGGTGCGCGACACGGCGATCGCCGGCGTCGTGCTGATGGACGGGCAGATCGACCACTCGACAGGGCTGTTCATGTTGCGCGAGCGCGGCTCGCCGCTGCCGCTGTGGTGCACCGATCCCGTGATGCAAGACCTGAGCGAAGGCAACCCGGTGCTGCGCGTGCTCGGCCACTTCTGCGGCGTGCAGCGCGAGCGCATCGTTGCGGACGGTTCGCTCGTTTTCGATTCCCGGCGTCGCGGGTCTGAGTCTGCGAGCCCATGCCCTCGACAGCAAGGCCGCGCCGTACTCGCCGCACCGCGAGGCGCCTGTTGCGGGCGACAACGTCGGCATGCTGATCACCAACAGCGGCAACGGCCGCAGCGCGTTCTACGCGCCGGGGCTGGGCGCGATCACGCCGGCGCTGTTCGACATCATGTGCGCGGCCGACGCGGTGCTGGTGGATGGCACCTTCTGGACCGACGACGAGATGATCGGCATGGGCCTGTCGAAGAAAACCGCGCGTTGCATCGGCCACCTGCCGCAATCCGGCGCCGGCGGCATGATCGAATGGCTCGACCAACTGCCCGCGCGCACGCGGCGCCTGCTGATCCACATCAACAACACCAACCCGATCCTCGACGAAGACTCGGCCGAGCGCGCGCTGCTGGCGCAGCACCGCATCGAAGTCTGCGAGGACGGGATGAACATCGACGTGTGAAGCCATGACAGACTGGAACCGTGAAGAATTCGAAGCCAAGCTGCGCGAGCGCGGCCGCTCGTACCATATCCATCACCCGTTCAACGTCATGCTCAACAGCGGCCGCGCGTCGCGTGAGCAGGTGCGCGGCTGGGTGGCCAACCGCTTCTACTACCAGATCGCGATTCCGGTGAAGGACGCGGCGGTGCTGTCGAACTGCCCCGACCAGTCGGTGCGCCGCGGCTGGGTGCAGCGCATCCTCGATCACGACGGCTTCGAGTTGGGTGGCGTGAAGGACGAAGGCGGCATCGAAGCCTGGCTGCGCCTGGCGCAAGCGGTGGGCCTGACGCGCGAGGAGGTGCAGGACCAACGGCACGTCATTCCGGCGCTGCGCTTCGCCGTCGATGCGTATGTGAACTTCGCGCGCCGCGCGCCGTGGCAAGAGGCGGTGTGTTCGTCGCTGACCGAGTTGTTCGCGCCGGAGATCCACAAGCAGCGCCTGGCCACCTGGCCCGAGCACTATGCGTGGATCGAGGCCGAAGGCCTGGCGTACTTCCGCAACCGCGTCAGCCAGGCGCGGCGCGATGTGGAGCAGGGTCTGGCGATCACGCTCGATCACTTCAAGACGCGCGAGCAGCAGGAGCGCGCCTGCGAGGTCTTGCAGTTCAAGCTCGACATCCTGTGGGCGATGAACGATGCGATGGCTTTGAAGTACGGAGTGACGCCGTGAGCGAGCTTGCCGCCAGCAGCGTGCCGCGCGTCGGCCACGGCTTTCGCCTGCAATGGGAAGAAGCGCAGAGCAGCTTCGTGTTGCTGTATCCCGAAGGCATGGTCAAGTTGAACCAGAGCGCGGGCGAGATCATGAAGCGCTGCGACGGCAAGGCCGACGTGACAGCGATCGTGGCCGACATCGAAGGCGCGTTCAACGCAAAGGGCCTCGAAGGCGATGTGCGCGGCTTCATCGAAGTGGCGGCGAAGCAGAGGTGGCTGACGTGGGAATGAATCCTGTTGGTCCGCCACTTTGGTTGTTGGCGGAGTTGACCTACCGCTGCCCGCTGCACTGCGTCTTCTGCTTCAACCCGGTGGACTTTGCGACGCAGGAGCAGGAGCTTTCCACCGACGACTGGCTGCGCGTGCTGCGCCAGGGCCGCGAGATGGGTGCGGTGCAGCTCGGCTTGTCGGGCGGCGAGCCACTGCTGCGCGATGATCTCGAAGTCATCGTCGCTGAAGCACGTCGCCTGGGCTACTACTCGAACCTGCTGACCTCGGGTGTCGGTCTGACTGAAGCGCGCGCCGCGGCACTCAAGGAGGCCGGCCTCGACCATGTGCAGTTGAGTTTCCAGGACTCGACGCGCGAGATGAACGACTTTCTCTCGCACACCAAGACCTTCGAGCTGAAGAACAAGGTGGCGAAGATCATCAAGGACCAGGGCTGGCCGATGGTGATGAACGTGGTCATCCACCGCATGAACATCGACCACATCGACCGCATCATCGGCATGGCCGCCGAGTTCGGCGCCGAGTACATCGAGCTCGCCAACACGCAGTACTACTCGTGGGCCTATGTGAACCGCGACCAGTTGCTGCCGACGCACGAGCAGTTGAAAAAGGCCGAAGCGGTGACCGATGCCTGGCGCGCCAGGATGGGCGAGCGCATGCGCATCTTCTTCGTCGCGCCGGACTACCACGAGGGCAAGGCCAAGAAGTGCGTCAACGGCTGGGGCAGCATGTTTCTCACCGTCGCACCCGACGGCACCGCGCTGCCATGCCACACCGCAAAGATGCTGCCGGGCTTGTCGTTCCCGAACGTGCGCGAGCACAGCTTGCGCGAGATCTGGTTTGACTCCGAAGGCTTCAACCGCTACCGCGGCACCGGCTGGATGAAGGAGCCGTGCTCGAGCTGCGAGTGGAAGGAAGAAGACCTGGGCGGCTGCCGCTGCCAGGCGTTCCTGATTGCGCAGGATGCGCAAGTGGCCGATCCGGTGTGCCGCAAGAGCCCTCACCATGCGAAGGTGTTGGAGTCGGTGGCACGTGCCGAGCAGTCAGCGGCGAGCGGCGTCACCGAGCATCCGCTGGTGTTTCGCGATCCGGTGAACTCGCGGCGGCTGGCGAAGGCGGCAACGTAGCAGCGCTACTGCTCCAGCCGCAAAATCTCGAGCTGCTCCGGCACCGTCTCGAACGTCCCCGTGCCAGCCGGCATCTGCATCAGCGGTTTGCCGTCGGCGCCGAGCAGCCAGACGCTCGGGTAGACGAGTTGGCGCGCGCGCTCGTCGCCGAGCGTGGCCATGAATTCCTTGTACGGCCAGGACTGGTTGCCGATGCGAAAGCGTAAGCGGTCGCCCTGCGCCTTCAGCGTGCTGCGCAGGTCATAGACGAGGTAGTCCTTGGCGAAGTGCGCTGTCAGCGCGCCGGCGTTGGTCTCGAGGAAGGCTTCGTACTTGCGGCAGAACGGGCAGTCGTTGGCGCCGAGATAGACGTACAGGCGCTTGTTCTCGGCGCGTGCACGTTGCAGTGCGGCGGTGAGGTCGAACTCGTAAGCGTCGGGCGCGCCTTTGGGCTCGATCACACTCGGCTTGTACGCCGGCGGAAAGCCCGCGGCTGCGGCGTGCGTGGCCGCGATCAGCAGCGTGGCAATTGCCAGCGTTCGGCGCAGCATCTCAGCCTGCCGCAGGCACGGCCAGCGTGCCGACGAACTGCGCATCCTTCGAGTCGGTGACCTCGGCGCGCAGTTCACCGGGGCCGCGTGGCACGAAGTTGAAACGCAGCGTCGGGTTCTCGCTCAACGAAAAATCGAGATCGGCGTCGAAGATTCTCTTACCGGCGAAAGCGACCTTGATGCTGCGCACGAAGTGCGGCGGGATGAACATCACGGTGATGTTGTTGAGCTCGAAGCCGGTGTCGTTGGGGTGCACGACGGTCACGTCGGCGGCGGTCGGCGCGTTCATCGTCACGCCGGCCGGCAGTTTGAACATCGTCTTGCCGATCAGATGCAGCGCGTCGCGGTTCGGCGGTGCCGAGCAACCGCCGGAGGTCTTGACATAACGCGAGTCGGTGTGCAGCTCGCCGTTGGAGAGCTCGCTGACGACGCGCACATGGCTGTACTCGTCGACGCGCAAGCGCGTTTCGAAATCGGCCTGGCCCATGTCCATGGTCAAGTCGAGCACGGCGGCGATGGGCGACGGGTTCTTGTCGACGACGATGTGCAGGCGGCGCACATACAGCGACGGCGTCTGCGCGAGCTTGGAGACGATCTTCACCGGCACCGACGCGCCATAGGCGGCGCGCAGCGGTGCCGTCAGCGTGACGATGCCGCTGCCCGTCTCGATGCGCTTGCCGGGGAAGAGTTTGGCCGCGAGGCGCTCCCACTCGGGCGACGAATCGGCGTGGCCGGCGCTCGGCAGGCCGCCGACCGCGGCGAGCGTGGGCATCGATGCGCCTGCAAGCGCCAGCGAACCGGCGGTGCAGATGACATCACGGCGCGACAACAAGATGCGTTTCATCGGCGGCCCTACTTGAACATCGCTTCACGCTCGACGCGCAGGAAGACGATGGATGCGTTGCGACGGTGGATTGTCTCGTATTGATCCCAGGATTCATAGGCGGGCAGGTCGCTCGCGTCGGGCACGCTGGACAGCGATGCGCCCGCAGCGACGAGTTCGCGCGCGCGGGCTTCGAGCTGCGCCAGGTAGCTTTGCACGCCGCCGATCGCGGCGCTGGCCGGTGACGCGGGGCCATGGCCGGGGACGACGGTGCGCACCGGCAGATCGCGCAGTGCGGCGAGCGCGCGTTGCCATCCGCCGAGGTCGCTGTCCTGCGTGTCGGGCACGCGCTGCACATCGACCAGGCCGCCGGCGAAGAGCACGCCGCTGGCGACGTCGAGCACGGCGATGTCGCCCGGCCCGCTCGAGTGGCCGAAGTGCAGCACGCGCACGGCGCGGCCGATCAGCGTGAGCTCGTGCGTGGTCTCGAACTCCTGGTCGGGCTTGTACATCGCCGTGCCTCGCATCGGCGCCTCGCCGAGCGTCTGCCGCAGCGTTTTCAGACAGGTCTCGCAGCGCGCGGCCATCAGCCGCGCGGTGCGGCTGTGGGTGGCAATCGGAACGCCCGCCTCGCGGTACGCGCCGCCGCCGAAGAGGAACTCGGGCCGCGTGTGCGTGACGAAGGCCAGCTTCACCGGCTTGTCGGTGACGGTGCGGATGGCTGCCAGCAGCGCGCGGCCGTGCGCAAACGACGTGCCGGTGTCGATGGCGATGACGCCGCTGTCGCCGACGATGAAGCCGGCGTTGCCGATGCGCCCGAGGTTGTTGTCGTCGGCCGCGCCGCCGCTGCCGGGCAGCAGGTAAACGCCGTCGGCCAGTGCGATGGCGCGCGGTGCGTCGTTGGCCGCTGAGGCGCAACCGACCAGCAACAAGAGCACGAGTGTTTTGGTCAGCAGGGTGCGCATCGTTAGACTGGGTCGACGTTGTTCTTAGAAAGCGCCGCGATGTCGTCGATGTTCTTGCGCAGTGCTTGCGCCGCCCTCGTGCTGTGGAGCTGCACCGCCGCGGCCGCCGAGCCGCAGACGATCGCCGTGATCGGCTTCGAGCTGCTGGACGATCAGCCCGACCCGGTGCGCGATGCCGACCACAAGCGCCGGCTGGCGGCGTTGCAGGTGCAGTTGCAGCAGGGGCTGCATCAGCGCGGCCTGTACCGCGTGGTCGAGACCGCGCCGGCGCAAGCGCAGATCGAGGCGCTGCGCGCGCAGAACGCGTACCTGCACCGCTGCAACGGCTGCTTCACCGAAGTCGGGCAGCGCCTGGGCACGCGGCTGGTCGCGGTGGGCTGGGTGCAGCGCGTCAGCGAGTTGATCCTGAACGTCAACGTTTCGGTGCGCGACGCCACGACCGACCAGGAGCTGCTGTCGAAGTCGGTCGATATGCGCGGCAACAACGACGAGAGCTGGACCCGCGCCATGGCCTTCATGCTGCGCGATTGGAGCGAGCGCCGCGAGCGCAACCCGCGCTACGGGCAGTAGCGCGGCGCGTCGCGCTGATCACGGCGCCGGCGGCGCGAACTGGCCTTCGAAGCGCCGCTCCGTCGAATCGACGACGCTGGCGCGCAGCTCGCTGCTTCCTTGTCCGCCCTGCGGCAGAAAGTAGAAGCGAAAGCTCGGGTTCTCGCTCATCGAAAAATCGACATCGGCTGAGAACACCGGCTTGCCACCGCGGCTGACGTCGATCTTGCGCACGTAGTGCGCCGGCGTGAACTGGCGTGTGTACTGGTCCATCGCCAACCCCGAATGGTTGGGGTGCGAGACCGTCAGCTGCGCCAGCACCGGCTGCGTGCCGCGCAGGTCGCCATCGACGCGAAACGCCATCTTGCCCATCGAAGCCAACGCGGCAGCGGCGTCGCTGCCGGCCGGCGCCGAGCAGCCGCCCGAGGCCTTGACGAAGCGCGTCGTCATGTAGAGCTTGCCGTCGCTGGTCTCGGCAATGGCGCGCACATGCGAGTAGTCGTCGACACGCACGCGGGTTTCGACGTCGGCGCGTCCGCTGTCGGGTGTGAAGGCGAAGACGGCGGAAATCGGCGACGGGTTGGCGTCGATGATCAGGTAGAGCTTGCGCACGTGCAGCGCCGCGCTCTGCGGCCAGCGCGCGCGGATGGCGATCGGCACCACCGCGGCGTCGATGGCGCGTGCCGGCGCTTCCAACACCAGCAGGTCGGCCGGCGCCGCGGCGATCGGCCGGTTGTCGAACAGGCTGGCCTTGACCTTCAGCCAGATCGGGCTGGTTTGCGGATCGTCGCTCGGTTGCTGACCGGCCTCGGCTGGCAAGGCGATGAACAGCAGCGTTGCCAGCAGGCTTTTGAGCAGGGAGGTCATGGCCGTCCTTCGCGTGGTGCTACCGGATTGGTCCGCGGCTATTGCGGCGGCCCGATGAAGCAGGCTTTGCGGGCCTTGGCCTGCAGCTCGCGGTAGCGCGCGATCTGCGGCTTCAAGCTTTCATTGTCACGCATCTGGCCGCCGCGTTCGCCGCCGATGCTGATGGCCTTGACGACGGTGCTCATGCTGGTGAACTCGGCGAACTTGACCTCGCCGGCGATCTTGTCGAGCGCGCACGAGCACTTGTTGATCATCTCGTAATGCGGCCCCGGGTTGTCGCGCACGCACTCCTGCACGTAGAGCACGCGGTCCGCCGTGGGGAAATCATTGGCCTGCGCGAGCGTCGGCGCGAGCAGGAGGGCGCAGCATTTGAGGGCGGTGTGCAATCGAATCATGGTCATGTCATGTCACTTCGGTGCGTCCAAGCGAACGCCGCGGATCGGGCTTTGCCCGGCCGCTGGCGTTGCCCCCTTGAGGGGGAGGCGGCGAAGCCGCTTCGGGGGTGTGTCATCTAACGGTCGGCGCCTGACGATCGAGCGCCATCTCTTCGGCCAGCAGCGGCGGCGAGCCGGCCGCGGCCGCATCGACCTGCGTGCGGATGCTGAGCACGGCGCCGGGCACGGCATCGGACAGCGTGAAGACGTAGCGCTTGTTGATCAACTGCTCGAAGCGCGCGCGCAACGGGTCATCGGCGTAGGGCGTGATGCTGATCTCCTTGGCCGCGATGTTGCGTCCGTCGAACGGCAGTGTCACGTCGCGGATGGTCGCGGCCTCGGCCACGGCAATGCGGATGCGCTTGCGAAAGTAGTTGGCCTTGCCCTTGGTCAGGCGCTCCATTTCGCGGATGTCGCGCTCGAGAAAAAACAGGATCACCGGGTTGCCCTGTGCGGCCTCGATGTCGGGCAGCGCCAGGCGACGCGGCCCGCTCAGGAATTCGGCCGTGGCGGCGCAGCACTTGCCGTCGGGTTGCGCGGACAGCGCAATCGATGCTTTGTCGTCGAAGCCGGGTTCGAGGCTGCCGCTTTTGCGCAAGCGGTAGTGCAGCGTCGTTGACGGTTTCAACACGCTCAGGTGGTTGTTGACGAACAGCGCCTGCTCCGCGGCCGAGAACTCGGGGGCGGACGCAGCGGCGGGGCTCAGCGTGGCGGCCGCGCAGGCCAGGACAAAGTTCAGCAGGCGTTTCATCTATCGCGATGTTATGCCGGCGGGCAGGGCGCCGTGCGGGTGGATCGAATCGGGCTTGCAGCGGACGGCGCCACGGCGCGCAAGGCGTCGAGGCTGCTGCGTACCGCGCTGTGCGACGGTGCCAGGTGGAGCGAACATTCGAGCGCGGCCAGCGCTTCGGCCGGGCGGTCCAGGCGCACCAGCGCCAAACCGAGCAGGTGCCACGGCTCGGCGTCGTCGGCCACCGTCTTCAGCCATTCGCGGGCCAGCGTCGCCAGCTCGCTCCAGCGCGACTCGCGGCGCATCAGCGCGGCGCGCAGGAAGCGCGGCTGCGTGTCGGGCGGCTCCTGCCAGTACGGCAGCGCGCGCAAGTTGGTGGCCGCCGATGCCGCAGCGCTCGCGCTGTCGATCAACTGCTGCACCCACTCCACCGGCGCGGCGTAGTAATGCGCTTCGCCGCCGCGCAGGCGAAAGGTCAGGATGCCGACCAGGTGGCCCCGCTCGTCGAACAGCCCGCCGCCGCTGGCGCCGGAAGAAAACCAGTTGCTGCTCTGGATGACATGCCCGCCGTCGTGGCGGTGCAGCTCGATGACCTCGCCGTCGCTGCTCTGGATGCCCACACCGCCGGTGTAGCCGAGCGCCGACAGCATCTGTCCGATGGCCAGGCTGCCCGCTTGACCGAGGCGCGCCGCCGGCGCAACGAGGCCGGGCACGGTGAGCAGGCACAGGTCGCGCTCGGCGTTGACCACCTGGCCGCTGGCCGGCCAGCGCGTACTGCCGCGCACCACGGTGATGGCTTGTGCGTCGCGCGTCACGTGGCAGTTGGTGATGACCCGCTCGTTGCCGACAACCACGCCCGAGCCGACCGAGTAGCCGCCGCTGGCGCGTGGCGCTTCGATGCGCAGCACGCTGACGGCCAGGCCGATCAGCTCGGCGCGTTCGAGCGCGGCGCTGGCCGCGGGCGACAGCAGGGCACAGGCCAGCAGCAGCAACACGGACTTCATGGTTGCTGTTCGTGGTCTTCGTCAGCGCCCCGGCGCGGAAAACGACTCGTCGACCACCGGCACGCCGAACTCGTCCAGGATGGCGCGGATGTCGGCCTGCTTGGTTTCGAGCAGCGTCTCGACCTGCTGCTTCCACTCGCGCTCGCCGTAGCGCACGCCCATCGCCATCTGGAAGTCGAAGCGCACGCCGGGCTCGGACTTCATCGGCACCACGGCCAGCGCCGGCGACTTGACGCGCTTGGCGAAGAAGCCGGCGATCGGGCCCCAGACGATGGCCACGTCGAGCTTGCCGGCGACGAGGTCCTTCTCGATGATGTCGCCCGGGTACTGCTCCGGGTCGGCGTTCATGATCTGGTAGGGCACGCCGCTTTCATTCAGGCCGTGCTTGGTCAGCCACGCCGAGGCCGGCGAGCGGTCGTAGATGCCGATGCGCAGCTTGGCGAGTTTGTCCTTGCCCAGCGCCAGAAAGTCGGCACTCGACTTCACATCGTCGAGGCCCTTGCCTTTGGGAAACACCAGCGCGTAGGTCGAGCGGTAGTAGGCCTTGGTGGCCGAGACCTGATCGAAGCCGACCGGCACGCTCATGACGATGTCGCACGGGTAGTCGGCTCCGGGCAGCTTGTAGCGCAGGGTGTTGCGGATGAACGCCAGCCGGTTCGGAAACGAGTAGTAGGTGACGGGCAGACCGAGTGCCTTGCCGAAAACCTCGGCGATGCGGTTTTCGATGCCTTCGCTCTGCGTGTTGGAGAAGGGCAGGTTGTTCGGGTCCTGGCAGACGCGCAGCGCCTTGCGTTCGGGCGCCTTGTCTTGCGCCAGCGCCACCGGCGCGGCGACGATCGTGAAGGCGAGGGCGGCGATGGCCGCACAGCGCGCCGTCATGGCATCGGCTCGACTTTGGCGCGCGTGATCGCACCGTCGGATCGGCCCTTCAGGTACGCGTAGAGCTGGTTCATGTTCTCCATGACCTGCGGGCTGTTGCCGAAACTCTGCATGCCTTTTTCGAGGCGGCCGTCACGCACGGTCTTGACGAACTCTTCCTTGGTCAGCGTCTTCATGCTGGCCAGCAGAGAGGGGCCGACCATGCCTTCCTGGTTGGCGCCGTGGCAGCGGTCGCAGGCCGCAGCGCGCCAGGCACGAAAGCCCTTCATCGTTTCGGCGTCGACCTTGTAGCCTTCGACCACGGTGTAGAGCTTGCCCGCGGCACCGGCTGCAGGCGGGGCAGCGGGGGCCGCAGGGGTTTGCGACTGACCGCAGGCCGCAGTGGCCACAAAAACAGAAACCGTCAGCAAGGTGTTTCGAAGCATGTATCTATCTTCCTGATGTGAAAAGGGGATGGCGCAATAACGCGCCATCCCCCGGTTCTGGCCGACCTGTTGTGATCGGCCGCCAGCCTTTTAGTTCGGCAGCGCGAACATGGTCAGCGAGCCGCCCAGTTCGGTGTACTGGTTCAGCTCACGGTAGCCGCCCACGGCGCCCAGGCCGTCGGTGTCCTTCTCGAGGCCCGCTGCCATGCCGATGCCGGCCCAGCCGCCGATGCCCGAGAACACGCCGAGGAACTGCTTGCCCTTGTGCTCGTACGTGAAGACGTTGCCGATGATGCCCGACGGCGTCTTGAACTTGAACAGTTCCTTGTTGATGTTCTTCGCATCGACGCACTTCAGGTAGCCCTCGAGCGTGCCGTAGCACGACAGGCCGCCCGCGGTGTTGAGCGAGCCGCTCCACACCGAGAACTTCTCTGCCTTGCTCTGCACGATCTTGCCGGTGCCGGCGTTCCAGGTGATGTAGTTGCCCATGCCGCCGTGGCTTCCCGGTGCCGGGAACATCGACAGCGTGGCGCCCACGTACGGCTGGCCCGCGGTGTACTCGACCTTGAACGGCTCGTAGTCCATGCAGACGTGGTTCGTCGGCACGTAGAAGAGCTTGGTGTTCGGGTCGAACGACGCCGGTTGCTGGTCCTTCGTGCCCAACGCTGCCGGGCAGATGCCCTTGGTGTTGACGTCCGGACCGTTCTTGGCCGTCGAGTACTTGGCCACCACCTGCGGCCGTCCGGTCTTCATGTCCACATGCGTGGCCCAGTTGACCTTCGGGTCGAACTTCTCGGCCACCAGCAGCGCGCCGCTGATGCGGTCCATCGTGTAGCCGAAGCCGTTGCGGTCGAAGTGCACCAGCGCCTTGGTCGGCTTGCCCTTGACGTCGATGTCGGCCAGGATCATCTCGTTGATGCCGTCGAAGTCCCACTCGTCGTACGGCGTCATCTGATAGACCCACTTCGCCATGCCGGTGTCGACGTCACGCGCGAAGATGGTCATCGTCCACTTGTTGTCGCCGGGCCGCTGCGCCGGGTTCCAGGTGGAGGGGTTGCCGGTGCCGTAGTACATCAGGTTGGCAGCCTTGTCGTAGCTGAACCAGCCCCAGGTCGTGCCGCCGCCGATCTTCCACTGATCGCCCTTCCAGGTCTTCAGCGAAGAGTCGGCGCCCACCGGTGCCATCTTGCCGTCGGTCCAGGTCATGGTCTTGGCCGGGTCGATCAGCATCTCGGCGTCGGGGCCGACGCTGTAGCCCTTCCAGGCCGGCTTGCCGTCGGACAGGTTGTAGGCCGCGATGAAACCGCGCACGCCCCACTCGCCGCCGCTGATGCCGGTGATGACCTTGTCCTTGAAGACGTGCGGTGCGTTGGTGTTGACGGCGCCGAGCTTCGGGTCGCCGTTCTTCACGCTCCACACCACCTTGCCGGTCTTCGAATCGAGCGCGACGAGGTTGCTGTCGGCCTGCTGCAGGATGACCTTGCCTTCGGCATAAGCCAGACCGCGGTTGACGGTGTCGCAGCACATCTGCGGGATCACGGCCGGGTCCTGCTTGGGCTCGTACTTCCAGAGGATCTTCTGCGTGTCGAGGTCGATCGCGAAGACCTTGTTCGGGAACGGCGAGTGCAGGTACATCTTGCCGTCGACCACCAGCGGCGAGCCTTCGTGGCCGCGCAGCACGCCGGTGGAGAAGGTCCACGCAACCTGCATCTTGCCGACGTTGCCGGTGTTGATCTGCTTTAACTTGCTGTAGCGCTGGTTGTACATGTCGCCAGCCTGCATCGCCCAGTTCTTCGAGTTGGCGATGTTCTTCTCGACGTCGGCATTGGCCCCGGCCAATGTCGGCAGCGCGAGCAGCGCCACGCCCACATACGACCACGAGAGTCGTTTCGCTTGCCCAGAAATACGCATCGATGTCTCCTTGCTGTGAGTGACCTGAGCCCGGACGCGGGCAGGTGGGAAAGCCACCTGCACGCGCCCGCCAAAACCCGGCGCAAGCAAATCGCAAGTTCTGCGCCTGCTTCGGCGGCGCTGAAACGATGCCGCGCTGCCGCCGACCGAGGCTGCGATTGAATGGCCTGCAAGTCCATCGCGCGTCGCGGGGAAACCCTAGCCAGACGTTTGGCAACAAGCCATCGTGGAACACCCATTTGCCGCGACTCGCGCTAACGTGCATAGGGAAACTTCGCGTATGAACGCAGCGCGCTGCTGACGCGACGGGCGCGCAAAGAGCCGTCACGGACAAGGTGCACCGAAACTGATGCAGCAACGGCGAGACACTGTGTTTCATTGGCGAACGGCGTTGTCGCGCCGCGCTGCCGGCGCAACACGTGCGCGCTCGCGGCTTGCCTCTTGCTTGCCGCGTGGCGTGCCTTTTCCGGCGGCACGCTGGGGCTGTCGTGACCGAGGGTGCGCATGAAAAGAGACGACGAGTTGTTGGCCGATTGGCGAGCGCGCGCGCTGGCGCTGGAGGCCGAAGTCGCGCGTGCCGTGATCGGCCAGACGCGCGCGATCCGGCTCATCAACACAGCGGTGTTCTCGCGCGGCCATGTGCTCTTGCAAGGCGATGTCGGCGTCGGCAAGACGACGCTGCTGCGCGCCTTTGCGCAGGTGCTCGGCGGCGCGTTCGCGCGGGCCGAGGGCACGGTCGATCTGATGCCGGCCGACCTGGTTTACTACACCTACATCAGCGCCGACGGCCGGCCAGCGGTGGAGGCCGGGCCGCTGATCCGCCATGGCGAGGACCTGGCGGTGTTCTTCTTCAACGAGATCAACCGCGCGCGGCCGCAGGTGCACGCGCTGTTGCTGCGCGCGATGGCCGAGCGCAGCGTCTGGGCCTTCAACCGCGAGGTGGCGCTGCCGCACCTGCTGGTCTTTGCCGACCGCAACCGCGTCGAGCGCGAAGAGACGTTCGAGATTTCGTCGGCCGCACGCGACCGCTTCATGATGGAGGTGACGATCGATGCGCCGGCCAGTGACGACGAGCGCCGCCAGCTCGTCTTCGACGCGCGTTTTCACGACAGCGAGCGGCTGATCGGCAGCCTGGCGCCGGCGCTGGTCGATCACCGCGAGCTCAACGCGTTGGCTGCTTCGATCCAGCAGCAGGTGCAAGCCAGCGACGCGCTGCAGCGCTACGCGCTGGCGCTGTGGCGCGCCACCGCCGAGCCGGCCAAATTCGGCGTGCGTCTGCCCGATGTGGATATGGACACGCTGATGCTCGCCGGCGCCAGCCCGCGCGGCATGAGCCTGCTGCTGCGCGCCGCGCGCACGGCGGCGTGGCTCGACGGCCGCGGCCACGTGACGCCGCAAGACGTGCAGGCGGTGTTCGTCGAGACCATCGCCCACCGCCTGTGCTATCAGCCGGTGTACGAGATGCGCCGCCACGAGATCTCGCCGTTGTTGATGAGCGCCATCGTCGCCAGCGTGGCTGCGCCTTGATGGGGTGCGGCCGATGATTCGGGAGCTGCACTACCGCCTGGCCGGCGCGGCGCGCGGCCAGGTGCCGGGCCACCACCGCAGCCGCTGTGGCGGCAACGGCTTTGAGTTCCGCGGCCACGCGAATCTGCTCGACGCGCCGGATGCGCGCCGCATTGACGTGCACGCCAGCCTGCGCGATCCGTTCGGCCGCTGGATCGTGCGCCTGCAGCGCCAGCGGCTGTCGATTCCGGTGGCCGTGGTCGCCGATCTGTCGGCATCGATGGGCGTGGCAGGTGCGCAGCACAAGCAGGGCGTGCTCGCCGATCTGGTCGAGAGCCTGGCCTGGTCGGCCTGGCGCACGGGCGACAGCTTTGGTTTTGTCGGCTGCGATGAGGCGGTGCGCCGCGAGCTGCTGCTGCCGCAGACGCGCGCGCGTGGCGCCGGCACGGTGCTGGCCGCGTCGCTGCGTGCGCTGCAGTTGGCGGGTCGCTCGGCACAGGGCCTGCTTCAGGCGCCTGCGCATCTGCCGCAGCGGCGCGCGCTGGTGTTCCTGGTCTCGGACTTTCACCTGCCGCTGGCCGACGTGGCTGCCGTACTTGCGCGCCTGGCGCACCACGACGTGCTGCCCGTCGTGCTCTGGCCGCAGGAGGAATTCGACCTTGGCGCGCAGCGCGGCTTTGCCGACGTGGCCGACCCGGAAAGCGGCCGGCGGCAATGGCTGTGGTGGCGGCCGGCGTTGCGCCAGCGCTGGCAGGCGGCGGCGCAGCAGCGGCGCGCGGATCTGGTCAAGCTGTTTCGTGCGCAGCGTCTGTCGCCGTTGTTCATCGAAGGCGCGTTCGATGCCGACGCGGTGACGCGGCACTTCTCGGCATGACGTGGCACTGCGCGGCCGTGCTGGCCCTGGCGTTTGCCGTTGAGGCCCACGGCGCGGCGACGCTGCAAGCCACCACCGAGGAGCCGCGCGCCTTCGGCTACCAGGTCGGCGACGTCGTGCAGCGCCGCATCACGGTCGAGGTGCCTGACGGCCTCGTGCTCGACGCCAACAGCCTGCCGCGGCCCGGCGCGCGCGGCACCGCGCTGGAGTTGCGCGCCTTGCGCCAGACGGCGAGCGCCGGGCGGCTGCAGATCGACCTCGACTACCAGGTGTTTTTGTCGCCTGCCGCCGTGCGTACGTTGGAGTTGCCGGCGCTGACGCTGCGCTACGACGGCACGCCACGCGCGCAGGAGGTGCGCGTCGATGCCTGGCCGATCACGGTGGCGCCGCTGGTCCCGGTGGAGGTGTCGCCGCGCAGCGGCCTCGGCGAGCTGCAGCCCGATGCCGCGCCGCCGCTGATCGACACCGCGGCGCGACGCTGGCGGCTGCTCGGCTTGGCCGCGCTGCTTTGCGCGCTGCTGGCGTACCTCGCCGTTGTGTATCTCGGCCTGCCGTGGTGGGGCGCGCAGCGGCGGCCTTTTGCGCTGGCCTGGCGGCAACTGAGTCAGCCCCAAGCGCCCGCCTGGCGCGACGCGTGCCAGCGCATGCATGCCGCGTTCAATCAGAGCGCGGGCGAGGTGCTGTTCGAGCACGGCGTCGATCGTTTCGTCGCAACGCACGGCGCCTTCGCGCCGTTGCAGCAAGACATCGTGCGTTTTCTTCGCCTCTCGCAGCGCGAGTTCTTCGAAGGCGGCGCGCATCGAGCAAGAAGACGCGGCGTGGCTCGCGGCGTTTTGCAAACGCTGCCGCGATGCGGAGCGCGGCACATGAGTTTTGACGACCCATGGCTGTTGTGGCTGCTGCCGCTGGCGCTGCTGCCGCTGCTGCGGCGGCCGGGGCAGCCGCAGGGCAACGGCTGGCTCGCGCTGGCGCCGCGCGATGCGCTGTCCACGTTTGTCGGCCGCGCGCTGCGCGCGCTCGGCGTGCTGGCCATCGCGGCGTTGGTCTTGGCGCTGGCCGGGCCGCACCGTGCGGAATACTTTGTAGAGCGCCTGGGCAAGGGTGCGGAGATCGTGCTGCTGCTCGACCGCAGCCGCAGCATGGACCAGGGTTTTGCCGGTGCGCGGCCGGCAGCACCGGTGGGTGGCCGCACGAACGGCCCGGAAGTCGTGGATTTCTACATCGCGCAAAGCCAGAGCCGGCTGCGCGATTCGAAGGGCAAGGTGGCGCGGCAGTTGCTCACCGAGTTCACCTCGCAGCGCCCCGATGACCGCTTCGCACTGATCGTCTTCTCCACGCTGCCGATGCCGGTGCTCGGCTTCACGCACCACGGCGAGGTGGTGCAGGCGGCGATCGCTGCCGGCAACATCGGCCGCGGCCTGTCGGAGACCAACATCGGCCTGGCGCTCGAATCGGCACTCGACCTGTTCACCGACCGGCCGTACACCGGCTCGCGCATCGTGCTGCTGGTCTCCGACGGCGGCGACCGCATCGACACCGATCTGCGCGAGCGGCTGTCGCACGAAGCGCGCAAGCAGCGCGCGGCGATCTACTGGATCTATTTGCGCTCGGCCAACAGCCCGGGCTTGCGCCCGGGACCGGGCGACGCGCCCAACGCCATCGAGAGCGTGCCCGAGATGATGTTGAACCGCTTCTTCGAATCGCTCGAAACGCCGTACCGCGTCTACGAGGCCGGCGACGCCGAAGCGCTGCGCCAGGCCATCGCCGATGTCAACCGGCTCGAGAACCTGCCGATGCGCTACCAGGAGCTGGTGCCGCGGCGCGATCTCGAGCCGTGGTGCCACGCCATCGCCCTCGGCTGCGTGCTGCTGCTGCTGGCGGCACGCGCCTTGGAGATCCGGCGATGAGCCTGGTCTCGCGGCGCACGACGCGCGCGGTGTGGGGCTGCTGGCCGCGGTGACCGTCGCCACCGCCGCCGACGCTGCGCTGTGGTGGCGCGATCAGCGGCGCAACGCGCAGATCGCCGCCGGCAGCGTGCCGGCCGACGCCACCGGCCTGCCGGCGCCGATGCTGTTTGCGCAGGCCCATGCGCTGGCGGCCGGCGGCAGTGACGACGCCGCGCTGATCCGCTACGGCACGCTGCAGAGCGACTCGGCGCTCGGCCAGGCCGCGCGCTACAACAGCGCCAACCTGCTGATGCGCCAGGCCGTGGCGCTGCGCGACGCCGAGCAGTTTGGTCAGGCGCTGGCGCTGATCGAGCTGGCCAAGGAGCACTACCGTGACCTGCTGCGCCACGACCCCGGCCACTGGAACGCACGCTACAACCTCGAGCGCGCGCAGCGCCTGGTGCCCGACCCGGAAGAAGCCGAAGTCGCCGCGCCCTCCGACCGCCGCGCCGAACGCGCGGCGACGACGATGCGCGGCTTCTCGCCGGGGCTGCCATGAAGACGCTGCGCCTCGACGTGCGCACCGGCTGCCTGCTCGCGGCAGCGCTGCTGCTCGCCGCCACGTTCACGCGGCCACGGTGGCCGCTCGAGAGGCCGCGCTTCGAGCATGTGGTGGTGCTCGACGTGACGCAGAGCATGAACGTGCAGGACGAGGTCTGGCAGGGGCGCACGGTGTCGCGGCTCGATGCGGCCAAGGCGGCACTGCGCCAGCAGATGGAGTCGCTGCCGTGCGGATCGAAAATCGGCTGGGCGATCTTCACCGAGTACCGCGCGTACCTGCTGTTCACGCCGGTCGAGGTCTGCGCGTTTCGCGCCGAGCTGCGCGACGCGCTCGGCCGCATCGACAGCCGCATGGCCTGGTCGGGCAACAGCGAAGTGGCCAAGGGCCTGCACAGCGCGATCGGCATCGCGCGCCAGTTGCCGGGCACACCGTCGCTGGTCTTCGTCACCGACGGTCATGAAGCGCCGCCGCTCGATCCGAACCAGCGGCCGCCGCTCGAAGCCAAGCCCGGCGAGGTGGCGGGTGTGATCGTCGGCGTCGGTGCGGGCAAGCCGTCGCCGATACCGAAGAGCGACGGGTTGGGGCGTCCGCTCGGCTTCTGGGCCGCCGACGACGTGGCGCAAACGAACCCGCACCAGCCCAACCTCGATCTCAACGGCCGCGATGAAGTGCCCGCGGCGTCGCTCGGCGCCACGCGTGGCAGCGAACACCTGTCGTCATTGCGCGAGGGTTACCTGCGTTTGCTGGCGAGCGAAAACGGCCTGTCGTTTGCGCGCGTGCGCGGCGACGAGCTCGCCATCGCGCTGCGTGCGCCGGCGCTGGCGCGGCCGGTAATGACGAGCGTCGATCTGCGCAATGCGCTGGCGGCGCTGGCCTTGCTGCTGCTGTTGTTGCAGTGGCTGCCGGGGCGGCGCCGCTCAGCCTGACTTGCGTTTGCGCGCTGCGCTGGTCTTGCGCGGCGCTCGCTTCTTCGCCGCCGGCTTCAGGATGAGCCGCTCCAGCTCGTCGAAGGCCTCGCCGGTGTAGACCGCGATGCGCTGCATGTGCGGCAGCGTGCTGTGGCAGCCGGTGAAGCCGAACGCCATCGTGCCGGCGTAACTCTGGCAGGTGATGTTGATCGCCTGGCCATGCGTGACGACCGACACCGGGTAGTTGGCGAGCAACTCGGCGCCGCGAAAGTACAGCGGCTTGTCGGGCCCCGGCACGTTGGAGATGGTGATGTTGAACACCGGCCGCGTGCGCCCGGCCAGGCCGGTGAGCAGGCCGAGGATCGTCGGCCCCATCAAGGCGATCGTGTAGTTCGACATCGCCGCGCGCGGCAGGCTTTGCACATGCGTCTTCGCGGCCTGCACCGAGGCGCTGATGGCAGCCAGGCGTTCGAGCGGGTCTTCGATGTCGGTGCCGAGCGTGGCGATGATGAAGGTGATGGCGTTGCCGGTGTTCTCGTCGTCCTTGGGCCGCACCGAGACTGGGATGCCGGCGGTGAGCGCGGCGTCGGGCAGGTCGCCGCTGTCTTCGAGGAAGCGCCGCAGCGCGCCGCCGCACATCGCGAGCACGAGGTCGTTCAAGGTGCAGCCGGCCGCGGCGGCCAGTGCTTTCATGCGCGCCATCGAGAACTGCTGCGTGGCGAAGCGGCGCTTGCTGCGCACGCGGCCGTTGATCGTCGCGCCCGGCGCGCCGAACGGAATGCGCAGGTCGGTATCGGCGTCCTTGGTGAAGCGCAGCATCTTGCCGAAGGCCATCAGCAGCTGCGGCACGGTGCCGACCTGGCCGCGTAATGTTTCCATCGCGCCGGCCATGGCGTTGGCGAAGGTCGGCGTCTTGGTGTCGCGCTCCGGATCGCGCGACGACAACCCGGTGGCCCAGAACGGCGGCATCGACAGGCTCTTCTCGGCGTCGGTGCTCATCAGGCGCTGCAACAGCTTCATGCCGCTGACGCCGTCGATCAGCGAGTGGTGCATCTTCATGTACATCGCAAAGCGCCCGCCTTCGAGGCCTTCGATCAGCGTGCATTCCCACGGCGGGCGCGACAGGTCGAGCGGCTGGCTGTGCAGGCGCGCGATCAGCTCGCCGAGCTCGCGCTCGCCGCCGGGGTAGGGCAGCGCGGTGTGGCGCAGGTGCGCTTCGAGATCGATCTCGTCGTCTTCGATCCAGTAGTGCACGGGGCTCTTCAGAATCGATGACTTCAGCTTGCGGTTCCACGGCGTTTCGAACTGGCGGTGGGTGCGGAACTCGGCCATCAACTGGCGCAGGAAATCCGGCGGCGCGTTCTTCGGCAGCCTGAAGGGCATCAGCGCGCCGACATGCATCGGCGTCTCGCGCGATTCGGTGTAGAGCCAGGAGGCGTCGAGCGGGTTGAGTCGTATGGACATGGGCTCCTGCCAATGAAAAAGGGCCAGCGAGTGCTGGCCCTTCGAGTGTGGCGCAACGCGGCGCGAATTACATCAGCTTGACTTCGACCCGGCGCGCCTCGTCGGCGCTGCCGGCGCTCTGCTGCTCGGGCTTCTTCGTTTCGATGCGGTCTTCGGCAACGCCCGCGGCCTTGAGCGCATCGCGCACGGCGAAGGCGCGCTGCTTGGCGAGCTCGGCGTTCTTCGCCGGGTCGCCGCTGGCGTCATGGAAGCCGCTGATGACGAGCTTGCCGGTGCCGGCCTTGGCTGCGGCGGCGAGTTTGGCGATGCTCTCGGCGGCGTTGGCGGGCAGGTCGGTCTTGGCCACGTCGAAGAAGAATTTGGCTTCGACCGGGGCTGCCACCGCAGCCGGTGCCGGCGCAGCGACGACCGCCGCCGCGGGCGCCGCCGCAATCGTGCTGGCCACCGGCACGGGCGTTGCCGTGACCACCGGCGCCATCGTCGTCACGGGCGCAGCCGGCGACGACACCGCTTTGGTCGTTGTGCCCACCGGCAGCAGCGGCACGATCAGCAGCGCGACGATGTTGATGATCTTGATCAGCGGGTTCACCGCCGGGCCGGCCGTGTCCTTGTACGGGTCGCCCACCGTGTCGCCGGTGACGGCGGCCTTGTGCGCTTCGCTGCCCTTGCCGCCATGGTGACCGTCTTCGATGTACTTCTTGGCGTTGTCCCAGGCGCCGCCTCCCGTGCACATGCTGATGGCGACGAACAGGCCGGTGACGATGGTGCCCATCAACAACCCGCCGAGCGCCGCGGCGCCGAGCGTCAGGCCGACGACGATCGGCACGACCACGGGCAGCAGCGACGGGATGATCATTTCCTTGATCGCGGCCGTGGTCAGCATGTCGACCGCCGCGCTGTAGTCGGGCTTGCGCTTGCCGGCCATGATCTGGCCATCCGCAAACTGGCGGCGCACTTCGACGACGACAGAACCTGCGGCGCGGCCGACGGCTTCCATCGCCATTGCGCCGAAGAGGTACGGAATCAGGCCGCCGATGAACAGGCCGACGATGACCTTCGGGTCGCTCAGGTCGAAGCTCACGTTCATGCCGCGGCCTTCGAGCGAGTGCGTGTAGTCGGCGAAGAGCACGAGCGCAGCCAGGCCGGCCGAGCCGATGGCGTAGCCCTTGGTCACGGCCTTGGTGGTGTTGCCGACGGCGTCGAGCGGGTCGGTGACGTCACGCACGCTCTTCGGCAGCTCGGCCATTTCGGCAATGCCGCCGGCGTTGTCGGTGATCGGGCCGTAGGCGTCGAGCGCAACGACGATGCCGGCCATGCTGAGCATCGAGGTGGCCGCCACGGCAATGCCGTACAGGCCGGCGAGCTGGTACGACGCCAGGATGGCGACGCAGACGAAGAGCACCGGCCACGCCGTCGAGCGCATCGACACGCCCAGGCCGGCAATGATGTTGGTGCCGTGGCCGGTGGTCGAGGCTTGCGCGATGTGCTGCACCGGCTTGTATTGCGTGCCGGTGTAGTACTCGGTGATCCAGACCATCGCGGCGGTGAGCACCAGACCGACAGCGCAGGCGCCGAACAACCTCATGTGCGTGCCGGCACCGAGCGCATCGGCGGGCATGACCGCCGTGGTGACGAAGTAGAAGGCGATCAGCGACAGCACGCCGGCCACCGCAAGGCCCTTGTACAGCGCCGGCATCACGTTCTTCATGCCCGGGCTGGCCTTGACGAAGCTGCAGCCGATGATCGAGGCGATGATCGACACGCCGCCGAGCAGCAGCGGGTAGATCACGGCGGCCATCGGCGCCGCAGTGACCACCAAAGCGCCGAGCGCCATGGTCGCGATCAACGTTACGGCGTAAGTTTCGAAGAGGTCGGCGGCCATGCCGGCGCAGTCACCGACGTTGTCGCCGACGTTGTCGGCGATCACCGCCGGGTTGCGCGGGTCGTCTTCCGGAATGCCGGCTTCGACCTTGCCCACGAGGTCGGCGCCGACGTCGGCGCCCTTGGTGAAGATGCCGCCGCCCAGCCGCGCGAAGATCGAGATCAGCGACGAGCCGAAGGCAAAGCCGAGCATCGGCTTCAACACCGAAGCCAGGCTCTTGTCCGGCGTGTACTGGCCGTTCAACACCGTGAACCAGAAGAAGATGCCGACGCCGAGCAGGCCGAGGCCGACGACCAGCATGCCGGTGATCGCGCCGCCCTTGAAGGCGACATCGAGCGCCGGGCCGATGCCCTTGGTGGCGGCCTGCGCGGTGCGCACGTTGGCCTTGACCGAGACGTTCATGCCGATGAAGCCGCAAGCACCCGACAGCACCGCGCCGAGCACGAAGCCGATGGCCGTGGTGCCGTCGAGGAAGTAGGCAATGGCGATGGCGAGCACGACGCCGACGATGGCGATCGTTTTGTACTGCCGCGCGAGGTAAGCCGCCGCGCCTTGCTGCACTGCGCCGGCGATCTCCTGCATGCGCGCATTGCCCGCGTCTTGCTTCAGGATCCAACTGCGCTGGATGAAACCGTACAACACTGCGGCGACACCGCAGGCCAGCGCTACATAAAGCGCCATCGTCGTTGACATGAAGAATCCTCCTGGAGGTGTTCGATGAACTCAGCAGCCCGGGCGGGCCCGAAACAACGCGCGATGCTAACGGACGCGAATGTCGTTTCTGGTCCGTGTTTGCGCGGCGCAACGTCAGCCTGCGGAAAGACCCGCGCCTAGAATCGGGGTTATCCCTGAACGCACAGCAACAACACCATGAGCCTGCACAACGTCACCCCCGGCGCGAAAGTGCCCGACGAGTTCAACGTCATCATCGAGATCCCGATGAACGCCGACCCGATCAAGTACGAGGTCGATGAAGAAAGTGGCGCGCTGTTCGTCGATCGTTTCATGGGCACCGCGATGCACTACCCGTGCAACTACGGCTACATCCCGCAGACGCTGGCCGATGACGGCGACCCGGTCGATGTGCTGGTCATCACACCGGTGCCGCTGATCCCCGGCGTGGTCTGCGCGTGCCGGCCGCTGGGCATTCTGAAAATGGAAGACGAAGCCGGCGGCGACAGCAAGCTGATCGCCGTGCCCACCGACAAGCTGCTGCCGATCTACACGCAGTGGAAGACGCACCTTGATCTGAACCCCGCGCGCTTGAAAACGATTCAACACTTCTTCGAGCACTACAAGGATCTCGAAGAAGGCAAGTGGGTCAAGGTGCTCGGCTGGGGCGGTCCGGACGATGCGAAGCAGGAAGTGCGCGACGGCATGGCCGCTTGGGCGAAGCGACTGAACAAGCGCAGCGGCAACGATCGCCGCGACTACGACGAAGCCTTGAACGGATTGCGTTCGTTCAACTCGTCGATGTAGTTCTCGACGCCCGCGCCCTCGCGGGCGAGAAAGTCTTCCACCGCCTGACGCGAATCGCTTGTCGGCCAGCCAATGCGCTGACCAGGTGCGCACCGGCAGCAGGCCGCGCGACATCTTGTGTTCGCCCTGCGCACCGCCTTCGAAGCGTGTGTAGCCATTGGCGATACACCAGGCCAGCGGCTGGTAGTAGCAGGCCTCGAAGTGCAGGCAGTGCACATGCTCCGTCGCGCCCCAGTAGCGGCCGTAGGCGACGCGGCGTGTGGGGTCGAGTGCGATCAGCGAGGTGGCGATCGGCGCACCGCTGCGGCTGGCGACGAACATCAGCCAGTGCGCGGGCATCGTCTGCGCCATCTGCTTGAAGAACTCGCGCGTCAGGTAAGGCGTGGAGTGGTGCGCGCGGTAGGTCCGCGTGTAGCAGCGGTAGAAGAAGTCCCAATCTGCTTTGCCGATCGCCGCACCTTCGAGCGCTTCGAAGGTGACGCCGGCTTCGGCGACGCGCCGCCGCTCCTGCGCGATCTTCTTGCGCTTCTCACGCTGCAGGCTGGCGGTGAACTCGCTGAAGTCGGCGTAAGGCAAAGGCTCGCGCTGCGTCCAATGGAACTGCACGTTCTCGCGCAGCATCCAGCCGGCGTGTTCGAAGGCGATGCGATCAGCTTCGGAAAAAAACAGGAAGTGCGCCGACGACAGCTTGGCCTCGCGCACGAACTGCAACACGCCGTGCAGCAGCAACTCGCGCGTGGCGGCATCGCGCGCCAGCAGGCGCGACCCCGGCACCGGCGTGAACGGCACCGCGCCGAGCAGCTTCGGGTAGTACTCGAGGCCGTGTCGGTTGTAGGCATCGGCCCAGGCCCAATCGAACACGTACTCGCCGTAGGAGTGGCCCTTCAGGTACAGCGCCGCGGCGCCGAGCAACTCGCCGCCGCGTTCGAGCACGATGAACTGCGCGGCCCAGCCGCTGTCATCGACGGCGCTGCGCGACAGCTGCATTGCCGCCAGGTACTCGTGGCGCATGAACGGCGTCGGCGCGTCCTGCGCGTCGAGCAAGACGTTCCACGCGTGCGCATCGATCTGCTGCGGGTCGTCGTGAATCCGGATGACATAATCGATCGACCTCAACTCAGAGTGCTCCAAGGCTTCCACGATGAAGGTCGCGCTGGCTCAGATCAACGCCACCGTCGGCGACCTCGAAGGCAACGCGCAGCGCATCGTCAATGCCGCTCGCCGCGCCTACGGCCAAGGTGTGCACCTGGTGGTGGCCCCCGAACTCGCACTCACCGGCTATCCGCCGGAAGATCTGCTGCTGCGCCCGGCGTTCATGAGCGCGTGCGAACAAGCGCTGCGCGGCATCGCGCGCGAGCTGATGTCGAGCCAGGGGTTGCATCTGTTGGTGGGTCATCCGCATCAGTTCGGCGATCGTGGCGATGTTAGGACCAAGTCCACGTCGCAGCCGCTGCGCTTCAACGCGGCCTCGGTGCTGGCGGGGGGAAGGATCGTCGGCACCTATTGCAAGCGCGAGTTGCCGAACTATCAGGTGTTCGATGAGCGGCGCTATTTTGCGTCGGGCCGCGATGCTGGCATGAAGCCGCTGGTGTTCGAGGTGGGCGGCACACGCGTCGGTGTGCTGATCTGCGAGGACGCCTGGTTCGACGAGCCCGGCGCGGCGGCCAAGAATGCGGGTGCGCAGGTGCTGGCGGTGCTCAACGCGTCGCCGTTTCATCTTCACAAGGCCGAGGAGCGCGAAGCGCGCATGGCCGAGCGCGCGCGCGCGACCGGGCTGCCGGTGCTGTTCTCGCACTTGGCCGGCGGGCAGGACGAGGTGGTGTTCGACGGTGGCTCGTTCGCCGTCGATGCGCGCGGCACGATCGGTGTGCGCGGGCCGAGCTTCGACGAGGCGCTGGTCACGGCCGAGGTGGAAGGCGGCTCGGTGCGTGGCACGGTGCTGCCGCTGCCGTCACTCGAATCGCAAGCTTGGCAGGCGCTCGTCGTCGGCGTGCGCGACTACCTCGGCAAGAACGGCTTTCCCGGCGCGATCATCGGTTTGTCGGGTGGCATCGACTCGGCCCTCGTGCTGGCGATCGCGGTCGATGCGCTCGGCGCCGACAAGGTGCGCTGCGTGATGATGCCGTCGCCGTACACCGCCGACATCTCCTGGATCGACGCGCGTGACATGGCCAAGCGATTGAATGTGCAGTACGACGAGATTTCGATTGCGCCGATGTTCGACAGCTTCCGCGCCGCACTCGCACCGCAGTTCGTTGGCCTGGCCGAAGACACGACCGAAGAAAACATCCAGGCCCGCATCCGCGGCACGCTGCTGATGGCGCTGTCGAACAAGACCGGCCGTATCGTGCTGACCACCGGCAACAAGAGCGAGATGGCCACCGGCTACTGCACGCTGTATGGCGACATGGCCGGCGGCTTTGCGGTGATCAAGGACGTGGCCAAGACGCTGGTCTACCGGCTGGCGCGCTGGAAGAATGCGCAGGGCGCTGAGGTCATTCCCGATCGCATCATCACGCGTGCGCCATCGGCCGAGCTGCGCGCCAACCAGACTGATCAGGACAGCCTGCCGCCGTACGAGGTGCTCGACGCGATCCTGGCGCTGTACATGGAAGAAGACCGCAGCGTCGATGACATCGTCGCCGCCGGGTTCGAGCGCGCCACGGTGGAGCGTGTGACGCGCCTCATCAAGACCAACGAATACAAGCGTCGCCAGGCGCCGGTGGGCATCCGCATCACGCACCGCGCGTTCGGACGCGATTGGCGCTACCCCATCACGTCAAAGTTCCGTGCTTAAATTGAAGCAACGTTTCCCCGGAGTGCCCGTCATGAAGCAGATCACCGCGATCATCAAGCCGTTCAAGCTCGAAGAAGTGCGCGAGGCGCTGGCGGACGTGGGCGTGTCGGGCCTGACCGTCACCGAGGTCAAGGGCTTCGGCCGCCAGAAGGGCCACACCGAGCTCTATCGCGGCGCCGAGTACGTGGTCGATTTCCTGCCGAAGGTGAAGGTCGAGGTCGTGGTCAAGGACGGCGATGTCGATCGCTGCGTCGAGGCCATCGTCAAGGCCGCCAAGACCGGCAAGATCGGCGACGGCAAGATCTTCGTCATGTCGGTCGAGCAGGTGGTGCGTATCCGCACCGGCGAGACTGACGAGTCTGCGGTCTAGGGTGTAAGTGTTGCCATGTAAGTTGGGGTTTTCTCTCTGTTGATTGCCGGTCTCGACGGCACCATGTACGCGTGTACATCGAGACCATCCCCAACCGCAACTCGCCGCCTGCGATCTTGCTGCGCGAGGGCTACCGTGAGGCCGGCAAGGTGCGCAAGCGCACGTTGGCCAACCTGTCGAGCTGGGAGCCGCAGCTGGTCGAACACTTTCGCGTGTTGCTCAAGGGCGGCGTGGCCGTGGAGTCGGCCGCATCGGTGCTGAGCATCGAACGTGCACTGCCGCATGGGCATGTTGCCGCGGTGCTCGGCGCGGCGCGCGGCTCGGGCTCAACGCTGTGGTTCGGCTCGGCCCCCAAGGAGTTGCAACCGCTGCTGCAAGCCATGCTGGTGGCGCGCGTGCTGGAGCCCGCCTCCAAGCTGGCCACGCATCGCATGCTGCACGACGATACGGCCACGTCCTCGCTTGGGCATGTGCTGGGTGTGGGCCAGTGCGGCGTGGACGACCTGTACCGGGCGCTGGACTGGCTGCACGACGCGCAAGCCGGCATCGAGCGGCGCCTGGCTCGTCAGCATCTGCTGGGCTCCACGCTGGTGCTGTACGACCTGACTTCGACTTGGCTGACCGGGCGTTGCTGCGAGCTGGCCGCGCGGGGTCATTCGCGCGACGGCAAGCGCGACGATCCGCAGATCGTCTTCGGCCTGGTGTGCAGCGCCGAAGGCTGCCCGATCTCGGTGGAGGTGTTCAAGGGCAACACGGCCGATCCCGCCACGGTAGCCACTCAGGTCAGCAAGCTCAAGGAGCGCTTCGGTATCGATCGCATCGCCTGGGCGGGCGACCGCGGCATGCTGACCTCGGCGCGCATCGAGCAGGTGCTCAAGCCTCAGGGCATGGACTGGGTCAGCTCCTTGCGCGCGCCGCAGATCGCGCAGCTGGCGGACGAACACGGCCCGTTCCAGCCCACGCTGTTCGACCAACGCAACCTGCTCGAGTTGACCAGCGGGCACTTCCCCGGCGAGCGGCTGGTGGTGTGTCGCAACCCGGCGCTGGCTGATGAGCGCGCGCGCAAGCGGCTCGAGCTGCTGGCGGCCACCGAGGCGGATCTCGCCAAGATCGCCGCGGCCACACAGCGTGCGCGCAACCCGCTGCGTGGCGAGCAGGCCATCGCGCTGCGCGTGGGGCGCGTCATCGAGCGCTTCCACATGGCCAAGCACATCGCGCTGACGATCACGGATACCGCCCTGGCCTGGGTCCGCCGCGACGAAGCCATTGCCGCAGAGGCCGCGCTGGACGGGCTTTACGTCATCCGCACCAGCCTGTCCAAGGACAAGCTCGATGCGGGCCAGGCGGTGGCCGCCTACAAGAGCCTGGCCCATGTGGAGCGGGCCTTCCGTTCGATGAAGACGGTCGACCTGAACGTGCGACCGGTCTTTCACTACAGCGAGCAGCGCGTGCGCGCGCATGTGTTCCTGTGCATGCTGGCCTACTACGTGGAGTGGCACATGCGCTCTCGCTTGAAGCCCATGCTGTTCGACGACGAGTGCCTCGACCAGGCCAATGCCAAGCGTCCATCGCCCGTGGCCAAGGCCATTCGATCCGAACAGGCCAAAGCCAAGGATGCGAGCAAACACGCCGAAGACGGCTTGCCGTTGCACAGCTTCAGAACGCTGCTCAAGGACCTCGGCACGTTGACCTACAACATCGCCCGCACAGCGGCCAACCCCAACGCCACGATCGCCGTCACGGCCCGACCCACACCGATCCAGGCCAAGGCCTTCGAACTGCTGGGCCTGAGCCCGAACTGTTCCCAGTAAACGCCATCCCGTCGTTTCCGCAATCGCTGCGGGATCAAGGACTTACGTCTCGGGGGGAGTCAAAGTTCGGCCTAGATCTTCGAGTAGTCGTCGGGCGCCGTTGCCGCAGCGGCAGCAACCCGCACCCGATCGAGCAGCCGCGCTGGATTGGTGTCCACCATCAACGCGTTGAACTGCGCGTCGGAGACGAAACCTCGCTGGTGCATCGCGCGGTGGAACTCGATCAGCGCGTCGTAGTAGCCATCGACGTTGAGCAGCGCCACTGGTTTGTCGTGGTAGCCGAGCTGCTGCCACGACCACACTTCATACAGCTCTTCGAGCGTGCCGATGCCGCCCGGCAGCGAGATGAAGGCGTCGGCGCGTTCGGCCATCAACTGCTTGCGTTCGTGCATCGTCTGCACGACGTGCAACTCGGTCAGCCCGACGTGACCGACCTCGCGGTCCATCAGCGCCTGCGGAATCACACCGACGACCTGTCCGCCTGCTGCCATCACGGAGTCGGCCACCGTGCCCATCAGGCCGACACGGCCGCCGCCGTAGATGAGCGTGGCGCCACCGCGGCCGATCAACGCACCGAGGGCACGCGCCGCGTCGGCGAAGGCCGGCGAGTCGCCGAAGCGCGAGCCGCAATACACAGCGACGGAAAAAGGGCGACGCGTCACAGCATGAACCGTTGTGCGATGACCATCAGCCACATTCCCGCGCACAACAGCAGCGACAGCAGCACCGCGGCGCTGGCGATGTCCTTGGCGCGCTTTGAAAGGTCGTGCCAGTCGAACGAAACACGATCGACCACGGCCTCGATGGCCGAGTTGAGCAACTCGACGATCAGCACCAGCATCACGGTACCAGCAAGCAGCGCGATCTCGATCGCATTGCGCCCGAGCCAGAACGCCGCCGGGAGCATGAACACCGCCAGCCAGATTTCCTGGCGGAACGCACTCTCTCCCGTGTAAGCCGCGTGAAGTCCGTTGGCCGAGTTGCGCGCAGCGTGAACGATGCGGTCGATGCCGGTGCGGCCCTTGTGCTCATTGGTCATCGCGGCGATTTTGCCCGCCATGTGACCAAGCGAGTGCCGCAGACCGCATCGTGCAGAAACTGCCGCTGCGGATGCAGTAAGGCGAGCAGCGCATAGGCCACCACGCCGACAAACAGCAGCGTGAAGATCTGCGCCGCGCTGCGCAGGCCGGCCAGGTGCGCCGCGATCAGGGCCGGCGCGAACCATAGCCACGCGAGCAGGTAGCGCGCCAGCGCGCGCAAGAGCGTCACAGCACCGCCGTCGGCGGTGACCAGACGCACGTGCCAGGCCCGCATCGCCACGGTCTGCCCACCGCGCGACCAGAAGGTGGCGAAGTAGAGGGCCAGCACGGCGAAGACGAAGATCTGCAGCCCGGTCTGGCCGCGCAGCGCATGGTCTTGCCGCGTTAACGTCGAATAGAGAAAACCGGCAACGAAGATCACACCGAACAGCAGCACGCCTTCATACAGAAACGCCGCCATGCGCCGGGTCACGCCAGGCGTTGGCAGGCTCGCTGCCTGCGCAACGTCGCCGGCCAGCGTCATTGCGCCTTCTGGTTTTTGTTGTTCTTGGGCTCGGCGGGCCCTGGCGCGCGCACCGCAGCGCCTTGCGCACCGCGCTGCGGCAACAGCGTGGCCGAGTCGACAAACCCGGGCGTGGCCGAAACCTTGGGCAATCCGGCCTGCTGGTGCAACGGCGGTGCCGTTGGCTTGGAGACGAGGTTGGTGGTGGCGCCGGCGCCGCGCTGCACTACCGTGGGTCCCACGGGCCGTGCCGGCGGCGCAAGCGGCTCGCGGACGACATTGGACTTGACGCTGGCGCCTTCATCGGCGAGCGGACGCGGCGCCCGCCGTGGTGTGCCTTCGACCGGCTTCGACCGCTCGGCCAATTCACGCCGCTGCTCCGGCGGCAGCGCGCGGTAGGCTTCCCATTGCTGCTGCCGCTCTTCGCGGCCAACCTGCCGCGCCTCCTGGAAATTCAGGCGAGCACGCGCCCGTTCTTGCGGCGACAAGGTCGACCACTCGGCCATGCGCTGCTGGACGCGCGCTTTGTCTTCGGGCGGCAGCGTGTTGTAGCGGCTGGCCACCTCGAGCCACTTCTGCTGCTGAGCCGGCGTGACGCGCGACCAGTCACGCTCCAGCGGCGCGAGTACGCTGCGCTGTTGCGGGGTCAGGCGCGCCCACTCGGTTGGCGCCTGCGCCTGTGCCAGCGACGCCGCGGCGAGCAGCGCCAGCGCGGCGAGCAGAAGCCGCAGGGCGCGGCCCATCAACGGCGCTCGCCCTTCAGGAACTCGGCGAAGCCGGGGTCGCGGTAGGCCTCGGGCGGCAGGTCGTCGGCAAGAAGTGCGGCATCGACCTCAGCGGCGGCTTCGATCTGCGACTGTGTGTAGTGGCGGTCGATCATCAGCAGGCCGACCAGCAGCACGGCCAGCGGCAGCAGCGACGACAGACGCAACCACCAGGGTGCGCCGTCCGCACCGTCGGGGCCGCCGAGCGCAACGGTGCCGCCACCTGTGGCCACGACGGCCGGGGCGACGGCGCCGCGCCGGTCCTCGCGGGCGCGGCCGAGAGCCTGTTCGCGGGCCACACGCAGGCGCTCTTCGATGTCGCGGCGCGGGTTGGCGATCTGCCCTTCGGTCAGCGCCGAGGCGACGCGCTGGGCAAAACGCGCCTGCAGCACTTCGCTGCGGCGCTCCGGTGTGAGATTTGTGAGTTTGTTCATAGCGTGACTCCCTTGGAGCGCAGGGCCTTCGCCAATGCATGAACGGCCCGAGAGCAATGCGTTTTCACGCTGCCCTGCGAGCATCCCATCACTGCCGCGGTTTCTGCAACATCCAGTTCCTCCCAGTAACGAAGAAGGAAGGCCTCTCGTTGACGGCCGGGCAGCTTGCCGACGGCGTCATCGATCAGTTCGAGAATTTGTTGTCGGCCTACCGAGTCGGCGGCGCTTTCGGTGGCCACGCTGTCGAGGTTGAGCATCTCGAGCAGGTCGAAGTCGCCGCCGTCATCGTCAGCGCCTTCGAAGTCCGACAGGTTGACAAGGACCGCGTTGCGGACTTTCTGCCGGCGGAACCAGTCCATCGTGGCGTTGGACAGGATGCGCTGGAAGACCAGCGGCAGCTCCGCAGGCGGCCTGTCGGCGTACTTTTCCGACAAGCGGATCATCGAGTCCTGCACGATGTCCAACGCCGCGTCGTCATTGCGCACGGTATAGGCCGTGCGTTTGAACGCGCGCTTCTCGACGCTCTTGAGGAAGTCTGAAAGTTCTTTGTCGGTCGCCAAGGGGCGGCTCTCTTGGAGGGCTACCCTCTTTGGGGCGCGGAGGATTATGTCGCAGGCCCTTCGGGCCGAGGTTGGCGCGAAACCCGATGCCATAATGCTGCCCCGCACAACGTCATTTTTCGGTTCTTGGCCGGGCTGCTCACCAGAGTTCGACCCATCAATCGCGCAGGTTCCACATCCACCCCACAAGGGCGCGAAGAGGAACACCAATGGATTTTCGTCAGAGAAATTCTCAAAGGTTCACACATGGACATGTCTGCCGCGGAAGTCAAGCGTGCCGCATCGGCACAGCCTTCTTCTCACACCCATCCCAACGAGCTCAACGGCTCGGAAATCCTGGTTCGCTGCCTGCAGGCCGAAGGGGTCAAGTACCTCTGGGGCTACCCGGGCGGCGCCGTGCTCTACATCTACGACGCCCTGTACAAGCAGGAAACGATCGAGCATGTGCTGGTCCGCCATGAGCAGGCCGCCGTGCATGCCGCGGACGGCTATGCGCGCGCAACCGGCGATGTCGGCGTCGCCCTGGTCACTTCTGGCCCCGGCGTCACCAATGCCGTGACCGGCATCGCCACCGCCTACATGGACTCGATCCCGATGGTCATCGTCACCGGCCAGGTGCCGACGCCGGCGATCGGCCTCGACGCCTTCCAGGAATGCGACACCGTCGGCATCACGCGGCCGATCGTCAAGCACAACTTCCTCGTCAAGGACGTGCGCGATCTGGCGCTGACGATGAAGAAGGCCTTCCACATCGCGCGCACCGGCCGCCCCGGGCCGGTGGTGGTGGACATCCCGAAGGACGTGTCGCTGAAGATGGCGCCGTTTCATTACCCCGAGCACATCGAGATGCGCTCGTACAACCCGGTGAAGAAGGGCCACGGCGGGCAGATCCGCAAAGCGGTGCAACTGCTGCTCGGCGCCAAGCGGCCGTACATCTACACCGGCGGTGGTGTGATCCTCGGCGAGGCCTCGGCCGAGCTGCGCGAACTGGTACACCTGCTCGGCTCGCCGTGCACCAACACGCTGATGGGCCTGGGCGCGATCGACGCCGCCGACCCGCAGTTCCTCGGCATGCTCGGCATGCACGGCACCTACGAAGCCAACATGACGATGCAGAACTGCGACGTGCTGCTGGCCGTCGGCGCGCGCTTCGATGACCGCGTGATCGGCAACCCGAAGCACTTCGCATCGGTCGAACGCAAGATCATCCACGTCGACATCGATCCGTCGTCGATATCCAAGCGCGTGCGCGTCGACATCCCGATCGTCGGCGACGTGAAAGACGTGCTGCAGGAGCTGATCGCGCAGATCAAGGAAGCGCAAGCCAAGCCCGACAAGGCGGCGCTCAACGCCTGGTGGGCGCAGGTCAACGAGTGGCGCAAGCGCGATTGCCTGGCCTACAAGCAAGACGGCGATGTCATCAAGCCGCAGTACGTGGTCGATACGCTGTGGCAGCTGACGAAGGACCGCGACACCTACATCACCAGCGACGTCGGCCAACACCAGATGTGGGCGGCGCAGTTCTATCGCTTCGCCGAGCCGCGGCGCTGGATCAACTCCGGCGGCCTGGGCACGATGGGCGTGGGCCTGCCGTATGCGATGGGCATCAAGCTGGCCAAGCCGGACAGCGATGTCTTCTGCATCACCGGCGAAGGCTCGATCCAGATGTGCATCCAGGAGCTGTCGACCTGCCAGCAGTACAAGACGCCGGTGAAGATCGTCTCGCTGAACAACCGCTACCTCGGCATGGTGCGGCAGTGGCAGGAGCTCGACTACGAGGGCCGCTACTCGCACAGCTACATGGACGCGCTGCCGGATTTCGTCAAGCTGGCCGAGGCCTACGGGCATGTCGGCCTGCTGGTCGAGAGACCGGAAGATGTGGAGCCGGCGCTGCGCGAGTCGATCAAGCTCAAAGACCGCACCGTGTTCCTCGACATCCGCACCGACCCGACCGAAAACGTCTGGCCGATGGTCAAGGCGGGGCAGGGCATTTCCGAGATGCTGCTCGGCAGCGAAGACCTTTAAAACTCAAAACAGGATCGCGTGGCCAAGGGCCCAGGCTTACCGGCCTGACGCCGAAGAGCGCGCGAAGAAGCATGAAACACATCATCGCGGTGCTGCTCGAAAACGAGCCTGGCGCACTGTCCCGCGTCGTCGCGCTGTTCTCGGCGCGCGGCTACAACATCGAAAGCCTGACCGTCGCGCCGACCGAGGATGCGTCGCTGTCGCGCATGACGATCGTCACCACCGGCAGCGACGAGGTGATCGAGCAGATCACCAAGCACCTGAATCGGCTGATCGAAGTGGTGAAGGTTGTCGATCTCACCGAAGCCAGCTTCACCGAGCGTGAGCTGATGCTGATCAAGGTGCGCGCCGTCGGCAAGGAGCGCGAGGAGATGAAGCGCATGGCCGACATCTTTCGCGGCCGCGTCATCGACGTCACCGACAAGAGCTACACGATCGAGCTGACGGGCGATCCGTCAAGCTCGATGCCTTCCTCGTCGCGATCGACCGCGCGGCGATTCTCGAAACCGTCCGCACCGGTGCCAGCGGCATCGGCCGTGGCGAGCGAATTCTCAGAGTCTAAGGAGCAGACGACATGAAGGTTTATTACGACAAAGACGCCGATCTCAGCCTGATCAAGGGCAAGAACGTCGCCATCATTGGCTACGGCTCGCAGGGCCACGCGCATGCGCAGAACCTGAACGACAGCGGCGTCAAGGTCACGGTCGGCCTGCGCAAGGGCGGTGCGTCGTGGAGCAAAGTCGAGAAGGCGAAGCTGAAAGTCGCCGAAGTCGCCGACGCGGTGAAGAACGCCGACGTGGTCATGATCCTGCTGCCCGACGAGCAGATCGCCAGCGTCTATGCCAACGACGTGGCGCCGCACATCAAGCAGGGCGCATCGCTGGCGTTTGCGCACGGCTTCAACGTGCACTACGGCCAGGTGACGCCGCGCGAGGATCTCGATGTCTGGATGGTCGCGCCGAAGGCGCCCGGCCACACCGTGCGCAACACCTACACGCAAGGCGGCGGCGTGCCGCACCTGATCGCGGTGCACGCCGACAAGAGCGGCAAGGCGCGCGACCTGGCGCTGTGCTATGCGGCGGCCAACGGCGGCGGCAAGGCCGGCATCATCGAGACCAACTTCCGCGAAGAGACCGAGACCGATCTGTTCGGCGAGCAGGTGGTGCTGTGCGGCGGCACGGTCGAGCTGATCAAGGCCGGCTTCGAAACGCTGGTCGAAGCCGGCTACGCGCCGGAGATGGCGTACTTCGAGTGCCTGCACGAACTGAAGCTGATCGTCGATCTGATCTATGAAGGCGGCATCGCCAACATGAACTACTCGATCTCGAACAACGCCGAGTACGGCGAGTACGTCACCGGGCCGAAGATCATCACCGCCGAAACCAAGGCGGCGATGAAGAAGGTGCTCGAAGACATCCAGACCGGCGAGTACGCGAAGAGCTTTATCCTTGAAAACCGCGCCGGCGCGCCGACATTGCTGTCGCGCCGCCGCCTGACGAGCGACCACCAGATCGAAGTCGTCGGCGAAAAACTGCGCGCGATGATGCCGTGGATCAAGGCCAACAAGCTGGTCGATCGCTCGCGCAATTGAATTCGATCGGGTGGCGTATCCTCGCGGCCGATGAGCGACGCCACCCCTGAACATCCGCTGCCCGTGCCGCCGCCGCGGCCCAAGCGCAAGGGCATCTACTTCCTGCCCAACGCGATCACGGTCTCGGCGCTGTTCGCCGGCTTCTACTCGATCGTGATGGCGATGGACGGCAAGTTCGAGATTGCCGCCATCGGCATCTTCGCCGCCGCCGTGCTCGACAGCCTCGACGGCCGCGTGGCGCGCATGACCGGTGCGTCGAGCGCGTTCGGCGAGCAGATGGACAGCCTGTGCGACATGGTCAGCTTCGGCGCCGCGCCGGCGCTGATCATGT
>CAVTAM010000002.1:0-134024 GCA_963732625.1 uncultured beta proteobacterium | reverse complement strand
CGGTAGTCGATGTAGTAGGCGTGCTCCCACACATCGACGGTGGAGCAGCGCCTTGTCGCCGGTGGTCAGCGGCGTGCCGGCGGCGCCGGTGTTGACGATGTCCACCGAGCCGTCGGCTTTCTTCACCAGCCAGGTCCAGCCCGAGCCGAAGTTGCCGACCGCGCTCTTGACAAAGGCTTCGCGGAAGGCGGCATAGCTGCCCCACTTGGCCTTGATCGCATCGGCCGGCTTCCCGCCGGGCTCGCCGCCGCCGCTCGGCTTCATGCAGTTCCAGAAGAAGGTGTCGTTCAGATCTGCGCGGCGTTGTTGTAGATGCCGCCGGAAGATTTCTTGACGATGTCTTCCAGCGCCATCGCTTCGAACTCGGTGCCCTTTTGCAGGTTGTTCAGGTTGACCACGTAGGCGTTGTGGTGCTTGCCGTGATGGAACTCGAGCGTCTCCTTGCTGTAGTGCGGCGCGAGCGAGTCGATCGGAAACGGCAACGGCGGCAGGGTGTGTTCCATGAGCGTGTCCTGTGTGTTTGAAGGGAAGAATAGATTCTAGGCAGGCGCGCCCGGCATGACGGCGTGCGGGTCATTGTCTTCGACGCGGACCTGGCCGCACCGTCGTGCCATTGCAGCGACAGCGCCTGGCCGGCGCTGACGGCGCGCGCAGAGACGACGGCGCGCTGTGCGTCGTCGAGCACGAAGGCATAACCGCGCGCCAGCACGCGGTCGGGTCGAGCGCGCCGAGCCGGCCACCGAGTGTGGCCAGCGCGAGCGTTCGGCGTGCAGGCGCGCGGTGAGGGCGCGCTGCAGCCGCTCATGCTGCCGCGCTGCCACGCCGGCCTGTGCTTCTCGCACGCGGCTCCAGGCGCGCTCGCGGCGGTGCGCCAGCGCCTGCAGCCGCTGCTGCGCGCGCGACACGGCCTGCCCCGGCCGCGCCAGTTGCAGCGCCAGAGCGATCGAGCCGCTGCGCCTGCGTTTCGAGGCGGCGAGCCGACACGCGCTGCAGGATGGCGCGCGCTCTGCGCCAGCGCGGCCAGCAGTGCCTCGCGCTCGGGCGCCACGAGCTCGGCGGCGGCCGTCGGCGTGGCCGCGCGCACGTCGGCCGCGAAGTCGGCACAGCGTGACGTCGGTTTCGTGGCCGACGCCGCTGACGACCGGCATCGGCACGCCGCCAGCGCGCGCACGACACGCTCGTCGTTGAAGGCCCACAGGTCTTCGATCGAGCCGCCGCCGCGGGCGACGATCAGCACATCGACCTCGTTGCGCCGCGCTGCCGCCGCCAACGCCGACAGCTGCGCGGCCGGTGCTTCGCCCCCTGCACCAGCACGGATAGACGATCACCTGCACCTGCGGCGCGCGCCGCGCCAGCGTCGTCAGCATTCGTGCAGCGCCGCGCCGGCCAGCGAAGTGACGATGCCCACGCGCTGCGCAAACGCGGCAAGCCGCGTTTGCGCGAGGCGTCGAACAGGCCCTCGGCTTCGAGCTTGGCCTTGAGGCGCAGGAACTGCTCGAAGAGCGATCCGGCGCCCAGTGCACGCATCGACTCGACGACGAACTGCATCTCGCCGCGCGGCTCGTAGACGGCGACGCGGCCCGCGCACTCGACCTGCTGACCGTCGCGCGGCGTGGCTTCGAGCAGCGAGGCGGCGCGGCGGAACATCGCGCAGCGCACCGACGCCGCGCGCCGCCGGCATCCTTGAGCGTGAAGTAGCAATGCCCGCTGGCGGCGCGCGTGAAGCCCGACAGCTCGCCCTGCACCGTGCAGGCGCCGAAGCGCGCGGCCAGCGTGTCGCTGACGGCGACCAGCAGCGCCGCCACGCTCCAGGCGCGCGCGCCCGGCAGCGCTGCCGCGGCGTCATTCACGGCCGGCCGGGCAGCCGCCGCGCTGCGAGTGCTCCACAGCCGCACCAACTGCGGGGCCAGGCGCACGCGAGACCCCCGGCAAACCCAGGGCGTGCGTTGCAAGTAATTGATTTGTAAAGCTTTTTTTCATGCCCTATGTTTGTGCAAAGTGTTGCCAAGCGACTTGCCATGCGATCTTGCGCCGTCTGCGCGCTGCTTACCCACACAGTTGTCCACAGCCTCGGTGCATGAAGATGGGGGGCAACGCGGCCGATCGCCCGGAGCGGCGGCGAACAATCGCGGCGGCCACCGCGCGCCGACTGGGACCATAATCGCCGCGCTTCGCGGCCACTGGCGTGGCCGATGCGGCACTGTAGCCTCGTCGACAACCTCACTCACGGGAAGCGCACCCTTGTTTTCGATCATTCAAGCTGCCGGCTGGCCGATCTATCCGCTCATCCTCCTGTTCCTCGTCGGCCTGGCGCTGGTCATCGAGCGCTCGCTGATTTGCTGCGCCGCGGCCGTGTGGCGCCGGACAAGCTGCTCGACGAGGTGGTGGCGCTGACGCGCACCAGCCTGCCCTCGCCGGATGTCATCAACAAGTTGAGCGGCAGCTCCTCGCTCGGCGGCGTGCTCGCGGCCGGGCTGCGCGCCGTGGTTGCCGAGCCGCGGCCTGGGTGAAGACACGCTGCGCATGGTGTTCGAGAACGCCGGCCGCGTCATGGTGCACCGCCTGGAGCGCTACCTGAACACGCTCGGCACGGTGGCCACCGCGGCGCCGCTGATGGGGCTGTTCGGCACCGTCGTCGGCATGATCGAGATCTTCGGCTCGCAATCGCCCACCGGCGGCACCAACCCGGCGCAGTTGGCGCACGGCATTTCGATCGCGCTCTACAACACCGCCTTCGGTCTGATGATCGCCATTCCCGCGCTGATGTTCTACCGCTTCTTCCGCGGCCGCGTCGACGAGTACACGATCGACATGGAGCAAGCCGCCGAGCGCCTGGTGCCGCATCTGATGCGCTTTGCGGTGCGCAAGTCGGCCGCCGGCGGAGCCACGGCGTGAACTTCCGCAAGCCGCGCGCCGAGGAGCCGGAGATCAACCTGATCGCCTTCATCGACATCCTGCTCGTGGTGCTGATCTTCCTCATGCTGTCGACCACCTACTCCAAGTTCACCGAGCTGCAACTCACGCTGCCTTCGGCCGAAGCCGACAAGCTGCGCGACCGGCCGGCCGAGATCATCGTCTCGGTGGCCGCCGACGGGCGCTACGCGGTGAATCGGCAAGCGGTCGAGGGCCGCAACGTCGCGGCGCTCAGCGCAGCGCTGACGGCGGCAGCGAAAGATCAGAAGGAGCCGGTGGTCATCGTTTCGGCCGATGCCACGTCGGCGCACCAGTCGGTGATCAACGTGCTCGACGCCGCGCGCCGCGCCGGCCTGCCGCGGCTGACCTTCGCCGCGCAGACAGGCGACGGCTCGGCCGCGCGCTGACGCAGCCCTCGACCGATCTTGCCCGGCACCCCTGACCCCGGCGCCGGCGGCCGCTGGGCCGCCGCGCTGCAAGCCGCGTGGTGGCAGGCCAGCCCCAATGCCTTGGCGCAGCGCCTGCGCCCGCTCTGCGCGCTCTACGGGGCGCTGGCGCGGCTGCACAAGGCGCTGACGTGGCCGCGGCGCCTGGACGTGCCGGTGATCGTGGTCGGCAACCTCGTCGTCGGCGGCGCCGGCAAGACGCCGACCGTGATCGCGCTGGTGCGGCTGCTGCGGGCCTACGGCTGGACGCCGGGCGTGGTGTCGCGCGGCTACGGCCGGCGCACGGCCGGGGTGCTGCAGGTGCACGCCAGCAGCACGGCCGGCGACTGCGGCGACGAGCCGCTGCTGATTCACCTGCGCACCGAGGCGCCGGTCTTCGTCGGCAACAACCGCGTCGCCGCCGCGCGCGCGCTGCGCCGCGAACACCCGACGGTGGACATCGTGATCTCCGACGACGGCCTTCAGCACCACCGCCTGGCGCGCGACGCGCAGGTCATCGTCTTCGACGAGCGCGGCGTCGGCAACGGCCTGCTGCTGCCCGCCGGTCCGCTGCGCCAGCCGCTGCCCGACGCGGTGCCCACCGACACGCTGATCCTCTACAACGCCTGGCGGCCGCCGCTCGCACTGCCCGGCTGGATGGGCACGCGCCACTTGAGCGGCGTGCTCAGCCTCGAAGACTGGCGCTGCGGACATGCGCCGCTGGCCGACAGTTGGACGGCGCTGCACGGCCGCCGTGTGCTGGCCGCCGCAGGCATCGCCTCGCCGCAGCGCTTTTTCACGCAGCTGCAGGGCGAGGGGCTGCTGTTCACGCCGCTGCCCCTGCCCGACCACCATGCGTTCGACGCGCTGCCCTGGCCCGAAGACACGGCCGACGTGGTGCTGACCGAGAAGGACGCCGTCAAGCTGGCCGGCAAGGTGCTCGGCCACACGCGTGTCTGGGTGGCGCCGCTAGACTTGGAGTTCGACCTCGGCTTTGCCGCGGCGATCAAGCGTCTGTTTCCGAACCCACCGAGCCGAACCACCTCATGGCCGCCACTGACCATCGTCTGATCGAGTTGCTCGTCTGCCCGCTGTGCAAGGGCAAGCTGGTGATGCTGCGCGACGCCGAGCAGCGGCCGACGGCGCTGGCCTGTCATGCCGACCGGCTGGCGTTCCCGATCCGCGACGGCATCCCGGTGATGCTCGAAGGCGAAGCGCAGCCGTACGATCCGGAAGCGTCGTGATGGACTTTGTTGTTGTTGTTCCTGCGCGGCTGGCCTCGACGCGCCTGCCGAACAAGCCGCTGGCCGACATCGGCGGCGCGCCGATGGTGGTGCGCGTGGCGCAGCGCGCGGCGCTGTGCGGTGCGCGCGAGGTGGTGGTGGCGACCGATCACGACTCGATTGCGCGCGCCTGCGAGCAGCACGGCGTGCGCGCGCTGATGACGCGCGCCGATCACGCCAGCGGCAGCGATCGCCTCGCTGAGGCCTGCACGCTGCTGGCGCTGCAAGACGATGACGTGGTCGTCAACGTGCAAGGCGACGAGCCGCTGATCGAGCCGGCGCTGATCGACGCTTGCGCCACCCTGCTCGGCGAGCGCAGCGACTGCGTGATGTCCACCGTCGCTCATGCGATCCACGAGGTTGCCGACTACCTGAACCCGAACGTCGTCAAGGTCGTGCTCGATGCGCAATCACGCGCGCTGCTCTTCTCGCGCGCGCCGCTGCCGTGGTGGCGCGACGGCAGCGCGAAGGGCGTTGCCGCCCTGCCGCTCGATCCACCGGCGCTGCGCCACGTCGGCCTGTACGCCTACCGTGCCGGCTTCCTGCGCCGATTTCCGATGCTTGCGATGGCGCCGCTGGAGCGCACCGAAGCGCTCGAGCAATTGCGCGTGCTCTGGCACGGCGAGCGCATCGCCGTGCACGTCACCGAGCAGGCGCCGGGGCCGGGCGTGGATACCCTCGAAGACCTGCAACGCGTCAGGTTGCTGTACGCGCAGCCGCGATAATCCGGCCGACCTGACCACACCACAACGAGGGACGCGATGAGACTGATCCTGTTGGGAGCACCCGGCGCCGGCAAAGGCACGCAGGCCGCCTTTTTGTGCAAGCACTACGGCATACCGCAGGTCTCCACCGGCGACATGCTGCGCGCCGCGGTCAAGGCCGGCACACCGCTCGGCGTGGCCGCGAAGAAGGTGATGGACGCCGGCGCGCTGGTCAGCGACGACATCATCATCGGCCTGGTCAAGGAGCGCATCGCGATGCCCGACTGTGCCAACGGTTTTCTCTTCGACGGCTTCCCGCGCACGATTGCGCAGGCCGAAGCGATGAAGGCCGCGGGCGTCAAGCTCGACGCGGTGCTCGAGATCGACGTGCCCGACGAAGCGATCATCGAGCGCATGAGCGGGCGCCTCTTCCACATCGCCTCGGGGCGCAGCTACCACGTCAAGTTCAATCCGCCAAAGGTGGCCGGCAAGGATGACGCCACCGGCGAGCCGCTGATCCAGCGCGACGACGACAAGGTGGAGACCGTGCGCAAACGCCTCGAGGTTTATCAGAGCCAGACGCGGCCGCTGGTCGAGTACTACGCCAAGTGGTCGGCGAGCGGCGACGCCGCGGCGCCGCGCTGCCGCAAGATCGATGGCAGCGGTACGGTCGATCAGATCACGGCGCGCGCGCTGGCGGCGCTGGCCTGAGGAGACAACGAACCATGGACATCGCACGCAAGGTTTTCATCGTCACCGGTGGTGCTTCGGGCCTCGGCGAAGGCACGGCGCGGATGCTGGCTAATGAAGGCGGCAAGGTCGTCGTCGCCGACGTGCAGATCGACAAGGGGCAGGCGCTGGCCAAGGAAATCGGCGGCGCCTTCGTCAAGTGCGATGTGACACAGGAAGCCGACGCGCAGGCCGCCGTGGCGCAAGCCGTGTCGATGGGCAAGCTGATGGGCCTGGTCAACTGCGCCGGCATCGCCATCGGCGCCAAGACCGTCGGCAAGGACGGGCCGCACCCGCTGGCGTCCTTCGCGCGCGTGATCAACATCAACCTGATCGGCAGCTTCAACATGATCCGCATCGCTGCCGATGCGATGTGCAAGAACGAGCCCGAGCCGACGAAGGAGCGCGGCGTGCTGATCAACACCGCCAGCGTCGCCGCGTTCGACGGCCAGATCGGGCAAGCGGCGTACGCGGCGAGCAAGGGCGGCATCGCCGGCATGACGCTGCCGATCGCCCGCGATCTGGCGCGCAACGGCATTCGCTGCATGACCATCGCCCCCGGCATCTTCGGCACGCCGATGATGTTCGGCATGCCGCAGGAGGTGCAGGATTCGCTGGCCGCGAGCGTGCCGTTTCCGTCGCGCCTGGGCACGCCGGCCGACTACGCGAAGCTGGTCAAGCACATCGTCGACAACGAGATGTTGAACGGCGAGGTGATTCGGCTGGATGGGGCGATTCGGCTGGCGCCGAAGTAGCCGGCGAATCGCGCGGATGTACCGCTGCAGCATTTGACATCTTCGGAGGACGACGGCGAAACACGCCATCCTGCTGTTGACGATGCCGCATCGATGTACATACACTGTCCATGTACATCAGGCGACCTATTGGAGTACTTCACATGGCAGCCGCAGTTCAACGGATCGTCGTCCAGACAACGCCCCAGGACAAAAAGGCCATTGCTGCGAAGGCGAAGAGACTCGACATCCCGATTTCTGAGTTGATGCGGCGTGGTGCCTTTGCCTACCAGTCGAGCGAAGCCGACGACGAGCTTGGCGCGCTTGCCGACGCAGCCAAGGGCGCTGCCGACCGAGCCGGCTTCTTGGCCATCGACGATGCAATTCACTTCATCGATGCGAGCAACAAGCGCATTGCGGCGATGGAAGCGAAGGCTGCCAAGTCGGCCAAGGCGAGCAGGGCGGGCCAGACAGCCGACCGGAAGGCGGCCTGATGGGAGTTACCGACAAGCTTTGGGCGGCGCTGACGTCAATGGTCAAGCTCGAAGACAAGGTGAATCGGCAGTCCGAAGCGATGAAGACTCAACAGGCGCGCGATTGAAGACCTTACAGGACGTAGTCATGCCGGCTCGAGGCGCACCTCGAACTGCTTACCGGTGCCGCGCTCGTGAAAAGGCTCAAGGGCGACTGAGCATGACGCCGTAGATCGTTGCTGCGGATCGACTGAAAAGTCAGAGCATCCCAACATGTCTTGATCGCCACCTCCCAGATCGTGGCAATGCTGAATGCCTGCGGCGACTGCGCGTGATCGCACGCCAGCTTGCTGGCTTTGACCGACAGACGCGCCCGGTTGGAAGGCGGCTCCCGAGCATCGGCGGGTATCGATCGCCCGCGACCTGGGGCGCAACGGCATCCGCTGCATGACCATCGCGCCGGGCGTCTTCGGCACACCGATGATGTTCGGCATGCCGCAGGAGGTGCAGGATTCGTTGGCCGCCAGCGTGCCCTTTCCGTCGCGGCTGGGCACGCCGGCGGACTACGCGAAGCTGGTCAAGCACATCGTCGACAACGAGATGTTGAACGGCGAGGTTATCCGGCTGGATGGGGCGATTCGGCTGGCGCCGAAGTGAGGCTGCGGATTGAACCAGCGACCATCGATCTGCATCACGAAGGTTTCGCCGGGCGAATCAAGCTCTCGGCAGGGATTCCCAGCTGCTTGTGCAAGCGCCACACCATGGGCATCGTCAGTGGGCGTCGGCGAGCCAGCACCTCGTAAACGCGGTTCAACCGTCCAATCATCGGCTCGAGGTCGCGCGGAGTCAGGCCTTGCTGATCCATGCGGAACTTGATCGCCTCTACCGGGTCCGCCGAATCGATCGGATAGTGCCGCGCCTCATAGGCCTGCACCAGGGTGGCAAGAATGTCCAGCCGGTCGCCATCAGGCGTCCCCAGCTCAGGGTCGTCCACCATCAGTGTCGAGACTTCTTTGAGCGCGGTGGCGTAGTCGGCTGCGGTTCGGATTGGTCGAATGTCCATCGTCATCACTCCAGTTGCACTGTTTCGGCATTGATCGCGTCGTAGGCCTTGTGCGAGCCGATGAATTTCACGAACACCAGCCCGGTGTTGTAGGCCAGCGCCACCACGAGGCGATAGTCATTGCCCTTGATGTTGAAGACCACTCGACGGTTCTTGAGGATGCTCGCATTGCGGTACTGCTCTTTGATATCGGCAGGCTGCAGCCAATTCGCGCGACACGCTTCGTCATGCCAAGCCCGCAGCGGCTGCTCTGCGTCTGGGTTATTCAACCAGAACTGACGAAGTGTTTTCACAGCGATGACTCGCACACTGTAATTCTAGTCCCAAATTGGGACTGCATTCAACCTCGTCGGCAGCTTCAACATGATCCGCATCGCTGCCAACGCGATGTGCAAGAACGAGCCCGAACCGACGAAGGAGCGCGGCGTGCTGATCAACACCGCCAGCGTCGCCGCGTTCGACGGCCAGATCGGCCAAGCGGCGTACGCGGCGAGCAAGGGCGGCATCGCCGGCATGACGCTGCCGATCGCCCGCGATCTGGCGCGCAACGGCATCCGCTGCATGACCATCGCGCCGGGCATCTTCGGCACGCCGATGATGTTCGGCATGCCGCAGGAGGTGCAGGATTCGCTGGCCGCGAGCGTGCCCTTCCCGTCGCGCCTGGGCACGCCGGCGGACTACGCGAAGCTGGTCAAGCACATCGTCGACAACGAGATGTTGAACGGCGAGGTGATTCGGCGGATGGGGCGATTCGGCTGGCGCCGAAGTAGGCGACGAATCACGCGGATGTACCGCTGCAGCATTTGCCATCTTCGGAGGACGACGGCGAAACAGCCATCCTGCTGGTGACGATGCCGCATAGATGTACATACACTGTCCATGTACATCAGGCGACCTATTGGAGTACTTCACATGGCAGCCGCAGTTCAACGGATCGTCGTCCAGACAACGCCCCAGGACAAAAAGGCCATTGCTGCGAAGGCGAAGAGACTCGACATCCCGATTTCTGAGTTGATGCGGCGTGGTGCCTTTGCCTACCAGTCGAGCGAAGCCGACGACGAGCTTGGCGCGCTTGCCGACGCAGCCAAGGGCGCTGCCGACCGAGCCGGTTCGGCCATCGACGATGCAATTCACTTCATCGATGCGAGCAACAAGCGCATTGCGGCGATGGAAGCGAAGGCTGCCAAGTCGGCCAAGGCAAGCAGGGCGGGCCAGACAGCCGACCGGAAGGCGGCCTGATGGGAGTTACCGACAAGCTTTGGGCGGCGCTGACGTCAATGGTCAAGCTCGAAGACAAGGTGAATCGGCAGTCCGAAGCGATGAAGGCTCAACAGGCGCGGATTGAAGACCTTACAGGCCGAGTCATCCGGCTCGAGGCGCACCTCGAACTGCTTACCGGGGCCGCGCTCGTGAAAGGCTCAAGGGCGACTGAGCCTGCGGACTAAGCCAAGCTAGTGTCCTGTCCCAGAAATAACTGGCATTAGTTTTGCATGCCATTGCGGTATCTTTGGAACGGAGATACCGCGATGAGAACGGGAAGACCCAAGGCCGAATTGATGCTCTCGGACGAGGAGCGTGCGCGGCTTCAGTCGTTTGCTCGCAGCCGCTCGCTGCCTGCTGCTTTGAGCGCGCGTGCACGCATCGTCCTGAGCAGCGTCGATGGCGAACCTGACACCGCGATTGCCGATCGGCTGAAGCTCACGAAGGCCACGGTAGGCAAGTGGCGCAGGCGGTTCATCGAACGGCGCATTGCCGGCCTGTACGACGACGTGCGCCCGGGTAGGCCGCGCACGATCAGCGACGAGCGTGTGGCGCAGCTGATCAAGACCACGCTGCATACCAAGCCGGCCGATGGCTCCACGCACTGGAGCGTGCGCACGGCCTCTGCCGAGACCAGCATCTCCAAGTCCAGCGTGCAGCGCTACTTCCAACTGTTCGGCCTGCAGCCGCATCGCACCGAGGGCTTCAAGCTGTCCAACGACCCGTTCTTCATCGAGAAGCTGCGCGACGTGGTCGGCCTGTACCTGAGCCCACCGGACAACGCGCTGGTCATCTGCGTGGACGAGAAGAGCCAGTGCCAGGCGCTGGAGCGCACACAACCGATGCTGCCCATGGCTTCGGCTACGCCGAGGGCGTCACCCACGATTACAAGCGCCACGGCACGACGACGCTTTTCGCGGCGCTGAACGTGATCAACGGCGCGGTTCTGGCGTCGTGCAAACCGCGCCACCGTCACCAGGAATACCTGTCCTTCCTGCGCGAGATCGACAAGGCCGTACCGTCCGAGTTGGACATCCACTGCATCGCCGACAACTACGCCACCCACAACCACCCGAAGATCAAGGCCTGGCTTGCGACGCGGCCACGCTGGCACATGCACTTCATTCCGACCTACAGCTCCTGGCTCAATCAAGTCGAGCGCTTTTTCTCGTTGATCACCGACAAAGCGATCCGCCGAGGCTCGTTCACCAGTGTCAAACAGCTCGTGCAACGCATCGACCAGTTCGTCATCGCCCACAACAAGAACTGCCGGCCATTCAGGTGGACCGCCACAGCAGATTCGATCCTCGAAAAACTGCATCGACTTTGCACACGTATCAGTGGGACAGGACACTAGTCAAGCACATCGTCGAGAACGACATGTTGAACGAGGTGATCCGGCTGGATGGGGCGATTCGGTTGGCGCCGAAGTAGCGTCGGGCCAAAGGACGCTTGCCCGCGACATGCCCAAGGTGCAGAAAAAAAGCCGGCATGCGCCGGCTTTTTTGCGTCTTCCAATGCTGCATCAGAACTTGTAGGCCGCACGAAGCATGTAGGTCCGCCCCAGCGGGTCAGTGAAGCGAGGATCGTATCCGCGCTGGAACGTGGTTGCCTGGACAGTCCTCGGCGGAGCCTCGTCGAAGAGGTTCGCGACACCGGCCGTCAGCGACAGGTTTTTGAACCCGGTCCATGTCACTGACGCGTCCAGAAGCGAGTACGTCCCCACCCGGCCTGTCTCGTCCTGATCAAGATAGCCGCTCTTGTGGCGCTGCGTCAGGTTGGCCGACCAGTCGCCGCGCGTCCACCTCACGGTGGCGACGTGCTGCCAGCGGAAGACCGGCGCGCTGTCGGTGTACTTGGCGATCGCGTTGACGAACTCCCCTCCCCGCTCGCGCTGGTACTCGTACTTCGTGATGTAGGTGCCATCCACACCGAAGCTCAGAGAGCCCAACGACTGCAAAGGCACACGGTAGACACCGACAGGTCGATGCCGCGGACCTTGATCTGCCCCAGGTTCTCCACCGGGGTGGCGATGAACGCGATCGGGTCCTGCGTGGCCGTCAGGTTCGCACACGCATCGACATCGCCCTGCGACACCCCAGGCACCGTGCCAGCCGCCACCGCGCTGCAGCGAACGAAGCGGTCGCTGTACTTGGTCGGGTCCCCGAAGATCGTTTGCTCGGGCAGCGAGTTGACGAGGTCACGGATCTTGAGTTGCCACACGTCCACGGTGAAAGACAGGTCGTTGGTCGGCTGCAGCACCGCACCCAGCGAGAAGGACTTCGACTTCTCGGGATCGAGGTCCGAAGCCTTGCCGCCAGTGCCGACCGGGCCACCGGTGCGCTGCAGCACCTGCTGCCCGCACACGACACCGGCAGAAGTGCCCGCCACCGGCGTCCGCCAGGGCACAGGGTTGGATCATCGTAATTGTCGGACGTGAAGCTCAGCGAGTTGGGCTGATAAATCTCGTACAGGGTCGGCGCACGGAAGCCCTTGTTGAAGGAGCCGCGCAGCACCACCTGGTCGATCGGCTGGTAACGCAACGCCGACCTTCGGGTTGAAGGTGTTGCCGAAGTCGTTGTACTTGTCGAAGCGACCAGCCAACGTCAAATCGAGCCTCTTCATCAATGGAATGCTGAGTTCGGCAAACACGGCAGCGGACTTGCGGCTGCCCGTGGTGTCGCTTTCTGGGTCGATGCCCAGGCTACCCAGTTCGGCCGTGATCGGCGTGGCCTCGAACGACGACCGCTCACGCCGGTACTCTGAGCCGAAGGCGATGGCGGCCATGCCACCGGGGGCGCTGAACAGATCGGTCGGAAACCCGGGCGTCGACGAAGTCGACTTTGTTCTTGCCGATCAGCGTGTCGGCCCTACCTGCGCTGCCTCAATCGCGGCGTGCCGGCGGCCGTCTGATCGCCGAACGGGTTGATCACCCCGTTCCACACGCCCTGGCGGACTAAGGTGTCATTGACGTAGCCGCGCTTGACCGAAGCCGTCGCTCTTGTTCTCCGACCGCCCGATCGCTGCGCGGTAGTCGAGCGAGCCGAAAACGCCCTCAGGTTCGACCATGGGCGCTGCGGTCGTCGTGTCGTCACCGCTGGTGCGCTTGCCTGCGGACACCTGCCGCCAGTTCGCCGCACCGCCGGTCGTGATGGCCGGCGCTGTCATCGACGCCGAAGGCCCGAGCAAGCTCGAACATCGCGCGTCGGCGCGCCGGCAGGGAAGAACGGGCTGTCCCCGGAGATGAGTGCGTGGTCGGCGCCGGCGCCACGCGGGCCGTCCCTTGTTGTTCGCATGCAGGTACTCGGCCGACAAGGTGTGGTCGCCGGATCAGCGCAAACGAGCCGCGGATCAGGCCTGTCAGCTGCTCGTTTTCGGGATCAGGTCGATCGAGCGCGTGAAGTCATAGCGGCAGCTGATGAACGCGCCGCTGTTGTCGGGTTGTGTTGCGGGGAACCGAGTCCGGCGGCGCGCAGTTCGGCGCGGTGGGCTCGAAGCCTGCCATGTCACCTGGAAAGGCAGTGCCGCTGGTACCCGACAGGATGTCGCCCGGCGTTGTGCCGAGAATGCCACTCGAACCAAACTTGCGTTCCTTTGCAGCCAGTACCTTCTGCTTGCGATAGTCGAGCGTGGCAAGACGTTGAAGCGGTCGGTGCTCAGCGAGCCGAAACCGGCCGCCACGCTCGCACGCTGGGTCGAGCCCGCCGCCCCTTCTTCCGGCCGCTGCGCCTCGGCGCTGATCTCCAAACCCTTGAAGTTGCGCTTGAGGATGAAGTTGATGACGCCGCCGATCGCGTCCGTGCCGTAGAGGGCCGAAGCGCCGTCACGCAGGATTTCGATCCGGTCGACTGGCGGCCAGAGGAATCGCGTTCAAGTCCACCGCCGCGGCGTCGAACGCATGGTTGGCCAAACGCCGGCCGTTTAGCAGCACCAGCGTCTTGTTCGCATTCGTGCCCGTCGGACCGCTCAGACCGCGAAGGTCAGCCTCCGCCTTGCCGCCCGTCGTCGCACCGATCGACTGGCTGGCGCCAAAGTTGGACTGGTTGGCCGCGATGCGTTGCAGCGCTTGTTCGACCGTGGTGACGCCCTGACGGCCAGATCTTCCGTGCGGATCACCGTGACGGGCAGCGCCGTCTCAGCATCGATGCGCTTGATCGCCGACCCCGTAATCTCGATGCGTTGGGTTTCTTGCGCGGTGGACGGGCACGGACACCAGACGGCCATGCCACCGAGAAACACCGTCGCCGCTGCACTGACCTTGGTTCGCTTGAACATGAAAACTCCTTATGGGGGGAAGTTGATCGATGAACCCCGCTGCAAGGCTTGCGCCGCAGGCGTTGTGAGCCCGCGGCAGTTGCTCTTGCAGCATGTAATTCAATTGTCACTGTGGTGCCACTGACATCGGCTCGGGAAAGTCCCGAGCGAGCAACGTTCGTGCCGTCTTCATTGCCCGTATGAAGAGACTTCTGCAAGGGGCGTAGAAGCCGTTGGCCCCAGACCTCGCACCGAGCGCCGCTAGGCTTCTTGGTCTAGCGCCCCATGACCAGCGCGTTGGTTCACTGCAACGAAAAAAGGGCTCGCAGCGTGCGAACCCCTCCATCACAGTCTGCTAAAGGCGGCTAGAACTCGTAGCGCGCCGACACCTGATACGTCCGGCCGAGCGGATTGGCGAACCGGTCGTCATAGCCGCGGGCCTGGAAGCGGCCCACCTGGTTCGTGAACGGCGGGTCCTCGTCGAACACGTTCAGGATGCCGCCTTGCAGCGTGACGCCCTTGAAGCCGCTGTAGGTCAGCGACAGATCGAACACCGAGTACTCGCGCACCTTGTTGGTGTTGAACGGCGCCACATTGAACGGCGCGCCCTGCGAGTTCTGATCCTTGTAGCCGTTGAGGTAGCGGTTGGTGATCAACGTCGACCATGAACCGGCATCCCACTTCACGTTGATCACCTGCTGGTAGCGGATCACCGGCCCGCCGTTGCCGAACTGAGGGCTGTACTTGCCAAGGGGGTCGAACCAGGCGCCACCCGGCTCGATCTGGAACTCGTACTTGGTGATGTACGTGCCGCGGTACGTGGCCGAGAGACGACCGATCGACGTTGGCCCGCTGTTCAGCTGGCCGACAGGTCGATGCCGCTGCGTCTTTACGTCGCCCAGGTTCAGGTAGGTGTTGATCACGTACGCCAGCGGGTCGACCGTGCCCGGGTTCTGGCAGGCGCCGATGGCCGCTTGCTGGGCCGCGGTGGCCTGGCTGCAACGCACGAACAGGCTGGCGTATTTGGCCGGGTCGGCGAAGATCGACTGCTCACCGATGACGCTGATGGAGTCCTTGATCCTGTAGTTCCAGTAGTCCAGCCCCAAGGTCACGTGGTTGTTGGGCTCGACCAGGAAGCCGAGCGACCATGCCTTCGACTCTTCGGGCTTCAGGCCAGCGTTGCCGCCTTGCAATTGCTGGAACTGCAGACCGCAGTCACGCGACGGTGTCGCTGCAGGCGTCGGCACGCCGCCCGGGCACAGCACCGGGTCGTTGTAGCGGTTGCCGGTGAAAGTGGTCGAGTTCGGCAGGTACAGGTTGTACAGCGAAGGCGCCGCAAAGCCTGTGTTGGCCGAGCCGCGCAACACGAAGGATGCGGTCGGCTGCCAGCGCACCGAGAACTTCGGATTCGTGGTGCTGCCGAAGTCGCTGTACTTGTCGTGACGCACCGACACGCCGAGTTCGAGGCTCTTCAACACCGGCAGGCTCAACTCGAGCGACACCGCCTTGATGTCCCGGTCGCCCTCGCGCAGCGCACCCAGCTCCGGCCAAGCCCGAGCTCGCCGCCTGGCTGACTTTGGCGATGTCCGTGTTGTAGACCATCTCCTCCTTGTGAAAATCGGCGTTGACGGCGACCACGGCGTCGCCGCCCGACAGGCGTCCGATGGCACGGCTGACCGTGGCGTTGATGCCGTTGGTCTTCGACTCGCCATCCTGGACCTTGCCCAGGATCTCGATGGTTTCCAGGTAGGCCTGACCTTCAGCCGTTTGATCGCCGAATGGGTTGAGCCACATCTGGCTGCCATTGACCAGCAAGGGTGTCGCGCAGGCGCCTGTCGCAGCGGTGTAGCCCGCAGCGCAGCCGTTCACGCCGGCGCGCAGGCCGAGCGTGGCGGGGTAGCCATTGAGGAAGAAGTTCTTGACCTTTGACCTCGAGCTGAGCGCGCTGACCTGATAGTCGAACCCGGCTGCGCTGCCTTCGACCGCGGCAACCAGACGCTGCGTCACGTTCTCCTGCTCGCCTTCGCGAGAGCCCAGCGGAACGGTGCGCCAGGCGATCGACACCGGTCGCGTCGTGTCCAATCGCGGGTCGCCCGGCGTGATGCCGTTGCCGGGGTAGAACGGGCTCGAACTCGGCATCGACAAGCCCACCCTCGGGCGACGGCGCGATGCGGGTGCGCACGCGGTTGTAGGCGCGGAAGTACTCCAGCGACGCGGTGTTGTCCGTGCCGAGCGCCAGTGAGCCGCGCAAGAACAGCGAGTTCTGGTCCTGCTTCGGCACGGTGTTGGTGAAGATCTGCGTGTCGGCAAAGCAGCGGATGCGGGTGCCGTTGGCCTCGGGCACCGAGATCGCGCCCGGCGGATCGCAATCCGGCGAGGTCGGATTCGCGTTGGGAACGGTCGAGGGCGTGCCCGTCGGGGATCCGGGCGCCGCGCCCTGGCTGTAGTTGGCCGGGAACGTGGTCGGGCTGGTGCCGTTGAAGCCCTTGTCGGGCTGGTAAGACGAACGAGAGAACATGCGCTGGTCGCCGCGCATCGGATTTTGCTTGCGCAAGTTCAGTCCGGCGTAGACGTTCCAGCCCTGTGAGGACAGGTCGCCTATGCCGCCGAGCAGCGAGGCGGTCGAGACATCGCCTCCGCCGGCCTCGGTGACCTGCGCGGTGACGCCGACCTGACCGCCGCGGTAGTCCTTGCGGGTGATGAAGTTGATGACGCCGGCGATCGCATCGGTGCCATAGATCGACGACGCGCCATCAGGCAAGGTCTCGATACGGTCGATGGCGGCGATCGGCAGTGTGTTGAGGTCGGTGCCGACCACGGCGAACGGGTTGGGCGCGATGCGCTTGCCATTGAGCAACACGAGCGTGCGGTTCTCACCGAGCGAACGGAGGTTTGCATACGCGGCCGCGCCGTTGGTGCCGCTGACCGAGCTGGAGGTGACGGTGCCACCCTGCTGCTGGGTGATGAACTTCACCGCCTGCTCGGCATTGGTGACACCGGCTTTCTGCAGGTCGTCGACCCTCAGCGTCACGACCTGGCTGGCCGATTCACTCGAGATACGTTTGATCAGCGAGCCCGTGACTTCGATGCGCTGCGTTTCCTGCGCCAGCACGGCGACCGACGGCAGCAATGCGCCACCCAGAGCCAGCAGCACTGCGCTGCCAACGTTCGACTTCTTGAACATCAACACTCCTCCTGAAGATGGGAAAGATTGATCGGGGATTCCCTGCAGGCTCGACCGTCGGCTTTTGGCTCCAGGACGCACATCGCTACAGCGACAACTAATTGTCAGTGCGCCCCATTCGACAACTTGCTCGGGAAACTCCGGGGCTGTCGGTAAGTCACCACGCCCAGAGGCTCCGGGGAGGCACACCAGATCGCTCCGTCGCGCGCAGGGCGGGCGTGCAGACTACGGGCAGACGCCGAGCCGCGGCACCGCGGCCAGCAGCGTGCGCGTGTAGGCGTGGCGGCGAGCCCAGCACCGTTCGCTCGACCCCTGCTCGACGATGCGCCCGGCCTGCATCACCGCCACTTCGTCGGCGATGTACTCGACGACGCCGATGTTGTGCGTGATGAAGAGGTACGACAGCCCGAGCTCGCGCTGCAGGGTCTCGAGCAGGTTCAGGATCTGCGCCTGCACGCTGACGTCGAGCGCCGAGGTGGGCTCGTCGCAGACGATGAGCTTGGGTTGCACGGCCAGCGCGCGCGCGATCGCGATGCGCTGGCGCTGGCCGCCGCTGAACTCGTGCGGATAGCGGTCGAGCGATTCGCGGCGCAGGCCGACCTGATCGGCGAGTCGTTCGAGGCGCGCGCGCCGGGCCGCGGCGTCCATTTCGGGCCGCAGCGCGGTGAGGCCTTCTTCCAGCATCTCGAAGACGCGCATGCGCGGGTTCAGTGACGCATAGGGGTCCTGGAAGATGATCTGGATGTCGCGCCGCGCGGCCTTCAAGCGCGTCGCCGTCGAGGTCGAACAGGTTGCGCCCTTGCAGCAGCGCCTGGCCTTCGATCACGGCCTGCGTGCGCAGCAATTGCACGATGGCTTTGCCGGTGGTGGTCTTGCCGCAGCCCGATTCGCCGACGAGGGCGAGCGTTCGAGCCGGCGCGGATGTTGAACGACACGCCGTCCACCGCGTTGAAGTAGCCGGCGGTGCGCTGCAAGAAGCCCTTGCGGATGGGGAAGCGCACGCGCAGGTCTTTGACTTCCAGCAGGGCTTGCACCAGCGACGGCAGCCTTCCGATCGGGCTGACGTATCGAAGCCTGCGAGACCTCAGGGCGAACGGTGGCAGGAGCGAGCCGTGGTCTGCGAAGCCCCCTTCGCATACAGCAAGCAGCGCACGCTGCGCGTCGGCGTCAACGCATCGAGCGTCGGCGCGGTGTTGGCGCAATGCGGCATCGCGCTCGCGCAGCGCGGCGCGAAGCGGCAGCCGGTGAACTCCTGCGTCAGCGCCGGCACGGTGCCGGCGATCGCGGTCAGCGGCTCGCCGCGGCGGTCGGCGTCGGGCAGCGCGCGCAGCAGCGCCTGCGCGTAGGGATGCTTCGGCGCGCTGAAGAACTCGGCCGCAGTGGCCACTTCGATGATCTGCCCGGCGTACATCAGCGCCACGCGCTGCGCCATGCCGGAGACGACGGCCAGGTCGTGCGTGATCAGCAGCAGGCCCATGCCCTGCTCGCGTCTGCAGGTCGCGCAGCAGGTCGAGGATCTGCTTCTGGATCGTCACGTCGAGCGCCGTCGTCGGCTCGTCGGCAACCAGGAAGTCGGGCTCGGTGGCCAGCGTCATTGCGATCATCACGCGCTGCTTCTGGCCGCCGCTCATGCGAAACGGGTACTCGTCGATGCGGCGCTCGGGCTCGGGGATGCCGACGCGCTTCAACCAGTCGATCGCCTTGAGCGCGCGCCGCCTCGCCGCGCAAGTCGGTGTGCGCTTCGATCGCTTCGACGATCTGGGCGCCGACCTTCATCACCGGGTTCAGGCTGGTGGCCGGTTCCTGAAAAATCATGCCGATGCGGCCGCCGCGCACCTCGCGCATGCGCCCGCTCCGACAGGCCGAGCGTGTCGGTGCCTTCAAGTTCCACGCGGCCGGCGAGCACGCGGCCGTTGTCGGGCAAGCAGGCGCATCAGCGCCAGCGCGGTCATGCTCTTGCCGCAGCCGCTCTCGCCGACGAGGGCGAAGGTCTCGCCGCGGTGCATCGTCAGGCGCAGGCCGTCGATGGCGCGCACGAGGCCCGATTCGCTGTCGAGGCCAACTTTGAGGTCGTGAATATCGAGCATGCTGGTCACGCAGGTTTCTTGACGACGAGGCGGGCGCGGAAAACACGCGCGCGCGGATCGAATGCGTCGCGCACGCCGTCGGCGAACAGGTTTGCGGCCAGCACCAAGCTCACCATGAAGAAGAACGCGGCAGCAAAGCTCCACCACACCAGCGGATCGCGGCTCATCTCGCTGCGCGCGAGGTTGATCATGCCGCCGAAGCTGCTCATCGACGGATCGACGCCGACGCCGACATACGTCAGCACGGCCTCGTAGAGGATCAGGTCTGAGAAGCTCAGCACCGTCGTGATCAGCACGAGGTGCATCACGTTGGGCATGATGTGGCGCGCCATGATGCGGCCGTGACTGACGCCGAAGGCAGTGGCGGCCTGAACGTAATCCAGCTCGCGCAGCTTCAGCGTCTCGCCGCGGATCAGCCGGCACAGCGTGGACCAGCCGGTGACGCCGAGGATCACGCACAACAAGAAGATCTTCAGGTCCGACCGTTCGACGCCGGTTTCGAACATCTCCGGGTTCTTGTCGAGAAACACCTGCACCATCAGCACGCAGGCCGCGATCAGCAGGACGTTGGGCACGGAGGTGAGCGTGGTGTAGAGGTACTGGATCACCTCATCGACCCAGCCGCGGAAGTAGCCGGCCAGCACACCGAGCACGAGCGCGAACGGCAGCGTCGCCACCGTCGACAGCGCGCCGATGACGAAGGCCGTGCGCACGCTCTTGAGCGCCTGCACCAAAACGTCGTTGCCGGTGCGGTCGGTGCCGAGCACGTGGTAGTGGCCCATCAGCGCGACGGTCGGGCCAGCCAACAGGCACAACGCCAACACCGTGCCGAGGACGGCGCGCACAGGGAACGTGGTGTTGTCGCGTGCGATGTCGCGCAATGCTGCGCCGACGCCGCCGTGCTCCGAGCGCATGGTCGCGGCCACCAGCACGGCGATGGCGGCAAACACCGCCAGGCCGCCGAGCACGCCCACCACGCCACGGCCGAGCACATCACCCGCCCACTCGCGGTCGGCATCCTTCAGATGCGCGCCGCCGAAGGCGAGCCGCGGAAAGTCGCGCACCGACTTGCCTTCGACCTCGATCGACTCCTTGGTGTGCCCGCGTGTGGCCAGCGGCGTGGAATAGGTGGTCTCGCGCATGGCGATCTGCCGCGACAGCAGCAGCTCCAGCAACGATTCGGTTCGCGTGTCGTAGAAGACTTGCGAGCTGCCCTGGTCGTGCTGCAAGGCGCGGCGGAAGTGAACGCTGTCGAGCAGGGTGACCGCGACGAACAGCAGCAAGCACGACGCCGGCGGACACCGCGGCGTGGTCGCGCATCACCTTCTGCCACGTCGCGCGCAGGTTCGCATCGCGGCGCACATGAACGATGTAGGCCACGAGCGCGGCCACCAGCAGCCAAAGGGCGGCATCGGTCCAGAGGATGACGAACTTGAATCCCACGTGCGCTCCCTCAAGCCAACCGCACTCTGGGATCGACCCAGGTGTAGGCAATGTCGATCAGCGCCTGGCTGGCGATGTAGAGCAGCGCGCTCAGGAACACCATCGTGCGCACGATGGCGAAGTCCTGGCCCGGTGATGGCTTCGATGACGAAGGCGCCGAGGCCCGGGATGCCGAAGAAGCTCTCGAAGACGAGGCTGCCGAGAAACACATACGGCAGATACGAGCCGGCGCTGGTGATGATCGGGATCAGCGCGTTGCGCAGCACGTGGCTGAACAGCACGAGACGCTCTGCCATGCCCTTGGCGCGCGCCGTGCGCACGTAGTCCTTGCCGATTTCCTCGAGGAACATCGCGCGGTACAGGCGCGCCTCGCTGCCCAGGCGTGACAACAGCGACAGGAAGATCGGCAGCAGCAGGAACTTCACCGCGTCGAAGCCCGTCGGCGTAGCCGTTGATCGGCACCAGCTTGAAAACGCGCGAGAAGAAATACTGCCCGACGATGATGTAGAACAGCGACGAGATCGACAGCATGACACGCACGCCACCACGCCGACGAAATCGACGCGCGTGTGGCGGAAGAACACCAGCAGCCAGCGAGAACGCCACGCTGACGATCAACTGCAGGATGAACAGCGGCAAGGCCAGCTGCAGGCTGACCCACATGCGCGTCTTCACTTCGTGGCCGATGTTCACGGCGCTGTCGCGTCGGAGCGGCCGAAGTCGAGCTTGAACAGCGACACCGAGCGCTCCCAGAAGATCGTGTTGGTCACGCTCTCGCCGCCGGCCTCCTTGTCGTTCCAGTATTTCGGCTTGTCGTAGCCGCGCTCGGCCTTCCACTTGTCGATCTGCTCTTGCGTGACGCGCTTGCCGCCGATGTTCAGCCGCGCCATGTCGTCCGGCGTGTTGACGGTGAAGAAGAGGAAGAAGGTCAGCAGGTTGACGCCGAGCAGGATGAGCAGGCCGTAGCCGATGCGGCGGATCGCGTAGTTCAGCATCGACCGACCTTCATGCCGCGGCCGTGGCCGGCCGCGCGGTGGCGCGCTCACGCGCCGAGAAACTGCGCACCGCACCGAAGCCCAACGCCAGCGCGAGCACGCCGAGCAGCACGATCGGCCACCACAGCGGCTGGTTCCATTCGGCCTGCTTGCGCGTGCGCAGCGCCGGCATCGACGCGGTAGTAGCGCGCCATGTCGCGCACCATGATGCCGGGCTTGGCGTTGTGACACCCACGACTGGTTGGCAATGGCCACATAGGGCCAGTAGCCCCAGGCCCACGGCGCATCCTCGCGCGCGATGCGCACCATCTCATCGACGACCTTCTGCTTTTCAGGCCCGTCGTCGAGCGTCTGCAGCCGGCGGTAGAGCTTGTCGTACTCGGGGTTGTCGTAGTTGGCCGCGTTCTCGCCTTCGTGCAGCGACTTGCTGTTCGGCCCGTAGAGCAGGAACAGAAAGTTCTCGGCATCGGGATAGTCGCCGAGCCAGCCCCACCAGAAGATCTGGTGCTTGCCCTTGAGCACCTTCTCCTGGAACTGGTTGTAGTCGGTGGCCCGCACTTCGAGCTGCACGCCGATCTTGGCGAACTGCTTGACCATCCAATCGAGTTCGGCCTTGATCTCCGGCGTGGCGGTGCGCTGGTAGTCGTAGTTGAGCACGAGCGGCCGGCCGCTCTTCGCGTCGCGGCCGTTCGGGTATCCGGCTTCCGCCAGCAGCTGTTTCGCGTCGTCGATCGAGCGCCTCACCACTTGCCCACTGACCACCTTGTGCGTGACCGGGTTGTGCCCGCCGGGCTGACCTTCGCGGGACCCGAACGCCCCTGATGGCACCGGCCCGTGCGCCGCGTCGCCGCCCTTGTTGCGGAAGATGCGTCCGTAGCCTTCTTCCCAGTCGATGGCGATCGACAGCGCGTGGCGCAGCTTGCGATTGCGCACCTGCTGCTCCGGCGTGTCGCCCTTGCCGACCACGGGGTCGAGCCAGTTGAAGCCGAGATACCAGTTGTTGACGTCGGTCGTCAGCGGGAACTGAAAGCCGCGCGATTCGTACAGCGCCTTGATCCTGTCCGAGTCTTCGATATCGACGCGAAAGTCCACGCCCCACTCCGGCCGCTCGATCTCGGGCACGTCGAGGTAGCCTTGCTTGAACATCTCTTTGCGCGGCACCTTCTCCTTGACGATGGTGGTGACGATGGTGTCGATGAAGGGCATGGTCTTGCCGCAGTCGGCCAGGTAGCCGGCGGCCTTGTCTTCGGCCGAGCCCTCGCATGGGTACGGCTCGCCGCGGAAGTTCGGGTTGCGCTTCATCACGATGCCGCCGGTCCTGCACGTACTCGGTCATCATGTACGGTCCCGGTGCCCACCGGCCATTGGTTGAGCGACAGGCTGTTGTCGGCCATGCCGGGCTGGGCGTAAAACGCATCGGCCTCCCACGGCAGCGGCGCGGTGAAGGTCATGGCGAGCCAGTACTTCCACTGCGGATACTTGCCCTTGATGCGGATGCGCAGCGTCTGCTTGTCGATCGCCTTCACGCCTTCGCAAGCGGCCACTTGCGGAAGTCGAGAAAAGGCTTGTCGCGAAGGTCCTCGCGGCAGGCCGGCCAGCAGCTTCTTGTTCTCTTCGGCGATGAGCTTTCGGTACTCCTTCAGGCCGATGACGTACTCCGAGAAGATGCCGTAGATCGGCGTCTCGATGCGCGGCGTGGCGTGGCGCTTCAAGGCGTACTCGTAGTCTTCGGCCGTCAGCTCGCGTGTGCCCTGGTGCTCGAACTCCAGCGGCGAGCGCTTGTCGCCCAATTGCTCGCGCGTCATCGCGTGGTAGCGCAGCTTGCCCTGCTCGTCTCTTGGCCAACGCCGGATGCGGCGCAAACCGGATGCCCGGTTTGATCTTGATGTCGTACACGCTCTCGGCAATCTGCTCGGGGTCGGCCGTGTCGGGCAGGCGCTGGCCGTTCTTGTCGAGGTAGTACGGCTGCGACCACCTCTTGCGCCGCCTTCGGCAATCAGCTCGTAGGGGCGCTTCAGGTAGTGGTACGCGTACAGCGGCTCGTAGATCTGGTACGTCATCAGACTGTCTCGGGGTTGCTGTACGAGGCCGTCGGGTCGAGGTAGCGCGGCGAGCGCTCGTCGAAGGAATTGAAGAGTGTGTTCTCGCGCTCGGCGCCATCGGGCCAAGGGTTGTTGTTGCAGCCGGCCAGCAACACAGGGCGAACACACCCAGGCGCGACACGCCAGCGCAAAGCCTCTCGACGTTCTTCCGCCCATGCGCGTTGCCCCCCGTAGAAACCAAATCGCCCCACGCATCGACCGCTCGTGACGGCCGACAACGCAAGGCGCGCAAAAGATTCTAGCGGCGCGTTGCCGCGCCGCCGTGCAGTGCTTTCACCAGCCGATGAAGGCCTCGCGGCCCTGTGTCGCCAGCGTCACGCGCGCACCCACCGGCAACGTCACCTTGGTCGGCACATGGCCGAACGGCAGGCCGGCGAGCACGGGCGTCTTCGTCGCGGCGCGCACCGCGGCCAGCGTCGACTTCATGCCGTAGCCGCGGTCCAGCGGCGACTTCTTCCACTCGCTGACTTCGCCAATGACGATCGCGCGTTGCGCGTCGAGCACGCCGGCCTGGTGCAGTTGCAGCAGCATGCGCTCGACGCGGTACGGGTGCTCGTTCACGTCCTCGACGAACAGGATGCCGCCCTTGATCTTCGGCCAGTGCGGCGTGCCGAGCAGCGAGACGATCATCGCCAGGTTGCCGCCCCACAGCGTGCCTTTGACGTCCAGCCCTTCGAAGCCCGGGCCGCAGCGAAAGCCCACGGCTTCGAGCGAGCCGTCCATGGCCTCGACGAAACAATCCGCCGTGACCTCGTCCACCGCCTCGACGCGGGGCTCGCCATGCTCCTCGGCCATGCGGCCGAAGTCGTAGCAGGCCATCGGCCCGGCCCAGGTGCGCGTGCCGCCATGCGCCAGCGCGGCGAGCTGAAAAGCAGTGAAGTCGCTGTGGCCGACCCAGCGCGTGCCGAGCTCGACGCTCTTCGCGATTCTTTTCCAGTCGATGCGATCGAGCAGGCGCGTCAGGCCGTAGCCGCCGCGCGTGGCCATGGCGATCGACACGCCCGACGCCGCAGCGCGGTGGATCGCCGCCAGCCGCGTCTCGTCGTCGCCGGCAAAACGTTCGTGCCGGGCCAGTGCGCTGTCGTCGCTGCGCACGTCGAACCCAAGTGCTGCCAAGCGCTTGTGCGCACGGCGCAGCAGCGCCTGCTGGGCCACCACACCGGAAGGGGAAAACAGCAGCAGCGACGACCCGCTGCCGCTCAACCCCAGTCCCCGAAGTTGGACTCGATGACCTCGGGCACCGGCAGCAGCTCGGCGTTGGGCGCGGCATCACGCGCGGCCTTGATGGCGGCGCGACGCTCGACGAAAAAGTCGCGCAGCATCGTGCCCGCCGCCTCGGCCAGCAGCCCGCCGTGCACTTCCGTGTGGTGATTGAGCTTGGGGTTGTCGAACAGGTTCAGCACCGAACCGACGGCGCCGGTTTTCGGGTCGGCCGCGGCGAAGACAATGCGGCCGATGCGCGCGTGCATCAGCGCCATGGCGCACATCGCGCAGGGTTCGAGCGTGACGTAGAGCGTGCAGCCGGGCAGCCGGTAGTTGCCGAGCAACTGCGCGGCGTGGCGAACGGCGACGATCTCGGCATGCGCCGTCGGGTCGTTGGTGGTGATCGGGCGGTTGTAGCCGGTGGCGATGATCTGCGGCACGCCGTCGGCCATGTGCGTGATCACGGCGCCGACGGGTACCTCGCCGACGAGCTGCGCGTTGAGCGCCTGGTCGAGCGCCAGACGCATCGCGTATTCGTCCTGCGCGGCGCTGGGCGCATCAGGCAGCACGCTCGGCAGCGCAAGGGGAACAGGGGGGGTGTTCATTGCGCGGGCTGCTGCGCAGAGCGGTTGGCGCCCTGCTGCACGGCCGCGTTGACGGCATCGCGCACGTTGTTCTGGATCGCTCTGGACTGCGCGGCCACGCTGCCATCGACCGGCGCGGCGACCGCCGCCGGCACGCCACCCGGTACGGCGACGGTGACGGCGTCGCCGCGTGCGCCGCGCATCACCGCGTCCGACGCGGCCTTGACATCGTCCCCCTGCGCCGCAGCACGCGTGCTGGTCGGCCCCGCAAGGCCCAGGGCCTGAAGCTGCGTTTTGCCCAGCGTGCCGACGATCGCCAGCACGACCAGTAGTGACATGACGCCAAAAATCAACCGCATGACCGTGTCTCCCGTCCTCGTCCGTCCGCTATTCCCACTCGATCGTTGCCGGTGGTTTGCTTGATACGTCGTAGGTTACGCGGTTGATTCCGCGCACTTCGTTGATGATCCGCCCGCTTGTCCGTTTCAGCAAGCCGTATGGCAGCTCGGCCCAATCGGCGGTCATGAAGTCGCTGGTGACCACGGCGCGCAATGCAACCACGAAATCGTAGGTGCGGCCATCGCCCATCACGCCGACACTTTTCACGGGCAGGAAGACGGCGAAGGCCTGGCTGACCTTGTCGTACCAATCGGCGTTGCGCAGCTCTTCGATGAAGATCGCATCGGCGCGGCGCAAGAGGTCGGCGTACTCGGCGCGGACTTCGCCGAGGATGCGCACGCCCAGCCCCGGGCCCGGGAACGGGTGGCGATAGACCATCTCGTGCGGCAGGCCGAGTGCTGTGCCGAGCTCGCGCACTTCGTCCTTGAACAGGTCGCGCAGCGGTTCGAGCAACTTCAGGCCGAGCGTCTCCGGCAGGCCGCCGACGTTGTGGTGGCTCTTGATCGTCGTTGCCTTCTTCGTCTTGGCGGCGCCGCTTTCGATGACATCGGGATAGATCGTGCCTTGGGCGAGCCACTTGGCATTCGACAACTTGCTGGCCTCGCGCTGGAAGACCTCGACAAACTCGCGGCCGATGATCTTGCGCTTGGCCTCGGGGTCGGCCACGCCTTTGAGCGCACCGAGGAACTGATTGCTGGCATCGACGTGGATCACCTTGGCGTGCAGCTTGCCGACGAACATCTCCATGACCGCCGCTCCCTCGTTCAAGCGCAACAAGCCGTGATCGACGAAAACGCAGGTGAGCTGATCGCCGATCGCGCGGTGGATCAGCGCCGCGGCGACGCTCGAATCGACACCACCGGACAGGCCGAGGATGACTTCCTCGTCACCGACCTGCTTGCGGATCGCCGCCACCGCTTCTTCGATGTGGTCGCGCATCACCCAATCGGGCCGCGCCTTGCAGATGCCGAGCACGAAGCGCTCGAGCAGTGCCTTGCCCTGCAGCGTGTGCGTGACCTCGGGGTGGAACTGCACGCCGTAGTAGCCGCGCGCTTCATCGGCTATTCCTGCGATCGGGCAGCTCGGTGTCGAGGCCATCAGCTTGAAGCCTGGCGGTAGCGTGGTCACCTTGTCGCCGTGGCTCATCCAGACTTTCAACATGCCGTGGCCTTCGGGCGTGGCGAAGTCTTCGATGCCTTGCAGCAGCCGGGTGTGGCCATGCGCGCGCACTTCCGCATAGCCGAACTCGCGCTGCGCGCTCGCCTCGACCTGCCCGCCCTGCTGCACCGTCATCGTGAACATGCCGTAGCAGATGCCGAGCACCGGCACGCCGCTGTCCCACACCGCCTGCGGCGCACGCAGCTCGTGCTCCTCGTAGGTGCTGGCATGGCTGCCCGAGAGCACGATGCCTTTGGGCGCGAACTCGCGGATGAAGGCGTCGCTGACGTCGTTGGGATGGATCTCGCAGTAGACGTGCGCTTCGCGGATGCGCCGCGCGATGAGTTGCGTGACCTGCGAGCCGAAGTCGAGGATCAGGATCTTGTCGTGCGTCATGGTGTGGGGTTGGGAATCAAAACCGGACGGCTCGCGAAGTGGCGCCAGGCGAGCACGAGCGACGCTGCCTGCAGCAGCGCGCAGAAGTACATCGGCGCGCCGATGCGCCAGTCGCCTTGGGGGAAATGCGAGACCATGGCGATCACCGGCGCACCGATCACCGGCGCGGCCACCGCCATCAGGCTGTTGAGCGAGCTCACCGAGCCCATCGTCTGACCCTGGCTGCGCGCGTCGGCCGACGACGAGACGATGCTCTGCACCGTGGCCGCCACCGTGCCGCCGAGCAGGTTGACGAAGATCACCGCATACATCATCCAGCCGTCGCTGGCCAGGCCCCAGCACAGGAAGGCCAAGCTCGACGAAGCCAGGCCCCACAGCGCCAGGCGCTGCGGCCCGAGCCAGCGCAACAGGCGGCCGAGCAGCACGCCTTGCACGAGGGCCGAGACGATGCCCACCGCGAACAGCGACCAGCCGTTCTCGGTGGGACCCCAGCCGAACTTGAAGGTCGTATAGAGCACCCAGGTGGTGTAGAGCGTGAACTGCGCCAGGCCGGACAGCGCGATCACGCCGACGAGCAAGCCCACACCCTTCAACTGTGCCAGCGACTTCAGCGAGGTCACCGGGTTGGCGCGCCGCCAGTCGAACGCACGCCGCTGCGTCGCCGGCAACGACTCGGGCAGCACGAACACGCCATAGGCGAAGTTGATCAACGCCAAGGTGCCGGCGACGAGGAACGGGTAGTGCAGATCGATGCCGCCGAGCAGCCCGCCCATGACGGGCCCGAGGATGAAGCCGATGCCGAACATCGCGCCGAGCAGGCCGAAGCGGCGCGCGCGGTCTTCGGGCGGCGTGATGTCGGCCACGTAGGCGTTGGCGACAGCGGCGTTGGCCTGCAGCGCGCCGCCGACCAGCCGCACCGCGATCAGCATCCACAGCGCGGTGGCGAGCGCGGTGGCGAAGAAGTTGAGCGCGAGGCCGCAGAAGCCGAGCAGCAGCACCGGCCGGCGGCCGTAGCGGTCGGACAGCGCGCCCAAGATCGGCGCGCCGAAAAAATTGGCCAGGCCGAAAGCGAATGCGACCGCGCCGTACCAGAACGCCTGCGCCGCCGGATCGGCGGTGAACTTGCCAACCAGCGGCGGCAGCACCGGCACGATCAGGCCGATGGCGATCATGTCGATCAGCACCGTGGCCATGATGAACGGCATCGCCGCCGTGCGGCCGGGCTGCTTCATGCGAGCGACTCCAGCGACAGCACCGCCACGCCCTGCGCTTTGGCCGCGCGCGCGAGCGCGGCGTCTTGCGTCAGCAACGGCAGCGACAGCGACTGCGCCAGCCACAGATATGTCGCGTCGTAGAGCGACAGATTGCGCTCCAGGGCCAGTGCCAAGGCGGCGCGCACCTGCGGCGGCTCCGGCCGGTAGAGCTCGCAGCGCGTGCGCACGGAGTCGAGCACCTGCCACAGGGCCAATCCGTTGGCGGCCGTCGTACGCTTGCGGCGCACCGCGTTGACGATGATGTTGCCGCACTCCACCAGCCAGAGATCCGGCGCGTGGAGCTCCACGTTTCCCGAGCGCACGCCGGCGAAGAGCCGTCGCGACGCGTCGCTGTGCTCGTCGGGCAGCAACCAGGTGGCCGTGACCGAGGCGTCGAGCACGAACGCATCGCCCGCCGCCGACGGTTCAGAGGCCACTACTCGCGCCCCTCGTCACGCAGCGCCCGCCAACCGGGGCCGGGCTTGATCTTCTTGTGGAGTTGGGCCAGCCCGGCCAACTCGCGTTCGACCTGGCGCGCCGTGATCACCGGCTGGCGCTTGACCGGCAGCAGGCGCACCACTTCGCGGCCGTGGCGCGTGATGCGCACTTCTTCACCGGCCTCGACCGCGTCCACCAGCGCCGAGAAGTTCTTCTTTGCTTCGAAGATGCCGAGGATTTTCATTTCTGGCCAACAAGATGAAAACTGGCCAGATTCTAATCTCATTCGGTCCGGTAGTTCGGCGCTTCCTTGGTGATCTGCACGTCGTGCACATGGCTCTCGCGCACCCCCGCCGACGTGATCTCGACGAACTCGGCCTGCGTCTGCATCTCGGCGATCGTCGCGCAGCCGCAGTAGTGCATCGAGGCGCGCAGCCCGCCGGCCATCTGGAAGAGGATGCCGACGACCGAGCCCTTGTACGGCACCTGGCCTTCGATGCCTTCGGGCACGAGCTTGGTGGTGTTCGGGTTGTTGCCGCCGCTGTCGTCGCCGGTCTGCTGGAAGTAGCGGTCGGCGCTGCCCTGCTGCATGGCGCCGATCGAGCCCATGCCGCGGTAGCTCTTGTAGCTGCGGCCCTGGTAGAGGATGGTTTCGCCCGGCGCTTCGTCGGTGCCGGCGAAGGCGCTGCCCATCATCACCGTGTCGGCGCCGGCGACGATGGCTTTGGCCACGTCGCCCGAGTAGCGCACGCCGCCGTCGGCGATCAGCGGCACGCCGCTGCCCTTCAAGGCCTTGGCGACGTTGTCGATCGCCATGATCTGCGGCACGCCGACCCCCGTGACGATGCGCGTGGTGCAGATCGAGCCCGGGCCGATGCCGACCTTGACCGCATCGGCGCCCGCCTCGACCAGCGCCAGCGCCGCGGCGCCGGTGGCGATGTTGCCGCCGATCACATCGATGTGGCCGAAGTTGCGCTTGACCCAGCGCACGCGCTCGATGACGCCGGCGCTGTGGCCATGAGCGGTGTCGACGACGATCGCGTCCACACCCGCGGCCGCGAGCGCTTCGACGCGCTCTTCGGTGCCGTCACCCACGCCGACCGCCGCGCCGACGCGCAGCTTGCCGTGCTGGTCGCGCGCAGCGTTGGGAAAACTCGTCTGCTTGGTGATGTCTTTGACCGTCATCAAGCCGCGCAGCTCGAAGGCGTCGTTGACGACGAGCACGCGCTCCAGCTTGTGCCGGTGCATCAGCGCCTTGCCGTCGTCGATCGTGGCGCTCTCGCGTACCGTGATCAGGCGCTCGCGCGGCGTCATGATTTCGCGCACCGGCACGTCCATGCGCGTCTCGAAGCGCAGGTCGCGGTTGGTGACGATACCGACCACCGTCTTGCCTTCCAGTACCGGAAAGCCCGAGATGCCGTGCTGCTGCGCCAGCGCCATCACCTCGCGCACCGGCATCTCGGGGCCGACGGTGATCGGGTCGCGCAGCACGCCGGATTCGTAGCGCTTGACGCGTGCCACTTCACGCGCTTGCTGCTGTGCGGTCAGGTTCTTGTGGATGATGCCGATGCCGCCCTCTTGCGCGATGGCGATCGCCAGGCGCGCTTCGGTCACCGTGTCCATCGCCGCCGAGACCAGCGGCAGGTTGAGCGTGATGCGGCGCGACAGGCGTGTGGCCAGGCTGGTGTCGCGCGGCAGAACTTGAGAGAACGCCGGCACCAGCAACACATCGTCGAAGGTCAGCGCTTTGCCGAGGAGGCGCATGGTGGGATGTCACTCCAGATTCAAAAATCAATTATAGGGAGCGTGACTTTCACCCCAGCCGCACGGGCGGGCAGCGCAATACACTCGGCAAGTTACCCACGCCCACCCTGACCATGAAGCGCTTTTACCGCCTGCCGTTCGTGAGTGCCGCCGCCGCGGCCCTGCTGTTTGTCGGCGTTGCAACAGCACAATCCGTGCCCTGGAAGTACCGCGACGCGCAAGGCCGCATCGTCGTCAGCGATCTGCCGCCGCCGGCCGGCGTGCAGGACAAGGACATCCTCGAGCGCCCGACCGTGCCGGTGCGGCGCGCGCCGGCGCCGACCCAGGCCGCTGCGGCATCGGCTCCCGGCGCCGCGGCCCCGACCGCCCTGGCGCAAGGCAACGATCCGGAACTCGAAGCGCGGCGCAAGAAGGCGGCGAGCGAGCAGGAGTCGAAGCAGAAAGTGCAGGAAGAAAAGGATGCTGCACAGCGCGCCGAAAACTGCGGGCGCGCGAAGAGCCATCTGGCCGCCCTCGGCGACGGGCTGCGCATCGCCCGCACCAACGACAAGGGCGAGCGCGAGATCCTCGACGACAAGGGCCGCGCTGAAGAAATGCAGCGCGCGCGCCAAGTCATCGCCAGCGACTGCAAGTAGCCGCGTCCGTCAGCGCCCTGATCGCAGCTGCGTGATCGTCGCCCGCGGCGAGATCACTTCCGCATCCAGCTTGACGTGAATCAGCGTCGGTGCGTCCGACGCCAGTGCCGCTTGCAGGGCCGGTTCGAACTGCGCCGTGGTCTCGACGCGGTGCGCGCGCCAGCCGTACGCCAGCGCCAGCGCCGCGAAATCCGGGTTGCGCAGGTCGCTGCCCGAGACGCGTCCCGGAAACGTGCGCTCCTGGTGCATGCGGATCGTGCCGTAGCTGCCGTTGTCGATGACGATGCTGATCAGCTTGCCGGCGCCCTCGCCGGCGCCGAACGCGCGCGCGGTGGCCAGCTCCTGGCCGGTCATCAGAAAGTCACCGTCGCCGGCGAGGTTGACCACCGTTCGATCCGGGTACAGCAGCGACGCGGCCACCGCCGCCGGCACACCGTAGCCCATCGCGCCGGAAGTCGGCGCGAGTTGCGTGCGGCCGTGGCGGTGCAGCGGCACGTACGGCGTGAAGCGGTGCAGCCAGGCGCTGAAGTTGCCGGCGCCGTTGGTGTAGGCCGTGTTCTCGGGGACGAGGCGGTTGAGCGTCTTGACGAGCTGCGTCATGTCGAGTGGTTCGACAGCGGCGGCGACCTGATTGGCTTCGTAGTCGGCATGAGCGGCAGCGGTCCATTCGGACCACGGCACTTGTGCCGGTGCGGCCAGGGTTTCGAGCGCCTGGCCGGCGTGCGACAGCGAGCACTGCAGCATCAGGTCGGCGGCATAAACGCGGCCCAACTCTTCGGCGCCCGGATGCAGGTGCACCAGCGTCTGTGTCGGCCGCGGCGCCACGAGGAGCTCGTAGCCGCCGGTCGTCATCTCGCCCAGGCGCACGCCGACGGCGAGGATCAGATCGGCCTCGCGCACGCGCGCCGCCAGTTTCGGATTGATGCCGATGCCGACGTCGCCCGCGTACTGCGCATGGCGATTGTCGAAGGTGTCCTGGAAACGAAAGCCGCAGGCCACGGGCAACTGCCAGCCCTCGGCAAAGCGTTGCAGCGCACGCGCGCTTTCTGCGCTCCACAGCGGGCCGCCGGCGATGACGAGCGGGCGTCTGCGCGGCCAGCAAGCGCTCGCGCAAGTTGCGCAGCGCGCCGGGCGCCGGCCAGGCCTGCGCTGGCACGATGCGCGGCAACACCGGCGCTGCCGTCGGCGTGGCCAGCATGTCTTCCGGCAGCACCAGCACGACCGGACCGGGCCGGCCCTGCATGGCGGTGTGGAAGGCGCGCGCCACGTACTCCGGCAAGCGGTCGGCATGCTGCACCTCGCCGACCCACTTGGCCATGCCGAGCGTGCCCGGGCCGAAGACCTGGCGGTAGTCGAGCTCCTGAAAGGCTTCGCGGTCGCGCTGGTCGGCCGCCACCTGGCCGACGAACAGCACCATCGGCGTCGAGTCCTGAAACGCGGTGTGCAAGCCGATCGCCGCGTTGCTCGCACCCGGCCCGCGCGTCACGAAGCACACCCCCGGCCACGACGACAACTTGCCCTGCGCCTCGGCCATGAAGGCCGCGCCGCCCTCGTGGCGGCAGGTGATGAAGCGGATGTCCTTCGCGTGCGCATGAAAGCCGTCGAGCGCCGCCAGATAACTTTCGCCCGGCACGCCGAAGACGGTGTCGATGCCTTGCGCGATCAGCGCTTGCACGAGCGCATGACCAGCCAACCGCGCTTCGCTCATGCCGTCACTCGCCGCGCTGTCAGCGCCACGCGCAAGCCGACCAGCGACGCCGAAGCGATGCCCAGGCCGAGCGCCAACGCAGCACCGTAAAACACGCCGTCGGGCCGGCCGCCGTCGAGGATGGCGCCGAACACCGGCGCGGCCAGCGCAAAGCCGATGTCCAGGCCGGAGTACACCGTGCCATAGACGCGGCCGGTGGCGCCCGGCGGCGACGCGCGCTTGATCAGCATGTCGCGCGACGGCCCGGCCAGGCCGGCGCCGAAGCCGGCCAGCGCCGTCGCTGCCATCGCCAGCGTGCCCTGCAAGACGCCGCTGCCGACCAGGGCCAGCAGCAGCGCCGCCGAGGCCAGGCAGGCGCCGATGACGCGCTCCAGGTGCGTGGCGCGCACCGCGAGGAAGCCACCGGCGAGGATGCCCAGCGCACCCGCGACCATGTAGCCGGTGACGACGTAGGCGGTGGTCGACAACGGCAGCTCATACATCGTCGACAGGGCCGGCCCGGCGAAGCTCTGGATCGCCGACAGCGCGCAGGTCGAGAAGAAGAAGAACGAGAAGCACAGCCACACCGAGGGCAGGCGCAGGAACGCGAACGTGCCGGGCTCGCCGCCCTTCGCGGCGGCGACGCGCCGGCGCGACGCAGCACCGTCGTCGATCGCATCGCGCTGCCAGAGCAGCAGCAACAGCACGAGCAGCGCCCACGCCGCGCAGGCGACGAGCGCCCAGCGCCACGAGCCGGTGGCCTGCACGATCGCCAACTGGAACACCGGCGCCGCGGCCCAGCCGAGGTTGCCGCTGACGCCGTGCAGCGAAAACGCGTGGCCCAGGCGCGGCGGCGAGACGCGCTGGTTGAGGATCGTGAAGTCCACCGGGTGGAACGGCGAGTTGCCCAGGCCCGCCAGCGCCGCGGCGAGCAGCAGACCGTCGATGCCCTGCGCCGACGCCGCGAGCAAGGCCGCGGCAACGAAACACGCCAGCGCCGCGAACAGCACCGGCCGCGCGCCGACGCGGTCGACGAGGAAGCCGGCCAGCGCCTGGCCGATGCCCGACACGGCGAAAAACACCGTCACCAGCAAGCCGAGCTGCGCGTAGCTGACGCCGAAGTCGCGCACGAACAGCGGGAACAGCGGCGGCAGCAGCATGTGGAAGAAATGAGACGTGCCGTGCGCCAGCCCGACCAGGCCGATCGTTCGGGCGTCATCTCGCTTCGACGGCGAAGGCAGTGCAGCGGCAGCCGAGTCCATGCTTCAATGGTATCGGCAGGACAACTTGTCCGGCAGCGCAAGGCGCAGCCGGTGACCTTGCGTGTCAAAGCGTGACTGAAGTAACCACCGCGCCAGCCCTTGGCATCGCCGTAGCGTGTGGGAACGCAGGCGCTGGCGGCGGCCCTAAGCTGGACAACGGCCGCGTTGTTGGCCAGAGGAGGCGACCGTGTTGAAGTCCTTGTTCGGAGAACTCGTGCCCACACCGCTGAAGCCCGGCGGGCCGATGCCGGAATTCGCCGCCACGGCGGTGCTCGAAAGCACCGACACGCGCGTCGCCGACGACGGCCGCATGCTCGAGCGGCACCAGCAAGACCTGTTCTTCTCCGGCTCGCCGGCCGCCGCGATGCGCGACCACCTGGCCAATGCGCGCCACAACGACGACGTGCGCACGATCACGCTGCTCGACCCGGTGCGCCTGTGGGCGCCGGGCGTCATCAAGGCCCTGTCGGATGCCACCGGTCAGCCCGTCGAGCGGCTGCACCTGCGCGAGCAGGCCACGCTGTCGATCCTGGCAACGCTGGAGCGCACCATCGTGCCGCGGCGCGGCGACGCTTCGCTGAAGATTTACCATGCCGATCTGCGCGTCTCCGAAGGCGAGAGCCTGGCGATTCCGTTCGTGCTGATGGAGCGCAGCCAAATGGCCGCGGTGATCGTCGGGCCGATGGTGCCGGGCGAAGTCGAAGCGATGTTGATCGCGCTGCGGCGCGCCGTCGCCGAGCCGACGTGGAAGTGCGAGTCGCTGCTCTTTCTGCTGCCGCCGTCGGCGCTGTGGATCGCCGGCAAGATCGCCGCGCTCGACTGGCCGGCCAACCTGCATGTCGAAGTCATCGACGAGCCCCTCACCGGCACCTCGTCGGTGTGGAATGCGCTGCTCGCCGCGTGGGACCGCCAGCAGACGCCGCAGGAGCAAGCGGCCGACCCGGCGGCCATCGACGCGCGCAACGTCGCCCGTCAGTTGCGCATGCTGATGCTGACCGACGGCGTGCAAGGCGCGGCGCTGGCCGACGCCACCGACGGCGACCTGCTGGCCGGCGAGTCGCGCGACAACGCGGTCGATCTGAAGCGCGCCGCCGCGGCGTTGGCGCCGCTGCTGCGTGCGCACCGCAAGGCGCATGAAGACATGGGCCTGGCCGGTTCGCTCGAAGAGTTCAGCGTCGCTTCCGGCTCCGCGCACCACCTCGTGCGGCCGCTGGCGCGGCGGCCGCACCAGTTTCTCTTTGCACGGCTCGAGCGCCAGCACGCCAACCTGGCGCTGCTGCGCTTCAAGCTCGCAGAAGCCGAGCGCGGATTGGGGTGACGGCAGCGGGCTAATATTGGTTCGATGAGCCAAGTCCTTTTCGACTACACGCGCCAAGACGCCAGCGGCGCCAGCAAGACGGCACACGCCTGGGCGCGCGTGCCGGCGGCGCTGACTGCCGGTGAACGCAGCACCGCGAAGGCGCGCGCGAAGGCGCTGCTGCATCAGCACAACGCAGTGCTCGTCGCGCATTACTACGTCGATGGCGATCTGCAGGACCTGGCGCAGGAAAGCGGCGGCTGCGTCGCCGATTCGCTGGAGATGGCGCGCTTCGGCCGCGACCACGCCGCGCAGACGCTGGTCGTCGCGGGGGTGCGCTTCATGGGCGAGAGCGCAAAGATTTTGTCGCCGCACAAGCGCGTGCTGATGCCCGATCTCGAAGCCACCTGCTCGCTCGACCTCGGCTGCCCGCCGGACGAGTTCGCCGCGTTCTGCGACGCGCACCCCGAGCGCAAGGTCGTCGTCTATGCCAACACCAGCGCCGCGGTGAAGGCGCGCGCCGACTGGATGGTGACGAGCTCGTGCGCGCTGGCCATCGTGCGCCACCTGCACGAGCAGGGCGAGAAGGTGCTGTGGGCGCCCGACAAGCACCTCGGCCGCTACATCCAGGAGCAGACCGGCGCCGACATGCTGATGTGGAACGGCGCCTGCATCGTCCACGACGAGTTCAAAGGCGTCGAGCTGGAGCTGCTGAGGAAGGAGCATCCGAACGCGATGGTGCTGGTGCATCCCGAGTCGCCGCAGGACGTGATCGCGCAGGCCGATCTCGTCGGCTCGACGTCGCAGTTGTTGAAGGCCGTCGTCGATGGCAAGGCCAGCGAGTACATCGTCGCCACCGACAACGGCATGTTCCACCGCATGCAGCAACTGGCGCCGGGCAAGACGCTGCTCGAAGCGCCGACCGCCGGCAAGAGCGCCACGTGCAAGAGCTGCGCTCACTGCCCGTGGATGGCGATGAACGCGACGCAAGGGTTGATCGCGTGTCTCGAAACCGGCAGCGGCGAGATCGTCGTGCCGGAGCCGACACGCACGCAGGCACTCGGCTGCATCGATCGCATGCTCGCTTTCGTCGCCGCGAACCCAGGCGCGATCGCGCAACCTCAGCCCGGCGCAGGCTTCGTCAGGAACCTCGGCTCGGCTTGATCAGCACGGTAGGGAAACTCACCGGCAACGTGCGCGGATAGTCGCGGCTGAAGTGCAGCCCGCGGCTCTCATGCCGCGACAACGCCGAGCGCACGATCAGCTCGGCGTTCTCGACCAGGTTGCGCAGCTCGAGCAGGTCGCGCGTGACGCGAAAGTTGGCGTAGTACTCGTCGATCTCGCTCTTCAGCAGATCGATGCGGTGCAGCGCGCGCTCGAGGCGCTTGGTCGTGCGCACGATGCCGACGTAGTTCCACATCATCAGCCGCAGCTCGTCCCAGTTGTGCGAGATCACGACCTGCTCGTCGGCGTTCTCGACCTGGCTCTCGTCCCACGGCGGCAGTGCGGCGGCCGGCGCGGCACGCGTTTCGATGATCGCCTGCGCACAGGTGTGGCCGAGCACGACGCATTCGAGCAGCGAGTTGCTGGCCAGGCGGTTGGCGCCGTGCAGCCCGGTGTAGGTGGTCTCGCCGACGGCGTACAGGCCCGGCAGGTCGGTGCGGCCTTCGAGGTCGGTGACGACGCCGCCGCAGGTGTAGTGCGCGGCCGGCACCACGGGGATCGGCTGCCGGGCGATGTCGATGCCGAGCTTGGCGCAGCGGGCGTGGATCGTCGGAAAGTGTTCCTTCAGGAACGGCTCGCCGAGGTGCCGGGCATCGAGCCACACATGGTCCAGGCCGTGCTTCTTCATCTCGAAGTCGATCGCGCGGGCGACGATGTCGCGCGGTGCCAGCTCTTCGCGCTCATCGTGCGCGCGCATGAAGCGCGTCCCATCCGGCAACGTCAGATGAGCGCCCTCGCCGCGCAGCGCCTCGGTGATCAGGAAGCTGCGCTCCTGCGGGTGGTACAGGCAGGTCGGGTGGAACTGGATGAACTCCATGTTGCCGACGCGGCAGCCGGCGCGCCAGGCCATCGCGATGCCGTCGCCGGTGGCGGTGTCCGGGTTGCTGGTGTAGCGGTAGACCTTGCCGACGCCGCCGGTGGACAGCACCACATGCGAGGCCGCCAGCGTTTCGACGCGGCCGCGGTCGATGTCGAGCGCATAGACGCCGTGGCAGCGCGGACTCTCTTCGATCTTGATGTGTCGCGACGTGATCAGATCCACCGCCATCCAGCGCTCGCGCAGCGTCACGTTCGGATGCGCCTTGGCTTTGGCCAGCAGCGCGTCGTGGATGGCGCGGCCGGTGGCGTCGGCGGCATGCGCAATGCGGCGCACGGCGTGGCCGCCTTCGCGCGTCAGGTGCAGGCCGAGCGGGCCGTCCGGGTCGGCCGAGAACGGCACGCCCTCGCCGAGCAGCCACTCGACGGCGCGCGCGCTGCGCTCGGCAATGAAACGTGCGGTGTGCTCGTCGACCAGCCCGGCGCCGGCATCCTGCGTGTCACGCACATGCGACTCGATGCTGTCGTCGCTGCCGAGCACGCCGACGATGCCGCCCTGCGCCCAGGCCGTCGCCGCTTCGTCGAGGTTGCGCTTGGCCAAGACGACGACCGGCCGGTCCTGTGCCAGGCGCAGGGCGACGGTCAAGCCGGCCAGCCCGGCACCGATGACGACCACGGGGCCCGCCGGGGAAGTGTGTTGAGTCTTGCGCATGTCGCCCGATTCTAGGCAGCGGGTGCGCTCGACGCGGCTTACACTGGCCGCGACGTCACTCGACGCTCGCTTCGGCATCACCGCCCCCGTCTCGCATGGCCAAGACCCTTCATCAGATGACCAGCTTCGACGCCTCGGCGCACCCGGGTCCCGTGTTCGAAGAAGAACAGGCCTGGGAGCCGACGCGGCAGCAAGCCGGCGTGGCGACGCAGGTCATGCGCGACCCGACGGCCGACGTGCCGCTGTCGCAGCAACAGGTCGGCCGGCGCATCAGCGACGCCCAGTGGGAACTCTTCGTGGCCTGCGAAGCCGCCGAAGCGCTGCAGCAGCAGCTCGAAACGCTGCAACCCGAGTACGTGGTGCTGCACGACGTCGGCACGCAGTCGTCGCGCCGCATGCTGCAGGGCTTGGCCGCGGCGATGCAGCGGCCGGTGCACCAGTTGCACATCCGCCGCCAGGGCGTCGGCATGCCGCTGGCGCGCCTCGAGTTCGTCGAGCTGCCGGTCGGTGCCGAGCAGCCGCCGCTGCGCCTGTACACCACCGAAACCGATGCCGACACCGCGCAGCGCCGCCGTCTGGCGCGCACGCTGCTCTCGCACAGCCGGCTGGGCGTCGTCATGGTCAGCGACCTGCCGCCGCACGCCATGGCCACCGCGCTGATGCCGCTGCGCGATGCCATCGTCGAGGGGCCGTGGCACAACACGGAGCTGCTGATGCTGCCGCTGGCCGGCGCGTCGTCGCTCGGCGGCCAGGCCGCGCATCTGGCGCGCGGCGCCAAGGTCAAGGTGCGCACGACGCCGGTGGTGACGCGCCCCGCAGAAGCCTGGGGCTACCTGCGGGCGTCGTGGAACAAGCTGCGCGAGCAACTGGCCGACGAGGCCATCCACATCCCCGAGATCTTCGACCTGGTACCCAAGGCCGCGGCGCCCGCGCCAGCCGCTTCGGGCAGCGCCGGCCGCTCACCGTTGCCGATGCAGCCGATGCCGTCGGTGCGTACCGCCGCCGGCCCTGCCGCGGCGGTGGCCGACCCGGTGCTCGCCACCTACCTGCGCAAGTGCGGCGAGTTAAAAGGCATGGTCAGTTGCTGCGTCTTCGAGCTGGCGACGCAACGCACGCTCGGCCACACCGGCACCCGGCCCGGTCCGGCGGGATTGGCATCGCATGGCGCATCGCTGATGGCTTCGATGGCCGAAGCGGCGCATGCCCTGAACCTCGGCGACGCCGCGCCCGATGCGGCCATCACGCTCGGCGCGCACCACGTGCTGCTGCGCACCGTGCCAGCGCGCCGCGGCCTGGCGATGCACGCCGTGCTCGACAAGTCACAGGCGAATCTGACGCTGGTGCGCTTGCAACTGCAGCGCCTTGACCTGCTGCTCGAAGAGAACTCGACGCCGCGGTAGCGGGTTCGGTGTCGCGTTCGATCGCATTGCGAGCGCTGTGAAGAGCGCAAAGCCGTGGGCGGGTGCGCGGCGGCGCGCCACTGCGGCGGTCGGCGCCAAAGGCGCGCCGACTTCGCTGCGGTGCTCGGAATTCGGTCGCACCGTGTAACTCACTTCACTCACTGCGCTCGTTTCGTTCGGACAGACACGGTGAGTCAGTTGTTGATGCGCGTGAGTACACGCGCCGACCGAATTCCTGCGCTCCTCGCCGCCGCACAGGCGCGCCGCCGCGCACCCGCCCACGGCTTTGCGCAAAGCACCGACAGTCCTTTTGGGGAGTAGCACACAGGCCGGGCATCGAGCCCGGCCTGCGCGCTGACGCGCGCCTTCGGCGCGCCGGCAAGACGCGGGCTCGATGCCCGCGTCTTGCCGCTCCCACTTACCCAAGAACGTTCATGTCCCTGCAAGGCTTGGGGCCGGCCGGGGTGGGGCTGCGTATGCGAACGGCGAGGAGCACAGCCTTGGGGTCGGCGCGTGTACCCACGCGCTTCGTCAACTGACTCACCGCAACTGTTTGAGCGAAACGAGCGCAGCGAGTGAAGCGAGTTTTGCGGTGCGACCCCAAGGCGAGCACCGCAGCGAACCCGCGCAGCGGGCGTCGCATCCGCAGCCCCACCCCGGCCGGCCCCAAGCCTTGCTTGCGCCCGAACCCGCGCGAGGCAGCATCCGTATCAATGCACCGTTCGCGTGAAGACGAAGGCATCGCCTTCCACGTCCACCGGCACCACGTCCTTCGGCCCGAACTTGCCTTCGAGGATCAGCTTGGCCACCGGGTTCTCGATGCGCTGCTGGATGGCACGCTTCAGCGGACGCGCGCCGAACACCGGGTCGAAGCCGATCTTGGCCAGCGCGGCGATGGCTTGCGCTGAGACGTCGAGCTTCAAGTCCATCTTGGCCATGCGCTGCTCCAGCGTCTTCAGCTGAATCTTGGCGATCGACTCGATGTGCTTGGCATCGAGCGCATGGAAGACCACCGCCTCGTCGATCCGGTTCAAGAACTCCGGGCGGAAATGGTTCTTGACCTCGGCCCAGACCGCGTCGCGGATCAGCGCGCTGTCCTGGCCGGCCATCTGCATGATCATGTGCGAGCCGAGGTTGCTCGTCATGACGATCACCGTGTTCTTGAAGTCCACGGTGCGGCCCTGGCCATCGGTCAGGCGGCCATCGTCGAGCACTTGCAGCAGCACGTTGAAGACATCCGGGTGCGCCTTCTCGACCTCATCGAGCAGCAGCACGCAATAGGGCCGGCGGCGCACGGCTTCGGTCAGCGTGCCGCCCTCGTCGTAGCCCACGTAGCCCGGCGGCGCGCCGATCAGCCGCGACACCGAATGCTTCTCCATGAACTCGCTCATGTCGACGCGCACCATGTGCTCTTCGCTGTCGAACAGGAAGCCGGCCAGCGCCTTGCACAGCTCGGTCTTGCCGACGCCCGTGGGGCCGAGAAAGAGGAACGAACCGTAGGGACGGTTCGGATCCGACAGGCCGGCACGTGAACGGCGGATGGCGTTGGCGACCGCGGTGATCGCTTCGTCTTGCCCGACCACGCGATCGTGCAGCTTGCCTTCCATTTGCAGGAGCTTGTCGCGCTCGCCCTGCATCAGCTTGGAGACAGGAATGCCGGTCGAGCGCGACACCACCTCGGCGATCTCTTCGGCGCCGACCATCGTGCGCAGCAGTTGCGGCTTGCCGGTGCCCTTCTTGCCGGTCTCCTTGGCCTGCGCTTCCTTCAAGCGCTTTTCCATCTCGGGCAGCTTGCCGTACTGCAGCTCGGCCACCTTGTCGAAGTTGCCCTTGCGCGTGAACTCGTCGATCTGGTGGCGCATGCGGTCGATCTCTTCCTTGACCTGCGCGCTGCCTTGCGCGGTGGCCTTCTCGCTCTTCCAGATTTCTTCCAGATCCGCGGCTTCGCGTTCCAACTTGGCGATCTCTTCTTCGATCAGGCCCATGCGCTTGATCGACGCCTCGTCCTTTTCCTTGCGCACCGCCTCGCGCTCGATCTTCAACTGGATCAAACGCCGGTCGAGTTTGTCCATCGCCTCGGGCTTGGAGTCGATCTCGATCTTGATCTTGGCCGCCGCTTCGTCGATCAGGTCGATCGCCTTGTCGGGCAGGAAACGGTCGGTGATGTAGCGGTGGCTGAGTTCCGCCGCGGCGACGATCGCCGGGTCGGTGATCTCGACGCCGTGGTGCACTTCGTACTTCTCCTGCAAGCCGCGCAGGATGGCGATCGTCGCTTCAACGGTCGGCTCGCCGACCAGCACCTTCTGAAAGCGCCGCTCCAGCGCTGCGTCCTTCTCGACGTACTTGCGGTATTCGTTCAACGTCGTCGCGCCGATGCAATGCAGCTCGCCGCGCGCGAGTGCAGGTTTGAGCATGTTGCCGGCGTCGATCGCGCCTTCGGCCTTGCCGGCGCCGACCATCGTGTGCAGCTCGTCGATGAACAAAATGATGCGGCCCTCGTCGGCAGCGACTTCCTTCAACACCGCCTTCAAGCGCTCTTCGAACTCGCCGCGGAACTTCGCGCCGGCCAAGAGGCCCGCCATGTCGAGCGAGAGCACGCGCTTGTCCTTCAGCGTCTCGGGCACTTCGCCCTCGACGATGCGCTGCGCCAGGCCTTCGACGATGGCCGTCTTGCCGACACCGGGTTCGCCGATGAGCACCGGGTTGTTCTTCGTGCGCCGTTGCAGCACCTGGATGGCGCGGCGGATTTCGTCGTCGCGGCCGATCACCGGATCGAGCTTGCCGGCGCGTGCGCGCTCGGTCAGATCGAGCGTGTATTTCTTCAGCGCCTCGCGCTGGCCTTCGGACTCGGCCGAGTCGACGCCGGCGCCGCCGCGCACCGCGGTGATCGCGCCTTCGAGCGCTTTTCTCGTCAGGCCATGGCCGCGCACGATGCCGCCGAGGTCGGTCTTCGCATCGGCCAGCGCCAACAAAAACATCTCGCTGGCGATGAACTGGTCGCCGCGTTTGCCGGCTTCTTTCTCGGCCGCCTGCAGCAGCGCGACGAGGTCACGCCCGGGCTGCACGACCTGGCCCTGGCCCTGCACTTGCGGCAGGCCGGCGACGGCCGTGTCGAGCGCGGTTTTCAGCGCCGCGGTGTTGGCGCCCGCGCGATCGAGCAGCGCCTTCGGGCCGTCAGGCTGCGCCAGCATCGCCGCCAGCAGATGGGCAGGCTCGATGTACGGGTTGTCGCGCGCCACGGCCAGGCTTTGCGCCTCAGCCAGCGCTTGCTGGAATGCGGTCGTCAGTTTGTCGATACGCATGGTGGTGCTCTCTCGCTGAATTCGATTGCCCTGGACGTGGGGCGGATCGTGGCCATTTCAAGGATCGCGCACTTGCTGCAAATCAAGCGCGAGCTCAGCCTTGCGCACTTTTCCGAGTGCGGTCTTTGGCAGCGCATCGAGTACGACGATGCGGCGCGGGTGCTTGAAGCGGGCCAGCGAGGCGTCGAACGCAGCTTGCAGACGCGCCAGGTCGATCTCGCTGCCCGCACGCGAAACGACGGCCAGCACCGCCACCTCGCCCCACTGCGCATCGGGCAGCCCGAGCACGGCGGCCTCGGCCACCGCCGCATCGGCCAGCGCGATGTTCTCGATCTCCGCCGGGTAAATGTTCTCGCCACCGGAGATGATCAGCTCCTTGGCGCGGCCGACGATCTCGTAGAAGCCGTCGCCATCGACGCGCGCCAGGTCGCCGGTGCGAAACCAGCCGTCGGCGATGAAGGCTTCGTCGTGCAGCCGGTGGTGGTAGCAGCGGGCGAGGTTCGGCGCCCTCACCTGCACTTCGCCATTGACCAGGCGCACCTGCACGTTCAATGCCGGCTTGCCGACCGAGCCCACATGCGCCAGCGCTTCATCGGGCCGCAGCACCAGCGTCACCGGCCCGGTCTCGGTGGCGCCGTAGACCTGCGCCACGGGCACGCCGCGCGCATGAAAGCCTTCGATCAGCGAGCGCGGCACGATCTGCGAGCCGCAGTTGATGAAGCGCAGCGACGACAAGTCGGCTTGCGACCAACGCGGGTGTTCGATCAGCGCACGCATGGCAGCCGGCACGAGCAGGCTCGTCGTCGGCCGCCACGCTTGCACATCGTCGAACCACGCTTGGGCGTCGAAGCGCGGCTGCAGGCGCACGACCCCGCCGGCGGCCAGCGTCGGCAACACCTGGATGCACAAGCCGCCGACGTGAAACAGCGGCAGCACGGCCAGCGTGCGCGTCGTCGCGTCGAAACCCTGCGCATCGATGGCGGCATCGATGTTCGCCACCATCGCCGCCTGCGTGTGCAGCGCGCCCTTGGGTGCGCCGCTGGTGCCGCTGGTGTAGACGAGCAGCAGGTCGTCGTGAGTGGTGTGCGGCGGCTCGGTGGACGGCGCCACGCCGTCGAGCGCGCCGAACGCCGCGTCGGCATGCCACGCCGCCAGGCCCGCGTGCGCGGCGATCGTGCGCAGCTCCTGCGCCGCCAGCCGCCAATTCAGCGGCACGAAGCGCGCATGCAGACGCGCGCAGGCGAACAACGCGGCCAGCATCGACACGCTGTTCAATCCGAGCCAACCGAAGGCCAGGCCGCGCGCGATACCGCGCTCCGCGAGGCGCACACGCCAGGCATCGATCTCGCGGTGCAGCGCGTCGTAATTCCAGACACGCGAGCCCGCCTCCAGCGCCGGAGCGCTGCCATGCGGCAACCGCTCCAACAAGGCACTCATTCATTCGATGACTTCGTCGCGCTCGCCCGATTCGTACAGGCACTCGCGCCCCAGCCGGTCGATGCACAGCTCTGCCGTCCACGGCAGCATCAGCGAGCCGCAGCGTGAATCGCGGTACAGGCGTTCGAGCGGCAGCGTCTTCAACATCGACTGGCCGCCGCAGGTGCGCACTGCCAACTGGCAGATCTCGTTGGCGTTCTCCATGATCGTGTAGTGCGCGGCGTACAGGCGCATGCGCGCGTCCTTGTCGGGATCGACCTTCGCTTCGCGCGCGGTCTGCAAAAACAGCGCACGCGTCTGTTCGAGCATGACGCGCATCTGCGCCAGCGCAATCTGCTTGGTCGTGTACATGCGGCGCTTCACCGGCGGCGTGCCCGGCACCTCGCCGCGCAGGTAGGCGACCGTGAAGTCGTAAGCCGCCTGCGCGATGCCCATGTAAGTCGGCGACAGCGTGGCAAACATGTGCGGATAGCGTGACGCGGCCTGGAAGTACAGGCCCTCGGGCATCAGCCGCGCGTCGTCACCGACCTGCACGTTGTCGAAGGTCAGCGTGCGGCTGACGGTGCCGCGCATGCCCAGCGGGTCCCACTCGCCGCTGACGGCCACGCCGTCTGCTTTGGCCGGCACCGCGAGGTAGAGCGAATCGCGCAGCGTGCCAGCTTCGCCGTCTTCGCGCTCCAGCGTGCACAGCACGCCGTAGTAGTCGGCCGCGCCCGACAGCGACGCAAAAATCTTCTTGCCGACGACGCGGTAGCCGCCTGGGACCTTGATCGCCCGCGTGCCCCACGGCGCCTTGCCGGCCGCGGCCGCGCCACCTTCGGAGAACGGCTGCGAGTAGATGCGGCCTTCCTCGACGATGCGCGCGAAGTGCACGGCGCGGATGCGCTCGTGGTCGGCGCGCTGCGCGGCCGTCATGTCGAGCGCATCGGCGATCGCGCCGGCCCACAGCGTCGAGCAGACGTGCATGTTGAACGACAGCGCGGTCGAGCCGCAATGGCGGCCGAGCTCGGCCGCCACCATGACGTAAGTCGTGAAGTCGGCGCCGAGGCCGCCATGCGCCTTGGGCACGCAGATGCCGAGCAGCCCGGCCGCGCGCAGGTCGGCGTAGTTGTCGAACGGAAAACTCGCCTCGCGGTCCCAGCGCGCAGCGCGGCCGGCAAACTTTTCGCGGCCGAGCGACGACGCCAGCGCGAGCAGATCGCGCTGTTGTGTCGTCAGTGCCGAGACATCGCCGGCGATCGAGGAAGGGTCGGCCATGGCAAGCCTCACAGATGGGTCAACAAAAATGAAACCAGCATCGGATTGATCAGCTTCGGCGCCTCCATGTGCGCCAGATGGCCCACACCGGGCAGGCAGCGGTACGTGGCGCCTTGGATGCGCGACGCCATGGCCGACATCACCGACGGCGGCGCGTTGCGGTCGTCCTCGCCGGCCAGGCACAGCACGGGCACGCGGATGTCGGCCAGCGCCGCACGGCGGTCGAAACCGACGATGGCATGCAGGGCGCTGCGGTAGGTCTGCTCGGGCACCGCGCTCATCAGCAGCGCTGCGCGCGCGACCACATCGTGCGCTGCGTTGGCCGAGGCCATGCCCTTGACGAGGCCCGGCGCGAGCTGGGCCATGCCGCGGCCGGCATCGAGCGACGACAGGCGCTGCGCCAGGTACTCGCGCTGCCAGGCGCCGTCGGGCCGGCCGAAAGCCGGCGAGGTGGCGAGCAGCACCATCGCATCGACTTCCTGCGGCGCGCCGGCGATCAGATCGAGCGCCACCATGCCGCCCATGCTGTGCCCCACGAGGGCCACTTTGGCGGCGCAATGACGGGGCAAGGACCACAGCGTTTCCAACACCAGCGCCGACATGCGCTGCATGTCCAGCGACTGCGGCAGCGGCGACTGGCCGTAGCCCGGCAGATCGACGGCGACGGCGCAGAACCCGGCCTCACCGATCGCGCTGCCCGTGCCCGACAGCGCATCGCTCCACGACTCGCGGCTGCCGCCGACGCCGTGCAGCAGCACGACCAGGCGCTCGCTTCGCTCGAGGTCGCCCCAATACTGGTAGGCCAGCGGAGCGTCCGTGACGAGGGACGGCGCGGTCATCTCAGTGGCTCCAGCGCGCTGCGCGCGACCCGCGACGCTGTGCACGGGCGTTTGCTTGCGGCCCGTTGGCGACGTTCAAGGTCCGCAACAGAACCGTTCGGGCTGAGGTGGCTGTTCCGACCGTCCTGAGGTATCGAAGGAAGCCGCGTTTTGTCCCCGTTCGGAAAGAAGAGTCCCGTTCGGGCTGAGGTATCGAAGCCCCTGGCGTGTGGCAAGAAGGCTTCGACGAGCTCAGCCTGGCCCTTCGATACCTCAGGGCGAACGGGGTGGAGAAGCCGACCGTCGCCAACAGCCGCAATGGGCCGAAAGCGCACGGTCTCATGACAGGCGCCCGTCGCGCACCACCGCCTGCCCATCGAGCTCCACCGTGCAGCCGCGCAGCGGCAGGTCGAAGTGCCCCGCGGTGTGGCGGCCGGCCACTTCATTGGCACCGGTCGAGTAGAGAAAGTTGCCGGCGAAGGCGCGCAGCTCGGTGCCGTTGAAGTCGCTCTTGTCGTAGAACGCCATCGCGTCCCAGCGCGCGCGTGAATTCAGTCCCCAGCCGACATGCGACACCGCGTACGCCGCAGGGTCGCCCCAGGCGGCGAAGTGGCCGCGCATCAGCTCGGCGTCCGGTGAATCGCCGATCACATCGACGACATGATCGTCTTCGATCTGCAATCGCACGGCATCGGCGAGGTAGCGCTTGAAAGTGAGGTTGACGTCGCCGCGGTCCAGCACCAGCGTGCCGTTGACGCAGCCGGCCGCGGGGAACGCGAGGGCCAGGCCGCCGGGCCAATGCGTCAGCGTGCCGGGCTTGCTGGTGAAGCCCCAGACGCCGCCGACGCGCGCGCCGGCAAGGTCGATGCGCAAATCGGTGCCGGCACGCGAAAAAACGCTCATGCGTTGGGCGGCCTTCAGGCGCCGCATGGCATCGCGCACCGTCACCTCGTCTTCGGCGCGCGGCAGGCAGCGCTCGAGGATTTCCGGATGCTCGTTGCTGACGACGAGCACGCGCGCGCCGCCGGAAAGAATCGCCGGCAACTCGGCCGCGTGCTGCAAGCCCTCCACGGTGCAATCGACAACCAGCGCGCAACGCGACAGCGACGACACGGCCGCGTCGTGACCGGCAAGCGCGGTCGAGGCGCCGGTCGAGCGCACGGGAACAGCGCCTGCGGCCACTGACGGCACCGTCAGCACGAACGCACGCGCGCCGAGTTGCTGCAGCGCCAGTGACGCCAGCTGCACCAGCACCGGCCGCGACTGCGTCTCCGCCAACACCGCGCATGCATCGCCGGCCTTCACACCGCAGCGGCTGAACACCTCGGCGAATGCAGCGAGCCAACGTGCTTCGAGCATCACAGCACCTCGCCCAGGAGGTGGTAGTGCCCGCCGTGATAGACCAGCGGCGGCACCGCCTGCTGCTGCAGCTTCAACACGCGGCCGATGTAAAGGCGATGGTCGCCGGCCGTCTGCTGCGACACGCGTTCGCACTCGAACACCGCAGCGCTGCCGCCGAGCACGGGCACGCGGTGCAAGCCTTCGTGCCACTGCCCTTCGTCGAACTTCTGGTCAACGGGCGAGGCAAAACGGCGCGAGACATCGACCTGGCCTTCGGCGAGCACGTTGACGGCGAAGTGCGTTGCCGCATCGAACGCCGCCAGGCTCGGGCTGGCCAGGCGCAACGACCACAGCACCAGCGGCGGCTCGAGCGACAGCGCGTTGAACGAGTTGACCGTCAGGCCGAGGGCCACGCCGTCGGCGCCGCGGCAGGTGACCACCGTGACGCCGGTGGCAAAAGCGCCGAGTGCCGCGCGCAGGGTTCGATGATCGAAGGCGGCATCTTGGGCTGGGCTCACGCGCGCACTATATAGGCGAGGCGCCGATGCGCCGCGATGCCCGCCGCGGCGCACCCGGCCGGCGCGCGCGCTACGGCAGCTTGGTAACGACGACCCGGTCCTCGGCCGCGAAGGGCGGCGCGAAGCCGAACTGGCTGTCGACGATCAACAGCCGGCCCTTGGCGATCTTGGCCGTGGTGAAGGTGCGGTCGGCCGGCGTCGGCGTTACCGAGACGACAGACGCCGCGCCCCACTGACCGTCGAGCGCCAGCTCGGTGATCTGGCGCGTGAAGTTCTGCACCACCCACAAGCGGTGGCCGCGCAAGACGATGCCGTCGGCGTTGACGATCGACGCCGTGCCCAGATCGACCGGCGTGATGGCCTTGGTGGCCGTGTCGATGCGCCACAGCCGCCCGGTGGTGCCCTGCGCGACCAGCAGCCAGCGGCCGTCGGGCGTGGCGACGATGCCGCCGAGGTTGAAGCCCGGCAGCACGACCGGCACCGTGGCGCTGGCATCGAGCCAGAGCTCGGCCTGCCATGCGCCTGCCGCGCCCTGCGCGACACGCCAGATGCGGGCCTGGTTGGAGTCGGTGAAGTAAGCCGCGCCATCGGCGCCGACGGCGACGTCGTTGAGGAACGTGCCGGCCGGGGTGGCCAGCGAGGCCAGCGTTGCGCCGTCGGCGGAGAACACCCACAGCCGGCCACTCGGCCCGCCGGCGACGAAGACGCGGCCGGCGCTGTCGACGTCGATGCCGCGTGCCGTGGTGCGCCCGTCCACGCCGCCCGGCTGCCAGACCTCGAGCGCTTCTTCATGGACGCGGCCGCGATAGATGCGCCCGCCATCGTTGACACCGCTGACGTAGAAGATTTCGCGCTGCGGGTCGTAGCCGATGCCTTCGAGCAGGACGCCGGCGCTGGGCAGGTCGTAGCCGAAACGGGTCTGCGCCTGCGCCGGGGATGCGGCCAGGCCGAGAGCGAGGGTCAAAGTCAGGGCGCCCAAACGTGCCGAGGTGTTCATGGTGTGTCTCCGTTCGATCGCGGCCACCAACCGGCCGCAAGAACACTGTAGCCAGCGCGCGCCGGCCCCGGCATGCGTACGGGCACGCGCCGCGGCGCGTAGATGTACCGAGCGCCGGCCGCATTCAGCCAGCCGCAGGGGCGATCCATAGAATCGGGCGCATGCACATCCGCCAACTCGCGCTGCACTATCACCCGGAAGCCGACCGGCTGCTGCTGCGTGTGCGCTCGTCGGACGACAAGGTGTTTGCGGTCTGGATGACGCGGCGCCTGTGCCTGCGCCTGTGGCCGCATCTGTCGGCGCTGGCGCAGCAGGCCGGCACGACGCGGGCGGTGGCCCAGGCCGTGCCGCATGCCACGCCGACGGCCGATGCCGCGGCGATGCTTGCCGAGTCGGCGCGCCAACGCACGCTCGAACAGGCCGACTTCTCGCAGCCTTTTCAAGGCACGACAGCGCAGCAGCCGCTGGGCCCCGAGCCGATGCTCGCGCACACGGTGCAGTTGACGCCGCAAGCCGGCGGCATGCTGCAGGTGTCGATCAGCGACGCGAACAAACGCAATGTGCAGCTCGTGCTCGACGCGGCGCTCGGCACCGCGGTGCGCGAGCTGATGGTGGCAGCACTGCGTCAGGCCGACTGGGGCGTGGCGCTCGAAGCCGCCGCGCCGGCCGCCGAGCCGAGCGCGCGCGTGCTCAACTGAGGGCGGCGCGAACGGTCCACAGGCCCAGCGCCGTCAACGCCAGCGAGCCCAGCAGATGCGCCGCCGCGGTGGCCAGCGCCCAGCCGGGCTGGCCGCGCTCCAGCGACAGCACCGACCTCGGCCGAAAAGCTCGAGAACGTCGTCAGGCCGCCGAGCACACCGGTGATGCAGAACAGGCGCCACAGCGGCGAGAGCTCGCTGCGCCAGGCCAGCCAACGCGATCGCCACGCCGACCAGGTAGCCGCCGATCAGGTTGGCGGCCAGGGTGCCGAGCGCCATCTGCGGCAGCCAGCGGTTGAACGCTTCGTTGAGGCCGTGGCGCGCACAGGCGCCGAGTCCGGCGCCGACGAAGACGGCAAGCAACGCAGCGGCTGTGCTCACCGCGGCGGCGCTGCCGTGGCGGCGTTGGCGCCGGCGAGTCCCCAGCGCTTGGCTGCCGCGTCGTCGGCCACACGCGCGTCGACCCATTGCGCGCTGCCGTCGGGGCGGTGTTCTTTTTTCCAGAATGGCGCCTGGGTCTTCAGGTAGTCCATCAAGAACTCGCAGGCCGCGAAGGCGTCGCCGCGGTGCGACGAGGTGACGGCGACGAGCACGATCTGCGCGCCGGGCTCGAGCGGCCCGACGCGGTGCACGACGCGCGCACCGAGGATCGCAAAGCGCGCCATCGCCGCGTCGATCATGGCTTCGATCGAGGCCTCGGTCATGCCCGGGTAGTGCTCCAGCTCCATGCGCGTGGTGTCGGCTGCGCCGCTGCCGCTGCTGCGGTCACGCACCGTGCCGATGAAGCTGGCCACCGCACCGACCCGCGCATCGCCGCCGCGCAGCGCCGCCACTTCGCGCGCGGCGTCGAAGTCTTCGACCTGAATGCGCACGCGCGGCTCGGCATGACCCGCAGCCGCTGCGGGGGGGTCATCTGATTTCACCCGTGCGCCGCAGAGCCGTGCACTGCGCGCTGTTGCGCTGCGCGGCGCGCGCGCATTGCTCCTGCATGCAGTACAGGTAGGCGAACTGCGTGCGGTTGCCGCACAGCGTTTCAGGGGGCACCGTGCGCTGCGCGGCTTTGGGCGCGGCAGGCGCCGGCTTGCCGTTGCTCTTGGCCACGGCTTTGGCGGCTGCCGGCTTGGGCACGGCTTTGACCGGTGCCGCAGCCGCCTTCGGCGCCGGCGCGCTCGGCGGCGCGGCTTTCACCACCGCCGCGGCGGGTGCTGGTGCCGGCGCCGCCGGTGTTGCCACCTTCGCCGGCACCACCGCGGGCGGCACCGCGGCCGGTGGTGCGACCGCCGGCACGGGCGGCGGCGGTGCGGGTTCGGCCTCGGCTTTGGCTTGCGTTGTCGGCACGGGCGCTTGCTTGGGCTCTTCGCGTGCGGCCGGCACTGCAATCGGCGCCGCCGCCGGCGGCGTGGCTTGCGCAACCGGTGGCGCCGCGGGCGGCGCCACCGGCGGGATCACTTCAACGGGCGGCGCCGACGCCGGCAGCGCCAGGTTCGAGGGCGGCGTCTGGCTCCACCAGACCAGCGCCGCGAGGGCGGTGGCCGCAGCCGCCACCAGCGTCATCGTCAGGCCGCGGCGCTGGGTCCGCACGCCGACATCGGCCGCCCGGCGACCGGACATCGCTGCCGGGTCGAGGCTCGGCTCGGCACGCACCGCCTGACGCACCGCGCGCGGCGGCTCGGCCGGCAGGCCCGGCTCGACCGCCGGCTGCATGACGATCTGCGTGTCGATGTTGTCGACGTTGTCGCGCAAGGGCAGCGGGCCGCTCATGCCTTCGAGCGTCTCCCATTGCGAATCTCGATCCGGCACCTCGCCGACCCACAACGGCGCCGGGCCGGTGCTGGCGACGAAGGCGCTGCGGCCTTGCGGATGCAGGATGTGGCGCACGTCGTCGGCGCTGTGCGGGCGCGCCGGCGCGGCCAGCGCCAGCGATGCCACCACGGCCTGGATGAAAGCGTCGCGCAGCGCCACCGAATCGCCGCCGCCGAGCGGCACGTCGGCGAGCAGCGCGGCCGGGTCCCAGGCGCCGCTGGCCAAGCGCTCCTCGGCGCGCGGCGGCGCGGCGCCGGTGGCGGCAAAGCACATCGTCGCCGCCAGCATGTAGAGGTCGGCCGAGGCGTTGATGCGCTCGAAGCGCGTCGTCTGCTGCTGCTCCGGCGCGGCCCACGGGCTCATCGTCATCTCGCCGAGTTCCATCGCCACGCCGTCCATGCCCAGCAGCAGCGGCGCGTTGTCGTCGGCCTTCATCAGGATCTGGTCCGGCTGCACGAGACCGTGCACGAAGCCGGCCTTGTGCAGCGCCTCGAGCGCATCGAGCAGCTTGTCGTACAGGCGCACCAGGCCACCGACGGTGGGCGCGTCGGAGCGCTCCAGGCGCTGCTCTTCGAGCGTCTGCCCTTCGATGTAAGGCATCAGCCGGTAGACCGTGCGGTTGGCGTTGATGACGCCGAAGACCTTGATCACACCGGGATGCTCGACCACCGCCAGCGCGCGCGCGTCCTGCACGAAGGCCTCGCAGACCACCGACAGCGCGATCGCGTCGCCGGCCTGGCGCGCGCGCACGGCACCGTCCGGCTGGCGGATGGCCAGCGCGCGCGGGAAACATTCGATCAGCACCAGCGGCTGCTGGTGGCCCGGCTCGCGCACGCGGTAGGCAAAACCATGCGGCCCCTGGTGCAGCGTCTGCTCGACGACGAAGCGGTCGATGCGCACGCCCACCGGCAACGGCACCACCGGGCCCACCGGCGTGGACGTGGCGTGCGGAAAAGGCAGAGGGGTCGTGGTCATCGAACGGGCAGCAGTAGCGACGGTGGCAAGGGTAGCTGATCGGGCAAAGCGCTCGCCCCTCGTCAGCCGCCGGTAACGGGAGGAAAGAAGGCCAACTCGGCGTCGGCATGCAGCGGCTGATGTTCGTCGGCCATCTGCTGGTCGAGTGCGCAGCGCAGCGCGCGGCCACGCGCCAGCAGCTGCGCGTGCGCGCCGCCGCGCGCGATCAGCGCGTCGCGCGCGCTGGCCACCGTTGAGCCGGGCGGCAACTCGATCGTCTCGCCTTGGCCGAGGGCCTCGCGCAGCGAGGCGAAGTAGCGCAGTTGGATCAACATCTTCAGATCAGCGCGCTCATCGGCAGGTAGCGCACGCTGTCGCCACGCGCGATCGGCTGCAGCGGCGGGTTGTCGAGCAGGCCGTCGGCCCACACCGCCGAGGTGAGCACGCCCGAACTCTGGTTGGCGAACAGGTCGAGCCCGCCGTCTGCATTGCAACGCACGCGCAGGAATTCGCGGCGCTTGTCCGGGCGCGCCCAGTCGAAGTCGGCGCGCATCGGCAACGCGCGCGGCAGCGCCGCGTCGGCGCCTTGCAGTGCGCGCAACAGCGGCGCCACGGCAAGAAGGAAGGTCACGAAACTCGACACCGGGTTGCCGGGCAGGCCGACGAACAGCGCCTCGCTGGTCCCATCGCGGCGCACCGCGCCGAACGCCAGCGGCTTGCCGGGTTTGATGGCGACCTGCCACAACGCGACGCGGCCTTCGGCATCGAGCGCGGGGCGGATGTGATCCTCCTCGCCGACGGAGACACCGCCGGAGGTGAGGATCAGGTCATTGTCTTTCGCCGCGGTACGCAATGCCTCGCGTGTGGCGTCGAGCTGATCCGGCACGATGCCGAGATCGGTGACCTCGCAACCCGCGGCTTGCAGCAGACCGCGCAGCGTGTAGCGGTTGGAGTTGTAGATGGCACCCGGCGGCAGGTCCTGCGGCGCCACGGTGCCGGGCATGACGAGTTCGTCGCCGGTGGAGAACAGCGCGACGCGCGGCCGGCGCACGACTTGCAGCGCGGCGGCGCCGACCGTGGCAGCAAGGCCCTGCGCCTGCGGTGTGATGCGCGTACCGCGCGCCAGCACCGTCGAGCCAGCGCGCACGTCTTCACCGCGGCGGCGAATCCACTGCCCTGCTTGCGGCACAGCGTTGACGCGCACGCTGTTGTCGCCCGCCAGCTCGCACTGTTCCTGCATCACGATCGCGTCGGCGCCTGCGGGCACCTGTGCGCCGGTAAAGATGCGCGCGGCTGTTCCGGACAGCAACGCGGCGCCGACATGCCCGGCCGCGATGCGCTGCGACACCGGCAGCACCGTGCCGGCGGTGCGAACGTCGGCGGCGCGCAGCGCATAGCCATCCATCGACGTGTTGTCCTGCGGCGGCACGTCGATCGGCGAGACCACGTCTTGCGCCAGCACGCGGCCGAGCGCGTCGAAGGTGGAGACGGCTTCGGTGTCAGTGATGCGCGCCGCGTGCGCGCCATCGATCAAACGCGCCAGCGCTTCGTCAAGCGGCAATAGGCTAGACATGGGTTTCGATGTAGCGCTTGATGACGCTGACATCGGCCGGCAGTACGGTGAAGCGCTTGGGTAGGTTCTCGATCCCTTCGAATCCGGCTGGCCGATCGGGCTCTCGGCCGAGCGCCTCGCGGATCGTTGCCGCGAACTTCGCCGGCAGCGCGGTTTCGAGCACGAGCATCGGCACGCCGGCGCGCTGGTGCTGGCGCGCGACCTTCAAGCCGTCGGCGGTGTGCGTGTCGATCACCGTCTGCGAGCGCTGCCACGTCTCGCGGATCGTCGCCAGGCGGTCGGCATGGGTGCTGCGGCCGGAGACGAAGCCGAATTCGGCGACGCGCGCGTGTTCTTGTGGCGTCAACGTGAAGCTCGGCTGCGTGAAGAGCTGCTTGATGCGCGCGCCGTCGCGGCCGAGCAGGTCGAACACGAAGCGCTCGAAGTTGCTCGCCTTGGAAATATCCATCGACGGGCTCGAGGTCTCGTGTGTCTGCTGGCCGCACCGCGTGGGCGGTAGACGCCGCTGCGGAAGAACTCGTCGAGCACGTCGTTCTCGTTGGTCGCGCAGATGAGGTGCCCGATCGGCAGGCCCATCATGCGCGCGACATGGCCGGCGCAGATGTTGCCGAAGTTGCCGCTCGGCACGGCGAAGTCCACCTGCTCCGCCTTGCCCGCCGCCGCCGGGCCGCCCCAAGGCGGCGACGCCCCCTCGGGGGGCCGCGAAGCGAAGCTGAGCTTGGGGTCATGAAGTACGCCGCAAAGTAGTACACGACCTGCGCCATCAGCCGCGCCCAGTTGATCGAGTTCACCGTGCCGATGCGATGCGTGCGCTTGAACGGCAGATCGTTGCCGACCGCCTTGACGATGTCCTGGCAATCGTCGAACACGCCCTCGACCGCGAGGTTGTGGATGTTGGCGTCCTGCAGGCTGAACATCTGTGCCTGCTGGAATGGGCTCATGCGGCCGTTCGGGCTCAGCATGAAGACGTTGATGCCGCGCTTGCCGCGCATCGCGTACTCGGCCGCGCTGCCGGTGTCGCCCGACGTCGCGCCGAGGATGTTCAGCGTTTGCACCGCGGCGCGCCAGCTCGTATTCGAACAGCGCGCCGAGCAGCTGCATCGCCATGTCCTTGAAGGCGAGCGTCGGGCCGTTGGACAAGGCAACCAGCGCGACGCCGTTGTCGAGCGGCTTCAGCGGCGTGATCGCGTCGGTGCCGAAGATCGCCTTTGAATACACGCGCCGGCAAATCGCACGCAGATCGTCGGCAGGAATGTCGTCGATGTAGAGCGAGAGGATCTCGAACGCCAGGTCGGCATACGGCAGATCGCGCCAACGCGCGAGCGTCGCAGCATTGACCTGCGGGTACGAAACCGGCATGTACAAGCCGCCATCGGGCGCGAGGCCTTCGAGCAGGATGTCGCAGAACGCCCGCTCGGTTGTGTCGCCGCGCGTCTGAGGTATCGCAACTACGTCACCTTCGAGGTTGGCTGTTGAATTCGCTGCTGAATCGATCGTGCCACGGCCAAGCGCTTGTGCCAGCGCTCTACCCCTGCAAACGCTTGCGCCAAGCGCTCACGCAGCGCCACCGCCTCCGCAATCAACGCCGGCGCATCAGCGCCAGCCCCACCAAACGCGGCAATCCGCTCCAAGCTCACCGCCAAATCGTCGAGCACGCCAGGGCTGTCGCCGAGTTGGCGCCGCAGCTCGCGCCTGATCTCCAGGCTCTCCCGGTACGCGGCCAGCGCTTCGCCGGCTGGCCCGGCGTCGCGCTGCGCATCGCCCAGCTTCTCAAGGCTCATCGACAGATCGCGCAGGACGCCGGGGCGGTCGCCTAGTTGGCGCCGCAGCTCGCGGCTGATCTCCAGGCTCTCCCGGTACGCTGCCAGCGCCTCGCCGGCTTTCCCGGCATCGCTCTGCGCATCGCCCAGCCGGATCAAGCTCACCGACAGATCGCGCAGCGCACCCGGGCTGTCGCCGAGTTGGCGCCGCAGCTCGCGGCCGATCTCCAGGCTCTCGCGGTACGCGGCCAGCGCCTCGCCGGCTTGCCCTGCGTCGTGTTGCGCGTCGCCCAGCTTGACCAGACTCACCGACAGATCGCGCAGCACGCCGGGGCTGTCGCCGAGTTGGCGCCGCAGCTCGCGGCTGATCTCCAGGCTCTCCCGGTACGCTGCCAGCGCCTCGCCGGCTTGCCCGGCATCGCTCTGCACATCACCCACGTTGACCAGACTCACCGACAGATCGCGCAGCACGCCGGGGCTGTCGCCGAGTTGGCGCCGCAGCTCGCGGCTGATCTCCAGGCTCTCCCGGTACGCTGCCAGCGCCTCGCCGGCTTTCCCGGCATCGCTCTGCGCATCGCCCAGCTTGACCAGACTCACCGACAGATCGCGCAGCACACCCGGGCTGTCGCCGAGTTGGCGCCGCAGCTCGCGGCCGATCTCCAGGCTCTCGCGGTACGCGGCCAGCGCCTCGCCGGTTTGCCCGGCGTCGCGCTGCGCATCACCCAGCTTGTTCAGGCTCACCGACAGATCGCGCAGCACGCCGGGGCTGTCGCCGAGTTGGCGCCGCAGCTCGCGGCTGATCTCCAGGCTCTCGCGGTACGCGACCAGCGCCTCGCCGGTTTGCCCGGCGCCGCGCCGCGCATTGCCCAGCTTCTCAAGGCTCACCGACAGATCGCGCAGCACACCCGGGCTGTCGCCGAGTTGGCGCCGCAGCTCGCGGCTGATCTCCAAGCTCTCCCGGTACGCCGCCAGCGCGTCGCCGGTTCGCCCGGCGTCGCGCTGCGCATCGCCAAGCTTGCTCAGACTCACCGACAGATCGCGCAGCACGCCGGGGCTGTCGCCGAGTTGGCGCCGCAGCTCGCGTCTGATCTCCAGGCTCTCCCGGTACGCGGCCAGCGCCTCGCCGGTTTGCCCTGCGCCGCGCCGCGCATTGCCCAGCTTCTCAAGGCTCACCGACAGGTCGCGCAGCACGCCGGGCTGTCGCCGAGTTGCGCCGCAGCTCGCGGCTGATCTCCAAGCTCTCGCGGTACGCCGCCAGCGCGTCGCCGGTTTGCCCGGCGTCGCGCTGCGCATCGCCCAGCTTGTTCAGACTCACCGACAGATCGCGGCGAGTCCCTGGCTTGGTGCCGGTATCGAGGTCACCACGCGACCTCGCCACCATGCCTTGCGCCAACGCCAGCGCGGACGCCGCATCCCCGCGTTCGAGCAATGACTGCACGGTCGAGCCAGCCTATTCCAACGCCTCGGAACGCGAGCCGTGATGAGCCAGGCGATCCAGCGCCTCGCCGATCGCCGCATGCTGCGGCCCGCTGTCTCTTGCCTCGATGGCGGGCAGATGCGCCACTGCCGCGCTGTACGTGCGCACGTGCCACAAATCGGGCGCCACCTGCGCCATTCGACGCCGCCAAACCAACGGCAACGCAAAGACCAGGGGGCGCTTGAATTCCGCCTGCAGCCAACTGCGCCACTCATTCAGGCGCGACATCACTTCACCGCGAGCGGTGTTCCAGTCGTGCCCTTGCGCGCTGTCCACCGTCGCCAGATCGATCCACACAGGCGAGCGCACCGCGGGACGGTCGCCCACCTCCTGTTGAAGGCGCAGAAGAATTTCCCGCGCAGCCCCCGAAGCCGACTCGGGCCTCAGCAGCACCAACGGCGCCGTGCGCCACGTCCACGTGTCATCCAGACGCACGCGCAACCATTCGAGCGTGCGCGGCGAGTCGGAGCAAAGAAACACCAGGCAGAAGCCCTTGCTGCGTTGCAAGTGCAGGTTGAACTCGGCCCATACCGAGTCAGCGCTCTGAGTATCGGCCGCAGCGTAGAAGTCGTCCTGGCTCATCGCTGGCAGGGCAGCCCGTCTCAGGCGGCCCCCGGTGCGTCGTCAACCTGCTGGCGCAGAAGGTAGTGCACGTCGCACCACTCACGACTGTTGCGATAGCCGAGGATCAAGCTGTTGTCGAACATACGCGCCAGCTTGGGAAGGTCTTCGGGCTTCTGCAGGCCTGTGTCGAACGACAGCCGAACTTCCTTGAGCCAGACAATGTCTTCACGGGCCAGGGGCATCTCGCTGCGCAAGTCGTTCTGCACCGCCTCGGTCCACTTCGAATTGCGCATCGGAATCGGCTCTTTGGCCAGTGGCGCCTTGGTGCGCAGGGATCGCACCAAGCGGTAAAAGTCGCGCAGACTGCCGCTCGACGCCAAGGCCAGCTCTTCGAGGTGTGAGCGATCGATCACAGATTCGCAAGCCACATAGCGACGACGCAGGCTCTCGACCATGAAATCGACACCCGGCTGGTGTCGGGCGTCGCGAGGTGCACCGGCCGTCGGACGCTCGAACACCTTGACATGCGGCAACGTGCACACGCTGACACCGAAGTACGAGCCGATGCCCGGCACCAGATAAGGCAAGTAAGGCGGAATGCTGTAGACCACCGAAATGCCGTCGAACTTCAGGTGATCGGCATAGACGGCGAAGGTCTTCTGGATGGCGTCGTAACGCTGCTCCGCGTCGGTGCCGCTGATGCGCAACTTCTCCAGCGAGTCCAGGATAAGCACGACCTTTCGTTTCGGGTGTGCCAGGTTCAGGTTGGCGAGCAAGTCGGCGACATAGGTTCGGACATCGGTCACGAACGCACCCAAGGAAGCTTGTGCCGCCTCGACCACACGCTCGCGCAAGCCCGGGTCGTCACGCAGGCGGAACTTGGCCTCGGCTTTGGCCGCGTCGGTGCCCACCGACAACCCCAGTTCCGACAACTCCACTTTCGTGCCGGTGAAGAAATCTTTCAGGCGCTGGACATATCCGCGCGCCAGCGGATTGGCGCCCAGCAAGCGCTCGGCTTCCAGCGACAAGGCATAGGTCATCGTCAGGAGCAGCAGTTCGATACTGATCTCGTCGGCCAAGTTCATGTACCGGCCCATGTCGGCGAAGACGACGATGCGGTTGTCCTGTCGAAGCTCATGCGCCACGCGCAACAGCTCGGTTGATTTGCCGACGCCGCGATGGCCGGTAAAAAACCAAACGCCGCCGGCCTTGGCGCGCTTGATCTGCAGCAACATCTCGTCGGCGGGATTGATGCCCTCGACCTTGTGCAGGCCTTCCACATACGATGCTTTGTCGGCCTTGACGCTGTAGTCGAGCGGCCGCTCGGTTTCGAGGGCGTCGTAGAGCGCGTCGTAGGACGGGACTTCAGGCATGGAGTGTTCCTCGCGGCGGGAAGCCACGTACTTCAGCCAACTCTTCCTTGCGGATGGAGACGATCGGCGCCAGCACCGTCGGCAGCGCCTGCATCTTCGCCAGCGCCTGCCGCATGCGGCCTTCGACGGTGTCGTGCGTCAGGATGATGAGGTCGGTCTGGCGCTCGCCTTCGGCCGATTCACGCTGCAACACGGCATCGATCGAGATCTCGTGCTCGGCGAGGATCGTCGTGATGCGCGACAACACGCCGGCTTCGTCGGCGACGACCAGGCGCAGGTAAAACGCGGTGACCACCTGCTCGATCGCAAGGATCGGCGTGTCCGCCATCGCGTCGGGCTGGAACGCGAGGTGCGGCACGCGGTGATCGGGGTCGGCGGTTGCCAGGCGGGTGATGTCCACCAGGTCTGCGACCACGGCGCTGGCCGTCGGTTCCGCGCCGGCACCCTTGCCGTAGTACAGCGTCGTGCCGACGGCGTCGGCCTGCACGAGCACGGCGTTCATCGCGCCTTCGACATTGGCGATCAGGCGCTTGCTCGGAATCAGCGTCGGATGCACGCGCAGCTCGATGCCCATGTCACGGCGGCGCGTGATGCCGAGCAGCTTGATGCGGTAGCCGAGCTGCTCGGCATAGCGGATGTCCACCGCCTGCAGCTTCGTGATGCCTTCGACATACGCCTTGTCGAACTGCACCGGCACGCCGAAGGCGATCGCCGACAGGATGGTCGCCTTGTGCGCCGCATCGACACCTTCGATGTCGAAGGTCGGGTCGGCCTCGGCATAACCGAGGCGCTGCGCTTCTTTCAGCACCGTCGCGAAGTCCGAGCCCTTGGCGCGCATCTCCGAGAGGATGAAATTCGTCGTGCCGTTGATGATGCCGGCCACCCACTCGATGCGGTTCGCCGTCAGGCCCTCGCGCAGCGCCTTGATGATCGGGATGCCGCCGGCCACCGCGGCCTCGAAGGCCACCATCACGCGCTGCTTCTGCGCCGCGGCGAAGATCTCGTTGCCATGCACCGCGAGCAGCGCCTTGTTGGCGGTGACGACATGCTTGCCGGCGGCGATGGCTTCCAGCACCAGCGTCTTGGCGATGCCGTAGCCGCCGATCAGCTCGACGACGATGTCGATCGCTCTTGTCGGCGATCACCGCGCGCGCATCGGCGACCACCTTGGCGCGGCCGGCGACGATCTTCTCGGCGCGCGCCGTGTCGAGGTCGGCCACCATCGCAATCTCGATGCCGCGGCCGGCGCGGCGGCGAATCTCTTCCTGGTTGCGCGCGAGCACGGCAAAGGTGCCGCTGCCGACGGTGCCGATGCCAAGCAGGCCGACTTGAATCGGTTTCATCATGAGTGTCGTTTTCTGTAGTGATCGAGGAAGCGCGCGATGCGGCCGATCGCATCGGTGAGGTCGTCGGTGTGCGGCAGAAAGACGACGCGAAAGTGCTGGCTGTCCGGCACGTTGAAGCCCGAGCCCTGCACGATCAGCACCTTTTCTTCGGCCAGCAGTTCATAGGCGAACTGCTGGTCGTCGGCGACCGGGTAGAGCTTCGGATCGAGGCGCGGGAACATGTACAGCGCCGCCTTCGGCTTGACGACGCGACACGCCCGGAATCTGCGTCAGCAGCTCGTACGCCAGATCGCGCTGCCGGCACAGGCGGCCGCCGGGCGCGACCAGGTCGTTGATGCTCTGGTAGCCGCCGAGCGCCGTCTGGATCGCGAGCTGCCCCGGCGTGTTTGCGCACAAGCGCATCGAGGCCAGCATGTTCAGGCCCTCGATGTAGTCGCGCGCATGCCGCTTGTCGCCCGAGACCACCATCCAGCCGGCGCGGTAGCCGCACGCGCGGTAGTTCTTCGACAGGCCGTTGAAGGTGACGGTACAGCACGTCGTCGGCCAGCGAGGCGATGCTCGTGTGCTCGGCGCCGTCGTACAGCGTCTTGTCGTAGATCTCGTCGGCGACGACGATCAACTGGTGCGCGCGCGCCACCTCGACGATCTCGCGCAGCAACTCCACCGGGTACAGCGCGCCGGTCGGGTTGTTCGGGTTGATGACGACGATCGCCTTGGTCCGCGGCGTCACCTTCTTCCTGATGTCGGCGATGTCGGGCAACCAGCCCGTGCCTTCGTCGCACTGGTAGTGCACCGGCGTGCCGCCCGACAGCGACACCACCGCGGTGTACAGCGGATAGTCCGGCGACGGGATCAGCACCTCGTCGCCGGCGTCGAGCAGCGCGTTCATGCTCATCGCGATCAGCTCGGAGGCGCCGTTGCCGAGGTAGACGTCATCGACCGTCGACCCCCGCCACGTGTTTTTGCTGCGTGTAGTGCACCACCGCCTTGCGCGGCGCGAACAGGCCCTTGCTGTCGGTGTAGCCCGCGGCCACCTGCGAGCCGAGGTTGCGGATCATGTCCTGCACGATCTCGTCGGGCGGCTCCAGGCCGAACGCGGCGATGTTGCCGATGTTCAACTTGATGATCTTGTGGCCCTCTTCCTCCATCTGGCGCGCCTTGTCGAGCACCGGCCCGCGGATGTCGTAGCCGACGTTGGCGAGCTTGCTGGACTTGAGAACGGGCTTCATGTCTAGAATTTGAACACACGCCCCATGAAGTTCCAGCCCGACACCTTCGCCGGCAGCAACGCCATCTCGCGCCACGAGAGCGGCGCCGTGTGGGTCAACAATCAGCGTTTCGAAGGCAGCTTGCTCGTGCCGTGGAAGGGCGAGGTGCAAGCGTGGTCGGCGTTGAATCACGCCGCGCTCACGGCAGAGCATTTCGAACCGCTGCTTGCGCTCAAGCCGGAACTGGTGATCTTCGGCAGCGGCGCGCGCCTGCGCTTCGTTTCGGCTGCGTTGTACCGGCGCCTGATCGATGCGCGCATCGGCCTGGAAACGATGGACACCGCCGCGGCCTGCCGCACCTACAACGTGCTCGCTGCCGAGGGCCGATCGGTGATTGCGGCCTTGTTGCCGGCACTTGCCGATTGAATCGGCGGGCCTTGGCCCCAGGTAGTGGGACAGCGGCGGCCCGCTCTATCCTAGCCTTTATAATTCGCCACCGCGCTTGCAACCGCAGGCAACACGAGCTTTCAGCACCTCATGACGCCAGCCATCAACAAACCCCTGCCCGAGTTTGAAGCCGTCGCCACAGGCGGCCTGAAGATCGGGCCCGATACCTTCCGCGGCCAGGCGGTCGTGCTGTACTTCTACCCGAAGGACCACACGCCCGGCTGCACCACCGAAGCGATGCAATTCCGCGATCGCTACAAGGATTTCGTCAAGGCCGGCGCGCTGATCCTCGGCGTGTCGCGCGACAACATGGCCTCGCACGAAAAGTTCAAGGCCAACCTCGAGTTGCCTTTCGAGCTGATCGCCGACACAGAAGAAAAGTTGTGTCACATGTTCGGCGTGGTCAAGAACAAGATCATGTACGGCAAGAAGGTCAAGGGCATCGAGCGCAGCACCTTCCTGATCGACGCCGGCGGCACGCTGCGCGGCGAGTGGCGCGGCATCAAGGTCGCTGGCCATGTGGACGAAGTCCTCAAAGCCGTCAAGCTTTTGAAGAAAGCCGCCTGAACGATCCGCGCATAATCGTTTTGTGAGTCGAGTCCCGACCCCACCTCGCTAAGAGCCGCACAGCTTGCTGTGCGGCTTTTTGTTTTCTGATTCCTATATCGAGAACCGATGCCACTGCCCAAGCCCCCCGCTCGCAAAGCCGCCCTTCTCGCCCCCGCCGACTACGAATCCCAGGCCGCGCCCAAACCGGCGCGCCGCGACAACCCCAAAACGACGAGCCACACCGAGCCCGAAGCCGGCCCCGGTGTGCTCGACCTGTTCGACAGCAGCCAGACCGAAGCCGCCGCGCCGCTGCGCGCCGTTGTGGCAGCGCCGGCGCGCCTGCCGGCGCCGCAACCCAAACCGCGCAAGCCGCGCGGCACCGGCCCGGCCAAACTGTTCGTGCTCGACACCAACGTGCTGATGCACGACCCGACCTGCCTGTTTCGCTTCGAAGAGCACGACATCTATCTGCCGATGATCACGCTCGAAGAACTCGACGGCCACAAGAAGGGCATGAGCGAGGTCTCGCGCAACGTGCGCCAGGTCAGCCGCGAGCTCGACGCGATGGCCGCGCAAGGTTTTGCCGACCCCAAGGAAGGCATCCCGCTGGCCAAGACCGGCAAGCGCGAGGCCGGCGGCAAGCTGTTCTTCCAGACCACCTTCCTCGACGCGAAATTGCCTGAAGGCTTGCCGCAGGGCAAGGCCGACAACCAGATCCTCGGCGTGGTGATGAGCCTGCGCCAGCAGCAGCCGCAACGCGAGGTGGTGCTGGTGTCCAAGGACATCAACATGCGCGTCAAGGCGCGCGCGTTGGGCCTGGCCGCCGAGGACTACTTCAACGACAAGACGCTCGAAGACGGCGACCTGCTCTACACCGGCATCCTGCCGCTGCCGGCCGACTTCTGGGAGCGCCACGGCAAGACGATGGAGAGCTGGCAGCAAGGCGGCCACACCTTCTATCGCATCGCCGGGCCGATGGTGCCGGTGCTGATGGTCAACCAGTTCGTCTACCTCGAAACGCCGGGCGCGGCGCCGCTGTACGCGCGCGTCACCGAGATCACCGGCAAGACGGCGCTGCTGAAAACGTTGAAGGACTACACGCACCAGAAGAACGCCGTCTGGGGCGTGACGGCGCGCAACCGCGAGCAGAACTTTGCGCTCAACCTGCTGATGGACCCGGAGTGCGATTTCGTCACGCTGACCGGAACGGCCGGCACCGGCAAGACGCTGCTCACGCTCGCCGCGGGCTTGAGCCAAGTGCTCGACGACCGCCGCTATGCCGAGATCCTCGTCACCCGCGTCACCGTGCCGGTGGGCGAAGACATCGGCTTTTTGCCTGGCACCGAAGAGGAAAAGATGGGGCCGTGGATGGGCGCACTCGACGACAACCTGGAAGTGCTGGCGCGCAGCGACTCGGCCGCCGGTGACTGGGGCCGCGCCGCGACCAACGACCTGGTGCGCAGCAAGATCAAGATCAAGAGCCTGAACTTCATGCGCGGCCGCACGTTCCTGAACAAGTTCGTCATCATCGACGAAGCGCAGAACCTGACGCCCAAGCAGATGAAGACCCTGATCACGCGCGCCGGGCCGGGCACGAAGATCATCTGCCTGGGCAACCTGGCGCAGATCGACACGCCGTACTTGACGGAAGGCTCATCGGGCCTGACGTTTGCCGTCGATCGATTCAAGGGCTGGCCGCACAGCGGCCACCTGACGTTAGCGCGCGGCGAGCGTTCGCGGCTGGCGGATTTCGCGAGCGAGGTGCTTTAAACCGCGAGGTCGCCGAGGCTGCAGTCGAGCAGGCTTGGATCGATCTCGCGCTCGAGCGCTTCGAACATGCCGTCGACCCAGTCGATGAGTCCGTCCGACGCTTTGATCGCCGCGTCGGTCTGACGGTTGGCCACCGCGTCGAGCAAAGCGAGGTGCGCGTCGACGGTGCCTTGCAGATCGTTGTGCGCGGTGGTCTTGGCGTGGTAGAGCCAGCCGATGCGGCGAAAGATCGTGTGCAGCGGCCGCAGCGTGTTGTCGACGAAGGGCTCGCCGGCGATGGCCAGGAACAGCCGGTCGAGGCGCCGGTCGACGCTGTTGAACGATTCGAGCGTGATCGCGGCGCGTCCCTCGGACAACTGGCGCTTCAGGTGCAGCATCTGGTTGCGGTGCATCGCACTCGACCGTTCGCAGGCCAGACGGATGACGAAGCGCTCCATGTCGCGACGCAGTTGCAGCAACACGCGCTCCCGCGCCAGATCGATCGGCGCGACTTGCAAGCCGCGCCGCGGATGCACGGTGATCAGCGTGTCGGCCGCCAGCCGGCTCACCGCCTGGTGCACCGGCGTGCGGCCGAAGCCGACCATCTGCTGCAGCTCCTGCAATGCCAGGTAGCGGCCGGGCTGCAGCTCGCAACTCACGAGCCGCTCCTCGATCGCCTCGTAGGCCTGCTCGAACTGGTTCAGCGGGCTCGCGGTGCGCGGCGCCGCTTTGGGCTTGGCCGCCGGCACCAGCCGAGGCACCTCGATCAATCGCGGCCGTTTCTGGGCTTTGCTGGGCATCGTCTTGCCTGTGCTTCGTCGGCTTTGCATGTCATCGCATGGTAGGTGAATCGCTGACATATTAGAAGCCTGTCAACGGCTCATCAGCGTCGATTGCAGGCCGCTCGCCTCCGACCTCCCGCCATAGGTGGAATCACCGATGTCGATCGTGAAATATCACCATATTCTTGTGCTGATTCATCTCCACGGAAGCGCATGAAGATCACGGCCATCGAGACCCTTCGCACCGAAGAGTTCTCCAACGTCATCTGGGCCCGCGTGCACACCGACGCCGGCGTCATCGGCCTCGGCGAAACCTTCTACGGCGCCGGCGCGGTTGAAGCGCACATCCACGACACGCTCGCCGCCCGCCTGCTCGGCCGCGACCCGCTGCACATCGAGGCGCTGCACAAGGAGATGCTGAACCTGCCGATGGCGCAGTCGTCCACCGGCGTCGAGTACCGCGCCGCGTCGGCCATCGACATCGCGCTGTGGGACTTGTTCGGCAAGGTCTGCAACCAGCCCGTGCACCAGATGCTCGGCGGCCTGTGCCACGACAAGCTGCGCGTCTACAACACCTGCGCCGGCACCGGCTACGTGCGCTCGAAGAACATCAAGCCGGTGTCGAACTGGGCGCTCGGCCAGACGCAAGGCCCGTACGAAGACCTCGACGGCTTCATGAACCGCGCCGACGCGCTGGCCGAAGACCTGCTGGCCAACGGCATCGGCGCGATGAAGATCTGGCCGTTCGATCCGCACGCCGCTGAGACCAAGGGTCTCTACATCACCGCAGCGCAAATGAAAAAGGCGTGCGAGCCGTTCGAGAAAATCCGCAAGGCCGTCGGCGACCGCATGGAGATCATGGTCGAGTTCCACTCGCTGTGGAACCTGCCGGCCGCCAAGGAAATCGCGCGCGCGTTGGAGCCCTACAAGCCGCGCTGGTACGAAGACCCGATCCGCATGAACTCGCCGCAGGCGCTGGCCGAGTACGCGCGCTCGACCGACGTCTGGGTCTGCGCCAGCGAGACGCTGGGCTCACGCTGGCCGTACAAGGACATGCTCGATCGCGACGCGATGCATGTCGTGATGGTCGATCTGTGCTGGAGCGGCGGCCTGACCGAAGGCCGCAAGATCGCCTCGATGGCCGAGACCTATCACCGCCCATTTGCGCCGCACGATTGCATCGGGCCGGTCGGCTTTGCGGCGGCGATCCACATGTCCTTCAGCCAGCCCAACACGCTGATCCAGGAATCGGTGCGCGCCTTCTACAAGGGCTGGTACAACGAACTCGTCACCGCCGTGCCGCGCATCGAAGGCGGTTATGTCTATCCGATGGACGGGCCCGGCCTCGGCGTCGATCTGCAACCTGCCGTGTTCGAGCGCAGCGACTTGATCGTGCGCCGCAGCGCGGCTTGAGGAGCGTCATGTCCACACAACTCTTCAGCCTCGAAGGCCGCACCGCGCTCGTCACCGGCTCGTCGCGAGGTCTGGGCCAGGGCATCGCGGCCGGCATGGCCGCGGCCGGCGCGCGCGTGGTGTTGAACGGCACCGACGCCAAACGCGTCGGGCAATCCGCGCAGGCGCTGCGCGCGTTGGGCCACACCGTGTTCGAAGCGCCGTTCAACGTGGTCGACGAAGCAGCAGTGGTCGGCGCGTTCGCGGCGCTCGACGCGCAGGGCGTCGAGATCGACATCCTCGTCAACAACGCCGGCATCCAGTTCCGCAAGCCGATGGTCGAGCTCGCTCTCGCCGACTGGCAGCGCGTGATCGACGTCAACCTCACCAGCGCGTTTCTCGTCGGCCGCGAAGCCGCGCGCCGCATGATCGCGCGCAGCGCGGCGGCAAGGTCATCAACATCGCCTCGCTGACGAGCGAAGGCGCACGCGCCACGGTGGCGCCCTACACGGCGGCCAAGGGCGGCATCAAGATGCTGACGCGCGCGATGACGGCCGAGTGGGCGATCCACGGCATCCAGGCCAACGCCATCGGCCCCGGCTACATGGCCACCGAGATGAACACCGCGCTGATGAACGATCCCAAGTTCGACGCCTGGGTCAAGGACCGCACGCCCGCGCAGCGTTGGGGCCAGCCCGACGAGCTGGTGGGCGCGGCCATCTTCCTCGCCTCGCGCGCATCCGACTTCGTCAACGGACAGGTCGTGTATGTCGACGGTGGCTTTCTCGCGGTCCTCTGAAGACGATCCGCCACCTATTCAACAGGAGACTTTCACCATGCGTTCCCTCTTCAAGCCCCTGGCCCTCGTGGCCGCCCTGTTGCTGGCCTGCGGCGCCGCCTTCGCCGAAGTCAAAGCCAAGATCGGCCACGCCATGCCGGAGACGCATCCGCAGGCCGCGGCGATGAACAAGTTCGCCGAACTGGTGAACACCTACACCAAGGGCAACGTCAAGGTGCAGGCCTTCCACAGCGCCGTGCTCGGCAGCGACGAGAAGCAGTTGCAGGCGGTGCAGTCCGGCACGCAAGAGCTCTACATCGGCACGCTGGCGCCGCTGTCAGCCAAGGTCAAGGAAGTGCAGGTCTGGGACTTGCCGTTCCTCTTCGCCAACGAGAAAGAGGTCTATGCGGTGTTGAACGGCCCGTCGTCGAAGAAGATCTTCCAGGCCATCGAGCCGAGCGGCCTGGTCGGCCTGACGTGGACCGGCATGGGCTTTCGCAACCTGTCGAACAGCAAGCGCAGCGTGACCAAGCTCGAAGACGTGAGCGGCCTGAAGGTGCGAGTGATGACCAATCCGGTGGCCCTGGACACCTGGAAGACGCTCGGCGCCAACGCCACGCCGATGGCTTTTGCCGAAGTCTTCCCCGCGCTCGAGATCAAGGCGCTCGACGGCCAGGAGAACCCGCTGCTGCACATGTACTCGAACAAGATGCAGGAAGTGCAGAAGCACATCTCGCTGACGAATCACGTCTACACGCCGGTCGCGCTGGTGGCTTCGAAGAAGTTCTGGGACGCGCTGTCGGCCGACGACAAGGCCGGCGTGCAGAAGGCCGCCACCGAAGCCGGCGCGCTGCAACGCAAGCTGCTCGACGACGGCAACGCCGACGTCATCGCCAAGTTCAAGGCCGCGGGCGTGACGGTCGATGCGATCCCGCCGGCCGAGCTGACGAAGATCCAGGACAAGGTCAAGCCGGTGATGACCAAGTTCGCGCCGCAGATCGGCGAAGACTTTGTGAAGGGCTTCCAGGCCGAGATCGACAGCAGCGCGCGCAGCGAAGTAAGACCGCAGCGCAAGACAGGCATGGGCACCCCCTTGAAGGCCATCGCCGACGCGCTGACGCGCGTGCTCGAAGCGGTGATGGTGCTGTGCCTGGCAGTGATGCTGGTGATGGTGTTCGGCAACGTCATCCTGCGCCTGTTCTTCAACACCGGCATCGACCTGTCCGAAGAGATCCCGCGCTTCGCCTTCGTCTGGATGACGTTTCTCGGCGCGGTGGTCGGCATGCGCCGGCGCGCGCACCTCGGCGTCGATATCGTCGTGCAGTTGCTGCCCGCACTCGGCCGCCGCATCTGCTGGGGCATCAGCCAGGCGGTGATGCTGGTCTGCTGCTTCTACATCGTCTATGGCACGTACCTGCAGCACGACATCATCAAGGGCAACGCCTCGCCGGTGGCGCAGCTCAGCATGCTCTGGGTGTTCGGCGTGAGCTACATCACCGGCACGGCGATCGGCCTCATCTGCGCGTCGAACCTGCTGCGCTTGTTCGCCGGCAAAGTCGGCGACGACGAGCTGATCGACGTGCATGAAGAAGGCATGGCCGACGCGCTCGAAGCCGAGAAGGAAATGGCGGCGCATCCGCTCAACGGCAAGCGCCAAGCCATGATCATCTTCATCTTCATTGCCTCGCTGCTCGGCTTCATGGCACTCGGCATGCCGGTGGCCTTCGCGCTGATCGCCTGCGGCCTGTCGATGATGCTCTACATGGGCGTCACCGATCCGCAGATCGTGATCCAGAACATGTGGGACGGCGCGAACAGCTTTCCGCTGCTGGCGGTGCCGTTCTTCATGCTGGCGGGCGAGTTCATGAACGCCGGCGGCATGACGCGGCGCATCATCCTGATGGCGATGTCGTGGATCGGCCACATCCGCGGCGGCCTCGGCTACGTGGCGGTGTTGGCGGCCGTGATCATGGCCTCGCTGTCGGGCTCGGCCGTGGCCGACACCGCCGCGCTGGCCGCCGTGCTGGTGCCGATGATGCGCAACGCCGGCTACAACATCAACCGCTCGTGCGGCCTGATCGCCTGCGGCGGCATCATCGCGCCGGTGATCCCGCCGTCGATCGCGATGATCCTCTACGGCGTCACCGGCGGCGTCTCGATCACCAAGCTGTTCATCGCCGGCATCGTGCCCGGCATCCTGATGGGCGTGGCGATCATGATGGCGTGGCGCTGGTCGATCGGGCGCGAGAACGTCAAGGTCGAGGCGAAACGCACGATGCCCGAGCGAATCAAGGCCACGCGCGAGGCGCTGTGGGCGCTGGTGCTGCCCATCGTCATCATCGGCGGGCTGAAGTTCGGCATCTTCACGCCGACCGAAGCGGCGGTGATCGCCGCGGTGTACTCGCTGCTCGTCGGCCTCGTCGTCTATCGCGAGATCAAGCCGTCGCAACTCTTCCACCTCTTCTACCGCGCAGCCGAGACCACCGCGGTGATCATGTTCCTGGTCTCGGCCGCCGGCGTCTCGGCCTGGCTGATCACCACCGCCAGCATCCCGCAGCAACTGGCCGAGCTGGTGCAGCCGCTGATGGACAGCCCGAAGCTGCTCGTGTTCGCGCTGATGATCATGGTGCTGCTCGTCGGCACCGCCCTGGACTTCACGCCGACGGTGCTGATCATGACGCCGGTGCTGATGCCGGTGCTGAAGCAAGCCGGCATCGACCCGGTGTATTTCGGCGTGCTGTTCATCATGAACAACGCCATCGGCCTGGTCACGCCGCCGGTGGGCACGGTGCTCAACGTCGTCTGCGGCGTCGCCAAGATTCCGATGAGCGGCGCCATCAAGGGCGTGCTGCCGTTCATGGTGGCGCAGGCCATCGTCATGTTCGCTGCTCGTGCTGTTCCCGCAGATCGTGATGTGGCCGCTGCAGTGGATGACCCGTTGAACCTACAGGAGACTTCGATGAGCGTTCGATTTTTGGCCGTTGCGGCCGTGACCGTGTTCATGCTGGGCAGCGCCCTGGCGCAGGATGCCAAACGCGCCAAGCTCGGCCACTCGTTTGCCGACACGCACCCTCGCGCGGCAGCGATGAAGCAGTTCGCCGCGGCGGTCGAAAAGGCCACCGCCGGCAAGGTCGTGATCGAGGTCTTCGGCAGCGCGCAGCTCGGCTCGGAAGACAAGATGCTGATCGCCACGCAGAGCGGCACGCAGGATCTGTACATGGGCGCGCTCTCGCCGATCTCGGCGCGCAAGAAGGAGCTGCAGATCTTCGACGTGCCCTTCGTCTTCGCCAGCGACGCCGAGGCCGCCTATGTGCTCGACGGCGCCGTCGGCCGCAAGATGCTCGAAGGCCTGGCCGACATGAGCCTGCAAGGCCTCGTCTGGTCGGGCGGCGCCTTCCGCAACATGAGCAACAGCAAGCGGCCGCTGGGCACGATGGCCGACATGAAGGGCTTGAAAGTGCGCGTGATGCAAAGCCCGATGGCGCTGGCCAGCTTCAACGCGATGGGCATGAACGCGGTGCCGATGGCCTTCACCGAGGTCTATCCCGCCCTCGAGACCAAGGCGTTGGACGGCTACGAGCATCCGGTGGTCGACATGCACGCCAACAAGATGTACGAGGTGCAGAAGTACCTGACGATCACCAACCACGTCTACACCCCGGTGGCGCTGGTGGCGTCGAAGAAGTGGTGGGGCAGCCTCGCGCCCGAGCAGCAGCAGGCGGTGCAGAAAGCGGCCGAGGAGACACGCGCCTTCCAACGCCAGGCCGAGTTGAAGCAGGCCGGCGAGGTGGTGGGCGAGCTGAAGGCCAAGGGCATGTCGGTCACCGAGATGCCGGCCGCCGAGCTCGACAAGATCCGCGTCGCGGTGCAACCGGTCGTGGACAAGAACGCCGAAGCGATCGGCAGCGAGTTCGTACAGTCGTTCTACGGCGAGCTGAAGAAGTACCGCGCTGCCAAGCGCTGACACCTGAGGCCCTCTTGAAAATCCTCTTCCACGGCCAGAACGCCACCAACTTCCGCGACGGCTTCGATCGTTTGATCGATCCGGCGCACACCATCGTCGATGTCAGCGATGCGCTGTCGGCGCCAGGCGAGGCCGAGCACTTCGCATCGGCCGACGTCATCGTCGGCATCAAGCTCGATGCGACGATGCCGCGGCCGCAGCACCTTCGCCTGTACCAGGCACCGGCCGCGGGCACCGACGCGATCGATCTGTCGCTGCTGCCGGCATCGAGCGCGCTGTGCAACTGCCACGGCCACGAAGACGCGATCGCCGAATACGTCTTCGCCGCGTTGCTGACGCGGCATGTGCCGTTGGTGCAGGCCGATACCGACCTGCGCCGCGGCCGGTGGACCTACTTTGCCGGCCGACCCAACGCGCTGCGCACCGAGCTTGGCAGCCAGACGATCGGCCTGCTCGGCTTCGGCCACATCGCCAAGGCCATCGCCTTGCGCGCCAAGGCCTTCGGCATGCGCGTGCACGCGGCCAACCGCAGCGCGGTGACGAGCGAGTTTGTCGATCGCGCGTATGCGCTGTCGGACCTGCAGGCCTTCCTCGCCGACTGCGATGTCGTCGTCGTCACGCTGCCGCTGACGCGAGAGACGCAAGGCATCGTCGATGCCGCCGCACTGAACGCGATGCGGCCGTCGGCGTGGCTCGTCAACGTCGGCCGCGGGCCGGTGGTGGCCGAGCAGGCACTCTACGAAGCGCTGCGTTCGAAGCGCCTCGGCGGCGCCGTCATCGACACCTGGTACCAGTACCCGACGGCCGATCAGCCCGAATGCGCACCGTCGAAGCTCGACTTCGCCGCACTCGACAACGTTGTCATGACGCCGCACATGTCCGGCTGGACATCAGGGACAGTGCTGAGGCGCCAGCAGACGATGGCAGACAACATCGAACGACTGGCCACAGGGCGGCCATTGCACAACGTGCTCAAGCCCGCATCCACTTCATGAACCCACGGAGACAGACGATGAACTTTTCCCGACGCCTACTGGTCACCGCAGCCGCCCTCGCCTGCCTGGCCCCCACCGCCTTTGCCGCCAAGTTCAACTTGAAGCTCGGCCACGCCGTCAACACCACCGACGGCCAGCACGCCGCCGCGGTGAAGATGGCCGAGCTGGTCAAGGAGCGCACCAAGGGCGACGTCGAGATCACGATCTTCCCGGCCAACCAGCTCGGCAACGACGCGGCGATGATCAACGGCGTGCGCGGCGGCACGATCGACATCGTCTCCAGCGGCGCGTCCAACTACAACGGCATCGTCGCCAACACCGCGGCGATGGAGCTGCCCTTCGTCTTCCGCAGCGCGCAGCATGCCTACACCGTGCTCGACGGCCCGGTCGGCACCGGCGTCTTGAACGAGTTGTCGCCGCACGGCCTGAAGGGCCTGGCCTACTGGGAGAACGGCTGGCGCGCCTTCACCAACAACAAGCGGCCGATCAAGACGCCCGAGGACGTGAAGGGCCTGAAGATCCGCTCGCACCGGCAATCCGTATCACATCCAGGCCTTCAAGCTGCTCGGCATGAACCCGTCGCCGATGGCGATCGCCGAGCTCTACACCGCGCTCGAGACCGGCACCTTCGACGCGCAGGAGCACCCGATCAACGTCACCTGGTCTTCCAAGTTCTACGAAGTGCAGAAGCACCTGACGATCAGCAACCATGTCTATTCGCCGCTGATGCTGGTGATGAACAAGGCCAAGTTCGACAGCCTGCCGGCCGACGTGCAGGGCATCGTCGTCGCAGGCCGCGCGCGACGCCGCGAAGTACCAGCGCGAGCTGAACGCCGGCAACGCCGCCAAGGTCGTGGCCGAGCTGAAGAAGTCGGGCATGCAGATCGTCGAAACGGTGGACATGACGCCGTTCCAGAAAATCGTCTCGGAGCCGATCGCCAAAGCCTTCGCCGAAAAGAACGGCGCGGCGCTGCTGCAAGCCATCGAAGCCGCGAAGTAAGCAGCGCATCAGCAGGCGAGCCGCATGAAGACCCTCAACGATCTCTTCTTCCGGCTCGCCGAGGCGCTGCTGGTGCTGATGCTCAGCGCCATGGTGGTCATGGTGTTCGGCAACGTCGTGCTGCGCTACGGATTCAACTCGGGCCTCGACTTCTCGGAAGAGCTGTCGCGGTTCTTCTTCATCTGGATCACGTTCCTCGGCGCCATCATCGCCATGCGCGAGAAGGCGCACCTGGGCCTGGACACGCTGATCCGCGTGCTGCCGCGCGCCGGCAAGCGCTTCTGCTTCGGCCTGTCGCACCTGTTGATGTTCGGCTGCTGCTGCCTGATGTTCTATGGCACCTGGCGCCAGCACCAGATCAATGCAACGACGATGTCGCCCGTGACCAGCCTGCCGATGATCTGGGTGTATGGCGTCGGCTATCTCGCCAGCGGCGCGATGGGGCTCATCATCCTCGGCAACCTGGTCAAGCTCGCGACGGGCCGCATCGCCGACAGCGACTTGATTCAAGTCCATGATTCGGAAGACGATGCGCTCGCGCATGTGCCTGCCGACCTGAAACAGGCGCCGAAATGACGATCCTCGTCTTTGTCGTCTCGCTGCTCGGCGCGATGGCGCTCGGCATGCCGCTCGCGTTCTCGCTGCTCGTCAGCGGCGTCGCGCTGATGCTGCACCTCGACCAGTTCGACACGCAGATCGTGTCGCAGAACCTGATCAGCGGCGCCGACAACTTTCCGCTGATGGCGGTGCCCTTCTTCATGCTCGCCGGCGAGCTGATGAACGCCGGCGGCATGAGCCGGCGCATCGTCAACTCGGCGATGGTCTGGGTCGGCCACTTCCGCGGCGGCCTCGGCTACGTCGCGGTGTTCGCGGCACTCGTGATGGCGAGCCTGTCGGGCTCGGCGGTCGCCGACACCGCCGCGCTCGCCGCCGTGCTGATGCCGATGATGCGCAAGGCCGGCTACCGCATGGACCGCTCGGCGGGCCTCGATCGCCGCCGGCGGCATCATCGCGCCGGTGATCCCGCCGTCGATCGGCTTCATCCTCTTCGGCGTGATCGGCGGCGTTTCCATCAGCAAGCTGTTCATGGCCGGCATCGTGCCCGGCCTGATGATGGGCGCGGCGCTGATCGTCACCTGGTGGCTCGTCGCCCACAACGACAAGGTCGAGGTCGCACCCAAGGTGCCGATGCGCGAGCGCCTGCGCGTCACGGCCGATGCGTTCTGGAGCTACCTGCTCGCCTTCACGATCATCGGCGGCATGAAGGCCGGCATCTTCACGCCGACCGAGGCGGCAGTCGTGGCCGTCGTGTACTCGCTGCTCGTCGGCCTGTTCATCTACCGCGAGATCAAGGTCCACCAGCTCTACGCGATCGTGCTGGCCGCCGGCAAGACCTCGGCGATCGTGATGTTCCTCGTCGCCGCGGCGCTGGTCTCGGCCTGGCTGATCACCGTGGCCAACATCCCGAACCAGATCGCCACGCTGATGGCGCCCTTCATCGACAACAAGACGCTGTTGATGGTGATGCTGATGCTGCTCGTCGTGGTGGTCGGCACCGCGCTCGACTTCGCGCCGACGGTGTTGATCCTCACCCCCGTGCTGATGCCGCTGGTGCGCCAGGCCGGCATCGACCCGGTGTACTTCGGCGTGCTCTTCATCATCAACAACGCCATCGGCCTGCTGACGCCGCCGGTGGGCACGGTGTTGAACGTCGTCTGCGGCGTCGGCCGTGTGCCGATGCACGACGTGATCAAAGGCGTGTGGCCGTTCCTGCTGTCGCAACTCGTCGTGCTCGGGCTGCTGATCGCGTTTCCGGCCATCGTCATGGTGCCGCTGAAGTTCCTGACCGGCTGATCCTTCTCACTCACACGGACTGATTTCATGGACGCACTCGTCATTCACGCCGCCGGCGACCTTCGCGTCGAAGACGTTGCCACGCCCGAGGTCGGCGCCGGCCAGATGCGCATCCGCGTGCGCACCGGCGGCATCTGCGGCTCGGACCTGCACTACTTCCAGCATGGCGGCTTCGGCACGATCCGCATCAAGGAGCCGATGGTGCTGGGCCACGAGGTGTCGGGAGTGGTCGAAGAGGTCGGCGCCGGTGTGGCGGGCTTCGCGGTCGGCGAGCGCATCGCCGTCAGCCCGAGCCGGCCGTGCAGCGTCTGCCGCTTCTGCCAGCTCGGCCTGCAGAACCACTGCCTGGACATGCGCTACTTCGGCAGCGCGATGCGCATGCCGCACGTGCAGGGCGCGTTCCGCAAGGAGCTCGTCATCGAAACGCATCAGGCGCACAAACTGGCGGATGGCGTCAGCGACGCCGAAGGCGCGATGGCCGAGCCGCTGGCCGTTGCGCTGCACGCGGTCAACCGCGCCGGGCCGCTGCTCGGGCGCAAGGTGCTCGTCACCGGCTGCGGACCGATCGGCGCGATGACGATCATCGCCGCGCGCCGTGCCGGCGCGACGCACATCGTCGCCACCGATGTCGTGTCGCAGCCGCTGCGCAAGGTGGAAAAGATCGGCGCCGATGAGACGATCAACGTCGCTGAAGACGCGGCCGCGCTGTCGCGCTACGCCGCCGACAAAGGCCAGTTCGACGTGCTGTTCGAGTGCAGCGGCAACGAGCGCGCACTGCGTGCGGCCTTCGACGTGGTGCGCCCGCGCGGCATCATCGTGCAGCTCGGGCTGTCGGGCAGCGAACTCACGCTGCCGTTCAACACCGTGGTCGGCAAGGAGTTCGACATTCGCGGCGCCTTCCGCTTCCACGAGGAGTTCGCGGTGGCCGTGGCGCTGATCAACCAGGGCCTGGTCGATTTGAAGCCGCTGGTGTCGGCGACGCTGCCCTACCGCGACGCCGGCCGCGCCTTCGCGCTCGCGGCCGACCGCACGCAGTCGATGAAGGTGCTGCTCAGTTTCGACTGACTCGGTGGACTAGCGCTTCAACTCCTCGAAGAACGCCTTCGAGTTGCTGTCGCGGCCGAGGAACGCGCGCACCAGTTGCTGCGGCGGCAGCTGCGCGCCGTTGGCGAGCACGGTGTCGCGGTAGCGCCGGCCCACCTTGGCATCGAGCTTGTCGTTGCCGAAAGCGGTGCGCAGATCGGCGGCGACGACTTCGCTCCACAGGTAGCCGTAGTAGCCGGCGGCGTAGCCGCTGGCGACATGGCCAAAGCCGGCCGGGCCGAGCGTGCCCGGCACATGGCCGAGCACGGTGGCTTCTTCCATCTTCGACCACAGCGCCATCGGCTCGGGCGCATCGGCGCCATGCAGCGCCAGGTCGAAGCTGGCATAGAACTGCTGGCGTGCGTAGCGCACGCCCTTGCCGTAGCGCTCGGCCACCTTGGCCTTGGCGAGCAACTCGCCGGGCACCAGCTTGCACGTGGCGCAGACGTCCCGCATCAACGCCATCACGCGCGGCTCGTAGATCCACTCTTCGAGCATCTGCGAAGGCGCTTCGACAAAGTCGCGCAGCACGTTGCCCGACGAGTAGCGCGTGGCGCCGAGGTTGTTGTGCACCGCGTGGCCGAACTCGTGCAGCAGCGTGTTCATCTCGTCGAGGTTCAGGCCCTTGCGGTCGATGTTGACGACGAGCGCGGCTTGCGGCGCGCGTCTCAGCCGCGTCGAGGCGCTGCGGATCGGCCACACCGCCGCATGGTTGTACTTGCCCTCGCGCGGATACGCGTCGATGTACAGCGTGGCCAGCGCCTTGCCGCTCTTCACGTCGCTGGCAACGAAGGCCTGTGCATCCGGGTGCCAGAGTTTCACGCCGGGCACGCGCGTGTACTTCACGCCCATCGTCTTTTCGATGATGCGCATGACGAGCGCCAGGCTCTCCTGCGGCGGGAAGTAGGGGCGCAAGGCGTCCTGATCGACGCTGTAGCGCTCGCGCTTCGTGCGCTCGCTGTAGTAGCCGACGTCCCAGCGTTCGAGCTTCACATCGGCCACCGGCTTGCCGAGGTCCTTGGCCTTGGCCTCGCGCAACTCGTCGAGCTCGCGCTTCTCGCGCTCGGTCACCGCCAGGCGAACGTCTTCGAGAAAGCGCTTGGCCTTGTCGGTGCTCTCGGCCATGCGACGGCGCAGCGTGAAGTCGGCAAAGCTGTTGAAGCCGAAGAGTCGTGCGTATTCGAGGCGCAGCTTGGCGATCTCGGCGAGCAGCTTCAAGTTGACCTGGCCACCCTCGGTCTGCTTGGCGCGCCACAGGCGCTCGCGCGCGGCGCCGCTCTGCGCCTGGTCCATCACCGGGCCGTACGTCGGGTAGTCGAGGCCGAGCAGCACGCGGCCTTCGGCGTCGCGCTGGGCGTTCTTCCACACGCCCTCGGGCACGCCCTTCAACTCGGATTCGGTGAAAGCCACCTGGATGCCGGCTTCGCGCACGTTCTTGTCGAAGCTCTGGCTGAGTTCGGTGATGCGGTCCTGAATCGCTTTGGCGCGTTGGCGCTGCTCGGGCGGCAAGCTGACACCGGCGTCCTCGAAGCCTTCCTGCGTGTTCTTCACCAGCTCGCGGTCGATCGCGTCACGGGGCTTCAGTTGCCTGACTGCCTTGTAGAGCTTTTCGTTCTGGCCGAGCGTGGAGAAGAAGTCCTGCCAGCGCAGCTCGCAGGCCTCGCTGGCGTCGCGCATCGGCTTGTCCGGGTGCACGTTGGAGAGCAGGTAGATCGGCCCGGCCAGATCTTCAGCCAGCGCGTTGATGTCGTCGTAGGCGGCGAGCCAGCGCGGGCCGGGTTTCTGCGCTTCGAGCTTGCGCACGGCAGACTGCACGGTGGCCAGGTTCTTCGTGCATGCCGCTTCGAGCGCGGCGGCGTCGGCGTACTGCGCAAACGCCGGGCCTGGCAAAGGGGAAGCCGCCGCAGAGCCGCTCGTGGCGGCCAGGGCGAGGGTCAGGAAGATGATGCGGGTGCGCATGTCGCCTCGAGGTGGCTTGACGAGGCGGCGATTGTGCCCGCGCGGGCGGATCAGCCCGCGGCGACGAGATCCTTGACCTGCTGCAGCGCCGACGGATCTTCGATCGTCGTCAGGTCGCCCGGATCACGCCCTTCGCACACGGCCTGGATGGCGCGGCGCAAGAGCTTGCCCGAGCGCGTCTTCGGCAGCACGGTGACGAAGCGCACGCGGCTCGGCCGCGCGACGGCGCCGAGCTGCCCATCGACCACTTTCATGATCTCGCCTTCCAACTTCAGCGGCTCGTCGGTCGGTGACTTCAGCACCACGAAGGCCATCGCCACCTGGCCCTTCAACTGATCGGCGACGCCGACCACCGCCACCTCGGCCACGTTCGGATGCGACGAAATGCTCTCCTCGATCTCGCGCGTGCCCAGCCGATGCCCGGCGACGTTGATGACGTCGTCGGTGCGGCCGAGGATGAAGAAGTAGCCGTCTTCGTCGCGGATGCCCCAGTCGAACGTCGAGTACACCTGCTTGCCCGGAATGCTCTTCCAGTAGGTGCTGACGAAGCGCGCGTCGTCGCGCCACACGGTCTGCATGCAGCCCGGCGGCAGCGGGCCTTCGATCACGACCACGCCTTTCTGGTTCGCGCCCTTCAACTCCTCGCCGGTGTTTTCGTCGAGCAGTTTCACGTCGTAGCCATAGACCGCTTTGCCCGGCGAGCCGAACTTGCTGTGCGCCTTTTCGACGCCGTTGCACAGGCTCAAGATCGGCCAGCCGGTCTCGGTCTGCCAGTAGTTGTCGATGATCGGCCGGCCCAGGCCGTCGGCGATCCACTGCGCGGTCGTCTCGTCGAGCGGCTCGCCGGCGAGGAACAGCGCGCGCAGCGATGACAGGTCGTACTTTTTCAGAAACGCCGGGTCGTGCTTCTTCAACACGCGAACGGCGGTCGGCGCCGAGAACATCGACGTCACCTTGAAGCGCTCGACCAGTTGCCACCAGACGCCGGCGTCGGGGCGGATCGGCAAACCTTCGTACATGATCGTCGCCATGCCGGCGATCAGCGGCCCATAGACGATGTACGAGTGGCCGACGACCCAGCCGATGTCGCTGGTGCTGAAGTACGTCTCGCCCGGCTGGCCGAGAAAGATGTGCTTCATGCTCGCCGCCAACGCCACCGCGTAGCCGCCGGTGTCGCGCTGCACGCCCTTGGGCGTGCCTGTCGTGCCGCTGGTGTAGAGCGTGTAGCTCGGGTGCGTGGCGTCGAGCCAGGCGCACGGCACCCTGGCGTCCTTGTGCTGTTCGCGCAGCAGCGTGTACTCGACGTCGCGGTCGGCGGTGCGCGGCATCGGCGCCAGGCCGCGATCGACCAGCAGCACCTTGCCTGGTTTGTGCGACGACAAGCGAAGCGCCTCGTCGAGCAGGCCCTTGTACGGCACCACCTTGCCGGCGCGCGAGCCGGCATCGGCACTGACGACGACGACGGGCTGCGCGTCCTCGATGCGGCTGGCCAGGCTGTGGCTCGCAAAGCCGCCGAAGACCACCGAGTGGATGGCGCCGATGCGCGCGCAGGCCAGCATCGCAAACGCGGCCTCGGGGATCATCGGCATGTAGAGCAGCACGCGGTCGCCCTGCTTGACGCCCAGGGCGAGCAGCATGGATGCCATGCACTCGACCTCGCGCTGCAATTGCGCGAAGGTGTAGATCTTTTCTTGATCGACTTCCGTCGACACCCAGATCAGCGCGTTGCGGTCCGGGTGCGTGGCCGCATGCCGATCCACCGCGTTGTGGCACAGGTTGGTCTGCCCGCCGACGAACCAGTTCGCGAACGGCGGCTTGCTGTAGTCGCAGACTTTGGTGAACGGGCGCTGCCAGTCGATCAGTTGGGCCTGCTCGGCCCAGAAGGCCTCGGGTTGCTCGATCGAGCGGCGGTAGAAGTCGGCGTAGTTCATCAAGATGTCTCCTCAATCGATCCGGGTTTTCAGCAGCGGCAGCACCGTCTTGAACCGCTCGTGGCGGCAACTGCGCAACCATTCGAACACCACCATCTCGCTGCTGACGAGCGTCGCACCCGCCGTCTGCAGGCGCTGCATCGCCAGTGCCTGATCTGTCGCCGAGCGCGAGCCGCACGCCGGCGCGACCACCCAGACGCGGCGCCCGCTGCGCAACAGGCCCAGGGCGGTCTGCATCAGGCAGACATGCGCTTCGCAGCCGGCGATCACCACCTGGTCATGATCCGCGATCGGATCGAGCAGCCCGTCCTCGCAGGCATCGAAGTGCATTTTCACGATCGTGCTTGCGCAGCGCTGACGGATCGCCTCGAGGTTGGGCCCGAGCCCGGCCGGGTTCTGCTCGGTGCCGATGACGGTGATGCCCAGCCCGCGCGCCGCATCGGCCAGCCGCAGTGCGTGTGCCACGGCCTGTTCGCCGCGGTCGATGAGCGGCATCAGGCGCTGCTGGTAGTCCACCAGCACCAGCACGCAGCGGGTGGGCGAAATCAGGTCGGCGGGCATGGGCGGAAATGTAGCCTTCGTGCCGCGGTGGTGCTTCAATGCGGGCATGAATGCCGCACTGCCCACCACCGCCACTGCCACCGCCACGCCGGCCACGCTGATGTCCGGCGCCGACTACCGCGAGTCGCTGCGCCGCTTCAAGCCGACGGTCTATGTGGACGGACAGCGCATCGAGTCGGTGGCCGACGCGCCGGCGCTCGCACCCGGCGTCAACGCGCTGGCCTACACCTACGACTTCGCGCGCGACGCCCGTCATGCACCGATCGCGCTGGCGACGCAGGCCCGCCGCGGCCGCAGCGTCAACCGCATGCTGCATGTCAACGAGTCGGCGGGCGACCTGCTCAACAAGCTCGAAGCGGTGCGCCTGCTGTGCCAGGAAACCGGCTGCGCGCAGCGCTACCTGGCGCACGACGCGCTCAATGCGCTGGCGCAGGTCACGGCGCGCATCGACGACGCCCGCGGCGGCAGCGAACACCGCGCGCGCTTCGACGCCTTTCTTGCGCGCATGCAGGACGACGACCTGACGCTCGGCATCGCCATGACCGACGCCAAGGGCGACCGCAGCAAGAAGCCGCACCAGCAGGCCGTGCCGGACACCTACGTGCATGTGGTCGAGCGCAACGCCCGCGGCATCGTCATCTCGGGCACCAAGGCGATCGTCACCGGCGCGCCGTACATGCACGAGATCCTCGTCATGCCGAGCCGCAACATGGGCGCGGAAGACGCCGACTTCGCGGTCTGCTGCGCGCTGCCGGTCGATGCGCCGGGCCTGACGATGGTCTCGCGCCCGGCGGGCCGGCCGGGCGACAAGTTGGAACATGGCAGTGCCCTGTTCTCGCGCAAGTACGGCCAGTGCACAGCGGTGCTGATCTTCGACCGCGTGGCGGTGCCGTGGGAGCGCGTGTTCTATGCCGGTGACTGGGAGCACAGCAGCACCCTGACCTACAGCTACGCCACGCACCACCGCCACAGTTGCATCGCCGCGCGCGCCGGCTTCGGCGACCTGCTGATCGGCGCCGGCGCGTTGATGTGCGAGGCCAACGGCTTCGACCCCGGCGACAAGAGCAACCTGCGCGAGCCGATGGTCGAGCTGATCAAGATCGTCGAGGGCTTCTACGCTTGTGGCGTGGCGGCGAGCGTTTATGCCACGGCCGATGCGCATGCCGGCAACTTCATGCCCGAGCCGGTGTTCGCCAACATCGGCAAGCTGCTGTTGGCCACGCAGATCTACGACATGCACCGCCTGGCGCACGAGGTCTCGGGCGGTTTGATCGTGGCCCTGCCCGGCCCCGACGAAGACCACAACCCGGCCACCGCGGCGACGCTGGCCGAGGTGCTGCGCGCCAACCCGAACGTGCCGTACGACAAGCGCATCGAAGTCGCGCGCTTCATCGAAGACCTGACGGCGTCGTACCAGGGCGGCTGGTACTCGCTGATCAGCCTGCACGGCGGCGGCTCGCCGGCGGCGATGAAGCAGGAGATCTGGCGCCACTACCCGCTGGGCAGCAAGGTCGAGCTGGTCGAACGCCTGCTCGAGCGTGGTGTGCTGGCGCCAAACGAGCGACGAGACACGCGCGATCACGAAGAACCGCCAACCCGGCCGCTGCTGCGACAGCGGCTGCACGGCGCCGGGTCAGGCGGTGATGGTGGAGATGCCGGTGCGCACGACGACGCGCCCGCGCAGTTGACCCTGCATCAGCGCGTCGGCCTTGGCGATGGCCTGATCGAGGCCGACTTCGGTGGTCATCGATTCGAGCAGCTTCGCATCGAGGTCGCGCGCCAGGCGCTGCCACGCCTGTTCGCGCTGCGGCAGCGGGCACATCACGCTGTCCACACCAGCCAGCGTGACGCCGCGCAGGATGAACGGCGCCACGCTCGATGGCAGGTCCATGCCCTGCGCCAGGCCGCACGCCGCCACCACGCCGCCGTAGCGCGTTTGCGCGCAGGCGTTGGCCAGGGTGTGCGAGCCCAGCGTGTCGACCACGGCGGCCCAGCGCTCTTTCTGCAACGGCTTGCCGGCGGCGCCGAGCGCGGCGCGGTCGATGACTTCGGCGGCGCCGAGCGACGTCAGGTACGCCGCTTCGTGCGCCTTGCCGGTCGAGGCGACGACGCGCCAGCCCAGCTTCGAGAGCAGCGCCACGGCGACGCTGCCGACGCCGCCGGTGGCGCCGGTGACGAGCACCTCACCCTCGGCGGGCGTGGCGCCATGACGCTCGATCGCCAGCAGGCACAGCATCGCGGTGTAGCCCGCGGTGCCGATCGCCATCGCCTGCCGCGGCGTGAAGTTCGCCGGCAAGCGCACCAGGCCGTGGCCCGAAAGCACGGCGCGTTCGGCCAGGCAGCCCCAGCGCGTTTCGCCGACACCCCAGCCGTTGTGGATCACACGGTCGCCGGCCTTCCACTTCGCATGCCGGCTGTCGATGACCGTGCCCGCACCGTCGATGCCCGGCACCATCGGCCACGTGCGCACCACCGGACCCTTGTTGGTGATCGCCAGGCCATCCTTGTAGTTCAGCGTCGAGTACTCGACGGCGAGCAGCACATCGCCGTCGCCCAGCGCCGGCAGCCGATCGTCGGCCAGCGATTCGACACCGGCGCGAAAGCCGGCGTCATCCTTCTGCAACCAGAGTGCTTTGAACATGACGTTGTCTCCTTGCTCGCATTGTGTGTGCGCGCGCGGCGCGCGGCCATTGGCGCCGCAGGTGCTGACGCGGGCGGACCTCGCCGGCATCTAGGGTGTGTTGACATATGAATCGTGCCCGCGTGGGACCCCAGAAAGGGCCCAATCCAGGCGCAAGGCACAGCCGGGGTTGGGCCCCGGCGAAGCCTTGCAACACCGAGTGGGCCCTTTCTGGGGTCCCACCCGAAGGGCCGGGGTACCCAAGGGCACTGGCGGGTGTTGCGCCGCTTGCCCGGGCGTCGAGCCCGGGCCGCGCGGCGCGCCTACGCCAGTGCCCTTGGCCACCCCGGCGCGGGCACGATTGATATGTCAGCACACCCTAGATTTCACATGCAATAAAGACCGTAAACCCTTGTCGGTATTGAGAATCGGCGCAATTGCGGATACCCTCAATCCGATGCCGACCCGCCGCGCCACCCACCTCGCCACGCTGGCCCTTTTGAGCGGCCTGTGGGGCTGCGCGACGCCGCCCGCTGCGCTGCGGCGCACGCCGTTCGACCGCCGCACGACCGTCGAGACGGCGCCGGACCCGCGCGTCGCCGGGCTGCTGGTGTCGGCGATCGGCCTGGTCGGCGTGCCCTATCGGCTGGGCGGCAACGACATCGAAAACGGCTTCGATTGCAGCGGCTTCACGCGCCACCTGTTCCATACGCACCTGGGCGTCGCGCTGCCGCGGCGCTCGCACGAGCAGGCCGGCGCGGCGCGCTTTGTCGATGTGCCGGGCTTCGAGTTGCAGCCCGGCGACCTCGTCTTCTTCAACACGCTGCAGCGCACCAACTCGCATGTCGGCATCTACATCGGCGACGGCCGTTTCATCCATGCGCCGCGCACCGGCGCCGTGGTGCGGCTGGAGCCGATGCGCAGCAGCTACTGGCTGCAGCGCTTCGACGGCGCACGGCGGCTGGTGATCGCCAACGCACTCCCTGCCCCCGGCGGCTGAACAGGCTTCGGCCGTGCAGCACAATCGCCGCATGGGCGAAGCCTCACTGCCACCCTCGACGCAAAGCCGCAAGGCTGGCGTGATCCCGATCGCCGAGCAGCGCCACCCTGCGCTCGTGCCGCGCCTGCCCGCCGACGTGCGCGCACCCAACGGCCTGCTCGCCGACACGCTCGGCCGGCCGCTGCGCGACCTGCGCATCTCGGTCACCGACCGCTGCAATTTCCGCTGCAGCTACTGCATGCCCAAGGAAGTCTTCGACCGCGACTACGCCTTCCTGCCGCAGACCTCGCTGCTCAGCTTCGAAGAGATCACGCGGCTGGCGCGCGTCTTCGCATCGCACGGCGTGAAGAAGATTCGCCTCACCGGCGGCGAGCCGACGCTGCGCAAGCACCTCGAAGTGCTGGTCGGCATGCTGGCCGAACTGCGCAGCGCCGACGGCCAGGCGCTCGACCTGACGCTCACCACCAACGGCTCCTTGCTGACGAAGAAAGCGCAAGCGCTCGCCGACGCCGGCCTCAAGCGCATCACCGTCAGCCTCGACGCGCTCGACGACGCGATCTTCCAGCGCATGAACGACGTCGGCTTCCCGGTGGCCGATGTGCTGGCCGGCATCGACGCGGCATTGGCTGCGGGCTTGAGCCCGGTCAAGGTCAACATGGTCGTCAAGCGCGGCACCAACGACGGCGAAGTGCTGCCGATGGCGCGCTGGTTCCGCGAGCACTACGGCGGCGCGGTCGTGCTGCGCTTCATCGAGTACATGGACGTCGGCCAGACCAACGGCTGGCGCATGGACCATGTGCTGCCGTCGCGCGAGCTGATCGAGCGCATCGGCCGCGTGTACCCGCTGCAGCCGATCGGCGCGCAGAGCGAAGGCGAGACGGCCGAGCGCTGGCGCTACGCCGACGGCGGCGGCGAGATCGGCGTCATCTCGAGCGTCACGCAAGCCTTCTGCCGCGACTGCAACCGCGCACGGCTGTCCACCGAGGGCAAGCTGTACCTGTGCCTGTTCGCGACCCAGGGCCATGACCTGCGGCACCTGCTGCGTGAAACCAATGCGAGCGACGGGCAGATTGCCGGCGCACTGGCCGAGATCTGGACGCAGCGCAGCGACCGCTACTCCGAGTTGCGCAGCGCCGGTGCCGCGCCGAGCCTGGAGCGCAAGGTCGAGATGCACTACATCGGAGGCTAGATGACGGCCCCTTGCTCGCTTCGCTCGCATCCCCCCAGGGGAGCGCTGGCTGCTTGGGAGCGGCCCGGCGCTGGCCAGCGATGATTGCTGCCACCGGCATCACCGGCCTCATCCTCGCCGGCGGCCGCGGCAGCCGCATGGGCGGCGTCGACAAAGGCTTGCAGAACCACCGCGGCCTGCCGCTGGCGATGCACGCGCTGATGCGCTTGCAGCCGCAGGTCGGCGCGATGCTGATCAACGCCAACCGCAACCTCGGTGCTTACGAAGCGCTCGGCGCGCCGGTGTATCCGGACTCGATCGACAACTTTGCCGGGCCGCTGGCCGGCGTGCTCGTCGGGCTCGAGCAATGTCAAACGCCGTGGCTCGTCACCGTGCCCTGCGACACGCCGGACTTTCCGCTCGACCTGGTGGCGCAACTCGCCCGCGCCGCCGAAGAGCAGCAAGCCGACATCGCCTACGCCGTGACGACAGAAGCCGACGGCCGCGAGCAGACGCATCCGGTGTTCTGCCTGCTGAAAAGCGAGTTGATGGAAAGCCTCGTCGCCTTCATGCAGGGCGGCGGCCGCAAGATCGACGCCTGGTTTGCGCAGCACAAGGCGGTGCCGGTGCGCTTTGCCGATGCCAAGGCGTTCTTCAACGCCAACACGGCGCAGGAACTGGCGCAGCTTCAAAGATGACGCTGCAACCCGGTCTCGTCGTGCGCGCGCTGCAAGCCAGCGACCTCGACGCCTACAAGGCGCTGCGCGTTCATGTGATGTCTCAGCATGAAGAGGCCTTCACCTCGGACGCGGCGACAGAAGCCCTGCGCACCGCGCAAAGCTATGCGGCGCGCCTGGGCAGCGACGACTCGCGGTCCTTCACGCTCGGCGCCTTCCGCGGCGACCGGCTCGTCGGCGCTGCCACCTGCGAGCACGATGCGCGCATCAAGGTGCAGCACATCGGCCACATCATCGGCATGATGGTGCACACCGACGAACAGGGCCGCGGCGTCGGCCGCGCGTTGATCGATGCGCTGATCGAGCGCGCCAGCGCCGACGCTGAGTTGCACCAGCTCACGCTCAACGTCACCGCCGGCAATGCGGCGGCCGAGCGGCCTGTACGAGCGCAGCGGCTTCGTGCGCTACGGCACGCTGCCGCGCGCGATCCGCGTCGGCGGCAAGTTCTTCGACAAGCACCACATGCTGCTGAATCTGAGATGAGCTCGCAGACCCTCGAACAGATCGCCTCCTGCGTTGCCGGCTACGACCCGAACGCGCTGCCGGTGGCACAGGCGCAGGAGTTCATCGCGCGCCTGGTGCCGCGCGTGACGGCCGTCGAGAGCATCGCCCTGCGCGCATCACTCGGCCGCGTGCTGGCACGCGACATCGTCTCGCAGATCGACGTGCCCTCTCACGACAACTCGGCGATGGACGGCTATGCGCTGCGCGGCGCGGACCTGGCCAGCGACGCCGACTCGGTGCTGCGCATCGCCGGCACCGGCTTCGCCGGGCAGAACTTCAGCGGCACGGTGCCGGCCGGCCACTGCGTGCGCATCATGACCGGCGCGGTGATGCCGGACGGCCTCGACACCGTCGTGCCGCAGGAGTTCACCAAGCTCGACGGCGACAACGCCGTGCGCATCCCCGCGAATGTCGTTTGCGCGGGCGACAACCGCCGGCTCAAAGGCGAAGACCTCGCCCGCGGCTCGTCGGCGCTGCGCGCCGGCCGCCTGCTGCGCCCTGCCGATCTTGGCCTGCTGGCCTCGCTTGGCCAGGCCGAAGTGCCGGTGTTTCGCAAGCTGCGCGTCGCCTTCTTTTCCACCGGCGACGAGCTGCGCTCGATCGGCGAGCCGCTGCCCGCCGGCTGCGTCTACGACAGCAACCGCTACACCATCTGGGGCATGTTGCAGCGCCTGGGCTGCGACGTGATCGACCTCGGCGTCGTGCGCGACGACCCGGCCGCGCTGCGCGCCGCGTTCAGCGAAGCGGCGGCGAGCGCCGACGCCGTCATCACCTCCGGCGGCGTCTCCGTCGGCGAGGCCGACCACACGAAGAAGATCATGGCCGAGCTCGGCGACGTGCTGTTCTGGCGCATCGCGATGCGGCCGGGCCGGCCGATGGCGATTGGGCGCATCGACAACGCCATCCTCTTCGGCCTGCCCGGCAACCCGGTGGCCGTGATGGTGACCTTCTACGCCTTCGTGCGCGACGCCCTGCGCGCGATGAGCGGCATGACCGAAGCCGCTCAGCCGCTGCTGCGCGCCGCCTGCACCACGCCGCTGCGCAAGAAGCCCGGCCGCACCGAATACCAGCGCGGCATCGTCACCCGCGACGCAGATGGCCGCTGGCAGGTCGCCATCACCGGCAGCCAGGGCTCCGGCATCCTGTCATCGATGAGCGCGGCCAACGGCATGGTCGTGCTGCACCACGAGCAAGGCAACGTGAATGCGGGCGATGAAGTCGACGTGATCCCGTTCGACGGCCTCGTGTGAGCTTCACGCCGACCTTTGCACAAGCCTGGTGGCTGCTCGCCGCCGCGATCGTCTTCGAGATCGGCGGCACGGTCTGCATGCGCCTGTCCGACGGCTTCACGCGCCTGACACCGTCGGTGATGATCTTCGTCTTCTATGCCGTTTCGTTCGCGCTCAACACCTTCGTCATCCGCGTGCTCGGCCTGTCGGTCGTCTATGCCGTCTGGTCCGGCGTCGGCACCGTCGCCACCGCGGCCATCGGCTTCTGGTACTTCAAGGAGCCGGCGACGGCGTTGAAGCTGGTCAGCATCGGGCTGATCGTCGTCGGCGTGTTCGGGGTGCATGCGGCGTCGCGGGCGGGGTGAAAGCGACTCGCCAGCGAGGTTTTTCGTAGCTACAATCAAACCATGCCGACCTGGGACGAGGCCAAACGCCGCAAGAACCTGCGCGAACACGGTCTCGACTTCGAGGGTTGCGAGCAGTTGTTCGACGGACCGGTCGTGGTGTTTGAAGACAAACGCGACCGATATGGCGAGCTTCGTCTCAACGCCATCGGTTGGCTCCACGGGGAAGTCGTCCACCTGACCTACACGGAACGAGACGACGACTTCCACGCTATCAGCCTGCGAAAGGCAGAGAAACATGAAGTCAGGAATTACGTCAAAGAAACGGCCCGCTAAGCCTTTGGAATGGGAAGAAGTCATTGCTCGTGCGCCGGGCAAAGACCGCGTCCTCAACCCGAAGGAAGCCGCGAAATGGAAAGACGCTGTCGTCGTCAAGGGCGGCGGCTACGCTGCGGTGCGTGATGCCGTGGCCGCGAAGCGCAAGCCGGGCCAGCGTGGGCCGCAGGTTGCGCCCACCAAACAACTCGTCAGCGTGCGCTACAGCGCAGAGGTGCTGGAGTTCTTCCGCGCGGGCGGCGAAGGCTGGCAGACGCGCATGGACGATGCGTTGAAGCAATGGGTGGCCGCGCAGCCCCGAAGGAGCGGCCGGGCCGCGCCCCCAGCTACTTCGCCGCAACCGCGTCCGCGCTCGCCAGCTCGGTGATCTCGCCCGGCACACGCGCCCTTGCGAACCAGGTGTAGACCGTCGGCACGACGAAGATCGTCAGCAGCGTGCCGACGCTCATGCCGCCGACGATGACCCAGCCGATCTGCTGGCGGCTCTCGGCACCGGCGCCGGTGGCCAGCGCCAGCGGCAGCGCGCCGAGCACCATCGCGCCGGTGGTCATCAGGATCGGGCGCAGGCGCAGCGTGGCGGCTTGCATCACCGCGTCGCGGACGTCGCGGCCCTGCTGCCGCAACTGGTTGCTGAACTCGACGATGAGGATGCCGTGTTTGGTGATCAGGCCGATCAGCGTCACCAGGCCGATCTGCGAATAGACGTTGAGCGTGCCGCCCGAGAGTTGCAATGCTGCGAGCGCGCCGACCATCGACAGCGGCACCGCGAGCAGGATGATGAACGGATCGACAAAACTTTCGAACTGCGCGGCGAGTACCAAGAAGATGAAGACCAGCGCCAGCACGAAGACCAGGCCGAGCGCGCCCGACGAGGCACGGAACTCGCGGCTGACGCCGTTCAACTCGGTCGCGTAGCCGGGCTCGAGCACCTTGGCCGCGGTGGCGTCCATGAAGGCCAGCGCTTCGCCGAGCGCGAAGTTCGGCGCCAGGTTGGCGGTGATCGTCACCGAGCGGCGCTGGTTGAAGTGGTTCAACTCGCGCGCCGCTACCGACTCGCTGACCTTGACCAGTGACGACAGCGGCACCATGGTGTCGTTGCGCGTGCGCACGAAGAGTTTTGCAATGTCGTCCGGCGTCGCGCGGCCCGCGGCCACCGTCTGCACGATGACGTCGTACTGATCCGAGCCGCGCTTGTAGCGCGTGACGTTGCGCCCGCCGAGCATCGTCTCCACCGTGCGCGCCACCTGATCCACCGCCACGCCCTGGTCGGCCGCGCGGTCACGATCGACCTCGATCAGCAACTCGGGTTTGTTCAGCCGCAGGTCGGTGTCGGGCTGCACGAAGCCGGGGTTTTTCTGCATCTCGGCGACGATGGCCTGCGTGGCGCGCTGCAGGTTCTCGTACGACTCGTTGGTGACGACGACGAAGTTGATCGGCTGCGAGCGAAAGCCCTGGCCCAGGCTCGGCGGCGTGATCGGGAACGCGTTCACGCCGGGCAGCGCCGAGAGTTGCGGCTGCATCGCCCGCGCCGCCTCCTGCGTGCTGCGCGTGCGTTCGCTCCAGTCCTTGGCGCGCAGGATCACAGTGCCCTGGGCAACGCTGTTGTTGCCACCGCCGCCGAGAAAGACGAAGACACGGTCGAAGTCCGGCTGCTGCATGGCGATGTTGCCCACCGCATCGAGATAGCGGCGCGTGTACTCGAGCGACGAGCCTTCGGGCGCCGACACCGGCAGCAGGATCACGCCGCGGTCTTCCATCGGCGAGAGTTCGCTCTTGGTGGTGGAAAACAGCCACCAGCTGCCGACGCCACTGGCCAGCATGACGACGAGCACGATCCAGCGCTGGTTGAGCACCGCGCCGAGCGCGCTGCGGTAGGCGCCGGTCATGCCGACGAGCACGCGCTCCATCGTGCGGTCGAACCAGCCCGGGTTGGCGTTGTGGCGCAGCAGCTTGCTGCACATCATCGGCGTCAGCGTGAGCGCGACGAAGCCGGAGACGATCACCGCGCCGGCGAGCGTCAAGGCGAACTCGGCGAAGAGGCGGCCGGTGCGGCCGGGGGTGAACGCCAGCGGCGCAAACACCGCGGCCAGCGTCAGCGTCATCGCGACCACGGCGAAGGCAATCTCGCGCGCGCCCTTGATCGCCGCTTGAAATGGCGGCAGCCCTTCCTCGATGTGGCGGAAGATGTTCTCCAGCACGACGATCGCGTCGTCGACGACGAGGCCGATCGCCAGCACCAGCGCCAACAACGTGAGCGTGTTGACCGTGAAACCAGCCACCGCCATCAGCGCGAACGCGCCGATCAGGCTCACCGGAATCGTCACCAGCGGAATGATCGACGCGCGCAGCGTGCGCAAGAACACGAACACGACGAGCGCGACCAGCGCAACGGCTTCGGCGATCGTCGTGTAGACGCTCTTGATCGAACGGTCGATGAAGACCGAGTTGTCGTTGGCCTGGATCACCTTCAACTGCGGCGGGATGTCGCGCTGGATCTGCGGCATCAGGTCGCGCACGCCTTGCGAGACTTCGAGCGGATTCGCGGTGGCGTTGCGGATGATGCCGGTCGAGACCGAAGGCACGCCGTTCAATCGCACGTAGCTGCGCTCGCTGGCGGCGGACTCTTCGACACGGCCAACGTCGCGCAGGCGCACCGTGTAGTTGCCGGCTTGCTTCAACGCGATGTCGGCGAACTGCGGCACGGTGTTGAGATCGGTGCGCGAGGTGACGCTGAACTCGCGCTGCTGGCTTTCGATGCGGCCGGCCGGCACCTCGAGGTTCTGCCGGCGCAGCGCGTCTTCGACATCGGCCACGGTGATGCGATACGCCGCCAGGCGGTCGGGGTCGAGCCAGATGCGCATCGCGTAGCGGCGGTCGCCGCCGATCTGCACGTCGGCCACGCCGGGGATGGTCTGCAGCCGCGGCTTGACGACGCGGTTGATGATGTCGGTCACTTCGAGCGGCGCTCATCGTCTCGCTGGTGAAGGCCAGCCAGATCACCGGCGAGGCATCGGCCTCCACCTTCGAGACCTGCGGCTCGTCGGCGGCCTCGGGCAGGCGGTTGCGCACACGCGCCACGCGGTCGCGCACGTCGGCGGCGGCGGCTTCCGGCGGTTTGCTGAGCTTGAAGCGCACCGTGATCTGGCTCTGCTCGGCGCGGGAGATGGACGTCAGGATGTCCACGCCGTCGATGCCCGCAATCGAATCTTCGAGCGGCTTGGTGATCTGCGACTCGATCACCTCCGACGACGCGCCGACCAGGCGCGTGCTCACCGTGACCACCGGCTCGTCGATGCGTGGGTATTCGCGCACCGTGAGCTGGTTGTACGAAACGATGCCGACGAGCACGATCAGCAGCGACATCACGCAAGCCAGCACCGGGCGGCGGATGGTCAGTTCGGAGATGCGCATGGCGTGGTCCGGTGGAGGTGGTTCAGGCTTCGCCGCGCGCCGTGCTGCCGCAGGCCGCGCACATCAGCCGTTTGCCGGGCGGAAAGATCGCGTTGCCGAAGGCGATGAAAACAAACGACAGCAGAACGGAAAACCAATCGCGTTGTTCTCGCACTGCGCTCGCGCCGCACTGCCGACAGGCCGGCGCAGCGATCCCTGTTTGCTCGATCAGCGCGGCTTCGAACTCGCCCTGGCTGCGCTGGGCCAGGATGTCGCGCGCCCGAGCGGCCTGCTCGGTCGGCACCTGCAATCGCACGCCGCCCAGCGCCAGCGACAGCGGCCAATGCGCCCCCACGTGGTGCTCGCTGGCCAGAAACGCGGGGATGCCCTCCGACTCCATCAAGCCCCGGCTGACGTGCGCGTCCCACGGGCTCATGTGAACCTCGATCGTCGTGAAGCGAGGATCAGACGCCACTGCAAACTCTGTCCATGGCGTTGCGTCAAGCCGGGGCCGACGCGCTGCCCGATGCCGCCGCGGCGGGTTTCTTCGCCGCCTGCGGCTTGTCGATGTCGATCACCCGCAGCGGCAATGCATCGCCGCGCATCACCCGCGCCTGCCCAGCCGTGACGATCAGATCGCCCGGCGACAAGCCTTCGAGAATCTCCACCTTGCCGGCCTGGCGCACGCCGAGCTTGGCCTCCAGGCGTTGCGATACCAGCGATGGCCCCGTGCCATTGCCCGCCGCACTGCCCGGCGCCGGCACCGCCTTGATCAGGTACTGCTTGCCGCCCTGCGGCACCAGCGCTTCTTCCGGCACCATCAGCGCACGCTCGCGCACGGCGAAGACGACGCGGGCGCGGGCGAACATGCCGGACTTCAGCGCTTCGCCCGGTTGATCGATGCGCGCGCGCACGAGCAGCGAGCGGCCGTTGGCGTCAACCAGCGCGTCGAGCGCTTCGACCTTGGCGATCAACGGTTGGCCCGGCATCGCGTCGAGCGACACCTCCACCGTCTGGCCAACCCGGGTCTGGCCGACGAAGCGCTCGGGCAGCCGGAAATCGACCCACATCCGCGAGCGGTCTTCGAGGCTGACCAGATCGGCGCCGTCTTTCACGTAGTCGCCGAGTGCGACGCTGCGGATGCCGACGACGCCGTCGAACGGCGCCATGATCGCCAGCCGCGACAGCTGCGCGCGCGCCAGCGCGACCTGCGCTTGCGCGACCTGCATCGCCGCGGCGTTCTGGTCCACGGCGCTTTGACTGACGAAGTTCTCGGCCTGCAGCTCGCGGCTGCGTTGCAGGTTGGTGCGGGCGATGCTCATCTGCGCCAGCGCCTGCTGCAACTGCGCGGCCTGCAGCGTGTTGTCGAGCTGCACCAGCAACTGGCCCTTCTTCACCCGGCCACCGTCGGTGAAGCCGAGCTTGGTGATGCGCCCGCTGACCTCGGGCCGCACGATCACGTTCTGCACCGCGCGCAGGCTGCCCACGGCCTGCGCGTCGTCTTCGATGCGCAGCACCAGGACCTTGCCGACTTCGACCGCCGCAGGGCCGCTTGGCGCGCCGCCGCCGGCACCTTGGCCGCGCGCGGTGCCGCTCGCGCCAGGTGCTGCTGCACTGGCAACCGCGCCGGCCTCCTTGCGCTCCACCGCCGCACCGCCGCGCTGCCACCACCACGCCGCAGCGCCCACCGCGACGATGCCGACCACGGCCACCACGGTGTGGAGTTTTCTCATTGCCATGCAGTCACTGTAGTCTTTGCTTGCAGGTCGTGAATCGGGTCGGCTACTGCCCGGCCTTCACACCTGCTCGGCGGCACCGCGGTTGGCCAGCGCATCCGCGCGCTCGTTGCCGGGATCACCGGCGTGGCCCTTGACCCAGCGCCAATCGACCTGGTGCAACGCGGCCAGCGCGTCGAGGCGCTGCCAGAGGTCGATGTTCTTCACCGGCTGCCGGTCCGCCGTCTTCCAGCCGCGCTGCTTCCAGTTGTGGATCCATGTCGTGATGCCTTGGCGGACGTACTGGCTGTCGGTGTAGAGCTGAACATGGCTGTTGCGCTTCAACGCAGTCAGGGCTTCGATCACCGCCGTCAACTCCATGCGGTTGTTGGTGGTGACTGCCTCGCCGCCCCAGAGTTCCTTCTCGTGCGCGCCGGTCTTCAGCCACGCGCCCCAGCCGCCGGGGCCGGGGTTGCCTTTGCAGGCGCCGTCGGTGTAGATCGTGATCGTCGTTGTCTTCGTGGTTTTCGTCGTGGTTGTCATCGATCCGTACTTCGCTTTTCTTTACGTTGAATGTTCGTCACCACGGCCGGAGCGGCCACCACCTTCGTGCGTTCGCGCTTGGCCAGCCCGACCAGGCGCATGCCGCGCACGCGCTTGACGGCCACCACCATGTAGACCGCGCCGAAGACCGGCCACCAGCGGTCGCCGATGCGGTCCATCCAGGCAAAGCGGTCGAGCCAGCGCTGCGCGCCGAGCGCCGGGCGGTAAGCGCCGAAGCGGCCGCCTTCGACTTCGAAGCTGAGCAGGCGCAGCCAATCGCGCAGCCGCCAGTAGCCGATGAACTCGCCCGGCCGCGGCAGGAACGACGAGCCTTTGCCGCCGACGAGGCGCCGCATGCGGCCCAGGCGTTGACTCAAGCCCCACAGGCTGGCGGCGTTGAAGCCGAGGATGACGACGCGGCCTTCGGGCATCAGCACGCGCTCGACTTCGGCCAGCGTGCGGTGCGGGTCGCGCGCCAGCTCGAGGGTGTGCGGCAGCACGACGAGGTCGAGGCTGCGTTCGGCAAACGGCAGCGCGTCGCCCTGCGCGAACACCGCCGCTCTCCTGGTTGGATCAGGCGGCGCGTGGCCGGCATCGAGCGCCACCCAGCGGTGCGGCATGCGGTTGGCGCGCAATGCATCGATTTCGGGCAGGCCGATCTGCAGCGCATGAAAGCCGAAGACATCGCTGACCACGCGGTCGAGCTGCGCCTGCTCCCACGCCAGCAGGTACTGGCCGGGCGGCGTCTCGAGCCAGGCGGTCAGTGCTTCGATGCCGGGTTGGGTATCAGACATGCAGACATTCGCTTGCAATAAACGGCTTGCGCTCGTGGGAGTGGCGTTGAGAGCGCCTTCCTATAATCGCTCGCCGATGAAACCCGTTGCCTCGCCTGCCTCCTCGCACAACACCTCTGGTGGTTGCACGGTGCACGCGGTCCGGCGCAGATCGAGATGAACGAGCTGCGGTCGTGCAGCAAGCGCTGCAGGCACGGCAACGCAACTTCGGCGCGATTCTATTCGCCCCGTCCCGGCGCACGTTCGCGCGAATGGAAGAAGCAACCTCGATGAACCACGCTCTGAACCCGCGGCATTGCCGCCTGCTGTGCACCGCCATCGCGCTGCTGACCGCGCTGCTGGCTTTGCCGGCGTGCGCCCAGGCGCCGGTGGTCACGCTCACCCCCAACGTCGTGCGCCTGGATGACGGCACGCCGGCGCCGGCGGCCTTCGCCACCAGCGCCGCAGTGGCCGCGGACAAGGATGACCCAGCCACTGCGGTGGCGCCGCCGATCGACCCGGTGCGCCCCGACGCGCGCATCGACCTCGACGACCGCAGCGCGCGCATCGACCTGTGGCAGCGCATCCGCAACGGCTTTGCCATTCGCGACATCGACGACCGCTACGTCAAGCAACGTGAGAAGTACTTCGCGGGCCAGCCCGAGTACATGGCGCGCATGACCGACCGCGGTTCGCGCTACCTGTTCCACATCGTCGAAGAGGTGCAGCGCCGCGGCCTGCCGACGGAGCTGGCGCTGCTGCCCTTCATCGAGAGCGCGTTCAATCCGGAAGCGATGTCGTCGGCGCGCGCCGCCGGCATGTGGCAGTTCATGCCGGCCACCGGCCGCCACTACGAACTGACGCAGAACCTGTTTCGCGATGACCGGCGCGACGTACTGGCCTCGACCAGCGCCGCGCTCGACTACCTGACGCGCCTGCACAAGATGTTCGGCGACTGGCACCTGGCACTGGCGGCCTACAACTGGGGCGAAGGCAACGTGCAGCGTGCCGTGCGCGCCAACCGCGCGGCCGGCCGCGCCGCCGGCTACGAGAGCCTGAAGATGCCGCACGAGACACGCGACTACGTGCCCAAGCTGCAGGCGATCAAGAACATCGTGCTGCGCCCCGCCGACTATGCGCTCACGCTGCCGCTGCTCGAGAACCACCCGTACTTCCTCGCCGTGCCGATTTCGCGCGACATCGACGTGGCGCTGGTGACCCAGCTCTCGGGCCTGCCGCTCGACCAGTTCCGCGCCCTCAACCCGCAGATGAACAAGCCGGTGATCGTGGCCGCGGGCACGCCGCAGTTGCTGCTGCCGTACGACAACGCCAATGCGTTCGTCAAGGCGCTGCCGCTGCACAAGGGGCCGCTGTCGAGCTGGACGGCGTGGACGGTGCCCAAGACGATGAAGGCCGCCGATGCGGCGCAGGCCGTGGGCATGGAAGAAGACGAGCTGCGCGAGATCAATGCGATCCCGCCGCGCATGCTGGTGCAGGCCGGCTCGACGCTCCTGGTGGCGCGCAGCCGCAATCGCGACGGCGATGTCTCCGTGCGCATGGCCGACACGGCGATGATCTCGTTCTCGCCCGATGGCCCGGCGTTGAAGCGCGTCGCGCTCAAGGTCGGCAAGGGCGGCGACAGCGTGGCCGCGCTGGCCAAGCGTTACGCCGTCAGTGCGCAGCAGGTGGCGCAGTGGAACCGCGTCTCGGCCAACGGCAAGCTCGCCGCCGGCAGCACGGTGGTGGTGTACGTGCCCAACACACGCGGCGCGCCGAGCAGCAGGAGCAGCGTGCGCGTGGCGAAGGCAACGCCGCCGCCGCGTGCCAAGGCCAGCGCCAAGCGCAGCGGCAAGCCGGTCAACGTGGCCAGCGGCCATCAGACGCGCAAGCGCTGAGTCCAAGCAGCTGCAACGCCGGGTGCGCGCGCCGCGGCGCACCCACGGCACCACTCGTCTTTTCTGATTGGCTGCGCAGCGAAGTGGCGTAGTGCCGTCGCGTCGGTTTCGAAGTGCTACGTGCAGTGCAGGTTGCGGCTGCATGCCCTTACGCATTACAGAATCGACGCGCCGCATCGGCACCCTTGCGCTTCTAGACTCGCCGGCCCACTCGAATGGTGGTGGTATCAAGACAAGCGAAAAGGGGTCAGGTAATGCAACGTTGGGGTTATCAATTTTTCAGCGTCGTGGCGTGCGTGAGCTGCTCAGCTCTCGTGGCTTGCGGCGGCGGTGGTGGTGGTGCGGCGGATGCGGACGTGCAAGGCGCCGCCGTCGTGGGCTCGGCATCGGCCGACATGCCTTCGCCGCGGCAGGAAGCGGCGCAGGGCTTCGCGCCCGTGGGCACCGGCACGGGGACGATGCGCGACTTCACGCTGCAGGTCGGCGAGCGGCGCATCGATGCACCGGCAACGATCAACACCGCCGATGCGTTGCGCGTTTTGCCCGACGCCTCGGGCGCGCAGTGGAGCGTCGTCTATTGGGGTGACGGCACCTATACCAACGTCCCCGGCGGTTGGAACACGGGCACATCGGCTGAGCTGATGAGCCACCGCTACGGCGGCGCCGGCAGCTACCAGATCGAGTACGCGACGAAACACCCGAGCCAGGGCTGGGACGCGCGCCTCCTCCAGGTCACGGTGAGGAGCGGCGGCACCAGCACGGCGGCAGCCGCGCCGGCCAGCCCCAATCGCACGTTCAACTTTCTCGTCAACGGCGCAGCGCTGGCGGCGCCGTTCACGCTCGACACGAGCAGTACGTTGACGGTCGCACCAGCCACCAGCGGCGCCGACGCGAGCGTCATCTACTGGGGTGACGGCACGTCCACCGCCATCATCGGCGGCTGGAACGCCAACACGCCGGCGGCGCAGACCCAGCACCGCTACAGCACACCGGGAACCTACCGCGTCGAATACGCGACGCGTTATCCGGGTTATGCCTGGGACGCGACGACGCGCGAGATCATCGTCGTCGCCGGCGGTACGGCTGCACCGGCACCTGCTGCACCGCGCACCGGCACCTGCGCCTGCGCCCGCACCCGCACCGTCTGCCGGCGTCTGGCGGCCGTTCAACGCGTCGAGCCCGTGGAACACGCCGATCGGCGCCGGTCCCGCGCTCGAGGCCGACAGCGCCGCGCTGATCGATGCCTTCGTCCGCAGCACGCCGTTCGGCGATCACCTCGACGTCAACATCTCGCGCTTCTCGATTCCGCTCTACCAGGCCAGCGCCGGCACCGCGCTGCAGGCCGTCGCCGTCGGCGTCGGCGGCGAGGGCTGGGGCCAGGGCGGCATCGGCGCCGTCGGGCAGATGCCGATCCCGAGCGGTGCCACGCCGGACGAATCGACCGACGCCCACATGGCGGTGATCACGGCCGATCGGACCCGGGAATATGGCTGCTTCAACATGAACTTCAACCGCGCGCGTGCCGGCGCGTGGTATGCCGATCTGTGCGCCATCACCGACCTCACCGGCAGCGGCGTGCGCCCACCGACGACCGTGGCCAATCCGTGGTTCGCCGCGCATGGCCCGCGGGCGTGCGGCTTCCCGCTGGTGGCCGGCCTGATCCGCGCCGACGAGATTCGCGCCGGCCGCATCGACCACGCACTCGTCGTCGCCTACCCGGGCTTGCGCCGCAACCGCTTCACGCCGCCGGCCAGCACCAACAGCGACATCGGCACCGAAAACGGCATCCCTTGCGGCGGCCGCATCCAGTTCGATCCGAGCGTCAACGTCACGAAGCTCGGCCTGTCGCCGGCCGGCGTGACGATCATGCGCGCGCTGCAGCAGTACGGCGCCTACGTCGGCGACTACTCGGGCGCGCTGTCGATGTACGCCGAAAACACACCGGACGCCCGCGCCTACTGGAACTCCGGCGTGCTCGGCACTTACGAGCTGCGCGACAAGATCGACCTGAGGAAGTTCAGGGTCATCAAATACAACACGGTCTACACCTGGCCGGCGGGGAGCTGAACCCGAGCGCGCGACAAGCTGGCAGCGGCGCTGACTTGCAGGCCGCTGCCTCGGCGATAAATCACCGAGTCGAACGCACGAGCCCCTTGATCGTCAGGGGGCTCGTGCGCAGCTGCGTGCGTGTGCGGCACGCCTATTCCCCTCGGCGTTGTGCCATGTCGTTCGATCCGCAGCGCATTCGCATCCTGCACATCGCGTTCACCGCCGCGCTGTCGGCCACGCTCATCGCGTGCGACGCCGCGTCGCCTTGATCGTTACCGGCGATCGCTCATCGCATGCGCGATCGTCGACAGGTCGACGTACTCGAGCTCGCTGCCCACCGGCACGCCACGCGCCAGGCGCGTCACCGTCTTGCCGCGCACGCGCAGCGCCTGCGCCAGCGCGTGCGCGGTGGCCTCGCCTTCGGCCGAGAAGCCGAGCGCCAGGATGACCTCCTGCACAGCGGGGTCGGCCGCGCGTTCGAGCAGCTCGGCCACACCGATGTCGCGCACGCCGACGCCGTCGATCGGCGACAGCCGCCCCATCAGCACGAAGTAGTAGCCGCGGTAGCTGCCGGTGCGCTCCAATGCCGCCTGGTCGGCCGGCGTTTCGACGACAGCGAGTTTGCTCGCATCACGCTGCGCATCGGCGCAGACATCGCACAAGCTCTTCTCGCTGAAGGTGTGGCAGCGCTCGCAGTGGTGCACCTGCGCCACCGCGCCCGACAACGCAGCAGCCAGCTTCAACGCGCCGTCACGGTCGTGCTGCAGCAAATGAAACGCCATGCGCTGCGCCGACTTGATGCCGACGCCGGGCAAGCGGCGCAGGGCTTCGATGAGCGCAGAGAGCGACGGCTCAGAGCTCACGTCGACCAGCGCGAGCTTCCAAGCGACCGCCGCGGATGCGGCTTTGCCGGGCCGCTGGCGGTGCCCCCTTGAGGGGGAGCGGCGCAGCCGCTCGGGGGTGGGCCATCACGATCAGAACGGGAATTTCATGCCCGGCGGCAGCGGCATGCCGGCCGTCAGTTTGCCCATCTTCTCCGTGCTCACCTCTTCGGCGCGCCGCACACCGTCGTTGAACGCGGCGGCGACGAGGTCTTCGAGCATGTCCTTGTCGTCGGCGAGCAGGCTCGGGTCGATCGTGATGCGCTTCACGTCGTGCTTGCACGTCATCACGACTTTGACGAGACCGGCGCCGGAGACGCCCTCGACTTCCATCAGCGCGAGCTCGTCCTGCGCGCGCTTCATGTTGTCCTGCATCTGCTGGGCCTGCTTCATCAGGCCGGCCAGTTGTTGCTTCATCATGGTGTGGGGCTCCTGGGTTTGATGGATCCCGGCACGATGCGTGCCGATGGAAATTGGGCCAGCATGTCCCTGACCAGCGGATCGTTGCGAATGATCTCGTCGGCCTCGCGCTGAAGGCGCTCGCGCTCGGCGGCCTCGCGCTTGGCGACGCAGTCGGTGACAGCACCCGCCTCGACCTCGAGTTTCAGCGGCGCGATGCCGAGCGCTTCGGCGAGCGCGGCGCGCAGCTTCTCGACATGTGCCGGCGCACGCAGCGACTCGCGCTCGACACGCAGGCGCCACAGCGGCTCGGCACCGTCGCGCTGCTCGACGAGCTGGGCCTGCATCGCCAGCTCGCGCACGAGCGCGCTGATCGATTGGCGCTGGTTGAGCATCGTCACCAGCGCGACCCAGCGTTCGCCGAGCGCTGTGGGCTGCAACGGCGCAGCGATCGGCGCTGACGCTGTCTTCACCGAAGGCGGCGCAACGACACGCTCTTCGAGCGGCGCATCGTCGAGCCACGCCGGCGGCTCCTGCTCACGCACGTGCAGCACCGTGGCCGGCGCCGTCGGCGCGTAGCTCGTGCGCGGCACCGGCTTGGCCAGCGCGGCGCTGACCGGTGCAGCCTTGGGGGCGGCAGGCGCAGGCGACGCGGCCACCGGCGGCGCGGTCTTCAGCGGCGCGCCAGGGCCGCCACCGGGTGCGAAGGCGAGCAGGCGCAGCAGCACCATCGACAAGCCGGCATACGCATCCGGCGCCAGCGTCAACTCCTGGCGGCCGTGCAGCGCAAAGCTGTAGAGCAGTTGTGTTTCGTCGGGCGGCAACAGGGCCGACAGCTCACGTGTCACCGGCGTGTCCGGGTCGGTCTCGGGCAGCGCGCCGGGCACGGCCTGCTCGATGGCCATCTGCTGCAACAGCGCGCTCAGCTCTTCGAGCGCGCCGGCCGCCGACAGGCCATGCTCGCGCAAGCCATCGACGCCGGCCAGCACGGCGCGCCCGTCGCGCGCAGCGAGCGCGCGCACGAAGCGCTCGGCATGGCTGCGATCGACGCTGCCGAGCATCGCGCGCACGGCGTCGGCGTTGAGCGAGCCGCCGGCGTAGGCGATGGCCTGGTCGGTGAGCGACAGTGCATCGCGCATCGAGCCGCGCGCGGCGCGCGCGAGCAGGCGGATCGAAGTCTCGTCGTGGCTCACGCTCTCCGCAGTCAACACGTGCACCAGATGTTCGGCCACCGTGTCGGGCGCCATCGGCCGCAGGTTGAACTGCAGACAGCGCGAGAGCACGGTGGGCAGCATCTTCTCCGGGTCGGTCGTCGCCAGCACGAACTTCAAATACTCGGGCGGCTCTTCGAGCGTCTTCAACAGCGCGTTGAACGAGTCCTTGGTCAGCTGGTGCGCCTCGTCGATCATGAAGATCTTGAAGCGGCCGACGCTCGGCTTGTAGGCCGCACGTTCGAGCAGGTCACGGATCTCGTCGATGCCGCGGTTGCTCGCCGCGTCGAGCTCGATGTAGTCGATGTAGCGGTCGGCGTCGATCTCGGTGCAGGCGGTGCAGACGCCGCACGGCGCCGCGGTGATGCCGCCCTGCCCGTCGGCCCCCGTGCAGTTCAGGCTCTTGGCGAGGATGCGCGACACCGTCGTCTTGCCGATGCCGCGCGTGCCGGTGAACAGGTAGGCGTGGTGCAGGCGGTTCTGTTCGAGCGCGTGCGTCAGCGCGGTGACGACTGCACCCTGGCCGACCATCTCCGAGAATCGCCGCGGCCGGTATTTGCGTGCGAGCACCACATAAGACATGGCGTCATTCTAGAGGGGGTGGGTGCCGGATAATGCCGCGCCATGACCCCGTTGACCTATGAACAAGCCGGCGTCGACTACGACAAGATCGACCCGCTGAAGGTGGCGGCGCAACGCGCCGCCGCCTCGACCGCAACGCAACTCGCACAACATGGCTTTGCCGAAGTGCAGGCTTCGCGCGGTGAGTCGGCGTATGTGGTCGATGTCGGCCCGTTTTATCTGGCCAGCATCGTCGAGTGCCTGGGCAGCAAGGCGCTGGTAGCCGACGAGATGGCGCGCCTCACCGGCCAGAGTTACTACGCGAGCATTGCGCAGGACACGATCGCGATGGCGGTCAACGACCTGATCACCGTTGGTGCCACACCGCTGGTCGTGCAGGCCTATTGGGCGGCCGGCGGCAGCGACTGGTTCGGCGATGCGGCGCGCTCGGCAGCACTCGTCGACGGCTGGAAGCGCGCCTGCGAGATTTGCGGCGTGGCCTGGGGCGGCGGCGAAACCCCGGCGCTGGCCGGCATCGTCGAGGCCGGCCGCATCGACCTCGCGGCCAGTTGCACCGGGCTCATCCATCCGAAGCAGCGCCTGTCGGTGGGCGATGCGCTCGCCGACGGCGATGCGATCGTCATGCTCGCTTCGTCGGGCATCCATGCCAATGGTGTCAGCCTGGCGCGCAAGGTCGCCGAGCGTTTGCCGCAAGGCTGGCTGACGCCGATCGACGCGCAGGGCACGACGTATGGTGCGGCGCTGCTCGCACCGACGACGCTGTATTCGCCGGTCACCGAAGCGCTGTGGAAAGCCGGCATCACGCCGCACTACTGCGCCAACATCACCGGCCACGGCTGGCGCAAGCTGCTGCGCCATCCGAAAGCGCTGACCTATCGCATCACCGAAGTGCCGCCCGTCCCGAAGGTGCTCGCCTTCATTGCGCAGCACGCCGGCCACGACGCGTTAGAGGCCTACTCGACGTTCAACATGGGCGCGGGCTTTGCACTGTTCGTCGCCGCCGCCGACGCGCAACGCTGCGTCAACGTGGCACGTGCCCAGGGCATCGACGCCTGGATGGCCGGCCGCGTTGAAGCCGGGCCCAAACAACTGCTGATCGAGCCGCTCGCGCTGCGCTTCGGTGACGAAGCGTTGAACCTGCGCTGACGCGGCACGGCGACTACAATCCGCCTCGACGGGCCTTCCCGCATGGAAGTACGCCCAACCGGGTCAGGTGGGGAACCAAGCAGCCCTTAGCGTTGCAACCAGTGCCGGGGTAAAGGCTCGTCACCCCGACTTCGTATTGGGGATGTGCCACGCAGCCTGTTCGCTGCACATTCACGCTCCATGCACCCCTTCGACGCCCGATCTCAGCCGAACCCCTTGCGCGCCCGCGTCGTCGAGTCGATGCAGGAGTTGGTCATCGGCCTGGCACGCCCCTACATCCTGCGCGAGCTGCCGGGCTGGGGTTATGTCTATCGCTGGGCGGTCGGCAATGAGCAGCAGCGCGAGTGGTTCTGGGCCGAGGCGCCGAGCCGCACCGTGCGCGGCAAGCTGCACGGCTTCGAGATGAGCCTGGACCTGTCGAATTGGTCCGACCGCTCGACGTACTTCCTCGGCCGCTGGATCGACCTGCACAACCAGCTCTTCATGCAGGACCTGCTCGAGCCCGGCGACACAGTGGTCGACATGAGCGCGCACCGCGGCAGCTTCGCGCTGGTGGCGTCGCGTCTGGTCGGCCGGCGCGGCAAGGTGCTGTGCTTCGACGCCAACCCGAGCAACACGGCGCATGTCGAGCGCGACATCGCCGCCAACGGCATCGCCAACATCGTCGTCGAGCATGAAGGCTTGAGCGACGATGTGCTGCAACAGGAGCACCCGGCACTGATCAAGATGGGCAGCGATGACAACGAGTTCAACGTCATCGCCAACCTGTCGCAGACGATCGAGCGCGACCGCCCGGTGTTGCTGACCGAGGTGCCGCCGGCGCAACGCGCCGAGCGCGACGCGTCGATGCTGGCGCTGATGGCGGTGATGGACCAGCGCGGCTACAGCGGCTTCACGCTGATCCTGCGCCGCCATGGCCTGCTCAACCATCGCTGGGGCCTGGCGCCGCTGCACGGCGCCAAGCGGGCTTTGAACGCGGTCTGGTTCCACGCCGACTTCCTGCGCGAGCATGCGGCTTCGCTGCAGCGCTACGGCCTGCCGGCGGCCATGCACTGAGCCTGAAAGTTCAGCAGCTCACGCGGCCTGCGCCGCGGGCGATGGGATGGCCGCCGCGCTGGCGTGCAACGCCGCCGTCAAATCGCGTGCGTTGACGCCGAGCACGCGCATGTAGCGTTTGGCCACGCGCTCGATCGCCGCGCCTTGTCGCGCCATCGGCAACGCCAGCAGGTCGATCGTTTCGTTGGCCGCGCTGGCCAGCGCACGCAGCACCTCGTCGTCGCTCTCGGCCGCGCGCACCGGCTTGTCCGGCGGCAGGCGGCGCATCAGCAGCAGCACCGCGCCGTCGGTGCCGCCCAAGCCCATCCAACGCGCCACGGCCTGGGCCATGCTGTCGATGTCGGCGCCGAGCACGGCGAAGCCGGCCGCCTGCTCCGACATCCCGGGCTGCCCCGGCTCCGCGTCGGGCTGCATCAGGCGGCGCACCTGGCGCATCTCTTCGGGATGGTGGTAGTGCAGGACGAGGCGGCCGAGGTTTTGCAGCAGCGCCACCAGCGCCGCCATCTCGGCGTCGTAGCCGGCGGGCCGCAGCGCCTGCGCCAGCCGCGCGGCGCGTTGGGCCGCCGCCAACGTGAGTTGCAGCTCGGCCGCGCCGCCGGCGTCGAGCGGCCCCGGCCACTCGCGCATCGCCAGCGCCTGGCGGCGCACGCCTTCGAGGCCGATCATGGCGATGGCGCGTCGCACGGTCAGCACCGGGCCGTTGCCCGAGACCTGCGTGCCGCGCACCTGCGCCGTGTTGACGGCGCGCAGCAGCTCGATCGTCAGCGCCGCGTCGCGCATCACGATCTCGGCCAGCGCTTCGGTGTGCTGGCGCTCCATCATCGCCAGCCGCGCCACACGAGCCGCCATGCCGGGCAGCGCCGGCAAGACGCCAAGCTGGCGCACGCGCTCGATCAGTTGTGCATGGGCATCGCCGTCTTGTTGCGATTCCTGTTCGATCCAGCCTTCGAGTGCGCGTGCCAGCGTGCGCGCGCTGCGAAAGCGCTGCCGCAGCTGGCGGTCGGTGGCGCGGTTGGCGATGGCGCGCAGCACGTCGGGGATCGGCCGCGGCACATCCCAGGGCAGACGGATCGGCTCGCGGCCAGCCGGCGCCAGGCGTTGCAGCGCCGCACCGATGTCCGCTTCACCGAGCGCCGGCGCACCGGCCAAGAGGCCGTGCAGCACCAGGGCCAGCGCCAGCACGTCGCGCTCCGCGGCCTCGCGCGTGCCGCGGCGCAGGCGCTGCTCGGCCGATTCGCCGACGCCGGCCAGTGGCAACGGCAGCGGCAGCAGCCCCAGGCCCATCAGGCGCGCCGTGCCGCTGTCGCTGACGCTGACGAGCCAGGGCTGCAGATCGTTGTGCGCATGCCCGGCGTCGTGCGCAAAGGCCAGCGCGGTGGCGCCCTGCGCGACGCAGCGCGCCGCGAACATCGCTTCGCCGTGGGGGCTGGGCCTGCGCTCGGCAAGCGTCGGCTCGGCGGCGTCGTAGGCGATGAACGGCCAGCGCTCCTGCTCGCCGACTTCAACCGCATGCGCCAGGTGTGGGTGCTGCAGACGCGCGGCGCGGCGTGCCTCTCCCTGCACCTCGGCCAACGCGGCAGCGCCCGCCGGCTGCTGCCGCGGCAGCACCAGCACCACGTCTTGCGCGCTGCGCGGATCGTGCGCGCGCCAGGCCATGCACAACGCGCTGCGGCCGAGCAAGCGGCGCAGCTCGAAGCGGCCGAAGCGCCGCGTCGCGGCCACGGCTTGTGATGTGGGGTCGAAGGGGGGACCCATAGGTTGTGCATTGGAGCGCGGGCCAGGCACGCCGGATGCGCCGAAGTGCCGTGCTTTTACGTGGCAAATGTTTGCGCGGCAAATGTCAGCCGGCCGGCTCGATCAGCTCGCCGCTGGCCGTGATGAAGGCCGCACGCACGGCCTCGCCGGGCACCAGCGCGGCCACGGCCGCACGGTACGCGGCCAGTTGTGCCAGCAGCTCGGTGTCGGCTTGCGGCGCGCCGGCGAGCTTGTAGTCGAGCACCCACCAGCAGCGCTCGGGCGCGGCCAGCAGCACCAGGCGGTCGATGCGCCGCGGCTGGCCGTCGGCCGAGGCGACGGCCACCTCGCTGCCGGCCCAGGCGATCGATCGCGGATCGAAGAAGCGCCGGCACGCGGGGCTGGCGAGCACACGCTGCGCGATCGTTTCCACGGCGCGCGCGTCGGGCACGGCGAACGCGGCTGCCGCGGCTTGCGCCAGCGCGGGCAGATCGGGTGCGCCGTCGCGCGAGGCCCATTCCAGCGTGCGGTGCACCGCCTGGCCGAGCGCGGCGGCCACGGCGTCGTCGGGCGGCAGCGCCGCCGCCGTTGAAGCAGCCCGGCGATGCAACGGCAGTGCCACCACCTCGGCCTGCCGCTCGTCTGCAACCGCGCTGATCCTGTCCGGCGCCAGACCACGGCAGCGCCAGCGGTTCGAGCCGCGTCCACCACGACGGCGTGCTTTCATTTTCGCTGCGCGGCGGCGTGCGGCTGATGAAGACCTGCGCTTGGGCGCGCGTCAACGCGACGTAGAGCGCGTTGGCTTCTTCGCGCGCGCGCGCCGCCATTTCGGCGGCCAGCAGCGCCTGCAACGACGGCGGGCAGCGCGCGTGCGAAGCGACGAAGGCCACCTGGCTCGGCGCGGCCGCGTCGACCGGCCAATCGACGAGCAGCGTCGCAGTTTCGACCTTCGGCGGCTCGGCCTGCGTGTCCATCAGGAACACGATGCGCGCTTCGAGCCCCTTGGCGCCGTGGATCGTCAGCAGGCGCACGGCGCCTTCTTGCTGCGAGGCCGGCGCCTTGACGCGGCGCGAGCGCAGCGCGCGCACGAAGCCGTAGGGCGAGGCGTAGCGGCCGCCGTCGAGTTCGAGCGCGGTGGCCAAGAGCGCGCGCACCGCATCCTGCGCACGCGCGCGGCGCTCGGGCGGCACCGCGGCGGCCAGGCGCGGCAGCAGCTCGCCCTCATGCACGATGCGGTCGAGCAGGTCGTGCGGCGGCAATGTGGGCGCGGCGCCGGCCCACGCCGCGCACAGCGTGGCGGCGCGGTGCAGCGCTGCACCCGCATCAGCACCACAGGCCATCAGCGCCGGCCACCAGCCGGCACCGGCGCGCGCGCGCTGCGACAGCAGGAGCAGCTCGGCATCGCTCACACCGAACAGCGGGCTTTTCAGCGCACGCGCCAGCGACAGCGACTGCGTCGGCGACGCCAACACGTCGAGCAAGGCGAGCAGGTCTTGCACCTCGGGCAGTTGCGACAGCAGCAACTCCTCCGGCGCGATATGCGGCACATGATGCAGCGCCAGCGCGTCGGCGGCCAGCAAGAGCACGCTGCGTTTGCGCGCCAGCACGAGGATGTCCTGCGCGGCCACGCCCTCGACGCGGATCAGGTGGTCGACGGACTGCGCCACGTGCGCGGCTTCGGCTTCGCGCAGCACCGCCTTGGCTTCGACGCGCGGCGTCGTCAGCGAGGGCCGCCAGACGCGCGCTGGCGCCTGCTGGCGCGCGGCCTTGGCCGGCCGCTCGGCGCTCGGCAGGCGCATCAGCGCAGCGGCATCGCCTTCATCGGTCACCTGCGTCGTGTGGTCGCGCCACTGCGGCAATCCGCCCTCGCCGCTCCACGCACCGAAGACGGTGTTGATGACCGCAACCACACCCGGTGCGCAGCGCCGCGTGTGATCGCACGCCGCCACGCTGCCGCCCAGCGCCAGGGCGATGAAGTCCTGCGCCGCCTGGAAGACGCGCGGCTCGGCGCGGCGAAAGCGGTAGATGCTCTGCTTCGGATCGCCGACGATGAAGACGCGCGGCGCCTCGATGCCGCCCCCCGCGCCGGCATACGCCGCCAGCCACGACTGCAGCGCCTGCCATTGCAGCGGGCTGGTGTCCTGGAACTCGTCGATCAGCAGGTGGCGCACGCGCGCATCGAGGCGCTGCTGCACCCAGCCCGACAGCGTGTGCTCGGACAGCAGCGCGACCGCGACGCGCTCGAGGTCGTTCATGTCGACGACGCCCAGGCGCTGCTTGAGACGCGCGTATTCGGCAAACAGGCCATCCGACAGGCGCGACATCGCCGCGTGGTCGTCGTGCGCGTCCTGCTGCGCGATCAGCTCGCGCATCTGCTCGAGGGCGTCGCACAGCGCGGCCTGCGCGGGCAGATCGCCGAGTTGCTTCAGCGGCGTGCCGCGGCCTTTTTCGGTGAACAGCGCGGCGCGAAAAGCCTCGTACGCGCTTTGTTCGTCGGCTTGCGCCAGGGCATCGCGCAAGCCCGCGGCGGCTTTGTGCGCGGCCACTTTGTGTTTGTCACGCTGGTCCAGCTGCCGCGCCAGCGACTGCGCCCTCTTCACGAATCCAGCCTCTTGTACGCGCGACGCTGCGTGCGGGTCCGCAGCCGCAGGCACGCTGTCGTCGAGCACACCGGCGCGCGCGGCGAGTTCGATCTCCGTGCGGCGCTGCAGCGCTTCGTCCAGCCACTGGCCGAGTTGGTAGCGGCCGTGGCGCAGAACGAGCCGGCGGTAGTCGGCGAGCAGCGTGGCGTCGGCCTGCACGGCCGATTGAAAGCGGCGCATCAACGCCGGCATCAGATCGTCGGTGTCTTCGATCGGCGTCAGGCCCGGCGACAAGCCGAGATCGGCCAGCAGATCGAGCGGCGCGGCGGCCAGCAGTTGCGCGTACCAGGCGTGCATCGTGCGCACCTCGACGTTGCGCCCGCCGGCGAGCACGCGCTCATGCAAGCCGATCAGATCGGCGCTGCGCTGTTGCGCTTCGCTCTCGCCGAGGCCGAACTGCACCAGGCGCGCGGTGGCCTGCGCCGCGGTCAGTGTGGAGCAGTCGCGCAACCACGACGACAGGCGCGTGCGCATCTCGCCGGCGGCCTTGCGCGTGAAGGTGATGGCCAGGATCTCCTGCGGCAACGCGCCGTCCAGCAGCGCACGGACGATGCGCGCCACCAGCATCCAGGTCTTGCCCGCCCCCGCGCAGGCTTGCACGGCGACGTGGCGGCGCGGCTCGCAGGCCACGGCGTAGAAGGCTTCGCGCGACGCCGCGCGGCCGTCGAGCTGGTAGGCGGAGATGCCCGGCGACGGGCCGCCCCTAGCCGGGCGCTCCCCCACGGGGGGGCGACGCGAAGCGTCTTGGGGGCTCACGCGTCGGCGCTCCAGTGGTCGCGCCGGCACAGGCCGCGCATCTCGCAGGTCTCGCAGACCTCGCCCTCTCCCAAGGCCGGCGCGCCGGCGCCGCCGCGCAGCGCCGCCAGATCGGCGGACAGGCCGTCGATCAGCAGCGCGGCGCTGAGCGCCACGTCGTCATGCTCGAACGGCTTGGGCGTTTCGCGCTCGGCCAGCGACAGGTAGATCGCGCGCGGCGGCGACTCGTGGCCCTCGTCGGTGAGCAGCGCGGCGTAGAACGCGAGCTGCGTGTCTTCGAGCGGCTCGGCCACGCGCTGCTTCACCTTCGCGCGGCTGCCGGTCTTGTAGTCGATCAGCATCGCCGCGCCGTCGTCATGCAGGTCGACGCGGTCGAGCCGGCCGTCGAGCACGATGCCGTCGAGATCCGGCGGCGCGCAGCGGCGATCGACTTCACCGGCATCGAAGCGCCAGCCCTCGGCCTCGTGCTCGTGCAGCCAGGCCAGGTAGCGCGTGGCGAAGGTGTCGAAGGCGACGCGAAACGGCAGCAGCGCCGCGCTGTCGAGATGGAGCGCGGCCTGTTCGGCCTCGGCGGCGGCGAGCAGATCGGCGAGGTCGTCGTTGCCACAACGCTGCGTGTGAAAGCGGTAGAGCAGCGCGTGCACCCAGCGCCCGTAGTCGCTGCTGTCGAGCGCGGCGTCGAGCTCGTTGCCTTCGGACAGGCCGAGTGCCACCTTGGCGAAAAAGCGGTACGGGCAATCGCGCAGCGCCTGCACGGTGGTGGCCGACAAGCGCTTGGGCATCGCGCGGTCCATCGCCGGCGCGGGGCAGGTGACCGGTTGGCGATCGACGCGTTGCCGCGGCAACACCACGTCGCGCTCGTCACCCAATGCTGCGCCGAGGCGCTGCCGCGCCAGCATCGCGCGCTCGACCAGCGCGCTCGGCGCCAGCGGCTCGCCGCCCTCGTGCGTGCGCCGCAGCAGCGCCAGGCGCGGCGCGCGCAGCAACTGCGCGAAGGCCTGCGTCTCCTGCGCACGCCGCTGTGCGGCATCGGCGATGCCGAACTCGCGCGCCAGCGCCGCGGGCAACAGGCCGGGCCGCACCTGCGCGCCACCCAGATGCAACGCGTCGCACCCAGGGAAGACGACGGCGTCCCACGGCCGCAGCGCGGCGCGCGCCAACGGCACGATGGCCACGCGCGCCGTGCCGGCGTGCGGCGGGCGCCAGTGGCTGCCTTCGAGCGTGTCGTCGACCCAGGCGGTGAAGCCGGCCAGATCGAGCCGCGTCGATAACGCGGCGCTCTGCCACGCTGCGCAAGGCGGGCCGAACCATTGCAGCACCGCGAGCACCTGCCGGCCGGCGGCATCGGCGCCCAGCGTGGCGACCAGGCCCGGTGCGGCGTCGCGCCACGACAGCAGCCAGTCGGCCAGCGTGCGCGCCGTGCCGGCTTGCCAGGCGGCGATGCGTTGCGTCAGGTCGTTCAACGCGGCGAGCGCCAACGTTTCCGGATCGCGCTCGCGCCGCCAGGCGGTTTCGAGTGCGCTGACGGCACGCTCGTCGTGGCCCTCGGCGCGCAGCGCTTCGATCCAGGCATCGCGGCCGGCCCCCGGCGTGGCGGCGCGCAGCCAGGCCATCAGATGCGCTGCGGCGCGCGTGGTCGACAAGGTCCAGCCGGTCTCGTCGTCGCAGAGCACGCCGGCGCGCTCGAGCAAGGCGCGGATGCGGCGCACGACGAGGCGGTCTTGCGCGATCAGCGCGACGCGGGGCGCGCCGCCGTCGAGCGCGTCGAGCACGCACAGCGCGGCCGCGCTCGCTTCGTCCTCCAGGCCCGCCGCGCGCCACAGCATCGGCGCCGGCAATGCCGCCGCGCTGTCGAACGGCCGCTCGGGGTCGCTGTCGGCCAGCAGGTGCAGCGTCGGCGCGTTGCTCGTGGGCACGCCGAGCGTTGCATCGGCGCGCAACACCACCCACGCCGAGACCGGCATCAATAACAGCCGATCGGTCGCCGGTGCGTCGGCCGAGGCGGCCCATTCGACCGCCATGCGCGCCAACAGGCGCTCGCTGCTGCCGGGGCCGTTGAGGGCGGGCAAGGCCTGGCGCCACGCGTCCCACCACGCAGCCCGGGCCTCAGGCCGCTGCGATGCGCAAGCCTCGCCCAGCGCATCGGCCGTGGCGACGAACGCCTCGACCGCGGCGCGAAACGCGCGCGGGTCGCGCTCGGCCCAGGCGCCGCCGAAGGCCTGCCGGCGCAGCAGCGCCGCGGCGACGAGGCGATCGGTCGCGCGGTCGCCGCTCGGCAGGCCCGGCGTGAATGGCGCCGGCGGTGCAAGCGACGCCGCCAGCGTCGCCGCCGTTTCGATGCGCGGCTGCCAGCCGCCGCGCGCTGCGAACGCCGAGCGCGCCGGCGCCAGCAACACGCTGTGCGGCACGAGCACGACCGCGTCGCGCGGCGCAGCGGCCACCGAGTTGAGCCAGGCAGCGACAACACCCGCGACCTGCGGCCAGAAGGCGCTGTCAATAGGAGTGCAATCCAGGCGCTGCCGGGCTATGGTTGTCATTGAGAGCGGTGCGGCCTTGCAGGCCGTGAGCACAAGGGGGCTTGTGTCAGAATCATTGTGCCTGTGCTTCTTGCGCGGGCCACACGAGGAACAGCCATGAGCAGCGACCTGATCAAGCATGTGACCGACGCCAGCTTCGAAGCCGACGTCCTCAAGTCCGGCAAGCCGGTGCTGGTGGACTACTGGGCCGAGTGGTGCGGCCCGTGCAAGGCCATCGCGCCGATCCTGGACGAACTCTCCACGCAGTACGGCGACAAGCTGCAGATCGCGAAGATGAACGTCGACGAGAACCAGGAGGTGCCGGGCAAGTTCGGCATCCGCGGCATCCCGACGCTGATGCTGTTCAAGGACGGCCAGTTGGCCGGCACGCTCGTCGGCTCGCATCCGAAGGCCAAGTTCACGGCTTTCCTCGACTCTCACCTATAATCTGTGCATCGCTGGGTTTCAAAGCCCGGCCGCAGACAAGCCACCGCGGCGCTCGACGACCGCCTCAGTCCTGAGGCACCAGGCCCGCGGTTCCGGCCCCTCCCCTGAAGTTTCAGCCTCTGCGCACCGTTGTTGGTGCGCCGTGGCTGCACACAGGGCCAGAGCATTCCAAGGGACCGGTTCCAGGCGGCAGCGCAAGGCCCAAGCGCTCCGTCGCATCGAGGGTTCATCCTTCCCATGCATCTTTCCGAACTCAAAGCCTTGCACGTCTCGGCGCTCATCAAGATGGGCGAAGAGCTGGAGATCGAGAACGCCTCCCGCCTGCGCAAGCAGGAGCTGATGTTCGCGATCATGAAAAAGCGCGCCAAGGCCGGCGAGCAGGTCTTCGGCGACGGCGTGCTCGAAGTGCTGCCCGACGGCTTCGGCTTCCTGCGCTCGATCGAGGCCAGCTACATGGCCAGCCACCGACGACATCTACCTGAGCGCCGAGCCAGGTGCGGCGCTTCAACCTGCACACCGGCGACATGATCGAAGGCGAGGTGCGGGTGCCCAAGGACGGCGAGCGTTACTTCGCACTCGTCAAGGTCGATCGCGTCAACGGCGTCACGCCCGAGGAGAACAAGAACAAGATCATGTTCGAGAACTTGACGCCGCTCTTCCCGAAAGAGCAGTTCAAGCTGGAACGTGATGGCCTGAAAGCCGAAGAGAACATCACCAGCCGCATCATCGATCTGGTGGCGCCGATCGGCAAAGGCCAGCGCGCCTTGCTCGTCGCGCAGCCGAAGACCGGCAAGACGGTGATGATGCAGCAGTTGGCGCATGCGCTGGTCGCCAACCACCCGGAAGTGCACCTGATCGTGCTGCTGGTCGATGAGCGGCCCGAGGAAGTGACCGAGATGGTGCGCACGGTGCGCGGCGAGGTCATCAGCTCGACCTTCGACGAGCCCGCCGCCCGCCACGTGCAAGTCGCCGAGATGGTGATCGAGCGCGCCAAGCGCCTGGTCGAGCTCGGCAAGGACGTGATCATCCTGCTCGACTCGATCACGCGCCTCGCACGCGCCTACAACAACGTGCTGCCGTCGTCCGGCAAGGTGCTGACCGGCGGTGTCGACGCCAACGCGCTGCAGCGCCCGAAGCGTTTCTTCGGCGCGGCGCGCAATGTCGAAGAAGGCGGCTCGCTCACCATCATCGGCACGGCCCTGATCGACACCGGCTCGAAGATGGACGAGGTCATCTACGAAGAGTTCAAGGGCACCGGCAACTGCGAAATCCATCTCGACCGCCGCATGGCAGAGAAGCGTGTCTACCCGTCGATCCTGATCAACAAGAGCGGCACGCGGCGCGAGGAATTGCTGCTCAAGCCCGAGATCCTGCAGAAGACCTGGATCCTGCGCAAACTGCTCTACCCGATGGACGAGATCGAGGCGATGGAGTTCATCCTCGACAAGATGAAGGCGAGCAAGAACAACCTCGACTTCTTCGACATGATGCGGCGCGGCGGTTAAACTCGCGGCTTCGATTTTTTCCGGCAAGTGCGCTGTACTTGAACGCGTGGCTGCTGCAACTCCTGAAGAGGTTTCCCGATGAAAGATGGCATCCACCCCGGCTACCGCAACGTCTGTTTCCAGGACCTGTCCAACGGCTTCCAGTTCGTGACCCGCTCCACGGTGCAGACCAAGGACTCGATCACGCTCGAAGGCAAGGAGATGCCGCTGTTCAAGATGGAAACGTCCTCCGAGTCGCACCCGTTCTACACCGGCACGCAGAAGAGCGTCGACAACCTCGGTGGCCGTGTCGAGAAGTTCCGCAACAAGTTCAAGGTCGGCATCAAGAAGTGATGCGGGCTGTGACCCAGATCAGGGCAGCTTCGGCTGCCCTTTTTGTTGCGGCCAACGCATGATCGCCGCGTGAATTCCGTCACGCCGAACCCGGCCCTGGTGACGCAGCAGGCCGTGCAGCGCCTGCCGCGTCTGTTGCTGCTGCTGTTCTGCGCGGCCTATGTGCTGCCCGGACTGTTCGGCCGCGACCCGTGGCGCAATGCGGACCAGGCCGCCTTCGGCTACATGCTGGCCATGGCCGAAGGCCGAACGCCGTGGACGGCGCCGACGATCGGTGGTCTGCCGCTCGAAACCGCGCTGTTGCCGCACTGGCTCGGCGCCGGCAGCATCTCGCTGCTGTCGCCGTTGATCGATGCACCGCTGGCAGCACGCGTGCCGTTCGGCCTGTTGCTCGCACTCGTGCTCGTGCTCACCTGGTACGCCGCCTTCCAGCTCGCCCGCACCGAGGCCGCGCAGCCGCTGCCGTTTGCCTTCGGTGGCGAGGCCGACACGGTGGGCTACGCCCGCGCGATGGCCGACGGCGCGCTGCTTGCTCTGATCGCCACGCTCGGCCTGCTGCAGCTCGGCCACGAGAACACGCCGGAGCTGGTGCAGTTGTTTGCCGCGGCATTGGCGCTGTGGTCATTGTCCGCAGCACCGTTTCGCCGCTACCGCGCACGACTGGCTGCGTTTGCCGCGTTGCCGCTGCTGGCCGCCAGCGGCGCGCCGACGATCGCCGTGCTCTTCGGCATCGCCGGCACCGTTATCGCCGCGCGCTCGACTTACGCGCAGGGCCGCGCCTATGCGCCGTGGATCGCCGCGGCCACGCTGACGGCCGCTGTGCTGGGCTGGTGGCTGCGCACCTGGGCCTGGCGTGTCGGCTTCGAGGCCACCAGCGAACAGCTCTTCCAGCTCGGCCGCCTGTTGCTCTGGTTCCTCTGGCCGGCGTGGCTGCTGGCGCTGTGGACCGTCTGGCGCTGGCGGCGTCACCTGGCCAAGCGCCACATCACGGCGCCGCTGGCGTTGGCGTTCGTGTCGCTCGTCGCGTGTGTCGCCGGTGGCGGCTTCGACCGTGCGCTGATGATCGGCCTGCCGGCATTTGCCGTGCTCGCCGCGTTTGCCTTGCCGACGTTGAAGCGCAGCACGACGTCGGCGATCGACTGGTTCTCGGTCTTCGCGTTCAGCATCGCCGCACTCGCGGTGTGGGTCATCTACGCCGCCTTCATCACCGGCACGCCGGCCAAGCCGGCGGCCAACATCGCGCGGCTGGCGCCGGGGTTCGAGGGCTCGTTCTCTGCGCTGCCGTTTGCGGTGGCCGTGGCCGCCACGCTGGCCTGGATCGCGCTCGTGCGCTGGCGCACCGGGCGTCATCGCGCGGCCTTGTGGAAGAGCCTCGTCCTGCCGGCCGGCGGCGTGGCGCTGGCGTGGCTGCTGCTGATGACGCTGTGGCTGCCGCTCTTGGACTACGCACGCAGCAACCGCCCGTGGGTGGCGCGCATCGCGCCGCATGTGCCTGCGGGCGCCTGCGTCGATGCGCCAGGTTATGCACGCGCGGCGGTGGCATCGCTCGAGCAGTACGGGCGCTGGCGCGTCGAAGCGCGCGCCGACCACGCCGGGGCCTGCCCGGTGCGGCTGCGCCAGGAGCGACGCGGCCAGCGCATCGAGATACCGCGCGGCTGGGACGTGGCCGCGCGCGTGCGCCGCCCTACCGATCGCGATGAAGCGACGCTGGTGTTGCGACGCTCGGCGCCTTGACCTCGCCGCTGGCGCGAACACGCACGCGCGCAGCCGGCAGCACGAGCCGGAACACCGAGCCCTTGCCGGGCTCGCTCTGCATCTCGATCTCGCCGCCGTGGCGCTGCACGACATGCTTGACGATCGCCAGGCCCAGCCCCGTGCCGCCGGTCTCGCGCGAGCGGCTGCCATCGACGCGGTAGAAACGCTCGGTCAAGCGAGGCAGGTGCTCGCGCGCGATGCCGATGCCGTTGTCGCGGACTTCGAACACCGCACAGCCGTCTGCGGCGCGCACCTGCCACTGCACCGCGATGCGGCCGCCGTCCGGCGTGTATCGCACCGCGTTGCCGAGCAGGTTGGCCATCGCGCTCGTCAGCTCGCTCTCGATGCCCGCCACTTCCAAGCCCGGCTGCGCATCGAGACTCAACTCATGCCGCCCGGCCGACAGCAACTCGGCGTCGGCAAAGACCCGCGCGACCAGTGCGTCGCCCGACAACCACCGGTCCGACGACGGCCGCGGGCTGCCTTCGAGTTGAGCCAGCGTCAGCAGATCATCGACGAGCGACTGGATGCGTGTCGTCTGCTGCCGCATCAACGCCAGCACGCGCGGCTGCTCGGTGGCCGACAGCGGCACGCTGGCGAGCGTATCGACAAAGCCCGCGAGCACCGTCAGCGGCGTGCGGATCTCGTGCGAAACGTTAGCCACGAAGTCGCGCCGCATCGACTCCATGCGCTCGCGGTCGGTGACGTCCTGCGACAGCAGCAGCTTCTGCCCCGCGCCGTACGGCCGCACGATGACCTGGATGATGGCGCGGCCGCGCGGGCTCGTGAACTCGATCGGCGTCTCGTAGTCGCTGCTTTGCAGGTGGTTGACGAACGCCGGCGCGCGCAGCAGGTTGGTGACGAGCTGGCGTTGATCGCGCACCGGGTCGAGCCCGAAGTGATCGGCCGCGCGTGCGTTGCACCACTCGATGCGCTCCTCGGCATCGAGCAGCAGCACGCCGTTGGGCGAGGCGTCGATCGCCTGCAGGAATTGGGCGAGCCGCTCGCGCTCTGCAACCGCCTCCTGTTCACGCCCGCGCAGCGCCTTCTCGACGCGGTAGCCGGTCTCGCCCCAGAAGCCGGTGTCGCGTGGCGCCGGCTGCGTCTGCGCGCTGCGCAGCCACTGCATCAAGCGCTGGGCACGCAGGGCGTCGATCGACGCCGTCAGCGCCACACCCACTGCGGCGCCACAAGCCAAGCCCAGCCCGCTGGCGCCGAGCAGGTGACCAATGATCCAGCCGAGTGCAGCACCCGCCGCCAGACCGAGCAGCAGCGACAGGACGCGGCTGAAGGAATCGTTCATCGTCCCGGTGACGCCACCAGACGGTAGCCCGCGCCGCGCACCGTCTCGACGAGCGGTGCGCACTGCACCGGGTCGAGGGCTTCGCGCAGGCGCTTGATGTGCACATCGACCGTGCGTTCTTCGATGAACACATGGTCGCCCCAGACGCGGTCGAGCAACTGCGCGCGGCTGTGCACGCGCTCGGGATGCGTCATCAGGAAGTGCAGCAAGCGGAACTCGGTGGGCCCGACCTTGGCTTCGCGCGACGCACCATCGACGAGCCTGGTGACGCGGTGCGTGGCCGGGTCGAGCACCAGCCCCGCCACTTCCACGGCTTCGTCGAGCGCCTGCGGCGCTCGACGGCGCAGCAGCGCACGCGTGCGCGCCAGCAGCTCCTTGATGGAGAACGGCTTGGTCAGGTAGTCGTCGGCGCCGCCGTCGAGGCCGGCGAGTTTGTCGTTCTCATGCGCGCGCGCCGTGAGCATGATGATCGGCAAGGCCTTCGTGCGCGCCTGCGCTCGCCACGACCGCGACAGTTGCAGGCCCGATTGGCCGGGCAGCATCCAGTCGAGGATCACCAGGTCGGGCAGGCGCTCATCGACCTGGGCCGTGGCCTGCGCGGCATCGCCGGCGATGCTGACTTCGAAGCCTTCGTGGCGCAGATTGATCGCCACCAGCTCGGCGATCCCCGGCTCGTCTTCGACAACGAGGACTCGAGTCATCGGATCGCGTTCTCCACATCGGACATCGACGTGTGCCGGACGTCCGCGCCCTTGACGATGTAGATCACCGCCTCGCTCAGATTCTTCGCATGGTCACCAACGCGCTCGATCGCCTTGGCGACGAAACACCAGATCGATCGACGACGAGATCGTGCGCGGGTCTTCCATCATGTAGGTGATGAGCTTGCGCATCAGACCGTCGAACTCCTGGTCGATCTGGTCGTCGCCCTTCAACACATGCAGCGCCTGCGCTGTATCGAGGCGCGCAAACGCGTCGAGGGCCTTGCGCAACTGTGCGATCGCCAGCTCGGCTTCGAAGCCGAGGTCGGCCACCGGCAAGCGCAGGCGGCTCGACACCCCGGTGTTGATCAGGCGTTGCACCGTGCGCGCGATGCGCGCCGCCTCATCGCCCACGCGCTCGAGGTTGGCGATGATCTTGCTGATGGCGATCAGCAGGCGCAGGTCGCGCGCGGTCGGCTGGCGGCGCGCGATGATCGCCGACAGATCGCGGTCGATCTCGACTTCCATCTGATTGACGCGCTCTTCTTGCTGCAGCACCTGCGTGGCGGTTTCGCCGCTGAAGTTGGCCAGGGCATAGACCGCTTGCGAGACCTGCGACTCGACCATGCCGCCCATTTCGAGCACGCGGTTGGAAATGCCGGCGAGCTCGGCGTCGAATTGTGTGGACAGGTGTTTGTCAGCCATGTCGTTCCCTGCGTCAGCCGAAGCGGCCGGTGATGTAGTCCTCGGTCTCTTTCTTCTTCGGCTTCATGAACAGCTCTGCCGTCTTGCCGAACTCGATCAGGTCGCCCAGGTACATGTAGGCGGTGTAGTCCGACACGCGCGCCGCCTGCTGCATGTTGTGCGTGACGATGACCACTGTGTAATCGACTTTGAGTTCGTGGATCAGTTCCTCGATCTTGCCGGTGGAGATCGGATCCAGCGCCGAGCACGGCTCATCGAGCAGCAGCACCTCGGGCTTGATGGCGATGCCGCGCGCGATGCACAGCCGCTGCTGCTGGCCGCCGGACAGGCTCGATCCGCTCTGGCTCAGCTTGTCCTTGACCTCGCCCCACAGCGCCGCCTTCTTCAGCGCCCACTCGACGCGCTCGTCCATCTCGACGCGCGGCAGGCTCTCGAACAGGCGCACGCCGAAAGCGATGTTGTCGTAGATGCTCATCGGGAACGGCGTCGGCTTCTGGAAAACCATGCCGATCTTGGCGCGCACCAGCGACACGTCGAGCTTCTTGTCGAGGATGTCCTGGCCGTCGAGCGTGACCAGTCCTTCGGCGCGCTGCTCGGGGTAGAGCTCGAACATGCGGTTGAGCACACGCAGCAGCGTGCTCTTGCCGCAACCCGACGGGCCGATGAAGGCCGTGACCTTGCGGTCGGGGATGTCGAGCTGGATGTTCTTCAGCGCCTGGAAGCTGCCGTAGAAAAAATTCAGGTTGCGCGCCGCGATCTTGATGCGTTCGCCGACGGGCAGTGCGACTTTCATGTCCATCAATGTTTATTCCGGAAGAAGACGCGGGCAAGGATGTTGAGCGCCAGCACGCCGATCGTGATGATGAATACCCCCGCCCACGCCAGATCGCGCCAGTTCTCGTAAGGGCTCATCGCGAACTTGAAAATCGTCACCGGCAGGCTGGCCATCGGGTCGCCGAGATTCGTGCTGAAGAACTGGTTGTTGAGCGCAGTGAACAGCAGCGGCGCGGTCTCGCCGGCTATCCGCGCCAGCGCCAACAGCACGCCGGTGAGCACGCCGGCTCGCGCCGCCTTCAGCGTCACCGACCAGATGACCTTCCACTTCGGCGTGCCGAGCGCGTACGCTGCTTCACGCAGCGCGTTCGGGATCAGCACCAGCATGTTCTCCGTGGTCCGGATGACCACCGGAATGACGATCAGCGACAGCGCGAAGACGCCCGCCCAGCCGGAAAAACTCTTGAAGCGCGCCACGATCAGCGCGTAGATGAACAGACCGATGACGATCGACGGCGCCGACAGCAGAATGTCGTTGAAGAACTGCGTGACCCGACCGAGCAGCGTCTTCTGCCCGTACTCGGCGAGGTAAACACCGGCCATGACGCCGATCGGCGTGCCGATGGCGGTGGCCAGGCCGACCATGATCCCCGAGCCGACGATCGCGTTGGCCAAACCGCCCGTGAGTTCTTGCGGCGGCGGTGTGCTCTCTGTGAACACCGACAAGGCCAGCCCGCCGATGCCCAGATGGATCGTCTCGAACAAGATCCACGCCAGCCAGAACAGGCCGAACGCCATCGCGCCAAGTGAAAGCGTCAGAGCGATCGCATTGACGCGTTTGCGGCCGTTGTGCTTGCGCATGCGGCCGGCGTCGAGCGTCGTCAAGCTGCTCACGTGCGCCCTCCCTCTTTCTTCTTCAAGCTCGACAGCAGCCACTTCGACAGCGCGAGCACGACGAAGGTGATGAAGAACAGCACCAGACCGAGGTAGATCAGCGAGGCCTGGTGCAGCCCCGGATTCGCTTCCGCAAACTCGTTGGCCAGCGCCGAGGTGATGCTGTTGGCGGCTTCGAACAGCGACAGCGAATCGAGCTGGTTCATGTTGCCGATGACGAAGGTCACCGCCATGGTTTCACCGAGCGCGCGGCCCAGGCCGAGCATGATCGCGCCGATGACGCCTGTCTTGGTGTACGGCAGCACCACCTTCCAGACCACTTCCCAGGTCGTCGAGCCGAGGCCGTAGGCGGACTCCTTCAACATCGGCGGCGTGGTCTCGAAGACATCGCGCGTCACCGAAGCGATGAAGGGGATGATCATGATCGCCAGGATGATGCCGGCCGACAGGATGCCGATGCCCACCGGCGCACCCGACACCAGCGCGCCGAGCAGCGGCCAGTCGCCGAACCAGCGCTGCATCGGTTGCTGCACGAACGTGGCCAGGATCGGGCCGAACACCAAGAGGCCCCACATGCCGTAAACGATCGACGGCACTGCCGCCAGCAGCTCGACGGCCACGCCCAGTGGCCGACGCAGCCAACCGGGCGACAACTCGGTGAGGAACAGCGCGATGCCGAAGCTCACCGGCACCGCGATCAGCAGCGCGATGGCCGAGGTGGCCAGCGTACCGTAGATCATCACCAGGCCGCCGTACCTGTCGTTGACCGGGTCCCACTCGCTGCGCCACAGAAACGACAGGCCGTATTCCTGGATCGCCGGCCACGCGCCGACAACCAGCGAGGCGATGATGCCCGCCAACAACGCCAGCGTCAGCCAGGCCGCGGCATGCGCCGCAACCGCGAACAACACATCGGCCCACGGCGCACGGCGCTGACGCGTCGGCGGCGTGCCGCCAGAGGCAGTGGACTGCATCTTCTTGTCTGCCGTGAGACCCCCAAGTGGGGCGGCGGGGAGTGTAGCGGCCACGGCCTCGATCCTCAGCGCTGGGCGATCACTTGAAGGCGATGGCCTTGCCGGAACCGTCCTTGACGTCGCCCCACACCTTGCGCACCTGCGCCTTCACGGCGTCGGGCATCGGCACGTAGTCGAGGTCGACCGACATCTTGTCGCCGTTGGCAAACGCCCAGTCGAAGAACTTGAGCGACGCCGCGGCCTGCGCCGGCTTGTCCTGCGCCTTGTGCATCAGGATGAAGGTGGCGCCGGTGATCGGCCACGCGTCCTTGCCCGCCTGCTCGGTGAGGATCTGATAAAAACTCTTGTCCCATGCCGCGCCAGCCGCAGCGGCTTTGAACGTGGCGTCGTCCGGGTTGACGTAGTTGCCAGCGGCGTTGCGCAGTTGCACATGCGCCATCTTGTTGGCCTTGGCGTACGAGTACTCGACATAGCCGATCGAATTGGGCAGGCGCTGCACGAACGCAGCCACGCCTTCGTTGCCCTTGCCGCCGGCGCCCGTCGGCCAGTTCACCGCAGCGCCCTCGCCGACCTTGCCCTTCCAATCGGCGTTCACCTTCGACAGATAGTTCGTGTAGATGAAGGTCGTGCCCGAGCCGTCTGCCCGGCGCACGACGGCGATCGTCGCGTCGGGCAGCGCCACCCCCGGGTTCAGCGCGGCGATCGACGGGTCGTTCCACTTGCCGACCTTGCCGAGGTAGATGTCGCCGAGCACCGCGCCGGTCAGCTTCATCTGCCCCGGTGCGACGCCCTTGACGTTGACCACCGGCACGACGCCGCCCATCACGGTGGGGAACTGCACCAGCCCGTCTTTCTCGAGTTCGGCATCGGTCAGCGGCGCGTCGGACGCGCCGAAGTCCACCGTCTTGCCGCGGATCTGCCGCAGGCCGGCAGACGAGCCCACCGACTGATAGTTGATTTTCGAGCCGCTGGCCTTGTTATAGGCATCGGCCCACTTGGCGTACAGCGGCGCGGGGAACGACGCGCCAGCGCCGGTGACGTCCTGGGCAATGGCTGCGGCGCCCATTGACAGCGCGGCAACAGCGAAGGACAGAGCACGGATCGAGTGCAGGGCTTGCATGTCAGGGTGACCTCGCGAGGTTTGTGGGTTCGATATGACTGTAAAAAATCTCTGTGACACGCCCGTGACATAGCAAGCCACGACGACGAATCTCTTGGCTTGCCTCGAACGGACGTGATGCCGTCACATGAAAGTCATGTTGCTGTCACACAGGCTTTATAGCCTCAGGACCCTATTTCAAGGAGCTGTGCCCATGACCGTCCTGCGCCCGTTGCTGGCTTTGACCACCGCCACCCTGATGGCCGCTTGCGCCACCACCCCGCCACCGGCGACGATCGCCGACACGGCGGAAAAAACTCCCAGCCTGTCCACGCTGAACAAGCTGGTCAACGACGCTGGCTTGGCCGAGACGCTGCGCGGCGCCGGCCCCTACACTGTCTTCGCGCCGAGCGACGAGGCCTTCAAGGCCGTGCCGGCGGCGACGCTGCAAGCCCTGGCCAGCGACAAGGAGCTGCTCAAGTCGGTGCTGACGTTTCATGTGCTGCCGGGCAAGGTCAGCAGCGCCGATGTGAAGAACGGCAACGCCAAGACCGTGCAGGGCGCCAACGTCGCGCTGTCCAAGTCCGGCGGCTTCATCACTGTTGAAGATGCCGTGGTCACTCAAGCGGACGTGGCAGCGAGCAACGGCGTCGTGCATGTCATCGACCGCGTGCTGATGCCGCCCAAGCGCTGAGTTTTCATCAGCGCGTCATCGCGCGCCGACACAGTAGCGGCACCCAACCCACGACAGGCCCGCGATGCACATGCAGCTCTCTACCGCCACGCCAGCACGCTGGCGCGCCAAACCTGCCGGTGACGCGCCCTGCGCGCTGCGCGTCGAATGGGCGCAGTCGCTGGCCGACGTGCGCGCCGCGCAGCGCCTGCGCTACCGCGTCTTCGTCGAAGAAGGCGGCGCGTTGCTCGCCAGCACGGTGCTGCACCATGAGCTCGACGCCTTCGATCCGTGGTGCGAGCACCTGCTGGTGCGACGCGAGGCCGATGGTGAAGTGGTCGGCACCTACCGCGTGCTGACGCCGCAGAAGGCGCAGTTGAACGGCGGCCTGTACGCCGATGCCGCCTTCGACCTGGCGCCGCTGTGGGCGCTGCGCCCGCGTCTGATGGAGCTCGGCCGAGCCTGCGTGCACCCTGCTCACCGCACCGGCGGCGTCATCCTGGCGCTGTGGCGTGCGCTGGCTCAGCTGATGCAGCAGCGCGGCCTGGAGACGATGATCGGCTGCGCCAGCGTGCCGATGCGCGACGGCGGCCATGCTGCGGCCAGCCTGTGGCAGCGGTTGAGTGCAACGCATCTGGCAGCGCCGCAGCTGCAGGTGCGCCCGCGCCTGCCATTGCCGATCGAGCACCTCGACCGCGCGCTCGACGTGAAGCCGCCGCCGCTGATCAAGGGCTACTTGCGACTGGGCGCCAAGCTGCTCGGCCCGCCGTCATGGGACCCGGACTTTCAGACCGCGGACCTGCCGATGATGGTCAGCCTCGCCGAGTTGCCGGCGCGCTACCGGCGGCACTTCCTCGCCGAGCGCTGATCGCTACGCGCAAGCTGCGGCAATGCGCTCCGCTGCGCTCTTGGCCTGGGCCGCGTCACGCGCCTCGACCATGACACGCAGCAGCGGCTCGGTGCCCGAGGCACGGATCAGCACACGGCCGCTGTCGCCGAGTTCGCGCTCGACCGCGGCCTGTGCGTCCATGAGCCGCGGATTGGCCTGCCAGTTGCTGCCCGCGGCGATGCGCACGTTGATCAGCGTCTGCGGGAACAGCGACACGCCTTCGAGCAGCGCGGCCAGCGGCTTGCCGCCGCGCCGCACCGCTTCGAGCACCAGCAAGGCACTGACGATGCCGTCGCCGGTGGTGTGCTTGTCGAGCGCGAGCAAATGGCCCGAGCCCTCGCCGCCGAGCTGCCAGCGCCGCGCGCCGAGTTCTTCGAGCACGTAGCGGTCGCCGACCTTGGCGCGCACGAAGGGCACACCCATCGCCTTGAACGCCACTTCGACCGACATGTTGGTCATCAGCGTGCCAACGGCGCCCGCCACCTTCTCGCCGCGGCCCAAGCGATCGGCCACCATCAGGTACAGCAGTTCGTCGCCGTTGAACAAACGGCCCGCGGCATCGACCATCTGCAGGCGGTCGGCGTCGCCGTCGAGCGCGATGCCGTAGTCGCACCTGTGCTCGGCAACCGCCGCCACCAGCGCTTTCGGCGACGTGGCGCCGAAGCCGGCGTTGATGTTGGTGCCGTCGGGCGCGCAGCCGATCCGCACCACCTCGGCGCCGAGTTCGTGAAAGACGTTCGGTGCCACCTGATAAGCCGCGCCATGTGCCGCGTCGATGACGAGCTTCATGCCCTTCAACGACAGCTCGCCGGCGAACGTGCTCTTGCAGAACTCGACATAGCGCCCACCGGCATCATCGAGGCGCCGCGCGCGGCCGAGGCCTGCCGAATCCACCCAGGCCGGCGTTTCATCGAGCGCCGCTTCCACTGCCAACTCCCACGCGTCGGGCAGCTTCGCGCCGGCGGCGGAGAAGAACTTGATGCCGTTGTCGGGGAAGGCGTTGTGCGAGGCGCTGATGACGACGCCGAGATCGAGCCGCAGCGCCCGCGTCAGGTAAGCCACCCCGGGCGTCGGCAACGGCCCCGAGAGCAGCACATCGACGCCGGCCGAAGCAAAGCCGGCTTCGAGCGCCGACTCGATCATGTAGCCCGAGATGCGCGTGTCCTTGCCGATCAGCACCGTCGGCCGCGCCGTTTCGCGCTTCAACACCCGGCCGACGGCGTGGCCGAGGCGCAGCATGAAGTCGGGTGTGATCGGGCTCTGGCCGACGGTGCCGCGGATGCCGTCGGTGCCGAAGAAGCGTCTGGTCATGATGTTCTGTCCTCTTGCGCGTGGGCTTGCGCGATGGTCGCACACCAGACTTTCATCGCATCGACGGTGGCTGCCACATCGTGCACACGCAGGATGCGCGCGCCGCGCTCCACGGCCATCAGCGCCGCGGCGACGCTGGCGTGCTGGCGTTGATCGACAGCGCGACCGGTGACGGTGCCGAGCGTGGACTTGCGCGACCAGCCGACCAGCAGCGGCGAGCCGAGACTCACAAGTTCGCGCTGGCGCGCCAGCAACGCCAGGTTGTGTTCCGCGGTCTTGCCGAAACCGATGCCCGGGTCGAGCACGATGCGATCGAAGCCGATGCCGGCGACGAGCGCGGCGTCGCGGCGGTGGGCGAGGAACGCGGCCACGTCCTGCACGACATCGCTGTATTGCGGCGCGGCCTGCATCGTGCCCGGCTCGCCCTGCATGTGCATCAGGCAGACGCCGCACATGGCGTGCGCCGCTACCGCTTCGAGCGCGCCGGGCCGCTGCAAGGCGCGCACGTCGTTGACGATGTCGGCGCCGGCGTCGAGCACGGCACGCATCACCGCCGGCTGGCTCGTGTCCACCGACACCGGCACGCCGAGCGTCAGTGCGTGGCGCAACACCGGCAGCACGCGCGCCAGCTCTTCGTCGGGCTTAAGCGTGTGCGCGCCGGGTCGCGTCGACTCGCCGCCGATGTCGAGCAGGTCGGCGCCCTCGCCCAGCAGCCGGTCGCAATGCGCAAGCGCATCACGTTCGCTCGCGAACTGTCCACCGTCGGAGAACGAGTCCGGCGTCACGTTGACGATGCCCATCACGCGCGGCAACGTCAGGTCGATCGCAAATCGCGAGGTGCGCCAAGTCGTCATGACAATGAACAACGGGGCCGCAGCCCCGTTGTGATGTTCGGTCTGCGCTGCCTCACGCCGGCCGCGTCGCCGCCTCGCCACCGACGGCCGGCGCGGTCCCGCTGCCGCCACCGGCAGGCGGCGGTGCGCTCCAGTCCTTCGGCGCACGCGGCGGGCGGCCCTGCATGATGTCCTCGATCTGCTCGCCGTCGATCGTCTCCCACTCGAGCAACGCCTTGGCCATGATGTGCATCTTGTCCGAGTGGTCCTCGATCAGCTTGCGCGCAATGCCGTACTGCTCGTCGATGATGCGGCGCACTTCGCCGTCGACCTTGCGCATCGTCTCTTCCGAGATGTTGGTCGTCTTGGTCACCGAGCGGCCGAGGAAGACCTCGCCCTCGTTTTCGGCATAGACCATGGGCCCGAGCGCATCGCTCATGCCGTAGCGCATCACCATGTCGCGCGCCATGTGCGTGGCACGCTCGAAGTCGTTGGAGGCGCCGGTGGTCATCTGGCCCATGAAGACCTCTTCGGCGATGCGGCCACCGAACAACATCGAGATCATGTTCAACATGCGGATGCGGTCGGTGCTGTAGCGGTCTTTCTCCGGCAGCGAGACGGTGACACCCAACGCGCCGCCGCGCGGGATGATCGTCACCTTGTGCACCGGGTCGAGCTTGGGCAGCAGCTTGCCGATCAGCGCATGGCCGGACTCGTGGTACGCCGTGTTCTTGCGCTCGTCCTCGTCCATGACCATCGATTTGCGCTCGGCGCCCATCATGATCTTGTCCTTGGCCTTCTCGAAGTCGACCATCTCGACGACGCGGCCGTTGCGCCGCGCCGCGAACAGCGCCGCCTCGTTGACGAGGTTGGCCAGATCAGCGCCCGAGAAGCCCGGCGTGCCGCGCGCCAGGATGTCGGCGCGGATGTCGGCGCCCACCGGCACCTTGCGCATGTGCACGTTCAAGATCTGCTCGCGGCCGCGGATGTCGGGCAGCGTGACATAGACCTGGCGGTCGAAGCGGCCTGGCCGCAGCAGCGCCGGGTCGAGGATGTCGGGCCGGTTGGTCGCCGCCATCACGATCACGCCGAGGTTGGTGTCGAAGCCATCCATCTCGACCAGCATCTGGTTGAGCGTCTGCTCGCGCTCGTCGTTGCCGCCGCCGAGGCCGGCGCCACGGTGGCGGCCGACGGCGTCGATCTCGTCGATGAAGATGATGCAGGGTGCGCTCTTCTTGGCCTGCTCGAACATGTCGCGCACACGCGCCGCGCCAACGCCGACGAACATCTCGACGAAGTCGGAGCCGCTGATGGTGAAAAACGGCACCTTGGCTTCGCCGGCGATCGCCTTGGCGAGCAGTGTCTTGCCGGTGCCCGGAGGGCCGACCAGCAACACGCCGCGCGGGATGCGACCACCCAACTTCTGGAACTTCTGCGGGTCTTTGAGGAAATCGACGAGCTCCTTGACTTCCTCTTTCGCTTCGTCGCAACCGGCAACGTCGGCGAAGGTGGTGGTGTTGTTGGCCTCGTCGAGCATGCGCGCCTTGCTCTTGCCGAAGCTGAAGGCACCGCCCTTGCCGCCGCCTTGCATCTGGCGCATGAAGTACACCCAGACGCCGATCAGCAGCAGGAACGGACCCCAGCTGATCAGGATCGTCATCAGCAGCGACTGCTCTTCGCGCGCCTTGACTTCGAACTTGACGTTGTTCTTGATCAGGTCACCGGTCAGGCCGCGGTCGAGGATGGAGCCCAGGGTGCGCACCGAGCCGCCGTCGGTGCGCTTGGCGATGATCTCGATGTTGCCCGGCCCTTCCTGGATCGTCACGCTGGCGATGCGCCCGGCGTTGACCTCACCGAGGAACTCGGAGTAGCCGATCGCGTCGGCGCGCACGGCACCCTTGTCGAGCTGCTTGAAGACCGTGAACAGGACCAGTGCGATGACCATCCAGACAGCGATCTTCGAAAACCATTGATTGTTCACCGCGGCTCCTTAGTGCCTTTACCCAAACCAAAGCAGGTGTGGGTCAGATGCGGACGATTTTAGTCCGATCAAGAGATGAGGGTTTGGGCAGGATTGGGCGCTGAATCCAGTCAGCGCGCCGAATTCTTCAGACCGATGCCGACGATGAAAGTTTCCGACGAACGGTCGCGCGAGGCTTTGGGCTTGATCGGCTTGACGACGCGGAAGTTCTTCTTGAAGACCTCGACCAGCTGGCTGTAGCCGCTGCCGTGGAAGAGCTTGGCCACCAGGGCGCCCTGCGGCGTCAGGTGTTGGGCGCAGAAATCGATCGCCAACTCCACCAGATGGGCCATGCGGGCCGCATCGGCGCTGTCGATGCCCGACAGGTTGGGCGCCATGTCCGACACCACCACGTCCACAAGGCGGCCTCCCAGCGCCGCCACCAGCGCTGCCATGACCTCCTCTTCGCGAAAGTCGCCCTGGATGAACTGCACGCCCTCGATCGGCTCGAATGGCAGGATGTCCAGGGCAATGATCGTGCCGTCAAGCTCGCCGACCGCCGCGCCACCAGCGCCCACGGCCCTGGGTGCGAACTTGCGCCGCAGGTATTGGCTCCACGCGCCGGGCACCGCGCCCAGATCGACGACCACCTGCCCCGGCTTGATGAGGCCCAGCGCCTCGTCGATTTCTTTCAACTTGTAGGCCGCGCGCGCGCGATAACCCTCGCGCTGGGCCTGCTTCACATAGGGGTCGTTGATATGGTCGTTCAACCATGCCTTGTTGACCTTCTTGCTTTTGGTGTTGACTTTCATGGTGCCGGGATAATGCGCGAATGCCTGCCCTCATTCTGACTGCCGCCCAACGCCGCGAGTACCGCGCCGCTTCTCATCACCTCGACCCGGTGGTTTCGATCGGCGGCGACGGCTTGACCGACGCCGTGCGCAAGGAAGCCGACGCGGCGCTCAAGGCCCACGGCCTGATCAAGGTTCGCGTCTTCAGCGACGACCGCGCCGCACGCGACGCGATGCTCGCCGAGCTGACCGACAAGCTCGGCGCAGCGCCGGTGCAGCACATCGGCAAGCTGCTCGTGATGTGGCGGCCGGTCCCGGCGAAGGAAAAAGCCGAGCGCGAAGACCGCGGCGCGGCGCCCAAGGTCGTGAAAGTGCTGAAGTTCAGCAAGAGCGGCAACCACCGGCCGCAGGTCAAGAAGTTGACGGTGCGCGGCAACGAGCGGCTAACGGCTGGTGGGACCGTCAAGCGGGCGAAGAAGCGGCCGGCGCAGACGAGTCAGAAAAAGAAGGCGCTGGCCTGATCGCGACGGTTCAGACGTACTTCACGTCGATGATCTCGAAGCTCTTGGTGCCGCCGGGCGCGTCGTACTCCGGCAACGTCACCGGCTTCCTTGCCGATCAGTGAGCGCGCGATCGGCGAAGAGATCGAGATCAGGCCCTGCTTCAGGTCGGCCTCGTCGTCGCCGACGATCTGGTAGGTGACCTTCGCACCGCTGTCCTCGTCTTCGAGATCGACCGTGGCGCCGAAAACGATCCGGCCGTCGGCCTCGAGTTTCGCCGGATCGATGACCTGCGCCGCGGCGAGCGTGCTCTCGAGCTCGAGGATGCGGCCTTCGATGAAGCCCTGCTTGTCCTTGGCCGCTTCGTACTCGGCGTTCTCCGACAGGTCGCCCTGCGCGCGCGCCTCGGCGATCGCCTGGATGACGGCGTGGCGCTCGACGGTCTTCAGCCGCTGCAATTCGGCCTTGAGTTTTTCCGCGCCGCGCACGGTGACAGGAACAGTGGCCATGATGTTGGATTCGTCAGTCTGAAATGAAGCCGCCGCCTGTGCGATGCACCCGGCGGCGGAGGGTTGCGAGCGATTCTAGTGAAGCTGTGAATGCAGCTCCTGCAATGACATCACGCCGATGTCGGCTTGGTGCTTCAGCGCTCGGTCGCAGCCTCGCAGCCGGCCATCGTCGTGTAGTAGGTGACGCGGTGCGCCAGCGCCGCGGTGCGGATGTAGCGCGAGTCGGCGATCGCCGTGCGCGTTTCGTTGACCGTCGTGAAGACGAGCTGGATGTCGCCGGCCTTGATCAGGTCGGCGATGTGCGGCCGGCCATCCTTGACCTTGTTGACCGGTCTCACCGGCACGCCCGCCGCTTCGATCGCCGCCGCCGTGCCCTTGGTCGCGACGACGTCGAAGCCGAGATCGTGCAGGTCGCGACGCCACCTTGACCGCGCGGTCCTTGTCGCTGTTCTTGACGGTGATGAACACCGTGCCCTTGTCCGGCAGGCGCGAGCCGGCGCCGAGCTGGCTCTTGAACATCGCCTCGCCGAAGGTCGCGCCGACGCCCATCACCTCGCCGGTCGAACGCATCTCGGGGCCGAGGATCGGATCGACGCCGGGGAACTTGTTGAACGGGAACACCGCTTCCTTGATGCTGAAGTACGGCGGGATGACCTCGCCCTTGCACGCCGTGGGCCCTCTGTCCTTCAGCGTCATGCCGGCCATGCAGCGCGCCGCGATCTTGGCCAGTGGCAGGCCGGTGGCCTTGCGACACGAAGGGCACGGTGCGCGACGCGCGCGGATTGACTTCGAGCACGTAGACCACCGCTCATCGCCCTCGCCCTGAATCGCGAACTGCACGTTCATCAGGCCGACGACCTTCAGCGCCTTGGCCATCAGCGTCGGTCTGGCGGCGCATTTCGTCCTGCAGCTCGGCGCGACAGCGAATACGGCGGCAGCGAGCACGCCGAGTCGCCGCGAGTGCACGCCGGCCTGCTTCGATGTGCTCCATGATGCCGCCGATCATCACGTCGTGCCGTCGCTGATGCAGTCGACGTCGACCTCGATCGCGTCGTCGAGGAAGCGGTCGAGCAGCACCGGCGACTTCTCGCGACACCTGCACCGCCTCGCGCATGTAGCGCTCGAGGTCCTCGTCGCCGTGCACGATCTCCATCGCGCGGCCGCCGAGCACGTAGCTCGGCCGCACGACCAGCGGGTAGCCGATCTCCTGCGCCAGCTGCAAGCGCCGCCTCTTCGGTGCGCGCGGTGCGGTTCGGCGGCTGCTTCAGCTTCAGCTCGTGCAGCAGCTGCTGGAAGCGCTCGCGGTCTTCGGCGATGTCGATCGAAGTCGGGCGTGGTGCCGATGATCGGCACGCCGGCGGCTCCGAGGTCGAGCGCGAGCTTCAGCGGCGTCTGGCCGCCGTACTGCACGATCACGCCGACCGGCTTTTCCTTGTCGACGATCTCGAGCACGTCTTCCAGCGTCAGCGGCTCGAAGTACAGGCGGTCGGTGGTGTCGTAGTCGGTCGACACGGTCTCCGGATTGCAGTTGACCATGATGGTCTCGAAGCCGTCCTCGCGCATCGCGAGCGCCGCATGCACGCAGCAGTAGTCGAACTCGATGCCCTGGCCGATGCGGTTCGGGCCGCCGCCCAGCACCATGATCTTCTTGCTGTGACGTCGGCTCGGCCTCGCACTCCTCGTCGTAGGTCGAGTACATGTAGGCGGTCTGCGTCGCGAACTCGGCCGCGCAGGTGTCGACGCGCTTGTACACCGGGCGCACCCCGAGCGCGTGGCGCGCTCGCGCACCTCGTGCTGGTTGGTGCCCAGCAGCTTGGCCAGGCGCCGGTCGGAGAAGCCCTTGCGCTTGAGGTAACGCAGTTCGTCGTCGCCGAGGCTGTCCAGCGTGCGCCCCGCCAGCGCCTTCTCGGCCTGATCCATTTCCTCGATCTGCGCCAGGAACCAGGGATCGATGGCCGTCTCCTCGAACACTTCGTCGAGGCGTCATGCCGATGCGGAACGCGTCGCCGACGAACAGGATGCGCTCCGGGCCGGCTTCGCCGATCTCCTCGACGATCTCGTCGCGGTCGGTGCTGCGCGAGGTCAGGCCGTCGATGCCGGTCTCCAGGCCGCGCAGCGCCTTCTGGAAACTTTCCTGGAAGGTGCGGCCCATCGCCATCACCTCGCCGACCGACTTCATCTGCGTCGTCAGGTGCGGGTCGGCGGCGCGGGAACTTCTCGAAGGCGAAGCGCGGGATCTTGGTGACGACGTAGTCGATGCTCGGCTCGAACCTGGCCGGCGTCGCGCCGCCGGTGATGTCGTTGCGCAGCTCGTCGAGCGTGTAGCCGATGGCCAGCTTGGCGGCGACCTTGGCGATCGGAAAGCCCGTCGCCTTCGACGCCAGCGCCGACGAGCGCGACACGCGCGGGTTCATCTCGATGACGACCATGCGGCCGTCCTTCGGGTTGATCGCGAACTGCACGTTCGAGCCGCCGGTGTCGACGCCGATCTCGCGCAGGATCGCGATCGACGCGTTGCGCATCAGCTGGTATTCCTTGTCGGTCAGCGTCTGCGCCGGCGCCACGGTGATCGAGTCGCCGGTGTGGATGCCCATCGGGTCGAGGTTCTCGATCGCGCAGACGATGATGCAGTTGTCGGCGCGGTCGCGCACGACTTCCATCTCGAACTCTTTCCAGCCGATCAGCGACTCCTCGATCAGCAGCTCCTTGGTCGGCGACAGGTCGAGGCCGCGCTTGCAGATCTCCTCGAACTCTTCCGGGTTGTAGGCGATGCCGCCGCCGGTGCCGCCGAGCGTGAAGCTGGGCCGGACCACCATCGGGAAGCCCGTGCCGCCGATCTCGGCGGTGATGCGCTTCTGCACCGCCAGCGCTTCTTCCATCGTGTGCGCAATGCCGCTCCTGGCCGAATCCAGGCCGATGCGCGTCATCGCGTCCTTGAACTTCAGCCGGTCCTCGGCCTTCTCGATGGCGTGCTCGTTGGCGCCGATCATCTCGACGCCGTACTTGGCCAGCACGCCGTGCTTGTGCAGGTCGAGCGCGCAGTTCAGCGCCGTCTGCCCGCCCATCGTCGGCAGCACCGCGTCGGGCCGCTCCTTGGCGATGATCTTTCGACCACCTGCCAGGTGATCGGCTCGATGTAGGTCGCGTCGGCCATCTCCGGGTCGGTCATGATCGTCGCCGGGTTGCTGTTGACGAGGACGACGCGGTAGCCCTCCTCGCGCAGCGCCTTGCAGGCCTGCGCGCCGGAGTAGTCGAACTCGCAGGCCTGGCCGATGACGATCGGGCCGGCGCCGATGATCAGGATGCTCTTCAGGTCGGTGCGCTTCGGCATGTCGGGTCTTCTCCATCAGCGCAGTGAATCGATCGAACAGGTAGGCGATGTCGTGCGGCCCGGGGATGGCCTCCGGGTGGCCCTGGAAACAGAACGCGGGCTTGTCGGTGCGCGCCAGGCCTTGCAGCGTGCCGTCGAACAGGCTCACGTGCGTGGCCCGCAGC
>CAVTAM010000001.1:0-139797 GCA_963732625.1 uncultured beta proteobacterium | reverse complement strand
TCTGGCAGATCAACATCGCGCCGCCGGACCTGAAGTACGGCCTCAAGCTCGCGCCGCTGAAAGAAGGCGGCCTGTGGCAGATCATCACCATCTGCGCGCTCGGCGCCTTCGGCAGCTGGCTGATGAGAGAAGTCGAGATCGCGCGCAAGCTCGGCATGGGCCTGCATGTGCCCTTCGCTTTCGGCATGGCGATCTTTGCCTACTTCACGCTGGTCGTGATCCGCCCGGTGCTGCTCGGTGCCTGGGGCCACGGCTTCCCGTACGGCATCTTCGGCCACTTGGACTGGGTGTCGAACGTCGGCTACCAGTACCTGCACTTTCACTACAACCCGGCGCACATGATCGCCATCACCTTCTTCTTCACGACAGCTTTTGCGCTGTCGCTGCACGGCGGCCTGGTGCTCTCGTCCACCAACCCGGGCGCCGGCAACACGGTCAAGACGCCGGACCATGAAGACACCTTCTTCCGCGACCTGATCGGCTACTCGGTCGGCACGCTCGGCATCCACCGCCTCGGTCTGTTCCTCGCCCTTGCCGCCGTGTTCTTCAGCGCGGTGTGCATCGTCATCAGCGGCCCGTTCTGGACCAAAGGCTGGCCCGAGTGGTGGAACTGGTGGCTCGCTCTGCCGATCTGGAAATAACGAACAGGAGGCACACATGGCGCAATACCAAAACCTCTTCACCCGCGTGCAGGCCGTCGGGCCGGCGCAGTTGGGCATCGAGCTGCCGGCCGGCGGCCGCGCCGGCAACAGCGCGCGCAGCTGGAACCCCTGGTTCATCCACCTGCTCGGCCGCCTGGGCAACGCGCAGATCGGGCCGATCTATCTCGGCAGCCTCGGCTTGGCGTCGCTCTTCCTCGGCGTGCTGTCGATCAACATCATGGGCCTGAATATGTTGGCCTCGGTCAACTGGAGCCCGATCGAATTCATCCGCCAACTGCCGTGGCTGGCGCTCGAGCCGCCAGCGCCGGGCAACGGGCTGAAGATGGCGCCGATGAGCCAGGGCGGCTGGTGGCAGATCGCCGGCCTGTTCCTCACCGCGTCGATGCTGCTCTGGTGGGCCCGCACCTACCGCCGCGCCATCCAGCTCGGCCTGGGCACGCACATCGCGTGGGCCTTCGCCTCGGCGATCTGGCTGTTCCTCGTGCTCGGTCTGATCCGCCCGGTGCTGATGGGCACCTGGGGCGAGTCGGTGCCGTTCGGCATCTTCCCGCACCTCGACTGGACGGCCGCCTTCTCGCTGCGCTACGGCAACCTGTTCTACAACCCGTTCCACGCTTTGAGCATTGCCTTCCTCTACGGCTCGGCGCTGCTGTTCGCGATGCACGGCGCAACGATCCTTGCCGTCAGCCGCTACGGCGGTGACCGCGAGATCGACCAGATCCTCTACCGCGGCACCGCCAGCGAACGCGCGGCCTTGTTCTGGCGCTGGACGATGGGCTTCAATGCGACGATGGAATCGATCCACCGCTGGGCCTGGTGGTTTGCCGTGCTCGTGCCGCTCACCGGCGGCATCGGCATCCTGCTCACCGGCACCGTGGTCGATAACTGGTACCTGTGGGCGGTGAAGCACGGCTTCGCCACGCCGTATGCGGCCACGGTGCCGGCGGTGATCGATCCGGCAACGTTGATTCCAGGAGCCAAGCCATGAGGAGAGCAGGACTGATCGTTGCAGCGCTGCTCGGCGCGGCGCTGCTCGCGGGCTGCGAGCGGCCTCCCGTGCAAAGCACGCAACGCGAGCCGCGCGGCGCCGGCCTGCAGCAGGTGACCAACCCGCGCACGCTGGCGGCGAACCAGGCCGCGTTGCCGGCGGTGCCCGTGCTGCCGCCGCCGGGCTCCAACGACGGCCCGAAGGCCAAGGACGTCTACCAGAACGTCAAGGTGCTCGGCGACCTCTCCGTTGGCGAATTCACGCGCCACATGGTCGCCATCACGCAGTGGGTCTCCCCCGAGCAGGGCTGCACCTATTGCCACGGCGCCAACCTCGCCGACGACTCGATGTACACCAAGGTCGTGGCGCGGCGCATGATCCAGATGAACCGCTCGCTCAACGTCGATTGGGCCAAGCATGTCGGCACCACCGGCGTCACCTGCTACACCTGCCACCGCGGCAATCCGGTGCCGGCCAATGTGTGGTTCGCGCCGACGACGCCGAAGAACAACTACGCGCGTCCGGGCATGGGCGATGACGCCGGCCAGAACAAGGCCGAGCCGTCGATCGCGCTGGCCTCGTTGCCGTACGACCCGTTCACGCCGTACCTCACCGGCGCCGAGCCGATCCGCGTGCAGACCACCACCGCCTTGCCCACCGGCAACCGGGCATCGACCAAACAGGCCGAGCACACGTACAGCCTGATGATGCACATGAGCACCTCGCTCGGCGTCAACTGCACCTTCTGCCACAACACGCAGTCCTTCCTGACGTGGAACGACAAGCGCGTCACGGCGTATCACGGCATCCGCATGGCGCGCGACGTCAACACCGCCTACATCGAGCCGCTGACCAAGGCCTTCCCGGCGAATCGGCTCGGGCCGACCGGCGACGTGGCCAAGGCCAACTGCGCCACCTGCCACCAGGGCGTGAACAAACCGCTGGGCGGCTTGGCGATGGCCAAGGACTGGCCGGGGTTGATGACGACGGCATTGCAGGCGCCGGGCGCTGCGCCAGCAGCGGCTGCCGCGCCCGTGGTTGCGGCGGCTGCACCGGCCGCGCCTGCTGCGATGGCGGCGCCCGCCGCAGTGGCAGCCGCACCCGCGCAGCCGCTCAAGGAGGTTGTCTACTTCCCGGTCAACTCGGCGCTGTTGAAGGGCGACGAAGTGGCGAAGATCGACAAGCTGCTGGCCGCGCTGAACGCGCAGCCGCAGAGCACGGCGACGCTGTCGGGCTACCACTCGGCCACCGGCAAGCTCGCCGCGAATCAGCAGCTCGCCAAGCAGCGCGCCTTCAAGATCCGCGACGCGCTGGTGGCTGCCGGTGTGGCCGCCAGCCGCATCACGCTCGACAAGCCGCAGCAGGCCGAAGCCAACATCAAGGGCGAAGACCCGTTCGCGCGGCGCGTTGAAGTGACTGTGAAGTAGGGCGGCCCGTGATGCTGCGCAGGGCGGTCGTGCCTGCGGTGCCGTCGCTGCACACCGAGCCGGACCGCGGTGTGACGGCGACCGCGGCAGCACTGCCCACCGTCGCGCTGCTGCTGCTGGCGCGATTTCATTCGCGTGCGGTGCCCTGGGGTCTGTCGCGCCTCGTCCTCGGAGAACGCGTTTTGCGCAATGTGCCCGGCCTGCGCTTTGCGCGCGTGCTCGGCAGCGGACGCGGCGGCGGCTTCGGTCTCGCACCGGGGCTCGACCATCAAGGGCTGATCTGCTTCTTCGACGATGAAGACAACGCGCGTGCGTTCGCCGCCGGCGCACCCGTGGTGCGCGCCTACCGCGATCGCGCGCGCGAGTCGCTCATCGCTTTGCTGCGCGCGAGTTCGTGCCGCGGCAGTTGGAGCGGCGCGTCACTCGCCGTCACCGCACCCCCGCAGGCCGATGCACCGATGGCCGCGCTGACACGCGCCTCGATCTGCCTGCGCCACGCCGCCGCCTTCTGGCGACACGCGCCGGCCACGCACGACGGCATTGCGCGCGCCGCCGGCTGCCGTCTCGCGGTCGGCCTGGGCGAAGCGCCGTTGCTGCGCCAGGCCACGTTCAGCCTGTGGGACAACGCGCAGGCGATGGACGCGTATGCGCGCGGCGGCGCACACCTCGCGGCGATCAAGGGCGCCCACGAACAAGGCTGGTTCAGCGAGTCGATGTTCGTGCGCTTCGTGCCGATCTCGATCGAGGGCAAGTGGCATGGCCGCACGTTCTCCTGAAGCGCACCGCGTCGTCGTCATCGGCGCCGGCGTCGGCGGCCTCGTCTCGTCGCTGCTGCTGGCCGCGCGCGGCCTCGACGTGACGCTCGTCGAAGCCGGCCCGGCCACGGAAGGGCCCGGCGGCAAGATGCGCGCCGTCGAAGTCGACGGCGTGGCCATCGATGCCGGGCCGACGGTGTTCACGATGCGCTGGGTGTTCGACGAGATCCTCGCCGAGGTCGGCAGCTCGCTGCAGGAACTCGTCACGCTGACGCCGCTGTCGGTGCTGGCGCGCCACGCCTGGCGCGGCCACGCCGAGCGGCTCGATCTGCACGCCGACATGCAGCGCAGCGCCGACGCGATCGCGCGTTTTGCGTCGCCTGCCGAAGGCAAGCGCTTCATCGCTTTCTGCGCCGAGGCGAAGAAGATTTACCGCCGGCTCGAAGGCCCGCACATCCGCTCCAGCCGCCCGAGCCTGATGCAGATGGGCGCGGACCTCGGCCCCGGCGGCATCACCGCGCTGGCCGGCCTGGGGCCCTTCGCGTCGCTGTGGCAAACACTCGGCCGCCACTTCCACGACCCGCGCCTGCGCCAGCTCTTCGCGCGCTACGCCACCTACTGCGGCGCCTCGCCGTGGGCGGCACCGGCGACGCTGATGCTCGTCGCCCACGTCGAACAGGAGGGGGTCTGGTCGATCGACGGCGGCATGGCGCGCCTGGCGCAGCGCCTGGCCGATCTGGCCGCGTCGCGCGGCGTGTGCTTGCGCTACGGCGCCGCCCGCACAGCGCATCCTCACCACGCAGGGCCGCGCCAGCGGTGTGCAACTGCAAAGCGGCGAGCGCCTGGTTGCCGATTCGGTGGTCTTCAACGGCGACAGCAACGCGTTGGCGTTGGGCCTGCTCGGCGACGACATCATCGGCATCACCCGCGCGCCGCTGAAAAACAGCCGAACGCTCGCTGTCGGCCGTGACCTGGGCGATCCATGCACGCAGCGACAGGCTTCCCGCTGGCCCGCCACAACATCTTCTTCGACGACGACTACGCCAGCGAATTCAACGATGTCTTCAAGCAGCGTCGCCTGCCGCGCCAAGGCACCGTCTATGTCTGCGCGCAAGACCGCCTGACGACGGCGACACTCCGCCTGGCCGCGAACGCCTGCTCGCGCTCGTCAACGCGCCGGCAGATGGGGACACGAATACCTTCGATGCCACGGAGATCGAACCATGCGAACACCGCAGCCTGGCGCTGCTGCAGCACTGCGGCCTGACGCTGGAGTTGAACAGCCGCGCGCAGGTGCTGCGGCGCACGCCGGCGGATTTCAACCGCCTCTACCCGGGCTCGGGCGGCGCGCTCTACGGCCCGGCGACGCACGGCTGGATGGCGCTGTTCAAGCGGCCGGGCGCGGCGACGGCGCTGCCGGGGCTGTATTTGGCGGGGGGCAGCGCGCACCCGGGGCCGGGCGTGCCGATGGCGGCGATGTCCGGCCGCTTGGCGGCCGCGACGCTGCTGGCGCACCTCGATTCGATCAGCCGCTCGCACCGGGTGCGTATCGCTGGTGGTACGTCGATGCGATCAGCAGCGACGGCCGCCATGCCCTGACCGTCATCGCCTTCATCGGCAGCGTCTTCTCGCCGTACTACCGCCGCGCGTTGAGGCGCGACGAGGGCACGCCGCCCGAAGACCACTGCGCGATCAACGTCTGCCTCTACAGCCCGGGCGCGAAACGCTGGACGATGACCGAGCGCGGCGCGCGCCACGTGCAGCGCGAGCGCCGCGCGTTCGCCGTCGGCCCGAGCCATCTGCGCTGGCACGGCGACGCGCTCGAAGTCACGATCGACGAACGCAGCGTGCCGGTGCCGCGCCACGTGCGCGGCGTGCTGCGCGTGCACCCCCACGCGCTGCCGCTTTTTGCCGCCGCGCTCGATTCGCGCGGCCGCCACCGCTGGGGCCCGATCGCGCCCTGCGCGCGCATCGAGGTCGAGCTGCAGTCGCCGGCGCTGAAGTGGCAGGGCCACGCCTACGTCGACAGCAACGAAGGCGACGAGCCGATCGAGCGCGCCTTCACGCGCTGGGACTGGCTGCGCACCGCAGCGCCCGACGGCAGCACCGCGGTGATCTACGACGTGCAGCCGAGCGACACCAAACGCGGCGGTGCGTCGCGCTTGATCACGCAGCGCTTCGCGCCCGACGGCTCGTTCAGCGCCTTCGAGGCCTCGCCGCGGCAGCGCCTGCCGCCGAGCGCGCTGTGGCGCATCGACCGACAGGTCCGCGCCGCCGAGCCACCGCGCGTGCTGCGCACGCTCGAAGACACGCCGTTCTATGCGCGCACGCTGATCGAGATGCCGGACGGCCACGGCCAGCTCGTGACCGCCGTGCATGAAACGCTCGACGTGACGCGGCTCGTGTCGCCGGTCGTGCAGGCGATGCTGCCGTTTCGCATGCCGAGGCGGTCTTGACGCTTGGCGAGCGTTGGCGCTCTTTTGCCTGCTGCGGTTCGCATGCGTGGCATTGCCGGGTCCCGGCCCGGCAGCCGGGTAACTTTCATTTGCTGGCCCAAATGAAGTCACCAAAAGCAAAGGGCCTAACACGATTTGGCCAGCTCGCCTTCGGCTACGCCCATCTGGCGGATAGATCAGAACGGCCGCGCCCAACGAACTGCGGCCTCGATGGAGTGCGCTGGCTTGACCGTCGCGGCAGCACCCGGTAGCCGACGCGGAACTGCTCAAATGTGTATTGAGGCCCTTTGCTTTGGTGACTTTCATTTGGGCCAACAAATGAAAGTTACCCGCCTGCCGGGGCGGGACCCGGCAATGCCACGCATGCGAGCGGCAGCAGGCAAAAGCTCACCGCTGGAACTGCATCAGCAGCAAGAGCACGATCAGCAGCAATCCGATCGCAAGAACGATCTTCCACACCGACCACGGCCGGTCGCCCTCGACCTCGCCCGACTGTCCGTTGACGACGATCTGATACGGCTTGCCGGCGAAGCGATACGAGCCGATCCACACCGGCATCAGCAGGTGCTTGAAGCGGATGTCATCGACGAGAGTCTGCTTGGCATGGATGCGCTGCGCATCGCCGCCGATGTCGCGCCGGATCGCGGCGTCGATGGCCGGCTCCATGCGCTGCCGCGCCACGCCGAAGCCGTCTTCCAGCCCGGTGCGATAGACCTCGACGGCAAAGCCCGCCAGCACCTCGTCGGTCGGCGGGCGCAGGCGCGACAGATCCCATTGGTCGAGCACGCGCGCCAGGTGCGGCGCGACCGACGGCGAGCCGGCGATGAGGATGTCGTCGAAGGCCACCGGTACCGCACCGGACGCGGGCGACCAGTCGGTGACGACGCGTGTGGTTGCCGCACCGGCTTGCGCCGTGGCGTTCGGCCGGTTCTCGGCAACGCGGCGCTGGATGCCGCGCTCGCCGCGGTAGGTGGTGATGGTGGCGGCGTCATAGGTCCACCACGGCAGGTAGATGCCCTTCACGCCATCGGCTTCGCGCACCGTCGCCTTCAACGCGTTCGGCGCAAACCAGCGGCTGCCGACCCACTGGGCGAAAACTTGTTGCGCGGCTTTTTTGTCGAGCGCGAACGGCAGCACCGCCTGCGCGCGGATCAGGCGCTCGACATGGGCCTGATCCACGAGCAGCGGCGAGGCGCAGAACGCGCAACGGTCGCCAACCACGTGGCCTTCGAAGCGCGTCTGTGCGCCGCACGACGAGCAATCGACGATCCGCGCTTCCAGGCTTGGCTCGCGCGCGGCCAGGCGGCGCAGCGCATCGAGGTAGTCCTGCTCGCGCAGCGCCTGGGCCTGCGCGTCGGCGGCGGGTGCGGGCAGCACGCGCACGTGGCCGCAGGCGGCACAGGCCAGCGCCGAGCGCGCCGGGTCGAAGGCCATCGCCGCGCCGCAGGACGGGCAGGCAAACGCCTGCGCAGTCGCACTCACTTCAGCGATTCAACCCCTGCCTTGGCGACGATGCCGTCCTGCGGCGAGGTGACGCCGCTGACGCCGATGGCGCCGATCATCTTGCCGCCGACGACGATCGGCAGGCCACCCTCGATCGGCGTCGAGCCGGGCAGGCCGAGGATGGCGTTGCGGCCGCTGGCGATGCCGTCTTCGAGTTCCTTGGTCGGGCGGCGGTAGGTGGCCGAGGTGCGCGCCTTTTCGAGCGCGATGATGGCGCTGGCGGTCTGCGTGTCGTCCTGCATCTCGTAGTAGACGAGCATGCCGTGGTTGTCGACGATGGCGATGGCCACGTTCCAGCTGTTCTTGCGCGCTTCGGCCACCGCGGCGGCGCCGACCTTCTTCGCCGTTTCGAGGTTGATCGCCGTGCCGTACGGCGGGCGTTGCTGCGCGCCGGCGCTCCAGGCCAGCAACGACAGGCCAACCGCCACGAGGGCTGCAAAGAAACGGGGCATGGTGTCTCCATTGGGTTTGTGACGACGGGCATGATCGACCGGGCGGCAGGCAACGGCATCGGCGCGAACCCTCGGCGCGGCCTGCGTAAGATGCGCGCCGCATGAACATCCTGATCCTCGGTGCCGGCCGTGTCGGCGAAAGTGTTGCCGAGAGTCTGGCCTCGGAGGCCAACGACATCACCGTCATCGACACCGACCCGGCGCGCCTGGCCGCGCTGCAAGACCGGCTCGACCTCAAAGGTGTGGCCGGCAACGGCATCCAGCCGTCGGTGCTGCGCGACGCCGGCATCGAAGACGCGGACCTGTTCATCGCCTGCGCGCCGATGGACGAAACCAATCTCGTGGCGTGCAAAGTCGCGCACCAGATGTTCAACGTGCCGACGACGATCGCACGCATCCGCAGCCCCGAGTTCCAGGAAGATTCGACGCTGGCGACGTCGCGCGAAGGTTTTGCGGTCGACCAGGTGATCTGCCCCGAAGAGTCGGTCACGCGCACGATCAGGAAGCTCATCGAGTACCCCGAGGCGCTGCAGGTGCTCGAGTTCGCCGAAGGCGTGTTGAGCCTGGTGGCGGTGCGCGCGGTGGCCGGCGGGCCGTTGGTGCAGCATGCGCTGGCCGAGATTCCGCAGCTCGTGCCGGACGCCGACATGCGCATCGTCGCCATCTACCGCCAGGACAACCCGATCGCCGAACTCACCGGCACGACGCGCATCGAGCCGGGCGACGAGGTCTTCGTGCTCGCCGCCACCGAGCGCCTGCGCAGCGTGCTCGGGGCCTTGCGCAAGATGGACCGGCCGGTCAAGCGCGTCATGATCGCCGGCGGCGGCAAGGTTGGTCTGCGCTTGGCGCGCCAGTTGCGCGGCGAGGTGCAGATGAAAATTCTGGAGATGAACCGCGCGCGCTGCGACTACCTGGCCACGCAGTTGCCGGCCGACGTGCTGATCCTGCACGGCGACTCGACCGACGAAGAGCTGATGGCCGACGAGAACGTGCAGGACATGGACATGTTCCTCGCGCTGACGAGCGACGACGAGGACAACATCATGGCCTGCCTCTTGGCCAAGAAAATGGGCGCGCGGCGCGTGCTGGCGCTGATCAACCGCAAGGCGTATGCGGATCTGGTGCAGGGCACGACGATCGACATCGCGCTGTCGCCGTCGCACGCCGTCATCGGCGAGCTGCTGGCCTATGTGCGGCGCGGCGACGTCGAAGCCGTGCACTCGCTGCGCCGCGGCGCGGCCGAAGCGCTGGAAGCCATCGTGCGCGGCGACAAGGGCTCGTGCCGCATGGCCGGGCGGCGCATCGAAGAGGTCAAGCTGCCACGCGGCGTGCAGATCGGCGCCATCGTGCGCGGCTTGCCGGTGCCCGGCGACGAAGACTCGCTGGCCCTGGGCGACAAACGCGGCGATGCGCGGCCCGAGGTCATCATCGCCCACCACGACACCGCGGTGCAGAGCGGCGACCGCGTCATCGTCTTCATGTCGAGCAAGAAGCAGGTGCGGGAAGTGGAGAAGCTGTTCCAGGTCTCGGCGACTTTTCTGGGCTGAAGCGCACCGCCGATGCAAAGCGTCCTGCCCGTGCTCGCCATCCTCGGCGGCATCCTGATGGTGTTCTCGGCGACGATGCTGGTGCCGCTGGCATTTGCGTTCTTCGGCGGCGATGCCGCGCTCTACGCCCACGGCGGCGCTATCGCCGTCGCCTTCGGCTGCGGCCTGGCGCTGTTCCTGTCGTTCAAGCGCTTCAAGCGCGAGCTGCAGCCGCGCGACGGCTTCCTGCTCGTCAGCCTGGTGTGGAGCGTGCTGCCGGCCTTCGGCGCGCTGCCGCTGCTGTTCCACATCCCCGGCCTGTCGTTCACCGATGCCTATTTCGAAGCCGTGTCGGGCCTCACCACCACCGGCTCGACCGTGCTCACCGGTCTGGAGAAACTGCCGCTGTCGATCAACGTCTGGCGCTGCTTCATGGTGCTGCTCGGTGGCATGGGCATCCTCGTGCTCGCGGTGGCCATCCTGCCGCTGCTCGGCGTCGGCGGCTCGCAGTTGTTCAAGGCCGAAACGCCGGGGCCGATGAAGGACACCAAGCTGACGCCGCGCATCGCCGAGACCGCACGCGGCCTGTGGGTGGTTTATTTCACCATCGCGACCGCCTGCTTCTTTGCCTACCGCGTCGCCGGCATGGGCTGGGCCGACGCCTTCATGCACATGTGCAGCACGATGGGCCTCGGCGGTTTTTCCTCCTACGACGCCAGCTTCGGCCAGTTCAACTCGCCGGCGATCGAAGCGGTGGCGATCGTTTTCATGCTGATCGCCGGCATCAACTTCGCGCTCTACTTCGTGGCCTGGAAGCGGCGCAGTTTGTGGGGCGTGGTGCGCGACTTCGAAGCGCGGCTGTTCCTGCTGACGATGGCGGTGTCCGTGCTCGGCATCGCCGCGTTTCTCGCCGCGCACAAGGTCTATCCGACGTTCCTCGAATCGCTGCGCCACGCTGCCTTCAACGTCGTCTCGATCGCCACCACCACCGGTTTTGCGTCGGTCGATTACGCGCAGTGGCCGGTTTTCGCGCCGGTGGCGATGCTGTTCCTGTGCTGCTTTGCCACCTGCGCGGGATCGACCGGCGGCGGCATCAAGATGGTCCGCGCGCTGATTTTGCTCAAGGGCGCGCGCCGCGAGCTGAAGCGCATCGTGCACCCTCGCGCCGTGGTGCCGGTGACGCTCGGCGGCGCCGCTGTCGATGCCAACGTGCTGCAGTCGGTGCTGGCCTTCATGCTGATCTATGGCGCGGTGATGGTCGGCGCGACGATGCTGCTGCTGTTCACGGGGCTCGATGTGATCAGCGCGTTTACTGCCGTGATCGCGTCGATCAACAACACCGGGCCGGGGCTCGGTCAGGTGGGGCCGGCCAACAACTATCAGGGCCTGTCCGACTTCCAGACCTGGGTCTGCACGGCGACGATGCTGCTCGGCCGCTTGGAGCTGTTCTCGATCCTCGTTTTGTTCACCGGCTCCTTCTGGCGCAAGTAGCACATCGCGTCACAACATCGCGCAGTGCTGGCGCAAACTTGGGTGCTCATGTTGTTCCGGAGGTCCGCCATGACTCAACGCCCGCTCGCTGTTCTTGTTGTGCTGTGTTGCCTGCTGCTGCCGTTGTCACCGCGCGCGCAGCCCGACAACAATGCTTTCACCGCCGCCGCCGAACTCGACAAGGCCGCCTATGCCTTTGCCGACCGCTACACAACGCAGCTCGTCGCCGCCACCGATGCGGTGCTGCAAGGCAGTCCGTCGGCCGAGCAGCGGCGCGCGGCGCATGCGGTCAAGCTGGTCAGCGTCAGCGGCATCTACGACATCGTCACCAACGCCGACGCGGCCAGCAAGCTGATGGACCTGCTGATGGTGGTCACGTTGCAGAGCTACCGCTGGATCGACGAAGACATGGCCGAGCGCACCTTCGGCAAGCGCGGCGAGCCGCTGATGCAGGCCATGCGCACGTTGCGAGTGGACATCTGGAGCGTTGCGGGACGCGTGCTGCGCCCCGAGCAGTTGCAGCAACTCGACGCGCTGATCCTCGACTGGCGCAAGCGCAACCCGCATGTGGACATCCTGTCGTACCTGCGCTTCGATGAAGTCGCCGGCCAGCGCGGCGGCAATCCGCTCGACGAAATCAAGGCCAGCGGCCTGTTCGCCGAGATCGCCAGCGCGACCAAGGTTGCCGACGACGCGCGCCTGCTCGCCGAGCGCGCGTTCTACCAGGCCAAGCGCATGCCGTTTCTGATGTCGTGGCAGATGGAGGCGCTGCTCGACAACGCGCTGGTCAAGCCCGAGGTGGCACAGTCGCTCAACACCGCCGAGACGATCGCCAAGTCGGTCGAGCGGGTGTCGTTCGTCGCCGAAAAAATCCCGCAGCAGGTGGCCAAGGAGCGCGAGGCGGTGACGGCGCTGATCGAAGACCGCAACGGCCGCCTGGCCAAGCTCTTCGGCGAGGTGCGCAGCACCACCGACAGCGTGCACAAGGTGACTGAAACCAGCGAACGCCTGGCGGCCAACCTGCGCGACACGGCCAAAGGTTTCACCGAAACCACGAACGCCGTCGATCAGTTGCTCGCCAAACACAGCGGCCCGCCGAAGCCCGATGCGAAGCCGTTCGACATCGAGCCGTTCATGCAGACCAGCGCCCACGTCAACCAGACCGTCGCCGGCCTCAACACGCTGCTCGGCTCGGCCGACGCGCTGGCCGCGAAGAAGCCGTGGGCGGCGCCGATGCAGGATGCGGGCACGCTGCTCGGCGAGCAGATCGACCGCGTCTTCTGGCGCGCGCTGCTGTTGATCGTCGCCTTCTTCGTGCTGCTGCTGGCGTACCGCTGGCTGACGCTGCGCTGGTTGACGAAGACAGCGTCGTGACGGCGATGCGCACGCCGATCCTGTGCGCAGCCAGCCTGCTGCTGGCCTCGTGTGCGTTGCTGCCGGGCGCGCAGAAAGCAGCGCCGGCCGCTGCACCGCCGTCGGCCGCGGCGCCGGCCAGCCCGCGCGCCGCGCCCAAAGATCTGGCGCAGCTGCCGCCGTACCAGCGCGTGCCTTCCGCGCAAGGCACGCTGACGCTGTCGGGCTCGTCGGCGGTGTCGACCTTTGCGCGCGCCTGGGGCAGCGCCTATGCGCGCATCTACCCGGCGGCCTCGGTCAACGTCGTCGCCAAGAGTTCGGGCGCAGCGATCGCCGACATGATCGCCAGCCCCGGCACCATCGGCATGACCTCGCGCCCGCTCACCGCCGCCGAGCGCGAGGGTTATGCCAAGTCGCAGGGCCGGCCGCCGCTCGAGTTCAAGGTGGCGATCGACGCGGTGGCGATCTTCGTCTTCAAGGACAACCCGCTGCCGTCGATCACGCTGGCGCAATTGGAGCGCATCTTCGGCGCCGCGCCGAAGAGCGGCGCGGCGATCGAGCGCTGGGGGCAGGCCGGGCTGGCGGGCGATTGGGCCGGGCGCGGCATCAGCTGCGTCGGCTTTCCGGCCGGCCGCGGTGCCTACGAAATCATGCGCGAGCTGGTGCTCGGCGGCGGCAACTTCAACGCCGACGTGTCGGCCGAGCCGGTGTCGACGTCGGTGGTGCAGGCCGTGGGCGTGAACCCGGCGGCAGTAGGCTACGCCAGCGTCTACTACCGCACCGCACGCACGCGCGTGCTGCCGGTGCAGACGGCGGGCGGTGAGCTCGCGCAGCCGACCGAGGCCGATGCGTCGAGCGGCAAGTACCCGCTGGCGCGCTTTCTTTATCTGCACCTCGGCGCGGCCCCTGACGGCGGCGCCGACGCGGCCGGGCGCGAGTTCCTGCGCTTCGTGCTGTCGCAGGAAGGCCAGGACGCGGCGCGCGCCGCCGGCGCGTTTGCGGTGCCGCCGGCGCTGGCGCACGAGCAGATGGCCACGCTCGGCAGGTAGTGCACCCGTAGTGCGTTTGCGCACGGCCGGGCGTATGCTTGTGAGCCCGCCCAAGACCGTTCGGGCTGAGGTATCGAAGCCCCATGCGAGCCCTTCGATACCTCAGGGCGAACGGATGCGTGCTGAACGTTCATCGTTGATAGACGCCCACAACAGCCGTCCCATGCGCCCGCCGATCGATTTTTATTTCGACTTCTCGTCGCCGTACTCCTACATCGCCAGCGAGTGGGTGCAGGCGGTGGCCGCACGCCACGGCCGCGCGGTGCAGTGGCGCGCCATCCTGCTCGGCGCCACGTTTCAGGCGGCCGAGTTGAAGCCGCCGGTGGCGTACCCGTTGAAGCGCGAGTATTCGCTGCGCGACTTCGTGCGCTCGGCGCGTTTTGCCGGCGTGCCGTTCGAGATGCCGGGCAAGTTTCCGATCCCGACGCAGAACGCGGCGCGCATCTTCTGGTGGCTGCACGACAGCCTGTCGCCCGAGAGTGCCGTGGCCTGGGCGCATGCCGGGCTGCGCGCCTACTTCACGCGCGGCGTCGATCTGAGCGAGCCCACGCAGTTGCGCTCGCTGCTCGTCGAGTCGGGCGTCGATGTGGCCGCGGCCGAAGCCGCGACCACCAATCCGCTGTGGAAGGAACGCCTGAAGCGCGAGAACGATCTGGCGATCGCCAACGGCGTTTTCGGTGCGCCGTTTTTCATCGTCGATGGTGAACCGTTCTGGGGCAACGACCGGCGCGTTCAGCTCGAGGCTTGGTTGTCCGGCCAAGCGGACTACTCACATACGGTGATGTGATGCGAAAAACCGTCAAGTCGATGGTCGACGACGCGATGAGCGTCATCACCACCTACAGCGTCGAAGAGGCGCAGGAGCTGCACGGCCGCGACGACGTGCAGTTCATCGATATCCGCGACGTGCGCGAGCTGGAGCGCGAAGGCATCGTGCCCGGCGCCTTCCATGCGCCGCGCGGCATGCTCGAGTTCTGGGTCGATCCCGAGAGCGAATATCACAAGCCGCTGTTCGGCGAGAAAAAACAGTTCGTGCTCTTCTGCGCGATGGGCTGGCGCTCGGCGCTGGCGACGAAGACGCTGCAGGACATGGGGCTGGACAAGGTGGCGCACATCGACGGCGGCTTCACGGCGTGGAAGGGCAAGGGCGCGCCGGTGGCGGAGAAGGCGAAGAAGCCCTGACGCGATGGCCCCCGGCCGACTCGCCCTGCTGCAAGCGATGCCGATCTTCGGCGCGCTGCGCGACGATGCGCTCGACCTGCTGCTCGAAGGCGCGCCGACCGTCGTCCATGCCAACGGCGAGTTCTTCTTTCGCGAGGGCGACAGCGCACAAACCATGTACGTCATCGAGAAGGGCGCGGTCGAGGTGTTGAAGCGCTGGGAGGGCCGCGAGTGGTCGCTGCACCAGTTGGCCGACGGCGACTGCTTCGGCGAGATGGCGCTGATGGATTACTTCCCGCGCAGCGCGTCGGTGCGCGCGGTGGAGAACACACGCGCCATCGAGATCGCCACTGCCGCCTTGCACCGCCTGGCCGAGCGCGACATGGAGCAGTTCGCGTTGATCCAGATGAACATCGGCCGCGAGGTCTGCCGCCGGCTGCGCGCCACCGACGAGCTGTTGTTCCGTGCGCGCATGGGCGGCGAGCCGCTGGCGACCGATGCCGGGCCGACGTGGATTTAGCCGAGCAACTCGGTTGCGCTGTCGTCCTTCAACGCCACCCCGCTGATCCTTCGACGCAGCGATTCGCGCAGCAGCCAGGCGATGCGTTGCGCCGCGCGCTCAGGCGGCAAGCCCTCGGGGCGAATGTTGCTGACGCAGTTGCGCTCGGCGTCGGTGCGGCCGATGGCCGGCGCGTGCGTGAGGTAAGCGCCCAGGCTGTCGGGTGAGGAGAGGCCCGGCCGCTCGCCGAGCAGGATCAGCGCCATGCGGGCGTGCAGCAAGGCGCCGATCTCGTCGGCCAGCGCCACGCGCGCTTGAGTGGCGATGACCAGCGGCGCTGCGGTGAATGCATCGCCGAACGCGCAGCGCAGGGCCGCCAGCAAGGGCGCTGCGTGGCGCTGCACGGCCACCGCCGACAAGCCGTCGCCGATGACGATTGCCAGGTCCACGTCGTCGGCGGCGAGGTCCTGCAATCGTGTTGCTTCCACAGGCGACAGGCGCCGCCCGAGGTCGGGCCGGCGCAGGTACTCGTCGCGGCTCGCGGCGCGGCTCGCCACCGTGACGCAGCGCCATCCTTGGCTGCGCAGCTGCGCGTCGAGCGCCGCCACATCCAGCGCCACGTGCACCGCATCGCGCGCCTGCGCATGCGCGGCGGCCAGGCGCAACACCTCGGCCGTGGGCAACGCCACGCCGCTGCGGCCCAGGCCGATGCGCGCGGGCGTGTGGCGGCGCAGATCGGCCCAGGGGTCGGGCGGCACCGGCAGCGCGCTCACGTGAGCCCCCTACGGCGCTGCGCGCCGGTCCCCCCGAGGGGGCGCGAGCGCCTTGGGAGCGGCCCGGCGGCGCTCATGGCGCATGGCCTTGCAGAAGACGCGCCATCGCATCGGCCAGCGCCGGCCGCGCCGGTGGCGGCAGCACCTCGCCGGCCCCGTCGGTGATGCCCATGCGCTGCAACCACGCTTCGAACTCCGGCGCGCGCTTCAGGCCGAGCAGCCGGCGCACGAACAGCGCGTCGTGGAACGAGGTGCTCTGGTAGTTGAGCATCACGTCGTCGGCGCCGGGCACGCCCATGACGAAGTTGACGCCGGCCGCGGCCAGCAGCACGAGCAGGTTGTCCATGTCGTCGCCGTCGGCCTCGGCATGGTTGGTGTAGCAGATGTCGTTGCCCATCGGCAGGCCGAGCAGCTTGCCGCAGAAGTGGTCTTCGAGCCCGGCGCGCACGATCTGCTTGCCGTCGTAGAGGTACTCGGGGCCGATGAAGCCGACGACGCTGTTGACCAGCAGCGGCCGGTAACGTCGCGCCACTGCGTAGGCGCGCGCCTCGAGCGTCTGCTGGTCGACGCCGTGGTGCGCATTGGCCGAGAGCGCGCTGCCCTGGCCGGTCTCGAAGTACATGACGTTGTCGCTGACGTTGCCATTGACCGTGCCGCGCTTCAACGCCAGCGCGGCCGCATGCGCTTCGTCGAGCAGCGCAAGGTCGATGCCGAAGGCGCGGTTGGCGGCCTCGGTGCCGGCGATCGACTGGAAGACCAGATCCACCGGCGCGCCCTGCTCGATGGCCCGCAGCGTGTTGGTGACATGGGTCAGCACGCAGGCCTGCGTCGGTATCGCGTGGCGCGAGATCAGCTCGTCGAACAGGTGCAGCAGGCGCACCAGATCGCTCACGTTGTCGGATGCCGGGTTGACGCCGATCACCGCGTCGCCGGCACCGTACATCAGGCCGTCGAGCACTGACGCGAAGATGCCGGCCGGGCTGTCGTTCGGGTGATTCGGTTGCAGCCGCACCGCCAGATGACCGGGCAGGCCGAGCGTGTTGCGAAAGCGCGTGACGACGCTGCACTTGCGCGCCACCGCCATCAGGTCCTGGTTGCGCATCAGCTTGCTGACGGCAGCCACCATCTCGGGCGTGAGGCCGGGGGCTGTGGCTTGCAACACGTCGCTGCTTGCCGCGTCCGAGAGCAGCCAGTCGCGCAAGCCACCGACCGTGAGATGCGCCACCGCTGCGAAGGCCACAGCGTCGTGCGTGTCGACGATCAACCGCGTCACGGCGTCGGTTTCGTACGGCACGAGCGGCTGCTGCAGCAGCGCCGTCAGCGGCAGATCGGCGAGCGCGGCACGCGCGGCCACTCGCTCGGCGGCGCTGCCCGCGGCGATGCCGGCCAACTGGTCGCCCGAACGCTCGGGCGTGGCCTTGGCCATCAGCTCGCGCAGGTCGCAGAAGTGATAGCGCTGCGCACCGACCGTGGAGGCAAATCCCATAGGCAAGGTTAAGGCTATCGCGGTGGCGGCGAAAGTGCTTGAATCAGCGGCATCCAAAACAAGCCAAGGAGCCCTTGTCATGAACGCTCGCCTGTCGATGCTGGCCTGCGCCGCACTGCTTGCGGCCGGCGCCGCGCGCGCCGACGAAACCTGCAACTCACCCTACATGGCCAAACTGATCAAAGGACAGGAAGACTATGTGCATGTCTGGACGCTCGGCGTGCAAGGCATGGGCGATGGCCGCGACAAGCTGGTGACGATCGACGCCAATCCGAAATCAAAAACCTACGGCAAAGTGGTGAGCAAGGTGTCGATCACCGGCGCGCCGCGCGGCGAAGCGCATCACATGGGCTTCACCGATGACCGGCGCTACCTCTGGGCGGGCGGCCTCGAAGACAGCCGCATCCATGTCTTCGACGTCGGCAGCAACCCCGCCAAGCCGCGTCTCGTCAAGACGATCAACGACTTTGCCAAGGGCAGCGGCTACGCCGGCCCGCACACCTTCTACGCGCTGCCCGGCCGCATGCTGATCGCCGGCTTATCGAACGCCAAGGACAAAGGCGGCACGACCGGCATGGCCACCTACAACAACGCCGGCAAGCTGATCGCCAGACACGACATGCCCACCGGCGATGTGGGTGGCGCGAAGGGCGACGGCTACGGCTACGACATCGCCATCAATCCGGGCAAGAACGCGATGCTCACGTCGAGCTTCACCGGCTACAAGAACTACATGCGCCCGCTCGGCGAGTTGATCAAAGACGGCGAGGCGATGAAGAACTTCGGCAACACGATGGTGCTGTGGGACCTGAAGGCGATGAAGCCGCAGCAGGTGTTCTCGGTGCCGGGTGCGCCGCTCGAGATCCGCTGGTCGCTCAAAGAGGGCGACAACTGGGCCATCACCGCGACCGCGCTCACGTCCAAGCTCTGGCTCGTCAAGGCCGGCGCCGACGGCAAGTACGCGGCCAAAGAGGTCGGCACGATCGGCGACCCGGCGAAGATTCCGCTGCCGGTGGACATCTCGATTTCCGCCGACGGCAAGGGCCTGTGGGTCAACACCTTCATGGACGGCATGACGCGCTACTTCGACCTCACGAACCCCGAAGCGCCGAAAGAGGTGTACTCGAAGCAGACCGGCAAGCAGGTCAACATGGTCTCGCAAAGCTGGGACGGCAAGCGCGTGTATGTCACGTCGAGCCTGCTCGACAAGTGGGACAAGGGCGGCGCCGACAACGAGCAGTTCCTGCGCGCCTTCGCGTGGGACGGCAAGGAGCTGAAGCCGGCGTTCGAGGTCGACTTCGCGAAAGAAAAACTCGGCCGCGCGCATCACATGAAGTTCAGCGCCAAGGGCAGCGGCAAGAGCATGGCGCAGGTGGCGCGCGAGCAGGTGGCGATGAAATGAGTGTGTTGTCTCGCCGCGCCGTGGGCGCGCTGGCGCTGTCGCCGTTGCTCGCGCGCGCGGCCGGTGACGCCGCCCCTGCGCCCGGCGGTCCGCGCGTCGAAGCGCAACGCCTGCCCGTACCCGGCAGCTACACGCTGCCGCGCATCCAGCGCTGCCCCGACGGCGAGGTGCTGCAAAGCGACGGCCGCGCGGCACGCCTGCACCCGCTGCTGCGCGGGCGCATCAGCGTGCTCGGCTTCGTCTACACGTACTGCCGCGATCCGGTGGGCTGCCCGCTGGCTTATCGCATCATGGTCGCCACGCGCGATGCGCTGATGCGCGACGCGGCGCTGGCCGCGCAATCGCAACTGATCAGCCTCAGCTTCGATCCGACCAACGACACGCCCGAGCAGATGCGCATGTACGGCCACGGCCAAGCCGACCCGTCGCGTGTGCGCTGGCGCTTTCTGACCACCGCGTCGGTGCCCAAGCTGCTGCCGCTGTTGGACGGCCTCGGCCAGGATGTGAGCGTCGAGACCGATGCAAAAGGCAAGCCGACGCGCACGCTGAACCACCTGCTGAAAGTCTTCCTGATCGACCCGCAGCTCTGGGTGCGCGAGATCTACAGCGTGGCCACGCTTGACCAAGCGGCGCTGGTCAACGACATGAAGACCGTGGCCGGCGAGGCGAGTTGAACGGCAAAATGGATAAGCGTCGGCCGGGCGGGATCACCGCCCGGCCGCGCTGCGTTGGCGCCTCGACGCCGTTGTCGCCGCTCAGGGCAACAGCTTGCGGTAGGCCCGAAGCTCGGCGCCGCCCAACGGCGACACGCCGCCGAGCAGGTTGGTCGAGTTGTTGCTGAAGGCCGCTGCCCGGCCGTCGCGCGACAACAGCACGTTTGTGTTGGTGAGCCCGTTGCCCACCGTACCGTTGCTCAAGGTCGCCGCATTCAAGCTGGCTCCGGTGACGAGGTCGAACACTCTCGGAACCTGTCTGTAGTCGAGACCGCCGCCGGTGGATTCCACGTAGGCCACCTTGCGGCCATCATCGGAAAAGCTCAGCGGCGACGAGTTACCCGGCGAAATCGCTGGATCGGCAGGCATCCGGGTGAGGGTGCCGCCGGCAAGGTCTCTTGCATACACGCCGGCCGGACCAGCGGCGGTGCTGCTGGTGCTGTAGAACGCGACCTTGCTGCTGTCCGACAGGAAGGCCCGCACCCGGCCCAGATCGACCTGGCGCCCCGTGGCATCGGTGTCGGCCAGGCGAAGGGTGCGTGTGGCGATATCGAGTGCAAAGACGCCGCCTGCAGGCCTGCCGGCTTCCGGGTAGGCGGCCCGGCTCGAGAAGGCCAGCGTTCGACCGTTCGGCGAGAGCAGGGCGTCGCCGTCGGCCACGCCCTGCGACGTGGTGAAGCGCACCTGGCTTTCGAGGTTGATGAGTGCTCCGCTGGCCAGGTCACGCAACAACATGCGAGCCGGGCCATTGGCGGTGCAGTCGTAGCCGCTGCAGGTGCGCGTGGGTTGGGCGATGAAGGCCACGCGCGAGCCGTCGTCGGACACGCCGGCGAACTGGTACTCGCTGACGTTCGCAAAGGTGCTCAACAGCGGCGTCACACGGAGCTGTTGGCCCGTGCTCTGGTTCTGCACCATGATCGCCAACTCGGTGCCGCTGTTGCCCAGCACATCCACCACGCCGTTGGTCGCGCTCGCGATGAAGACCACCGTGTTGGCGTTGGGCGTCATCCCCAGGCAGGTCAATGTGCGTGAAAAAGTGGTGACCGCGCGCGTGACACCGTTGCCGTTGAAGTCCTTCAGGAAGATGTCGGCCGCGAAGGGAATGTTGTTGCCGATGACCAGGGTGTCGGAGAACGAGGTGAACAAGACCTTGCCACCATCGGCCGACACGGCGCAGACATTGCCATCGACAGCCTGGCCCGACGCCGTGGCCGAGGCGAGTGCCAGGGTGGCGTCGGTTGATGGCGGTGGTGGCGGCGGTGGCGGTCTACGGCGCGCCAGCGCGTTGGCGCGTTCCGTGTCGAGCGGGCCGGCCGATGCCTCGGCGGAGGCCTCGTTGCCGCCGCCGCCGCATGCGGTTGTCGTCAGAACCACGGCCAGCGACGCGGCGGCGAGCGCCAAGCGTCTTGTCGTCGTGCGCATGAAGAGTCTCCGGTGCAAGGCAACACTGCCTTCGACCGATTCTTGAAGCCGGGCTCGGCAAAGTCTTCACGAAATGATCAAGGCAATTCGTCGGCTCGTGAGAATTGCCGTGCGCCGGGAGACGAGAGCGGCACGCCGGTGCAAGCCTGCAGCGCCGCCAAGTCCAAGCCCTCGACCCGTTCGCGCACCACGATCCCGGCTGCCGTGATGTCGAGCACCGCCAGATCGGTGTAGACGCGGCGCACGCAACCCAGGCCGGTTATCGGGTACGTGCAGCGCGGCACGAGCTTGGGCTCACCGCGCTTGGTGACGTGTTCCATCATCACCCAGGTCTGCCGCGCGCCGATGGCCAGATCCATCGCGCCGCCGACAGCAGGAATCGCGCCGGCCGCGCCGGTGCTCCAGTTCGCCAGGTCGCCATTGGCCGCGACCTGAAAGGCGCCGAGCACGCAGACGTCCAAGTGGCCGCCGCGCATCATCGCGAAGCTGTCGGCGTGGTGAAAGAACGCGCCGCCGGGCAGCAGCGTCACCGGCTGCTTGCCGGCATTGATGAGGTCGTAGTCCTCCTGCCCCGCCGGCGGTGCCGGGCCCATGCCGATGATGCCGTTCTCGCTGTGCAGCATCACCTCCTTGCCGGCGCCGAGGTGGTTGGCCACCAGCGTCGGCAGGCCGATGCCGAGGTTGACGACCATGCCTTCGGCGATGTCGGCGGCCACGCGCGCGGCCATCTGATCGCGGCTCCACTTGATGGTCATTGCAATCCGCCCGCGGTGGTGGGCGCGCGCGCGATCTTCACCACGCGCTGCACGAACAGGCCCGGCGTGACCACGGCCTCCGGGTCGAGCGCGCCGAGCTCGACCACCTCGTGCACGGTGGCGACGGTGACCTTGGCGGCCATCGCCATCACCGGGCCGAAGTTGCGCGCCGTCATGCGGTAGGTCAGGTTGCCCCAGCGGTCGCCGCGCTCGGCCTTGATGAAAGCGAAGTCGGCATGCAGCGGCGTCTCGAAGACCTGCATGCGGCCGTCCAATTCGCGCACCTCCTTGCCCTGGGCGAGTTCGGTGCCGTAGCCGGTGGGCGTGAAGAAGCCGCCGATGCCGGCGCCCGCGGCGCGGATGCGCTCGGCCAGGTTGCCCTGCGGCACCAGCTCGAGTTCGATGCGGCCGGCGCGGTATTCGCGGTCGAAGTGGTGCGAGTCGGCCTGGCGCGGGAACGAGCAGATGATCTTGCGCACGCGGTTCGCGGCGATCAGCGCCGCCAGGCCGGTGTCGCCGTTGCCGGCGTTGTTGTTGACGATGACGAGGTCCTTCGCTCCTTGTTCGAGCAGCGCGTCGGTGAGTTCGTTGGGCAGGCCCGCGGTGCCGAAGCCGCCGATCATCACCGTGGCACCGTCGTGCACGTCGGCGACAGCGGCTTCGCAGGTGGCGACGAGCTTGTCGATCATGGTTCAGCCGACGAGCTTGTCGTACTCACCGTGCGTGCCTATCCAAAACCAGTGCACTCCGCCAGCAATCGGCACACCGAGTGCGCGGTAGTAGAGACCGACGCGAACACTGTGGAACTTGCCGCTGCCCACCGTCTTGAAGTGCAACGAGGGGTGCGACGGCTCCGACCTCAACATGGCGTAGCTGCGTCGAGCAAGTGTTTGAACTTCGAGAGGCAGCGCGTCGAAGCAAGCCCAGAAACGCTTTGACGCCGTGTGTTTCACGGCTCGCGAGACGAGCCCGCCGCGAAGTCTTCGTGTGCCTCCGCGGCCAGTCGGTCCAGCTTTCCGTGCAGCGCGTCTTGCTCGATCTGACGATCCCATGCCGCGCCGTCAAATTTTGCGAACCAGTGTCGGAACTCCGCAAGTTCCAACGGCGCAAGGGCTTCGACAGCCTTCTCGATCGATTTCACGTTACCCATTCGGTCACCTCGCGCTTCGGTTGCGGACTGCTTGCAAGTATGCCGATTTGTAGGCTTGCAGGGGATCCGGTCAGTCAGCCGTCCATCGGCGCTGCACCGTCGAACGCGCGCTGCAGCAGCGCGCGCAGCGCGGCGCGCTCGAGCGGGCGTGGGTTGGCGTATTGGTTCTGCACGGCGAGGTCGGCGGCGCGGTCGAGGCCCTCGGCGGGCATGCCGAGCGCGGCCAATGAGGTCGGCGCACCGAAGCCTCTCGCCAGGTCTTGCAGCGCGCGCGGCACGTCGGCCGCATCGACGCCGAGCGCGCGGCCAACGCGCCGCATCGCTTCAGGCGCCGCGCCCGCGTTGTACGCCAGCGCATGCGGCAAGACGACGGTGTGCACGTCCGCATGCGGCAGATTGAAGCCGCCGCCCAGCGTGTGGCACAGCTTGTGGTGCAGGCCCATGGTGGTCGCGCCGAGCACCATGCCGCACAGCCACGCGCCGTACAGTGCGTCGCTGCGCGCTTCGAGGTTGCGTGCATCGGCCTGCAACGGGAACAACGCCGCCATGCTGGCGCGAATGCCTTCTTCGGCCATCAGCGAGACGACGGGGTTGGCGTCGGGCGCGTACAGCCCTTCGGCGGCATGGGCGATGGCGTTGAAGACGCTGCTCACCGTGACTGCCAACGGCAACGACAACGTCAGCGCCGGGTCGTAGATCACGCAACGCGGCAGCACGCGCGGATCGCGTCCTGTCGTCTTCAAGCCGCCTTCGGTGATGCCGTAGATCGGCGTCATCTCGCTGCCGGCGTAGGTGGTGGGCACGGCGATGATCGCAAGGCCGCTGTCCAACGCAATGGCCTTGCTTAAGCCCGTGGTCGAGCCGCCGCCGATCGCCACCGCGCAGTCGGCACCGAGCCGCCGCGCTTCGTCGCGCGCCTCGCGCGCCGACTCGATCGGCACGTGCATCGAGGCCTTGGCGAAGACAGCCACCGCGCGCTCGCCGAGCAGCGCCGCCACACGGGCGCCGGCGTCGGCCTGGCCCGGCGTGCACAACACCAGCACGCGCTGCGCGCCCAGGCGATCCACTTGCGCAGGCAACTGCAGCAGCGACCCGGCGCCGAAGACCACGCGCGCCGGGTTGGCCTGATAGACGAAGGCTCTCATCGAAGCCGCGATTGCAGCATGGCCGCGTTGCGCCGTGGCGATAAACAGTTTTCCATGGGGCAAAGTCCCGATGCCTGCGCGAGCGCGTGCCGCTGCAATACGGCCATGCTCTTCCCCACCACCATCGTCGGCAGCTTCCCGCAACCCGAGTGGCTGATCGACCGCGCCAAGCTCGCCGGCCGCTTTCCGCCGCGCGTGCGCGCCAAGGAGCTGTGGCGCGTTGCCGAGCCGTATCTGCAGCAAGCCTGGGAAGACGCCACGCTGATCGCCATCCGCGCGCAGGAAGACGCGGGGCTGGACATCATCACCGACGGCGAGATCCGCCGCGAGAGCTACAGCAACCGCTTCGCCACTGCACTCGACGGCGTCGATCTCGACAACCCGGGCAGCGCGCTCGACCGCTCTGGGCATCCCAACCCGGTGCCGCGCATCAGCGGCCCGATCCGCCGCCGGCACGCGGTCGAGGTCGTTGACCTGTTGTTCCTCAAAGCCAACACGACCAAGCAGATCAAGATCACCGTGCCCGGCCCGTTCACGATGAGCTGCCAGGCGCAGAACGATTTCTATGCGACGGACGCCGAAGCGGCGATGGACTACGCCGCAGCCGTCAACGCCGAGATCCGCGACCTCTTCGCCGCCGGCGCCGACATCGTGCAGATCGACGAGCCGTACATGCAGGCGCGGCCCGAGAAGGCGCGGCAGTACGGCCTGGCGGCGTTGAACCGTGCGTTGGACGGCATCAGCGGCACGACGGCGGTGCACATCTGCTTCGGCTACGCGGCGATCATCCACGAGCGGCCGAGCGGCTACTCCTTCTTGCCCGAGCTGCGCGGCTGCGGCTGCAAGCAGGTCTCGATCGAAACCGCGCAAAGCAAACTCGATTGCTCGGTGCTGGCGCAACTCGACGACAAGCAGATCATGGTCGGCTGCATCGACCTGTCGGACATGGCCATCGAGACACCGCAGGTGGTGGCCGACCGCATCCGCCGCGCGCTGCCCTTCGTCGCCAAGGAGCGCGTGATCCTGGCGCCGGACTGCGGTATGAAATACCTGCCGCGCGAGGTGGCGGTGGGGAAGTTGAGGGCGATGGTGGAAGCGGCGAAGATGCTGCGCGCCGAACACGGCGCAGCCTGACGACGCACGCTCGTCAAAGCTAACCGCGCAGCGCGTAGACCCCGAATCCCGCCCCCGTGCTCAGCGCCCGCGTGACGCAGGCCGGCAGCGTGGTCTTGCCGCCTTCTTCGATCACCAGCACGGCGTCGTAGTGCTCGCACAGCAGGTCCCACGGGATCGGCAGGTCGCCGTGCCAGTAGATCAACTGGTCCTTGTTGAACAGCGCGGCGATCGCCGCGGCCTCGGCTCGGAAGGCGACGGACTCGCCGTTGAACGGGAAGCCGAAGAAGTTGGGAATGAAGGCCTGACGGTCGATGACGGCGAACGAGGCGACGTGGCGCAGCGGGTACAGCTCGACCGGCTTGGACTCGTGCACGGTGATCACCGTGGCCACCTTGGCGCCCTGCGGCACGGCACGCAGCGCCTGGCGCAACTGCACGGCGCGCGCCGACGCCTCAGCCCAGTGCGAATTGACTTCGGCCAGCCGGATCGCGCCGGCGGCCAGCGCGGCCAGCACCACCACCGATTGCACGCGCCGCCCGCCACGCAAGGCAGCGCAGGCGAGGAAGACGAGCGCGGCGACGACGAGCAGCCGCGCACCGGCGTAGTGGCTGTTCATGATGACCGAGGGCAGCACCATGAAGGCGAGCACCAGCAGGCCCACCGCCGGCGCCCACCCCGGCGCGAGCTGCAGCCGGCGCGTGCGCCACAGCCAGAGCAGCAGGCCGGCGACGAGTGCCATCACCGCCAGCCCGGGCAGGATCTCGTAAGCGACGAACGGCGAGAGCAGATTGCGCAGCTTGCTCGCCGCGGTGTCGTACCAGTGCACGTCGAGCGCCAGCCCGCGCTCGAACGCCAGCAGGTAGAACGCGGTGCAAGCCGCCAGCGCGGCCAGCGTCGGCAACGCTGGCTGCCAGCGCCGGCGCAGCGGCACGCCGCTGCGGCGCGCGAACAGCCACGCTTCGCGCGACAGCACCAAGAGAGCCAGCACGCCGAAGCCCATCAGGTGCGCGCCCATCAGCAGCGCACCCAGCAGCGCCAGGGCTGTCGCGGCGAGCGGCGCGTGCCGCTCGCGCAGCCGCAGCCACAGCGCAAAGACCAGCAACGCCAGGCCGAGGGCGAAGAAGTAATTGAGAAACCCCCAGGCGTAGTAGCGCGAGTGCACGACCGGGAACGCGAGCAGCGCCAGCCACGGCGTGCCGCCTTGTTGCACCCGCGCCAGCGCGATCACGCCGGCCACGGGCAGGCACAGCGCCAGCGCGGCAAACAGCCGCAGCGCGTCGTTGGTGGCCAGGCCCGCCCGCACCAGCAGCGGCACCAGCGCGTCGAGCGCCAGGTTGGCGATGAGGGCGTGGCGCAGCTCGAAGTGCGGATGCGCAGGCCGCTGCTGCTGCGCATCGACGATGAGCTGCGCGCGTGCCAGATGGTTCAGATAGTCGGGCATGCCCGGGTACTCGTGCCAGTACAGCGGTGCCAGCAGCGACAGCGTGAGCAACAGGCAGGCGAGCCAGAACCAGCGTGCGCGCAACTGCGTCTGCGTCTGCGATCGCATCGGCGCCTGCGGCTCGAACCCTTGGCCACCGGGCGGCGACGCCGCCGTCATGCCCGCGATGCCTTGCCGCAAGACGCCGACGAGGCGGCGATGTGGCGCGCGATGTCGCGCACGATGCGCGCTGCGTCGTGTTGCGGCCGCCAGCCCAGCGCCAGCGAGTCGGCGATGTCGAGCACATGCGCCTGCTCGAGCATCAGCATCTGCTCGCGCGCGATCAGCCGCCAGCCGCTGGCGGCCGCGAGCGCGGCCACCGGCGCCAGCGGCAGCCGCACCTGGCGCGGTGGCGGCAGGCCGAGCTCGTCGGCGATGTGCAGCGCCCATGACGCGATCGACAGCGCCTCGGGCGCGGCGGCATTGAACAGGCCGCGCGCGCCGCGCTCGATCACCACGGCGGCCAGTTCGGCCACGTCATCGACATGCACCATCGCCGTCGGGTGCTCGCCGCGCCCGGGGTAGAGCACGCGGCCGCTGCGGCAGATCGACTGCACGAAGCCGCGGAACAGGCCCTCGCGTCCGGGCCCGCCGATGATGCACGGCATCACCGTCGCCCAGTGTGTGAAGGCGCGCTCGACCTCTTGCTGCGCCGCCAGCTTCGAGCGGCTGTACACGCCCTGGCCCTGCAGCTCGCTGCGCGGCGAGTACGACGGCGCGCGGCACTGGCGGTACATCATGCTGCTGCCGATGTTGACGAAGTGCAGCCCCGGCGTGGCCGCGTAGCGCTGCGCTACGAGGCGCGTGGCGAGCACGTTGTTGCGCTCGAAAAAACGCCGGCGGCCGAGCAGCGGCAGCTGCGGCGTCACGTACTGCACCGCCGCCGCGTGCAGCACCGCGTCGGCATCCGGCAGCGTGCGCGTGAAGGCCGCGTCGGCCAGGTCGCCGCGGCAATCGACGTCGCCCCGGCGGTCGGTCGTGACGACGCGCCAGCCGCGCCGACGCAGCGCCGCCACCACGCGCTGGCCGAGGAAGCCGGCAGCGCCGGTGACGAGCACGCTGCGCATGGCAGTCATCCTCGCGCGAGGATGACGACGCCGGCCAGGATGATGCCGGTGCCGATCAACTTGGCCGGCGTCAGCGCCTCGCCGAACAGCGCCCACGCCGCCAGCGCGTTGACGACGTAGCCGAGCGACAGCATCGGGTAGGCGACGCTGACTTCGACGCGCGACAGCGCTGCGATCCAGATGGCCACGCTGAGCACGTAGCAGGCCAGGCCCGCCAGCACGAAGGGCTGCGTGGCCACGCCCAGGGCGCTGCCAAGCAGCGCGCCGGCACGCACGTCGATCACGCCGAGCACGCGCGTGCCGGCCTTGAGCAGCAGCTGCGCCGCGGCGTTGAGCAGCACGCCGGCAACGATCATGAGGAGGGTGTTGCGGCTCATGTCAGTTGCTGGGGGTCATATGACCGCCGCCATCGCCACGCACACGATGGCGGCCAGGCCGGCGGCGCGGCTGAAGCCGTCGCGCAGTGCAAACACCACCGGGTCGTCGTGCATCTCGCCGCGATTGACCTTCATCCAGATGCGGTTGATCCACAGCAGCAACAGCGGGCACACCGCCCACAGCCACTCGGGATGGCGGAACTGGCCGAGCAGGGCGGTGTTCAGGTAGAGCGCGAAGACCAGCACTGCGAGCTGCCCCGACGCCGCGCCCTGGGCCAGCAGCACCGGCATGTCGCGCGTCTGGTAGCCGCGGCCAGCGGCGGCATCTTCGCCGCCGCGCACCAGCGCATCGAGTTCGGTGGCCCGTTTGGCCGCGGCCAGGCTGAGGAACAGGAACACCGAGAAGGCCAGCATCCAGAACGAGGGCGGTGTTCCCAGCACCGCTGCCCCGGCGAGCACGCGCGTCGTGTACAGGCAGGCCAGCACGACGACATCGACGTTGATGCGCTTTTTCAAGTCCAGCGAGTAGGCCAGCGTGACCGCCCAGTAGCAGGCCAGCACGCCGACGAACAGCGGCGGCAGCAACAGCGCCGAGACCACGAACGCCGTCACCAGCAAACTGAACGACAGCGCCACGGCGGTGGCCGGAGACAGGTCGCCGGCGGGAATCGGGCGTTGGCTCTTGCGCGCGTGCAGGCGGTCGGCTTCCAGGTCGAACAGGTCGTTGGCCAGGTACGCGCTCGACGCGCACAGGCCAAAGGCGACGAAGGCGACGAGCCCGAGCAACCAGGCGCTGAGGTCGATGCGGCCGATCAGCGGCAGGAACGGCAGAAACAGCAGCACGTTCTTGGCCCACTGGTGCACACGCATGGCCTCGAGCAGCACGCGCAGACCGGCGCGTTGCGGCCGCACATGCGAGTGCACCGGGGCCAGCCGGGCCGCGGCGGCGGCCAGGCGAGAGTTGCCGCAAACCACGGCACCCCCCGCGCAGCGCCAGATCTCGAGATCGACCTGCTCGTTGCCCGCATAGACGAACTCGCCTTGCGTGCATTCGCCGAGGATGGCCTCGAGCTTGCGCGCGCCGGTGAGGTTGTGCAGCTCGGTGGTGGCCATCACGCTGTCGGCTCTCATCAGCAGCGCGATCTGCAGCGCGTATTTTTTTGCCGCGCCGGTGGCGAGCAGCACGCGCCGGCCCTGCTGGCGCGCCTCGCGGCACAGGGTCACGATCTCGTGGCGAAACGGCAGGTGCGCGATGTCGAGCTCCACCCGCTCCGCGATGCGTGACTTGAGCCGTGCCTTGCCGCCGAAGAGCAGCCAGCGCAGCATCCAGACGATCGACCAGGGTGACTGTTTGACCAGCTTGAAGGCAGACTCGACCAGCAGATCGGACTTGATCAGCGTGCCATCCACATCGACCACCAATGGCATGCCGACCGTGCCGTACGGTGTCATTTGTTCTTCCCCTGATTGACGCGAAGCTCAACACCAGAGCAAACGGCGCGCCTGGAGATACATCGCCGGTCGCCATTTGCGCGGTCCCGGGTAGCACCGTGCACCGTAGCACCCGATGGCGGCAAGGGGGTCAGCGAATGTTCGCGCTTGTAAGAGGCGCCGGTGGGGCTCCGGGGCGCAGTCTCGTCGTTGCGATCAACCACACGGCCCACGCCCAGAGCGCGCCCAAGATCGCGATGCGGTACAGCGGCAATATCGGCAACCCGGACTGGGCCAGTCCGCGGTGCGGGATGCACAGCAGCAACAGCGCGGCCAGGCCCGCCCAGCGCACGAGGGCGTTGCCGCGGCCGTGCCAGAAGAGCATGACGACGAGCGGCGCGAGCACCGCCAGGTCGTAGTCGCGGCCCTGCACCAGAAAGAGCGAGGTCGCGAGCAACACCGCCTGCACGTCGTTCGCCGCCATCGGCTGCCGGCGATGCCGGTGTGCGAGCAAGGCGACGAGAGCCAGCGCCGCAACGACCATCAGTGCCGTGAAAGCGTGCGGCACGTCGAGCCCCAAGCCCAGCAGCAGGCTCTTCAGGTTGGTGTTGTAGGACAGCGCACCGATCAGCTGCGTTTCATAGTCGCGCGCGGCGCCGGGCCATTGCACGAGCACTTCGCTGCCGATCTGCGCCACGGCGAAGAGCAGCAGCAAGCCAGCGCTCGCCGTGGCCGCGGCGGCGACGCGCCATGAGCCGGTGATCACGAACCAGGCAAACGCCAGCAGCCCGAGTTGCGGCTTGAGAGTGGCCAGGCCCAGCAGAATGCCGGCGAGCAGCCAGCGGCCGCGGCGCTCGAAATGCCAGGCCAGCAACAGGCACGAGAGCACGATGAGCCCGGTCTGTGCCGTCCAGATCAGGTGCATCGCGAACGGGTTGCCGAGGGTGATGGCGGCGATCCACAGCGCCGCGGCCGAGGGTGCCGCATCGACGCGTGCGCCGGCGCGGTGCTCGAAGCGCACCGCCATGGTCCACGCCGTGGCCGCGAGCAGGCCGAGGTTGCCCAGCGTCCACGCCCAGCGCGCCGTCTCCACCGGCAACCACGACAGCGCCACGCACAAGGCCAGGCCGTGCGGCGGGTAGGCAAAGAGGTCGATCGGCGGGCCCAGGCCATACGCGGCGGCGGCGGCTTCGAAGGCGGCAACCTCGTAGGGGCTGACGCCGGCGGCCGTCAACTTGCCGGCCAGCCAGAAGTAGCGCACGTCGGCGAAATGCACGTTGGCGCCGCGGGCCACACCGGCAACGCCAAACGCCACCAGGCCCGACACGGCGATGGCCAGCGCCACCCAGGCGATGCGGCGTGACGAATGCGAATCGGCGAACAGCGCTGCCCTCACGCCGTCCACCGCCGCTCGAAATCCATCTCTGCAAACTTCTCGACGAGGAAGTCGACGAAGCAGCGCACCTTGGCCGGCAGATGGCGCCGCGTCGGGTAGGCGATGTTGATCGTCAGGCGCTGCAGCTCCCACTCGGTGAGCAACGGCACCAGCCGCCCGGCGATGACGTCGTCATGAATGATGTACATCGGCTGCATCAGGATGCCGAGGTGCTTCAACGCCGCGGCGCGCACGATCTGGCCGTCGTTGGCTTCGAGCACGCCGTGCACCGACAGCGCCGTCTCGCTGCCGTCACGCGCTTTGAAGCGCAGCTCGTTGGGGTGGTTGGCCAGGTTGTAGATCAAGAGGCGGTGCTGCTTCAATTCATCGGGCGTGCGCGGCGTGCCGTGGCGCTGCAGATACTGCGGCGACGCGGCAAGCACGCGTTTGGTCTCGGCCAGGCGGCGCACGGTGATCGCCGAATCGTTTTCGTACTCGCGGTTGCGCACGGCAACATCGATGCCGCTCTCCAGCAGATCGGTGTAACGGTTGGAGACCACGATCTCGATGCGCAGCTCGGGATAACGCTCGTTGAACTCGGTCAGCAGCGGCGCGATGACGATCATCGAGAACGACAGTGAGGCCTGCACGCGCAACAGGCCGGTCGGCTTGAGAGCGGTTTCATTGACGGCGTTCTCGGCCTCGTGCAGCTCGCCGAGCAGTGGCTTGCAGCGGCGATAGAAGGCATCGCCGACGTCGGTAAGAAAGAGACGGCGCGTGTTGCGTTGCACCAGACGCGCCGACAGCCGCTCCTCGAGCGCGGCCAGGTGGCGGCTGGCCGCGGCGTTGGACAGGCCCAGCGACTCGGCGGCGCGCGACAGGCTGCCGAGTTCGGCCACCTGCACGAAGAGTTCGATCTCGGTCCAGCGGTCCATGTTTACCCGCAGTTTTCCGCCACGAGGAAGAGTGCTTTGTCTGCGCGCGCTTTGATGTGCATGAGCGGAAGTCTAGAGTCGCCGCGCGATGCGGCATATCGACCAAGACACCATCACGCAAGCCGTGATCGCGCGCCACGCCGGCGCTGCCGACGCTCGCCTGCGCGAGGTGGCGACGAGCCTGGTGCAGCACCTGCATGCCTTCGCGCGCGATGTGAAGCTCACCGAGGCCGAGTGGGCGGCGGGCGTGCGCTTTCTCGGCGAGTGCACCCAGCCCGACGTGGCGCTGCTGTCGGACACGCTGGGCCTGACGGCGCTGGTGACGGCAGCGGGCCAGCGCAAGCCCAAAGGCTGCACCGAGGCCACGGCCGTGTCGCCGCCGCCGCCGCGCGACAACGCGCTGGCGCCGGCAGCCGGCGTCTGCTACGTGCGCGGCCACGTGCGCGCGCAGGGCGGCAGGCCGATCCGCGGCGCCGAAGTTCGCGTCAACCAGGCCGAGCCGCTACTCACCAATGCCGACGGCTGCTTTGTCTGCAAGACCCCTGTCGCGGCGCGGCAGTCCATCGCCCCCGACAGCCCGGTGAACCGCCTGCTGCAGGCCCTGGGTCGGCACCCATGGCGGCCGGCGCATCTGCACTTCACGATCAGCGCCCGCGGCTGCGAGCCGTTGGTGACGCAGGTCTATCGACGGGGGGACCCGTACCTCGATGCCGATGCGCTGTTCGGCGTGCGCGCCTCGCTCGTCGCCGACTGGGTGGTGCACGAGCCCGGCAGCACGCCTGATGGGCAGACGAGCGCCATGCCGTTCACGACCTTGGATTTCGCTTTCGTACTCAACAACGACCTCACAGGAGACGCAACACCATGACCCCCCATCGCATCAACCGCCGCAGCGTGATCGGCGCCGGCGTTGCCGGCCTGGCCGCGGCTTCGGGCCTGGCGCAGGCGCAGCCGGGCCCCATCCGCATCGGCAGCACGTTGGCACTCACCGGCCCGCTGGCGGCCACGGCGCAGGTGCACAAGCTGGTCGGCGAGATCTACATCGAGCAGGCCAACAAGCGCGGCGGCTGGTTGGGGCGCCAACTCGAATGGGTGCTGAAGGACGATCAGTCCAAACCCGACCTGGCGCGCACGCTCTACGAGCAGCTCGTCACCGCCGACAAGGTCGACCTGCTGATGGGCCCGTACGCCACCGGCGCGATTCTTTCGGCGATGGGCGTGGCGCAGCGCTACGACAAGGTGCTGGTGCATCACACGCTGGGCGTGCCGTCGCTGGCCAAGTACGAGCGCGCATTTCCGGCCTGGTCGCTCGGCGCCGAGCCGGGCACCACCGTGCCCAACACGCTGTTCGATGCGCTCGCTGCCGGGCCCAAGCCGCCGAAGACCATCGCCGTGGTGACGAGCAAGTTCCCGTCGATCCAGTTCATGAGCGCCGGCGCGCGCGAGGTGGCCAAGAAGCGCGGCTTGGAAGAGGTGCTGTTCCTCGAGTGGGAGTTCGGCAACCGCGACTTCGGCCCGATTGCCAACCGCATCAAGGACGCCAAGCCCGATTTCGTTTTTGTCGGCGCGATCGGCCTCGACGGCAACCTGCTGCTCGACGCGATGAAGAAGATCGAGTACGTGCCGCCGCAGCACTTCTATCTTTATCCCGCGCCGGGCCCGCTGGTGACGCTGCCCGAAGCCAAGAACGCGCTGTCGGTGACGATCTTCGAAGAGCAGCCGCCGTTCACCAACGCGCCGGGTGCGGCCGAGTTCGTCAAGCTGTATCGAGAGCGTGCCACGGCAGCCAAGCTGCCCGACCCTTCCGTTGAGGTGCAGGCGGGTGCGTCGTACACCGCGTGGCAGATTCTCGAAGCCGGTGTGACCGCCGCGAAGAGCCTCGACGACAAGGCGATCGCGACGTGGATCAAGGCCAACCGCATCGACACCATCCAGGGCAAGCTGCACTTTTCCGGCACCGGCAACTATGGCGACGACCTGATGCGCATCAAGCAGGTGCAGGGCGGCAAGTGGACGGTGGTGTGGCCGAAGTCGCATACCAACGGCGGCGCGACGCTGCAAGCCAACTAGCGCATGTCGGGCTTCACGATGCCCAGCGCCACGCTGCTGGCGCAAAGCATCCTCTCCGGCGTCTTCGTCGGCGCCCTCTACGGCCTGCTTGGTCTCGGCCTGGGCTTGTCGTGGGGGCTGCTGCGCCTGATCAACCTGGCGCATTTCGCGTTCGCGTTCCTCGCCGCGTATCTCTGCTGGCAGATGGCGACTCTTGGGCTGGACCCGCTGTTGACGCTGGTCGTCATCGTGCCGCTGTTCTTCGCCATCGGCGCGGCGCTGCACTGGGCGATGGCGCACTTTGCGATCACGCCGTTCAACTCGCTGCTGATCACCTTCGGCCTGACGGGCATCGTCGAGGCACTGATCCAGTCGATCTGGACGGCGGACTTTCGCAAGCTCGAATCGTCGTATGCCGAGCACCGCTTCAAGATCGCGGGGCTGTACGTGCCGCTGCCGGAGTTGATCACGCTGTTGCTGGCGGTGAGTTTGTCGTTCGGCGTCTGGGCGGTGCTGCGCTACACCGACTTGGGCAAGGCGCTGCGCGCCTCCGCCGAAGACGCGCCGATCGCCGCGGCCTTCGGCATCAACCAGCGCCGCAATGCGCTGCTGCTGGCCGGCACCTGCTCTGCATTGGCCAGCGTTGCGGGCGTCTGCCTGGCGCTCGGCTTCACGCTCGCGCCGTCGCAGATCTATGCCTGGATCGGCGTCGTCTTCGCGGCCGTGATGCTTGGCGGCCTGGGACGCGCGCTGGCGCCGCTGGTGGCCGGCATCGTCATCGGTGTCAGCGAAGCGGTGACGATGGCGGTGACCGCGCCGTCGTGGGCGCCGTTGGTGTCGTTCACGTTGTTGATTGCGATTCTGTTGTTCCGCCCCGGAAGAGCAGCATGAACAACACCGTTCGCGCTGAGCTTGTCGAAGCGCTGCCCGCGGCCCCTGGGCTCCCTTCGACAGGCTCAGGGCGATCGGAAATACAGGCTCAGCCCGAACGGTGGTGGCGCACGCCGCTGGCGATCGTCGCCGCCGCCATCGCACTCGCCTTCGTGCCGATGCTCGGCCTGCCCGCGTTCTACGACTCGCTGCTCTACCTGATCCTGCACTGGATCGTGCTCGCCACGTCGTGGAACATCCTCTCGGGCTACAGCGGCTACTTCTCGTTCGGCCACGGCGCCTTCTTCGGCGCCGGCATCTACACCAGCGCCACGCTGATGGCGCGCTTCGACTGGCCGTTTCTCTACACGCTGCCGGCAGCCGCACTCGTCGCCTGCGCGCTCGGCGTCGCCGTCGGTGCGATCGTCTTTCGCGTCAAGGGCATCCGCGGCGAAGTCTTCGCGCTGCTGACGCTGGCCGTGACCTTCGTGCTCGGCACTGTCATCGTCAACACGCCGATCGACGGCGGCAACGGCGTCTCGCTGGCGTCGGTGGCGGTGCCCAAGATCGGGCCGACGCCGTCGTCCACGTTCTACCTGCTGGCGCTGGCAGCGGCCACGCTGACGCTGCTCGTCGCCTGGTGGATCTCGGTGTCCAAACTCGGCGCCGGCCTGTTCGCGATCCACGACGACGAAGACGCCGCTGAAGTGATGGGCGTGCCGACCTACCGCTACAAACTGATCGCACTCGCCATCTCGTGCGCGCTGGCCGGCGTGGCCGGCGGCATCCACGCGCTGTTCCTGAACTACGTGACGGTCGGCGAGGTCTTCACGATCGCCGTGCCGCTGACCGTCGTGCTGATGAGCGTGCTCGGCGGTTCGCGGCACTGGGCCGGGCCGGCGGTCGGCGCGGTGGCGATCACGCTGCTGCTCTACAGCTTCACCGCGGCCAACCATGCGGTGGCGGGCAAGGCGATGGTCGGCGTGATTCTGATTGCGGCGATTTTGTTCATGCCGGGCGGCATCTTGCCGCGCGTGCGGAGCTTGATTGCGCCGCGGCCCGGGTTGGTGTCTACATCCGCCAATGACCCCGTTCGGGCTGAGGTATCGAAGCCCCCCGCGAGCCCTTCGATACCTCAGGGCGAACGGACACAAATTCTGCTCAGTGCGCGCGCCGTCGCCAAATCCTTCCGCGGCGTCAAAGCACTCGATGGCGTGAACGTCGAAGTCCGTCGCGGCGAAATCCTCGGCCTGCTCGGCCCCAACGGCTCGGGCAAATCGACCTTCATCAATCTCGTCAGCGGCCACTACCTGCCCACCGCCGGCAGCATCCTCTTCGAAGGCCAAGAACTCGCCGGCCGCGCGGCGCACCGCATCGCGCGCGCAGGCATCGCGCGCACCTACCAGATCCCGCGCCCGTTCGCGCAGCAGACCGTGCTCGACAACGTGGCGCTGGCGGCGATGTTCGGCGGCGGCTTGCGCACGCCCGCGCTGGCGCGGCGCGAGGCGATGACGTGGCTCGCCTTTGCCGGCCTCGCCGACAAGGCGCACGCGCGCCCTGACGCGCTCAATCTGCACCAGCGCAAGTTCCTCGAACTCGCCCGCGCACTCGCCTCGCGGCCGCGCCTGGTGCTGCTCGACGAAGTGCTGTGCGGCCTGACGCCCAGCGAGATCGACGACGCGGTCGCCCTGGTGCGCCGCATCCGCGACCAGGGCGCGACGGTGGTTTTCGTCGAGCATGTGATGCGCGCGGTGATGGCGCTGACGGATCGCGTCGTCGTCTTCGATCAGGGCAAGCTGCTCGCCGAGGGGCCGGCGGCCGAAGTGATGCGGCGCCCCGAGGTGATGACCGCGTACCTCGGCGTGGCGCAGGAGCAGCGTGATGCTTGACGTGCGCGATCTGCATGTCGCCTACGGCCCCGCGCCGGCGCTGTGGGGCGTGAGCTTCGAGCTGCGCGCGCGCGAGCTGCTGTGCGTCGTCGGCCCCAACGGCGCCGGCAAGACGACGCTGATCAACACGCTGGCCGGCGTGCTGCGCGCACGCAGCGGTCGCGTCGAGTTGGACGGCCGCGACATCAGCGCGCTGCCGCCGCACCGCTTCTGCGAGGCCGGCATCGCGCTCGTACCCGAAGGCCGGCGCCTCTTCGGCTCGATGAGCGTGCAGGAGAACCTGGAGATCGGCAGCCTCTTGCCGGCGGCCAAGGCCCAGCGCGCGCAGTCGCTCGAATCGGTGCTCGCGCTGTTCCCGGCGTTGAAGGCGAAGCTCGCCCAAGCCGCCGGCGAACTCTCGGGCGGCCAGCAGCAGATGGTGGCGATCGGCCGCGCGCTGATGGCCTGCCCGCGCCTGCTGCTGCTCGACGAGCCATCGCTCGGCCTGTCGCCGCTGATCGTCAGCGAAATGTTCAACGCCATCCGCCGTGTGAACGCCGAAGGCACCGCGGTGCTGCTGGTCGAGCAGAACGTCTCGATGGCGCTGCGCGTCGCCGATCGCGCCTATGTGCTCGAACAGGGGCGCATGGTGGCCGAGGGCACCCCGGATGAGTTGATGAAGCGCGACGAGATTCGTCGTGCCTACCTGGGCGTCTAGTGATGATCAAACACATCGTCATGTGGAACGTGCGCGGCGACGATGCTGGCGCGCGCGAGCGCAACCTACTGCTTCTGAAGACCGAGTTCGAATCGCTGCGCGGCCGCATCCCCGGCCTGCTGCATCTGGAAGTCGGCATCGACGACAGCCGCATCGACTACGCCTGCGACGTCGTGCTCGTCACCGAGTTCGAATCGCGCCAGGCGCTGGCCGACTACGCGCAGCACCCCGAGCACCTGCGTGTGCGCCGCGCGCTCGGCGACCTGCGCAGCGCGCGCCACCAGGTCGACTACGAGATCCAACCACCCGAGGCCGGCCGGGTTTGCGCCGACCATGATGAACCCCACCGAGGAGACAAAGACCATGTGCAGACTCTGTGACCAAGGCCAGCCGCAACTTCACAGCGACGACGACGACGGCCGCGCCTGGAACCCGCGCCGCGGCTTTCTCAAGGCCAGCGCCGCGACGAGCGCTGCCGGCGGCATGGCGCTGTTCGCCAACGCCGCGCAGGCCGACAACAACGAGCGTGGCCGCGAGCCCGAGCACAGTGGCCGCCACGACCGCCGCTACGTCATCCGCGGCGGCGCGGTGATGTCGATGGATCCCAAGGTCGGCGACTTTGCGCAGGCCGACGTGCTGGTCGAAGGCAAGAAGATCGTCGCCGTCGGCCGCAACATCGATGCCGGCGGCGCGGCAGTGATCGACGCGCGCGGGCGCATCGTCATGCCCGGCTTCATCGACACCCACCACCACCTGTTCGAGACCGCGCTGCGCAGCTTCCTCGCCGACGGCCTGTTGTTCGACGGCCTGGATGCGGCAACGACGCAGAACTACTTCCAGAAGATCCTGCTCACCTTCGCGCCGGTGTATCGGCCGCAAGACGTGTACATCAGCACGCTGTTCGGCTCGCTCTCCCAACTCGACGCCGGCGTGACGACGGTGTTCGACATCTCGCAGATCCACCACTCGCAAGCGCACAGCGACGCCACGATCAAGGCGCTGCGAGACTCGGATCGGCGCGCGGTCTTCGGCTATTTCGAAAGCGCCGGCGGCTGTCGCCGGCAACCAGTACCCGACGGATGCGCGGCGCATCAAGCTGCAGCACTTCAGCTTCGAGCGACCAGTTGCTGTCGATGTTCATGGGCGGCGAGATTTATCTGCCCGGCTACGAGGCGGCATGGGCGATCGGCCGTGAACTCGCGCTGCCCGTCACGGCGCACATCGTCGGCACCTTCGGCATGCGGCCGACCTTCGATGCGCTGGCCGCCGCCGGCGCTTTCACCAGCGACAACCTGTTCATGCACATGACCGGCATGTCCGACTTCGCATGGCAGAAGGTGCGCGATGCCGGTGCTGCCGTGTCGCTGGCGGTGCCGATCGAGATGAACATGCGCCATGGCACGCCGCCGATCCAGAAGGCCCTCGACCTCGGCATCCGGCCCTCGCTGTCCACCGACGTGGAATGCACGCTGACGGCCGACATGTTCACGCAGATGCGCAGCACGATGGCGCTGCAGCGCATGTTCATCAACGGCCGCGCGCTCGGCGAGAACGGCAGCGCCGAAACCAGCCTGCCGGCGCTGCTGAAGACGCGCGACGTGCTCGGCATGGCGACGATGAACGGCGCGCGCGACTTGAAGCTCGACAAGAAGGTCGGCTCGCTGACGCCGGGCAAGGAGGCCGACATCATCATCTTGGACGCCGAGGCGATCAACGTCGCGCCGCTGAACCATGTGCCGGGCGCCGTGGTCTCATTGATGGAGCGCAGCAACGTCGAGACGGTGATCGTGGCCGGCAAGATCCGCAAGTGGAAGGGCCGCATGCAGGACGCCAACCTGAACAAGCTGCGCCGCGAGTTGGAGGAATCGCGCGACTATCTGTTTGCGCGGGCCGGCATTCAAAAGGATCTCTTCAGGGCGCCATGACCATGAATCAACATCAGACCTCCGACATCACCCAGGCGGTGCAGGACCGCCTGGCCGAAGACGCCGATCCGCGCTTCAAACAGATCATCTCGGCGGTGGTGCGCCACGCGCATGCATTGGCGCGTGAGGTGGACCTGAAGCCCGACGAGTGGATGGCGGCGATCCAGTTCCTGACGCGCGTCGGCAAGACCTGCGACGACAAGCGCCAGGAGTTCATCCTGCTGTCGGACACGCTGGGCCTCTCGATGCTCGTCGTGCAGCTCGAGCAGGCGCGGCGCTCGCGCGACACCAAAGGCGCCACCGAAGCCACGGTGCAGGGCCCCTTCTACTGGGAGGGCGCGCCCGAGTTGCCGCTGGGCAGCGACATCGGCAAGGGCATGCCGGGTGAGCCTGCGTACTACAGCGGGCGTGTCAGCGATACCCAGGGCCAGCCGATCGCCAACTGCTGCCTCGATGTCTGGTCCGGTGATGGCGAGGGCGTGTACGACATGCAGAAGAGCGGCGACGCGGGCATGCAGTTGCGTGCGCGCTTTCACACCGACGACGAGGGCCGCTACCGCTTCTGGTCGATCAAGCCGACGTACTACCCGGTGCCCGATGACGGCCCGGTGGGCGACATGCTGCGCGCGATGGGGCGGCATCCGAACCGGCCGGGGCACATCCACATGATGGTCTACAAGGACGGTTTTGTGCCGCTGACGACGCACCTGTTCGCGGCCGACAGCCCCTACCTCGACAGCGATGCGGTGTTCGGCGTGCGCGACAGCCTGATCGTGCCGTTCGAAAAACATGCGCCGGGCAAGGCGCCGGACGGGCGGGTGATGGACAAGCCGTTCTACAGCGCGCAGTACGACTTTGCCCTGGCATCAACATCAGCGCCCGCATCATGAAAATCGGCAAGGCCACCGTTCCCGAGTCGGCGATCTGCACCTATGACGAAGAGACGATCATCGTGCGCGGCGCCGATCTGTGCGCAGACCTGATCGGCAAGCTCTCCTTCGTCGACTACTTCCACTTCCTCGTCACCGGACGCAAGCCCGACGCCGTGGCCAGCCGCGTGCTCGACGCCACGCTGGTGGCGATCGCCGAGCACGGCCTCGTGCCGAGCGTGCAGGCCAGCCGCATGACGCTGGCCGCGGCGCCGGACGCGATCCAGGGCGCGGTGGCGGCCGGCATCCTCGGCTGCGGCTCGGTGATCCTTGGTGCTTCGGAAACCGCGGGGCGCTTGTTCCTGCGCGTCGATGCGCTGGCGAGACAGAAGTCGCTGTCGCTCGAAGAGGCGGCGAGCGAAGTGGTGCGCGAGCTGCGTGAGCACAAGCAGCCGATCCCCGGCTACGGCCACCCGCAGCACAAGGCACGCGACCCACGCGTCGCTCGCCTGTTCGCAGTCGCGGCCGAAGCCGGCGCATCGATGCACTTCGTGCGCATCGCCGAGGCGGTCGAGAAAGTGCTGCCGGCCATCACCGGCCGTGACCTTCGCCTGAACGTCTCGGCTGCGATCCCGGCGGTGCTGCTCGATGTCGGCTTCCCCGCCGAGGCGCTGAAGGGCGTGCCGATCCTCGCGCGCTGCGCCGGCCTGATCGGGCATCTGACCGAAGAGCTGTCGCATCCGATCGGCTTTGCGCTGTCGTACCAGGCCACGCGCGAGCAGCAGTACACCGGTGAATTGCCGCCGGGGTTCACGCCGAAGACCAGCGTCTGATCATGGCCAAAGTCCTCGCAGGCGTGCGCGTCGTCGAACACGGCACCTTCATCACCGGCCCGGCGGCGTCGATGCTGCTGGCCGACCTGGGTGCCGACGTGATCAAGGTCGAGCAGCCGGCGGGCGATCCGTTCCGCGCTTTTCGCGGCGGCACCTACAGCCCGCATTACCAGACCTACAACCGCAACAAGAAGAGCGTCACGCTCGACACCCGCGAGAAGAACGACCTGGTGCTGTTCGACAAACTCATCACCGAGGCCGATGTCTACATTCAGAACTTTCGCCCCGGCGTGGCCGAGAAGCTCGGCGCCGGCGAAGCGCGGCTGCGCGAGCTCAATCCGAAGCTCATCTACTGCGCGATCAGCGGCTTCGGCGCCGATGGCCCCGCGGCGCAGCGGCCGAGCTACGACACCGTGGCACAAGCCGCGAGCGGTTTTCTCAAGCTGCTCGTGAACCCGGCGAACCCACGCGTCGTCGGCCCGGCGATCGCCGATGCGCTGACCGGCTTCTATGCGGCCTACGGCATCCTCGGCGCGCTGTACGAACGCGAGAAACAGAACACAGACAAAGGCCGTCGCGTCGAGGTTTCGATGTTCGAGGCCATGACGCATTTCAACCTCGACGCCTTCACGCACCTGTTTTCCGAAGGCGAGGTGATGGGTCCGTTCAGCCGCCCGAGCGTGTCGCAGAGCTACGTGCTGCCCTGCGCCGACGGCAAGTGGATCGCGTTGCACATGTCCTCGCCGCCGAAGTTCTGGCAAGGCTTGGCCACGGCGATCGAGCGCCCGGCGCTGTTCGACGACCCGCGTTTCGCCACGCGCGAGGCGCGCATCGCGCACCAGCCGGAGTTGATCGAACTGCTGACCGGCATCTTCCGCAGCCGCGAGCGCGCCGAGTGGTGCCGCCGCCTCGAAGCGCTCGATGTGCCGTATGCGCCGATGTACGCCACCGACGAAGTGCCCGAAGACCCGCAAGCCAGGCACCTGCAACTCTTCATCGATGCAGCGCATCCGCAAGGCGGCCGCTGGCGCACGGTACGCTCACCGGTCAGCTTCGACGGCGAGCGCGCGCTCGACGTGACCGCGCCGCCGCTGCTCGGCGAGCACAACGAGGTGCTGCGGTCGGGTGCGTCGCCGTGGAGTTCGAGGGCAACCGAGTGACGAAGCCCGAGACGTAGCGCGCCGGTTCACCCACCCGAAGGCAAACACAACATCAGCGTCATCGGGTCCGTCAGCGACGGCTGAAAGCCATAGCGCTCGTAGAACGCCTTCGCGCGCTCGTGCAGCACATGCACGAGCAGCGCACGTACACCGGCATTGCTTGATACGGCCACAGCGCGCTGCACTGCGTCTTGGAGCAGCGCTGACCCCAAGCGCAAGCCCTGCGCACTGCGATCGACCGCCAGCCGCCCGAGCACCAAGACAGGCACCGGGTCAGGTATGTAGCGCCGGACTTTGCTGCTGGCCAATTCGTGAGACACGGCGCCGGCTGCCAGCGCGTAGTAGCCGCGCACGCAGCCGTCGTCATCCGCCACGACGAAAGTTCGGCTCGCCCCGCTGCCGTGATTGGCCCACGCTCGGCGCTTGAGCCAATCGTCGAGGGCGGGCTCGCCGCAGTCGAACGCGTCGAGCCGGTGCGAAGCCGCCAACGGCTCCGGTGGTGAGAGACGCAAATGGTCAGCCCTTCGCTGACTTACGAACCACCAAGGTTCGGGAAGGCTTGCGAACCCACGGCGGCTTGACCGCCATCAGCCGCTCGAGCCCCGGATTGCGCGCGGGCGGTGCGTCGAGCAGCTTGACGAACTGCCGGAACTTCGCTGCATCGAGCTTGAAGAACACGCGGTCGAGCAACACCGACTGCGCCTTGTCGCACGCCGCCTCGAGCATGAAGTCCGAGCGGTTCTTGCCGAGCAACTCGGCAGCCTGGTCGATCAGGTCGCGCTGCTCGGGGCGCGCACGTAGGTTGATAGCGGCATCTCGCATGGTGAAGCTTCCAAGGGGACTGCACAACGTCACACGCATCCTAGGCAGAGTGTGTAGCTGTTGTCAATACATGGCACGTCAGTCAGCTTCAGGCTCGGCGCCGTCTCAAATCCGCTCGCGAGCTTTGACATCGGCGATCGGGATGGTTCGTGCTTGAGAGGGGGACCGGCCATGAAAGCGATCGAGCAACTCGCGCCAACGCCCCTTTGCGCTTGCCAGATTGGCGAGCTTGACGTGGCCGTAGCCGCGGATGTTTTCGGGCACCTTCGCAATCGCCACGGCGAGAGCGTGTTTGTCGGCCGTGAGCGACGCCAACACTTCGTCAATCAGCACTTCGTAGTCGCGCGCGAGTTGGCGTTCGAGCCGCCGCTCTTCGGTATGGCCCAACGGATCGAACCAGCGGCCGCGGATGCGTCGGACTGAAGACAGAACGCGCAGCGCCGGCATCAGCCACGCGCCGAAGCGCATCTTGCGCGGCCGGCCGTCTGTTCCGCGGCGGGCGAGCAGCGGCGGTGCCATGTGGAAGGTCAGGCCGTCCCAGCGCTCGAACTGCTCGCCGAGCGATTGCATGAAGCCGCCGTCGGTGTAGAGGCGGGCGACCTCGTATTCGTCTTTGATTGCGAGCAGGCGGGCGTACTGGCGGGTGACGGCTTCCGTCAGGGTCTCGCTGCCGAGCGCGGTTTCGGCGCGGCGCACGCGATCGACCAAGGCGCGGTAGCGCTGCGCGAGCGACGCGTCCTGATACGCGGTGAGGAAGGCTTCGCGGCGGGCGATCAGCGCGTCGAGCGTGTCAGCGGCTTCGGTCGTGGTCGCGCCTTCGAGCCGCAGCAGCGCGTCGGGCGCGGCAACTGACAAGCGGCCGAGCGCAAAGGCGAGTTTGTTCGTCTCGACCGCCACGCCGTTCAACTCGATGGCGCGCATCAGTGCTGCTTCGCTCACAGGCACCAAGCCGCGTTGAAACGCCACGCCGAGCATGACGATGTTGGCTGGCATCGTGTCGCCGAGCATGCGCTGCGCGATCGATTGCGCGTCGGTGGTGAACACGCGCTCGGCGCCCGCGGCGTGGCGCATCTTGTCCAGCAACGCGCCGGCGTGCAGGCTCGCATTCGGGTCGCGCACGAAGGCCGCGGTGGCGAGTTCGTGCGTGTTGGCGATGATCACCGTGCGGCCGTGCTTGACGGTGCCCAGCGCGTCGGCCGAGGCGCCGACGACCATGTCGCAGGCCAGCACGAGGTCGGCCTGCTGGGTGTCGATGCGCACCTGGTTCAACTGGTCGGGCGTGAGCGCCAGGCGCACGAACGACAGCACCGCGCCGCCCTTTTGCGCGAAGCCCATGAAGTCGAGCACCGAGGCCTGTTTGTGTTCGAGGTGCGTGGCCATCGTGATCAGCGCGCCCACTGTCACCACGCCGGTGCCGCCGACGCCGGTGACGAGCAGGTCGAACGGGCCGGTCCATCGCCATGGCGCAGGCGATGCAATCGCCGACAGTTCGCGCGCCACCGCGTCGGCGCTGATGCCCGAACCGACGCGCTTCTTCAGCACCGCGCCTTCCACGGTGACAAAGCTCGGGCAGAAGCCGTTGATGCAGGAGAAATCCTTGTTGCACGACGACTGTTCGATCTGCCGCTTGCGGCCCCAGTCGGTCTCCACCGGGATCACGGAGAGGCAGTTGCTCGCCACGCCGCAATCGCCGCAGCCTTCGCAGACGCGCTCGTTGATGAAGATGCGTTGCGGCGGATCTTCGAGCTCTTTCTTCTTGCGCCGACGCCGCTTCTCGGCCGCGCAGGTCTGGTCGTAGATCAGCAGCGTCACGCCTTCGATCTCGCGCAGCTCGCGCTGCACGGCGTCCATCTCGGCGCGGTCGTGAAACGTCGTGCCGCTTCGGGAACGCGCTCTCGTGGCCGCGGTACTTGCCGATCTCGTCGCTGACACCACGACGACGCGCTTCGCGCCCTCGGCCTCGACCTGGCGCGCGATCTCGGGCACGCTGATGTGGCCGTCCACCGGCTGGCCGCCGGTCATCGCGACCGCGTCGTTGTAGAGCAGCTTGTAGGTGATGTTGGTGTCGGCGGCGATGGCCTGGCGGATCGCCAGCAGGCCCGAATGAAAGTAGGTGCCGTCGCCCAGGTTCTGGAAGACATGGCGCTCGGTCGTGAAGCGCGAATGCGCCGCCCAGTCGACGCCCTCGGCGCCCATCTGGATCAGGCCGCTCGTGTCGCGCTCCATCCAGCTCGCCATGAAGTGGCAGCCGATGCCGGCCAGCGCGCGCGAGCCCTCGGGCACCTTGGTGCTGCTGTTGTGCGGGCAGCCGGAGCAGAAGTAGGGCTGGCGCTTGACGGCATCGGCGTCGTTCGACAGCAGCGACGGCATCGTGAAATCGACGACGAGGCTGCGCCGGTCGAGCGCCGGGTTCAATCGCGCCAGCCACTCGGCCACGACGGCCATGATGCGTGACGGCCGCAGCTCGCCGAGCGCGGACAGCAGCGCGCGGCCTTCGCTGTCGGTCTTGCCAGCAATACGCGGCCGCTGTTCGTTCGGCACCGCGTACAGCAGCTCCTTGATCTGCCGCTCGACGACAGGCGCCTTCTCTTCGATGACGAGGACTTCTTCGAGCCCGCTGACGAAGTCGAGCAAACGCGTCGGCTCCATCGGAAACACCAGGCCGACCTTGTAGACACGCACGCCGGCAGCGGCCAGCGCGTTCGGATCGAGCTCGAGCCGGCGCAGCACCTCCATGAAATCGAAATGCGCCTTGCCGACGGTGACGATGCCCAGCGTTGCGCGCGGGCTCGACACGATGTGCTTGTCGAGCGAGTTCAGTTTGGCGAAGGCGCGCACCGCATCCAGCTTCAATGCCAGCCGCTCTTCCAATTCGAGCGACGGCAGATCGACCGAGCGCACGTGCAGCGACTGCGGCGGCGAAAAATCAATCGGCATCGTGAAGCCCACCGGCACCGCATCGAGATCGACCGTCATGCCCGACTCGACAACTTCGCTGATCGCCTTGAACCCGACCCACGCGCCGGAGAAGCGCGACAGCGCCCAGCCGTACAACCCGAACTCCAGGTACTCGGCAACATTGCCCGGGTGCAGCACCGGCATGCTCCAGGCCTGCATCGCCAGGTCGCTCTGGTGCGGCATCGATGAGCTCACGCAGCCGTGGTCATCGCCGGCAATCACGAGCACACCGCCCAACGCCGACGAGCCGTAAACATTGCCATGCTTCAGCGCATCACCCGAGCGATCGACGCCGGGCCCCTTGCCGTACCACATCGCGGCCACGCCATCGACCGTGCGCTTCGGATCGAGCGCCACGCGCTGCGTGCCCAGGCACGCGGTGGCCGCGAGGTCCTCGTTGATCGCGGGCAGGAATTGCACGCCGGCGGTGTCGAGCAGTTGCTTGGCCTTCCACAACTGCTGATCGACCATGCCGAGTGGCGAGCCGCGGTAGCCGGAGACGAAGGCCGCCGTCTTCAGGCCTGCGGCCTCGTCGGCGCGGCGCTGCATCAGCAGCAGGCGCACGAGGGCTTGCGTGCCGGTGAGAAAGACGCTGCCGGACGTGGCGGCGAGGTTGTCCTGCAGACGGTAGTCGCGCAGTGCTGTCATGGTGTGCCTTGTGGGAACGCCGCGATGGTAGGACGGTTCATGAACCGTAGAATCTGAAGTGACGTTAACGTCAATCGGCTCGTTTCGAGAAGATCACGGAGACCACATGCCCACGTTGGCCAGCAAGCTCAACCCGCGCTCCGAAGATTTCAAGAACAACGCGGCTGCGATGCGTGCGCTGGTCGATGACCTCAACACCAGGTTAGAAAAAATTGCGCAAGGCGGCGGCGAGGGCCCGCGCGCCAAGCACCTCGCGCGCGGCAAGCTGCTGCCGCGCGACCGCGTCGAGATGCTGCTTGACCCGGACACGCCGTTTCTCGAAGTGGCGCCGCTGGCGGCGTTCGAGATGTACAACAACGACGCGCCGGGCGCGGGCCTCATCGCCGGCATCGGCCGCGTCGCCGGCGTCGAGTGCATGGTTGTGTGCAACGACGCCACCGTGAAGGGCGGCACCTACTACCCGATGACGGTCAAGAAGCACCTGCGCGCGCAGGAGATCGCGCAGCAGAACCGCCTGCCGTGCATTTACCTGGTGGACAGCGGTGGCGCCAACCTGCCGAACCAGGACGACGTGTTCCCGGACCGCGACCACTTCGGCCGCATCTTCTTCAACCAGGCGCAGATGTCCGCGCTGGGCATTCCGCAGATCGCCGTCGTCATGGGCTCGTGCACGGCGGGCGGCGCCTACATGCCGGCGATGAGCGACGAGTCGATCATCGTCAAGGAGCAGGGCACGATCTTTCTCGGCGGGCCGCCGCTGGTGAAGGCCGCCATCGGCGAGATCGTCAGCGCCGAAGACCTCGGCGGCGGCGACGTGCACACGCGCCTGTCGGGCGTGGTGGACCATCTGGCGCAGGACGACATGCATGCGCTGGCGATCGCGCGCGCGTCGGTCGGGCGCCTGAACTGGCGCAAGGACCACGCGACGAGCCTCGCGCTGCCGCGGGCGCCGCTGCTGCCGGCCGAAGAGTTGCACGGCGTGATCCCGATCGACACGCGCAAGCCGTACGACGTGCGCGAGATCATCGCCCGCATCGTCGACGCGTCGGAGTTCGATGAGTTCAAGGCGCGATACGGCAGCACGCTGGTCACCGGCTTTGCGCACATCGAAGGCATGCCGGTCGGCATCGTCGCCAACAACGGCGTGCTGTTCTCGGAGTCGCGCGATGAAAGGCGCGCACTTCATCGAGCTCTGCGGCCAGCGCAAGGTGCCGCTCGTGTTCCTGCAGAACATCACCGGCTTCATGGTCGGCAAGAAATACGAGAACGAAGGCATCGCCAAGCACGGCGCGAAGATGGTCACGGCGGTCTCCACCGTCAACGTGCCCAAGTTCACCGTCATCATCGGCGGCAGCTTCGGCGCCGGCAACTACGGCATGTGCGGCCGCGCCTTCGGCCCGCGCTTCCTGTGGATGTGGCCCAACGCGCGCATCAGCGTCATGGGCGGCGAGCAGGCCGCCAGCGTGCTGGCCACCGTCAAGCGCGACGGCATCGAAGCCAAGGGCGGCGCCTGGAGCGCCGACGAAGAAGCCAAGTTCAAGCAGCCGATCCTCGACCAGTTTGCGCACCAGGCGCATCCGTACTTCGCCAGCGCGCGGCTGTGGGACGACGGCGTGATCGACCCGGCCGACACGCGCCGCGTGCTGGCGCTGGCGCTGTCGGCAAGTTTGAACGCGCCGATCCCGGACGTGAAGTTCGGTGTTTTCAGGATGTGAGGCAAAGTGAAAAAGACGCACCTGGTGATCGACGACGCCGTGCTCGCTGCAGCCATGGTGGCCGGCTCCTACAAGACACATCGCGAGGCGGTGATCGCGGGCTTGGAAGCGCTGGTCAAGCAAGCCGCTCGCGACAAGGCCAATGCACGCGCGCAGAGACGGCGTCGTGACGCGCGCTGAGCTGCGTCCGCTCGCGCCGAGCGACTCGCTCGAGTCGCTGACCGCGCTGCTGCACGGCGCCTATTCGCGCCTGGGCGCGATGGGCCTGAACTACACCGCGGTCGATCAGACGGTGGAAGTGACGGCGCAGCGCGTCGCCAGCGGCCAATGCTTCGTCGCCGAGCACGACGGCCGCATCGTCGGCACGGTCACCGTCGGTGGGGCGTGGGACGTGCAGCGTGTGCCCGGCGCACGTCAATGCCCGTGGTACCTGCGGCGCGACATCGCGCACCTGCACCAGCTCGGCGTCGAGCCGGCGGCGCAGGGGCAGGGCATCGGCACGGCGCTGATCGCAGCCTGCGAGCAGTGGGCGCGCGAGCGGGGCCTGGGCGCGATTGCGCTCGACACGGCCGCGCCGGCTGCTCACCTGCGCGCCCGCTATGCGCGTCTGGGCTACAGCGATGCCGATGAAGTGCAGTGGTCGGGCAAGACCTACCGCACGGTGATCATGGTCAAGGCGCTCGCGGGTGCGGTGCCGGGCACGGGGGACGTCGAGCACCGCTGCGCGCTGGTGCGTGCGCTGTGGGCGCATGTGCAGGCGCGTGATTGGGCGGCGATGCGCGCCGCGTTTGCCGATGACGTGCAGACGCTGTGGCCGGTGACGGGCGAGTGCTTCGACGGCGCCGATGCGATCGTGCGCATCAACGCCGACTATCCGGAGGGCTGGCGCATCGAGGTCAAAGCGATCGACGCGCTGGCCGATGGCCGCGTGCACTCGCTCGTCGAGGTGCCGCACGGCGGGCAACGCTTCTTCGCCCACTCGCGATTCACTTTCGCCGGCACGCAGATCGCGCAGCTTTGCGAACATTGGGCCGTGGCTGAAGCGCCGCCGGCCTGGCGCAAGGACCTTGCCCGTGGATAACGCCTACCTGACGCCCGAACACGAACTGCTGCGCGAGCAGATCGCGCGCTTCATCGCGCGCGAGGTCGAGCCGCACGGCGAGCAGTGGGAGCGCGACGGCTGCGTGCCGCGCGAGGTGCTGCGCAAGATGGGGGATGCCGGCCTGCTCGGCCTGATGTATGGCAGCGCGCATGGCGGTGCCGAGGCCGACGCGCTCGCCAACCTGGTCTTCGCCGAAGCGCTGTCGCAGTCCACCTTCGGCGGCTTCATCATCACCGTGCTCGTGCACACCGACATGGCCAGCCCGCATCTGCACCATGCCGGCACGCCCGAGCAGAAGGCGAAGTACATGCCCGGCGTGACGGCCGGCCGCACGATCACGGCGGTGGCGATCACCGAGCCCGGTGCCGGCTCCGACGTCGCCGGCCTGCGCACCACGGCGCGCCGCGAGGGTGACACGTGGCTGATCAACGGCACCAAGCTCTTCATCACCAACGGCGTGCACGCCGACTTGTATTTCGTCGCCGCGCGCACCGGCCCCGGCCGCCACGACATCTCGATGTTCATCGTCGACAAAGGCACGCCGGGTTTCACGGTTGGCCGCTCGCTCGACAAGAGCGGCTGGCTGTCGTCGGACACCGCCGAGCTGGTCTTCGACGGCTGCCGCATTCCGGCGTCGAACCTGCTCGGCGAGGAGAACCACGGCTTCCGCTCGGTGATGAAGAACTTTCAGACCGAGCGCATCGCCCTGGGTGCGATGGCCGTCGGCCATGCAACGCAGGCTTTGCAGTTGACGCTGGCCCATGTGCGCGACCGTCAGGCCTTCGGCGCCACGCTGTTCGACAAACAGGCCGTACGCCAACGCATCGCCATGCTCGACGCGAAGACGCGCGCCGCACGCCAATACCTCTACCACTGCGCCTGGCTGGTCACGCAGGGGCGGGACGTGGTGCAGGACGTGTCGCTGCTGAAGGCGCTGACGGGTGAGCTCGTCAACGAAGTGGTGCAGGGCTGCCAACAATTCCACGGCGGCATGGGCTACATGCGCGGCATGGCCATCGAGCGGCTGTGGCGCGATGCGCGCGTGCTGTCGATTGGCGGTGGCGCCACCGAAGTGATGTTGGACGAAGCCGCGAAGCGCTACTGAGGATCCGCCGATGCAATCTCACTTCGCTCTGCTCGCCCGCTACCACGGCTGGGCCACGCGCCGTCTGTACGAGCAAGTGGACGCGCTGCCCGAGGCGAACTACCGCCGCGACGCCGGCCTGTTCTTTCGCAGCGTGCATGGCACGCTCAACCACTTGCTGGTGGCCGATGGCGCGTGGTACGCCCGCTTCGCGCGCGGCGAGTCGCCCCAGGTGGTGCTCGACGCCGAGCTCGAAGCCGATCGCGTGCGCTTGCGCACTGCATTGAGCGACAGCACGTCGAACTGGCAGACCTTCGTGCGCGATATTGCCGAGGAGCGCTGGGCGAGCGAGCTGCGCTACCGCCGCGGCAATGGCGAGCAGATGGCGCTGCCTTTCGCAGCGGCGCTGGCGCATGTCTTCAACCACGGCACGCACCACCGCGGCCAGATCACGGCGGCCCTCACCGCCATGGGGCATGCCTGCCCCGAGCTCGACCTGGTGCGCATGCTGCAAGCCGAGACGGCACGATGAGCACGCTCGACATCCGCCGGCCGTCAGCGCAGGTCGCCGAGGTCTTCCTCAATCGCCCCGACGTGCGCAACGCCTTCAACGACAGCGTGATCGCCGAACTCACAGCGGCGTTCACGGCGCTCGGCGCCGACACCACGCTGCGCGCCATCGTGCTCGGCGGCCACGGCAAATCGTTTTGCGCTGGCGCCGACCTCGCGTGGATGCGCGCCATGGCCAGCTACGACTGGGAGCGCAACCGCGCCGACGCGCAGGCGCTGGCCGACATGCTGTGGACGATCTACGCGTGCCCGCTGCCGGTGGTCGGCCGCATTCACGGCGACTGTTATGCCGGTGGCGTCGGCCTGGCCGCGGTGTGCGACGTGCTTGTCGCCGCGCACGGCGTGCAGTTCTGTTTGTCGGAGGCCCGGCTCGGGTTGCTGCCGGCCACCATCGGGCCGTATGTCGTGCGTGCGCTCGGCGAGCAGGCGTCGCGGCGCTACTTCACCACGGCCGAGCGCTTCTCTTCACAGCGTGCCCATGAACTCGGCTTCGTGCACGAGGTCGCCGCTGCCGACGCGCTCGATGCCAAGGTCAATGAGGTCGTCGCCGCGCTGGTTGCCAACGGCCCGGCCGCGGTCAAAGCCTGCAAGCGCCTGGTGCAGGACATCGCCGGCCGGCCGATCGACGAGGCGCTGCGTGCCGACACCGCGCGCCGCATCGCCGACATTCGCGCCAGTGCCGAGGGCAAGGAAGGCGTGCAGAGTTTTCTCGACAAGCGCTCGCCCGCGTGGAGCGCGACACCATGATGCCGCTCGACCTCTATCTGTCGTACCTCGTCGCCGCGCTGATCGTCATCGCCTCGCCCGGCCCCGACAGCCTGAACTCGCTGGCCATCGGCCTCTCGCGCGGCCGCCGCGAGGGCGTGGCCTACGCGCTCGGCGTCGGCGTCGGCTGCCTGACGCACACGGTGTGGGCGATGCTCGGCATCTCGGCCGTCGTTGCTGCGTCGGCGACGCTGTTCAACGTCATCAAGTGGATCGGTGTGGCCTATCTCGTCTGGCTGGGCATTCAGTCGCTGCGAAGCAAGGGCAGCATCGCAGCGCTCGGCAACGCGCCACCGACCGGCAGTGCCTTGCAGCGCTTTCGCCAGGGCGTGCTCACCAACGCGCTGAACCCGAAGGTGATGCTGTTCTTCCTCGCCTTCTTGCCGCAGTTCGTCGATCCGCAGCACGGCGCAGCGGTGATCTGGCAACTCGGCCTGATGGGCCTGACCTTCACTGTGATCACCGCGCTCGCCTACAGTGCCTTGGCGTGGAGTGCGGGCTCGGTCGGCGCTCGATTGATCAAGCAACCGCGCATCGCGTTGTGGTTGGAGCGCGCGACCGGTATCGTCTTCATCGCCATGGCGGCACGCCTGGCCTTCGCCGATAGGAAATGAACATGCCCGACTTCGACACGACCCAACTCTTCGCGCTGGCCGCCGCGCTTGGCTGGGCCAGCGGCGTGCGGCTGTACGCGGCGGTGTTCCTCACCGGCCTGGCCGGCTACCTGGGGTGGGTGCCGCTGCCGTCTGGTCTTCATGTCTTGCAGCAACCAGCGCTGCTGTATGTCAGCGGCGGTTTGCTCGCCGTCGAATTCGTGGCCGACAAAGTGCCGTGGGTCGACTCGCTGTGGGACTCGGTGCACACCTTCATCCGCATCCCTGCCGGCGCGGCGTTGGCCTACAGCGTTTTCGGCGCTGACCAGGCGAGCTGGGGCGTGATGGCGGCGCTGCTCGGCGGCACGCTGGCCGCCACCTCGCACACCGCCAAGACAACGACGCGCGCAGCGGTCAACACCTCGCCCGAGCCGTTCTCGAACCTCGCGTTGTCGCTCGCCGGTGATGCGGCCGTGCCCGGCATGCTGTGGCTGTCGCACGAGTACCCGACCGCGTTCTTCGTCGTGCTGGCGATCGTCATCGTCATCAGCCTCGTGGTGATCTTCATGCTGTTCCGATTCCTGCGCGGTTTCTGGAAGCGACTGCGCGGGCACTTTGCGGCGCCGGCTTACGAGGGGGCGTGACGTGTTCAACAAGATCCTGATTGCCAACCGCGGCGAGATCGCCTGCCGTGTCGCCGCCACCGCGCGCCGCATGGGCGTGCGCACCGTCGCCGTGTACTCCGACGCCGACGCGAACGCGCGCCACGTGCATGCGTGCGACGAGGCTGTGCACATCGGCGCCAGCGCGCCGCGCGAGAGCTACTTGCAGTGGCAGCGCATCTTGGATGCGGCCAAGGCCACCGGCGCGCAGGCCATCCATCCCGGCTACGGCTTCCTCTCGGAGAACGAAGCGTTCGCCGCGGCGTGCGCCAAGGCGGGCTTGGTTTTCATCGGCCCGCCGGCCAGCGCGATTGCCGCGATGGGCAGCAAATCCGCGGCGAAAACGCTGATGGAAAAGGCCGGCGTGCCGCTCGTGCCCGGCTACCACGGGGACAACAACGACGCCGCGTTTCTGCAGCAGGAGGCCGCGCGCATCGGCTACCCGGTGCTGATCAAGGCCAGCGCGGGCGGCGGCGGCAAGGGCATGCGGCGCGTTGACAAGGCCGAAGACTTCGCGGCATCACTCGCCTCCTGCCAGCGTGAGGCCCAGTCGAGTTTCGGCAACGACCATGTGCTCGTCGAGCGCTACGTCACGCGGCCACGGCACATCGAGATCCAGGTCTTCGCCGACACGCAGGGTCAGTGCGTCTATCTGTTCGAGCGTGATTGTTCGGTGCAGCGCCGCCACCAGAAGGTGTTGGAAGAAGCGCCGGCGCCCGGGATGAGCGAAGCCCGCCGCAAGCAGATGGGCGAGGCGGCGGTGGCGGCCGCGCAAGCGGTCGGCTATGTCGGCGCCGGCACGGTCGAGTTCGTCGCCGAGGAGCTCGACGACGGCGACCTGCGCGCCTACTTCATGGAGATGAACACGCGGCTGCAGGTCGAGCACCCGGTCACCGAGGCGATCACCGGGCACGACCTGGTCGAGTGGCAGTTGCGCGTGGCGGCCGGTCAACCGCTGCCGGCAACGCAAGAGCAGTTGACGATGCGCGGCCACGCGATCGAGGCCCGCATCTGCGCCGAGAACCCGGACGCGAACTTTTTGCCGGCCACCGGCACGCTGCACGTGGCGCGCTGGCCGGCGCACGTGAGCTTCACGCGCAGCGACGATCAGCCGCGCATCGATCGCGGCTTCGACGAAGGCGACGCCATCAGTCCGCACTACGACTCGATGATCGCCAAGCTGATCGTCTGGGGCGAGAACCGCGCGCAGGCGCTGGCGCGCTTGGGTGCGGCACTGGCGCAGACGCACATCGTGGGTCTATCCACCAACGTGGCGTTCCTGCGCCGCGTCGTCGACACGCAGGCGTTTGCCACCGCGGACCTCGACACCGCGCTGATCGAGCGCGAGCGCGCGGCGCTGTTCGAACATCCGCCGCTGGCCATCGAATGCGCGGCTGCCGGCGTCGTCGCGCGCGAGGTCGCCAACGAAGCCGCGCTGCAGGACGACGACCCGTGGAGCCGCCGCGACGGCTGGCGGATGTTCGGTGGCGCGACGCGGCGCTTCGACCTCGACGTGGGCGGCACGCACCACGCGGTGACGCTGCACCGCCTGCACGACGGGGCGCTGACGCTGGCCGTTGGCGCGCAGCGCTGGCCGTTTTCAGCGCGCGCGCTGGGCAACGAATATCACGATGTCACGCTCGGCGAGCGCCGATGGACGCTGGCCGTGTACGCCCAAGGCGAGCGCATCACCGTCTTTGCGCCCGAGGGCACGCTGGCCTTGCAGGAGGTCGATGCGCTCGCGCATGCCGGCGAAGGCGCATCGCCGGGCGGCCGCCTGACGGCGCCGATGCCCGGCAAGCTGATCGCCTTTCTCGCCCAGGCCGGCGAGACCGTCAAGGCCGGGCAGCCGCTGGCGGTGATGGAGGCGATGAAGATGGAGCACACCATCGCCGCGCCGCGTGACGGCACGGTGGCCGAGTTGCTCTACGGTGTCGGCGATCAGGTGGCCGAAGGCGCGGAGTTGTTGCGCCTGCAAGCGCCGACGTAGGGGCGTCTCAGGCCAGCGCCGGGCCGCTCCCAAGCGTCGGCCTGAGCCTTCCCTCGGGGGAGTGGCCGCGCAGCGGCCGAGGGGCCGTCATCTCTCAGGCCAGCGCCGGGCCGCTCCCAAGCGTCGGCCTGAGCCTTCCCTCGGGGGAGTGGCCGCGCAGCGGCCGAGGGGCCGTCATCCCTTAGCGGAACGTCACCGGCCGTTGTGCGGCCGCCGGCGTCGGCATCGGCACGTACGCGCTGGGCACGCGCGTCGCCGCTCGCGGGGCGAGCGCGCGGCGCGCGGCGGTCATCTGCAGATCGACCTCGCGGAACTGTGTCGCCAGTTGCGGCAGGTCGGTGCCCTCCATCGCGTCGCAGACGAGCAGCAGATCCTTCGCATAGCGTATGTCGCTGACGGCGCGGTGCGCGTCCACGGGCTGGCCGAGGTGGCGGCGCAGTTGCAGGTCGATGCGGCTGATGATGATGTGGCGTTGGTCCATGTGTTGCAGTTTGTACGGTGGCGCAGGCTGGTGGCACACCGCGACCGTGTGTTTGGTTACTCTCCAACATTCAAATCCCAACGGCGCGAGAACAATTCACGATGAGCGTTTCATTGCCCCCACAGGTCACGCTGGTCGACGTCGGCGCGCGCGATGGTTTGCAGAACGAGAAGCAGAACGTCGACACGGCGCACAAGATCGAACTCGTGCAGCGCTTGATGGCCGCCGGCCTGCGCGAAGTCGAAGTCACCAGCTTCGTCTCGCCAAAGTGGGTGCCGCAGATGAGCGACAACACGGCGGTGATGGCCGGGCTGCAACGACAGCGCGGCGTACGCTTGAGCGTGCTCGTGCCGAACATGAAGGGCCTCGAAGCCGCGCTGCCGACGAAGCCCGATGAAGTGGTCGTCTTCGGCGCTGCCAGCGAAGCCTTCAGCCAGCGCAACATCAACTGCGGCATCGAAGAGAGCATCGAGCGTTTCCGCCCGGTCGTGCAGGCCGCGCGCGCAGCCGGCGTCAAGGTGCGCGGCGCCGTCAGCTGCTCGCTCGGCTGCCCGTACCAGGGCGACGTCAGCCTCGACGACGTGGAGCGCGTCGTGCGCCTGATGAAGGACATCGGCGTGCAGCATGTCGGCATCGCCGACACCATCGGCGTCGGCACCGCGCGGCGCGCGCAGGCGGCGATGGAGCGCGCGCTGAAGCATTACCCGCTGCACGAGGTCAGCGGCCATTTCCACGACACCTATGGCCAGGCGCTGGCCAACATCTACGCTTGCCTGGAGATGGGCGTGCATGTCTTCGACACCAGCATTGCCGGCTTGGGCGGCTGCCCGTATGCCAAGGGCGCCACCGGCAACGTGGCCAGCGAAGACGTGGTCTTCATGCTCGACGGCCTGGGCATCGAGACCGGCATCGACCTGAATGCGCTGGTCGATGCCGGCGCGTTCATCTCGGGCGTGCTCGGCCGCGCGCCGGTCTCGCGTGCGGGCAAGGCGCTGCTGGCCAAACGAGACAAGACCAGCGCGTGAGTGCTGAAGTCGATCGGCCCGAAGGCTTCCTGCGCGTCTGCGCTGCCTTGCGCGAGCACGATCACCCGCACGCGCCGCTGTGGCTCGACGTGCCGGTGCGGACCTCACAGGAAGCCGCGGACCACCTCGGCGTGGCCGTCGGCCAGATCGCCAAGAGCGTGATCTTCAAGCGCAAGAGCGATGAGCGCGCGGTGCTCGTCATCACCTCGGGCGACCGGCGTGTCGATGAGAAGAAGGTCGCTGCGGTGACCGGCCCCATCGGCCGTGCCGATGCCGACTTCGTCAAGGCGAAGACCGGCTTCTCGATCGGCGGCGTGGCGCCACTCGCGCACGCCGAGCCGCCGCTGACGCTGATCGACCGCGAGCTGCGGCGCTTCGATGTGGTCTGGGCGGCGGCCGGCCACCCCAACAGCGTCTTCGCGCTGGCGCCGTCGCAGCTCGAAGCACTGACCGGCGGCGCTCCGGTGGTCGATGTCGTGCAAGCAACGTGAATCGATCACGCAGCGCGTTGTTTGCCACGTCAGCCGCACGCGCATCCGCGCGACCATGCGCAGATGCGCAGCCGTCTTGCGCACCAGGAGTGTGGCGATGGTGTCGTTGAAAAACTTGCTGCTGACCGGCCTGCTGGCCGCTGCGGCCGTGGGCGCTCATGCGCAGGCCGTGCAGACCCCGCTGCTCGTCGGCAGGACGATGCAGCCGGCCACGGTCGATCTGGCCCAGTTCAAGGGCAAGGTCGTGCTGCTGTTCTTCTGGTCCACCGATTGCGCGGTCTGTCTGGACAAGTTGCCCGAGCTGCGGCGCAACCTCGAAGGCTGGCGCGGCAAGGACTTCGTCATCGTTGCGGTCAGCCAGGACCGTTCGATGGACGACCTCAAGGCCTACGAGCAGGTGCTCGACAAGGTGGCGCCGCCGAACGCGCAGATGAAGATCGTCTGGCGCCGCGACCCCGCGCACCGCGACAACTTCGGCGAGCTGCCGCAAAAAACGCCGACCACCGTCGTCATCGGCCGCGATGGCAAGGTGACGAAGACCGTGCGCGGCCGCGTGCCGGCCGAGCTCTGGGACGACATTGCCGAGCTGGTCTTGAACTGAACGTGAGACAAAACGCGCGGCGTTCTCGACCCATCACGCACTCGTCAAGCGCTGGACAAGAAACCCAGACGCACGCAGGTCTTGCGCTGCCGTGCGACCATGTTCTGTCGTTGACAAAGAGCAATTTCGTTTTGAGCATCGCCAGCCCCTGCAAGAACATCTGCCAGATGCATGAGCCCAGCGGCCACTGCATTGGCTGCGGCCGCACGCTCGACGAGATCGCGCTGTGGAGCGTGCTCGACGACGATGACAAGCGCTCGGTGTGGGCGCTGTTGCCCGAGCGGCTGGCGGCGTTGCCGCCGCTGCCGGCCGATGCGTCCAATCCGCGTTAAAAGAACCACGCCGTCGCGGCCAAGACCGCCAGCGCTCTCCTATCAACGCCCCGGCAAGACCACCTCGACGGTCTTGCCGCCCCAGCCGTTCTTCAGATCGCGCGCTTGCACGACCACGCTGCGCACAGCGGCGGGCACGACGACGCCCTGCAGATCGCGCGTGAACGGCTGCTCCGTCGCGTGGTCATGCAGCAGCACGCGCTCGCCGTACACCGTGCCGTCCTTGTGCATCACGCGAAAGGCATCGGCGTAGCGCTGCGGCGTGTCGTAGGGCGAGGAGACGGTGACGTCGAAGTCGAACGTGCCGGCGCCGCGCGGCTGCGCCTTGGCGGCGATCACGTCCGGGTGCTTTTGCGAGGCGGCGTCGGCGGCGTGCGTGGCGGGCAGGGCAAAGCCAAGCGCCGCGAGCAGCAGCAGATGAGAGCGGCGGCGCATCGTCACGTCGCCGGACACGTGTCGTCGAAGGCCACACGCGGCTGCGCCGTTGAGGCGTCCGGCGGCGGGAACGCATGGCGAAAGGTGAAGGCCATCGCGCTCGGCCCCTGCGCGCGCAACGTCTCCAGCCGCGCCATCGCTTCGTCCACCGTCGGCCGGTGGCCGCGCGGCACCCACCACAGCACGAGAAACGCTGTGTCCATGCGCTCGAAGAATTCGCGGCGGCGGCGCATGATCTCCACATGCGCGGACGAATAGACATAGCGGTTCAGCGATTCGACATCGCGCCACACCGACATGTTGACCAGCAGGTTTGGATCGTCGAACGGTCGGATCGCCGTGGCGTCGCCGGCTTCCGTTTGCAAGCGCCAGACGAATCCCGGCGACGCATCGGCCACCGCGTTGATGCGCTCCAGGTTGTTGGCGAAGTCAGCCATCAGCGGCGAGTCCATCGGGCCCTTGATGACGCCGATGTTGAGTTGTGCGAGTTCGTAGGCGGACACGGCGGCTCCTGCGTAAGCGTTGAAAATCAGGCGCGCCTTTACACGCGCTGCGATGCAGCGGGCGGGAGAGGAGGTTCGCACGCTTCGGCGTGCACGTTCTCTTGGACGCGGGCGATGAAGGCTTCTAGGATTTCGGGGGTGGGCATGGGTTCGAGGGAAGGGTGAGAAACGATATCCCGAGCAAGCAGGCTCTGATTAGGGGTTTATATTTGAGACCTGACCCCATGAGTTGCGACCCCATGAGTTGTGACCCCATGAGTTGCTTTGACCCCATGCGTTGCTTACTCGCCCGCGTGTTTGCCATTCCACTCAAACGCGACGCGCACTGAATCGACTTCCGTGAACCCTGCAACGAAGGTGGCGAGGTCGGACATGGTGCATACCTAACGTTCGACATGAGCGGCGGCAAAAAGGCGCAGCCTTTTTGACGTCCGCTCGATGGGAATGCGAAGGGACTTCCCACCTTCGGGCAACGGCGACGAAGCGCCAAGATTGGTGGTGTTCGAAGTCATCAATCTCAAGCCTGTGAAAGGGGAAGTCCGTGGAGCAGATTACACGAGGTGTCGTTCGAGGTGAAGCGGTTCGCGTCGGGGTCGATCTGGCCAAGCGCGTCATTCAAATCCATGCCGTCGATGCCACCGGCCGCGTGCTCACCACGCGCGCGCTGGCGCGCGACAAGTTCATCGCCTGGTGCGCGCAGTTGCCCGCCGGCTGCATCGTCGCCATGGAGACCAGCTCGAGCGCCCACCACTGGGCGCGCAAGCTCATCGCGCTGGGGCTGGACGCGCGCATCATCGCCGCGCAACTCGTCAGCCCGTACCGCAAACAAGGCGCCAGCGGCAAGAACGACGCCAACGACGCCGCGGCCATCTGCGAAGCCGCCTCGCGCCCGCAGATGCACTTCGTGCCCGTCAAGTCCATCGAGCAGCAGAGCATGCTGTGCGTGCACCGCTTGCGCGAGGGCCTGAAGGCCGATCGCACGGCGTGCATCAACCGCCTGCGCGGCCTGCTGGCCGAGTTTGGCCTGGTCTTCGCGCAAAGCCCTGCCGTGCTCGAGGCCGCGCTCAGCGACGTGCTCGAAGACGCCGGCAACGAGATGAACACGCTGGCCCGGTTGGCGATGCAGCGCCTGCAGGACCAGTGGCGCGAGATCGATGCGCACATCACCTGGTGCGACGAGCGCATTGCCGCGCATGGCAAGGACAACGACGCGGTGAAGAAGGCGGCCACGTTGATCGGCATCGGCCCGGTCACCGCCAGCGCGGTGGTGGCCACGGTGGGCGAGTTCAAGCAGTTCAGCAGCGGCGCGCAGTTCGGCGCCTGGTGCGGGCTGGTGCCGCGGCAACACTCGTCGGGCGGCAAGAACAGCCTGGGCGGCATCACCAAGCGCGGCGACACCTACCTGCGCAGCTTGCTCATCCAGGGGGCGAAGTCGGCGGTGATGACGGCCCATAAACGCAGTGACCCGATCTCGAAGTGGGCTGCGGCGCTCAGAGACCGCGCGGGTTGGCAGAAGGCGGTGGTGGCGCTGGCCAACAAGAACGCACGCATCCTGTGGGCGGTGATGACCAAGGGCGAAGCCTTCGATGCGCGCCACGTCAGCGTTAAGCCTGGTGCGCCAACGCCGGCATCCGCGACCACCTGAGCGCACAACGAATTCATCACGCAGCAGGCATCAGCCAGAAGATGCTCATGACAGGTCAGACCGGCAGCGGGCAAGCTCGACTAACCCTTGGTGGCTCTATTCGTAGATGTCCACGAGATTGGAATGGAGCCCCGCTGAGCGGTTCGCATCTGGGTCCGCACGACAGGCGCATCTCGCGCCGCGTGCAACAAGGCCGTCTTCAGAGAAGCAGTCTGTTCCTCGTTCATGCCCTTCAGCGCCGCCTGCTCTTGCTTCACCCGTAAATCAACACCGAGGCCATCAACGACGAATACAAATACAGCTTGCCAAGAAGAGGAAGTCCCTTCAAGGGGTTAGGCGGCGCCACTTGCGCGATGGCGTTTGCGCCTTGCTGCTGAGCAGCTGCAGCGTACCCTCTGAACGCGAAGTACCAACGCCGCCCACTCCGCCGCCGAAACTGGCCGCAGGCCAATGCCAGCCGCCAATGACGAAAGCGGCATAGGCGTGGTGCCCGCAGAGCAACAGCGCTGCCGAGCAGCACGCGCGCTGCGCTCCTGCGAGTGAGCCGCGCCCGCGCCATGCCTCTTGGTCTTTGTTCTCGTGCAGTGCGCAATGCTCGCATCGGCAATTGCACACGCGAGGCCCGCAACGGGCAGGCAGTTGAAGCAGTGCTCGCGCAGCTGCTACGCGACAACGCACCGGCCGACTGCCCGACGTGCTTGCCACGCTAGCGCAAGACACGGCGCGAAACTCGACGCTGCGATTACGGGAACCTTCGCATGGGGCGATGATATTGGCGCGTCTAACGTGTTCTCGCGCCGCATTCTGCGGCGTAGGCAACTTCAGGTTGCTGATTCATCTTCAAATCTAACCACAGAAAATCCAGGCAAGACAAGGACTTGGCTTCTCTGGCGCGGCATCACACCGGGCGTATCAAGAACGCGAAAGGCCGCGACCCACCGCCTCACGCCAACGCCCTCCCAATCAAGATCTTCTGCACCTCGCTCGTCCCCTCGTAAATCTGGCACACGCGCACATCGCGGTAGATGCGCTCCACCGGGAAGTCGCTGACGTAGCCATAGCCGCCGAAAACCTGGATCGCGTCCGAGCAGACGCGTTCGGCCATCTCGCTGGCGAACAGCTTGGCCATCGCGGCTTCCTTCAAGCAAGGCCGCCCGGCGTCTTTGAGTGACGCGGCGTGCCAGATCAATTGCCGCGCGGCTTCGATCTGCGTGGCCATGTCGGCGAGTTTGAATTGCACGGCCTGATGGTTGAAGATCGGCTGGCCGAACGATTGGCGATCTTTGCTGTAGGCCAGCGCAGCATCGAATGCGGCGCGGGCCATGCCGACCGCTTGGCTCGCAATGCCGATGCGCCCGCCTTCCAATCCCGACAGCGCAATCTTCAGGCCCATGCCTTCGTCGGCGAGCAAGTTCGCCGCCGGCACGCGGCAGTTCTCGAAGACGATCTGCGCGGTGTCGCTGGCGTGCTGGCCGAGCTTGTCTTCGACGCGCGCCACCGTGTAGCCGGGCGTGCTGGTCGGCACGATGAAGGCGCTGATGCCTTTCTTGCCCGCGGCCTTGTCGGTGACGGCCATGACGATGGCCACGTCGCCGTTCTTGCCGCTGGTGATGAATTGCTTGACGCCGTTGAGCACGTAGTCGTCGCCATCACGCACTGCGCGTGGTCTTCAAGCCGCCGGCTTCGGAGCCGACATGCGGCTCGGTCAGGCAGAACGCGCCCAGCATGTCGCCGCGCGCCAGCGGTTTCAGGAAGCGCTCTTTCTGCTCGGCGTTGGCATAGGCCATCAGGATCGAGCACACCGGGCAGTTGTTGACGCTGATCACCGTGCTCGTCGCGCCGTCACCCGCCGCCACTTCTTCGAGGATCAGCGCCAGCGCCAGGTAGTCGAGCCCCGCGCCGTCGTACTCGGTGGGCACGGCGACGCCGTAGCAGCCGAGCGCGGCCAGGCCTTTCAATTCGCGCCTTCGGGAAGTGGTGCGACTTGTCCCACGCCGCAGCGTGCGGCGCGATGCGGTCCTGCACGTAGGCGCGCACGGCGTCCTGCACGGCGATGTGGTCTTCGGTGAGCAGCATTGGCAGACTCGCTTAACGAGGGGTGGGCCAGTTGATGCGGATCGCTGTCACGCGGCGGCGGTTGCATGCCCGGATCGGATGTCTCTTGCCAGGTGAGCGCGCTGAGCACCAGGCCATCATCGCTGAAGTCGATGCGCTCGCGCGCCAGCGGCGAGCGCGGTTGCTGCGCCAACCACGCGCGCCGCTGCGCTGGCGGCACGTCGGCCGAGGCGGCATGGACAACCAGCGCCGCGGCCTCGCGGTGCAAATCCAGATCGGCGTGTCGTGCCAGATAGCCGGCGTACGCCGGGCGGCCGATGTTGACCAGAACACTGCCGACGGGGTTGACCCATGTCAATCCACCCAACAAGCCGTCTTTAGCCGGCACCATGCGAGCGTGCGTTGATCGCTGCCACGAGCCCGTCGTTGAGGTCCTCCAGCGAGCGCAGCCATTGCGCGTCCATGGCCTGCACGGTGCGCTCTGGTTGCCAACCGAGGCGGTGGCGTTGCAGCCACTCGTACAAATAGGAGCCCTCGGAAACGGGGTCGCCTTCGCTTGCCGCCACAGCGGGGTGGTTGCTGGACAGCCGATCGAGCTCGGTGAGCGTGCCGTGGGTGAAAGCCGCCTCGACCACCATCCAGCGCTTGATGCTGTTGACCTGATCAGGCAGCGGCTCGAGCAACGGCGTCAACGCTGACGCCATGCCCGCATCGCGCACCACCAGCGCAGACATGGTGTCGAAGGAGTTACGCGTGATGCGCACGGCGATCATCTGGCCGATCAACGAATGGCTGCTGCTCGAGCAGTGCACGGTTCAAGCGGTCGGCGCGATTGAGCAGCGCGATCGCTCGCGCTGGGTCTTGCTGTGTCCAGGCCAGCACGGCGCCACCGAGGAGCCAGCGCGAGCAGTTCGACACGCCGACGCCATGCTGGGCCATCGGTTCAGCGACGGTTCGCATCGGCGCCAGCACCTCGTCGAACTCGAACGTACCGTCGAGCAAGCGTTCGCAACGCTGCCCGAGCAGGGCGTGCGTCTTGCGCTGTTCGATCAATCCATCCGGCTTGTCGATCCACTGGGCAACACAGTCGGCGATGACGGTCTCGCAAGCGGGAATCGACGGCAGGCGCTTGCCGAGCAAGGCCTCGATGGCGTTGTCGGGCTGCTCCACGGAAGCGATGTGGGACGTGGGGCCTGCCGTAGCCGCTCGTGCCAGCATCAGCTTCCAGAGCGCCTGACCCGCGCTCGACGGCTCGCGATCGGGCGCGGCATGCAAGCCCGCCAGCACGAAGTAGGCGTTGCGGTCGTCCGCAAGCGTCGGGCTCGGCAGTTGAAGTGCTGCGGGCCGCGGCTGCGGCGGCTGCGTCGTTCCAGTTCGATGTCAGCCAGGCCGCGATCAACAGCAGCAGCGCCAGCGCCAGCAGCGACAGGAGCCGCTTCAAGATGCGCAGCCAACGGTTGGTCGTCATGACGGGACCACCACGCGCGGCGCTCAGCCCGAGCCTGACGGCGCGTCGCGCGAAACCCTTGTCGTCGAAGCTGACCATGGCGTCGCAATCGCGATAGCTCGCGTGATGCAGCGCGTCGGCAAAGTCGAGGCCGCGTTCGACCAGTGCCACCGCCGTCTCCACGGCGTCGCGGTCTTCGATGCGCACATGCGTCAGGCCGAGCAGGTGGCGCAGCACGCGCACCACGTCGGCGGGCGGCAGGGCGTAGTAGCCGCGCAGCACCCACTCGAGTTCGAGCAGCACCGTCTTGGCCACGGCCAGGGGCTGCCCGCTTTCAATGACGGCTTGGCGCCGCAATCCGCTGGCGCTGCGCCTGGGCGTCGCCCCGGTCCTCGACGTAGTAGCGCGCGAGGACGTTGGTGTCCAGGCCGGTGGTCACGGTCAGCCCGGCGCGAATTCAGCGCGAAGCAAGCAGCGTGGCCGGGTCGAAATTCGGCCGGCACGGCGCGCTTGCGCGACTTGACGAGGCCGAAGCCACCCGCTTTTACGCGGGCCGGCGCGGAGGCCAGCCGAACCTCGACGTGATCGCGCACGAGCTTGAATTCGAGCTTGCTGCCCTGGCTGATGCCCAGGCGTTTGCGGATGGCCATGGGAATGGTCACTTGGCCTTTGCTGGTGACGGAGGTGATGCTCATGACGGGCTCCCCACGCCAAAGTAATACCAGGTAAGTATAGCCGGCTGGGTGGCGCTACCGCCGCGCCCGGTTCGTCAGCACCACGCCCGCCACCGCGAGCGCGCCGCCGACGAGCAGCGAGGCATCGAGCGATTCGCCGAGCACGAGCACCGAGCTGGCGACGCCGAACACCGGCACCAGGCTGATGTAGCTCGCGGCGGTGCCGGCGCCGAGCTCGGCCACGCCGCGGAAGTACCAGGCGTAGGCGAGCACGGTGGAGCCGACGGCGAGAAAGATCATCGACAGCCAGCCGGCGGCCGACAGCGACGTGATGCTGCTCACCACGACGGGCGCGCCGTCCACCGTCAGCGCCAACGCCCACAACAGCAGCGTGCCGATCACCGATGTGATCGCGGTGGCGGCCAGCGAGTCGATGCCGCCGAGCAGTGCGCGCGCGATCAGCGTGTAGCCGACCCAGGTGGCGATGCAGCCGACGAGCAGCCACTCGCCGAGGCCGACGCCGCCGGTGAACACCTGCCACGGCGCGCCATGCGTCAGCACGGTGGCCGCGCCGACCAGTGCGCAGAGCATGCCCAGCGCGATGCGGGTGTTGAACTTTTCCTTGAACAGCCAGGCGGCGAGCAGCGTCGTGAACACCGGGTTGGTGGTGACGACCACGGCCGCGCGGCTGGCCTCCACGCGCTGCAGCGCCATCATGAAAAACACCGCGTAGCCGGCGACACCGATCGCGCCGGCCAGCGCCAGGCCGAGCCACTGCTGGCGCGTCAGCCGCGGCCACGTGGGTTGCCGCCACACGCCCACACCATGAGCAGCAGCGGCCGCGATGCGTGAAGCGCCAGGCCGATCCCGACAGCGGCGGCATCGCCTGCGCGAGCGTGCGTCCCGCCGGCCACGACGCGCCCCACAGCAGCGCCATGCCGACCAGGCGCAGGTGAACGGCGGTGTGGCTCAATCCGCCGGGCTGCATCAGCGCACTCGTCGGCCAGCAATCGAGAGCCTGGCCGCGCATAGTGATAGCCGGTGCGAAAAGCTTGCAGCAGCGAACCGTCGGCGCGGTGCGCCGGCGCTGGTCGCAGGTGCGGGCCCTTCGGCGTGACGTGGCGCAACCAGCGTGGCGCGCATGTCGGCCACGCTTTGCTCGGCGCGATGTCGGCGCCGGCGCCGCCCATGTCGGTGCGCACCCAGCCGGGTGGAAGGCGATGCAGACGGCGCGCGCCGCCGAGCACGAGCGAGGCGTCTTTGAGCACGGAGTTGCAGCGCCGCCTTGGAGGCGCGGTAGAAGGCCGCCGTTGGCGCCCGTGCGCAGGCCGATCGAGCCCATGCGCGACGAGATCACCGCCACGCGCGCGCCGGGCGCGAGCGCGTCGGCGAGTTGCGGCAAGACGCGCATCGGGCCGAGCACGTTGGTGTGCATGACGTGGTCGAAGTCGTCGTCGCTCGGCGCTTGCAGCGCGCCGGTCTTGGGGCCATAGACGCCGGCATTGACGATGGCGACGTCGAACGCCGCGCCGTCGACGCCCAGGCCAGGCCCGCAGCGCTGGCGGCATCGGCCACGTCCAGCCGGAGCGCCGTGGCGCCCTGTTGCGCAGGCGCGCCAGGCCCGCGTCGTCGCGCGCGGTGGCGGTGACCTGTGCGCCGTCGGCGCGGTACTGGCGAACGAATTCGAGCCCGAGCCCGCGGGAGGCCCCGATGATCAGAACCTTCAAGACGCCTTCCTCAGGCGCTGTGGTCGAACGCCTTGATCAGCAGTGTGGCACGCGCCACCACGCACAGCCGTTTCGCGGCGGACGCCGCGCCGTCGGCCTGCACCAGCCAGCCCTGCAATCGGCCGCTCCACTCGAGGCTGGCCACCACCCAGGCCAGCTCGACCGTCTCGTCGGCGAACACCGGGCTCTTCAGCGAGAAGTTGAAGTTCAGGCACAGCAGTTCGCGCAGCTCTTCGTTGGCCGCGCCGTGGTGGCCGCGCGAAAAGTAGGTGGCAGCCAGGCCGATCATCTGCGAGGTGGTGTGCTGGCCGGCGGCGATCAGCTGGCCGTGGCGCGAGTGCGCGGCTGCGGCGGCGTCGGAGTGAAGCGGGTTGGCGTCGCCGGTCAGGCGTGCGAACTCGGCAATCGACTCTGCCGTGAAGCGAACCGTGCGCGAGCAGCGCTCGCCCACGGTCACCGGGTCGGGGGTCGATGGACGCAGGGAGGAAACAGCAGCGTTCATGGGCGCCAGCATAGGCCTTGTGATGTGTTGCGTGAGTGCACCCCCTGCGCTTGCGGGGAGTCGCCGCCTGGCGAGGCAGGCAGCGGTAACGCGCGGCGCGCACCGCAGGCCGACAGCGCCGTCGGCGCTCAGAGCAACTCGACAGCCATCGCGGTGGCCTCGCCGCCGCCGATGCACAGCGCCGCAACGCCGCGCTTGCCGTTCTTCTTTTTCAGCGCACCGAGCAGCGTGACGACGATGCGCGCGCCCGAGGCGCCGATCGGGTGGCCGAGTGCCACCGCGCCGCCGTGCACGTTGACGATCTCGTGCGGCAGCTTGAACTCGGCCATCGCCGCCATCGTGACGGCGGCAAAAGCTTCGTTGACCTCCCACAGGTTGACGCTCTTGGCGTCCCAGCCCGCGCGCTGCAGCACTTTCTGGATGGCACCGACCGGCGCCGTGGTGAACCACTCGGGCGCCTGCGCATGCACGGCGTGGGCGACGATGCGCGCGATCGGCGTCGACACCCATTTTCTTGGCGGTCGATTCACGCATCAGTACCAGCGCCGCCGCACCGTCGGAGATGGAGGACGAGGTGGCGGCGGTGATCGCGCCGTCCTTCTTGAACGCCGGCTTCAACGCCGGGATCTTGTCGAGCTTGGCCTTGAAGGGCTGCTCGTCGAACTTCACCACCGTGTCGCCCTTGGGTGACGTGACGGTGACAGGCGCCATCTCCCAGGCGAAGCTGCCGTCTTCGTTGGCGGCCTTGCTGCGCTGCGTGGAGGCGATCGCGAACTGGTCCATCGCCTCGCGGGCAAAGCTGTACTTGCCGACGCATTGTTCGGCAAACACGCCCATCGCCTTGCCGCGCTCGTAGGCGTCTTCGAGGCCGTCGATCGCCATGTGGTCATAGAGTTGCGCGGCGCCGTACTTGATGCCCTTGCGCGCGAACATCAGGTGCGGCGCGTTGCTCATGCTCTCCATGCCGCCAGCGAGCACGGCGTTGGCGCTGCCGGCGGCGAGCATGTCGTGCGCGAACATCATCGCGCGCATGCCGCTGCCGCACATCTTGGACAGCGTCACCGCGCCGGCCGAATCGGGCAGGCCGGCCTTGCGCATCGCCTGGCGCGCGGGCGCCTGGCCCTGGCCGGCCATCAGGCAGTTGCCCATCAGCACCTCGTCGATGGCATCACCGGGCAGCTTGGCGCGCTCGACCGCGGCCTTGATCGCCACGGCGCCGAGCTCCCACGCGGCGAGTGAAGAAAAATCGCCGAGCAGGCCGCCGATGGGCGTGCGCGCGGCGGAGACGATGACGATGGGATCAGCAGACATGGCGGCTCCTTGTCGGATACGAAAGCGATGCAAGTCATTGTGCGCCGTTGGCGGGTGACAACCACTTGCGGCGACTCAACAATTGGTGGCTGCGGGCGCCCGCTGGTGATAGATTTTGGCGCTTGTCGTTGCGCAAAGTGCAGGTGGTGTTCTTGGTGATCCCATGTTGATCGAAGGCGGACGGACGCTGCACTTCGCGCGCGGCCTGCGCCGCGGCACGGACTTGCCGCTGGTCGCCGGCAGCACCTGCGTCATCGGCTCATCGGCCACGCAGTGCACGGTGGTGCTGCGCGACAACGACGTCGCGCCCCGGCATTGTTCGCTGATGCTCGATGCGCGCGGCCGTGTCACCTGTACCGCGCTCGACGCGCCGGTGTGGGTGGGCCAGCGCGAGTTGCCGCCCGGCGCGTCGATGGCCATGCCCGACTACCTGCCGCTGCGCTGCGGCCAGGCCACGCTGCTGGTGGGTGCGCCTGGCTGCGACTGGTCGTTCTCGATGATCGCGGCCGAACGGGCACCGGGCATGCGCCAGCGCGCGGAGTTGGCGCTGCAACGCGTTCGCGCCTCCCATCCGGCGGCGTTTGCCTCCTTGTTGCTGGCCTCGCTGGCCGTGGCCGCCGGTTCGGTCTGGGGCGCCGTGAGCTATCTGGCGCCGGTTCGCATGCCGGCGGACGACCTGGTGCGTGCGCAGCGCTGGCTGCAATCCATCGCGCCGGGCGGCAGCGAGTTGCATTTGATCGCCGATGAGCAAAGCCAGCGCTGGGTGATCGCCGGCTACGTGCCGACCAGCCGGCAGCGTGAGGTGCTCTCGGCCGCCGTGGGCCGGCGTGCCGATGCGCCGCTGACTGAAGTGGTGTCGGTGGAGCAATTGCTGGCGTCGGTCGATCAACTCGCGCGGCGCGAAGGCTTGTCTTGCGCCGCGGTGTACCGCGGTGCGGGCCGCGCCGATTGCAGCAAGCCGATCGCCGACACCGCCGCCGCCGAACGGCTGCGGACAGGGTCGTTGCAAGTGGCGGGGCTGCGCGGGCTGTCGCTGCAGCTGGCAGCCGCGCCGCAGCAGGCTGCCGCGCAGCGCGTGGCGCAGAAACAGAGGTTCTCGGTGCTGATGAGCAAGCGCGGCAACTGGCTGATCGACGCCGCCGGCGAGCGCTACGGCGAGGGCGATGCGTTCGACGGCATGACGATCCGCAAGATCGCGCTCGACCAGGTGCTGTTCGAGCGCGATCGCAGCGAGCTGGTGTTGCGGGTCACCGGCAACCTGTAGTGCTCAGCCGAGGATCGAGGCTGACCCGCGCTCTTCCTGCGCCACCCGTTTGATGTAGGACTGGAACGGCGGGTCTTCGCCGCGCAGCAGCAGCGGCAGGGCGTTGAAGAAATCATCGCGCCGGCACCACTCGCGCATGTAGTCGTCCCACGAGTTCCAGCGCCGGCGTTCGGTGGCATCCATGTCGTCCTTGTAGGCGACGAGATACGCGCGCTCGAAGAGCGAGATCAGCATGTCGAAGATCACCAGCATGCGCTCGCGCTGTTCGGGCGTGGGGCTGGGCAATGGCTCGTGCGTGCGCAGTTGCAGATCGGCGTGGTCGAGCACGATGCGCAGAAAGTCGTTGTAGGCGTCGGAGAGGTGCTGGTACTGCTCCTCCTCCTCGTTCTCGCGCTCCTTGCGCTGCTCGTAGATGAAGATGCCGATCGCGCAGGGCAGGCCGACCACGGTGACGATGAAGCTGGCGAGTTCGAAGAACTCCTTCATGTCGTCCATCAAGCTGCCTTGGCGAAGCGCTTGCTCTCGTCGTACGGAAACACGTCGTGCACATGTCCGGCGAGGATGCGGTCCTTGCAGCCTTGCCAGAAGCCGGCGTCGAGCAGGTCGGCGTGATGCCGCATGAAGACTTCGCGCACGCTGTCGTTGCCGAGCAGGAAGGGCGCGAAGGTTTCGGGAAATATGTCGCGCGGGCCGACCGCGTACCAGACCTCGCCGCTCATCTCCTCTTCTTCGTTGCGCGCTTCGGGCACGCGGCGGAAGTGGCAGTCGGTGAGGTACTCGATCTCGTCGTAGTCGTAGAACACCACCTTGCCGTGGCGCGTGACGCCGAAGTTTTTCCACAGCATGTCGCCGGGGAAAATATTGGCCGCCACCAGATCCTTGATGGCGTGGCCGTATTCGATGACGGCGTGCTCCAACTGGTCTTTGGTTGCATCCGCCAGGTAGATGTTCAGCGGGATCATGCGCCGCTCGATGTAGACATGCTTGATGACGATGACCTCGCCGTCTTCCTCGATCACGCTCGCGCAGTCCTTCTTCAGCTCGGCGATCAGCTCGTCGGTGAAGCGCGCGCGCGGAAAAGCGACGTTGCTGTACTCGAGCGTGTCGGCCATGCGGCCGACGCGGTCGTGCGTCTTGACGAGCAGGTACTTGCCCATGATCTGCTCGCGCGACGTGTCCTTGGGGGCAGGGTAATGGTCCTTGATGACCTTGAACACGTAGGGAAACGACGGCAGGTCGAAGACCATCATCACCATGCCCTTGATGCCGGGTGCGATGCGGAAGGCGTCGCTGCTGTGGCGCAGGTGGTAGAGAAAGTCGCGATAGAAGATGTTCTTGCCCTGCTTCTGCAATCCGAGCGCGTTGTAGATCTCGGAGCGCGGTTTGCGCGGCATCAGCGAGCGCAGGAAGGTGACATACGCACTCGGCACTTCCATGTCGACCATGAAGTAGGCGCGGGCGAAGCTGAAGACCAGCAGCAGATCGTCTTCGCCGAACAGCGCGGCGTCGATCAGCAATTTCTCGTCGGCGCCATGCACGATCGGCAGCGCAAACGGGGTCTCGACAAAGCCGTTGATGATCTTGCCGACGACGTAGGCACCCTTGTTGCGGAAGAACAGCGCCGACAGCACCTGGATCTGGAAGTTGGCGCGCAGGCGAAAGTCGGCCAGTTGCGTCTCGAACGCGGCCAGCACATGGCTCACGTCGCGCGGCAGGTCTTCGAACTCGTGCTGCAGCTGGAAGTTGCCGACGATGCGCTCGATCGTTTCGCGCAAGGTCTCGCGCGTCGGGTAGTAGGCGCGATAAGTCGGCGTGGCGGCGGGCTCGTCGTTCTCGATGTACTCGGTGCTGACGGCGGGACGCACAAAGAGGAAGTCGTTCTTGAAGTAGCTGCGGTGCAAGAGCCGTGTGCTCACCGAGTTGAAAAACGTCTCGGCGAGTTCGGGCTGGTGGTGGTTGGTCAACAGGCCGATGTAGTGCAGCTTCATCTGCTGCCAGACGTCGGCCGGCAGGTTCGGTGCATCGAACTCTGTCGTCAGCCGCTCGGCCGCTTCAGCGACGCGCTTGTCGTAGAACTCGATGCGCTCGCGTTGCGCGCGTTGCTGGCCATGCCAGTCGCTGGCTTCGAAACGCGCTTGCGCCGCGCGGCTGGTTTCGCGGAACAGCCGGTAGTGGCGGTTGAAGCCCTCCAGCATCGCCTGCGCGATCTCCACCGCGCGCGGGTCGGTGAGGCTGGGGAACATTGCGGGGCGTTTGCTCATGTCAGTCGTCCCGCCCCGTTTCGCGCGGTTCGCGACTTATGACGTGGGCTTCGGCTTTCGGCCCGTTGCAGGTGTTGACGGCGGTCGGCTTCTCCACCCCGTTCGCCCTGAGGTATCGAAGGGCCAGGCTGAGCTCGTCGAAGCCTTCTTGCCGCATGCCGCAGGGGCTTCGATACCTCAGCCCGAACGGGATTTTTCTTTACGTTCGCCCTGAGCCTGTCGAAGGGCAGGCTGAGCTGGTATTTCCGATCGCCCTGAGCCTGTCGAAGGGAGCCTTCGTGCCACACAACAAGGGCTTCGACAGGCTCAGCCCGAACGGGGACAACGCGGGGCTTCCTTCGATACCTCAGGACGGTCGGAACAGCCACCTCAGCCCGAGCAGTTCTGTTGCAGACCTTGAACGTCGCCAACGGGCCGTTAGTGAACGACGACATCCGCATGGGTTTCATTTTCAGTGCTGCCGAACTCGTCATTTTCTGTAGGTCGCCCAGATCCAGCGGTCGATCACGTTGCCGGCCTTGATGGCGCTCTTCGGTTGTACGCCTTCGAGCACGAAGCCGTTTTTCTCGGCGACGCGCATCGAGCGCCGGTTGCCGGCGTGCACGGGCGCAAAGACGCGCGTGATCTGCGGGTCGGCGAAGGCGCGTTGCGTCAACGCCGCCGCGACGCGCGTGACGATGCCCTGTCCCCAATGTGCTTCGGCGAGCCACCAGCCGACCTCGGCGTTGCAGCGAAAGTGGCCGTGCTGCGCGATGACGCCGCAGCCTCCCACTGCATCGTCGCCCAGCGCGATGGCCCAGTTGTCACCGCCGCACTCGATGTGGCCGCGCGTGCACCAGTATTCGGCCATCTCCAGCGTGTACGGGTGCGCAAAGCTGTCGCTCATCCAGCGCCAGACGTTGACGTTGCCGGCGTGTTGGGCCAGTGCCGGCGCGTCGCTCTCGCGCCAGGCGCGAATCGTCCAGCCGTCGATGCCGAGCGCGATCGTCGGCAGAGATTCACTCGAGGCCAAACTCGCTTCTCCACTGCGCCAGACGCGCCAGCGACACGCCCATGCCGCCGCAGACTTCGATCAGCGGCGCTTTGAATGGTTCGAAGACGCTCGGATGTACGTCGAGCGCCGCGATCGACGCGCCGCAGGCCGGTTCGACGAGAACGCGTGTCGTGTCGGCGAAGCGCATGCAGGCGTGTACGGCCTGCTTGTCGCTGACGACCACGCTGATGATCTCGTGTTCCCGCGCCAGATCGAGCAGGCGCGGCATCGCACGCCGCGCGCCGAGCGAAGTGGCGATCGACGTGATCGCCGGCAGCGTCACCGGCCCGCCGGCCGCCAGTGCAGCAGCGAAGCTCGCGGCACCTGCGGTTTCGACCGCGACCACCGGCACGCGGTGCAGCCCGTTGCGGCGCAACCCTTCGACGATGCCGGCCAGCAGCCCGCCGCCGCCGACGCTGGCGACGACGCAGTCGAACGCTGCGCCGGCGCGCACCACTTCATCGATCAGCGTCGCATGCCCGTCCCACAGCAGCGGGTCGTCGAACGGATGCACATAAACCGCGCCTTGCGCTTTGGCGAGCACCAGCGCGTGCTCATGCGACTCGTCCCACACGGTGCCATGCACGACGACAGTGGCGCCGCGCGCCGCGATCGCGTCACGCACCGCAGCGCCCGTGGTCTGCGGCACGACGATGATCGCCGGCACCTCGCACGCCCGCGCCGCCAGCGCCGCCGCCATGCCGGCATTGCCGCCCGAGGCGCAGACCACGGCGCGCGCACCTTCGGCCACGCGCTGCTGCACCAGCCGCCCCACGCCGCGCATCTTGAAACTGCCGCTGGCCTGCAGCGCGTCCATCTTCAGCCACACCGTGCGCCCGGGTCCGAACAGCTCCGGTGGCGCACGCAAGAGCGGCGTGTCGATGTGCAGCGGCGTCATCGTCAGTCGAAGCTGGTGTCGAGCGCGTCCGTCGGATCGGCCACACGCGGATAGCGCTTCAACGCCGCGCCGAAAACGCCGACCACCTGATCCGGCCCGCTCATCGTGACCTGCAAATCTTTAAGCAGACCGTCCTTCAGGCCATACACCCAGCCGTGGATGGCGATCTCCTGCCCGCGTGCCCACGCATCCTGGATCACCGTCGACAGCGCAACGTTGCCCACCTGCTCGATCACGTTCATCTCGCACAGCGTGTCTTCCTGCTCGTCCGTCGGCAGATGGTCGAGGCGCTTTCTGTGCCGCAGCCGCACGTCCTGCACATGGCGCAGCCAGTTGTCGGCCAGGCCGACGCGGATGCCGCGCATGGCGGCGCGCACGCCGGCGCAGCCGTAGTGGCCGACGACCATGATGTGCTTGACCTTCAAATGCTCGACCGCGAACTGGATCGTCGACAGCGCGTTCAGGTCCGAGTGCACGACGACGTTGGCGACGTTGCGGTGCACGAAGACCTCGCCCGGATCGAGTCCCGTGATCTCGTTGGCCGGCACGCGGCTGTCGGCGCAGCCGATCCACATGTACTGCGGCGTCTGCTGTTTGGCCAGGCGGGTGAAGAAGCCGGGATCGCGCCGGTTCGTCGCGGCGGCCCAAGCACGGTTGGCTTCCAGAAGTTCGGCGAGGTCCCGGCTCACAGGGTCTCCGAAAAGAGTTCGCGCCCGATGAGCATTCTTCGAATCTCCGACGTGCCCGCGCCGATTTCGTAGAGCTTCGCATCACGCCACAGCCGCCCGAGCGGGTACTCGTTGATGTAGCCGTTGCCGCCGAAGATCTGGATGCCTTCGCCGGCCATCCACGTCGCCTTCTCGGCGCACCACAGGATCACGCTCGCGCAGTCCTTGCGCACCTGGCGCACATGTTCGGCGCCGAGTTGATCGAGATTCTTGCCCACCGTGTAGCAGAACGCGCGCGCGGCCTGCAGCACGGTGTACATGTCGGCCACCTTGCCCTGGATCAACTGGAACTCGCCGATGCTTTGCCCGAACTGCTTGCGGTCGTGGGTGTACGGGATGACGTTGTCCATCACCGACTGCATGATGCCGATCGGCCCGGCGGCGAGCACCGCGCGCTCGTAGTCGAGGCCGCTCATCAGCACCTTGGCGCCGCCGTTCAACGTGCCGAGGATGTTCGCTGCGGGCACTTCGACGTTGACGAACACCATCTCGCCGGTGTGCGAGCCGCGCATGCCGAGCTTGTCCAACTTCTGCGCGGTCGAAAAGCCCTTCATGCCCTTTTCGACGATGAAGGCCGTGACGCCGCGCGCGCCCAGTTCCGGCTCGGTCTTCGCATAGACCACCATCGTGTCGGCGTCGGGGCCGTTGGTGATCCACATCTTGCTGCCGTTCAACAGGTAGTAGCCGCCCTTGTCCTCGGCCTTCAACTTCATCGAGATCACGTCGCTGCCCGCGCCGGGCTCGCTCATCGCCAACGCGCCGACATGTTCGCCGCTGATCAGCTTGGGCAAGTACTTCTTCTTCTGGGCGTCGTTGCCGTTGCGCTTCAACTGATTCACGCAGAGGTTCGAATGCGCGCCGTACGACAGGCCGACGGACGCGCTGCCGCGGCTGATCTCTTCCATCGCCACCATGTGCGCGAGATAACCCATGTTCGCGCCGCCATAGGCTTCCGGCACGGTGATGCCGAGCACGCCCAACTCTCCCATCTTGCGCCACAGGTCCATCGGGAACTGGTCGCTCTTGTCGATCTCGGCGGCGCGCGGCGCGATCTCGGCGTCGGCAAACGCGCGCACTGCATCGCGCAGTGCGTCGATGTCTTCGCCGAGGTCGAAGTTGAGTCCTGGCAGGTTCATGTTGCCCCCTTGGCGCTGCGCGCCGTCCCCCCAAGGGGGAATTCGCACTTGAAGCGGTTCTGCGTGTTCATGCGATCTTCTCCTTGCGGGCTTTGCTGCGCGGCCCCAGCAGCGAGCGGCAGCGCGCCTCATGCTGGCCGATTTCTTCGAGCGTGATGCGGATGTCGTCGAGTTGTTGTTCGAGCTGTCGCCGGTGCTCGCCGAGCACGCCGAGAAAAGCATTCAACTGCGCCGCGTTGTCGGCCGGCGAGTCGTACATGTCGACCAGTTGCTTGATCTCTTGCAGCGTCAGCCCCAGGCGCTTGCCGCGCAGCGTGAGTTTCAACCGCGTGCGCTCGCGCAGTCCGTAGACGCGGTTGCGGCCGGCGCGCGCCGGTTCGAGCAGACCCACGTCTTCATAAAAGCGGATCGCCCGCGGCGTGATGTCGAACTCGGTGGCGAGTTCGGCAATGGAATAGGTGCGGGTGGGGCTCAAGGGGTGCAGGCACAATTGACGTTAACGTCAACCATCAATGTAGCAGTCCCGCATGGCCAATCCGCACGAGAGCGAACTGCATTACCCCTTCGGCGACACCCTCCCCGCGCCGGGCGAAGTGCATGACATCGCGCCCGGTGTGCGCTGGCTGCGCATGGGCCTGCCGTTCGCGCTCGACCACATCAATTTGTGGCTGCTCGACGATGGCCCCGGCTGGACGATCGTCGATTGCGGCATCACCAATGACGCCACGAAGGCGGCCTGGGAGCAGATCTTTGCGACCGCGCTGCAAGACAAGCCGGTCACGCGCGTCATCGCCACGCACATGCATCCGGATCACCTCGGCCTAGCGCACTGGCTCACCGAAAAGTGGAACTGCCGCTTGTGGATCAGCGCCACCGACTACAACGCCGCGCGCCTGGCCAGCCAGAGCACCACCGGCTTCGGCGGCGAGCGCTCGGCGGCCTTCTTTGCCAGTCACGGCCTGACCGATCCGCAAGCGCTGGCCAAGGTGCGCGCGCGCTCGAACTACTACGCCGGCATGGTGCCGAACATCCCCGAGTCGTACCGGCGGCTGCTCGACGGCATGACGGTGAACATCGGTGGCCATGCGTGGCGCTGCATCGCCGGTTATGGCCATGCGCCGGAACACATGGCTTTGTTTTGCGAGGCGCTGAACCTGCTCATCTCCGGCGACATGGTGCTGCCGCGCATCAGCACCAATGTCAGCGTTTATGACCTCGAACCCGAGGCGGACTCACTGACGCTCTATCTCGATTCGCTGTCGCGCTACGAGCCGTTGGCGAAAGACACGCTCGTGCTGCCCTCGCACGGCAAGCCGTTCACCGGTCTGCATGCGCGCATCCGCCAACTGCGTGATCACCATGACGAACGGCTCGCCGACGTGATGACGGCGTGCGGCGAAAAACCCTGCCACGCCGCCGAGCTGCTGCCGCTGCTGTTCAAGCGCCCGCTCGATCTGCACCAGACGACGTTTGCGATGGGCGAGGCGGTGGCACATCTGCATGCGCTGTGGCACGGCGGTCGGCTGCTGCGAACGCTCGGCAGCGACGGCGTCTGGCGGTTTGCTGCCGAATGACGAGCGTCGGATGTCGGCCCGTGGCTTTGGCGACGGTCAACGTCTGCAACCAGATCCGCCCGGGCTCGAAGGGTGGCTGACTCTCGAGGCGTCCTGCGTATGCCGCAGGGGCTTCGATACCTCAGCCCGAACGGGACTCGCTTCGTTCGCCCTGAGCCTTCGAAGGCAGGCAAGTGGTATTCCCGTTCGCGCTGAGGTATCGAAGCGCCCTTGCGCCAGGCACGAAGGCTTCGACAAGCTCAGCCCGAACGACAGCTCTTCGATACCTCAGCGGCGAACGGCGCTGAGGCCGACGTCGCCAACAGTTCGCAAAGGGCCGAAAGCGGCCCTGCAAGCCGCCTTTTTCTGAACCGCGCTACTCGAAGACCGGCAGCGCCTCGTCGCGCAAGCCCTCGCGCAGCCGCTCGACATCCGGAATCACCGAACGCACCACGTCCCAGAAGCGCGGGCTGTGGTCCATGACGCGCAGATGCGCGAGTTCGTGGGCGACGACGTAGTCGATCGTCGGCAGCGCGAAGTGGATCAGGCGCCAGTGCAGGCGGATCGCGCCGTCGGCGCTGGCGCTGCCCCAGCGTGTGGAGGCCGAGCTGAGCGACAGCCGCGTCCAGCGCACGCCGAGCTGTCGTGCGAAGTGGTGGCAGCGCTCTTCGAAGACACGCTTGGCCTGGCGTTGCAGCCACGACTGCACGGCATCGCGGATCTGTTCGGCCGACGCGTTCTCCGGCAGGCCGACGTGCAGCGTCAATCGCGGCACGCCGGGCAGCGTGTCCTGCGCGGTATGAAGCACCGCGCCGGCGGCACGCGCATCGAGCACGACGATCACCGGCTCGCCGAGAAACGGCAGCGACGTGCCGTCTTGCCAGACGATGCGCTGCTCGGCCAGCCGGCGTGCGCGCTCGTCCTGCTCCTGCAGCTTCTTCAGGATCCAGCGCGACTTTTCCTGCAGCGCCGATTCGATCTCGCCTGCCGGCACCCAGCGCGGCGCGCTGACGACGAGGCCGTCGTTCGAGATCACGAAGCCGATGCTCTTGCGGCGCACGCGGCGCAGCTCATAGGCGACGCGGTGGCCGCCGAGCCGCGCTTCGCGGTTGCTGCGCGGGTGGCTGAAGTTGGCCTGCGTCAGCGCGCCGCCGATCGGCGCTGACGGCGGCTTGGCTGCTGTTGACGGCGCCGGTGACGTCGGGCTTGGCGCCGCTGCCGGTTCGTCGGACCAAAGTGAAAGTTGCTCTGCTTCGTCGGCAGCGGGCGCGCAAGTCATCGGCGCATTTTACGAAGCGCGGACAGCACGACCGAGGGCGGCGCTCGACGGCCGCGGGTTCATCGAGCGCCGCACCCTCGACGCGGCACTGCGCGATCGCCGCAGCGTCGAGCTGCCGGCGCAGCAGCTGCCAACGCGCCGTCGATGGCCCGCTGCTCGGCCGCACGCCGCACGCGCCCGGCGTCGGCATAGCAGCGCTCGCAGTGACCGAGCAGTAGCGCCGCGCCGCGTGCTTGCCCGCGCGCCGCGGCCAGCGCCACCAGGTGGTCGAGCAGCCAGGCCGTCCAGCCGGCGGCGCGCCACGCCGGCAGCGCTTCGAGGGCCGCGGCCGCGGCCTCGTCGAGGCGGCCGGCAGCGATCAGCGCCACGGCCTGGTAGCCCTGGCCGAGCCGGGCCGCCCACAGCGGGCCGTGCGCGCGCGCGTCGTCGATCAAGTCCTGGCTCGAGCGCATCAGCGCTTCGACGTCGCCGGCGGCCAGGTCGGCGTCGGCGAGCTTGCGCAGGTTGAACTGGATGTTGGGGTGGTCACCGCTGGCGCGCACGATCGCGATCGCGGCCTGCCGCGTCGCCCGCGCCGACGCGCTCTCGCCGGCGCGCGTTTGCACGCTGCACAGCGCCACCAGCCGCCAGGCGCGCAGCAGGTGCGGCCAGTCGCTGCGCTCGAGCGCCTCGGCCTCGATCAGGTCGACGCGCGCTGCGTCGAGGCGGTCGCGCTGAGCGTTGACGATGGCGCGCCAACCGAGGGCATAGGCCAGGCGGGGCGTGTCGTCCAGGCCGCGCCAGAGTTCGATGCAGCGGTCCGCGGCGCGCTCCAGGTCGGGCAGCGGCGCCTCGGGCGCGACGACGACGCTGGCGAGCCGGAACGCGGCCTCGACCGCTGCCGGCACGCCCGCCGCGTCAACGCTTGCGGCCATGGTGCTGAACAGCTCGCTGGCGGTGCCGGCCAGGCCACAGCGGTTCCACAGCCGGCACGACAGGCCGGCCAGGGCGATCGCCAGCTCGCTGTGCGCGTTGGCGCGCGCCCAGTCCAGCGCGGCGCGCAGGTTGTCGAGCTCGCGCACGAGCTGCGTTTGCGCCGCGCCGTAGGCGTCCGACGCGTAGTACAGGTCGTCAACCTGGGCCACGGTTTCGCGCAGCGCCGCGGCATGCGCGGCTCGTGTGGCCGCGGTCTCGGCACAACGTTCGAGCAGTTCGAGCGCAAATTCGCGCGCACTTTCGAGCAGGCTGTAGCGCGGCGGCTCGGCGGCATCGACGCTGACCAGCGATTTGTTGACCAGGCTGGCCAGGTGGTCGAGCACCGCCCAGCGGTCGATCGCCGCGTCGGCGGCCACGCGCTGCGCCAGCGCCATCGTGAAGCCGCCGACGAACACGCCCAGGCGCCGGTACACCGCCTGGTCCGGCGCATCGAGCAGGCCGAGCGTCCATTCGAGCGAGGCGCGCAGCGTTTGCTGGCGCGCGGCGGCGTCGCGGCGGGCGCTGGTCAGCAGGCGCAGGCGTTCACCGAGGCGGCTCCTCACGCCCTCGACGCCGAGCAGGGCCACGCGCGCAGCAGCCAACTCGATGGCCAGCGGCAGGCCGTCGAGATGGCGGCAGACGTTCGACCACCGCAGCGCGGTTGTGCTGGCCGAGCGCAAAGCGCGGATCGGCGGCGCGCGCGCGGGCGACGAACAAGGCGACGGCGCCGTACTGCTCGGCCTGCGCCAGGTCGGCGTCTTCGGGCAGCGCCAGCAGCGGCAGCCGAAAGACCTGCTCGCCGGCCAGATGCAGCGGCTCCTGGCTCGTCGCCAGCAGCGTCACGCCGGGCGCCGCGCCGAGCAAGGCGGTGCCGAATGCGGCCGCGCCGGGCAGCAGGTGCTCGCAATTGTCGAGCAGCAGCAGCAGGCGCTGCTCGCGCAGCACCGCGCAGACACGCTCGACGCCGGCCTGCCCGGCTTCGACACGCAGATCGAGCGCGCGCGCCACTGCGGCGGCCACCGCGTCGGCCTCGCTGCCCGGCGGCAGCAAGGCCAGCTCGACCCACCACGTGCCGCCATCACGTTGCCCGTGCTGGTCGGCGGCGCAGGCCTGGGCCAGCCGCGTCTTGCCGATGCCGCCGGTGCCGACCACGGTGACCAGGCGCGAGCCGGCAAGCAGGCGGGTCAGCGCTGCCCGGTCGGCGTCTCGGCCGATCAGCGCGGCGCCGGCGTGCGGCAGGTTGCTCGCCTGGGCTCGTGGGGCCGCGGCCGGCGCCGCGACGGGAGCAGCCGCGGCGGCATTGGCCAGCGACGCGGTGAAGCGATAGCCGCGCCCGGGCACGGTGGCAATCGCGCCAGGCCCGAGCAGACGCCGCAGCGTCGAGATCTGCACCTGCAGGTTGTTTTCTTCGACCACCACCTCGGGCCAGACCAGATCCATCAACTCGTGCTTGGTGACGACGCGCTCGCTGCGCTCGGACAGCGCCACCAGGAGATCGAAGGCGCGCGCACCGACGCCTGCTTCGTGGCCGTCGATCAGCAGCGCTCGACGGTGGGGCAGGATTTGAAGTTGTTTTGGTGAATCTGCAATCGACGGAGTCATCGGAGGCGACGGCTTGTCAAGCACGAACGCTCGGCGCAGGATATCAAGCAAGAGAACGTGGATGGGGGCTTCGATGCGAACAGAGGCGATCGTCGGTTTGTGGGAACAGGCAGGCGGCCACGACCGCTGCCTGCGCTTGCCGCGTCAAGCGCCGCGCCGCGCGAAGATATTGGCGGCGCTGGCGCGCAAGCGCATCGCGCCGCGCCCCTACTCGCCGAGCGCGCTGTTCGAAGCCATCGCCGGCTCGCGGCCAGCCGTGCTGCAAGGCGTGCCGGTGCCGGTGGCCGGCGCGCGCCGCGGCGAGCGCTTGATGGACGCGCTGGTGGCCGCGCTCGAACGCGGCTTTGCCGGCGACGAGGCCACCGCGCGCGCCCAGGTCGGCAAGCAGCGCGTGCGCCGCCGCCTGACCGTGCCCGAGCTGATGCGGCGCTGGGCCAGTGGCCGCCACCTCGTCAGCGTCACCGATCTGCATGTGCGCGGCACGCCGCTGGCGCGCTCGATCGACACGCGCGCGCTGTCGGCCTTCAACCTGCTGCCGCTCGGTGGCCAGACGATGCAGCGCCAGGAGATGATGACGCTGGTGGTGGCCAGCGCCGGCAACGTCACCGACTCGCACTCCGACGATCCGGACGGCAGCAACCACTGCTTCGTCGGCCGCAAGCTGTGGCTGGCCTGGGACACCTTCGAGGGACAGCGCGTCGGCCTGCAGGATTGCGAGCGCGATCTCGTCAACGGCAGCGCACGCTTCGACCTGGCGCGCTTTTGCGCGCTGCCCGGCGCACGCTGGTGGACGGTCGAGGCCGGGCAGACGCTGTTCCTGCCCGGCCGCTTTGCGCACCGCGTGATCACGCTCGATCCCTACATCGGCATCGGCAGCTTCTACGTCACGCCGGCGAGTTGCCTCGACAGCCTGATGCGCTGGTACGTGCACGGCCCGCTGTGGTCGCAGGACGACCCGGACGGCGACAACGACGGCCTGGTCGACCGCATCGCCGCGGCGATGCAGCGCCGCACCGAGCGCCTGGCGCACGCCAACGCCCGCGAGCGCGCGTCATGGGGCCTGCCGCAACTCGCGCTCGGCCTGCGCACCTGGCGCGCGCGCTGGCCGGCAGCGCAGCGCGCGCGGCTGATGGCCGAGCACCCGCCGCTGGCGCGCTTGCTGGGCGCGCTGCAGACCGCGGCTGCGGCTTGACCACCCGGTCGCGTCGAGCGCGAGCCTGCGCTTGGCAAGGGCGGTCAATCGGCTCAAGATGGCACAACCGTCCGCACAAGGTCCGTGCATGAGCGAATCGATCCGCTTCGGCCGTTTCGAGTTGCGGCCGACCGAGAGGCGCCTGCTCGCCGACGGCCAGCCGCTGGCGCTGGGCGCGCGCGCCTTCGACGTGCTGCAGGTGCTGGTCGAGCAGCGCGGCGCGCTGGTCAGCACGGCCGATCTGCTCGATCGCGTCTGGTCCGACGTGGTGGTCGAAGAGAGCAACGTGCAGGTCCAGGTGTCGGCGCTGCGCAAGGTGGTCGGGGCGGCGGCGATTGCGACCATTCCCGGCCGGGGCTACCGCTTGGCGGTCACGGTCGAAGCGCCGAGCGGCAGCACGCCCGCGCCACGCTTCGAGCCGCCGGCTGCTGGCCTGGCCACCAACGTGCCACGGGCCTTGGCGCCGCTGGTCGGACGCGACGCTGATCTGGCCGCACTCGATGCGCTGTTGGCGCGCCACCGGCTGGTCAGCTTGGTGGGGCCCGGCGGCATCGGCAAGACGCGGCTGGCGCAGGCGCTGGCGCTGCAACGCGCCCCCGCGCATGCGCAAGGGGCCTGGCTGGTCGCGCTGGCGGCGCTGTCGTCGGCCGATCGCATCGGGCCCGCGGTGGCCGCGGCCTTGCGCGTCGAGCTGCGCGGCGACAGCGCGGCAGCGGCGCTGCAGTTGGCGCGCCGCCTGGCGGCGCACGATGCGCTGCTCGTGCTCGACAACTGCGAACACCTGATCGACGGCGCGGCAGCGCTGGTGCACGAGCTGCTCGCCGCGTCGGCGTCGCTGCGCATCCTGGTCACGTCGCAGGAGCCGTTGCGCGTGGCCGGCGAACAGGTCGTGCGCGTCGAGGCCTTGTCGCTGCCGGCACCGGGCAGCACGCTCGCGCAGGCGATGGCCCACGGCGCGCTGCAACTGCTGGTGCAGCGCGCGTTGCAGGCCGACCGCCGTTTCGAGTTGACGGCCGAGACGCTGGACGCGGCGATCGCGCTGGTGCGCCACCTGGACGGCATCCCGCTGGCCATCGGCATGGCCGCCGCGCGGCTGCCGGCGCTCGGCCTGCGGGCGTTGAACCAGCGTCTGGCCGAACGCCTGAACTGGCTGCGCAGCGCCGAGCGCGACCTGCCGGCGCGCCAGGCCACGCTGCGCGGCGCGCTCGACTGGAGCCATGGCCTGCTCGACGCGCCGTCGCGTGCCGTGTTGCGCCGGCTGTCGGTGTTCGCCGGCAGCTTCGACCTCGACGGCGCGCTGGCCGTGGCGCAAGGCGACGACCTCGACGCCGACGCCGCGCTCGACGCGTTGTCGGAGCTGGTGCACAAGTCGCTGGTCGGTGTCGACGCGCTCGAGCCGCCGCGTTATCGCCTGCTCGAATCGACGCGGCTGTACGCCGCCGAGCGGCTGGCCGAAGCCGGCGAGAGCGAGGCTGCGTTGCGCCGCCACGCGCTGGCGATGGTGCAGCGCGCCGAGCAAGCCGTCGAGCGCTACTGGCACTCGAGCGACGGCGCGTGGATGGCGCAGGTCGAGCCCGACGCCGAGGACCTCGAGGCCGCGGCCGACCGCGCCGTTGCTGCCGGCGATGCGCAGAGCGCGGCCGCGCTGCTCGAAGCGCTGATGCGGCTCGACGCGCAGCGCGGCGTCGATGCGACGCGCAGGGCGCGCATGCGCAGCGCGCTGGCGCTGCTGCCGCAGGCCAGCGGCGCGGCGCGCGCGCGGCTGGCGCAATGCGTGGTGCCGCACCCGCCGATCGCGCTGGCCGAGATCGGCCGCGTTGCCGCTGCCGAAGGCGCGGTCGCGGCCTGGCGCGCCGAGGGCGATGCGCAGCGCCTCTACGACGCCTTGACCTCGCTCGGCTACGAGCTCGGTCTGGCGGGCCGCCACGCCGAGGCCAACGCCGCACTCGACGAGGCGCGTGCAATCGAGCAGCCGCGCTGGCCACCGCGCTTGCGCCAGCAGCTCGCCAAGCGCGCCGGCTGCGTCGCAGGATTCGCCGCCGATGTGGTCTCGTACCGCCGCGAAGTGCAGCGTGCGCTCGAGCTGGCGCAGGCCGCGGGCGACCAGCGCGGCGTGCTGCGCCACCGGCTGTCGCTGGTCGATGCCGCGCTGATGGCCGGCGACGACGCCCAGGCCATCACGCTCGGCCACGACGTCGTCGCGCAACTCGGCGAACTCGACGCGCCGTCGCTGCTGGCGACCGCGCTGCTCAACCTGTGCGCAGCGCAACTGCGCCGCGGCGACGCTGCCGGCGCGCGGCACTCTGCCGCGCGCTCGCTGCCGTTGGCGTGGCAGCAGGAGCAGGCCGGATTTCTGGTCGACCACCTGGCGCTGCTGGCGGCGCGGCAAGGGCAGCATGACGCCGCCGCGCAACTGGCGGCGTGGTCGGATGTCTGGTACCCGGCGCATGGCCACCAGCGCGAGGCCAACGAGGCGCGGGCGCTGGAGGAGGCGGGTGCGATGGCGCGCCAGGCGCTGGGGGATGAGGGGTGGGCGCGGGCGGCGGTACAGGGGTCGACGCTCGACGATGAGGGCGCGTTGCGGATGGCGCAAGGGGTGGCGGGGGCGGCTTGATTGCAGGTGCACCGGTCGTTCGGGTTCGGCGTTCAGTCGCGTCTTGCCGTTTCAGCGTGATGCTGTTGCCACCTCGCACAGTGCAGCGATCTGCAGTTCGTCGAGTCCTTCGCCTTCGTGTTGCCAGCGCTCGAGGTCTGCGGGTGTGGCGCCAGCGGCATCGAGGGCGCACAGCACGCGCATGCGTGCCATCTGCTGTAGCGGCTGCAGGCGCACGCCGGAGCTGCGCACGTGGGCCATCGCCGCCGCCTCGACGCGCGCCGCGTCGGCCTGACGCCCACAACACGCCAGCATTTCGGCCACGGCGAATCCTCCGAACAGCAGCAGCGAATCGCGCCTCCATACGGGTACGGCGTCGCGCAGGGTACGCCGGGCCTCGTCGATCCGGTCGAGCGCAATCTGCGCGTGCAGCAACTGAAACCGCAGATAACTCGAAGCACCGGTCGCGCCGCCGTGCTGTTGCAGAGCCGATCGCGCGATCGCCAGCGCTTCATCGTGACGCTCCAGGCAGTTCAAGATCACGCACAGATTGCTGCGGCAACCGATGAGGGCGCTGTGCTCCCCCGGTGCCGCCAGCAGTTGCGCCTGCTGCTGTTCCAGCAAGCAAGCCGATTCCTCGAAGCGACTCTGATGGTGGTAGATGGCCGCTTGCAGATTCAGCCGGTTGCAGCGCAGCCACGCCGGGTCGCCGCCGCGTTCCAGATCCGCGATCTCCTGCAGCATGGCCTCGGCTGCAGCCGACTCGCCGACCATGTTGAGTGACCACGCCGCGGTGCACAGGCCCGTGTGCAGCAGGCGGCGCGAGCCCAGGGTCCGACACAACCGCAGCCCACGCGCTTGGGCGTCGAGCAGTGCGTCGCGCGGCAAACGACCGCTCGTGCCGAGAATGGCCAGACGCAACCAGAAGGCCGCCGCATCCGGCGCCGCGATGTCCTCATTCAAGAGGGTGCGCAAGGGCAGCATGCGATCGAGCGCCTCTTGCGCCAGACCGATGTGGTCGAGTACCACGGCACCCGCACCGGCCAGTGCGATGGCCAAGGCCGGCTGCGCGCCATCGCGGATCGCCCAATCGAATGCGGCGCGCCAGTTGTCGAGCTCGGGCCCGAGCCGCTGCATCAGGCTGTCCAGAGCGAGCGTGCCGCCCTCGCCGAAGCGCTCTTCGTCGGTGTGCACGAACAGGTCACGCACGGCTTGGGCGTGACGTTGCGAGCAGCGCGCCAGCTCGTCGTGCTCGGCCAAGCGCTCGAGCGCGTAGGTGCGGGTCGACTCGAGCAATCGGTAGCGCACGGGCTCGCCTGCATCGGCAGCGACCACCGACTTGTCGACCAGGGTACTCAGCGCTTCGAGCACCCCCCATGCGTCGAGGTGTTCGTCAGCCGCGACGTCCTGCGCGAGCGCGAGCGAGAAGCCACCGACGAACGCACCGAGGCGGCGCAGCACCGACTGCTCGTCGGCCGTCAGCAATGCGTGGCTCCAGTCGATCGTCGCGCGCAGGGTCTGGTGACGTGGCAGCGCCGCACGCGCTCCGCCGACGAGCAGCTTGAAGCGATCGTCGAGCCGCTCGCGCAAGCCCTGAACGCCCAGCAGCCGTATGCGCGCCGCAGCCAGTTCGATCGCCAGCGGCAGCCCATCGAGGCGGCGGCAGACTTCGGCGACTGCACATGCGTTGTCGGCCGTCAGCACGAAACGTCGATCAGCGGCCTGCGCCCGCTCGACGAACAATGCTATCGCGCCATGCCGCTCGACGCTGGGTGCCTCGCCTGGGCCGGGCAACGAGAGTGGATCGAGAGGGAACACGCGCTCGCGGCTGACGCCGAGCAGCTCCTGGCTGGTCGCCAGTGTGTGAACAGCAGACGCTTCGATCTCGATGAGTTCGGCCAGCCGGGCCACTGCATCGACGACATGCTCGCAGTTGTCAAGCACGATCAGCGCTCTCTGCAAACGCAGCACCTCGACCAGGCGCCGCTGCACGGCGCTCGGGCTGTGGTGATTGCCGGGCGTGATGCGCAGCGCTCGTGCCACCGCTTGCGGTACCAGTGCCGCGTCGTCGAGCCGCGCCAGGTCGATCCACCAGACACCGTCTCGGAAACGCTCGCGCAGCGCGAGCGCCGCACTGAGCGCGAGGGTCGTCTTGCCGATGCCGCCGGCGCCGACGATCGTCACCAATGTGTTCTCCTCGATGCAGGCCAGCAGCTCGCTCAAAGCCGTGTCGCGGCCCACCAGCGACGCAGCGTGCGCAGGCAGGCTGCCGTGAGGGCCGGGCGCGGCCGCGTAAGGGCTCGACCGCGTTGGCTCGTCAGCTTCATGCGCGTGCGCGACGAAGCGATAGCCCCGGCCGGGAATCGTCGCGATCACGTTCGGCCCGAGCAGCTTTCGCAAGCTGCTCACCTGCACCTCGACATTGTTCTCCTCGACGACAACACCTGGCCAGACGATGTCGAGCAGCTCGCCTTTGCTGACAACACGATCGCCGCGTTCGATCAGCGCCTGCAGCAGGTCGAACGCGCGTGCGCCGACGGCCACGGCATGCCCGTCGAGCATCACTTGGCGCTCGGAGGGCCGCACCTCGAGGCGCCCATGGCGCCGACTGTCGAACAAAGACGTCTCCTGGTAGCGCTGTCGCCGCAATGTAGCGCTGCCGAGGCATCGAGTGGCTCAAGCCGCTGCGACGCGCCGGTGAGCGCGCAGCGGCTCAAGGGTATGCGCCGACGCGAAGTCCTTCAGCCGCAGGGCGCCGCGCTCGACGATGAAGGCGCGTTGGCGCTTGCGCGTGCGGTCAGCGGCGTGGACTGACCGAGCGCCGACCCGGATGGCCACCCGGCCCTCACGGCTTCACGTGAGGGCGTGACGCGAACACGCCATGGCGCCCGATCGCGCCGACGCCTACCCTGCGTCTGCATCCAACGACCAGGAGAGCGTCATGGGCCAGCATCCCGATCGCATGAGCGAGCCGATCCGATTCGGGCGGTTCGAGCTGCGGACGACCGAGCGGCGCTTGTCCGCCGAAGGCCAGCCGCTGGCGATCGGCGCGCGCGCCTTCGACGTGCTGCTGGCGCTGGTCGAGCAGCGCGGCGCGCTCGTCAGCGCAGGCCAGATGCTCGACCGCGTCTGGCCCGACGTGGTGGTCGAAGAGAACAACGTGCAGGTGCAGGTGTCGGCGTTGCGCAAAGCGCTGGGCGCGCAGGCCATCGTCACCATTCCGGGCCGCGGCTATCGCCTGGCCATCGAGGTGCAGGCACCCGCTGCGGCGGCGGCCGGTGAGCTTGTGCGGGCCAGCTGACATGGCACGACAGCATCACGGCTTCGCGTAAGGGCGTGACGCAAAGACGCAATGGCGCCTGATGACGCCAACTTCTACGCTGCCGCCTCCATCCATTCATCAGGAGATCGCCATGGGCCCGCACCCGCACCACGACCGTCCGTCCTTGGACAGCCAGGCCTTCGCCTTGCTGCTGTCTGCCATGCTCGCCAGCACGCTGCTCTGGGCCGGCGCATCGGTGCTCGGCGAAACGCAGACGCAAGCCTCGCCGGTGGCGATGGCGATGGCGGCGACGCCTTCCCACCTGCAATGCGCGCGCCTATGATGACTGCGCAGCGTTAGCCTCGGAGAACGCGATGACGACCGTGATCGTGGTCGAGGACGACCCCGCCTTCCTGACGCGGTTCTGCGGCATCGTCGCCGGCGCGCCCGAACTGACGCTGATCGCGGCCGTGGGCGACATGGCGTCGGCGCGTGCGGTCATCGCGCGCCAAGCGCCGGACGTGTTGCTGACCGACCTCGGCCTGCCCGACGGCAATGGCATCGATCTGATCCGCGAGACGGCGCGCGCCTACCCGGCCACCGACATCATGGTCATCTCGGTCTTCGGCGACGAGGAGCATGTGCTGGCCAGCATCGAAGCCGGCGCCACCGGCTACATCCTCAAGGACAGCCCGCCCGGCGAGCTGGTCGGCTTGATCGCACAACTGCGCGCCGGCGGCTCGCCGATCAGCCCGCTGATCGCGCGCCAGTTGCTCAAGCGCTTCAGGCCCGAGGACAAGCCGGCGGGTCCGACGCCGGAGCTGCAAGCCCCTGCGATGACGCACAGAGAGTCCGAAGTGCTGGCGCTGATTGCCAAAGGCTTCAACTTCGCCGAGATCGCGCGCCTGCTCGAAGTCTCGCCGCACACGATCAACGCCCACGTCAAGAAGATCTATCAGAAGCTGGCCGTGCACTCGCGCGGCGAAGCGGTCTACGAAGCCGGCAAGATGGGGCTGCTCTGAGAGCAAGGCAACCGCATGGACCTCGAGAAGTACCGCCGCGTCGCCCATGCGCTCGCCGAGTCGCAGCGCCTGAACGCCGAGCTCGAAGAACGCGTGCGGCAGAAGGAGCAGCAGCTCGAACGCAACTTCGACAAGCTCGAGCGCCTGTCGCGTGCGGCGGCCGTGACCGAAGAACGCCAGCGCATCATGACCGACATGCACGACGGCATTGGTGCGCAACTGATCTCGGCGCTGTGCCTGGCCGAGAGCGAGGAGGCGTCGCCGCGCGAGGTCGCTGCGGTGCTGCGCGAGTGCATCGACGACCTTCGCCTGACGATCGACTCGCTCGAATCCACCGACCACGAGTTGCTGCCGGCGCTCGGCAACTTCCGCTACCGCATCGAAGGGCGGCTGCGCGCCCTGGGCATCGAACTCGAATGGCGAGTCAACGATCTTCCTGCGCTGCCCTATTTGTCCGCGCGCACGTTGCTGCACATCTTGCGCATCCTGCAGGAGGCCTTTGCCAACGTGCTCAAGCACGCGGTGGCCACGCGCATCCGGCTCGAAACGGGTGTGGCGCCGGGCGAGCGGCGGGTGTTCATTCGCGTCAGCGACGACGGCAAAGGCTTCGCGCCGACTGACGTGCAAGGGCGCGGCCTGGGCAACATGGCGCGCCGGGCGGCGTCCATCGGCGGGGAACTGCGTGTGTCGTCGAGCGCTGAGGGGACGACGGTCGAGCTGTGGCTGCCGAGTGCGTGAACCGCGCGGGTCCCGCGCATCGGCTCAACCGGTGACCTGACGCAGGTCGAAGCGCCGCTGTTGCACGACCTCGCGGCGTCGCGTGGTCTGCAAGTTAGGGGGATGTTCACTGCGCTATGGGGCTGCGGTCCCGCGTCGTCGGTCCCTCGAGAACGTGCATGGTTCCAAAAGCGCTGCGCCGGCGCCCTGACCTCCGCAGGTTTGATGACGTTTCAGCCGCCGTTTCAGGACTTTTATGGCGCCCTCGCCGAAAGTAAGTTCATCGACAGGCGCACCACGCATCGCCCGATGCAGCAAAGGAGAAGAGCGATGAAATTCATTCCGGAACGCCTCGACCAGGGCTTGGCCAGTCTGGTCTATGTGGCGATCTGCGCGGGCTGCACCGGCTGCCTGCTGTACGTCGTTGCGGCGCTGGCCGCGGCTGGGTTGTGAGGCCGCGGCGCCGATTTGCATCAACAACAAGAGACCGAGGGAGTTCATTCGTCATGTCATTCACTCAGGAGATTTCCATCATGTTGAAGATTCAATGGATTGCAGGTGCGGCGATGATTTCGCTCGCTTCGTTGGCCCTGGCGCAGGAGACCCCGCTCACCCGCGCCGAAGTCAAGGCCGAACTGATGCGCTCGCGCGCCAGTGGCGAGTACGACATCGGCCGTGAGCTGTCGAGCGACGGCGGGGTGATGATCGCCGCCCGCAGCGCCGCCGGTGCGCAGGGTCGCGCCTTCGCCGCCCCCGGGCTGACGCGCGCGCAGGTCAGGGCCGAATTCGACCGCGCCCGTGCCAGTGGCGAGCTGGACCGCCAGCCGACCGAACTCGGCAGCCGGCATTGATGTCGCGCCGATGCCATCCACGCCGCGCCGCTTCCGGCGGCCCGGCGTGGATGGCCGCTCGGGCCGCTCGGGCCGTCAACCCGGTTGCAAGCCGACGCCGCAGGGCTAAGCTGTGCACTGGGCACCAAGGCGCGGGCGCATGCAGCTTTTTGACTTTGCGAGCCAACACCATGCCGCCGGCGATTGGGGTCCTCGGCGCCGACGCGGCCGAGCCTGCGCTGCACTGCGCGCTGTCATCGCGGCGACGCTGCTGCCTTTGGCCTCGGCCTGCGCCGCGGCCGATGCACCGGTTCAACTGAGCGTCGGCTACATGCCGTACGCCAGCAGCACCTGGTCGGGTGTCGTCATGCGCGGCAAGAGGTTCTACGAAAAACACCTGCCGGCGGGCTCGTCGGTGACGTTCGCGAGCGCGCTCGACGGCGCCAAGATCGCCGCCGCGCTGCACAGCGGGCAGCAGCAGATCGGCTACCTCGACGATGGCGCCGCGATCGAAGCCGCGCGGCGGCCGGCGGCGGAAGCCGTGCGCCTGGTGGCGCAGCTCGGCCTGTCGCGGGACCAGTGCAGCGTGCTCCTGGTGCGCGCCGACGCGCCGCGTTTTGCCAGCGCGCGGGCCGCGCTCGACTGGCTGAACGGCCGTGCGCTGGCGGCGCCGAAGGACAGTTGCATGGAGCGTTTTGCGCGCCAGTTGCTGCGCCAGCCGGGCGTGGCCGCGCAGTTGATCACCGACCAGAACATCGAGGTCATCACCGCCGGCTTTCGCGCCGGCCGGCTCGATGCCGCGGTGGTCTCGGAGCCGAGTGCCTCGCGCCTGGTCGGCGAAGGCAGCGCGCGCCGCGTCGCCTCGGGCGCCAACTGGCGCCAGCAGGACAGCAGCATGCTGGCGATGCGCGCCGATCTGATCGAGCAGCGCCCGGATGTCGTGCGCGGCTGGCTGCGTGCCGAACTCGAAGCCCAGCAGTTCCTCGCCGATCCGGCCAACGCCGCTGAGATCATCGAACTCGCGGCCGCGCAGACCTCGGGCTTCGAGCCGCAGGATCTGTGGCAAGGCCTGTACGGGCGCCACGCCGAACTCGAAGGCGGCTCGAGCCTGCGCCTATCGCTGCCGTTCGTGCTGCCCTTCGTGCTGCAGGGCGTGCCCGGCGCGCCGTCGCCCGAGTTGGCCGAGCAGGTGCTGGCCGAGGCCGGGCCGCGGGCGTCGCTGCGCCGCGAGATCCATGCGCTGCCACCGCCGTCGGCGCTGGCCGCGCGCGCCGCCGGCGGGGGCAAGCTGGCGATCCGCGTCGATGCGCAGGGCTGGGGCGGTGGCGACGCGCGCCGCATCAAGACCGTGCTCGATGCCGCCGCCGCTGAGTTGCTGTCGAAGTTTCCCGGCCGGCCGCTGCCGCCGATCCGCGTCTCGCGCTCGACGCAGGCCCCGGTGGCGCTGTACGAGCGCGGGCCGGGCGGCGAGATCCGCATCGAGCTGACCGCCAGCGGCGCCGACGCCGGGCCCTATGTCTACGAGTTTGCGCATGAGTTCTGCCACGTGCTGTCGAACTACGAGCGCCATCCGCACCATGCGGTGACGCGCAACCACCAGTGGTTCGAGGAGGCCTTGTGCGAGGTCGCGTCGCTGTACACGCTCAAGGCGCTGGCGCTGTCGTGGCAGAAGGCCGCGCCGAACGCCGAGCTGGCCGCCGCGGCGCCGCAGTTGCGCCAGATCGCCGAGCGCTTCGAGCAGGAATCGCACCGCAAGCTTCCGCCCGGCACGACACTGGCCGGCTGGTACCGCGCCTCCGGCGAGCAGCTGGCCCGCGGCGCCTACCAGCGCGGCAGCAACGAGGTTGTCGCCAACCTGCTGCTGCCGCTGTTCGAGGAGAACCCGGAGCTGTGGGAGGCGATCGGTTTTCTCAACCTCGACGCGCCCGGGACCACCTTCCAGCAGTATCTGCAGACCTGGCTCGACAACGCGCCGCCGCGCTACCAGGACGTGATCCGCTACGCGATGACGCTGTTCTTCGCCCGCGCGAACGATGCCGCGGGGAGCACGGCCGCCTTTCCGCAGCGGCCGATCGAGATCATCGTCACCTTCGGCCCCGGCGGCGGCGCCGACGGCATGGCACGCCAGCTTGCCGCATTGCTCGAGCCGCTGCTCGGCGTGCCGGTGCTGGTGAGCAACGTGCCCGGGGCGTCGGGCAATGCCGGGCTGACCAAGCTACTGCTGAGCCGCGACCCCGACCACACGCTGGCGACGCTGATCGCGCTGACCGCGGCGGCCTGGGCCGGCGGCGTCGGCAGCGTTGGGCCGGCCGATTTCACCGTGCTCGGCGTGGTTCAGGATTCGCCGTCGATGCTGTTCGTTGCCGCCGACAGCCCGCTGGTGGACTTTCGCGCCTTCCTCGCCCAGGCCAAGGCGCGCCCGGGCAGCCTGCGCGTGGCCACGTCGGGCCACGGCACGCTCGACGACGTGACGCTGGCGCTGCTGGCCGGCAGCGGCTACCGCACGCTCAACGCGCCGTTTGCCAAGCCCGAGGAGCGCTACGAGGCGGCGCTCGGGCGCCGCAGCGATGCGCTGTTCGAGGAGCCGGGCGATGTCGCGCTGCACCTGGCCTCGGGCAAGCTGCGGCCGCTGGTCGTCTTTGCGGAGACCCGCCACCCGGCGTTTGCCCAAGTGCCGGCGATCCGCGAGTTCGGCATCGCGATCGGCGACCTGCCGAACTTTCGCGCGCTGGCGATGCAGGCGCAGGCCTCGCCGGACAAGGTCAAGGTGCTGGTCGATGCGTTGCAGCGCGCGCTGGCCAGCCCGGCATGGCAGCAGTACTGCGCGCAGACCTACACCTGCACCGCGATCGACACACCGCAGCAGGCCCAGGCGCGCGTGCAGGCGCTGGTCCACAAGGTCACGGCAACCTTGGAGCGGCTGCCGAGATGAGCACACGCAGGCTCTGCCCATCGACGCTGGCGCGGCTGCTTGCGTTGCTGCTGGCCGTGTTCGCCGCCGCGCCGGCTGGTGCGGCCGGCGAGCAGTTCATCCCGCTCTTCACCGGCCGCGAGATCGCCGGGCCGGCCGGCACGCTCGCGCCGGCCGGCATGGTCGATTACCTGCGCCTGCTCAACCGCCGCGACGGCGGCATCAACGGTGTCCGGCTGGCCTGGGAGGAGTGCGAAACCGCGTTCGACGACCAGCGTGGCATCGCTTGTTTCGAGCGCTTGAAGGACCGCGGCGCGCAAGGCGCGGCGCTGGTCCTGCCGCTGTCGAGCGGCATCTCGTACGCGCTGACCGAGCGCGCGCGCGAGCAACGCATCCCGATGCTGATGCTCGGCTACGGCCGCGCCGACGCCGCCGACGGCCGCGCCTTTCCCTACGCCTTTCCGCTGGTGACCCACCTGCTGAGCCAGGCCGCCGCGCAGATCCGTTTCATCGGCGCCAGCGAAGGCGGCATGGCGCGTTTGCGCGGCAAGACGATCGTCAACCTCTACCTCGACCTGCCGACCGGCCGCGAAGCGATCCCGCTGCTCGACATCCTGGCCGCGCAACATGGCTTCGAGCTGATCCACATCGGCCTGCCGCTGCCCGGCGTCGAGCAGGCCGCGGCCTGGGCGCAGATCCGCCGCGCCGATGCCGACTGGGTGTTGCTCGCCGGGCCGGGGCCGATGACGCCGGCGGCACTTGCCGCCGCTGCCACGGCCGGCTTTCCGGCGCAGCGCATCATCGGCTTTGGCCTGTCCGGCGCCGAGCAGGACGTGTTGCCGGCCGGCCCGGCCGCGGTCGGCTACATCGCCCTGGCGCTCAACCCGTCGGGCCGCAACTTCGCGGTCCTGCGCGAGATCGTCAAACAGGTCCACGACGGCCGGCCGCCGGAGCATGTCGGCAGCGCCTACTACAACCGCGGCGTCATCCAGGGCATCGTCGTCGGCGAGGCCATCCGCATCGCGCAGCGCCGCTTTGGCGCGCGGGTGCTGAGCGGCGAGCAACTGCGCTGGGGCCTTGAGCGGCTGGCGCTCGATGAGGCGCGATTGGCCGAGCTGGGGGCGCTGCAATTGCTGCAACCGCTGGCGCTGTCCTGCTTCGATCACGAGGGCGGCGGCGCGGTCAAGTTCCAGCAATGGCTGGGCGGACGCTGGAACGTCATCTCCGACTGGGTCAGCGGCGACCAGGCGCTGGTGCGGCGGCTGGTCGAGCAGGCCGCCGCCGCCTATGCCGGCGAGCATGGCATCGCGCTGCGCGATTGTTCGCGCGAGCGCTGAGGCTTCAGCACTCTTAAGGACGATATCGAGCCGGCTTCAGGACTTTCTCTGCGCTGTCGCCGAAAGTGTCTTCATGGGCAACCCGCATCGCTCGATGCGCCACTGGAGACCGCCATGCACATTCCCCTCTATCACCGCCTGATCCACTGGCTCGACGACGGCGTCAACATCGTCGTCGCCGTTGCGGGGATGGTCGGAATGCTGGTAATCATCTTCAGCTGACCGGCCCCGCGGCGGGGTGGGCCGGCGCCGGCTCGGCGGCGTAGGCCTCGGGGTCGAGGCGCCGCATCTCGGCCTCGATCCAGGCCTCGACTTCGCGCATCAGCTCGTCGGCGGCGCGGCCCTGCACCGCAATCGGCTTGCCGATCGAGATGTCGATCACACCCGGGCGCACGAGCAGGCTCTTGCGCGGCCAGCAGCGCGCTGACGCCACGGCGATCGGCACGACCGGCGCGCCGGTGGCCACCGCCAGGCGCGTGCCGCCGGTTTTGTACGTGCCCTGCTGGCCGCGCGCGATGCGCGTGCCCTCGGGAAACATGATGATCCAGCTGCCGTTGGCGAGGATGCGCTGGCCCTGCTCGACGACGCGTGTGAAGGCTTCGTTCCTCTTGCTGCGGTCGATGTGGATCATGTCCATGCGCGACATCGCCCAGCCGAAGAACGGGATGTAGAGCAGCTCGCGCTTGAATACATAGGCCAGCGGGTGGCTCATGATCGCCGGGTAGGTGAAGGTCTCCCAGGTGCTCTGGTGTTTGGACAGCAGGATCACCGGCGAGAGGCGATCGGCCGGCGGCAGGTTGTCCATGCCGTGGATGCGCGAGCGCACGCCGCAGATGACGCGGCAGCCCCACATGGCGGTGCGCAGCCAGCCGGCGCACATCCAGTAGATGCGGTCGCCGCGCAGGAACAGCGAGGCCAGCAGCACCGCCAGCGCCCACGGCACCACCGTGACGGCCATCCAGGCGATGAACAGGGCCGAACGAAGCGCGCTCAGCATGCGCGCCTCAGGCATCGAGCTTGTTGGGCTGCGAGTCTTCGCCGACGATGCCGGCGGCCGTGTGCTCGCGGTGCAGCACGAAGTCGGCAAACGCCGTCAGCGTCGCATGCACGTGCACACCGGGAAACGGGGCCGTCACCGCGGCGATCTCTTCGTCGCTGAGTCCGGCCGCGCGGCCGGTGCGCACGGCATGCGGCTCGCAGCCCGCGGCCTGCGCGGCTTGCAAGTCGCGTACCGTGTCGCAGACCATCGGCACCCGCGCCAGGTTGTCAACGCCATAGCGCCGCGCGATCTGCAGCATCAGCCCCGGCAACGGCTTGCGGCAAGGGCATTGCTCCTCGGCCACATGCGGGCAGATGAAGACCGCGTCGATGCGCCCGCCCTTTTCGGCCAGCAGCTGCATCATGTGGGCGTGGATGGCGTTGAGCGACGTCATGTCGACAAAGCCGCGGCCGATGCCCGACTGGTTGGTGGCGATCACCGCATGCCAGCCGGCCTGGTTCAGACGCGCCACCGCTTCGAGCGCGCCGTCGATCGGAATCCACTCCTGCGGCGCTTTGACGTGGTCTTCGCGGAAGACGTTCAAGATGCCGTCGCGGCCGAGGATGACGAGCTTGGGGGCGTGGTGGGGGGTCATGGGGTGGCCTCTGGAGCGTTGCGCCCGTCAGCGGACTGATGGCGAACTTCAAGGCGCAATCGGTCGCGCTCTTCCTGCGTCAACAACGCCCCGAATGGCGAGACGCTGCGCAGCACGGTGGCGTGATCGTTGTCGGCGCAGATCAGGCGTTCCAATTCGTCGAGTGGCAGTTGCAGCAGGCGTTCCCACTCTTGCATGTAGGGCTCGCTGTGAGTCAGCCCGCGTTGCGCACGCCAACGGGTGATCGTTGCCTGCAAAACGTCGATACGCCGCGGGTCTTCGTGCAGCTTCTTCATGACCAAGCAGTGTGCGGCCAGCGAGAAGCGCTCGATCCGCGCCTGCGGGTCGTGGAAACGATCTGTGGCTGTGTTCACGGCTATGTCGCCAGCTTCGACAGATCGGCCACGCGGTTCATCGCGGTGTACAGCGATCGCAACAGCGCGAGGCGGTTGGCGCGAAGTGCGGGGTCTTCGGCGTTGACCATGACGCTGTCGAAGAAGGCATCGACCGGCGCTTTCAAGATCGCGAGTTCGCGCAGTGAGGCGGCATATTCGCCGTTGTCGAAGAGCTTGTCGGCCAGCGGGCGAGCCATGTGCAGCGCGCCGGCCAGCGCCTTCTCGGCCGGCTCGACGAGCAGCGACTCGTTGACGCTGGCTGCGGGCGCGGCGTCGCTTTTCTTCAGGATGTTGCCGATGCGTTTGTTGGCGGCGGCGAGCGAGGCCGACTCGGGCAGGGCGCCGAACGCGCGCACGGCGGCGAGGCGCCTGGGCAGATCGGCCCAGCGCGGCGGGCGCAGGCTGACGACGGCATCGACTTCCTGCGCGCTGTAGTCGAGCTCGCGCAGGTAGCCGACGAGGCGGTCGTCCAAGAAACCCGTGAACTCACCGATCTCGAAAACGTCGCGTAGCTGCGCAGTTGCGACCGCGATACCCAACTGTGGCATTGCAAGCGGCAAGTTGCGCTCAATCAGCATGCGGATCACACCCAGCGCATGGCGGCGCAAGGCGAACGGATCCTTGTCGCCAGTGGGCCTCTCTCCTACGCTGAACAAGCCGCCCAACGTCTCGAGTTTGTCGGCAAGCGCCACTGCAATGCCAACCGTGTTGCGCGGTAACGTGTCGCCTGAGAAGCGCGGCTTGTAATGGTCCTCGATCGCATGCGCCACGGCTTCGCTCTCGCCGTCATGGCGCGCGTAGTAGCCGCCCATCACGCCTTGCAGTTCCGGGAATTCGCCGACCATGTCAGTGACGAGATCGGCCTTCGCGAGTCGTGCGGCGCGTTCGGCTTGAACTGCAAGCGCATTGCCGCCGAGCATCTGGCCGACAGAGCGCGCGATCGCTTGCACGCGCTGCACCCGCGCGCCTTGCGACCCCAGCTTGGCGTGATAGACCACCTTGTCGAGCATCGGCAGGCGCGACTCCAGCGTCTTCTTGCGGTCCTGATCGAAGAAGAACTTGGCGTCGGCCAGGCGCGGCCGCACGACGCGCTCGTTGCCTTGCACGATCGCACTCGGGTCGTCGGGGCGGATGTTGCTGACAACGAGGAACTTGTTGGTCAACGCGCCCTTGTCATCGAGCAGCGGAAAGTACTTCTGGTTGGCCTTCATCGTCAGGATCAGGCACTCGCTCGGCACGGCGAGGAACTCGGGCTCGAATTGGCACAACAGCACGTTCGGCCGCTCGACGAGCGCCGTGACTTCGTCGAGCAGCGCCTCGTCATCGATCGGTGTCAGGCCGAGCGGTGCGGCGGCGTGCTGCAACTGGCGCGCGATGTCGGCGCGGCGGTGGTCGAAGGCGGCGATCACCGCGCCTTGTTGTTCGAGTTGCTGCGCGTAGTGGTCGGCGTCTTGCAGCACCACCGGGTTCATCTGCGCTTCGAAGCGGTGGCCCTGTGTGTTGCGGCCTGAAGCAAGGCCGAGCGCTTTGACAGCAACCACGTCGGCGCCGTGCAGCGCGACCAGGCCATGCGCCGGGCGCACGAAGTGGACGCTGCTCCAGCCGTCTTCGAGCTGGTAGCTCATCACCTTCGGAATCGGCAACTTGGCGAGCGCTTCATCGAGCGCGGCTTGCAGACCCGCGGCGAGCATCGCGCCGCGAACCGTCGTCGACCAGAACAGCGCTTCGGCCTTGCCGTCGAGTTTGCGCACGAGTTGCGGCACGACGCTGGCATCGGCACCGACCGCCGCGAGTTTTTTCAACAACGTCGGCGTCGGCGCGCCGCTCGCATCGAGCGCCACCGTCACCGGCATCAGCTTGTGCGTCACGGCCTTGTCGCTGCCCTGCGCCGCGACGGCGCTCAAGTGCATCGCCAGGCGGCGTGGCGTGGCGTAGGCCGTGATGGCGGAGTGCTCGGTCGCCAGCCCTTGTGCCTTCAAGCCCGCGGCCAGCGTTTGCGCGAACGCTTCGCCGAGTTTCCTCAGCGACTTCGGCGGCAGCTCTTCGACGAAGAGTTCGACCAGCAAACTTTTGGTCGTGCTCATGCGGCCTTCTTCGCCAAGGCGGCAATCACTTCGTCAGCCCACGCCTTCGGCGCCATCGGGAAGCCCAAGCGCGCCCGGCTGTCGAGATAACTCTTCGCCACCGCGCGCGCCAGCACGCGGATGCGCCCGATGTAGGCCGCGCGTTCGGTGACGCTGATCGCGCCGCGCGCGTCGAGCAGATTGAAGCTGTGGCCGCACTTCAACAATTGCTCGTACGCCGGCAACGCGAGCTGCTGCGCCATCAAATGCTTGCTCTGCTTCTCGTGCGCGGCAAACGCGGTGAACAAGAAACTCGGCGTCGCTGTGCTCGAAGTTGTAGGTGCTCTGCTCGACCTCGTTCTGGTGGTAGACGTCGCGGTACGACAGACCTTCGGTCCACGTCAGGTCATAGACGTTGTCCACGCCTTGCAGGTACATCGCCAGCCGTTCGAGGCCGTAGGTGATCTCGCCGGTGATCGGCTTGCAGTCGATGCCGCCGACCTGCTGGAAGTAGGTGAACTGCGTGACTTCCATGCCGTTGAGCCACACCTCCCAGCCCAGACCCCAGCAGCCCAGCGTCGGGTTCTCCCAATCGTCTTCGACAAAACGCACGTCGTTTTTCTTCAGATCGAAGCCGAGGTGTTCGAGCGAGCCGAGGTAAAGCTCGAGGATGTCGGACGGCGCGGGCTTGAGCACCACCTGGTACTGGTAGTAGTGCTGCAAGCGATTCGGGTTGTTGCCGTAGCGGCCGTCTTTGGGGCGACGGCTGGGTTGCACATACGCGGCCTTCCACGGCTCCGGGCCGAGGGCGCGCAGGAAGGTCGCGGTGTGGCTCGTGCCCGCGCCCACTTCCATGTCGTAGGGCTGCAGAAGAGCGCAGCCCTGTTGGGCCCAGTAGTCCTGGAGTTTGAGGATGATGTTCTGGAAGGTGAGCATGAGGGCCGCGATTCTACGGAGCGGGTTGCTGCTTCCAGCGCCCGCAGAGGGCGGCGATCACGAGCGACAGCAGCACCAGCGGCCACAAGCCGAACGCTTCGGCCCACTTCGCATACGGCGTCACGCCGTTTCGGCCCTCGACCTCGGCCTGCAACACGCCGCGTTCGAGCGGCTTCATCTGCGCGGTCACGACACCGCGGTGGTCGATGGCCGCCGTTGCGCCGGTGTTGGTGGCGCGAACCATCGGCCGCTGCAGCTCCAAGCTGCGCAGGCGAGAGATGTTCAGGTGCTGCGGCAGCGCGATCGTGTCGCCGAACCAGCCCATGTTGCTGACGTTGGCCAGGATCGTCGGCGCGGTCGTGGCGTCGCCGAAGCGGCGCGCCAGTTCTTCACCGAACAGGTCTTCGTAGCAGATGTTCGGGCCGATGCGCTGGCCGGCGAAGGCAAACGACGGCGGAACCCGCGGCCCGCGGGCGAAGTTGCCCAAGGGGATGTTCATCATGTCGGTGAACCAGCGAAAACCGTCGGGGATGAACTCGCCGAAGGGCACGAGGTGCTGTTTGTCGTAGCGGTAGAACGGCTGCGGCGCGTCCTTCGACAGACCCGCCACCGAGTTCGTGTAGCCGGCGTCGTAGTCGCCCAGCGGCAGGCCGATCAGCGCGCCGCGTGGGCCATCGCGAAACGGCGCCGCGAAGCGTAACCAGCCGTCGTCGCCCAATTGATCGGGCAGCAGCGGGATGGCGGTCTCCGGCGCAATGACCAAGGGCCCCGGCGCGGCGGTGACGGTCTTCTCCAGCCACTCCAGCGTCTCGGGCAGAAACTGCGGCACGAACTTTTCGTTCTGTGGCACGTTGGTCTGCACCAGCGTCACGCCGATGCGCCCGGCGCTGGTCGTGAACTCGCGTTGCAGCAGCAGCGGCGACGCGAAGACGAGCGCGGCGACGGCCGCGCCGGCGAGCAGTTGCCGCTTCGCGCCGATGTTGAACGCCAACAGCGCCGACAGCGTGGCGACGACCAAGCCGATGCCGTAGACGCCGATCCACGGCGCGGCGGCCGACAGCGGCGCATCGACCTGGCCATAGCCCGTGGCGACCCACGGAAAGCCGGTGAAGATCAGGCCGCGCGCGAGTTCGGCGGCGAGCCAGCCCGCGCCGAACAGCAGCGCATCGGTGAAGACGTTGCCGCGCCGCAACCGCGCCACCAGCGCCATCGCTGCCGCCAGGTACAGCGACAGCGCGCCGGCCAACGCCAGCACGGCCAGCACCGCCAACGGCGCCGGCAGCCCGCCGTAGCGGTGCATGCTGATGAACAGCCACCAGGTGCCGGCTACCAGCCACGCCGTGCCGAACGCCCAGCCGAGCAGCGCCGCGCGCCGCGGGCTGACGCGCGAGACGCCCCACGCCAACAGGCCGATGCAGGCGAATTGCAGCCACCAGGCCTGCGTGTGAACGAAGGAGAGGCTGAAGATCGCACCGAGCGCGGCGGCGATGCCGGCGTCGAAGGCGACGGCCCGCGTGCGACCCGCGCGCATCAGCCGGCGGTCCTGCCGTCAGTCCGCATCGACTGCCGGATCGCCTTGCTCGTTGGCGGCGAGCCGCGACACCCGGAACCAGCGCACTGCGCCGCCGCGCGTCAGCATCACCGAAAAGCGCAGGCCGCCGCTGTCCACCGCTTCGCCGCGGCGCGGCACGCGGCCGAACTCGTGGGCGACCAGGCCGCCGATGGTGTCGAACTCGGCCTCGGAGAAGGCTGGTGCCGAAGGCTTCGTTGACCGAGGCGATCGGCGCGTCGCCCGCCACGCGGTGGGTGCCGTCGGCCAGCGTGTAGACGCTGTTGTCGTGGTCGGCCTCGTCGAACTCGTCTTCGATCTCGCCGACGATTTCTTCGAGCACGTCTTCGATCGTGATCAGCCCGGCGGTGTTGCCGAACTCGTCGATGACGATCGCCAGGTGGTTGCGGTTGCTGCGGAAGTCGCGCAGCAATTCATTCAGTCGCTTGCTCTCGGGCACGAACACCGTCGGCCGCAGCAGCGTGCGCAGGTTGAGCTCCGGCGCGCGTTGCAGCTTGAGCAGGTCCTTGGCCATCAGGATGCCGATGACGTTGTCGCGCTTGCCTTCGTACACCGGAAAGCGCGAGTGGCTGGTGTCGATGACGACTTCCAGCAGTTCGTCGTAGGGCGCGTCGATATCGAGCCAGTCGATGCGCGGCGTGGCCACCATCACGTCGCCGGCCGTCATGTCGGCCATGCGCAGCACGCCTTCGAGCATCGATCGGCTCTCGGGGTCGATCAGCTCGCGCTTTTCGGCGTCGGCCAGGGTCTCGATCAGCTCGTCCTTGCTGTCGGGTCCAGGCGAGACAAACTCCACCAACCGCTCGAACAAGCTGCGCTTCTCGGCGGCGGGGGTGCGGGAAGGGTGTGGGTCGGACACTGCGACGGTGTCGGGTAAAGCGGGGGAGTGAGAATACCCGACCTTGTTTTGCCAGCACGGGGCACCACCTGCGGCCTTCTTTCGGATCACGCCATGTCTCAAGGACTCATCCCCGCCACCATCCTCACCGGCTTTCTGGGCTCGGGCAAGACGACGCTGTTGAAGCGCGTGCTGTCCGAGGACCACGGCCACAAGATCGCCGTCATCGAAAACGAATTCGGCGAGGAGAACATCGACAACGAGATCCTGGTCGACGACGCCGGCAAGGAGCAGATCCTGCAGCTCTCCAACGGCTGTGTCTGCTGCACGATCCGCGAAGACCTGCGCAGCACGCTGACCACGCTGGCCGAGAAGAAGAGGAAGGGCGAGCTCGACTTCGACCGCGTGGTCATCGAGACCACGGGCCTGGCCGACCCCGGCCCGGTGGCGCAAACGTTTTTCATGGACGACGAGATCGCCGAGAGCTACCTGCTCGATTCGATCCTGACCCTGGTCGATGCCAAACATGCCGACGGCCAGCTCGACAGCCGCCAGGAAGCGCGCCGCCAGATCGGCTTTGCCGACCAGATCTTCATCAGCAAGACCGACATCGCCGACGAGGCCACGGTCAACGCGCTGGTCCACCGCATCAAGCACATGAACCCGCGCGCGCCGCAGCGCAAGGTGCATTTCGGCGAGGTGCCGATCGCCGAGGTCTTCGACCTGCGCGGCTTCAACCTCAACGCCAAGCTGGAAATCGACCCCGAGTTCCTGAATGACGATGGTCATGCGCCTCACGACCACGCGCACGACCATGCGCACGGCCACGATGACCACGGCCACGAGCACGATGAACACTGCGACCACCCGCACCACCACGCCCACGACGACGACGTCAAGTCCTTCGTCTTCCGCTCCGACAAGGCCTTCAACCCGGCCAAGCTCGAAGACTTTCTCGGCGCCATCGTGCAGGTCTATGGCCCGAAGATGCTGCGCTACAAGGGCGTGCTCAACATGAAGGGCAGCGAGCGCAAGGTCATCTTCCAGGGCGTGCACCAGCTGATGGGCAGCGATCTCGGCCCGAAGTGGGGCCTAAGCGAAAAGAAGCAGAGCAAGATGGTCTTCATCGGCATCGATCTGCCCAAAGACATCCTGTTGCAGGGCCTGGAGCAGTGTCTGGTTTGAGCTCGTGAGGCCGGCCGTCGCCGTCGCCGCGGCCCGCGATGGCTGCTCAGTTGGTCACTTCGTCACGTCGCTACAATCCGCGCGCCTCAGATTCCCGCCCCAGGGTGCCCCATGCGCCCGGGCAGCGGGTATAAAGCCCGATCGAGGAGACGACAGTGACCAAACCCCCGGCCAAGCGCGCATCCCCCGCCAAGAAGTCGGCAAGCAAAGCCAGCGCGGCCCCGCGCAAGGCCCCGGCAAAAAAGCCGGCCAAGCCGGTTGCCAAGCCTGCAAATAAGCCGGTCGCCAAGGCGGCAGCCAAGGTGGCGAGCAAGCCGGCCGCCAAGCCGGCCGGCAAAGCGCCGAGTCCACCCGTCAAGAAGCCTGCCGCCAAGCCGGTCGCCCCCGCCCGACCCACCGCGAACAAATCTGTCGCTCACGCTCCCAACACTGCCCCTGTGACCAAAACCAATTCTTCAAGCGACGCCAAGCCCGCTGCCAAAGCACCGGCCAAGGCCGGCTCCGGCCAGCCCGTCCTGAACCAGCCGCCGCCGCGCTCGCCGACCCGCACCGTGCGCAGCAATGTCCATGTTTCGGTGCCGGTGCCCGACCCGATTCAGGTCAGCCGCTTTGCCGACCGCTTTGCGCCGACGCGACCGCCGGCGCGCCAGGTCGCCATGGACCCGCCGGTGCGCGCGCCGGTCAAGTTCGATCCGAAGCTGGTTAACGCCTGGAAGGGCAAGGCCGGCCGCGACCTGACCGAGCCCGAGCTGCTGGCCATGCCCGAAGCCGAGTACATGAACGAGAAGCAGCTCGAGTTTTTCCGCATCCGCCTCACGGCGCTGAGAGACGACCTGCTGTCCAACGCCGGCGAGACCACCGAGCACCTGCGCGAAGACACGTCGATCGTGCCCGACCCGGCCGACCGCGCGACGATCGAGGAAGAGCACGCGCTCGAGCTGCGCACGCGCGACCGCGAGCGCAAGCTGCTGAAGAAGATCTCGCAGTCGCTCGGGCGCATCGAAGCCGGCGACTATGGCTACTGCGACGAGACGGGCGAGCCGATCGGCCTGGCGCGTCTGATGGCGCGGCCGACGGCGACGCTGTCGCTCGAAGCCCAGCAGCGCCGGGAAATGAAACAAAAGATGTTTGGCGACTAGATGACAGCCCCTCGTTCGCTTCGCTCACACTCCCCCGAGGGGAGGCGCGGGCCGGACGCTTGACGGGCTCAGCGCGCCCGGCGCTGGCCCGCGCAGCGTTTCAACTCCATCGACACTCGCCCATGTCTGACAACGTTCCTCCCAAAGACGGCGAGAGCTTCTTCCGCAAGGTGGTGCGTTTCGTGGCCAATCCGGCCACCGACTGGGCCGACCTCAATTCGCGCCAGGACGGCGACGGCCGCGAGCTCGACCTCGAAAAGTCCGAGCTGAAGGCGATGATCGAGCGCAAGAAGCGCAACGATTTCGTGCGCAAGCGCGAGTTCGACATGCTGCGCAAGGTGCGCCGCGAAGGCCTGTCGCCGGAACAACTGCTGGCCATGGCGGGTACCTCGCGCATCGACTCGGAGTCCAAGGGCGAGGGCAACCCGCTGCGCCAGAACGACAGCGCGGTCAAGGCCAAGATCGACGAGATCGAGCAGCAGATGGTCGGCGACATGGGTCACTCGCCGTCGCCGGCGCAGGCCCGCCGCGCCCCGGCGGTGGCCGAGCCAGCGCCGACCGAGCGCCAGGCCTTCAGCCAGACGACCACGCGCCCCGGCGTCATGTCGCCCAGCGGCGACGGTGTCAGCTCCAAGGCGCCGCTGAACTTTTCACCGTCCGACAGCGTGGCGGCGCGAGCCCCTGCTGCCGCGCGCCCGGCGCCTGCGCCGATGGCATCGGCCACGTCGGCGGCGGCCAAACCGGCAGCGCCGCGGGGCGGCGTGTCGGTGTCCCTCGGCGGGCTGCAAGGCCAGGCCTCGAGCGACTTCGCCAGCCCGTTTGCCGTCGAGGTCAGCGAGGTCGTGCACGACCCAGAGCTCGACGAGCCGGTGATCGCTTTCGCCAACGCCGACTTCGAGACCTGCGAGCAGACGCTGTCGTCGCTGACGCGCAGCGGCGGCGCGCGCGCGCAGCACGCCGAAACCTGGCTGGTGCTGTTCGACCTCTACCGCGCCACCGGCCAGCAGCCCAAGTTCGAGAGCCTGGCGCTCGACTACGCGCAGCAGTTCGGCTGGTCGGCGCCGCAGTGGTTTTCGCTGCCCAAGCTGGTGGCCGAGTCGGCGAGCCAGGACAAGCCGGCCACGCAGCGCTCGGCCGGCGAGATCGGCTGGATCTGCCCCGAGGTGCTCGACATCGACGCCGTGGCGCGGTTGCGCTCGACGACGCTGCAACTGCCACTGCCCTGGGTCTTCGACTGGAGCGGCCTGCGCAGCATCGACCCCGAAGCGGCGACACACCTGTCGGACCTGTTCCGCCTCTGGTCGGGCGACACGCTCGACATGCGCTGGCTGTCCGGCGACAACTTTTTGGCCGTGCTGTCCGACGCTGCGCCCACCGGCGTGCGCGACGCCGACCCGGCGTTCTGGGTGCTGCGCCTGGACGCGCTGCGCATGGCCAACCGGCCCGATCAGTTCGACGAAGCCGCGATCGACTACTGCGTCACTTATGAAGTCTCGCCGCCGTCGTGGGAGCGCGTGCGCTGCCAGGTGCGCATCGGCGGCACGGGGCTGTCCACGCAGTCGCCGCCGCTGTCGCAGGTCAGCGACGTGGCGACGAGTTTCATCGAGTCCGGCGTCGACGACGCGCCGGGGCAGGTCGAGATGGCCACCGTGGAGCTGTCCGGCCAGCTCGTCGGCGACATCGGCGCCACGCTGCACCAGTTGAACGCGCAGCTCGGTTCGGCGGCGATGGTCAACGTCGCCTGCAACAAGCTGATTCGCGTCGATTTCGTCGCCGCCGGCGATTTGCTGAACTGGGTGCTGGCCAAGCGAGGCGAGAACCGCAGTGTCACCTTTGCCGACGCGCACCGCCTGGTGGCGCTGTTCTTCGGTGCGATGGGCATCAACGAAAACGCCAAGGTGCAGGTGCGGAACATCTGACCGGGCTTGAAGCCCGGGCCGCGGCCCACAACTGGGTGTGATATGAAACCCCCCGAAGCGGCTTCGCCGCCTCCCCCCAGGGGGCACCGCCAGCGGCCCGGCAAAGCCGGTTCCGCGGCGGTCGCTTGGCTGTACTGGATTCGTGCGTCGTCGGTGTCGATCGGCGCCATGGAAAACTGAAATGCAAGACACTTTTCACGGCACGACGATTCTTTCGGTGCGCCGCAATGGCGTGGTCGCGATCGGCGGCGACGGCCAGGTGACGCTGGGCAACATCGTCGTCAAGGCGACCGCGCGCAAGGTGCGCAAGATCCATCATGACCGCGTGCTCGCCGGTTTTGCCGGTGCCACGGCCGATGCCTTCACGCTCTTCGAGCGCTTCGAAGCCAAGCTCGAAAAACACGGCGGCCACTTGCTGCGCGCCGCCGTCGAGCTGACGAAGGACTGGCGCACCGACCGCGTGCTGCGCCGGCTGGAGGCGATGCTCGCCGTCGCCGACAAGGAGCATTCGCTGATCGTCACCGGCAACGGCGATGTGCTCGAACCCGAGCTCGGCATCGTCTCCATCGGCTCCGGCGGCGCCTATGCACAAGCCGCGGCGCGGGCGCTGCTCGAACACAGTGCGTTGACGGCGCCGGAGATCGTCAAGCAGTCGTTGCAGATTGCCGGCGAGCTGTGCATCTACACCAATGACCAGCACACGATTGAGGTCCTAGAGTGAGTTCAGCATGACGCCGAAAGAAATCGTGTCGGAGCTGGACCGCCACATCGTCGGCCAGGCCGATGCCAAACGTGCCGTCGCGATCGCGCTGCGCAACCGCTGGCGGCGCCAGCAGGTGGATGAAAAGCTGCGCGGCGAGATCACGCCGAAGAACATTCTGATGATCGGCCCCACCGGCGTCGGCAAGACCGAGATCGCGCGCCGCCTGGCCAAGCTCGCCGACGCGCCGTTCATCAAGGTCGAAGCGACCAAGTTCACCGAGGTCGGCTACGTCGGCAAGGACGTCGATTCGATCATCCGTGACCTCGTCGACGCGGCGGTCAAGCAGGAGCGCGAGCAGCAGATGAAGACGCGCCGCCGCCAGGCGCAGGACGCCGCCGAAGACCGCATCCTCGACATCCTCGTGGCGCCGGCGCGCACGGGTTTTGCCGACGACGCGCCGCCCCCCGCCGACAACACCGCGCGCCAAGTGATGCGCAAACGCCTGCGTGAAGGCGCGCTCGACGACAAGGTGGTCGATGTCGAACTCGAGGCGCCGAAGCAAGCCCTCGAAGTACTCGGCCCGCAGGGCATGGAAGAGATGGCCGAGCAATTGAAAGGCCTGTTCTCGCAGATGGGTGGCGGCAAGAAGAAGACGAGGAAGCTGTCGATCGGCGAAGCGATGAAGCTGCTCACCGACGAAGAAGCGGCCAAGCTGGTCAACGAAGACGAGATCCGTGCCTCGGCGCTGGCCAACGCGGAAGGCAACGGCATCGTCTTCATCGACGAGATCGACAAGGTGGCCACGCGCTCGGAGACCAGCGGTGCCGATGTCAGCCGCCAGGGCGTGCAGCGCGACCTGCTGCCGCTGGTCGAGGGCACGACGGTCAGCACCAAGTACGGGCCGGTGAAGACCGATCACATTCTCTTCATCGCTTCGGGCGCGTTTCACTTCGCCAAGCCGAGCGATCTGATTCCCGAACTGCAAGGCCGGCTGCCGATCCGCGTCGAGCTGTCGTCGCTCACCGTCGATGATTTCGAAGCGATCCTGAAGAGCACGCAGGCCAGCCTCGTCAAGCAGTACCAGGCGCTGCTGGCCACCGAAGGCGTGACGCTGGAGTTGGACGACGGCGCGATCCGCCGCTTGGCGCAGATCGCCTTCGAGGTCAACGAGCGCACCGAGAACATCGGCGCGCGGCGCCTGGCCACGGTGATGGAGCGGCTGCTCGAAGAGATCAGCTTCGATGCGCCCGAGCGCGGCGGCAGCGTGGTGGCGATCGATGCGGCGCACGTGGACGCCAAGCTCGCGGCCTTGGCAAGCAACGAAGACTTGTCGCGCTACGTCCTGTGAGCCCCTCGCCCGCTTCGCGGGCACTCCCCCGAGGGGAGGGCGCGGGCCGGACGCCCTTCGACGGGCTCAGGACAGGCTTGGGAGCGGCCCGGCGCTGGCCCGCGCGGCTAGAGGTCGCCGAAGCCCGTGGTGCGCTCTTCTTGCAGCGCCAGCAGCCCATCGAAGATCAGCGAGTCGATCGTCTCGAACGCGAGTTCGGTGATCGGCGCCATCTTCACCGCCGCGCCGCCCGTCATCAGGCACAGCGGCAGCGCGCCGCCGCTGCGTTGCACCAGCCGCCGGTGGATGCGCTCGATGGCGCCCGCCAGCGCATGCGCGCCGCCGCTCATCAACGCGTCGCTGGTGTTGGTCGGGAAATCGACCACCTCGCCGGTCGGCACGCGCAGGCCGGCGGTGCCCTGTTCGAGCGCGCGCAGCATCAGGCCGAAGCCGGGCAGGATCAGCCCGCCAATGAAGTGCCCCTCGGCGTCGAGTGAATCCACGGTGACCGCGGTGCCGACCATCACCACCAGCGCCGGCAGCGGCGTGCCGCCGCGTTGCAGTGCATGCCAGCGTGCACCGGCCAGCGCCGCCCAGCGGTCGGCGCCCAGACGTGTCGGGTGGTCGTAGCCGTTGGTCACGCCGGCCGCCTCTGCGCCCGGCACGACCCAGCGCGGCTCGATGTCCCACAACTCCAGCTGCTCTTCGACGCGCCGCTGCACCGCGTCGCCGGCGACGTTGCTGCCCAGCATCGACGCCGGTGCCGGCAGGTCGCGCCACTCGTTGTCGGCCAACTGATCGATCGTCTCCAGGAACACCGCGCCGCTGCTCAGCATCAGCGCGCCGGGCCGCGCGCTGTCGTACAGCGCCCACTTCAGGCGCGTGTTGCCGATGTCGATGGCCAAGAAGCTCATCGGCTGCCCAGCGGCGCCGGGTAGGTGATGGCCGGCAGCGTCAGCAGGTGCCGCACGTGGCGCAGCGTCTGCGCAGCGATGACGCTGCGGTGCGGCTTGCGCAGGCGCTGCTCCACCTCGTCGAGCAGCGCTTCGAGTTCGGCGCGGGTGCTGGCGCGCTTCAAGCGGCGCAAGGTGAAAGCGCCGGTGACCGGCGCGGCGCTGCGCACGGCGCGCACGAGCAGCGCGCGCGCTTCGATCAACGGCCCGTCGGTGGTGTGCAGCACCGTCTCGTCTTCGGGCAGTTGCGACCAGCTCGAATCGCCGTGCAGCGACTGCGACGACGGCAACATTGACGACTCGGTGAGCGCCGCCGCGGCCACCGGCGGGGCCGCGGTCGAGATCAGGCCGAGCGTCAGCAGCGCGGAAAAGTCGCTGGCCTTGGCGCCGGCCTGCGCCGACAGCGCGAGCACGATGTCGACGCTGCGTTTGCCGTCGACCATGAACAGCGCCGTGCGCTGGCGCGGCGTCAGCTCGCGCGTGCGCCGCGTCAGCACCGCCTGGCCGGCGGCCGTGCGCTGCGGCACGACGAGCGCCAACTCGCGCAGCGCGTCGGGCGTGGCGGTCTGCTGCGGAGGGGTCGGCGGCGTCGGCATGGGCAGCGATTGTGCAGAAAAGCGCCGGCCCGTCGCCCCTCGCAAACCAAGGGCTGAAACGCCAGCCCATCGACGGCCGGCGGCGGTGGCATCATCGGCAATTGACGTTAACGTCAATGTAACTTTCAATGCCCCTTTGCCTGTACTGCCTGGATCGATGCCATGACCGAGCTTGCCGCCGACTACAAGGCCCTGGCCGCCTACCGCCCGAAGCACAAGGTGCGTTTCGTCACCGCGGCGTCGCTGTTCGACGGCCACGACGCCGCGATCAACATCATGCGCCGCATCCTGATGGGCATGGGCGCGGAGGTGATCCACCTCGGCCACAACCGCTCGGTCGATGAGGTGGTGACCGCGGCGCTGCAGGAAGACGCGCAGGGCATCGCCGTCAGCTCGTACCAGGGCGGGCATGTCGAGTACTTCCGCTACATGGTCGAGCTGCTGCGCGCGCGCGGCGGGCAGGGCGTGCAGGTCTTCGGCGGCGGCGGCGGGGTCATCGTGCCGGCGGAGATTCGTGAGCTGGCCGATCACGGCGTGCGCATCTTCAGCCCCGAAGACGGCCAGCGCATGGGGCTGCAAGGAATGATCGGCGAGATGGTGATGCGCTGCGATGCGCTGGCGGGCGCGGCGCCGAAGTCGATCGACGCCATCGTCGGGCACGGTGAAGCCGCGTGGCGCTCGCTGGCGCAGCTGATCACGGCGCTCGAAAACGGCAGCGCCGACGTGAAGATCAAGGCGGCGCTGCACGAGCGCGCAAAGGGTTTGAAGGCGCCCGTGCTCGGCGTCACCGGCACCGGCGGCGCGGGCAAGTCGTCGCTGACCGACGAGCTGATCCGCCGCTTGCGCCTGGACCAGGACGACGCACTGCGCATCGCCGTCATCTCGATCGATCCGTCGCGGCGCAAGAGCGGCGGCGCGCTGCTCGGCGACCGCATCCGCATGAATGCGATCGGGCCGTGGGGCGCGGGTGCTCGCGTCTTCATGCGCAGCCTGGCCACGCGCGAAGCCGGTTCAGAAATCAGCGCGGCATTGCCCGACGTGCTCGCGGCGTGCAAAACGGCGGGCTTCGATCTGATCGTCGTCGAGACCAGCGGCATCGGCCAGGGCGATGCGGCGATCGTGCCGCATGTGGACATTCCGCTGTACGTGATGACGCCCGAGTACGGCGCGGCCAGCCAGTTGGAGAAGATCGACATGCTCGACTTCGCCGAGTTCGTCGCCATCAACAAGTTCGACCGCAAAGGCGCCGCCGACGCGCTGCGTGACGTGGCCAAGCAGGTGCAGCGCAACCGCGAAGCTTTCAAGCAGATGCCCGACGAGATGCCGGTCTTCGGCACGATGGCCAGCCGCTTCAACGACGACGGCGTGACCGCGCTGTACCAGGCGATCAAGGCGCGCTTGATCGACAAGAGCCTGGCGTTGAAGGCCGGCCGCTTGCCCGCGGTCAACACGCGCCACAGCACGCACCAGGTGCCGATCGTGCCGCCGGCGCGCGTGCGCTACCTCGCCGACATCGCCGACAGCGTGCGCGGCTACAAGCGCCGCGCGCGCGAACAGGCCGCGCTGGCGCGCGAGATCCAGCAGTTGCGCGAAGCGGCGCGCATGCTCACCGTCGACAAGCCCGACAAGCCGCGCGCCGCCGAAGCGGCGATTTCGCTGGCCGAGGAGCGCGAAGTCCGGCTCGACGCCCACGCGAGAAAATTGCTGGCGATGTGGCCCGACATGCAGCGCGCCTATGCCGGCGACGAGTACGTGGTGAAGATCCGCGACAAGGAATTCCGCACGCAACTCACGCACACCACGCTGTCCGGCAACAAGATTCGCAAGGTCGTGCTGCCGACCTACGAAGACCACGGCGAGTTGCTGAAGTGGCTGCTGCTCGACAACGTGCCCGGCAGCTTCCCGTACACCTCGGGCGTGTTCGCGTTCAAGCGCGAAGGCGAAGACCCGACGCGCATGTTCGCCGGCGAGGGCGACGCCTTTCGCACCAATCGCCGCTTCAAGGTCGTCAGCGAAGGCCTGCCGGCCAAGCGCCTTTCAACCGCGTTCGACTCGGTCACGCTCTACGGTGCCGACCCCGACCCTCGCCCCGACATCTACGGCAAGGTCGGCAACAGCGGCGTCTCGATCGCGACGCTCGACGACTTGAAAGTGCTCTACGGCGGCTTCGACCTGACCCACCCGAGCACGAGTGTCAGCATGACGATCAACGGCCCCGCGCCGACGATCCTGGCGATGTTCATGAACACCGCCATCGACCAGAACCTCGACAAGTTCCGCGCCGACAACAACAGAGAACCCACCGACACCGAAGCCGCGAAGATCCGCGAATGGACGCTGGCCAATGTGCGCGGCACGGTGCAGGCCGACATCCTGAAAGAAGACCAGGGCCAGAACACCTGCATTTTCTCGACCGAGTTTTCGCTGAAAGTCATGGGTGACATCGCCGAGTACTTCGTGCACCACGACGTGCGCAACTTTTACTCGGTGAGCATCAGCGGCTATCACATCGCCGAGGCCGGCGCGAACCCGATCTCGCAGCTCGCGTTCACGCTGTCGAACGGCTTCACCTTTGTCGAAGCGTATCTGGCGCGCGGCATGCATATCGACGACTTCGCACCGAACCTGTCGTTCTTCTTCTCCAACGGCATGGACCCCGAGTACACCGTGATGGGCCGCGTCGCGCGCCGCATCTGGGCCACCGCGATGCGCGACCGCTACGGCGCCAACGAGCGCAGCCAGAAGCTGAAGTACCACATCCAGACCAGCGGCCGCTCATTGCACGCGCAGGAGATCGCCTTCAACGACATCCGCACGACGCTGCAAGCGCTGATCGCCGTTTACGACAACTGCAACTCGCTGCACACCAACGCCTACGACGAAGCGATCACCACGCCGACCGAAGAGAGCGTGCGCCGCGCGATGGCGATCCAGCTCATCATCAACCGCGAGTGGGGCCTGGCGAAAAACGAGAACCCGAACCAGGGCGCCTTCGTCATCGACGAGCTGACCGAACTGGTCGAAGAAGCGGTATTGCAGGAGTTCGAGAAGCTCGCCGAGCGCGGCGGTGTGTTGGGCGCGATGGAAACCGGCTACCAGCGCGGCAAGATCCAGGAAGAGTCGATGCACTACGAGATGCAGAAACACACCGGCGAATACCCGATCATCGGCGTCAACACCTTCCGCAACCCGCATGGCGAGGCGGTGCCGGATCACATCGAACTGGCGCGCTCGACGGAAGAAGAAAAGCAGTCGCAGTTGAAGCGGCTGGCCGACTTCCATGCGACGCACGCTGCCGATGCACCGGCGATGGCCAAGCGACTTGCAGCAAGCGGTGATCGACAACCAGAACGTTTTCGACGTTCTGATGGACGCCGTGCGCGTCTGCTCGCTCGGCCAGATCACGAGCGCGCTGTTCGAGGTGGGTGGGCAGTACCGGCGGAGCATGTAGTAGTCAGGATTCGGCAATCTTCTTCGCCGGCATGTTCGTCCAGAACGGGATCGAGACATGCTCAAACAATTGAGCATCAACGGTGTCTGATCCGCCATCAGCTTGAGCCTGGCCGTCGAATAGGCGTTCCGTGACGAATGCGCCCAACACGCTCTTCGACGATGCCATTGAAGTCGCCGAGTAGCGAAATGAGTTCGGTGATCATCGGTGTCCACCGCATCTCCTTGGATCAACCAAGTTCAGTTGACCGAACATCCAGTGCTGTGCAACTGAGTCGGAACCCGCGTAGTACGTGTTGCCAGACTCCGCCGCCAGAAAGATCTGGTCATCGACCCAGGTGGAGTCGGTCTGAACTAGTTGGCTCCACTGCGAGTACGTTCGGTAGTGAAAGCTATGGCCGTTACGCAGCAGCTCGGGCCACTTGGCCTTGGCAATGCGACGTTTCCAAGCGATGAGACTTTTCTTCGCTGTCCTGAGCGAGAGGCAAGAAGCTCGCTTCGATGACGCGCGAGAGCTCTTTTCGCTCAAGAGCAGCCTTCGCTTCCCACAGTTTGCCTGCGGCAAGGCGGGCGACGAACATCAGTTGCCCATCACTCTGGGAGCTGTCGCAGCGGGCGACTGTCTTCGTGCTTGGGTAACGCGAAGTGAAGCCAGCCGTTCTGCAAGAACATGAGTCTCCTTCGAAGAAGTGTCCGATGAAGGTAGTACGCGTAACGCTCATGCTGCGTGAGCAGCTTCACCTGCGACACTGGAACGTCAATGCGCCTTACAAGGATTGGCGCAACGATGGTGTCTGCAAGGACTCCCGGGATCGTTCGGCTAGGCATGCAACGCCTTCATCGCCGACTTCGGATTCGACGCCACGATTTTTAGCAGCGCTCGCGCTGCGCCCGTCGGCCGGCTGCGTCCCTGCTCCCAGTTCTGCAGCGTGCGCACATTGACGCCGATCAGTCGCGCGAACTCGGCTTGGCTGACGGCAGCACCTTCGCGGATCGCCCGCACGTCGGGATCGGGAAACTTCATAGATGCGCAACCCTGGCACCTTGTCACCGCGCATGTGGCGGGCCATCATCTTGACGGCGGCCTTGAGTTCGTCGAACTGCTTGTCATTCATCGTTCAGTACCTCCTGGACCCAATTGCACCAGCAGCTTTCGTTGGTCCGCGCTCAGGTCGGGCTGCTCGTTCTTCGCATACGCGTACAGCAGGTAGACCGTGCCGGCCGCGCTGCGAAAAAAGTAGATCACTCTCGCGCCGCCTCGTTTGCCACGACCTGGCAGCGCCCACCGCACCTTGCGCAAGCCCTTGCCGCCGCGGATCAGGTCTCCCGCTTCGGGATGCTCCATCAGCAGTGTCTGCAGTTCGCGCAACTCGTCGTCGTTGCTATGCTGGTCGACAGAACTTCGTGAAGTACGGCGTTTCGACGAAGAGCATGAAAGATTGTACGCAAATTGCGTATGGGTGCGGCAGATCCGGGCCAGTCCGCGCCATGGCGCCTTGTGCGTGCCGACAACGTGTTGAACAGCGATGAGTCAGCGATGGAATACCTATGACCTACGAGCATTCGAATCCGCCGCCCGCGCCGAAGGCTTCGACGAAGTGCTGGTGCGCGAGTGGCAGCCCGGCCAGGTGCTCGACACGCACCGCCATCCGTTCGCCGTCAAGGCGCTGGTGACGCGCGGCGAAGTCTGGCTGACCGAGGGCGAGCAGGTGCGCCACTTGCGGGCCGGCGACGGCTTCGAGTTGGCGCGCGAGGTGCCGCATGCCGAGCGCTACGGCGACAGGGCGCCACGTTCTGGGTGGCGCGGCGCAACGCGGTCTGAGGAGCCAGATGGAACAGCGCCCGCTCGGCCGCTCCGGCCTGTCGACCGCGCCGCTGGTCTTCGGCGGCAACGTCTTCGGCTGGACCGCCGATGAAGCCACGTCGTTTCGCCTGCTCGACGCCTTCGTCGGCGCCGGCTTCAACCTGATCGACACGGCCGACGTGTACTCGCGCTGGGTGCCGGGGCACGCGGGCGGCGAGTCGGAGACGATCATCGGCCGCTGGCTGAAGAAGAGCGGCAAGCGCAACCAGGTGCTGATCGCCACCAAGGTCGGCAAGCCGATGGGCGATGGGGCGAGGGCCGCACGGGCCTGTCGCCGAAGTGGATCCGCCAGGCCGTCGATGACTCGCTGCGCCGCTTGCAGACCGACCACATCGATCTCTACCAGTCGCACGACGACGATACGACCACGCCGTTCGAAGACACGCTCGGCACCTACGCCGACCTGATCCGCGCCGGCAAGGTGCGCGCCATCGGCGCCTCCAACCACAGCGCCGCGCGCCTGGCGCAGGCGCTCGACACCAGCGAGCGCTTCGGCCTGCCGCGCTACGAGACGCTGCAGCCGCTGTACAACCTGGCCGACCGCGAGCCCTACGAGGCCGAGCTGGAGCCGCTGGTGCGCGCGCGCGGCGTCGGCGTGATCAACTTCTTCGGCCTGGCGCGCGGCTTTCTGACCGGCAAGTACCGCAGCGAGGCCGACCTCGCGAAGAGCCCGCGCGGCGGCGGCGTGAAGCAGGCCTACTTCAACGAGCGCGGCTTTCGCATCCTGGCCGCGCTCGACGACGCCGCCGCGGCGCTGCAACGCCACGCCGGCGCAGGTGGCGCTGGCGTGGCAGATGGCGCGGCCGGGCCTCACGGCGCCGATCGCCAGCGCCACGTCGGTGGCGCAGTTCGAATGAACTCGCGCGTCGCTGCGTCGTTGCAGCTCGACGCGCCGACGATCGCCGCGCTCGACCGCGCCAGCGCCTGGCGCTGACGTCGAAACTCAGCGCCGAATCCCGCCCGGCTCCAAGCACGAAGAACTGCGGCTTCAAGCCGGCCATCGGGCCGCGCAGCTTCTCGATCTCGGCCGCTGGGCCGTGCACTTCGAGGCGCGTGATGTCGGCGATCTTCAGCGCTTCGCCGAGCAGCGCGCCGACGTTGTCGAGGTGCGCCAGCAGCGCGGCGGCGTCGTCATAGCCTTCGCGGCAATGCGCGTTGTCGCCGTCGAACGAAAACGCGTAGTGCACGCAGCCCTGCTCGCTCTTCGTGCGTTCGACGAAGCCGGCCACGCCGGCGCGAAACGCGGCGAGCTGGCCGGGCTTGACCTTGAAGTACGGGACGCAGGGTGCAAACGGTGTCGGCGGCCATGGTGTCTCCTGAGAGGGACGGTGATGCTACGACTGCCGCATCGTCTTTCCAAGAGGGGACAAGCAGAGGGGACAAGCAGAGGCACAAGCGAGGACAAGCAAGGGTCTGCTGCCGACGCTCACAATCCGCCATGGCTTCCCCGACACGCCGCAGCAGCGACGCCCTGCGCCTGGCACAGCAGGCGTGGAAGCTGCTGCACATCGACTCGGCGCGTGCCCTCGCGCTGGCCGACCAGGCGCTGGCCAAGGCACTGGCGCGCAACGACGCCGCCGGCGAGGGCTGGGCGCGGTTGGCGCGCGGCTTTCACCTGATCTATTTCGCCCGGCCGCGCGTGGCCGCGCCCGAGTTGCGCGCGGCGCAGCAGATTTTCGAGCGCCTGGGCGACGACAGCGGCCGCATCCTCGCGCAGACCGGCCTGGCGCGCGGCTTGTGGCGCGAGGGCCGCTACGACGAATCGCTGCAACTCGTGCTGGCGCTGCGCGACGAAGGCCTGGCGGTGCTGCGCCACGAGCAGCGCGGCCTGCTGCTCAACACCATCGCCGGCTGCTACTCGGCGCGCAACGAATCCGAGCAGGCCTTTGCCTACATGTACCAGGCGCTGCGCGACGCGCCGCCGGCGCGCGGCCACGGCTACGACGCGGTGCTGCATTGCAACCTCGCCCACGAGCTGATGCAGCTCGGCGACCACGACGAAGCGGCCAAGCATGTCGAAGCCGGCCTGGCGCGCTTCGACCATGCGAAGAACCCGCGCCTGGCGAGCGTGCTCTGGGTCAACCGCATCATCGTCAAGACCGAACTCGGCCGCGCTGCCGAGGTGCTGGACGACATCGAGCGTGTCGCGGCCTTGCCCACCGATGCCAGCGGCCGCGGCGCGCTGACGCCGCATTTCGAGACCATGGCCATCGCCGCCTTCAGCGCCGGCGATGTCGAGCTCGGGCGCCGGCTCGTCGAGCGCGCGCGCGAGGCCGAGCGCGAGCCGATCGTCGAAGAGCAGCTCGAACTGGCGCTGGCCGAAGCGCTGCTCGCGCGCGCCGAGAGTGACCTGCCGCGCGCGGCCGCGCAGCTCGAAGCCGCGCATGACCGCGCCGCCGCGGGCGACCTCGGCGTCAGCCTGCGCGTGCGCTGCGCCGTGCACCTGCTGCACTCGCAGGTGCTCGAGGCGCAGGGCCACACCGGCGCCGCGCTGGCGGCGGTGCGCGAGTGGCAGCGCCTGTCGGTCGAGCGCGCGCAGCTCGCGTCGCGCGCCCACTACCAGGCCGCGGCGTTGCAGACCGAGTTGCTGTTGCTGCAGCACCAGCTCGACGAAAAAGATGCGCAGCGCCGTGCCACCGAACGCGCCCGCGCCGAACTCGAAGCCGCGAACAAGGCGCTGTCGCAAAAGATGAACGAGGTCCAGGCACTGCAGGAAGCGCTGCGCCAGCAGGCCACGCGTGACGAGCTCACCGGCCTGTTCAACCGCCGCCACCTCAACAACACGCTGCCGGCGATGTGGGCGCTGGCGCAGCGCGAAGGCAAACCGTTGGCCGCCGTGATCATCGACCTCGACCACTTCAAGCGCGTCAACGACGAGCGCGGCCACGACGCCGGCGACCGCCTGCTCGCTGCCTTCGGCCGTGTGCTCGCCGGCAACCTGCGCAAGAGCGATGTCGCCTGCCGCTACGGCGGCGAAGAGTTCTGCGTGCTGATGCCCGAAACAGACGCCGCCGGCGCGCAGCGCAAGATTGCGGCATTGCTCAAGCGCTGGCGCGTCGAGTCGCTGATGCAGGGTGCGGTGGGCGATGCCGGCACGAGTTTTTCTGCCGGCGTGGCCGATTCGCTGCGCGTGCAGGAGAGCTGGCAGGCGCTGTTGAAGCGCGCCGACGATGAGCTGCTGGCGGCCAAGCGCGAAGGCCGCAACCGGGTGCTGGTGGCCGCATGAATCACGCGTTGTAGGCAAACGCCTACGCGCCGGGGGTGCGCTGCGCCGACAGCCTGCGCTCAATGAAGCCGGCATAGTCGGCGATCAAGGCAGTTTTGTCCCCAATGCCCGGTCCGACCCTGCGCGTGCTCTCCCTCAACGCCCACAAAGGCTTCACGCCGCTGAACCGCCGCTTCATCCTGCAGGAGCTGCGCGAGGCGGTGCGCGCGGTGGCAGCCGACCTGGTGTTCCTGCAGGAGGTCATCGGCAGCCACGCGCAGCACGCGCTGCGCCACGAGAACTGGCCGGCAGCCACACAGTACGAGTACCTGGCCGACACGCTGTGGAGCGACCATGCCTACGGCCGCAACGCCGTCTATCCGCACGGCCACCACGGCAACGCGCTGCTGTCGCGTTTTCCGATTCGTTCGCACCACAATCACGATGCCAGCAGTGGCCGCAACGAGGCGCGCGGGTTCCTGCACTGCATCGTCGACGTGCCGGGCGGCCTGCTGCACGCGATCTGCGTACACCTGGGCCTGTTCGAGCGCGAGCGCCGCCACCAGCTCGACCTGTTGTGCCGCCTGATCGAGCGTGACGTGCCCGCCGATGCGCCGCTCGTGGTGGCCGGCGATTTCAACGACTGGCGCGTGCGCGCCAACGAGCACCTGTCGCGTGGCGCCGGGCTGCGCGATGTCTTCGTCGCCGCCACCGGCCAGGCAGCGCGCACCTTCCCGGCGCGCTGGCCGGTGCTGCCGCTGGACCGCATCTACGTGCGCAACGCGCAGGCGTCGCAGACAAGGGTGCTCAGCACACGGCCGTGGTCGCACCTGTCGGACCACGCGCCGCTGGCGGCGGAGTTGACCTGGTGAGGCAGCGATGAGCGTGCGCGAGATGTGGCAGCGGGTGCGCCGTGTCTGGAGCACGGGCAATCGCTTCGAGTTGCTCGAAAACGGCGAGCAGTACTACCCCGCGGTGTGGGACGCCATCGCCGGCGCGCAGCACGAAGTGATGCTGGAGACCTTCATCCTCTTCGAGGACAAGGTCGGGCTCGAGTTGCAGCGTGTGCTGATCGACGCTGCGCAGCGCGGCGTGCGGGTCGATCTCACCGTCGATGGCTGGGGCACGCCGGAACTGTCGCAGGCGTATGTCGCGCCGCTGCGGGCGGCCGGCGTGCGCGTGCGCGCTTTCGATGCGCAACCGCGCGTGCTCGGGCTGCGGCTGCACTGGTTTCGCCGCATGCACCGCAAGATCGTCGTCGTCGATGGCCGCAGCGCGTTCGTCGGCGGCATCAACTTCTCGGCCGACCACCTCGGCGACTTCGGCCCCGATGCCAAGCAGGACTATGCGGTGCGCTTCGAAGGGCCGCTGGTGGCGCAGGTGCGCCAGCTTTGCGTTGAAGCAGATCGGCCAGGCGGACCGGCCGCTGCCGCCCTCGGTGCCGGACGCTACAGCCGGCACGATGGAAGCGATGTTCGTCACGCGCGACAACGGCCGCCGCCGCGACACCATCGAGCGCGAGTACCGCGCTGCGATCCGCGCCGCGCGCAGCGAGGTGGTGATCGCCAACGCCTATTTCTTCCCCGGCTATCGCCTGCTGCGCGCGCTGCGCCGCGCGGCGCGCCGCGGCGTCAAGGTCAGCCTGATCCTGCAGGGCCAGCCCGACATGGCCATCGTGCGCACCGCCGCGCAACTGCTGCATCGGCGCCTGGTGCAGGCCGGCGTCGATGTCTACGAATACTGTCAGCGCCCGCTGCACGGCAAGGTGGCGGTGATCGACGGCGTCTGGGCGACGGTCGGCTCCTCCAACCTCGACCCGCTCTCGCTGGCCCTCAACCTCGAAGCCAACGTGATGATCCGCGATCGCGACTTCGCCGCCGTGCTGCGCGCCAACCTCGACGGCCTGATGCGCGATCACTGCACCAAGCTCGACCCGCAGGCGTTTGCGCGGCAGCCGCGCTGGCGCGTCTGGACGGAAACGCTGGCCTACCACCTGACGCGGCACTTCCCGGCGTGGGCCGGTTGGCTGCCGGCGCACACGCCGGAGATCAAGCCGGTGTCGCCGTCGCCGTTGCCGACGACGGCAACGGATGGGTCGTCGCTGCGGGGGCCCAAGGAAGGGGCCGGCGATGGGCCGGTGATCGACATCGGACGGGTGCAGTGAGTTCGCGCGCTGTCGAGGCAGGTGTAGAGCAGTCGCCGACTCGCGGCGGCTGGCGCGCGCTGGTGCGCCAGCGCTGGTTCGGGCCGGTCGTGGCATTGCTCTTTCTCGCGCTCGTCGGCTGGCTCGTCGCCGACCATGTGCGCGAGATCGATTGGGGCGAGGTGCGCGCCGCACTCGAGGCCTACCGCGTGCAGACCTTGGCCATCGCCGCCGCGCTCGTCGTCGCCAGCCACCTGACGTACGCGTCTTATGAGCTGATCGGGCGGCGCTACGTCGGTCACGATCTCAGCACGGCCCGCGTGCTCGGCGTCGGCTTCGTCAGCTATGCCTTCAACTTGAACCTCGGCTCGCTCGTCGGCGGCGTCGGCTTTCGGCTGCGGCTCTACAGCAAGCTCGGCCTGCCCGCGGCACAGATCGGGCGCCTGATCGTGGCGAGCCTGGTCACCAACTGGTCGGGCTGGCTGCTGCTCGCCGGCGCCACCTTCGCGCTGCGCCAGATCGCGCTGCCGCCGTCGTTTGCTATGTCGGCCGGCCTGCTGCAGGCGCTGGGCGTGGCGATGGTGGCGCTGCCGCTGGCCTACGTGGCCGCGTGCTTTTTCGCCAGGCGCCGCGAGTGGGCGTGGCGCGAGCACCGCTTCACGCTGCCGAGTGGCCGTCTGGCGCTGGCGCAGCTCGGTTTGTCGTCGCTCAACTGGGCGCTGATCGGCGCCATCGTCTGGCAGTTGATGCCGCGCGAGCTCGGCTTCGGCACGGTGCTGGCGACGCAGTTGAGCGCGGCCGTCATCGCCGTGCCGACGCATGTGCCGGGGGGCCTGGGCGTGCTCGAAGCGGTCTACGTCGCCGTGCTCGGCGCGCGTGTGCCCACCGCCTCGCTGCTCGCCGCACTGCTGGCGTTTCGCGCGCTGTATTACGTGCTGCCGCTGGCGGTAGCCGCGGCGTTGCACCTGGCGCTCGAGCTCGGCGCGCGCCAGCGCGCCAAGGCCAAGCTCAATCCGACTTCGCCAGCAGCGTGAAGTGTTCGACCACCGGCGGCGATGCGAAGAACGGCCCGACGATGGCGCGCCACGGCGCGAACAGCGGCCCGCCGCGAAAGCCCACCGTGTGGTCTTCGAGCGTGTCCCAGAAGATCTGCAGCAGGTAGCGCTCGGGGCTTTCGACGCCCTTGTTGACCTTGTAGCCGCGGTAGCCCTTGGCCTGCGAGATCACCGTCGTCAGGCCGCGCACGATGGCTTCATCGAACGCGGCCTGCTGGCCCGGGGCGATGCGGATGTCGGCGACTTCGAGAATCATGGCTTGCACCCCCGGCCCGGATCGGCCAGCGCCTTCACAGCGACGCCGGTGACGACGTTGTAGTTGCCCTTGACCTCGCGCACGTAAAAATCCTGCGTCGGGTTGCGTTGCGGGCTGAGCGTGAACTTGCCGCGCGGGCTGTCGATCTGCGCCTTGTTCATCGCCGCGTAGAGCGCATCCTTCTTGCTCGTGTCGCCCTTGACCGCAGCCAGCCGATGGCCAGCATCTGCGCCGCGTCATAACCTTGCAGCGCGTAGACGTCCGGGTTGACCTTGTTGGCCACGGCGAACTTGTTGCGGAAAGCCGTGTTGCGCGGCGTCTCGATGTTGTCGCCGTAGTGCAGCGCGGTGATCAGGCCCTGCGCCGACGCGCCTTGCGCTTCGAGCGTGCCGTCGGTGAGGAAGCCCGAGCCCATCAGCGGAATGCTTTTCTTCAGGCCCGCGGCGTCGTAGTCCTTGACGAACTTGACCGCGCCGCCGCCGGCGAAGAAGGCGAACACCACATCGGGCTTCTGCGACGCGATCTCGGTCAGCAGCGGCTGGAACTCGACGCCCGGGAACGGCAGCGACAGATCCTTCATGACCTTGCCGCCGCCTTTTTCGAACGCTTCGGTGAAGCCCTTGACCGTTTCGTTGCCGGCGGCGTAGTTCCAGGTGATCGTCATCGCGCGCTTGTAGCCCTTGCCCGCGGCGACGACGCCGGTGGCGTAGCCCGGCTGCCAGTTGGAAAAGCTCGAACGAAAGATGTTCGGCGCGCACTGCGGCCCGGTGATCGCGTCGGCGCCGGCGTTGGGCACGATCAGCAGCGTGCCGCTGTCCTTGGCCGCGCGCGCCATGGCGAGGGCCACGCCTGAGTGCACGGTGCCGACGATGACGTCGACGTTGTCGCGCTTGATGAGTTTGTTGACGTTGTCGGTGGCCTTGCTCGGCTCGCTCTCGTCATCGACCTTGAAGTACTGGATCTCGCGGCCGCCCAACTTGCCGCCCTGTTCTTCGACATGCAGCTTGAAGCCGCGCTCGATCATGTCGCCGAGCGCGGCGAAGGTGCCGGTGGACGGCAGCATCAGGCCGACCTTGAGCGGCGGCTGGGCTTGCGCGAAGGCGGTGGACGTGAGCGCAGCGAGTGCGGCGGCGGTGAACAGCGTGGGCGAGAGACGCATGGGCAAGGGCTCCTGTGTGAAGGCTAGTCCGCTGAACCAGATGAATCGCGCCCGAGCGGCTGCGCAGCGGCGTGCCAGGCTAGGCGCAAAGCACAGCGATACCCGCAGGTATCGCGAGCATTTGCAACGACGCATGGCGCGTCGAGGCGCAGACGAGCGGGTGTGGACTTCATTTGGTTCAGTGGACTCATAGCATGCCTGCACGGCCGCGTCGGTGGCAACGGGGTTATCCACGCAATCGCTGCCGCATCAAGTCCCGCACCAGCGCCAGCGCCGGCGATTCGGTGCGCCGCGCCAGCGTCACCAGGCCGAAGCGCGCGGTGGCGTCGAGCGGCGGCGCGAGCTTCAACTCCACCAGGTCGGGCGCGGCGGCGCGCACGGCCAGCAGCACGGCGTGCGTCGTGCGCGCCAGCTCGATCAGGCTCGACAGTTCATCGCAGCGCAGCGTCACGCAGACCTCGGGGTGCGCCTGCGGGCCGTAGCGCTCGACAAGCAGGCGCGCCACCTCGTCTGACAGCGGCGTCGAGGCGATCGGGTGCTCGCGCAGCGCGTCGAAGGGCAGCGCGCGGCGCGTGCGTGCCAGCGGGTGGCCGCGCCGCACCATGAACGCGCCGCGCATCTCGTGCACGAACTCGGCGCGCAGGTCGGGCGCCGGTTTCAGCGACCGCGCATCGACCACCAGGCCGTCGAGCGCCTTGTCGCGCAGCGCCTGCACGAGCAGGTCGGTGCCGCTGCGCGTGATCTCCAGGCGCAGACGCGCGTGGTCGGCGCAGACCTTTTGCAGCAGCGCCGTCATCAGCATCGCGCCTGGGCCCGAGCCCATGCCGATGCGCAGCGTTCCGGCCGCATGTTCCTTGACGCGCTGGCCGCGCGCACGCAGCTCGTCGGCGTCGAAGACGATCTGGCGTGCGCGCTCGAGCGCGTCGCGGCCATGCACCGTGAGCTCGACGCGGCGGCCGATGCGGTCCACCAGCGGCAGCGACAGCTCGTCTTCGAGCGCGCGGATGCTGCGCGAGAGTGCCGGCTGGCTCAGGTGCGCGGCCAACGCGGCCTTGCTGAACGAGGCCTGGTCGGCCAGGGCGATCAGGTGGCGCAGTTGCACGAGCGTCATCGGCGGGCCTCGGCACAAGAATGCGGTGTCCGCATGCTAATCCAACCAACAATGCATTGGACGTTGCCTGCGGCGCTGCCTACATTGCGCTCACCCCCAACCCGCCTGGAGCCGCCATGAACTTCGTTGCCACTCGCCGTGCTGCACTGATCGCCGGCTTCTCGCTCGCCGCCGGCCTGGCCAGCGCGCAGGGCTTCCCCAACAAGCCGGTCAACCTGATGGTGCCGTACCCGGCCGGCGGCCCGTCGGACGCCATCGCGCGCATCTTCTTCAACCCGCTCGGCAAGGAGCTGGGCCAGCAGGTGCTGGTGGAAAACCTCGGCGGCGTCAGCGGCGCGCTGGCGGCGCAGAAGGTGCTCGCCGCGCCGGCCGACGGCTACTTCGTTTTTCAGGGTTCGCCCAACGAAGTGATCCTGTCGCCGCTGGCCAATGCGGCGGTGAAGTTGAAGACGGAAGACTTTCGCCTGGTGCATCCGGTGGCCGATGCGGTCATGGTGTTCGTGACGCGCAAGGACCTGGGCGTCAACAGCGTCGACGAGCTGATCGCACTGGCACGCAAGTCTGGCGACAAGCCGCTGACCTACGGCAGCGTGGGCGTCGGCTCGCTCTACCACCTGATCCTGGAAAACGTGCAGGCGCAGACCGGCATCAAGCTGGCGCATGTGCCGTACAAGGGCAACGCGCCGCTGCTGCAAGACATCGGCGGCGGGCAGGTGGACTTCGCGGTGCTGGTCTACAGCGCCGCGATGGGCGCACTGGCCGAGCAGGGCCGCATGAAGGTGATCGGCCAGCTCGGCGCGCAGCGCTCGGAGTTGTTGAAGAACGTGCCGGCCGCGAGCGAAGGCAAGGAGCTGAAGAACTTCTCGTACAAGATCTGGACCGGCTTCATGGTGCCCAAGAGCACGCCCGAAGATGTCGTCACCCGCCTGCATGCCGCCATCGGCAAGACGCTGCAGAACCCGGAAGTGCGCTCGCAACTGGCAGCGCAGACTCAACTCGCCTCGGAGCCGATGACGCTGGCGGAGTCGGCAAAATTCTTCGAGGCCGAGACCGCGCGCTACCGCGCGATTGCCAAGCAGATCAATCTGCAGCCGCAGTGAGCGTGCCGTGACCTACCTGCTCGACGCATTGCAAGCCCGCGCCGGCGAGTTCATCAGCCTGCGCCGCGACATCCATCGCCACCCCGAACTCGCGTTCGAAGAGCACCGCACGGCGGCGCTGGTGGCTGACAAGCTCGAAGGCTGGGGCTACGCGGTCGAGCGCGGCATCGGCGGCACCGGCGTCGTCGGCACGCTGGTGCGCGGCACGAGCAAGAAGCGCCTGGGCATCCGCGCCGACATGGATGCGCTGCCGATCGACGAGGCCAGCGGGGCCGAGTGGGCGAGCGTCAACAGCGGCGTGATGCACGCCTGCGGCCACGACGGCCACACGGCGATGCTGCTCGCCGCCGCGCGCCACCTCGCACAAGACGGCCGCTTCGACGGCACGCTGCACCTGATCTTCCAGCCGGCCGAAGAAGGCGGCGGCGGCGCGCTGCGCATGATGGCCGACGGCCTGTTCGAGCGCTTCCCGTGCGACGCGGTGTTCGCGATGCACAACATGCCCGGCATCGCGCAAGGGCACCTGGTGCTGCGCGAGGGCGCGGCGATGGCCTCGTCCGATTACGCGACGATCACGCTGGCCGGCATCGGCGGCCACGGTGCGATGCCGCACCGCACGGCCGACCCGATCGTCGCCGCGGCTTCGATCGTGATGGCGCTGCAGACGATCGTCGCGCGCAACGTCGATCCGCTGCACGCCGCGGTGGTGACCGTCGGCGCGTTGCATGCGGGCAAGGCCAACAACGTGATCCCGGCCAGTGCGACGCTCGAACTCAGCGTGCGCGCGCTCGACCGCGAGGTGCGCGCCACGCTCGAGCGGCGCATCAAGGCGCTGGTGTCGGCGCAGGCCGAAAGTTTTGGCGTCACGGCGCGCATCGATTGGCGCGCCGGCTACTCGGTGCTCGTCAACACGCCGGCCGAGACCGCCTTCGCGCGCGACGTGGCGACCGAACTCGTCGGCGCCGACAACGTGACGCAACAAGGCCCGCCGCTGACCGGCAGCGAAGACTTCGCCTTCATGCTGGAACGTGTGCCCGGCAGCTACGTGCTGATCGGCAACGGCGTCGGCGAGGGCGGCTGCATGGTGCACAACCCGGGCTACGACTTCAACGACCGCAACATCGCCGTCGGCAGCGCCTATTGGGTGCTGCTGGCCGAACGCTTTCTCGCCATGACTCAGTAAGATCACGACCCAGCAGGAGAGCGCTCCGACGCAAGCCGGGGCCACCGAAGGCGCAAACTCCCATGCACGCTCAGGTTTCGTACTGCACACCATCACCATCGCCGTCTGGAGAGCCGTCACGCAGGTGACGCACCGAAGGAGCAAGGCCCGGGCCGCAAGCCCGCCGCGCCGAATCTCTCAGGTATCAAGGACAGGGGGAGCGGCCCATTCAGTTCGACTGGAGCTTCTCCCATGAAAGTCATCGTTCTCGGCGCCGGCCTGCTCGGCGTGACCTCGGCCTACTTCCTGCGCCAGCAGGGCCACGACGTCACCGTGGTCGATCGCCAGGCCTCGCCCGCGGCGGAAACCAGCTTCGCCAACGGCGGACAAATCTCGGTCAGCCACGCCGAGCCCTGGGCCAATCCGAGCGCGCCGTTCAAGGTGCTGAAGTGGCTCGGCAAGGAAGACGCGCCGCTCTTGTTTCGCATCCGCGCCGACATGCGGCAGTGGCTGTGGGGCCTGCAGTTCCTGCGCGAGTGCACGCCGGCGCGCACGCGCCACAACATCCGCCAGATCGTGCAGCTCGGCACCTACAGCCGCGACATGCTGCAGCAACTGCGGCGCGACATCGGCATCGCGTATGACGAGCGCACGCAGGGCATCCTGCATTTCTACACGAGCCAGAAAGAATTCGACGGCGCCGAAGGCCCGGCCGCGCAGATGCGCGAACTCGGCTGCGACCGGCGCGTGATCTCGGCCGACGACGGCCGTGAAGCTCGAACCCGCGCTGCGCCACATCCGCCCGCAACTCGCCGGCGCCACCTACACCGCCGAAGACGAATCGGGCGACGCCAACCAGTTTGCGCGCGAGCTCGTCAAGCGCTGCCAGGAAGACGGCGTGCAGTTCAAGATGAGCCACACCGTCACGTCGCTGCGCGAGGCCGGCGGCCGCATCGACCACGTCGAAGCCACCGACAGCGAAGGCCGCTTCCAGCGCCTGCGCGCTGACGCCTACGTGCTGGCGATGGGCAGCCTGTCGCCGCTCTACGCGCAGCCGCTCGGCATCTCGCTGCCGATCTATCCGGCCAAGGGCTACTCGGTGACGATGCCGGTCAAGGACGCGTCGATGGCACACCAGGTCTCTCTCACCGACGACGAGTACAAGCTCGTCTTCTCGCGGCTGGGTGACCGCCTGCGCATCGCCGGCACCGCAGAACTCAACGGCTACGACCGCGACCTGAACCGCGTGCGCTGCGAAGCCATCGTCCGCCGCGTCGAGCAACTCTTCCCCGGCGCGGGCGACGCCGAACAAGCGCAGTTCTGGACCGGCCTGCGCCCGGCCACGCCGAGCAACGTGCCGATCATCGGCCGCAGCAAGCTGCCGAATCTGTTCCTCAACACGGGCCACGGCACACTCGGCTGGACGCACTCCTGCGGCTCGGGCAAGAGCATCGCGCGCATCATCAGCGGGTTGAAGCCCGAGGTGGACTTCGCCTTCAGCGGCGCTTCGTAGAACAAGGAGACCCCATGCAGTTCTATCTGAATGGCTACACGCCAGGCGACCCCGACGTTCAGCAGGCAGCGCCCGGCATCGAAGATCGACCCGCGAGCCTTCCCGACACGGTCGACGTGCTCGTTGTCGGCAGCGGCCCCGCGGGCACGCTGCTCGCGGCCCAGCTCTCGACCTTCCCCGGCATCAGCACGAGGCTCATCGAGCGCCGCGACGGGCCGCTGCAGGTCGGCCAGGCCGATGGCGTGGCCTGCCGCACGGTGGAAATGTTCGAGGCCTTCGGTCTGGGTCACAAGCTCGTGCGCGAGGCCTACTGGGTCAACGAGACCGTGTTCTGGCGCCCGTCCCCGCAAGACCGCTCGCGCATCGTGCGCACCGGCCGAGTGCAGGACACCGAGGACGGCTTGTCGGAGATGCCGCATGTCATCGTCAACCAGGCGCGCTTGCAGCAGTACCTGCTCGAGTACATGCGCAACTCGCCGACGCGGCTCGAAGCCGACTACGGGCTGGAGTTCATCACGCTGAAAGTCGAGGCGGAATCTGACTCGAGCGCGTACCCGGTCGTGGTGACGCTGCGCGACGTTGCCAGCGGTGCGGACAAGACCCTCCGCGCCAAGTACGTCGTCGGCTGCGACGGCGCGCGCAGCCGCGTGCGTGAGGCCATCGGCGCGGTGCCGCGGGGCGACTTCGCCAACCACGCCTGGGGCGTGGTGGACATGCTGGCCACGACCGACTTCCCGGACATTCGCTTGAAGGCCGCGATCCAGTCGGCCGACGAGGGCAACATCCTGCTCATCCCGCGCGAGGGCGGCCACCTGGTGCGGCTGTACGTCGATCTCGGCGAGATCGACCCGAACCACCGCGAGGCCTTGCGCGAGCAACACACGCAAGACAGCGTGATCGCCACCGCGCAACGCGTGCTGCGCCCGTACACGCTCGACGTGAAGAGCGTCGCCTGGTTCGCGGTGTATCAGGTCGGCCAGCGCGTCACCGATCGCTTCGACGATGTTCCCGCGGACCAGATCAAATCGCGCCTGCCGCGCGTCTTCATCGCCGGCGATGCCTGCCACACGCACAGCGCGAAGGCCGGCCAGGGCATGAACGTGTCGATGCAGGACGCGTTCAACCTCGGCTGGAAGCTCGCCTCGGTGCTCGAAGGACGATCGACGCCGGAGCTGCTGCGCACCTACTCCGCCGAGCGCCACGCGATCGCGCAAGGGCTGATCGACTTTGACAAGGCGTGGTCGAAGATCATGGCGTCGCCGCCGAAAAATCCGCTGCGCCCTGAACTCGGCGGCGTCGATCCGGCCGAGCTGCAGGCGACCTTCGTCGAGTCGGGCCGCTATACGGCGGGTGTGGCGACGCAGTACGCGCCGACCACGGTGCTGACGGCCGAAGCCACGCACCAGGCGCTCGCCGAAGGCTTCACGATCGGCATGCGTTTTCACTCTGCCCCCGTGGTGCGCCTGGCCGACGCCAAGCCGATGCAGCTCGGCCACGCCGCGCGTGCCGACGGCGCCTGGCGTCTCTACATGTTTGCTGATGCCAACGGCAAGCGCCTGCGCGAATTAGCGGCGTACTTGCACGCGTCGCCGAACTCGCCGATCCGCCGCTTCACGCCGAACGGCGCGGACATCGACAGCGTGATCGACGTTCGCGCGGTCTTCCAGCAGGGGCACCGCGAACTCGAAGTCGATGCGCTGCCGCCAATGCTGCTGCCGCGCAAGGGGCGCTTCGGGCTGGTCGATTACGAGAAGGCCTACTGCGCCGAATCCAAGAGCGGCCGCGACATCTTCGACCAATGCGGCATCGACCGTGCGCAGGGCGCGATGGTCATCGTCCGCCCCGACCAGTACGTCTCGAACGTGTTGCCGCTGGACGCGCACGACGAGCTCGCGGCCTTCTTCGGGCGCATCCTGCTCGATCGTCACCGGTGCTGAACAGAGCCACGCTCACGCCGCGGAGTTGTCCGCAGCGCTCTCTTCAACCGCGCCGCGCTCGGCATCGATGCGCTGCATGTTCTCCAGCATCTTGAGCAAGTAGTGGAGCGTGTGCGTCACGTCGTTGATCGAGAAGTCGGCGAGGATCTGCTCGTAGTAGGCGTGGATCTTCGGCAGCGCCAGGTCCTGCCAGACGTGGCGGCCTGAGTCGGTCATCGTCACGACGCGCGAGCGCCGGTCGCGGCCGTCGGGCGCGATCTCCACATGGCCGTCGCGCTCCATGCGGCCGATCAGCCCCGACAGGTTCTGCCGGCTCACCATCAGGTAGCGCGCCAGGTCGCCGATGCTCATGCCGGCCTGCGCCTTGTCGCGCGACAAGGCGCCGAGCACGGCCCATTGCTGCGTCGTCAGGCCCTCGGCCTCGACCGCACGGCTGCCTGTTTTATGCAACATGTTTGCACATTGGTAGAGCCGGAAGAACACTCGGTTGGCCATCTCGATCTTCGTCTGCGCGGCTTTGTTCATAGGGTTTTCTCTAGGATTTCCGGCAAGCATCAGTCCTTGCGCCGTGGTCGAGCAGCACCTAATATACGTCAATACATTGACATATATAGCCGGTCGATGTGAAAGACGGCGACGCAAACGGACTGTAGAAGGAAAGGACTCTTCATGAAGCGATTCGACAACCAGACCGTGGTCATCACCGGTGGCGGCGGTGGCATCGGCGGCGCAACGTGCAAGCGCTTCGGCGCCGATGGCGCACGCGTCGCGGTGTTCGACCTGAACCAGGACGCCGCCGAAAAAGTGGCCGCGGCAATCCGCGCCGAAGGCGGAAAGGCGCAGGCCTTCGTCTGCGACATCACCGACCGCGACAGCGTCAACGCCGCGGTGCAGGCCTGCGAAGCGCAGCTCGGCCCGATCGACGTGCTCGTCAACAACGCCGGCTGGGACGTCTTCAAGCCGTTCACCAAGACCGAGCCGGCGCAGTGGGACAAGCTGATCGCGATCAACCTCACCGGCGCGCTGCACATGCACCACGCGGTGCTGCCCGGCATGGCCGCGCGCAAGACGGGCCGCATCGTCAACATCTCGTCGGACGCGGCGCGTGTCGGCTCGTCGGGCGAAGCGGTGTACGCGGCCTGCAAGGGCGGGTTGGTGGCGTTCTCCAAAACCATCGCGCGTGAACATGCGCGCCACGGCATCACCGTCAACGTCGTCTGCCCCGGCCCGACCGCCACCGCGCTGTTCGAGGACTACAAGCAAGGCGCCGGCAACCCCGAGAAGCTGATGGAAGCGTTCACGCGCTCGATCCCGCTCGGCCGCATCGGCCAGCCCGACGATCTGCCCGGCGCGGTGCTGTTCTTCGCCAGCGACGACGCCGCCTACGTGACCGGACAGGTGCTGAGCGTGTCCGGCGGTTTGACCATGAACGGTTGAGGAGACACACCATGACTTTCGAAGACATCCTGTACGAAGTGCGCAACGGCGTGGCCTGGATCACGATCAACCGGCCGGACAAGATGAACGCGTTTCGCGGCACCACCTGCGACGAGCTCATCAAGGCGCTGAACAAGGCCGGCTACGACAAGAGCATCGGCGCGATCGTGCTGGCCGGCGCCGGCGAGAAGGCGTTCTGCACCGGCGGCGACCAGTCGGCGCACGACGGCAACTACGACGGCCGCGGCACCATCGGCCTGCCGATGGAAGAGCTGCACGACGCGATCCGCAACGTGCCCAAGCCCGTCATCGCCCGCGTGCAGGGCTTTGCCATCGGCGGCGGCAACGTGCTGTGCACGATCTGCGACCTGACGATCTGCTCCGAGAAGGCGCAGTTCGGCCAGGTCGGCCCGAAGATGGGCTCGGTCGATCCGGGCTACGGCACGGCCTTCCTGGCGCGCGTGGTCGGCGAGAAGAAGGCGCGCGAGATCTGGTACCTGTGCCGCCGCTACTCGGGCGCCGAAGCGGTGGCGATGGGCCTGGCCAACGTGTGCGTGCCGCACGACCAGCTCGACGCCGAGGTGCAGGAGTGGGCCGAAGAGATCTGCGAGCGCAGCCCGACCGCGCATCGCCATCGCCAAGCGCAGCTTCAACATGGACACCGCGCACCAGGCCGGCATCGCCGGCATGGGCATGTATGCGCTGAAGCTGTACTACGACACCGAAGAATCGCGCGAAGGCGTGGCGGCGCTGAAGGACAAGCGCAAGCCCGAGTTCCGCAAGTTCGTCAAGTGAGGCGCGCCGCGATGAACCCCTACCTCGACGACGACCTGGTCGCACTCGCCGACCACGCGCGGCGCTTCGCCACCGACCGCATCGCGCCCGGCTTCCAGGAGCGCGACAAGACGCGCGTGCTCGACCGGCAGCTGATGCGCGAGATGGGCGAGATGGGATTCATCGCGCCCGAGTTGCCGGAAGCTGTCGGCGGGCAAGGCATGGGCTGCCTGGCGGCCGGCGTGATCCACGAGGAAGTGGCGCGCGCCGATCTCAGCATCTCGTACATCAACCTGCTGGCGTCGCTGAACGGCCAGATCCTCACGCACCACGGCCAGCCCGAGGTCGTCAAGCCGTGGCTGGCCAAGCTCGACGCGCGGCGAGGCGCTGCTGGCGATCGCGCTGACCGAGCCGCGCGGCGGATCGGACGCCGGCAACCTGCGGCTGCGAGTCGAACGTCAAGGCGAGCACTACGTGATCAACGGCGAGAAGACGTCGATCTCCGCCGCCGACCAGGCCGACGCGACCGTCGTCTTCGGCCGCACCGGCACGGTGCGAGTCGCAAGCCCACGGCGTGACCGCGCTGCTGGTGCCGATGGACCTGCCCGGCGTGACGACCAACCGCTTCGACTGCCACGGCCAGCGCGCCATCGGCCGCGGCTCGATCTTCTTCGAGAACGTGCGCGTGCCGGTCGATCACCGCCTGGGCGACGAGAACAAGGGCTTCGTGCAGGTGATGCAGGGCTTCGACTTCTCGCGCGCGCTGATCGGGCTGCAGGTGCTGGCCGTGGCGCGCGTCGCGCTCGAAGAAACCTGGGACTACGTCGCGCAGCGCGAGGCCTTCGGCAAACCGCTGTCGGCGTTCCAGGGCGTGTCGCATCCGCTGGCCGACTTCGACACGCAGGTCGAAGCCGCGCGCCTGCTGTGCCTGCAAGCGCTGTGGCTGAAGGACAAGGGCCTGCCGCACAGCGCCGAAGCGGCGATGTGCAAATGGTGGGCGCCCAAGCTCGCCTACGACTGCGTGCACCAGTGCCTGCTGTCGTTCGGCCACGGCGGCTACGACCGCGGGCCGATGGAGCAGCGCCTGCGCGACGTGCTCGGCTTCCAGATCGGCGACGGCACGGCGCAGATCATGAAAACCATCATCGCGCGTGCTCGTGCGGGCCGCGCGGCCGTGCCGGCTTGAGGGCAAGGAGACACAACATGGAATTCGACGCCGTTCTGCTGGCCCCGCGCCGTGCCGCAAGCCGTCGCCCAAGGCCATTGGCGCGACCGCACGATCAACGACGAACTCGACGCCTGCGTGCGCGAGCATCCCGGACAAGACGGCGCTGACCGCCGTGCGCGTGGAGTCGGGCGAGGTGCGCCGCTTCAGCTACAGCGAGCTCGCCGCGCTCGCCGACCGCATCGCCGTGGGCCTGTCGCGCCTGGGCGTCGGCCGCAACGACGTGGTCGCGATGCAGCTGCCGAACTGGTGGCAGTTCACGCTCGTCGTATCTGGCCTGCTCGCGCATCGGCGCGGTCGTCAACCCGCTGATGCACATCTTCCGCGAGCGCGAGCTGTCGTTCATGCTGAAGCACGGCGAGGCCAAGGTGCTGATCGTGCCGAAGGTCTTCCGCGGCTTCGACCATGAGGCGATGGCGCGCGCGCTGCAGCCGCAACTGCCGGCACTGCAAGCACATCGTCGTGGTGGGCGGCGGCGGCGCCGATGACTTCGATGCGCTGCTCACGCAACCGGCGTGGGAGAAGGACGCCGACGCCGCGGCAGATCCTCACGCGCCACCGTCCGGGCCCCGACGACATCACGCAGCTGATCTACACCTCGGGCACCACCGGCGAGCCCAAGGGCGTGATGCACTCGGCCAACACGGTGATGGCCAACATCGTTCCCTACGCCGAGCGGCTGAAGCTCGGCGCGCGACGACGTCGTGCTGATGGCCTCGCCGATGGCGCACCAGACCGGCTTCATGTACGGCCTGATGATGCCGATCATGCTGCGCGCCAGCGTCGTGCTGCAGGACGTGTGGGATCCGAAGAAGGCCGTCGAGCTGATCCGCAACGAGCGGGTCAGCTTCACGATGGCCTCGACGCCCTTCCTCACCGACCTGACGAAGACGGTCGCGGAAACGGCGCAGCCGGTGCCGACGCTGAAGACCTTTCTCTGCGCCGGTGCACCGATCCCCGGCCCGCTGGTCGAGCAGGCGCGCAAGACGCTGGGCACGAAGATCGTCTCGGCCTGGGGCATGACCGAGAACGGCGCGGTGACGCTGATCAAGCTCGACGACGACGACGAACGCGCCTTCACCACCGACGGCTGCGCGCTGCCCGGCGTGGAACTCAAGGTCATCGACTTCGACGGCAAGACGCTGCCGGCCGGCGAGATCGGCAAGCTCATGGTGCGCGCGTGCTCCAACTTCGGCGGCTACCTGAAGCGACCGCAGTTGAACGGCACCGACGCCGACGGCTGGTTCGACACCGGCGACCTGGCGCACATCGACGCGCGCGGCTACGTCCGCATCAGCGGCCGCAGCAAGGACGTGATCATCCGCGGCGGCGAGAACATCCCGGTGTTCGAGATCGAGTCGCTGCTCTACAAGCACCCGGCCGTCGCGCAGGTCGCGATCGTCGCCTACGCCGACGAGCGGCTCGGCGAGCGTGCCTGCGCGGTCGTCGTGCCGAAAGCCGGGCAGCGCATCGACCAGGCCTCGATGGTCGAATTCCTGAAGGCGCAGAAGGTGGCGGTGCAGTACATCCCCGAGCGCCTGATCGTGCGCGAGGCGATGCCGGCCACGCCGTCCGGAAAGATCCAGAAGTTCAAGCTGCGCGACATGCTGCGCGACGGCACCTTGTAGTTCCCGCCCCACCGTTCAAAACCAGGAGACATGACGATGACATTCACGTCAGGACAATTGCTGCGCCGCTCGTTCGTCGGCGCCCTCGCGGCCACTGCTGCAGCGGTCGCTGCGCTGCCCGCGCAAGCGCAAGCCCAAGCGGCATGGCCCAACAAGCAGGTGCGCATCGTCGTCGGCTTCGCCCCCGGCGGCACCACCGACGTGATGGCCCGCCTGATCGCGCAGGGCCTGACCGAAGCGCTCGGCCAGACCGTGATCGTCGACAACAAGCCCGGCGCCAGCGGCAACCTCGCCGCCGGCGAGGTCGTCAAGGCCACGCCCGACGGCTACACGGTGATGATCGCGCCGACCTCGGTGGAGACGGCCAATCCCTCGCTGTTCAAGTCCGCGCTCCTGCCGTCGCGCGATCTGACGCCGGTGATGGGCATCGGCCGCACGCAGATGTACCTGATCACGCGCCCGGGCCTCGAGGTCAAGGACGCGAAGCAGCTCGTCGCGATGGCCAAGTCCAACCCAGGCAAGCTGTCGTACGCCTCGGCGGGCACCGGCACGCCGCCGCAGCTCGCCGGCGAGCTGTTCAAGCAGAGCACCGGCACCTTCATCACCCACGTGCCCTACCGCGGCGCCGCCCCGGCGCTGCAGGACGTGATGGCCAGCCAGGCCGACATGGCCTTCGATCCGGGCATCGCCTTTCCGCACATCAAGTCCGGCAAGGTCAAGCTGCTGGCCGTGGCCAGCGACAAGAAGTCGCCGTTCTTCCCCGACGTGCCGACCTACGCCGACCTGGGCATCAAGGATGCCGGCCTGGACATCTGGTTCGGCCTCTGGGTGCCTAACAACACGCCGCCCGAGGTGATCGCGCGCCTGACCCGCGAAGTGGCCAAGGTGTTGGCTGCGCCGGCAACGAAGCAGCGCTTCGGCGACCTGGGCGCCGAGCCGGTGGCGCTGGAGACGGCCGAGTTCAAGAAGCTGCTGGAGAGGAAGGCAAGACCCTGTCCGCGCTGATCCGCGACCGCAAGATCATCGTCGAGTGAGCCGTCTGCGGGAGTCTCGAACATGGCCCTCGACACCGAATCCTTCGAGCTGCTGCTGGCCACCGTGCAGCGCTTCGTCCGCGAGCAGCTGGTGCCCGCGGAGAACCACCTCGAGGAGCACGACGAGGTTCCGCCTGAGCTGGTCGAGGCGATGAAGGAGATGGGCCTGTTCGGCCTGACCGTACCCGAGGAGTTCGGCGGCATCGGCTTGTCGGTGAGCCAGGAGGTGCAGGTCAACTTCGAACTCGGCCAGACGGCGACGGCGTTCCGCTCGGTGTTCGGCACCAACATCGGCATCGGCTCGCAGGGCATCCTGATGGACGGCACGCCGGATCAGAAGGCTGACTACCTGCCGCGTGTGGCAAGCGGCGAGCTGATCATGTCCTTCGCGCTGACCGAGCCCGATGCCGGCTCCGACGCCGCATCGCTGAAGACGCGTGCCGAGCTCGACGGCGACCACTACGTCCTCAACGGCACCAAGCGCTTCATCACCAATGCGCCGCGCGCCGGGGCCTTCACGCTGATGGCGCGCACCGGCGGGCCCGGGCAGCCGGTGTCTCGGCATTCATCGTTCCCGCCGACCTGCCTGGCATCACGCTCGGCAAGAAGGACAAGAAGATGGGCCAGCGCGGCACGATGACCTGCGACGTGATGCTCGAGAACGTGCGCGTGCCGGCTGCCAACATCATCGGCGGCATGCCCGGCCTGGGCTTCAAGACGGCGATGAAGGTGCTCGACCGCGGGCGGCTCAACATCTCGGCGGTGGCCTGCGGCATCGCGCAGCGCGTGCTCGACGAGTCGGTGCGCTATGCGCGCGAGCGCAAGCAGTTCGGCAAGGCGCATCGGCGACTTCCAGCTCGTGCAGGCGATGCTCGCCGACAGCCAGGCCGAGCTGCAGGCCGGCTGGGCGCTTGGTGCGCGACGTGCGCGCAGCGCTTCGACCGCAAGCGCTGCGCACGTCTCGGACCCGGACGTCTCGATGCGCGTCTCGTGCGCCAAGCTGTTCTGCACCGAGATGGCCGGCCGCGTGGCCGACCGCGGCGTGCAGGTGCACGGCGGCGCGGGCTACATCAACGAGTACCCTGTCGAGCGCTTCTACCGCGACGTGCGCCTGCTGCGCCTGTACGAAGGCACGACGCAGATCCAGCAACTCATCATCGGCCGCGAGCTGATGGCGCCGCGACTGAAACCTTAACAGGAGACATGAACCATGGCACACGCACACGCAACTTCGACTGGGCCGACCCGCTGGCGCTCGACGCCCAACTCACCGCCGACGAGCGCGCGATCCGCGACGCCGCGCATGCCTACTGCCAGGAGCGCTTGCAGCCGCGCGTGCTCGACGCCTTCCGCAACGAGAAGACCGACCCGGCGATCTTTCGCGAGATGGGCGAGCTCGGCCTGCTTGGGCCCGACGATTCCCGAAGCCTACGGCGGCGCCGGCCTGAACTACGTCAGCTACGGCCTGATCGCGCGCGAAGTCGAGCGCGTCGATTCGGGCTACCGCTCGATGATGAGCGTGCAGTCGTCGCTGGTGATGGTGCCGATCAACGAATTCGGCAACGAGGCGACGAAGCAGAAGTACCTGCCCAAGCTCGCCAGCGGCGAATGGATCGGCTGCTTCGGCCTGACCGAACCCAACCACGGCTCCGACCCCGGCAGCATGGTCACGCGCGCGAAGAAGGTGCCCGGCGGCTACTCGCTTCAGCGGCGCGAAGATCTGGATCAGCAACAGCCCGATCGCCGATGTGTTCGTCGTCTGGGCCAAAGACGACGCCGGTTCGATCCGCGGCTTCGTGCTCGACAAGGGCGCCAAGGGTCTGAGCGCACCGGCGATCCACGGCAAGGTCGGCCTGCGCGCGTCGATCACCGGCGAGATCGTGATGGACGAGGTCTTCTGCCCCGAGGAGAACGCCTTCCCCGAGGTGCGCGGCCTGAAAGGCCCGTTCACCTGCCTGAACAGCGCGCGCTACGGCATCGCCTGGGGCGCGCTCGGCGCGGCCGAAGACTGCTTCCACCGCGCGCGCCAGTACGCGCTCGACCGCAAGCAGTTCGGCCGGCCGCTGGCGGCCAACCAGCTCATCCAGAAGAAGCTCGCCGACATGCTGACCGAGATCACGCTCGGCCTGCAAAGCTGCCTGCAGCTCGGGCGCATGAAGGACGCCGGCACCGCATCGGTGGAGGCCACCTCGATCATCAAGCGCAACAGCTGCGGCAAGTCGCTCGACATCGCCCGCGTGGCGCGCGACATGATGGGCGGCAACGGCATCAGCGACGAGTTCGGCGTCGCGCGCCACCTGGTGAACCTGGAAGTCGTCAACACCTACGAGGGCACGCACGACATTCATGCGCTGATCCTCGGCCGCGCGATCACCGGCATCCAGGCCTTTCAGTGAAGGCCGCCTACCTCACCGGCCACGGCGGCAACGAGGTCGTTGCCATTGGCGAACGTCCGCGACCCGACCGGCGCGCCGGGGAAGTGCTGGTGCGCCTGCGCGCAGCCACGGTCAACCGCGTCGACCTGTACATGCGCGACAGCGGCGCCGGCATCACGCACACGCTGCCGCTGATCATGGGCCTCGACGGCGCCGGCGTGATCGAGGCGCTCGACGCCGACGAGCGCGCGCTGCACGTCGGCCAGCGCGTCGTCGTGCACCCGGGCATCGCCTGCGGGCGCTGCGAGTTCTGCCTGCGCGGCGATGACGTGTTGTGCACGTCGATGAGCCTGCTCGGCGAGCACCGCGACGGCACGTTCGCCGAGGTCGTCAGCCTGCCGGCGCGCAATGTCTTCCCGCTGCCGCGAAGGTTGGGACGACGTGCAGGCCGCCGCGCTCGGCGTCAACCACCTCACCGCCTGGCGCATGCTGTTCACGCAGGCGCGCTTGCAGGCGCACGAGACGGTGCTGGTGTTCGGCATCGGCGGCGGCGTCTCGCTGGCCGCGCTGCAATTGGCCAAGGCCGCGGGCGCAAAGGTCATCGTCACCTCGCGCGACGCGGCCAAGCTCGAACGCGCCGTGCAGATGGGCGCCGACGCCGTCGTGCACAGCGCAACGCAAGACATCGCGCGCACGGTGCTCGGCCTGACAGGAGGGCGCGGCGTCGATGTGGTGATCGAAAACGTCGGCGCCGCGGTCTGGGGCGCGGCGCTGAAGAGCCTGGTGCGCGGCGGGCGCCTGGTCACCTGCGGCGCGACCAGCGGCGACCAACCCGGCGCCGACCTGCGCCGGATGTTCATCCGCCAGTTGAAGGTGTTCGGCTCGACGCTCGGCACGCTGGCGGAGTTCCGCGATTTGCTGGCGTTCTGCGGGCGCTCACCGATGCGGCCGGTGATCGACAGCCGCCACGCGCTGGATGCGGTGCCGCAGGCGCTCTGCCGGCTCGAGTCGGGTCAGCAGTTCGGCAAGGTCGCGATCACGATAGGGTAGTCCGCAAAGTCGTGGGCGGGGACACGTTGTGCTTGCTTGAGAGAGTGAAACGGCAGGCCGCAGGCGGTGCCCCCGGGGGGAGGCGGCGAAGCCGCTTCGGGGGGTCATTC